>WGNA01000022.1 GCA_016124755.1 Bacteroidota bacterium | reverse complement strand
TTGTCATTTGGTAGAAAATCGGGGAAAGTGCTTGACACCTCTTTCCCCAGATTTTCAACAAATGATAAAGGGCGCTTGGGCAGCTTTCTTTCCGACTTGATTTTTTGCTTACTTTTTTATCAAGAAAAAAGTGAGAAGAAATGAGATGGTACATTGATCCTAAAACAATTTACAATCTTGGTATATCCTAACGGAGAAGTATTTAATCGTAGATCAATCAAGCCAAACATCACCATTGATAAATCTCAGGATTTAGATCATATTTGTTACAACACCTGAGCTATGAAATTAAAAATGTTTTGGGGCATAGTTTGCCTTTTACTTTTTGGACTATTTCCCATCAAAAGTTTTGGAAATCACATATTAGGATCCCATATCACCTTCACTTGTGATTCATCCAAGTCTTACACTTTTCAATTTAAATATTATGTTGATTGCGGCGGGATTGCATTAACTACTTCCAAGATTTTTCCAAAACTTCGTCAATTAAATGGAAGTGGTTCATCTTCGATAACATTAAAATTGGTTTCCATCAAAGATGTGTCAAGTGTTTGTAGTATAGCAAATCGATCCTGCACGGGTGGAGCCGCAATTGAAGAACAGACTTATGAAGCCAAAATAAATTTTAACACATCGCCTTATAACTCCCTTTTAGGATCCGGGACTTATTGTGATTTCATAGTAGAAACCAAAATTTGTTGTCAAAGTCTAAATCTGACCACCGTTGTTGGTACAAATGATAGTTCTTATGCTTTTACCACATTTAATGTTTGCCTTGGTGCTACAAATAGCTCACCTCAGTTTCTTGGCCAACTCCCATTTAAAATGTATTGCAATAACCCCGTCTACTCAAGTGTTGCTGCCTTTGATTATATAGACAATGATTCACTTTCTTTCAAGTTTGGCCAACCAATGGCTCGTTGGAATAAACCAGTACAATACCAATATTCATATACCTATTTAAGCCCTATAAAAGTTTATGATCCTAAGGGAACCGGCGTTATCAATCCCAATGTAAAATTCCCAACAGGTCTTTATTTGGATCCGTTGTTAGGTAATCTTATCTTTACTCCTACAGCTTGTGGACAAACAACTCTTTGTACTTTTGAAGTCAAAGAATGGCGAAAAGATTCATCCGGGACGTATAAAGTCATTAGCACGACAAGGAGAGAAGTCATCTTCGAAATTAATTCTCCGGTCAAAAACATTAATGATGCACCAGAGGTCATTCTCAATTCTCCAGATACATTAAAAACAACTCCATGCTTGATTGAAAATGGACAATGTGTTTCCATATACGCCAGAGGATATAAAACTAGCAGTTCTAACTACTTAACACCCACAAATTATGATTTAGAATTACCTCCCGGAGTTTCTATTACCACACATATTAGTTCTTCAAAAGAAAGCATGTCTTCAACATATTGTTTGGATTTAACCAAAATTAATTTTGCAAATTTTGTTAATAAACCACTTATGATACCAGTTCGAGTGGTATATGACGGATGCAAATCCAGCTCGGTAAATCAAAAAACCATAGGTGTATATTTCGATACTTCTGTTCAACAGGCAAAAATTGTCGGGCAAATCCAAAATGATACGAACCTCAATTGCGCATTTGATAATGGTGAATCAAAATTAGGTGTGATTCGTAAAATTGGAATCCATGGTAAATCCTTGTACTATGTTTATTCCGACGAAAACGGCCAGTATAAGTCTTGTTCGGACACAGGAATGCACAACATTAAAATAATGCCATCGCCTTGGTACGAAGAACTATGCGACAGCATTCAACAATATGTGAGGAAGGATTCTTCTTATCAACTCAATTTTTACTCAAGACTTAAAAGAGGAATAGCCGGGAATGTCTTCCTCGATAAGGATTCATGTCAAGTCATTAAATCCGGTGTAGCAAATCAAATGTTAAAAATTACGCCAGGAAATAAAACGGTTACCACCGATGAAAATGGATTCTTTCTCATTCAATTAGATTCCTCGGGTACTTATACGGTTCAATTACTTCAAGATACTTCGCGCTATGAATCGAGATGTTTTCAAACCTCTCAGATTAATTTCGTTGCTGGCAAAACGATTTATACCAACAACTTTCTTCTATTTCGAAAACCCATACCGGATGTTAAATTAGCAATAACATACAATACCGGAAATAAATTAAGACGAGGATCAGATTGCCATGCAGCAATAGAGGTAAGTAATCCAGGAGTTCAGAAATTTGATACCATAATAATTTATGCAAAGATTCAACACTCACTTGTAGATTCAGTAAAAAGCAGTTCTGGTTGGGATTACTTAGGTTCTGATTTATATTCAAGAAAAATTGCTAATTTCTCTCCAGGTCAAATACAACGCTATTACTTTTATTTAAATACAAAAGGTCTTAAAACCGGAGATTCATTATGGTCTTTTGTGCAATGTGACAGTTCAATATTGAAAGTCGATCTAAACCCTTCAAACAATCAGGACTCGGCAAAATTCATTGTGGTTTCTCCATACGACCCAAACATTAAATCTTCTGAACCCGATAGCATTTTCACAGTTGATAACCTAGAAATAAAATATACCATTCAATTTCAGAATGAAGGAACGGCCAGCGCTTTAGAAGTAAACGTGATCGACACTTTGCCGCAAAATCTGGATCCAGCTTCATTACAAATTTTGCATTCCAGCCACATTTATAATTATGTGATTCAGGACAACATAATTCTATTTACCTTCAGTGATATTAACCTCCCACCGAAAAAAGAAGATGAAGCCGGCAGCATGGGTTTTATCTCCTTTAGTTTAAAACTTCGCGATGAAATTAAGGACGCACAATACGTAAAGAACCGCGCCGGAATTTATTTCGATATTGAAGATGTAGTGCTCACGAACACCGCTGTTAATCACTTTAAATCTCCCATTGAGTTTCGGGATAATTCTCCCCGGTTCTATTGCGCCGAAGACCCGATTAACCTTCCGTTTTATACGAATTTTCAAACCAACTCGGGCAACACTTTTATTCTGGAAATGAGTGATAGTTCCGGAAGTGATACTACCTTCCGGGGAATTGACACCATATCTTCTTCTGCACTTTCGGATACGTTTGTTTTAAATGTGCCAAAATTTGCCATAACCGGTGATCATTATGCTTTCCGAATTAAATCTACGGATCTTAATACAATTATGTTTGATAGCGCATATATCCGGAATATTCGAATACAAAGACTTAACACTTCCAAATTAATCACAACAAAAAATCCGATTTGCGGCGATGATGTATTCTCCACAAGTGTTTCGGTTAATTACGCTCAAAATGACTTTTATGTAAACGATACTTTATTGGCAAAAACCGGTGGAACTTTTCTCTCCGACTCCCTTAAAAACGGTTCCTTAATTTATTGTTTGCAAACCACATCAGAAGGTTGCCATACACATTCCGATTCCGTGGTGGTTACGGTGTTCAGTCAGCCTCGGCTTAGCTTTTTGTCCGACAGCTTTTTCTGCGTTGATTCTGCCAATGTTGAATTAGCGCTCGGAATAAGTCATTCTCACGGAATAGGTAAATCCGACACCGTTGAATGGAATTGGGGAGATGGCTCAATTGAACATTTTTCAATATCTGATTTAAGACATTCACGTTCCTTCACTCCCGGCATTCAGATGCTGAGTTTCAAATCTCAAAATCAAATTTGTATTGATTCCTTTACTCAAAAAATAATTACCAAAATTCATCCAGCGGCCTCATTCGACATTGAGTTTGATAAAATTTGTGAGGCAGACTCACTTCTTATTACAAATACATCAACCGTTGTCTTCGGGAATATTGCCAAACTCAATTTTGATTTGGAAGATGGTACAAGCGATTATGATTCGTTGTTCAAACATCAATTCCCGGATTCCGGTAATTATCAAATAAAACTGATCGCAACAGATAATTTTGGCTGCCACGACACATCACAAAAATCTGTTACGGTTGTGAAAGGACCGGTAGCTAAAATTATTACCGACAAACCGGAAGCATGCTTAGTTGATGCCCTTTTCAATTTTTCCTCGGAGATCCGAAATCCCTTTTTGTACAGAAGCTGGAGCTATGACGGACAAAAAAGTGCGGATAGTTCATTCCAATACAAATTCTCCAAAACAGGATCTTATGTAGTTAATTTATTTGTTAAAGGAGTGGGATCCTGCAGTGATTCAACTGTGGTAAATATTAATGTTTATCCGTCTGAACCGGCCGCTTTTTCTATTCCCGATTTAATGTGTAATAATAATTCACTTTCTGTTTCCGCAGATCAGATAAATTCGGGTGTAACCTATCACTGGAAATCTGCTTTTAAAAATGTAACCCATAATTCGATAACCCTTGATGGTAGCTGGCCTCTGGGAAATAATGAATTAAAATTGATCACAGAAACCACCCACGGATGTCTTGATAGTATTTCCAAATTCGTAGTAATTGTCCCGAAACCTCAGATAAAAATTAATTCCGATTCGGTTTGTTTCCCGGAACTTTCTGAGCTCATCAATCAATCAACCGCTCTTACCGATAGTACCTATTTTAATTTGATTTGGGGAGATGGAAGCCAGCAGAATAATATACCGTTTGCGAAATCCTGGAATCATTCATTTTCGCCTGGCGTTTATCTGGGAACGTTGTATGCTCAAACTTCCATTTGTTCCGACAGTGCTTTCTTTACCAAAACTGTTTTTGATAAACCTCAGGCCTTTTATACAATTCCAGATTTAATGTGTAATACCCATACGGTCACTGTATCGCCAGCTCCAATCTCCTCTGGTCTCACATATTACTGGCAATCTGATTTTAAAAATGTAACCGGAAATTCTATTACAATTGACGGCTCATGGCCATTGGGAAGAAATGATTTGACATTGATTTCGGAAACCATTCACAATTGCCGCAACAGCATTACAAAATCCATCGTAATTATCCCGAAGCCACGGTTAGATATTACTTCAGATTCCGTTTGTTTTCCGGAAACTTCTTCCATCATCAACCAATCAATAGATATTACCGATAGCACATTTTTTAATCTGACTTGGGGAGATGGAGCCCGGCAAAACAATCTTCCGTTTGCAAACTCCTGGAATCATACATTTTCACCAGGCAGTTATCCGGGAACCTTGTATGCCCAAACATCCATTTGTTCCGACAGTGTTTCCTTCACCCATGTCGTTTACGAAAAACCCGAAGCCTCATTCAGCGTCAAGAGCCGAAACAATGAACCCCTGTGGCTCGATATTTCCAATTCGTCTCAAAAAGCCGATCATCATTTTTGGATGTTTGAAGAATCCGGAAATGAGGAAGAGAACAACACCCCTACCTTTTCGCACCATTACGACTTACCGGCTCAGCATACAATAGCCCTGAGAGTAACAACGGATAACGGTTGCTGGGATACTGTTTCTATTGGTCAATACATCGTGGATCGTTTGCATTTCCTGATTCCGAATGCCTATTCTCCGAACAACGATATGCTCAACGACGGGTTTGCGATTTTTCCGAAAGAATTTATTGCCGAGGTTGATTTTGTTCTGATCGGACGACACGGAAAAACCATGGTTCATTCTACCGATATAAATAATCTCATAAACATTGATCTTCCTTTGGGCGTATATGCTTACGAACTAAGAATAAAAGACATCTTCGGGCAGGACTATTTCTTTTCAGATCGGATCACAGTGATCAAATAGTTGAATGTGAAATTTGATTCATAAAAAAAGGCCGGAAAAACCGGCCTTTTCTGTTAATAATGTTAGATAAAATCTTATCCTTCCAACGCAGCCGCGCCGCCAACAATCTCCAGAATTTCTCCGGTAATTGCAGCCTGACGAGCCTGATTGTATTTGAGTTTGAGTTTTTCGATCAGTTCTCCGGCATTTTCAGTTGCCTTATCCATCGCCACCATTCGCGCTCCGTGTTCAGAAGCCAGTGAATCGAGACATGCTTTGTAAAGCTGGGTTTTGATTGCTCTCGGAACCAGATCGTAAAGTATTTCTGCCTTTCCGGGTTCGAAAATGTAATCTGCCTGTTCACCGGTTTGAGAAGCGTCGAATCTCTCCATTTCAACCGGAAGCAACTTCTCAACTTTAACAAACTGAGTCGCTGCGTTTTTGAACTGGTTGTAGATTACCCGAACTTCATCGTATTCACCGTCCTTGAACTTCTTAATGATTTTATCACCTAAAGCAAATGTGGTTTCGGCTGTAATGGTTTGCAAATGTGCCATATCGGTGGTAATGCTGCTAACCGGCAATCGCTTGAACGGCTCATATGCTTTCTTACCGATGAACATCACATCTGCCTTCACGCCTTCTGATTTGTATTTCTCATCCAGAATCCGGCGGGTAGCTTTAATAATATTAGAATTAAAAGCACCGCACAAACCTCTGTCGGAAGAAACGACCACCACAAGTGCTTTCTTCGGTTCGCGATAGTCGAAGTATTCTTTCAACTGCGCATCGTCGCGTGCCGAATCGGCGAGGTTAACCAGGATGGCATTCAGTTTATCCGCATACGGACGCATCTTCACAATCGACTGCTGAGCTTTTCGAAGCTTGGTAGCAGACACAAGCTTCATTGCTTTGGTGATCTGCTGGGTAGATTGCGTGGAGGATATCCGGGTACGAACTTCTTTTAGATTCGCCATTGGTTATTTTTATTAAGCTGCGAAATTTTTAGCTACTTCAGCACCTACTGCTTCCAGAACACTGGTGATTGAATCATCCAATTTTCCTGAACTCAGGCCTGAAAGTACCTCAGGATGTTTTGCCTGAAGAACCTGTAAGTATTCTTTCTCGAATGCAGACACTTTGTTCACCGGAACCGATCTCAAAAGACCTTTAGTTCCGAGGTAAATAATAGCAACCTGTTGTCCTACCGACAATGGCTGATATTGTCCCTGCTTCAGAATCTCAACGTTTCGTGAACCTTTATCCAATACCGCTTTAGTAGCCGCGTCGAGGTCGGAACCGAATTTCGCGAAAGCTTCCAATTCACGGAACTGAGCCTGATCCAATTTCAACGTACCCGCTGTTTTCTTCATGGATTTGATCTGTGCAGATCCACCCACACGGGAAACAGAGATACCAACGTTGATCGCCGGACGTACACCGGAGTTGAACAAATCACTCTCGAGGAAGATCTGACCGTCGGTGATCGAGATCACGTTAGTCGGAATATACGCAGAAACGTCTCCTGCCTGAGTTTCGATTATCGGAAGTGCGGTAAGTGATCCGCCACCTTTAACCATCGGTCTCAAAACTTCCGGAAGGTCGTTCATTTGAGATGCAATGTCGTTTGATCGTGTAATCTTAGCAGCACGCTCAAGAAGACGTGAGTGCAGATAGAATACGTCTCCCGGATAAGCTTCACGTCCCGGAGGGCGACGAAGCAACAGAGAAACTTCACGATATGCAACGGCTTGTTTCGACAAATCGTCGTAGATAATCAAAGCCGGACGTCCTGTATCACGGAAATATTCACCAATTGCAGCGCCCGCCATAGGAGCGTAGAACTGCATCGGAGCCGGATCAGACGCGCTGGCTGCCACAACAACTGTGTAGGCCATTGCTCCTTTTTCGTCCAGAGATTTTACCACTTGCTTTACAGTAGATGCTTTTTGTCCGCACGCTACGTAAATACAGTAAACAGGTTCTCCTCTGTCGTAAAATTCTTTTTGGTTGATGATGGTATCGATCGCCACAGCCGTTTTACCGGTCTGGCGGTCACCAATGATCAACTCCCGCTGACCTCTTCCGATCGGAATCATTGCGTCGATCGCTTTGATACCGGTTTGAAGCGGCTCGGTTACAGGCTCTCTGAAGATTACCCCGGGAGCTTTTCGCTCGAGTGGCATTTCGTACAAATCACCCTGAATATCTCCTTTTCCATCAATCGGATTTCCCAAAGTATCCACAACACGACCCAGCATCCCCTCTCCTACATTGATAGACGCAATGCGGTTTGTTCTTTTAACCGTATCACCTTCTTTGATTTCAGAAGTTGGTCCGAGCAATACCGCTCCGACGTTGTCTTCTTCCAGGTTGAGCACGATGGCGTTTACACCGTTTTCGAACTCGATCAACTCACCGGATTTCACATTGTTCAAACCGTGAATACGCGCAATACCGTCACCCACCTGGAGTACGGTTCCCACTTCTTCAAGTTGAGCTGCGGTTTGAATTCCCGAAAGTTGCTCCCTGATTATAGATGAAACTTCATCTGGTCTTATCTGAGCCATAAACTCTTAATTTAAAATAAGTTGTTTTCTGATTTCCTTGATTTCTCTTGATATACTGAGATCGAGCAAACGATCTTCATATCGGATTACCATTCCACCGATTACGCTCGGATCAATAATGTTTTCTAATTCTACATTATCGCGTTGAATGGCACCTTTCAAATATTGTTTTACCTTATTCATGGCCTGATCGCTCAACGGAATCGCCGAACGAACGGTGGCTTTGGCAAGGCCTTTTAAATCGTTATACCGACTGATGAACTGACCGGCAATTTCCTCCAGTTCCGCTTCTCTTTTGCGGTCGACCACAAGATCGATAAACTTTCGGGTGCCTTCAGAGGTTTTCGCAAAAATGGAATTGAGCACTTTTGATTTGTCGGCTGATGCAACAACCGGATTCTTCAGAAGATTTCTCAATTCAGGTGATCCCTTTACGGTTGCAAGAATATCCTGAACCTCGGCATGAACACCCTCTTCATTTTTTTGCTGAATCGATAAATCCAGCAGTGATTTGGCATAACGTGCGGCTACTCTGCTTGACATGCTTTTAAGATAATTGAGACTGATTCAGATGCTGCTCAACGATCGACTCCTGCTTCGAAGGATTCTCGAGTTCAGACCGAAGAATCTTCTCCGCAATATCAACCGACAATGCTGCAACCTGCTTTTTAATATCAGACATCGCTTTGGCTTTTTCCTTGGAGATTTCCTCCCGGGCGCTGGCAATAAGTCTGTCGCCTTCTGATGTAGCAGTTTTCTTAGCTTCGGCAATTATGGTTTCTTTCATGTCACGAGCTTCCTTCAGGATTTTCTCGCGTTCCACTCTTGCTTCGGCCAGCAACTTTTCGTTATCTGCTTTCAACTGGCTCATTTCCGCCTTCGCATCTTCCGCACTTTTCAGAGATTTTTCAATAAATTCTTCTCTGTCTTTCAGTGTTTTCAGAATCGGCTTCCACGCCATTTTTTTCAGCATAAACGCTACAATCAGAAACGCCAGAGACGTCCATGCGATCGTTCCAAGCGGTGCCGCCAGTAAATTAATCAATACCATAGTATATCGGTTTTAATACTCAAAAGGGTCCCGCGAAAACCACGGGACCTTTCTGAGATTTATTTTTCTTACAATACAACCAAGAGGCAAACGATCACAGCAAACAGTGCTACCCCTTCGATAAGAGCGGCGGCAAGGATCATGTTCGCTCTGATGTCGCCTACTGATTCCGGCTGACGAGCAATGGACTCGAGTCCGCTGCCGCCAATGCGACCGATACCAATACCTGCACCTACTGCTGCGATACCAGCACCTACTCCAGCCCATCCGGCTGCAGCTGAAGCTTCAAGTAAAATTGAGAGTAATTCCATGTTGAACTAAGCTATTATTAAATGTTAAAGTTTTATGCTAATTAATTAGTGATGCGCTTCCTCCACAGCTGAACCGAAGTATATGGCTGAAAGCAGCGTAAACACATAAGCCTGAAGAAATGCAACCAGTAACTCAATGAAGAACATGAATACCATGAACACCAGTGAACCCGCTCCCACACCATAACCTGCCACTGCGCTGTTCTGACCAAAGATGAAGATCAGCGTGGTGAAGGCGAGAATAATGATGTGACCGGCGGTGATGTTCGCAGTCAAACGAATCATGAGTACGATTGGCTTTAAAAAGATCTGAACCACTTCAATCGGTACCAAAATAAACTTGATCGGCAAGGGTACACCATCCGGCCAAAGAATATGTTTCCAGTAATGTTTGTTGCCGTGGAAAGTGGTAATAACGAATACGAGAAATGCCAGAACCAGAGTAACCGACATACTTCCCATTACGTTGTATCCGCCGATGAACGACATCAGACCCAATAAATTCGCAATCCAGATAAAGAAGAACACCGTTAATAAAAACGGCATAAAAGCATCTGCCTTTTTAACTCCGATTGACGGACGAACCACATCGTCGCGAATGAACAAAATCAAAGGCTCCATTAATGATTGGATGCCGCTTGGTGCCTTATTCGGGTTGCGTTTGTATGCTTTGGCAACCGATAAGAATATCAGCAGAATTAAAATGGAAGTGAGGAATAATCCCACAACCGTTTTAGTAATTGAAAAATCTAAAGGAGCCGAATTCAGCACTTTACCGTCTTCACTAAACTCAAGTCCGTGCTCACCTTCTGAATAATAAACCACCTCATCAAACAGAACATAATTCTCATACTTATAAGCGTGACCGTGTTCTGAGTGAATGGCGTTGTGATAAAAATTAGAAGAAGAGAAAACTTTTAAACCGTCTTCCGTGTAGAGAATGATCGGGAGATAAAGGGAGTAATCTTTCTCATCGGGAGTACCTACATTAAGAGAGAAAAAGTGAATTTCATGTGCGTCGGCAATATGATGCATAATCATTTCGCCAGCATTGAATGCTTTTTCTTCCTCATGCAATTCTTCTTTCACAGAATCGATTTCATCTGTGAGGTGATTGGCGAACAGCGAAACGCTGCTCAATAAGCTGACAAGAAGAAAGATAGCTTTTTTAGTGGCTTTTGCCGCCCTTGTAACTTTCTTATTTTCAATAGTTTGCAACATGCAGGAGGCCCTATTTTTCGGCTCGCAATTTAGTTACTAAATGAAATATTTCAAACGCTGTATAAAATAAATACAGCAAACCGAAGGTGAAGATGAAGTACTTGTCTACAACCTCATTGACAATCAGATAAATAACAATAAAAAAAATGCTAAAAATAAATCGGATAAAAGTACTGCCGTAGACAAAATTGAGAAAGGTGCGAGATCCCTTCGTCATCATGTAATCACCCAACCAGTTTAGAAAAAGTGTGAGAGAGAGAAAGAAGGCAAGTGCGCCCCAACTCCATGGATTCACATTTTTATGCAGCAGCGCATGAACACCTGTCATCAAAGCGACGCATGCAATTGTTAAAAGTAAAAGTCCCTTGTGGAAGCGATTCAAAGCTTTTGGTTTGAGGGCGCAAAGTTGGCCGCATTCTGCCACTCATCCAAGAGAAGGTTTAAGAAAGTAGGGAAGTAATTGAATACAACCGCATTTACTTGTCCTTCGATACCCGTTGAATAAGATATATCATGGAACCAATTAATCCGGTTACCGAACCGATGAGGGTGAACCAGGGTTTTTGATTCCCTGTTTGCACATCGAGATAATGCCCTCCCCAGGCAAGAAGTAAAATCGTAAGAACAATTTGCAGGGCAAGTCCGGAATACTTCATATAAGAAGCCCCGGCAGCCGTCTGATGTTTATCGGTTTGCGGTTTCGCTTTTTTCATTGGATGCTCTGGAAGCAATCGGAATTGCATTTCCGCCCATCGTACATTTTCCGTTGAACTCCCCACCGGATTCAACCACGAGCTTACCGGTTTTAACATCGCCCACAACTTTTGAGGTCTGCTTCAAAAACAGCACATCCGCAACGTCGAGATTCCCTTTTATCTGTCCGGAAATGTCTGCTGATTTTGCTTCTAAATCTCCTTCAATTTTTCCGGTGGTTCCCAAAACAACCTTCGCCGAAGTCTTGATTGAACCAATGAGTTGCCCGTCGATGCGAACATCTCCCTTCGAAATAATATTACCTTCTATTATGGTATCTGCACCTATTACATTAATGGAGTTACCGGGTAATGGTGCTGCCTCTTTTTTCTTCGATGTTAACATATCTCACAATATTAAGCTCTGCAATTTAAAATGATAATTAGTTCCCAAACCAATCAGAACAGAATATAGTCTTGTGGATCTACGGATCTGCCGTTCTGCCATAGCTCAAAATGAAGGTGCGGACCGGTTGTGAGTTCACCGGAATTACCCACCAGTGCAATTACCTCCCCTGCCTGAACCAAAGCACCTTGTTTCTTTAATAATGCCGAATTGTGTTTGTAAACCGAGATAATGTTATCGCGATGTTGTATCACCATTACATGTCCGGTTTCCGGTGTCCACGAACTTAAGATTACGGTTCCGTCAAGTGTCGATTTAACGGCTGCATTGCTGTAACTCACAATATCCACAGCGGTGTGTCCCGACCGAATATTAAAGGTATCGGTAATTATTCCTTTGAGCGGCGTAAAAAAAACATAACTCGACAAATGATCTGTGGTTGGTTTGGGAATCTCCGGTTTTGCTTTTTGCGCTGCAGATTTTTCCTCAGGGTTTGCTGCATTGGTTGTAGTAGAGAAAAGGTTAAAAGGAAAAAAGGATGCGAAATGCACATCTCTTTTCGAAACCATCGACGTTGGCTGACCGGCTTCCTTCAGAATTTCCCGAAGCATCGAATCCTTTTCGCGTTGAGATTCCATCTGTCGTTCCATGTCGTCTAAACGTCGCTGGAGCGTTCTGAGGCTTTTGGAATTTACATCGTTTCTGCCGGGAAGTAAATCTCCGACCGGCGTGAACGGAAGTATCAGAATTATAATAGTTGTGAAAACAACCATCAAACCGCTTACTATTAAAATCAGGTTTAAAGGTGTGAGCACAACCGAAATCCTTTCTTCAAGATTGTGGTCGTTCCGAATAATTAATCTGTACCGGTTCCGAATCTTTTTGGTAAAAAAATCTTTGATCCGCGACAGTTTGATAGCCATATCTGTTAAAAGGATTCTTTAATGTTAGTGCGATAAAATATTATTGCGGTTCCAAAGTTAAGACTATAAAAAATTCAGCCGATACCCCATTGCCAATACGACTGATAATCACTTCCGTTTTATTCCTGATCATGAGCAATTTACAATTTGTAAAGGCTCAGGGCGAATATGATAGCTGGTTAAAAAAGACCTGGCATAATATGAATGCCAGATTCAACGGGCTTTACAACTCCGAAGTAATGCTCAACCAATCCATCACAAAAATCAGGGAACAACACACCGATGATTATTCACAGATCATTTCGGTTTTCCCGTTTGGAACTGCAGAAATTGCCGCCGGACAAAAAAGCAATCTTGAGGAAGTTTATAAAAAGACTTCCAAGATGATCAACAAACACGAAAAAAGTCGCTGGGTCGACGACGGTTGGTTTCTGATTGGTAAATCTTATTTCTTTCAGTACGATGCTTACTCCGCAATCGAAGCATTTCAATATGTAATAAATCAGTTTCCGGATGGCGAACGCAGATACGATGCAAAATTGTGGATCGTACTTTCATACATTCAACAAGGAAAATATTACGATGCCGAAGCCATCATGGCGTTGATAAACGACGAGGGAGGATTTCCACAGCGCTTGCAGAAAGATCTGGCAGCAATTTCCGGAGAGATTTACATCCGGCAAGGCAAATACTCACAAGCCATTGTTCAGATGGAAAAGGCTCTTGCACTTTCGCATGTAAGAGACGAAAAGTCCAGATACAATTTTATTCTGGGCCAGCTCTATTCTCAAACCAGCCAGATTCCCAAAGCAAAGGAGCATTATGTTAAAACCATTAAACTCAATCCGCCTTACGAAATGGCATTTCAGGCAAACCTTGGCCTGATTGATTGCGTGAGTCTTGGCTCCGATAAATCGCTGAAAACCCCTAGGAAGCATTTGAAAAAGATGCTGAAAGATGATAAAAACATCGACTACTACGATCAGATTTATTACCAGTTGGCAGAGCTCGAATTGCAGGATGGAAACCGCGATCTGGCCAAACAATATTTTTCATTGTCGGCAACTAAGAGTTCTAAAAATAATGATCAGAAAGCCACGGCATATCTGGCTCTGGCTAAAATGTATTTCGAAGAACGTGACTACCAGAAATCTCAGAAATACTTCGACAGCACGGCAATGTTCGTTACCGAAAAGCGCCCCGATTACGAAGAAATAAAAGCAACGCAATTAGTATTAACCGACCTGATCGAAAATCTGGTTACCATTTTTGAACAGGATAGTCTGCTCAAATTAGCCTCGATGTCGAGAGACGAATTAGACCGGTTTATTAACGATAAGATCAGACGCGAACAACAAATCGCCGAGCAGAAGGAAAAAGACAAACAGGATCAGCAAAATAATTTTCAGGATCCGTTTGTGAATTCAACTCCGTCTCAAAACAGCACGGCGCAGGGCGGCACCTGGTACTTCTATAATCCTTCTGCAGTTGCCAGAGGTTCCAATGATTTCAGACGAAAATGGGGAGACAGGAAATTAAGCGACAATTGGAGAATTGCCTCATTGGTGAATCACGCATCAACGCCTGAAGACCCTGGCAAAACAGATGAAAACCCGGATGAAAACGAAGACCCGGAACAACCCGATGATAACTTCGTATACAACCCGAACAACGACAAGGAAACACAGGAAGTGTTGAAAGGTGTTGAAGAGAGCAAGCGAAAATACTACGAAGGCATTCCGTTTTCAGACGATGCCAAAAAAGCTTCAAACGGAAAAATTGCCAAAGCCCTTTTTGGTGCGGGAGTAATTTATGAGGAAGACCTGAAAGAATACAACAAGGCGAAACAATATTTCAATTCCGTTTTAGAAAGATATCCGGGCAACAGTCTGGAACCCGAAGTCTATTTCCATTTGCATCGTATCGCCGGCATTGTTAAAAACCCGGAAGACGAAAAAAAATACAGCGATCTTCTCAGGGTAAAATATCCGAAAAGTCCGTTCAATCTGGCCATTAATAATCGGGAAGTACTCGAAAACATGGGAACCGAAAAAGAAGTTTCCATACTTTATTCTAAAATGTATGATGCCTTTATGGCCGGCGATTACGACGGAGCGATCCGAATTAAAACCGAAGCCGATCAGAAATATGCCGGTAATGCTCTTCAGGCAAAATTCGATTATCTGTATGCGATGGTGATGGGAAAAACACAGGGGAAAGATGCCTATTTAAAAGCTCTGGAACGAATTGTTGAAAATTATCCGGGAACTACCATTGCCAACACCGCCCAATACACAATTGAGCTCTTAAAACAACAAGATGTAAAAGCTGCGGAAGAACCCGACACACGATACAAATTCAATCCATCTGCAAAACATTTCTTCATTACGGTGTACGACGGAGGAACTCCATCTGCGATACAAACCGGTTTCAGCGATTACAATAAAATGCAACATCAGATGGAAAATCTGCAGGTCACGATTTATCCGTTAGGCGATAAAAACCTGATCGCAGTGCAGTCATTCGCGAACAAAGATGAAGCAGAGAAATATTACATCGAGTTCATTAAAAAAGACCCTTTCTTTAAGCAGTTGGGAATTCAGGCCTATGAGAACTACACCATTTCAGCAGACAATTTCCGAATATTGCTGAGTGACAAAAACGCCGATGCCTACGCTACTTTTTTCTTTAATCATTATATCCAGTAATCTGCTATGACCCGAAGTTCTAAAAACAAAGGGTCGTGGTCATCGAGATTGTGGAAACTGTACTTCGCCGGACTTGCTGCCGTTATTATTTTCATGTTTTGCATCGGGGCCGGCTGGCTTGGATACATGCCGGACATCCGGGAACTTGAAGATCCCCGAACCACACTCGCAACCGAAATCTATTCTGAAGACGGAGTAATTCTCGGCAAAATTTATCTGAAGGAAGACCGTACCAACATCGAATATTCAGATATTCCGCCCCACATGGTGGAAGCCCTGATTGCGACAGAAGATGCCCGTTTCCGAAAACACAGCGGTATTGATTTTCGCAGCATCATTCGTGCGGTTGCCAAATTAGGTCGAGACGGAGGCGGATCCACAATCAGCCAGCAATTGGCTAAAAACCTCTTTCACACTCAGGATAAACCCAAGACGAAACTCGGGAGGATTCTTCAGAAATTAAAGGAATGGATAATCGCCGTTCGATTGGAGAAGCGATATTCCAAGAATGAAATAATTACCATGTACTTTAACACCGTTCCGTGGGGAAACAGTTTCGGAATTAAATCGGCAGCCAGTACCTATTTTAATAAAAACGTCTCGGATCTGAAGCTGGAAGAAGCCGCAGTATTAGTGGGAATGCTCCGCGCTCCGACGATATACAATCCGAAAAACCACCCCGAAGCGGCAACTCGTGTTCGAAATGTTGTGCTCAACCAGATGGAGAAGTACGATTATCTCACAGAGAGTAATTGCGATAGTATTAAAAATCTGCAATTAAAAATCGACTACCGTTTCACATCGCATAATCAGGGAGCTGCTACGTATTTGCGGGAATACATTCGGCAATGGCTGAAAAGCTGGTGTCGCGAACACAACGTGGATATGTACAAAGACGGCCTGAAAGTATTTACGACTATCGACAGCCGCATGCAGAACTATGCAGAAAATGCGGTGCACAACCACATGCGCGAACTTCAGGATGACTTTTTTGCGGAAACCAAAAGATCGAAGGTGATGCCCTGGCGCAATCCGGATGCGATGTGGAAGGAAGACGAAAACTACATTCGAAAACACATTCCTCATACACCTCAGTATTTAGCCTGGAAGAAAAACGGAATGCCGGTAGCGGAGATCGATATTAAAATGAAAGAACCGGTTCCGATGACCGTATTCTCCTGGAAAGGATCTATCGATACTATGATGAGTCCGATTGACTCCCTCCGCTATTATAAACAGTTTTATCAGACCGGATTTATGGCGATGAATCCGAAAACCGGACATATCAAGGCCTGGGTTGGCGGCATCGATCACACCTATTTTCAATACGATCACGTAAATAAAAATGCCACCCGACAAGTAGGTTCAACCTTTAAACCGATTGTGTATGCCCGTGCGGTGGAAGATCAGATTATTCAACCGTGTGAAGTTATTCCTACTTCACCCGTAACATTTGTTTCGGAAGATGGTACCACATGGACACCGGAAAATTCATCGGACATAAAATCAAAAGAACTCCCGATTTACGACTGTCTGAAACATTCGATCAATACCTGCATGGCCAGAGTGATGAAACGCATGGAACCGAACTCTCCGATGAAGGTTAAAGACTTTAGCGACAAGTTGGGAATCGACACCCGCAAGTTTATGCCCTACCCTTCCATTTGTTTGGGAACGATGGATATTTCGGTTTACGAAATGGTGGGAGCTTACAGCGCATTTTGCAACGATGGCGTTTGGACAGAACCCATTTTTATCACCCGTATTGAAGACAAAAACGGGAATGTGCTGGAGGAATTTGTCCCGAAAACCGAAGTGGCAATGAACAAACAAACGGCTTATGTGATGACCCGAATGCTGCAAAAAGTTCCTCAAGGCGGAACGGCAACAAGATTGGCCACCAAATACGGAATCGGATGGCCGGTAGGTGGGAAAACCGGAACAACTCAGGATAATTCTGATGGATGGTTCATGGGCATTTCTCCGGATCTCGTTGCGGGTTGCTGGGTTGGTTGCGAAGATCGTCAGGTTCATTTCCGCAGCACGGCAAAAGGTCAGGGAGCCAATACTGCACTTCCGATTTATGCCTTGTTTATGAAGGCGGTTTTAAATGATAAAAGCATTCGCATAAGCCGGTCGGATTTTGAGAAACCGGATATTGAATTCACCATCGAAACGGATTGTACTAAGTATGTGCAACCAAAAAATCCGAATGAAAGCCGGGAACCAGTTCCGGGACTTCCGGATTATCGGTAAATCAATTCACCGCATCAATCCACGATTCTGTCTTACGAATTTTCAGGTCTTTGAGCGTTGAAGATTTTACCCGCAGTTCGAAATTAAACTGTTTATACGTTCCGATCGGAACCCAGTGAAAATTGAACTCCCAGCAATGCAGATCTCTGGCAAAGTCGAGACTGCCGGCCGTTGTCTTTCGGGCTTCCAGATTATAATACGAACTAAAACCTATGCGCCAGTAATCGGTTAAACGGATATTTCCGGAATATTTGATCGTTTGGTTTTTCGTTGGGTCGTCGTTATAGTTCTTGCTAAAGGTGTAGGAATAATTAAAGTTTAAATCCCAGGGCACCGAAAAATCAGAAAAATATCTTCCCCGCATATCCATTTCCGGAACGGAGGCCTTCACCTTTCCCTTTTTGAAATCATCCGGTTTTAATGCGGAACCAAAAGCAACAGAAACCGATTTTAATCTGCCCATCTTTCCTTTCTCCCACATGTATTTGTCGATGGTATATCCTTTATTGTTACTGTCGAGAGCGAACTGATACGGATCAACCGTGGCGCTGGCATTTACCCTGATTTTTTTGAATAAGGTGGTGAATGCCGATAATCCCAGATTGCGCATTTTTAACGAATCCGCAATAAAATTATAACCACCGTCGAGTCTTAAATTTTCGAGTAACGACTTGCGGACTAATGTATCTTTTCCATCCTTGTCTTTCGTCCACACCTTCATCTCAATGCTATTGTTAACGTTGAAGTTTAAAGATGCACTCGCTCCACCTGTAGGACCGCGATACAAGGTCTGATCATAAATGGAATACCATTGGGTTTTACCGGAAGTGTCGATCTGAACGTTGCGGTATCCGTATCGTTCCTGCTCTGAATATTCCGGTGAATACACTCCGGAAATACTGGGCGTAATCACATGCCGTATCGCACCAATTTTTCCCTTTTTAAAATACTTGATTCCGTAAATATTGGTGGTAAGCGATAAGCTTGTGCTATACCAACCGGCGCGACTAAAACCCTGAACGGAGTTGTTTAATAAAGTATCACCGGTCCATTCTTTTTCATTCACTTTAGTATACCATACTTCGGTATAATTAACCGACGGCGACAGATTAAAATACGTGAGTACTTTAAAGCTGGTATTGAGCGAAACCGCATGTTTAAATCCGTTTTTAATGTTGTTCTGTAAATCCGGATGCCAGCGGAAAACCCGGTTATCGAATTGAAAAATGGAATCCTGATTTACCGAAATGGAGTTCTTTAGCGCACCATTGTAGGTGATACCCATGTTCCGCAAAATCATGAATTTGTTCTTATTCCCACCCAGATTTTTAAACGGGCTGATACGACTCATGTTAAATGTAACATCCGGCAAATCAATATTGAGATCGCCGTTGGTAAGGTTCTGTGTAATCCGGTTGTTGAGGGTGAAGTTGAGTTTTTTGTCGAAAAGCGACCGGCTGTAGGTTACGGTTGAGTTCGCATTTGTGGCAAGAATGTCATCAACATTAGATGAAGTATATTTCTGCTGATTCGAACTCATGTAGGTAACGTTGGCAGAAAAATTTCGTCCCGGATGTGCTTTCGGGTCCCGGTGATAATGCCATTCTACACGATACTGATCGCTGGAAGTAAAGTCGGCAGATTCGGGCTCACCGGTAAGAAAACGGTTGAACTTGAAAAGCACATTTCCATCGTAACGATATCGTCTCTTGTAATTGGACTGAATGCCCACACCCCAGCTTCCCAAAGAATAAATGTCGGTGGTAAATTTTAAATCCAGATGTTCACTAATAGGTGCGTAATATCCGAAGTCGGATAAATAATATCCCCATCTGTCGCGTGACCCGAACTTACCGATCAGAATTCCCTTGTTTCGTTTCTTCTGAACCGGGAAATATCCGAAGGGTAAAACCACAGGGGTGTTAATTCCGGCGATTACCAGATTTGCGGGGCCACTGATCGCCTGTTTACCGGGAACAATTTTAAACTTGCTGGCAGAAATCCAGAAGTGCGGATGTTCTGCACTGCAGGTCGTGTAGGTCGCATGCCGGATGTACATTTGATCGAGCGAGTCTTTCATAAATTTCTCACCCCGCACATATCCTTCATCCATGGTTGTGGTAACATTCGTAGAGACTCCTTTTTTAGTCTTGAAATTATACCACATCTCTTCTGCATGATAGGGTTCGCCGTCGGAGGTGAAGATAGGTTTCCCCACCAGATTACCGGTTGAATCCTTAACACCGCTGGCATGAATATCATTCGTCTCGAAATTCACTTCGATAAACTCGGCTTCGAGCTTCATGTTTTCGTAGGTAACAACTGCCTGCCCGTATAAGAATACCTTTCGGTTTACAACTTCGAGACGTACCGAATCCCGGGCATTGTATTTTACAACCGTCTTTAAACCGTCTTTGCCGGGCTTTAAAGTACCGGCATTAAAAACGAGTGAATCGCCGCCGGATGTGGTATCTGCCTGAGCAGATGCCTGTGCACAAAAGGCTACAAGAGCGGCAAACAGCAGAATAACTTTGAGTCCCGTTATTCCTGAGAAGCGTTGTTCCGATTTTACCTTGCCCATGCTTTTGGAAGCCTGCAAAGCTAATGAAAAGCTGATGCCGGAACTTGTAATAATTCCATTGGCTTTTGGGTTTAAAATTAACAGCACTGTAAGTTAAGATCAATGAAACGATTGGCATTATCCGGGTTAATGATGATACTTATGGTGGGTGGTATCTCACATCCGCTCAACCTGGCAAAAATCTCGTTGAAGACCATTGTAATCGACGCCGGTCATGGCGGAAAAGATCCCGGATGTATTTCATACGGAAAGGATCTATACGAAAAAGATATCTGTCTTCAGATCGCTAAAAAAATCGGAAAAATGCTGAAAGACAGTCTGCCCGATGTGCGAATTGTTTACACCCGCGAAAGCGATGTTTTTATACCTCTTTGGCAGCGGGCGGCGGTTGCCAATAAGAACAATGCCGACCTTTTTATCTCTGTGCATTGCAATGCGCATTCGGTAACTACACTTCACGGAACCGAAACTTATATCATGGGATTACACAAAACCGCAGGAAATCTCGCGGTGAGCAAAAGAGAAAACGGAGCTGTTGCACTTGAGGAAGATTATAAAAACAACGAAGCATACGAAGGATTTGACCCCGAATCGGATGAAGCCCACATTATTCTGAGTTTGTATCAGAGCGCGTATCGAAATCAAAGTTTGCAGCTTGCATCGAATTTCCAGAGCACGGTTGAGAAATTAAATATCCGTAAAAACCTCGGTGTTAAAGAAGCCGGATTTCTGGTATTATGGAAAACCGCAATGCCCAGCGTTTTGGTGGAAACCGGATTTCTTACAAACCCCGCAGATAAAGAATACCTGAAATCAGATACCGGTCAGCAAAACATCGCTTTGTCAATTGTTGAATCGGTGCAGGAGTACGGAAAGCAACTTGAAAAAAACAAATAACCCTTCTTCGCTTCCGGTGCCTCTCAGGTTGAATGTCTATTTTTGGGCGTTCAAATCCAAAGCAGTTGCATGAAGATTTCTAATGAGACGAAAGTTGGGGTTCTGGCTGCCCTTGCCATTACCATTATGATTGTGGGATACAACTTTATGAAGGGCGAATCGCTGTTCTCAAAAAATAAAACCTATTACGCAGTTTACGATCAGGTCGACGGCTTATTCCGCTCGAATCCCGTGTTGATTAACGGTTATAAAATCGGGCAGGTTAACAGTGTAACCATGGATCAGAAAACGCTCAAACTAATTGTGAGCATCACCATTCCAAATGAAATTATAGTTCCCAGAAATTCCATTTTAAAAATTACCAACAACGACCTCCTTGGCAGTAAAGCCATTGAATTAATGCTCGACACGAATTATAATAAACTAGCCCAGGACGGTGATACATTAATTTCTGCGAGAGATGCCGGAATGGCTCAGGCTCTTACCAATGTTCTTACGCCATTGAGCGAAAAAGTAAAAACGGTTTTGAGCAAGATGGACACTTCTCTTACCGATGTAAATCTTCAATCCACTTTAAACGACCTGAGCGGAGCCCTGAATGAATTTAAAACCACCGCTCAAAATCTGAATCAGGTATTAAAAGGTAAAGGCGAAAAGCTCGATGAAATTATCGGGAACATTAATTTTATTACCAAAGAACTAAAAACAGACGCTCCGAGAATTTCCGCCATGATTGCGTCTTTAGAAAAAACTACTTCTGAATTAGAAAAACTTGAATTGGGTGAAGTAACCGAAAAAGCGAAACAAACGCTCGACAACCTCAATTCCGCTTTAAAAGATATCGACCTTGGAGATGGATCGTTAAGCAAACTGATTCACGACGATGCTTTGTATGTAAACCTAAACTCGGCTGCCAAGAGTATCGACTCTTTAGCCAAAGACATGCAACTTTACCCGCGTCGTTACACAGGTGTTTTTGAAAAACAGCGCAAAAAAGGAGATAAGCAAAAAGAAGTTCACGAACACATTAAGCTGCCAACTGAAGTTAAGCCTTAATGAACTATTGAACCGAAGCGGCTTCTTTAATAAGTTTCGGTCCGGTAAAAATAAATCCTGAATAAACCTGTATCAGATTGGCACCGGCATCCTTTTTTTGTTGAGCATCACGCCCCGATCTAATTCCTCCTACACCTATTATAATAACCTCCGGATCACGGTGACGAATGTGTTTAACCCAATCGGTCGACATGTTAAAAACCGGTTTTCCACTCAATCCGCCGGCTCCGATTTCACTCACTTCTTTTTCTATGCTGATGAGATTATTTCTGGATATCGTGGTGTTGGTTGCCACAATTCCGGCCAATTGAAATTCTTTCACCAGATCTAAAATATCATTCACAGCTTCCGGCGAATTATCCGGAGCGATCTTTACCAATACCGGTCGCGCCGGTAATTCCCGATGCGCATTTTCCATTTCCTTCCGCTCATTTGCAATGCGACTGAAGATTCCGGCTAATGCATCTTTGTCCTGCAATTCGCGAAGATTCGGCGTGTTGGGTGAACTCACATTCACCACAAAATAGTCGACATACGGATAAAGCTTTTTATAACAAATCGCATAATCGTTCGCCGCTTCCTCGTTCGGTGTAATCTTGTTTTTGCCAATATTGCCACCAATAATCAGGTTGGAATCCGGAAATTGTTGCCGGAACTTTTTTAGTCTGCCAACCATCTGATCTGCTCCTTTATTATTAAAACCCATCCGATTAATGAGTGCCTCGTCTTTTGGCAGACGGAACAATCGCGGTTTCGGATTTCCGCTTTGTGCTAAAGGTGTTACGGTTCCCACTTCCACAAAGCCAAAACCGAGAATTTCCATTTCTTTAAGGTACGCAGCGTCTTTATCAAAACCGGCTGCAAGTCCTGCCGGGTTTCTGAATTTCAGCCCCATTACCTCAACCGGATTTTCAACCGGTTTCCCGATCCAAGCTGAAATGAGCGGCCTCAGTAATCCCGACTTTCTCAGAAAAACGAGTGTTGAAGTGGTAAGATGGTGGGCCGTTTCTGCCGGAAACAAAAACAGGATTTTTTTAATAAGGGCGTACATCACGGCAAATATACTCCGGCTTTATACCTGAGATTCTGTTCAGAAATAATGTGAAGACTATCTTCGCGGCCAAATGGAAATGAAGATGAAGAACTGGTTGAATGTTGACGATCACCACAATTTTTCGATGTACAATCTGCCTTTCGGCATGTTTCACCGAAACGGCCCAACGCCGGGTGTAGCGATCGGTGATTACATTATCGATCTTAGATTTTGTGCCGAAAAAAGTTTGCTGAGTTCTCTTTCTTTCGACACTAATGTTTTTTCTCAACCGGTTTTAAACGACTTCATCGCCACGGGAAAATCCAATTGGTCTGCTCTGCGAAAATGGTTGCAGGAACAATTATCTGATGCCAATTCTGCATTAGCCCAAAACCAAAATGAAGCGTTGGTTGACCGACCGAAAGCGAAATTCTACGTGCCGGTTCACATTGGTGACTATACAGATTTTTATTCCAGCATCGAACACGCGACCAATGTCGGCAAGATGTTCCGAGACCCGGAGAATGCGCTTCTTCCCAATTGGCGACACCTTCCGGTAGGTTATCACGGACGAGCGAGTTCCATTGTTATTTCCGGAACCGATGTACGAAGACCGAACGGACAAACCAAACCTCCCGGATCCGATGCACCGGTTTTCGGTCCGAGCAAACGATTGGATTACGAACTTGAAATGGCGTTTATCGTTGGTTCGGAAAACAAACTCGGTGAACCCATTCCTGTCGATAAAGCCGAAGAACACATTTTCGGAATGGTGGTTTTCAACGACTGGAGCGCACGTGATATTCAAACATGGGAATATGTTCCGCTCGGCCCTTTTCTGGCTAAAAATTTCGCCTCTACTATTTCACCGTGGATTGTTACCATGGAAGCGCTTGAGCCATTCAGAACCGGAAGCGTTGAACAAAATCCTCCGGTACTTCCGTATTTGCAGCAAACGGGAAATCACAATTTCGATATACAACTCGAAGTGAGTTTAACTCCCGAAGGCGGAGAAGAATCTTCCATCTGCCATTCGAATTTCAAATACATGTACTGGAGCATGGCGCAGCAATTAGCCCATCATACAGTTAATGGTTGCAATGTTCGCATCGGAGATATGATGGCGAGCGGAACCATCAGCGGACCGGATAACGGCAGTTTTGGAAGCATGCTGGAACTTAGCTGGGGCGGCAAAAATCAGATAGTTTTAAAAGACGGACAAAGCCGCACTTTCATTGAAGACGGCGACACCATTACCATGAAAGCTGCTTGCAAAAACGAAAACTTCACTGTGGGTTTTGGTGAGTGTTCCGGCAAAATTCTTCCGGCTTTAAGGTAATTCGAAATACAGCGTTCTTCCCAGATTTTCGCCCGGTTCCAAAGCACAGATTCCTTCTTTGGAAGTTAACTCGCCGGTCGCGTTAATGCTGTCGGCAACTCCCATCCAGGGCTCAATACACACATACGGCGCATCGGGTTTTGCCCAGATTCCGAGATAGGGAAAATGCGGAAAACGTAACGTGCAACGAATTTCTCCATTTCCGTCTTTCAGCGAAACTGATCTCGATCGATGATTACTGAAAACCAACGCGTCGTTATCAAACAATCCTTTCTTCAGGGCTAATGTGTTGCCTTCAAAAACCTGCTCGCTTTCACCGGATCGCAATCCGTTTTGCAATGATGCCGAAAGCGCGTGTTCGGGATATTCCCACTCTAATGAAAAATCGAAATTGTCTGATGTATTAAATGCCGGATGTGCTCCGAAACTGAACCATAAAGTTTCGCTGTCGGATGTATTTTCCACCAAGTATTCCTGTTCCAGCACTTTTTCATTAAGGCGATAAATCACGAGAAATTCAAATTGAAACGGATATGATTTCCGGGTTTCTTCATTGTCTTTAATAGAAAGAACTACTGAGGTTTCATCCTGATCGAGAACCGAATATCCGAGGTTTCGTGCAAAACCGTGTCGACCCATTGTGTACGATTTTCCTTTGTAGGAATACTGCTGATCTTTTAGTTCACCAACTATCGGGAACAGATTCGGAGCGTGTCGCGGCCAAAGTTCTCCGGCTTGCCAAAGAAGCTCACGATTGTTTTTGCGATCGAAGAGAGAGGATAATTCCGCACCAAACGGATTAATCCGGGTGTAGATAAATTCATTGGATAGTTCAATCATTTCAGTTGTAGTAATGCGCGACCAATGGCATTTGTCTTCCGAAACCAAATGCTCTGTGCGAGATTCTCAGAATTGGTGCGGCCTGAAATCGCTTGTATTCATTTCGGTCGACGAGCTTCACAACTTTCCGCACAACTTCCGCATCATAACCTGCCCGAACAATTTCCTGCCAGCCTTTTTGCTCTTCAATATAAAGGGCTAAAATCCGGTCTAAAAGGTCGTATTGCGGAAGCGAATCGCTGTCTTTCTGATCGGGTCGAAGCTCTGCAGAAGGCGCTTTCGTGATAATGACTTCCGGTATTATTTCCCCGTTCCGGTTGATGTACCGCGCCATTTCATAAACCTGCGTTTTATACAAATCGCCGATGGGTGAAAGACCTCCGCACATGTCGCCGTAAAGTGTGGCATAACCTACAGCAGTCTCACTTTTATTACTCGTGTTGAGCAGGATATGACCAAATTTATTACTGATGGCCATTAACAAAAGTCCACGGCTCCTGGCCTGAATATTCTCTTCGGTAACATCCGGTTGTTTGCCGGTAAACGAATCGATCAAAGTCGAATTAACCGAATCTACCATGGGTTGAATCGGAAGAATTTCGTAGGTGCAGCCCAGATTTTTGGCGAGTTCTACCGCATCGGTAACCGAACCTTCGGAAGAAAATTTGGAAGGCATCATTACCGTATGCACGCGATCGGCACCTAAAGCCTCGACGGCAATTGCATTAACAAGTGCCGAATCGATTCCGCCGGAAGAACCGAGCAATGCCTTTTTAAAACCCATCTTTTCGAAGTAATCCCGAACTCCCATCACAATGGCTTCGTGAATCATTCGCATATCGTCGTCTCCAAAATCACTCTGGTCGCGGCTGTACTCTCCTTCTCCGTTCCAGTTTACAATCCGAAAATCCTCAACAAAAGAGGAAAGCTCTTCGCAAATATTTCCGTGGCGATCAATAAACAGTGAACCGCCGTCGAACAGAATCTCGGTATTGGCGCCAACCTGATTTACATAAATTAACGGAAGTCCGTAATGACGTGCATTGTTCGTCATGCGTTCGCGGCGATCTTCCACATGGTTATACGAATACGGTGAACCCGAAATGTTGATCATCAGATCCGGTTTCAGTTCTGCGAGTTTGTCCATCGGATTAACCGGATACAAACCCGGATTTTCCAGATTCCACAAATCTTCACAAATCGTAAGTGCTATGTCAACACCTTTAAAATGGACTAAATGAAAATCTGTGTTGGGTTCGAAATACCGGTATTCGTCGAAGATGTCGTAGGTAGGAAGAAGTGTTTTGTAAACCGTGTTTTGAATCTTTCCGGCGTGCAACAAGAGCGCGGCATTACGAAGATGTTTGCCGTTTTCCAATCCGGAGAGCAACGGGGCTCCGATGATCACTCCAATGTTGGGCTTGTAGCGGGCGAGTTGTTCAATCGCCATTTCACAACGCTCGATAAAGCTGTTGTAATTGAGTTTGTCTTTGGGTATATAACCGCAAATGCTGAGTTCCGAAAAAACAATGAGTTCGGCGCCTTCAGCTTCTGCCCGATCGATCTGTTTACACATGAGCCCGATATTACCCTCGAGATCACCGATGGTGTAATTGAGCTGACTTAAAGCAATTTTCATTAATACGATTAGCGGAATCAGAAGAAGACTCCGAGATGTAAACCAACGTAATGGTTTTTGGCAGTGGTGTATTTATCTGCCTGAAAGATGTTCAAAAAGTTATTATCGAGTCGTATTCCGGTATACAGTGAAGTGTTGCCGGAAATGCTGTATTCTATACCTCCTCCGATAATCAGCGGAAGTCTCATGAAAAATATTTTGTCGTTGAAATTGTCGAACTGATAAATATCGTCTTCCGGTTTATTAACCCGGATCCCGCTGGCGTCGTCACCCCAGTCGGCAGGATACCGACTATCTACGATATCTGCGGTGGCCGACATAAGAATCGAAGGTGCCAAACCGAATTGTGCCCAATAGGTAATATATCCGAATTCGCGTGTTTTAAATTTCAGAGCAACCGGAAGTTGAAGATATTTAAAATGAAAATTGTAGTGAACATTCTGATACGATTGGGTTCCCTGCGTTCCGGTGTACTTCAGCAAATCGGTATATTGAATTCCACCGGAAATATTGGTGAAGAGCAATTCTGCCGAAAGAGAATAGTACTTCTGGAAATTGTAATCTCCCATCAATCCGTAACTCAGTCCAAGTCCTGAACCATCCTTTTTAATATTCTTGGTAACCGGTGCGATCCAACTCAGATTCCCCGAACATTTCAGTCCGATGCGAAATCTCTGGTCCTGTGCCTGAGCGCCGGATGCCCAGAGAATGCTGAACATGCACGTGAGACATACGATGATGGTTCTTTTCAAGTTCATACTTTTGTGGACTTCAATGGTGGGACAAAAATGGTAAAAAAAAACAGAATCCGGTTAGTGTTGGCGATTGCTGCCAGCGCAATTCTGTTCACATTTCCGGGGTGTAAAAAAGATCCGAGAAAACACCCGGATGTTAAAGGCTCGGAGGTCAAATTAAAAATCAACCGGCTCGAAGATGATATTATGAGTGTGCGATCGCCTGAGGAATACGTTGCTCTCGATCTGCTCGATACTCTCTTTATTCTTCAGTACAAAACCCAGATTATGGGTCCGGTAACCGGCGAAGGTTATGTTCCGCCGCAAGAATCTGCACGCGGTTTTGTGGAATTCACATCCAACAAAGACATGCAGGATTTGTATGCGAACATTCAGAAGAAATATCCGGATTTAAAAAAGGAAGAGAAGGAACTCAGTAAGGCGTTTACCTATTTTCATTATTATTTCCCGAAACGAACGATTCCGAGACTCGTCACTTTTATGGCTCCTTTTTCAGCAGCGACTGCTACTTCCGACGAAACACTTGCCATCGGACTCGACATGTACCTCGGCACTGATTTCGAACCGTATTATTCTCCTAATCTTCAGACATTTCCTCAATATAAAATCAACCGATGCAGAAGGGATTACATTGTTCCGAATGCGGTGAAAGCCTGGTTGCTGAAAGAATTTGAAATCGATGATAACGATCGCCGACTTCTCAATCAGATGATTTACGAAGGGAAGATTTTGTATGCAATGGATTTGTTGCTGCCCGACATGGCAGATTCCTTAAAGATCGGATATGCAAAAGGAAAAATTGAATGGTGCGAACACAACGAAGGTCAGATCTGGAATCACATAGTGAGCAACGATTTGTTGTATTCTAATGAGTATCAGAAATTCTCCGGCATTCTCACCGATGGTCCATTTTCAAAAGGCATGAATGTTCCACCGGATTCGCCACCGATGATTGCCGTTTGGGCCGGTTGGCAAATCGTGCGTAAGTACATGGAGAAAAATCCGGAGGTAAGTTTAAAACAGTTGATGGACGAAAAAGATTCCGACAAGATTTTAAAAGGTTCGGGATATCGTCCCTGATTTATAGTTTAATGATTCTCCGTCTGGAAACACCATTTTTTGTTCAGAGCATGATCAAGTTAAATCAGGCGAAGCGGAGAATGGTGTCTGAGTAGGAACGCGTGGGTGGGCAGTCGGAAAGGCGGGATAGCCCCGGCGGGAATTTGTCATTTGGTAGAAAATCGGGAAAGTGCTTGACACTTCTTTCCCAGATTTTCAACAAATGAGAAAGGGCGCTTGGGCAGCTTTCTTTCCGACTTGATTTTTTGCTTACTTTTTTATCAAGAAAAAAGTAAGAAGAAAAGAATTTAGGTATCACACTTCGGCAACTAATCCAATTATTAATCTTATTGTATGAATTCGGTGAAGCATTTATAGTTTTAAATACGGTTTTAGTTTTTCATATAATTCCGGAGTAACACCGTAAATGTTCAGCAACTCTTCCGGTTTATTAAAAATACCATGTTGTTCGTGATATTTAATTATTCGGTTGGCTAAATATTTTCCGATGTACGGATGTTTCGCCATCGAGTCTGCATTTGTTGTATTAATATTTATGAATTGTTTCACCCCGAAATTTTTTAAATAGGGTTTAACAAAACTCACCACAGCCGAATCGAGATGGTACACTTCATACAATTGATTTGGAGAATAAAATCCACCGAGTTTATCCCGGAAGCGAATTATTCGTTCGGCTAACAAATTTCCAATTCCGTTAAACTGAGTGAGATCGGCAATTGAAGCCGAATTAATATTAACAGGTTTAAGCTCCGGCTTTCGAAAATCTTTTCCCGTTCCTGTTACTGTTCCTGTTTCCGTTTCCGTTACAGTTACCGTTTCCGTTACTGTTTCCGTTAATGTTTCCCTGTCCCATCGTAAATCCACAAACTTCTGTAACAGATTTTCCTCTTTTGCACTAAAATCATCAATCGATAAAAAATCGGAAACAGAATTAAAAAAGCCCTTCTCCGATTTGTATGTAAAGATGGCATGTATACGCTGAGAAGAAAAACCCATTTCCCGAAATTCAACTGCCTTCGTTTTATTGGGGTTAAAAGAATTCGTAATAAATAAAACCGGATTTTTTCCTTTTAGAGATTCCTGTTCCTGAACTTCCAACCTGCGAAAAGCTTCGTCTTTATTTAAGTACTTAAATTCAATTTCCGGCGGTGGAAATACCAAAGGCCAGGCGATGCGAGCACCATTAATCAGAAAAATAAGAACAGACAAGAGCAACATGCCCCGCCTTTCGGTTGGAGAAAAATCGCCCAGAAACCAGGCAATTTCACGAATGAGTTTCATGGTCTTTCGGTTTGGTTAACCGAAAGATAGTTAAAACACCTTTAAATTCATGTTGATCAATTGCCTCTTCGAAATCACAATTCTAAAAATTGGGATGGTTCAATTCGTAAATTGATGTAATTTTACCTAATTGAACGAATCTAAAATTTCGTACAGACCAAACACTGATATTCTCTTCCTGATTTGATAACACAGATCAATTCCCGGTGACTTGGATTCAGAGGTTAAAACAACTATGAAGAATTGAGAAATAAGAATAAAACTTTCATTCGATGCTTGCAGAGTAGTTCAAAAATCATTTCCCGATTTTTCCTTTTTTCCCTTCTGTTTTATTTCAGCATTACGGGAGCCTGTTCGCAAAATTTAATACAGAACGGTGAATTCAAAGAGAGTTTCTGCACAATTGATACAACCACCGGTAGAAATAATCCAACTCGCTGGGGTTTTTTATATACTGATGTATGGAAAACCAACATTACTCAAAAATTAGAATGTGGCAAATGTACTCAGGCAGATCCAGCGGTTTTCCCATGCAACATTGGCTTACCGCATACCGGATTATTTCTCTGTTGCGGATGGGTTTGCACTTACCGTTGGTGTGATCCTCTCAAAGACAGTTTTGCCACCTTTGTTAATTTAACTTACACCCATTACTTGAATGAATTTCATAATGCAGGTTACTTAGGTCAAAAACTCAATTCTCCAACCCTTATTAATCATACCTATTATTTTGCTTCCTACATTAACTGTCTCAATTACTTTTATCAGCAAGACCCGAATAAACCAAATTACGGTGAAAAATATTACGATAACCCACTTGGATATAAACATATCAGTCCTTCTAAAATTGAAGTTAATACAAGTTACGACGCTTATGGTGTGTGCATGAGTACCAACGACCTTAAGTTGCCAGAATTCTCCCGTGTCGATGGTTTTCAGGACTCCATAATACCTACCTCCCTCAATCAACGTAAACTCCGGTTCCGGATTGAATTTGATACCGTTTGGAATAAACTGGATGGTACCTTTATAGCCGATAGCAATTATCGGTACATCACGCTCGGGAATTTCTGGAAATTCAAAGACATCAATTTCAGCCGGCCGTATGACGATAGTACTACCTTGCCCCAAAAGTTTTTTATAGATGATCTTAAGCTTTGGGATGTCACCTTTCATATTAAACCCGTAACCGATACTTTTTGTCCGTTTGAAGATTTTACACTCACCTCGGAGTTCTATTCAAACGGATATACCTTTTGGCTGAATGAACAGAACGACACGTTGGGCTACGGAGATTCTATCAAGCTTTCTTTATCGTCCCCCGGATTTATTTATGCTACAAGAGTTTTCCCCGAAATTGAATTTTCTGTGCGGGACAGTATGTTCGTACCTGTCGATGAAGTTAAGGATAAGTACTCGGTTGATCTCATTTCAGACACCTGTTTTCGTCCGGCATCTTTTAAAGTGAAGTCAACTGAAAATTTACAATACACATGGAACTCGGTTTCAGGCACAGATGTTTACGAAACTTCTGAAGACAAACCCGTTGAACTCATCGCAATCAATTCAAGAGGTTGTTCCGATACCTTGCTGATTCCGGTTTCGTTAAAACCCCGTTTTTCACTTCAAAGAAATAACGATTCCTGTTCTTTGCCCGCTCTATTTACCACATCACCCGATTCTCTCCTCTATTATTGGAATGGTAAATCAGGGGTAAATACTTTTTCCTCTCAATTGCCCGGCTCTATAGAAGTGGTGGCGGAAAATCAGTCCCATTGCCGCGATACCCTGAGCATCAAAATTCTCACTCCGGTTTCATCTATCGTAAGGTTTGAATCAGACTCCTGTTCCTTACCCGTATTAATCCGCATGTCGGATGATCATCTCAGTTATGCTCTTGATGGACAGAAGACCCTCGACACTTTCAGCATTTTTTCCCGTGGCAAACATTTTATATTGGCTACAGACACAACAGGTTGTTCCTTACAAATTCCATTAACAATAAATGGATGTTATAAAGAAGATGATGTAATCTGGATTCCCAACTGCATTACTCCGAATGCCGACGGGAACAACGATCTGTTTTTCCCGGTGGGGTTAAATATCCAATCGTATAAACTTAACATTTACAATCGATGGGGGGAGAAAATTTTTGAATCCGGTGAAAATCAAAAAGCCTGGGACGGTTCGTATCAAAACAATATCGTTCCCAATGGAATTTATTTTTATCAATCGGAAATTATCCTGCTAAACGGCAGAATTAAAAATTCCTCCGGAACCGTTCACGTCCTCAGGTAAACCAAAAAGAAAATTTACGTCGGACTTCCCGCGCTCAAATCCATGATCTCGCTGATCTGGTATTTGCCATTCGCAAGATTTTCTTTGATGTCGCTGAATGCTTTAATCGTTTCTTCCACATCGGCAATGGAGTGCACCGCTGTCGGGATGAGACGAAGCATGATAATACCTTTTGGCACTACCGGATACACAACAATGGAACAGAAGATATTGTAATTCTCACGCAGGTCGTGAATCAGATGAAGAGCTTCTTCTACGGTACCGTTCAGAATTACCGGAGTAACACAAGACATGGTGGTTCCGATATTAAAACCGTTCGCTCTCAAACCACTTTGAAGCGCGTTTACCACTTTCCACAAATTGTCTTTTAATGAAGGTTGAGTTCGTAGGAGCTCAAGTCTTTTCAGCGCACCAATTACCAAAGCCATCGGAAGTGATTTGGCAAAAATCTGTGAACGGGTGTTGTACCGCAGATACTGAATAACTTTTTTATCACCGGAAACAAATGCTCCGATGCTGGCCATAGACTTGGCGAAAGTTGAAAAATACAAATCTATTTCATCCTGAACGCCTTGCTCCTCTCCCGTTCCGGCTCCGGTTTTTCCCTGAGTTCCGAAACCGTGAGCGTCGTCTACAAACAAACGGAATTGGTATTTCTTCTTTAATGCAACAATTCCTTTGAGATCACCCTGATTTCCCGACATTCCGAAAACCCCTTCGGTAATTACCAGAATAGCACCACCGGTTGTCTCCGCCATTTTGGTAGCCCGAACCAGTTGCTTCTCAAGGTTCTCCATATCGTTGTGGGCATATACGAATCGTTTGCCCTGATGGAGCCGAACCCCATCGATAATACATGCATGTGATTCTGCATCATAAACAATCACATCACGTCGGTCAACAACCGCATCGATGATCGACAATACTCCCTGGTATCCGTAATTAAGAAGCATGGTGTCTTCCTTCATCACAAATTCACTGAGTTCTGCTTCCAATCTCTCGTGGTTATCGCTGTTACCCGACATCATACGGGCACCCATCGGGTAAGCCAGTCCGTATTGAGCTGCCGCATCAGCATCAGCTTTGCGAACCTCCGGATGATTGGCGAGGCCGAGATAATTATTCAAACTCCAGGTAAGTCTTTCCTTTCCCCGGAAAATCATTCGGGGTGCTATTTCCCCTTCAAGTTTTGGAAATGTAAAATAACCATGAGCTTCATCTGCATGCAGTGCAAGAGGACCCATGTTGGAAGCCAGCTTCTCGAATAAATCCATTGACGTGATTTTTTGGGGGCAAATTTAACCAAATCCATATCACTGAAAATTGCCGTTCAAAAATTGAGAACAACCTTTAAACCTTTTATTTATGGGTATCGCGACTTGTAGATCCTGATTCGGAAACCCCGACTGATAACTTTCATTTCAGTATCAAACAAAACTCATCTGTAACAAGTGGAAGCCAACTCCGTTTCACAAATGCGCGTGATTCCCGATGAATTATAAAGTTGCCGATTACGCTTTTATATACAAACTTTAATACCTTAATTTTGCGGACTTTTGAAAATGGGTAGATCAGCCGTAATTCTTACAACTTTGCTGCTTCTGGCAGGTGTTACCGGATGCGAGTATCAGAAGGTACTGAAGCGCGGCACACCCGAGCAAAAGTTGCAGATGGCAAAGAAATATTACAACAAGGGAGACTATATCCGGGCTCAACCTTTGTTTGATGATTTGCTCGCAGCCTACCGGCGCAAACCCGAAGCCGAAGACATTTACTACTATTATTGTTACTGCCATTTCGGACAAGGTGATTACCTGATGGCAGCTTACAACTTCAAAAATTTTGTCGAGAATTATCCGAGAAGTTCTCATACGGAAGAAGCCGCTTTCATGTCGGCAAAATGTGAATTTCTTCAGGCACTTCCTTACAACCTGGATCAGAGTCAAACCCGAAAAGCAATTGAAAAAATTCAGTTGTTCATTAACCGGTATCCCAATTCTGAATTCGTAGAGGAAGGCAACCAATTGATAGATTCTCTGCGCGAAAGGCTTCAGAGAAAAGCATACGAAAATGCGATTTTGTATTACGACATGGGCTATTACAAATCCGCTATTGTTGCTTTTAAAAATCTGATTGTTGATTATCCGGATGTAATGGATAAAGACAAAATTGAATTTCTGATTGTGAAATCGTATTACCAGTACGCCAAGCAGAGTGTTCAGAGTGCACAGGAAGAAAGGTATTTAGAAACGGTTACCGAAGGCAATGATTTTTTATCCGACAACAAATCCAAAACGTATCGAAAGGAAGTTGAGGAAATGATTGAAAAATCGAAAGAAGAAATTTCCCGTTTGAGCAAAATTCGGGAAGAGAACGAAGCCGCTCAGAAAAGGGCTTCTCAAAACGCATTACAAAGTACGACCGACAGCACTGCTGTTAAATCCAAAAAAAAATAATTCAGAACATTTATTCTTAAGAATATGACCAAATACAATGCTCCCGGCACTACGATTCCACGCGACACCCGACTGCTCGACAAAGACACCGGCAACCTGTACGAATCGGTAGTGATTATTTCTAAACGAGCCAATCAGATTTCTGCCCAGTTGAAAGAAGAGCTCAATTCAAAATTGGAAGAGTTCGCTTCTGAAACCGATAATCTGGAAGAAGTTTTTGAGAACAGAGAACAAATCGAAATCTCTAAATACTACGAATCTCTCCCAAAATCAACCCTTCTTGCAACGGAAGAATTTCTGAACGATAAGGTTTATTTCAGAAATCCTGATGACCAGGGATCTGATAAATAAAAAGATACTTCTTGGGGTTAGCGGAGGAATTGCCGCTTACAAAACAACTTACCTCATCCGTCAGTTGGTTCAGTCCGGTGCGGAGGTTAAGGTAATCATGACACCTACAGCCACTCACTTTGTCACTCCACTGACTTTATCCGTATTGTCTAAAAATGAGGTGTTGACAGAAGCTTTCAGCGCTCAGGGAAACTGGAATAACCATGTTGAACTGGCTATGTGGTGTGATGTAATGGTTATTGCTCCGGCAACTTCCAATACCATTTCTAAAATGGCTTCGGGATCATGCGACAACCTTTTACTCGCAACTTATCTCTCGGCAAAATCGCCTGTAATCATTGCCCCGGCGATGGATTTGGATATGGCAGTGCATCCGACTCTGATGCGAAATTTAGAACAATTGCAATCAGACGGAGTACAGATAATTCCATACGAAGAAGGTGAACTGGCGAGCGGTCTTTCTGGGCCGGGAAGAATGGCTGAGCCGGAAACGATATTTCAGGAACTCAAAAAAGTGCTTTTACCGGAACCGGACTTCCGGGATGTTCCGGTAATGATTACCGCAGGCCCCACTCATGAATCAATTGATCCGGTTCGGTTTATCGGCAACCGGTCAACCGGCAAAATGGGTGTTGCCATCGCGAACGAAATGGCAAAAAGAGGTTGTGATGTGCATTTAATTTTAGGTCCCACAGAGATTGACCATAAAATTCATCCTACTGTTAAGATTGTGCGTGTTACCTCTGCTGAGGAAATGAACGATGCCTGTTCTGCGCTTTTCTCTGAAATGAAAATTGCGGTATTGTCTGCTGCCGTGGCCGACTTTCGTCCAGAAAGCAAATCTGACCAAAAGATTAAAAAATCGTCAGATAGCCTCGATATTCACCTCGTTAAAACAGCGGACATCCTGGCTGGACTCGGATCTAAAAAATCACCAGATCAACTGTTGATTGGTTTCGCTTTAGAGACAGAAAATGAAATGGAAAACGCCAGGGGTAAATTGCAAAAGAAAAATCTGGATTTGATTGTATTAAACTCACTCAACGACGAGGGAGCCGGTTTCGGATACGATACAAATAAAATCACGACTATTTCGAAATCCGGTGAAGTACATAATTTCGGGCTCCGTAAAAAGACCGAAGTTGCCCGGGACATTGTTGATCAAATTAAAGAATTATTGACCGTTGCGTAGAGCTGCTATCCTTTTATTTATCTGGCTTTCAGGATTCCGGTTGCTAACCGCACAGGATTTGAACTGCATGGTCGACATTGTTCACCCACAGGTTCAGACAACAAGTGCTCAGATCTTCGACGATCTGAAAAATGCGGTTACTCAATTTATGAATAACCGAAAATGGATTACAGGTCAGGTCGATGTGAATGAAAAAATTGAGTGCAATCTGGTAATTGATATTACCAAGTTTGAGGTGGATGTTATCACGGCTAATTTTAATTTTCAATCGAGCAGAACGGTTTACAACACGACCTACAACACGCGGGTTTTGAGTTATGTCGACAATCAGGTTGTCTTTACCTACGCGCGATTTCAGAATCTGGAATATCAGGACAATTCGTACACTTCTAACCTAACCAGTGTTCTCGCGTTTTATGCTTATATGATTATCGGATTGGATTTCGACACTTACCAACTTAATGGCGGCGATCCGTATTTTAAAAAGGCACTCAACGTTCGCGATCTTGCGATGAATGCGCCTAACAGTCCTCCGGGTTGGGCATCAAACGACGGAAACGGAAGTAAAAACAAATATTTCCTGATAGACAACATGCTCGATCAGCGATTTAAACCGCTTCGTGCTGCGATGTACCGTTATCATATTAAGGGACTGGATGTAATGACATCGAACATGGAAGAAGGCCGTGAGGAAATTTACCTGAGTTTAAAAGATCTGAAAATTGTTCGGGATGCATTACCCAATGCGTTATTTCTAAAACTCTTCTTTAATGCTAAAAGCGACGAACTGATTCAGATTTTTTCACAAGCCACACCGTCTCAGAAAGTAAAAGTGGTTGAACTTCTGTCTACCATGGATCCGGCCAACCGCAGCCGGTATGAAGATGGAATTATGAAGGCGAAATAATTCTATCGCCCGAAATATATTTCAATCCGTTAAATTCGGTTTCCAATTTAATTTTAATGAAAAAGCCTCTTATTCTTTCGGGAATAATTCTGTTTGCTCTTCCGGTTTTAGCCCAAAACAGATTTTATGTTGATCCGTCTGCAACTTCCGGAAACCAATACGGAAATTCCTGGGCTAATGCATTTTTATCTATTGAAGAAGCCTTTTCCAATACTTCAAATGGCGATTCCGTCTGGATTAAATCCGGCACCTATGTTCCCGATGGTGACGCACCTTCATCTACTTTTAATTTAGTAAACGGACTAAAACTTTACGGTGGATTTAAAGGAGATGAAAGCTCACTTACAGAAAGGGATTTAACGAAAAATAAAACCATCTTAAGCGGGGATGTTGGTAAAGCCAATATTGATAACGACAACTGCCGAAAGGTTTTGAATGCATCCAATCTCAGCTCGCAAACCTTATTGGACGGCTTTGTAATTCAGGATGGATACAGTTATGATGTATCCAGTTCCAGTGTTTATGGCGGCGGAGCATTGCGCATCGACAACAGCAAGTTGTTGTTTAAGAATTGTGTTTTCCGTGATAATTATTCATATAAAAGAGGGGGAGCTTTATACGTTACCGGAAGCAGCGTTCTCACATTTGAAAATGTTGATTTCATCAATAACACCTGTGGAGACAATACTGCATCAAGTGGTGGAGCGATGTATTGCGCAGCTACCAAAATCACATTCACCAATTGTAATTTCAGTGGCAATACAGCCCATTTTGGCGGAGCAATAACCAGTGGTGGCACTACGATCGAAATGGATCGCTGTTCATTTACCGGCAATAATGCCAATTTGTATTACGGAGGCGCTTTGAATATTTCAAGTTCCTCTGACGTAAAAATATACAACTCACTCTTTATAGGTAATTATGCAGAGTTAAAAGGCTCTGTTATTCAGTCGACCTTTTTCGATTATTGCTCATTTATCAATTGCACTATTGTTGGCAATGCAACAAACTCCGACAATGCCGATGATGAGGCCATGCATATTGAATATAATTCGGCCCTCTACAACTGTATTATCTGGGATAATAAAACGACCAGCGGCAAAGCAATTTATGAAGGTCCGAGTGCCAATCTCTCACCGGTAATTGACCATTGCATTATGGAGGGAGGCTATTTATGGGGGAGCAACACAGACACAACTTCGCCGAAACTTATAAATCCGAAATCGTCGGGTGATGCGCCGTTTGAAGACAACTTTTCAAATTATTATCTCACGTTCTCCTCCCCTGCAGTTAATGCCGGTTTGAACAGCTATCTGCCATCGAAATATTCAGCATCAGACCTGAATGACAGTTCGCGGATTATTTCCGGAAAGGTTGATCTCGGGGCATTTGAATCGCCATTCGAAAGTTACCGGGTTCGCATCGAATCCTCCGATTCAGTTGGAGGATCTGTTGCCGGAAGTAACAGATATATGAAAGATTCCATTGCTAAAATTTCCGTACACATTAATTCGGATTGTTACACTTTTGATCATTGGGAAGAGGCGGATACAATTTTTAGTTACGACACCATGTTTTCGATTCCGGTTCAATTCGACCGGAGTTTCAAGGCCGTTATAAAACAGAAAGAATTCACGGTTTCTGTTGAGGCGAATATCAGCAATGCAGGCACATTCAGCGGAGGAGGGAAATATCCTTGTGATGAAGGTGTGAAAAGAACGATTACCGCAAACCCCGGATCGTGTTATTCTTTCATCGAATGGAGAATGAACGGTATTCAATACGCAACCACAAAAAGTATTAGTCTGGAAGTTACATCAGACATTCAACTGGTGGCCGTTTTTGAAATAAAAACCTTCCCGATTCTAACTGGTGTTAAATCCGGTTTGGGAAGTGTGAGCGGATCGGGTGATTACAATTGTGATTCTACGGTTCAGTTGGGTGCAACACCTTCACCCGGGTATAAATTCGAAGCCTGGTGGAAAGGAACAACCATTTTATCTGCAAATCCAAACTACAGTTTTAAAGCTTCCGAATCAACTACACTCAACGCATCTTTCATCCGTGATTTGGGAGTAAGCAACATTTCCGAAACCAGAATAAACATATTTCCTAATCCCGGAAACGGATATCTAACGATTAACACACACGATTTTTCTGAGGGAAAAATTCAGGTGTTTGATGTTTTGGGAAACCATATTTCAGATGTGCAGATCGTATCCAATTCGGCCGATTTAAGGAACTTCCCGGATGATATTTACCTTATCTGCATTTCTGAAAGAAACCGGATATCGTATTTTAAATACGTGAAGATTTCGAATTAAATCAATGAAAGTACTCCTTCATTCTGTCGAAGAAACCTTTCTCTGATTTTCCCGGATTCGGTTTAAAGTTTTCGGATTTCTCTAATTCCTTTAACAGGGATTTTTCTTCGGAACTTAACTTGGTTGGTGTCCACACGTTAACCTGAATTAGCTGGTCGCCTTTGTGGTAACCGTTTAATTCCGGAACCCCTTTATTTTTTAGTCTTAGAATTTTTCCTGCCTGTGTTCCCGGATCAATTTTAATCCGGACTTTCCCATCTACCGTCGGAACTTCAACGTCTCCTCCCAAAGCAGCCGTCGGAAAACTGATGTATAGGTTATAAATGATATTATTTCCTTCCCGCTTTAAGTTGTCGTGAAGTTTCTCTTCAATCACTATAATGAGATCTCCCGGTATTCCACCCGCGATCTCATTTCCTTTTCCACCCACCGAAAGTTGCATGCCTTGTTCAACTCCGCCGGGAATGTTAATGGTTGTGGTTACCTCCTGACTAACAAGTCCGTGCTGATCGGAACCCGCCGGGCGATTGCTGATTGTTTTTCCGGAACCTCCGCAGACCGGGCAGGTTGTTGCCGTTTGCATCTGACCCAAAAAGGTATTGGTTACCTGCACCACCTGACCACGTCCGCCACACTTTGAACACGTAGCGAATTGAACTCCGTCGGCAACTACTTTTTTGGTGTATTTAATTTTCTTTTCAACGCCGTGTGTGACTTCCTCAAGCGTTAATTTTAGTTTAATACGAATATTAGAACCAACTGCCTGTCGCGTTCTGCCGCTGCGTCCGCCACCTCCGCCACCGAAGAAACTTTCGAACGGATTGTGCCCACCGAAGATATCACCAAACTGACTGAATATGTCGTCCATCGACATACCGCCACCGCTATAACCTCCACTTGCCGGGCCGCCAACTCCCTGATGTCCGAACCGATCGTAACGGGCTTTTTTGTCCGGGTTGCTAAGAACTTCGTATGCTTCTGCAGCTTCTTTAAATTTCTCTTCCGCTTCTTTGTTATCGGGATTCTTATCCGGGTGATACTGAATTGCAAGTTTTCGATACGCCTTTTTTAGCTCGGCTTCCGTTGCATTTTTATCAACCCCAAGAACTTCGTAATAATCTCTTTTAGCCATATTTTTATTCTCCCACTACAACTTTGGCGTAGCGCAAAACCTTATCATTTAACATATATCCCTTTTCAATCACATCAACCACCTTCCCTTTTAAATCACTTGAAGGTGCAGGTATTTTGGTGATGGCTTCATGAAAATCAGGATCGAAAGGTTGCTCTTTAGCTTCAAAAAACTTCAGCCCTTGTTTCTCGAGCACACCTTTGAATTTGTTGTGCACTAATACGATTCCTTCAATGATGGCATTCATATCTTTTTCATTCACATTTTCGAATGAACCCACTGTTCGGTCAAAGTCGTCGGCAATCGGCAGTAATTCTGTCAGCAAGTCAGCGGAGGCCGACTTCATCATGTCAAGTTTTTCCTTTGCCGTTCTTCTGCGGTAATTGTCAAACTCAGAATAAAGTCTGAGGTATTTGTCGTTGAGTTCTGCAATCTGTGCTGCAACATCTTTTGATGCATCAGCAGTTTGCTCACTGTTTTTATCTGATTCGGTTGTCTGACCATCTCCGTTTTTCACTTCTTCGTTTTGCTCGGGAGTTTCAGCCTGAATCTTTTCGTCATTAGTTTTCTTCATAGCCTTTTTCAAGTACGCAACGGTTTTAACAAATGTGTTGCCAGTGAATATTTTAAATTAAAAGTGCCAATGTGACACCCGAATTATTCTTTTTTCGATTGCTCAGCTTCCAGTATCTCCTCGATCTCGCGAATGGAAAGTCCTTGTCCGATAACAATTCCTTCCGGATTAATTAAAAAATTAAACGGCAAATACGTGATTCCCCAACGTTGATTCACACAGCCTTTAAAGCGCAACGTGTCGCATAACTGAGCGTCCCATTTCAGTTTGTCGTTTGTGAGTGCCTTTTGCCAAATTCCCAAACTCGTATCAAGTGAAACACCGATAAACGAAAGTTTAATTTCACCTGAATCAAGCAAGAGTCTTGCTTTACGATAATTTTCGATTTCCCGGTTCCGAAATCTGCAGGGCGCACACCAACTCGCCCAGAATTCCATTAGCACATAACCTTTTGAAAGTTCCGGTAGGTTTAACGAATCTCCTGCAAGCCGGCAAGTTGAAAGATGTATCGAATCACCTGTATTTGGGTGGGTTTGGGCTAAAGACCGGAAGGCGATTAAACTAAAAAAGAGGAAGAAAAAGCGCCGGATCATCGTCAGGAAAGACGTTCGATTTTAGCACCGATGGCATTGAGTCTTCCCTCAATATTCTGATATCCCCGGTCGATTTGCTCAATGTTGTGAATATGGCTGATGCCGTCGGCACTCATCGCGGCAATTAGTAGAGAAACCCCTGCGCGAATGTCGGGGGAAGTCATTTGGATTCCCCGAAGTTTTACTCTGCGGTTTAATCCCATAACAGTTGCTCTGTGCGGATCGCACAAAATGATTTGCGCCCCCATATCAATGAGGTTGTCGACAAAGAACAAGCGGCTTTCAAACATTTTCTGATGTATGAGCACATTGCCGTTTGCCTGGGTACACATTACCAGAATTACACTCAGCAAATCCGGAGTAAGGCCGGGCCAGGGAGCGTCGGCAATGGTCATCATGGAACCGTCGATAAAACTTTCAATGGTGTATTCGCGGTTGTCGTGTATATGAATTGTATCGCCGTTCACATCGAAGTTAACACCCAACCTGCTGAAGGTTTCGAGGATCATTCCCAATTCGGAAACTGCACAATCGGGAACGGTAATATCGGAATCGGTGAGCGCAGCCATGGCGATAAAACTTCCGATTTCGATCATGTCTGGCAGCAACCTGTGATCGCATCCTGAAAGTGAGCTTACGCCTTCTATGGTAAGCAAATTAGACCCGACACCCGAAATCTTTGCCCCCATTCGGTTCAGCATTTTGCAGAGTTGCTGAACATAAGGTTCGCATGCTGCATTATAAATCTGCGTAATTCCCTCTGCCAAAACAGCGGCCATAACAATGTTTGCTGTTCCTGTTACCGAGGCTTCCGGAAGCAACATGTATGTTCCTTTCAACCCGTCGGTTTCGATGGCATAAAAATTCTCTTCCCGTAAAAAATTGAAACGGGCTCCCAGTTTTTCAAAACCGATAAAATGTGTGTCGAGTCTTCGTCTTCCGATTTTATCTCCTCCCGGACTCGGAATGTAGCCTTTGCCAAATCGGGCAAGTAATGGTCCGATTATCATCACTGATCCGCGGATGCTCGCAGCTTTTTTTCTGAATTCGGGGGAGTGAAGATATTGAAGGTCAATGGAGGAGGCGTTGAAGCGGTAAGCTCCTTCTCCCGTTTGTTCAACGGCAACCCCGAGGCCTTTTAAAAGATCGATCAACCGGTTCACATCCCGGATATCGGGAATGTTGGAAATGGTTACATCCTGATCGGTGAGCAGAACTGCCGACAATACCTGAAGCGCCTCGTTTTTTGCGCCTTGTGGAGTGATACTGCCTTTTAGCTTATGTCCGCCTTCGATTCTGAATGTTCCCATAGTTTTTACCGGATATTTCTTTTAGGTTTTTTCTTCTTGAAGTTTTTATGGTTGCCTCCGTGATTATTCTTCGGTCGCTTCTGGCGATTTTCGATATAAATCTCGAGATCGTCTTCTTCTACTTTCAACTGTCCTTTTGAAAGTGTCTTGAGATGTTGAATTACGGTTTGTTTATCGAGATTTTCATCATTCCAGTTGCGCGAAGAATTCACCATGAATGACGCGATATAATTAACCATTGCGCGTTTCATTTCGGTGTTGTCGATCTCGGCAGCTTGCTCAACCATTTGCTGAAGATTGCGGCCGTAGAACCGGAATTTGATCAGCTCATCTTTGTATGGAATTGGGTCGGGTTTTAGTCCGGCCGATTCTTTTTGCGGAGCCGGAAATGGCGAATCCACATCCAGATTGTATTCAGAAATAATATGCAGGTGATCCCAAAGTTTTTGTTCGTAATTATCGAGTTCTTTCACCTGAGGATTCAGACTTATCATCACCTGAATGATGCCTTCGGCCAGTTCGGTTCGTTTAATTCTGTCGTTCACTAAGAGAAGTTCGTTCGTCATTTTCTGAATGATTCGTCCGTATTCAGAAATTACCATGGGAACTTCCTGAGTGTTGTAGGTCATGCCGTGTTCCATGGGGCAAATATAGGATGAACGGAGACAGGAAATTGTAAGGAAGATGGGTGTGGTTTTGGGGAGGATTGGGGTTGACCTGAGACCAATGAGAAAGCCCTTAAGGGCTTCTACCTGTGCGCGTACGTGAGCGAGTTTACCTCCGTTTCACATTTAAACAACCGGCGTTAAGAAAAATTTCCCTTCGTTTATCATCATTTTACACCAATGAGTTTATCGGTTGAATCCGAATTGAATGTTGATTCGTGGTTATGGGTTGAAACTGGAAGTTGGATCTGATTATTAGCGTGAGATCTCGTACCTAAAAAATGCGATTGGTCAAAAAATGGATAGAGAATTGGGTGAGATCGAAAGCTGATTTGCTCCCATTGAGAAAGCCCTTAAGGGCTTCTTCGCACCCGCATGCGCACACGAATTACCCCAACACCTCCCACTTCCTCACCATCGTTCAGCAAACAATTCCAACGATCAGCATCTTTTGTCAGACACCTTACAATTGACCTCGTCTGAATGCTCAATCGTATTTAATGCAGATGTTCTTCGGCTCCGTAAAGAATCTCAATGCTTCCCAGCCTCCTTCTCTTCCAACACCCGAATTTTTTACACCGCCAAACGGCGTTCTCAGATCGCGAACCAACCAGCAATTCACCCATACAATTCCAGATTTCAGTTTGTCCGAAACCCGATGTGCACGGTTAATAGATTCTGTCCAGACCGTAGCCGCAAGACCATATCCCGTACTATTCGCAAGTCGAATCGCTTCTTCCTCCGTATCAAATGGTTGAATGGTAACCACCGGACCAAAAATCTCTTCCTGATTTGTCCGGCAGCTTTCGTTCAATCCTTCTATGATGGTTGGTCGTAAATACCAGCCTTCCGAAAATTCTCCATCCATTTTTACCTCAACCCCGCCGGTGAGAATTTTACCGCCTTCTTCCTGCGCCAATTGAATATACGATTTCACTTTTTCGAAATGAGGTTTGGAAACTATCGCTCCCAATCTGCTGTCGTCATCTGCCGGATTTCCGACTTTCATTTTAGAAACCTTTTCAACAAAAGCATCTCTGAATTTCTCATAAATGCCGCGCTGAACATAAATCCGGGAACCGCAAAGACATATCTGACCCTGATTGGCAAACGATGAATTAAGTGTCGTCTTTAAGGCTTTTTCAAAATTGCAATCATCAAAAATCAGATTTGGGTTTTTGCCACCAAGTTCCAGACTTAGTTTTTTAAACATTGGTGCTGCTGTTCGGGCGATGGTTGCTCCGGTAACAGTTCCACCGGTGAATGAAATTAACGGAACATCCGGATGTTCAACGATCGCCATTCCCACATCACCACCCAGACCATGAACAATATTGAAAACTCCTTTGGGAATTCCCGCTTGATTAATCAGTTCGGATAATAAATAGGCACTCATTGGTGTCACCTCACTCGGTTTGGCAACCACCGTGTTGCCGGCTGCCAGTGCCGGCGCAACTTTCCAACTAAATAAATATAAGGGCAGATTCCAGGGCGAAATACAACCGGCTACACCTATCGGTTTCCGGGTTGTATAATTAATAATGTGATCTGAGGTACGGTGACTTTCAGAAGCAAAATGCCTTATACCGGTTGCGAAGAAGGAAAAATTATCTCTGGCTCTTGGTATATCAACACTTTTCGCCAACCAAAGCGGTTTGCCGTTATCTCGACTTTCAGCTTTGGCCAGAATCTCAAGATTTTCATCAATTAATTCGGATAACCGGAGCAGAACTCTGGATCGATCTTCCAACCGCCATTCACTCCATTCTGCAAATGCATTCTTGGCCGCTTCAACTGCTCTTTCAACATCCTTCGAGTTGGAGGCAGGAATTTTCGAATAAACTTTCCCGGTTGCCGGTTCATAGTTATCTACCCAATCTCCGTCAACGGGATCAACCATTTCCCCGTTAATGAAATTCTTTATAATGATCATGCAATGTGAAATGAGGTTCAAAAGTACTCAATCACTTTTGCTCACATTTTAAGTTAATCAGAATTCTCTCCGGATATAGAAACCTGCCGACGTCCAACGGAAGTATTGATTCGCAGCCATCAAAGACGAACTCAACTCCCGATTTCCCGAAAGATTTATTCCAAATGCATAATTCGGATTTATATGGTATTGAACATTCCCTCCGAATCCCAATTGATAAGAAGTTGAACGAACCACATTTTGGTTTGCTCCTTCCTGTTGAACACCTTTTAAATTATCTAATATATAAACACCTCTGAAAGTTGAATTAAAACGAACAGACGGTTGAGCCCAAATCGCAAAGCTGAGTTTCCCAAAATCCCATTCGCGACCTACCCGTATCGGAATTATCAACGATTTGAACTTCTGATCTGCTGTAAATTTCTGCATTGCCGAATCCTGAACAACGGCGGTATCGTATTCATGCCCGAGAAGTGTAACAATTTGTCCGTCTTTTAAAAATGAATTATTGAGAATCTTGAAGCGACTCTGAGTTACGTTATACGAAGTCTTCGGATCAAACCAGGTATAATCAAGATGTTCGGTTATTTGCTGTTGGAAAAATCCGGTTTGTATAAATGCGAATCTTCGGTGAATACCGAAAAGTACCCCCGCGTTTTGAGCATTCACAAAGGATTCATTTTTACTACGATAGTTTTGAACTAAAGGTCGTAGATCCCGGAAATTTTTCGATCCGGAAATTGAGGTCGCCGCTTCCAATTGAATCGAGTAAATCCATCTTCGATGTTCAATACCAAAATTAAGTAAAGTGTTCTGTGGTGTCAGGTTTAATGCCGAGCCAGACAGTATTTGTCCGATGTATTCGGGTTTCTGTGTCTCTAAATTCCAGTAATTTCCAATCACGTGATGGTATGCTTCCACTGATTCTGTTTCAATCCTCGGCAATACTGTTTTTTCCGAAGTTGGATCAATATTTTGTTGAATTGATTCCAACTGAAATTTCTCTGTTGCTACTATAATTTTCCCTGACGATTCGATATTTTTTTGAACCGACGATTCAATTTTAACAGAGAAATCGTGGTCTGTTAATTTGGTTTGAGTTGAAATGTTTTGATGCTTGTGAGCGAAATAATGAAATTGCTTTTTCCAATCTGTTCCGCGATTTGCAGAAGCGATACGATCTGAAGAAGGCCAGAATATAGTGAGCATACATGCCAATAAAGCGATTATCACCGAATCTATAATGAGTCCTGCTTTTCTTCCACCGCCTGAGACGGGTAATCTTCCGGAAACCTGATTCCAAAGTGCTTCATCGTAAGGGTAATCTTGTTGTGTACCCTCCCTGAACAATTTATCGATATCCATATCCTCGTTCTTCATTTTGTCACGGTTGTGGTTTTCTCTTCGTGGTAAATCCGTTGCTTCAGAATTTCTCTTGCTTTTGATAAATACCATCGGGAAGTTCCTTCTGAAATACCCAGCATCTCCGCAATCTCTTTATGCTGATATCCGTCGATTGCAAAAAGATTAAACACTTCTGCCATCGTTTCCGGAAGCTGGCGGATCATCTTGATCAGATCTTTTACTCCCAGATTTTCATCGGTACGGGATTCACTTCCCACCGCATTCACCAATGTTTCTCCGGCGTCAATCTGGTTTTCACGGTGCGGTTTATTTGTCCGGAACTCATCAATTAAAAACCGGATCGCAATGGTTTTAGCCCATGGATAAATAGGCCGGTTTATATCAAAGTCTGAAAGCCCGTTCACGATCTTTAAAAATATTTCATTGGTTGCAGCTCCGGCCTCATCATAGTTGTTTTTATACCGCATGCAGATATTGATAAGGAAGCTGAACATCTCCCGGTAGAGTCGGTTGTAACCTCTCTCTTCCCTTTTAAGGCATTGTTCAATAATTTCCTTATCAATATCCTTCGGCATCGGTTTTCAGTCATCTTACCTGACTGTCTGATCAATCTTAATCAATTTTAACGAATCGGCTTCGGCTAACAGAAGTTCCGTTGTTCACGATTATGACATACATTCCGGGATTGATCTGTGAAACATCTACAATTGCCTGTTGTCCCTTCGCTTCAACATTCACATTCATGCGAACTCCATTCATATTGTACACTTCGATCTGATCCGCTTTTATAAAACTTTGCGTTTCAACGATCAGTTCGGTTTTCGCCGGGTTCGGATAAACTGTAACGTTGCTTTTGCTAATGTTCTCAACCGAAGAGAAATCGTCTTCAATCACTTCAAGTTCCCATGCTCCGGCTTTTAACAACTTACCGTTTGAATCTAATCCGAGTGAATCACACCAGGTAGATGTGCAACCCCACAGCGTGTCAGCAACCGTCAGGCAAACCTGATACAGCCCGAAGGTGCTGTAGCTGTGAGTCGGATTTCTTTGGCTCGATGAAGACCCGTCGCCAAAGCTCCACGAATAGGTATGGGTTGTAAGATTGCTCGAACTATTGATCAGGTAGAGCTTGAATTTTTGGGTTGTGTCAACCGCAATTCTGAATTGGGCTTTGCACGCAGCCGAATCCACTTTTACGGTTTTACATATCGAATCAGAACAATTCGAATTATACATAAACAGACACACCGTGTATGTTCCGGCACTGGAATAAGTGTGCGACGGACTCACGGCAGTAGATGAACTTCCGTCTCCAAAACTCCATTGGTAAGACATTCCACCGCCTGTCGCTGTGCCGGTTGATTTGTTCGTAAATGCAACATACAAACTCGATGTACTGAAATCGAAATCTGCAACACAATTATTAATAATGGTGTCAACAACAATACTATCGCATTTGGTGAAACAATATCCGCCGGCACAGGTAATCGTAAGACAGACACTATAAGTCCCAACTTTATTATACTGGTGAAACGGGTGAGCGGCAGTAGATGAATCTCCGTCTCCAAAGTACCAAACCCAACTCACTCCACCGGTGTTCCGGTTAAAGAAATATACTTCATTGTGATTTTGTTTATAGGAGAAATCAGAAACACACGGAAGCGTTTTCGCGCTGTCTATTACTACCGAATCACAATAAGATGAAAAGCAATTATTAACAGTATCCGCCATATACATGCATACTAAATAAGCTCCCGGTTTGGAGTATGTATGGTAAGGACCTTTCACATTGTAGGTTGAACCATCTCCCATAGACCAGTACCAGTGCACCGTTGATGATCCGGTTTTATAACTCGACTGATTCACAAACCCGGCAGAACTGTCTTTTACATCAGCATAAAAATATGCGTGACACGGATTGGTTGGCGTAACCGTTATGGTTTTGCAAACCGTATCGCTGCAACCACCTCCAGACGTATCGGTTATCGAACAACAAACCGTGTAGGTTTTGGTAACTCCGCCGGTATTGTATTTATGCCAACCGGAATATGTACTTGAAGATGTACCATCACCATAACTCCATGAATAAGTTGTTGCTGATGGTTTGGTTATAAAATAAACCGAATCTCCCCGCAACGTATATGAAAAATCAGCGCTGCAAAATTTGATTCCGGTAACCACAACCGTCGCACAAAAGGAATCTAAACAAGTTCCTTTTCCGTCTGAAACGATGTGACAAACGGTGTATGTTCCGTTGTTGGCAAACGAATGCGTAAAGGAATGCATAGAGGTAGAAGAAGTGCCGTCACTTACACTCCAATAACTATTGTAAGCAGCTGATCCTGTGGAATCGTAGAAATAGTAGAGTGATGGGTTAACGGCACTTTTGGTATAGGTAAAAGTGGCATCACACTGGGCTAAAATAGTTGTGATACCGAGCGCAAAAAAGCCTATTAAAAGAGTTAAGATTCGTTTCATAATTTCATTGTTTACCCCTTCATACGGGAGTATTTAATAAAACGTTGGCGGCTTTTACTTTTTTTCTAAAATTTCTGAAAACACCTGATAAAAAAAGGCAGCCTCCCGGCTGCCCCTTTACTACTACTGTGTTATTAATGGTAATTACTAAGTGCTACTGTGTGACAATGTTTCCCAACAATGCCTTTTCATGATCATACTACTGTATTGACAAAGCGAATACAATTCATATAGTAAGGTAAGCGCGTGGATTTTCCGGAGTGAAGTAAAACAGGTTCCGGATGTTGATTGGAGAACTTTTCTACGGTGCGACCGATCAACAGGTTTCATCCTGTGCTTGTATTCTAAAGTTTTCAATCGATATGCCAGCAAAAAGCCAAACAACTAAAACGCTATTTACCAGACACTTGAGTTTCATCATGCCATTTCTGTCTATTTCATTCTTCCCATCGCGGGAAAAAAAGCGGCCGATTTTCCCAAATCAAAATCTGGCTGCCCCTGTTAACATTCTGTTCATCCAGTTATTACTTTTGGTGCATGTTCGAAACACTTCGCAGCAAACTATCAGATGTCTACAACAGGCTGCCAGACTGGGTTCACAAAATCTTTTCTTTTGTTCTGAAGATTACACGTAAGATCTTTTTTCCTTCCGTTTATAATTTCAAGCGCTTTCGAACACTGTCCTGGTTGCGAAAAACAGGAAGCCTGATTTATTCTTTCTTTCTCACCATCGTACTTTTTCTTCTGGCAATGGAGATGAATTTTCTCTACTTATTCGGATATCTCCCGAGTATGCAGGAAGTGCGAAATCCGAGAATACCGCTGATTTCGGAAGTCTATACTAATGACAATGTTTTAATCGGAACCTATTCTCTCGAAAAACGGGATCCGGTGATCTTTGAAGAAATTGATTCGAATACCATAAAAGCCCTTATTGCAACGGAAGACGTTCGGTTTTACAAGCATCACGGTCTCGATCTTTATGCCCTGTTCTCCGCTGCATTTTCAACCATGACAGGAGATAAACGCGGCGGAAGCACTATCACCAATCAGTTGGTTAAAAATGTTTACAAAACCCGCCAGCGAAACCGGGTTGGTTTATTGGGGAGAATTCCGCTCATCCGAACTCTGATTGCCAAAACCAAAGAATGGGTTACGGCACTTAAAATCGAAATGGTGTATTCTAAAAACGAAATCCTTACCATGTATTTTAATGCGGTAGAATTCGGGAATAATACTTTCGGCTTAAAGATGGCGTCTCAGTTTTATTTTAGCAAAGACCCCCAAAAACTAAAACTCGAAGAATCCGCCATGTTGGTTGGAATATTAAAAGGCCCCGGATACTACAATCCGAAAACGCAGTACGAACGGGTCTTCAACCGACGGAATACTGTACTGGCCCAAATGTCGAAATACCAGTTTATCGACAGCACAACCTTTAAGAAGGTTTCTCTGAAGCCCATGAAATTCAAATTCAAAAAGGTAATCAAGGAAGAAAGTCTTGCTCCCTGGTTTCAGAATGCTGTTGCCCGTGATTTAAAATCCTGGTGCGAAGAAAGAGGTCTCAATATTTATATCGACGGATTAAAAATTAAAACCACACTCAATTCCAAAATGCAGAAACACGCCGAGAAAGCTATTGCGGAAAACATGGTTAATATTCAGCAAACTTTTCAATGGGGCCTGGGCGGGGAGAAATACTGGTACGACCGACAGATTGCCAGAGAACGCGCCGAATTAAAGGATAAGACTAATCCCACTCCAACCGAGAAGCGTTTTAATAATTTACTGAAACAAACTTCCGCTTATCGGGATTGCATTAATTCGGGAATGACAGAATCGCAGGCATTCGAACAACTCAGGATTCCGCATAAAGTTCAGATTACTCAAAACGGATATCAACCAAAAGCGACTGTAAAAATATCAACTTCGGATTCACTGAAACACATGCTTCAGATTTTTCAATCAGGACTTGTGTCGATCGACCCGGTAACCGGAGCCATTAAGGCATGGGTTGGAGGTGTTCATCCCGATGTGTTTCAGTTCGACCATGTTGATCAGGCGAAACGTCAACCCGGTTCTGCATTCAAACCGATCGTTTACGCAACCGCTTTAGAAAGAGGCATGGATCCCTGCCAGACTTTTGTCGACGAACCCATTGAACTCGATGTGTTAACCGATGGTAAACCCGACAAATGGGCTCCTCAGAATTCCAGCAAATCCTTTAGTAACCGACCGTACCGACTTCGAAGCGCTCTCACTTATTCTACCAATACCATCGCAGTGAAAGTGATGATGGAAACCGGAATTAAGAACGTGATAAAGATGGCGGAGAAACTTGGTATCGAATCAAAACTCGAAGAATTACCATCGCTTGCTTTGGGCAGCAGCGAAATGACTTTGCTCGAATTAACCCGCGCTTACCTGCCGTTTGCAAATGGCGGAAAAGCCATTCGTGCCCATTTGGTTGAGTCTATTGAAGACAGTCGCGGAAAAGAAATTTACAACATGGAAGATGAGTCTGAAGAGCAACAGGCGATGTCGAAATCAACTGCATATACCATGTCTTTCTTCCTGCGCGGCCCGGTTGAAGATCCTCAGGGAACCGCCCATCGGTTGTTCAGTTACGGCATTTGTAAAGACAACGAAATGGGAGGAAAAACAGGAACTACCAGCGATTATATCGACGGTTGGTTTGTGGGAGTCACCCATAATTTAGTAACAGGTGTTTGGGTTGGTGCCGACGATACCCGAATCCATTTTGAAACCGGAATGGGAATGGGCGGGAGAACGGCTTTGCCAATTTACGGCCGTTATATGCAGTTGATTTACGGCGATGCTTCTTGTGGAATCGCGAAAGGCGAATTTCACAAGCCTTCTGATTACGATCAAAACATCAGTTGTTATCCTAATTTCAAACAAATGGATGAAACTCCTCAGGACACGGTACAGATAGAAATTGATACCTCAGCCCTGGAAGAACTGGAAGAAGAACTCGGCGATATGGAACTGATTCCCGTTCCGGAATCACCGGAGTCGCAACCAGAAGAAGACAACGATAATAACCTGAATTAAAGTCCGCCCAATAGCGACTTCATCGAAACTTCTTTATCAATAATTTCGGAGAGTTCAGCAATTTTAACCCGCTTTTGTTCCATGGTATCACGGAAACGGATTGTAACATCTTCATTCGCTAAACTATCGTGATCCACCGTTATACAGATGGGTGTTCCTATTGCATCCTGACGTCGGTATCGTTTGCCAATACTGTCTTTGTCTTCGTAATAGCAGTTAAAATCCAACCGAAGTTTTTTGAAGATTTTCTCTCCCATTTCCGGCAAACCATCCTTTTTCATTAAAGGAAGAATCGCACATTGAAAGGGTGCCAGAGCCGGTGGTAATGAAAGTACCGAGCGGTTCTCTCCGTTTTCGAGTTTTTCTTCTTTTAAAGAATTGGTCATCATCACGAGGAACATCCGGTCCAGACCGATCGAAGTTTCGATTACATACGGAACATAATTTTCGTTTCGCTCCGGATCGAAATACTGAATTTTCTTTCCCGAGAATTCCTGATGTCGTCCCAGATCGAAATCGGTGCGGCTGTGAATTCCTTCTACTTCTTTAAAACCAAAAGGGAAGTCGTATTCAATATCAACAGCAGCATTCGCATAATGTGCGAGTTTCACATGATCGTGATAGCGGTATTTTTTTGCATCGGTACCCAGATTCAAATGCCATTTCAAACGAGCTTCTTTCCAGTACTTATACCATTCGAGTTCGGTTCCCGGTTGCACAAAGAATTGCATTTCCATTTGCTCAAATTCCTTCATTCGCATAATGAATTGCCGGGCAACAATTTCATTTCTGAACGCCTTTCCGGTTTGTGCGATTCCGAATGGCAGTTTCATTCTACCGGTTTTTTGCACGTTGAGATAATTAACAAAAATCCCCTGTGCCGTTTCCGGTCTTAAATAAATCTGAGATTCACCATCCGTTGCACTCATCTGAGTGCTGTACATCAGATTAAACTGGCGAACTTCCGTCCAGTTCTTACTTCCGGAAATCGGACAGGCAATTGCCAGTTCCTCGATAAGTTCTTTTAAGTCTGCAAGATCACCGGCTTCTAAGGCATTCTTCATACGACCGTTGATATAATCGATTGTTTTCTGACTTCGCTGAACATTCGGATTCGTTGCCCGAAACTGAACTTCATCGAAACTGTCACCGAATCTCTTGCGACCTTTTTCAACTTCTTTCTCGATCTTCTGAACATATTTCTCAACCTGATCTTCGATGAGAACATCCGCCCGATAACGCTTTTTAGAATCCTTGTTATCGATCATAGGATCGTTAAATCCATCAACGTGACCACTGGCTTTCCATACTTTCGGGTGCATGAAGATCGCGGAATCAAGACCCACGATATTCTCATGCATCTGAACCATGCTCTTCCACCAATAGGTTCTGATGTTGTTCTTCAGTTCCACTCCGTTCTGACCGTAGTCGTAAACCGCAGCCAATCCATCATAAATCTCACTTCCCGGAAATACAAATCCGTATTCCTTAGCGTGAGAAATCACATTTTTAAAAAGTTCTTCAGACATGGTTTTTATGAAAGCCGCAAAAATATGGGTTTGAGTAAAGGTTCTGTTGAAAGGACTTGTGAATTCTTGGTTAATACGTCCCAAGCCACTGGTAACGAAAATCTGCCTTTCCTAAATCGGTTTGCTTCAATGGTATTGTGTGCATTTCCCATTTATAAATCCGGTACGACATTTAAACTATGAAAGTTCCAATTACCACCCTTGAAATTGCCAAACCCTGTTTCGAAGACTGGGATGCCATGACGCCGGTCGGCAAAGCCCGCCAGTGTGAGCGTTGCAACAAACAAGTAACCGACATTTCGGGCTGGTCTAAACGGAAATTTTTAAAAGCGTATGAAAGTTCCGGCCGGCAAATGTGCATCCGGGTTCCAACCGATCAATTATCAAAATACAACAGCGTTCGAAGATGGGGGTTTAAGTACCTCTTCAGCCAGATAGCCATTATTTGGGCGCTGTTATTTCCTACCCTTTCAAGCGGGCAAACAAACCAAACCACTATCGAAAATTCGAACCCGGATGCCGACGATTCCCTCTACACCCGGAACTTTTATGCGAGAGGCTATGTGTACGAAGCATTAGATTCGGGAAAGGTTATTCCGGGAGTAAAACTCCAATTGTTTAGTCGAGATTCTCTGATCGCATCAGCGGTTTCCGATTCAAATGGCTATTTCCGGTTGCATGCCGATTTTATTCCCGACTCAAATATGAGTGTTAAACTTTATGCTTTCCACGACGAAATGGAAGTTGTTACCGAAATACTGGATGTACGACAGGATTTGGATTTTACTATCAATATGTACCGCTGGGGCACAGCGCCGAAAGAAGTAAAGTCAAAAGTGGATTATGTTAAAATCAGAGGCATTGCTCTTGGAATGATTGTTACACATGAAGATTCAAAACCGTTCATTAGCCCGGAGAGCAACACTAAAACCTATACAACCAAGGAACTCGAACGATACAATTTTTTTCGTTAGGATTTACCTCTGATTGAGGATTTGTATTCGGGAACATGTGTCACCCGAAAAAAGGGAGAGTCAACTTCCGTTTTCTTCTCCACTCATTTATTTCAGCGCAATTGTGTGAACAGCGTATCGAATCTTCACATCCATATTTAAATTATTATTGAGCCTGAAATGAAATCTGCCCGGCTTTCTCTGATTCCTATCTTAATTCTGCTCAATACCATTTGTGCATTTGCTCAAAAAAGGCAACTCGAACGCGTTGAAAAAGCCATCTTTCAACTCAATTATCAGGAAGCCAGAGAAGAACTCAACCTGTATTTAAAGAAAAACGAGAATCAGCAAAACAATTGTTTCAAGCTACTCGACGCACGGTGTTTCGGAGATCCGCAGTCACCATATTATAATCCCGACACTGCGTACAGGATAATGCAGACCGTGATTTATTACCCGACTACTTTTGATCCGCGCACCGATGTAGTGGTTTGTAAATCTTATGAAGCCTGTGTTGATACGGTAAATCACAGAAAAGAACAATATGCTTCCGCCATTCTCGAAAAAGCAATCAAATCGAAAAGAAGTACGGAACTCAAATCCTTTATTACAGCGTATCCTCAGCACACTACATTAGTAAAAAAGGCAAAAGAAATTCTACAGGACTGGGAATTTGAGCATGCTAAAAAAGAAGACAAACTGCTGCTTTATTCTAATTTCATCGAACAATATCCCGACGCTAAACAGGTAAAACAGGCGCAGGATGCCATGGAAAAATTAAAATACGAAAGAGCAGTTCGATTAAATTCGGTTGAGGAATACGAGAAATTTTTGGAGCAATATCCCAATACATCGTATAAACAAGATGTTCTCAATCACATCGAAGACGCCTACTGGCAACAATCTGTTCAAACCAAAGACATAAAATATTATCAGGAATTTCTCGACCATTATCCCGATAGTAAACACCGCGAACAGGCATTAAAGGATATTGAGGATTTGCGTTGGCAACAAATTCAGCAGGTTGATGAAATACCGTATTACCGATGGTATATCCGCAATTATCCCAAAGGATTGCATGTTGCTGAAGCCCGCCGGCGAATCCCGGAACTTAGCTGGACAAACGCATTGCGAACGCATACCATTGAAGCGTATCAATCTTTTATTAAAGAATTTCCTGATCATCCGAATGTTCCGACGGCCAAACAACACATTCAGGAAATTGAAGCATTTGAAAAGGTGAATCACTAAATATTTCAACCAAAACTTTTTCGCGAATCGTTTTCATTTTGTTTTCAAATCCCCAATTTTGATTCAACTCAAATCACAAACCAAATGGAAAACGACCAACCTCAAAAAGGAAGAGTAACCGGAGTCGGTGGAATCTTTTTTAAATCATCAAACCCCGAAGACAGCCGATTGTGGTATTCTAAAAATCTCGGTCTTACAACCAACGAGTACGGAAGTCTTTTCGAATACCGCGAGGGGAGCGATCCCGAAAAGATCGCCTATTTGCAATGGAGTCCGATGGCAACCAACACCGATTATTTTGAACCTTCGGGACATTCGTTCATGATTAATTTTCGGGTGAAGAACATCGAGAGGTTAGTGGATCAGCTTCGCGAGTCAGGAGTGCATGTTGTCGACGACATAGAGACATACGAATACGGAAAGTTTGTTCACATCCTGGATCCCGATGGCGTAAAGATCGAATTGTGGGAACCGGTCGACTCGGTTTTCACCAGACTTTACGACGGTAAAACCACCAAGTGAGCTTTTCCCCAACCTTAAAAATATGCAACTGAAAAGAATTCTCTATTGGGTGGTTCGAATGGTTCCGGCCATCATTATGTTCCAGACTTTGTATTTTAAATTTACAGGTCAACCCGAAAGCATTTACATTTTCGAAACAGTTCACATGGAACCCTGGGGACGCTACGGAAGTGGAGTTACAGAGCTTATTGCCGCCATTTTATTGCTGGTTCCCGGGAAGTCTCACTTCGGAGCGGTTTTGGGTGCGGGTGTTATGTCGGGCGCCTTGTTCTTTCATCTCACATCGTTGGGAATTGATGTTCAGGGCGACGGAGGAACACTATTCACACTGGCATTAGCAACTTTCATTTGCTGTTTAATTGTGATGTATCAGGAGCGAAATACATTACTCCGATTTATACCTGGTTCCGGCAAATCCTGAAATCCCGGATTCCCAATCACATTATTTTAGACTAATCTTGATGCGGAAAATATTCTTCCGCATTGAAGCAGATTTTACGAAACGACTTTCTGAAAAATGCCGGTGTTCTGTTCAGCAGCACCGGAATCGCCCAGATTATTTCGTTTCTCATCATTCCGGTTTTGTCACGTGTTTATTCTAAATCGGAACACGGTGTCGCGGTACTTTTTACCTCGATTGTTGCCGTATTGGTAACCCTTTCCGGACTCCAGTACAATCAGGCGATAATCGTAGAAAGCGATCGTAACCGGGCAAAAGATCTGGTAATGCTTTCCATGATTTTAAACTTTTTGTGGAGTCTGCTTTTTTTTCTGATTGTTTTAATAGGTGGTTCTTCGATCTGCTCAATATTCGGAATGGAAGATTCGGGAAACTGGATGTTTTGGATTCCAATCACAGTTTTTATTACCGGTGCAGCAGATACTATTTTAGTTTGGTTTAACCGGGAACGCAGGTATAAAAAAGTAGCTTCTAATCGTGTGATTGGTATGGCAGGCGGCTCGGCATACAAAGTACTTCACCCGTTTCAGGCCGTTGTTCCCGGAAACGGTTTGGTGATCGGGCATGTGGTCGGACAGTTTTTACAACTGATTCTGCTTTTGCCGAAAAAACTGAAACCGGTTCTGCAATTAAATCCGACACGACTAAAAGAAATAGCGGTTCGCTACAAGGCTTTTCCGTTGTTGGCAACACCTTCCACACTTATCAATGTATTCGGTTCGTATCTGCCGGTTTTTTTAATAGGGGCGTTTCTCGGTGAAGAAATTAACGGCTTATACGGCAATGCGGTAAAACTCACTTTTATTCCTCTGAGCGCAATCAGTTATGCCGTTGGTCAGGTATATTTTGAAAGACTTGCAAGACTTCGTGATGATGTTGCGGGGCGTTTGAGTTTATCACTAAACCTGCTCCGATTTTTATTCTGGTTATCGGTAATTCCGGTTTCCGTATTAATGATCTGGGGTGATGTTTTGATTCCATTTATACTCGGTTCCAGTTGGGAACCTTCCGGTTCAATGGTGCAGATTCTGGTTCTGCTTTATTTCGTAATTTATCTTTCAAGCCCTTTTGCTGCAGCATACGAAGTATTCAATTCATTAAAAAGGCAACTGTGGTTTACCGCATTATTCACAGTGCTTTCAGGATTTGTGTTGTTTCTTCTTTTAAAACAAACCGGTGATGTGCTAATTGCGCTGACCGGTTATGCATTTATTGCTTCATTGGTGAGGATCGCCATGTTGTTTGATTGTTTCAGGCTTACCGGAAAAAATATTTTCATCAGCGTGGTGAAAGCACTAATGATTTTGGGCGGATTAACTTTGCTAAACCTTGTAATAAAGTTCCTTCTGATTTGAGAAAGGCTATCCGACAATTTCTGGATGATATCGACGATCCGTTTTTCAAGCCGGTTGTTTTGTGGTTGTGGCCCCGGTATCGCAAAACCAAGGTAGGCTACATGATGTATCACGAAGTTTTCAGGCGCTATTTTTTCTTTCAGAAAATTCTTCGAATAAATGGAAGCGTACCCTGGCCCGTTGATTTTCGTTCCAAGGTTATCAGTTGGGAACTCATTGAAAAAGGCACCTGCACCGAACCGGGCGACAATCCCGGAAATTACATTAACGCATCAGGCGGATTAAAAATCGGGCACAATGTGCTGTTAGGTCCGAACGTAATTATAGCGACAACAAACCATTACAAATACGATCACCGCAAAACTTCGCATACAAAAGGTGTTGAAATCGGGGATAATGTTTGGATCGGCGCCAATTGTTGCATCGTAGCAGGAACTAAAATCGGGAGCAACGTTACCATTGGAGCCAGTTGTTATATAAGTGGGGAAATTCCCTCCAACTGCACGGTTTCTCAGGATTCCTCACTTTTAAAAATTATTCCCAAAACCCGGGACTTTGAAGTGGACGTAACAAAGTTGGAGAAGTGAATTTAAATTGTTAGATGTGCTTTAGTTCCTTTTTAATAAAATTTTCCAATTGATGAACTGGTGGTAGTTGCACTAAATATTTACTTACAAACAGGTTTTGATCCATGCCGGCAGTAGCATATTTAACTAATGCATTGTTTTTATCGGTAACCATAAGAATCCATATTGGGTCATTATCCCCTTTTTGTTTTATTTCCTCGTTATAATAATTGAGATAAGTGTTCAATTGCCCTGCATTGGAATGATTAAAGGCATCAATTTTCAGTTCAACCAAAACGTGACACCGGAGTAGTCTGTGGTAAAAAACCAAATCAATGAAAAAATATTCATCACCAATCAAAATTCGTTTTTGACGTGCTTCCAAACAAAAACCATTTCCTAATTCTAAAATAAATTCATGTAGATGACCCAACAGAGCGGATTGCAAATCTGATTCTTCCACCGCATCTTTAATCGGCAGACCCAAAAATTCGAAAGCGTAGATGTCTTTAATGAAGTGAGCAGGGGCAGATGAGTTATTTTCTTCGCTTAATTGGCGTTGCAACAATTCAGGTTTACCCGAAATTCCACATCTCTCAAAGTACAGACTGTTTATCTGCCTTTTGAGTTCCCTTACACTCCAGGTTCCATTAATACATTCAACTTCATAAAAGAGGCGCTTTTCAGTTTCGTTAATCTTTATCAACTCGACAAAGTGACTAAAAGCCAATTTGGTAAGAAGTATTTTCGTCGGTACTTCACGGTCTTTCGAATTCTCTGTAACTGACCCAGTTATATGAAATACAACTTGCTTATTGAAATCTTGGGACAGTGTCCCAAGATTTCTTCTGTGCTGATTTAAAATGAGTTGCACCTCAGATCCAAATCGAAAATAGATCGATGCAAATTGTCTGTAACGACTCAATTCCGGTGTTGTCATTCCCCGAATGTTTCGCGAGGATAATTTTTCAGAGAGCTTTTCCAGAAGTCGATCTCCGTAAGTTGCTCGATCTTCACCTCTTTGTTCATATTCAATCACATAAAAACCAATTAGCCAATTGCGTATTGTCAGCATAGAATTCACAGCTTTGGCAGTTTCTTTCCGTATCTCTGAATCAATTCGTGTTATCTGACCAACTAAACGATCGAGCCTCATCCTTCAAACAAATAGTAACCGGTTGGTGCATACAATCTTTACATAACCCAACGCCGATTAATGCATCATTAAATTGCTGAACGCCATCGGTCAATGCGATGAAAAGGTGTTTTCCAAAATTCGAATTTCTTCTGCGACTCACGGCAAATGATTCCGATCACATTTTTTCTTGTCTGTTAAAATTTTTGGGTTTTGTTTTGTATCGCATCAGTAGCTTTACTGTGCACATCAGTAATTTAAGTTAGTAATTGGTTAACAAGGTCTAGTAAAGACTTTTGTTGGAGAAGTCCTGATGAGAATCAGGACTTCCTCTTTTATGGAAGTTTTGATTTCTGTTCTCATCATCAATCTCAGGCAAATTCTTCTGAGATAAAAAAATATTCAGACTTTAATTGCAATTGTCTGAAGAGATTTTAATTTTGCAGCCCTTAATACAGAATTTCGATGGCGAATCATAAAAGCGCATTAAAGAGAATAAGAAGCAACGAAGCCCGCAACGAGCTTAACCGCTATCAGCATAAAACGGCCAGAACCTGGATTAAAAAAGTACGAACCAGCACCGTTAAAGCAGAAGCAGAACAATTGTTAAGAGAGACTTTTGCTAAACTCGATAAGCTTGCCAAAAACAATATCATTCATAAAAACAAAGTGGGCAACCTGAAAAGCAGCCTCACTAAGCACGTTAACTCTCTGTAAGAAGAGCGTTCAATAAAATATTTTAAAAGCCCCGATGTTCAAACGTCGGGGCTTTTTATTTTTACCAAATGCCAGACTATGTAACCCTGAAAAACCGCCATGCGGATGAACAACCACGCGAGAAATTTGAACACCTCGGAAGAAATGCCCTCAGCAATTCTGAACTGATCGGAATTCTGCTCGGCACCGGATCCAAATCGAAATCTGCCATTGATCTTGCCCGAGACGCTCTCAACCTTGCAGATAATAGTCTTCACTCTCTCGCCCGAATGACCGTTGCCGATTTATGCCGGATAGAAGGTATCGGCCCGGCAAAAGCAATATCCGTTTTGAGTGCACTGGAACTCGGCGCCAGAAGAGCATCAGAAGAAATAAAACTCTCGCGCAGAATCGGAAGCAGTCGCGAAGCCTATCAATACATGAGTCAATATCTTCAGGATAAACCGTACGAAGAATTCTGGGTGATTTTATTGAGCCGCTCAAACCGTTTAATCAAGGAATATAAAATAAGCGAGGGAAGCATTTCCGGTACTGTTGCCGATCCGCGAAAGATTTACAAACTCGCAATCGATCGCGGAGCAAGCGGAATCATTCTTTGCCACAATCATCCGAGCGGCAATCTCAAGCCAAGTACCTCGGATATGGATCTCACACGAAAAGTTAAACTCGCCGGAGAAATGCTCGACATTCAGGTACTCGACCACATTATTGTGAGTTCTGGAGGTTATTACAGTTTCGCCGACGATGGCAAACTCTGATTTCCTCAGAGCGCTTTTCGCAACATATCTTCGAGACTAAAACCAGTGAGTTTGTTCAAATTAAGAGTGAAACTGATTTGCTGTTTGTAATTAGTCAACTGTTGAGCGTCCTGTGTTTTAGTGATAATGGAGGAACTCACCAACGGGAAGTAAATTTCAAAAACATCTTTTGCAAATCTCAGTGAAACGCCGCCGGTGTAACCAAACGATTGCTGATCGGTGTTGTTCACATGGTTTTTAATATCATTAAAAGTGAAGATGTCGGCATAAAGATGAAGCGGCAGTTTCCCGGGCAGATCCGTTACAAGATTTGCAGAAACCGTATATCCGTCAATGTTTCCAAAATTACCAACCGCCTTTACAAACATGTTGTTGGTCATCACCTGATTCACAAAAACACCCGATGTCTGATTTCTTCCCAAAGCGGTTTCTTCAAACGTATAATCGTATCGTCCGCCCTGTGAACCGATCCGGTATTGGTATAAACCGTTATCCGCTTTATCGAGCATAACTCCGGCAAACACCCTAATGTCGAGTCCTTTGTTTTTAAGGCTGTAATTGATTCTGTGTTTAAACGTGAAACTCAGTTTGGCAAAATTATCGGTGATTTTTTTCGAAATAATTTTTCCGCTAATGCTATCGAACATGAACTGATTATCGGCAATCATTCCGTATTGAAAGTCGAGCTTGTAAGAAGTGTGATTGAGCTTTTGCCCGTCGTCTCCCTGCACAATGAAATCAAAAAACTGGTCCGGAAGATTTTCGGTAAATGTTCTTCTGTTGTAAGTCGAGATGTCGTTTTCCAGCACTTTGAGCTTCGCATCCTGATCAAATTTGGGAGTGAACGACGTGTTGGTGTATTTCAGGGTTACAACTGTGTTGTTGAAATACCGCTTGTCTTTATTTCTGAATTTAAAAGACACATACGGAGCAATCCGGTTGTAGGTAAATGTATCAGAAGGAGCATACGCAAAACGGGCGCTTTTCATACCGAATGTAATATCCTGCGGTTTGTTGTCTCCGTAACGATGCCATGCAAAATTGAAATAACCATTGAGGTCTTTTGTTCCGAATGCATACATCGGTGTTGCCACAAAATTGTATTTCTGTACCGGTGCTACCGGATTGTTCAACAACACGCCGATCATGCCGCGGTTACAAGAATTCCATCCTATGATGGGTGACCACGCCATGGTGGTTCTATCGGGATTTTCAATGTATCCTTTAATAGAGAAGTCAACATTGAGTGGCTCAATTTTACCAAACAGACTATTCAGCCGGTACGAATTATTCTTCCGGTTTGATTCTGCCATCATAGATCTCGGATCAATTTTAATGAGATCAACTGCTCCGGAAGGAATCGGATGTTTCATCACCCCGGTGTGTCCATCATACCAAATCTCCTTTTGCAATTCACCTTTATAATAATAGCCAACCGAATACGGGGCTTTAATTCCGCCAACATTTTCTATTAACACATTTCCGTCTTCCACCTTGTTTACGCGGTAGTCAACCGGTGCTTCACTGTGCATCAGATCGCCGAAAAACCAGGAGAGATCTTTTCCGGATGTTTTCACAAAAACTTGCTCCATATCTCCCGGCAACGGATGGTGAAAAGCCCATTTGTCGAAGTACTTTCTAAAGCAGTTATAAAACATTTCATCTCCCAGGTATCCTCTTAAATGATCAAAAATGAGCGAACCTTTTCCATACACCATCACACCATAATTATAAGAACTGAATTGTTCCGAACTGTCTGCCACCGCCTGATTGAGATGTGCACGCTCAATGGAAATATTTGCGGCCTCCATAAACCAGTCGGTACCATTTTCTCTGGTAAGGTTTATACTGTTCAAGACAGGTTTGTTCTGATCACCGAACATTGTTTTTCCTTCAAAAAAACTATTGATCGACTCGTCCATCCAGGGATATCGGCGTTCGTTGTTGGCGAGCATTCCGTAAAACCAGTTGTGCCCTACTTCGTGAATAATCACTTCTCTCGATAAACCATCCAGAACGGTGATCATCGGGTACTCCATTCCACCACCGGCTTTGAGCGCACCCTTTACCGCAGTGCAGTACTTGTACGGATAATACCCACAGTGTTCCGAATAAAACTTTAGTGCTTCATTGATGCTGGAGGTTCCTGTAGGTTTCAATTCCTCGGCGAACACAAAGGTTTGAACCGTATGACCATTTTTAAGCTTAATCGAGCTTTCTTCTACATTAAAATACTTACTCGCAAACCAGGCAAAATCGTGGATGCTGTCTTGAACATACGTTAACGTTTTAAACTTTTCCGAACTTGATATTCCGGTAAACGTACTGATGGGATTATCTCGGCGCTTTCGGATGAAACTCCATTCTTCTTTCTCCTGAAGTACGCCGGTAGCAGCAATCACGTAATTTTCAGGCACTGTAATTTTCACTTTAAACGATCCGAATTCCGAATAAAATTCTCCCTGATCGAGATACGAAATCGGGTTCCATCCATTTACATCATACACGGCGGGTTTGGGGAACCATTGCGTAATCTGATAACTCTGTGCTTCGTGCCCCATTCGGGAAAAACTACCCGGAACTTTAACGCGGAATGGAGTTGTGATGGTAACCGATTTTCCCGGAGCAATTGCATCGGGCAGGTTGAGTCTGGCAATATCACTTTGTTCCGGGAGCAACTGCCACTGGCATTTTGTTCCGTTCATTTTAAAATCAAGACTATCGATAAAACCTCGATCGGAGAGTTCTGAAAAGTAAAAATCCAGATTGCCATTAAGCATTTGCTGTTTAGCAAAAGGCGTGTTCCTATCGCTATAGGCATTAGGCCACAAATGCATATACATCTCGTTCAAGGCGACCTTGGAATTATTTTTATACACCATTTTTACCCAGCCGTAAAGCATGTGTTTCTGGTCGTCGAGCCGAACTTCAATTTCGTAATCAACCCTTTGTTGCCACTCACTTTGCGTCTCCGAAATCTGTGACTTTGCCATTAGTGATGCAATACAGAAAAGGGTAAAAATCCACTTCCTCATAACGGTTCTATTTGGGCCGCAAATTAGGGGAATTGAATGGCTACTCTATTCCGTTAATCCCCTTATGTCTAACTTTGTTCGAAATTACCGGCGTCAATGGATGATGAAGAAATCTCAGAAAACGAGCTGACCGATCTTATCAGACGTTTTGAATCGGATGCAGCGAATAACAGCTTCGATTATTACGCTCCCCACCTCCTCATCGCGCTTGCCGATCACTACATCGATCAGGCGAATTATGACATGGCCACCGATGCCATCGAACTGGCTATTGAGCAACATCCTTACAACGCCCATTTCTTTTCTAAAAAAGCATTTCTGCACACCGTAAATGAAGAAACACGGGAAGCATTAGAAGAAATAAACCGGGCGCTTGATCTGGAACCCGGTAATCCTGATTTCTTAACGCAGAAAGGTTCCATTTACGAATTGATGAATAAGCCTCTTGCCGCGCTTGAGGTTTTCGACGAAGCCATCGAACACGGAGCACACGAACCAGATGTTTTGGTGATGAAGATGTTCGTGTATTTCAACATGAACAATAATGATCTGGCAATCGGGATGATCGAAAAAATCTTTTCCGAAAAGATCGATGAGGAACGCATTGTAATGGAAACGCACTTCTGTCTTCAGATGATGGAAGCCTACGACGAAGGACAAAGAATTTTCAGATCTTATCTCGAACTCGATCCGTTTCAGGAAATCGTTTGGTACCATCTCGGGCAGCTTTGCGCATGCGACTCGAAATACGAAGAAGCAATTGAGGCATTTGAATTTGCCATGGCGATCGACGATACATACGGCGAACCTATTCTTGAAAAAGGATATTGCCTGATGCAGCTCGACCGGTTTGATGAGGCATCGAAATCCTTTCGGGAATACATTAAAATCGAAGGTCCCGATTCGTTTTCTCTTACCCAATTAGGCGATTGCCACAAGTTTTTGGAAGAGTTTGCAAGAGCACGGGTATTTTACCGGCAGGCACTTAAAATTGACGCTAAGTTTTCACCCGCCTGGCTCGGACTTGCACAAACCTATGCAGCGCAGGAACGGTTTTCAGACGCGCTTCCTTTTTACCAGAAAGCGCACAGACATCAGCCGGAAGATGAAACCATTGAATACGAACTTGCTCAAACGTATTTTATTCTTGAGCAATTGGATGATGCAGAGCGACATCTCAACAATCTGGTAAACGACCATCCCACAATGCCCGAAGCCTGGTTACTCTTAGCCACACTTCAACACGAATTACAGGATGATATTCAGGCCATTGAAACGTTGCTGGAAGGTTTGGATCGTGTACGGGACAAAAGCAAACTACACTATAAACTCGCCGCTTATTACCTCGGAATGGGAAAGGCTCAGGAAGGTTACGAACACCTCACAGACGCTTTAACCATAAACTTCGAAGAGCACATTCTGCTTTTCGAAGATGCTCCGTTTTTAGAAAGAGTTAAAGCGGTGATCGACATCATTGATCTTTATCGCAAAGACATCGAATAATATGTTAAACACTTATAATTATCCTCTCCCCAATTTGCCGGAGAGAACGGTAAAACCTCGCGAAAGAGGTATGACCATGGTGATGGACAAGGGATTAAGCCTCCGCGAAGTGGAAGACTTCCTTTCCAACTGTGCTGATTATACGGATATTATCAAACTCGGATTCGGGACTTCGCTGGTAACTCCGAAGCTGAAGGAAAAAATTGATTTGTACAAGCAAGCCAATATTCCGGTGTATCTCGGAGGTACCTTATTCGAGGCTTTTGTCGTGCGCGGATTGGTTGACGATTACATGAAGCTGCTCGACAAATTCGGAATTACCCATGCGGAAATTTCAGACGGATCGATTGAGATTTCGGAAGAAGAAAAGTGCGGATACATTTCCAAACTCAGCAAACATTTCACGGTGTTATCGGAAGTAGGTTCCAAAGATGCCGACAAAATCATCCCGCCGTACAAATGGATCGCGATGATGAAAGCTGAACTCGAAGCCGGTGCCTGGAAGGTAATTGCAGAAGCACGAGAAAGCGGAACCGTGGGAATTTTCAGAAAATCAGGCGAGGTGCGTTCCGGTTTGGTTGAGGAAATTTTAACCCAGATTTCTCAGGAAAGAATTCTTTGGGAAGCTCCTCAGAAAGCTCAACAGGTATGGTTCCTCGAATTGTATGGTTCTAATATTAACCTCGGAAATATCGCACCCAATGAAGTAATTCCTTTGGAAACGCTTCGTCTTGGGCTTAGAGGAGATACCTTTAATCTGTTCTTCAAGAAATAATCAGACTTTGTTCAGGATTTGGGGTGATCAGGGATTTCAATAATTTTGAATTGACAATCCCTGTTCGCCATGAAGTTACTCCGATACCGAATCCTGATTTTAAGTTTCTTTCTGATTTCCGTTCAATCAGCTTTTGCTCAATGGGAGTTGGGATTCGGGGGAATTTACTCCGCACCGGTTGATCGCTTTGTCGGTACGGTTTATCGTCCGGGTGGCGGAATGTTTTTCAATGTGATGACAGGTTCGGTATTGAGTCGCCAGAGTGCGTGGAGACTTCAGTTCGGATCGTATTTCGATATTCAGTACGCAGGTTCCAAATCGATTGATGTCACACTCAACGATCCTGTTGGGGGAGCCGGCCAATCAACTCTGAATAATTATCACACAGGCCAGCACCTGCTCATGCGTTACGGCTATACCGTTACACCCCGTTGGGTGGTTTTCACCGATTTGATTGTCGGACACCGTTTATTTAAATCGGATATCACAACCGGACTTAAGCAGGATGATCCCCAATATCAGGACGACGTTCAAAAGATCCACCGGTACAATACCTGGAGACACGGAGTTGGTTTTGGCGCCCGGTATTCTGTTGGGAAATCGTTCGGTATTGAAATGCGCATTGATTACACACGAGGAAATAGTGCACGTTACTTCGATCTGAAATCGGTAGCCGAAAAAGACGATGCCATTGTTTATCAAAATGAATCCTGGCCGCATACCGATTTATTCATCGGAACCATTGCTGTTAACTGGAAACTCATTCGAAGTCATTCTACAGCAACTGCCAATAATTCCTCCGAGCCGAAAACCCGCGATGATTATTACGATAATTACGAAAAGAGCCGTAGTTCATCCTCCACATCATCAACACCCGCCGGAGGCACAACCGTTAGAACAAACGCAAACTCTTCCGGTTCTTCCGGAAATAATCAAGGAAATTCATCAACCTCACCGACTCCTAAAAAGAAGAAAGTATCTTCCTCAAAACCGATTAAGGAACAGGAAAAAGAACCTGAAAAGAAAAAAGAGATTAACTGGTAAAACGGATCAGATTTTAATTCGCCGGATCAGGCTGAATTGAGAAGTGATGGCCGTTCCCTTACTTCCTTTGGGATCGGTAATTCCAACCACCACCCTGTAAGTTGCGGAAGCATCCACATCAAAAGCCAGATCACACGAACTGTTGCTTTCGTTCAATACAACTTTCTTCACCAAACGATCCTGCATATCAAAAACCGAGATGGCTGCATACACCTTATCCTGATTATGCGTGAGGTTAAAAATGTAATCGAAACCTTTTTCGGCCGGAAACTCAAAGCTGTAAAAACTTCCGCTCAGTAAATTCATTTCCTGACTGCGAATAAATCGCCATTCCGAATCAATGTTCGGATTAATTTCCTTGTGTTGGGCTAATACGGTTCCGAAGGTTGTTGCTAAAAACAACACCATTAAAATTCTTTTGATCATCTGTCGATTTTGTTTCAACAATTTGCCTGGTTCAGCTTGTCCATCCGGTTCAACTCGTTCAAGACACGCATCCGGCTCACAAAGTTGTGGCAGATCTTGAAATAGTTGTACGAAGCTGTGCTGTCCCCTTCCTGATGCTCTGATCGGCTAAGATCGTTGTATTCGTCTTTTTTCATTGTTGTAAATTTACTTTTTTGTGACACCGCGACAAAGTCATTTTTCACCCTCTTTTCCCCAATCGCATTCAATAATCGAACGTGAGTTTTACGCCTGCATTATTAATAAAAACAGTTTCGTAATAACTGGCTGCCGAATAAAATGCGCCCAACCCGACTATGTTTTTCTTCCATTGTTTAATAGCCATACCAAGACTAAAATTTCCCTCCGATCGAATAACCGTTCCTTTGTCTTTACTCAGCCTGCCTTCCACATTTAAAAGAACGGGGCAGTGGTAACTGCAACGGTAACATCAACTGTATTGGTAATGCGAACCTGTTACTGTTACTGTTACTGTTACTGTTACTGTTACTGTTACCGTTTCTGTTACAGTTACCGATCGCTCAACGTTTGTATTTTGCGATCAGGCTTTTGGAGAGCAATTCATAAACTTCCTTTAGTTCAGAATTCTCTCCCAGCATTTCGATATGTTTTTCGAGCGTATGAATGTCACCTCTTCTCGCCGGACCCGTTTGTGCATCTTCAGGTTTCATGCTTCGAATCTTTTCTGCCGTTTCAAGAATAATCGGTTTTAGTACTTCAAAATCGAGTTGGTTCATTTCCAGATACTGATCGCTCAACGAGTAGAGATAATTCACAAAGTTGTTTGTGAATACTGCCGATAAATGATACTTCCTGCGATCCTCCGAATTCACATTCATCACCCGGTTTGAAATATCATCGGCTAATGAAAAGAGTGTCTGATGTGCAATGGGAGATGATGCTTCAATCATCACCGGAACCTCAAGCATATTGAGCTCACGGTGTTTGCTAAAAGTCTGAAGCGGATAAAATATTCCGTAAACCGACGATTTCTGATACAACATTTCCATCGGTTTCGGTCCGCATGTATGGGCTAATATGGCATTCACCGGAGGCATTTTTTCGAGAACCATTTCGAGTTGATCGTCGGGAACACATATAAGACAGACATCATTTTTAGCATAAAGAGAATTGAGATTTGTGCTAAAATGAGCACCAAAATTCACCGCCAGTTCTTTGGCACTTTCTTCGGTTCTGCTAATGATTTGAGAAATGGAATGACCGGCTTTGTCCATGGCATGAGCGAGATGCCACGCCACATTTCCGGCGCCGATAAAAGCTATCTCAAGCTTCACGTTTTTTAGTTTCTGATTTTCTCCGGTAGATCGCAACTCCGAATCCAACGATCATGATGATGGTTCCGAACCAAAGAAAATTGATGTACGGAAACACGATCGCTTTCATTATAATGTACCGCGGTGGCTGAGTTTCGGTAACAATTCTGTGCAGTGCCTTTCCACCGGTTTCTTCCGCCGTTTTTTCCGGAGGGAAATAATTAAAACGCAATCCGGCGGTATTCACAATCGAATACATGTTGTAAGATGAAATACCGTCTTTCACTCCGAAAACCGGTTTCGACCACCAGACGCTATCGCCGAACATCACCTTTAAAGTTGCGACCTGAAGCACATGCCCGTTGAGATCTTTCGAAATGCTACCACCCAAAATTATTTCAACACCTTCTAGAATAATTATACTTCGGTTCACAACAATCGTATCTCCGATAGCCATGTTGTGTACTTCCTGATCTTCCCAAAAATCTTCGGATTCCGCGTGTTCCGGAACAGAAGAAACGTGTGTGTAAATATCCTTTAATAAATAATGACGGGTATCCGGACTCGGCATTAATCCTTGTTGCTCGTTGTATTGTGCATTCGGATAGAGCGTAAACTTTTCTCCGGTTTTTTTATTCTGATAATCGACCTGATAATACGTGTTCGGGCCGTGAACCGAATCGCCCCGGTATGTGAGTTCGTAATCTCCCATTTCCGTTGGCTGGTTTTTCATCACCAGAATATTCTGCCGGGTTTCTTTGGCGTCGAAGCGTTCTCCGTAACTGGTTCTTTCGTTGAGTGAAATCACTTCTTTGCGTGCAGAACTGATCAGAACCCCGATCAACATCAGCCCAAAACCAATGTGCGCGATCGATGCTCCAGAAAGTGTCCAGTTGCCTTTTAAACCGCGAACCATAAACAGTATGTTGCCGGTAATCGTAAAGAACGCCGTGAACATAAACAGGATGAGCATGAATTCGCTTTTCACGCTGAAATGAAAATTCCAGGAAAGCAAAGCAGTTAGTACAATCGCAATGGCGGAAATAATTCCCAGTCGTTTGCCGATCTGATTCCAGCTTGTGGACTTATACGGAAAAAATTGAATCAGTCCGCTCAGCAATGCAATGATGATGGCCAGCGGCATTTGCCAGCGATTGTAATGCATCATGGCATCCACCGGTTTGGCAATTTTACCCTGCGCCATGTTTTTGAAAACTTCAATCGGAATAATGCGATGCAAAACCTCGAACAGCGGTGCAATTGCCAACGTAATTTTATTAAAGACCGGAATGCTGGTCGACATCGTAACCTGAACCGCAGATAGAAGCAGAATCAGTGAACCGATGAACATCCAGAATTCGCGCGAATGAACGGTTTCATCTTTTCCTCCGGGATTCGGCAAATGGCGCGTAAGATTTGATCCGAGTAAAACCAATGCTGCGATAAAAGCCAATCCATTCAACCAAACGATGAAGGTTTGAGCGATTACGTTCAGTAAGAAAATCAGTAAAACCGAAAAGACAAAAAGCCAGCGATGCCAGGGTTTCGGAAAGGAGACCAACGTTGGCAGTATCGCAAACATGAACAGGAAAACCAGTAGTTGCGCGGAAAGACCCAGGTCTGTAAACGAGTGAACCGACGAATCGCCCAACACACCGCTTCTTGTAAGAAAGGTCGCGTACAAAACCAAAATGTACGTCAGCATAACAAGGATCATTGCCAACCCGAGTGACTTCCCGGTTGCGCGTGAAATCAGAATTACGTGAATGCCGGAAATCAACACGAGCCACGGTACCAAAGAAGCATTTTCAACCGGATCCCAGGCCCAGTAACCTCCGAAACTCAATGCTTCATACGCCCAGATTCCACCCATGATAATTCCGGTTCCCAAAACAGCCGCTGAGATTAAAGCCCACGGTAATGCCGGACGCATCCAACCACGGTAGTCTTTAATCCACAAAGCGGAAATCGCGAAAGCAAACGGAATGATCGTCGTGGCAAATCCGAAGAACAGGGTTGGCGGATGAATTACCATCCAGTAATTCTGGAGCAACGGATTGAGTCCGGTTCCGTCAGTGATTACTTTCAGGTAATCTGCCGGCGGAATGTTATTCATGATCATCACCGGCAATTGCAGCAATTCCGGATTTTTAATTCGCAATAAAATAAACGGACTGCTGCCGAAAGAGTAATCTCCGAACTTCCAGCCCAACAGCATGGAAGCGAGCACTGCCTGCGACAACATGATGATCGTCATCACCGGAAAAGTCCATTTGGTATTTTTCCGTATAATAAAGACTCCCAGTACCGCCTGCCAGAACAACCAGAGTAAGAAGCTTCCCTCCTGCCCTTCCCAGAAACAACTGATCATGAAATGTGTGGGCAGCGAAAGTGAAGAATGTTGCCAGGCGTAATCGTATTCGAAATAGTGATTGTAAATAATGAAGAAGAGCGTGGAAATGATTCCGAGCACCGAAATTCCGTGAACTATAAAGGCAAGCCGGCCTGAAACCGCGCTGGTTTTATCACCCGATTGATTAGCATGCCAGAAGGCAAAGGTTCCGAAAAGTGCAGAAACAAAAGCGAGTGCTACAAATACTTTCCCGAGGTTACCGACAAAGAGATGTTCTCCGTTAAAAAAGATTTCCTCCATCGAACGTCAGATCTCCTCTATATCTTCAACTTCATTCTCGTACTTGCTCGGACACTTGGTTTGCAAGTCGGTGGCAACGAAGGTGTGATCGTCTTTTATTTTACCAATCAGCACCACTTCTTCCGAAAGTTCAAAGTCGCGGGGTTTTTCTTTATAACAAATCACCTGACGGGTTTGCCCCTCGGCATCTTCAGCGTAAAATGTGAAGAGTTCGGGATCTTTAACCGGATCGTAATCGATGGTTTTGGTTTTAATTAAAGTGGTTTTAACATGGAAGGTTTTCTCCGGTTGTTCAGAAGCCTCCCGAAAGTTTGCCGTTGTGCTGGCATCGGTATATGTGCTAAGGATCATCGCGATTCCCACGGCGATCACCACCAGAATAATGATGTGTTTTAATTTCATGACTTGCTTCTTTTTTCCAGTTTTCTCACGCGCATTTCGAGACGCATTAAAAAGGTGAACAACACGGCAAAAATGATCAGCAGGATAACTGCAACCACGTAATATTTACCTGCCTGAAAGAAGGTATCGTCAAGATCGAGGTCCGCTGCACTCGCCATCCCTGCGGAAGCCACCAGCAACAGAACACTCAGAAGCATTGAAAAGATTTTGTGCATCATGTCAATTCTCTTCATTATTAATTTCACTTTCGGTTTGCTGAAATTCCAATCGTTTCGTTCGGTAAACCAACGTTGCAATCCAGACAGAAGTTAAAACCCAACCCATTACAGACGGATAAAAAACCATCCGGAGATTACTGTCGAGATCGTAATCTTTAAACCCAACGCTATCGCCACTTCCGGGATGAAGCGAAAACTCAGCGATAGTCGGTAGAACAATTATCAGAACGATATAAATCGGAAAAGCCAGAATGTTATAAATCGCTGCAATCCTTGCTAATTTGTCTTCGTCTTCGATCGACGACCGCAAAATCTGATATGCGATATACATGAGAACAGCGACTGCAGCACCGTTGAGTTTCGGATCGGCGGTCCAGAAAGTTCCCCAGGTAAATCTCGCCCAAAAAGCACCGGTGATAATTCCGGCAATACCGAAAACCAGACCGGTTGCCGCAAAAGCATTAGCCCAATGATCGTATTTCACGTCCGATTTATTGAGGAATAAAATGCTGGAAAGGAAAGATAAAAACAGAACGGTGATCATGGAAAACCACATCGGAACATGGAAATGCAGATTCCGGATGGTTTCGTAAAGTGTGGTGCGATACGGAAAGCTGTATTGAATGGCAGAAAGCTTTTCGGGTTTTAACGTGCAAGCTGCCGCATACGTTTTTAAGGTATCCGACTGATCAATTTCAAGTCGGTTAACACCGAGGAACATTCCGTTTACCTCGTCTTCCACAACAACAGTCATTACAATTCGCTGAGCCGAATCTACCTTTCCTTCAAATGCATTAAAGCCCACCTGAAGGTGATTTCGATCGATTACAGTAACCGAATTAGCACAATACAATCGGTTCTTTTTTTTCAGCCACACTTTGGGCGTTGCGTCGGGGAAGAAGCTTGTGTTGTAACCGGTAATCGTGATTTCAAAATCTGACGACGCATCGACTCTTTCCGGAGAAACATAAGCGAGTCCGGGACCGGTTTTGGTCGTGAGTCCGAAATACATGCTGACGAGCACCAGAAGAGCCGCCAGAATTTTCCACCAAAGGGATCGAATTGTTACCATTCAGTTGAATTGTTGACCTGAAATCCCGATTTGAATTATCGCCGAAAACGCTGAATTCACGCCGCTTCAAACGGTTTTGCAAGCCTTAAAAACGGCTGCAAAGATATGCGAATTGATTAGTCTGAACAGTAAATGTGACGCATCTGTTGATGATGATCGTCACCTGAAATTTCCCATATTATTTCTTGACTTTCTGGGCGTCGAATTTCATGTTCCGCACGCCGTTGACGTATTGCGATACAAAGGCATCATTAATTCCCAGTGTCTTGATATCCTCATCGAATTGCATGGCGTCTTTCAGGTTGTCGAAGTATCCGATCACATAGCGTTTGGCTCCGTTTGCTTCTTCGGCCTTAACGTATTTGGCCGTTCCGTTAAACGACTCGAGATCGAGCAATTGGTAATATCCGATTTGCACAGCGTAAACAGTTCCGTCGGGCACTTTTCCTAATTCATTATAACGCGACATTAACGCTTCGTACCGGCCGATCAGACTCCTGATTGAATCCCGGAGGGCCATGTTTTTGGCGTTAAGTTCGTCAATCTGTTTGGTCAGCATTTCAATGGTCTGATCGCGCTCATCTATCTCCCGTTTGTTGTTTTCCTTCATATTTTTATAGGAAGCCGGGTCTTTTTTATATTCTTTGATTTCCTTCTTCAGCTTTTTCTTTTCGACTTTACTGAGGCTTTGAGCCTGAACGGATCCGAAAGCAAATCCAACTAAAGAAACAACCAAAAGGGCCTTAAAACATTTCATATATGATGTGTATTATGGTTCAACCCGCAAGTTTATTCCGGTGATTTTAGTTCGTGCTATCGGTATAAAAATCGTTTTACCGGATTCGGGAATTCGCATCCAGTATTTTAAACACAGACCAGAGGTTTTTTCAAGCTCACTTGAATTTATGTTGTGTCCTTGCTCTTTATTATTTCGGCTTTCCCATGTGTGTAAGGTTTCATTTGTACCCCAATCATAAATTTTGGAAACTGATTCACCGGCAACTTACAGTTACGCAATCAGGAAACCTTCAATTAATAATGTTTGGCGGTCGAAGCCAATTCAAAAATAGTCGTCAGAGTCAGAGACAAGGCAAATTCATTTCGAGAATGAGATTTTACTCTTGTAACTGACTTCGCAGAAATGAATTTAACGCAGTATATGACCCTGCTTTATGTTCAACGACATTTTTGAGATGGCTTCGAGTAATTTTGCGCCAAATCCAAAACTATGTCATTCCGAATTGAACGAGACAGTCTGGGCGAGGTACAGGTACCGGCCGAAAGATATTGGGGAGCTCAAACCCAGCGATCCCTTGAAAATTTTAAAATCGGCAACCAGCGTATGCCGATCGAAATCATCCGGGCATTTGGTGTCCTGAAAAAATGCGCTGCCCTCACTAATAACGAACTCGGTGTTCTCAGTGACGAAAAGTGTGATCTCATTTGCCGGGTTTGTGATGAAATAATCGAAGGCCAACTCGATGATGAATTTCCCTTAGTGATCTGGCAAACCGGTTCCGGGACCCAGAGCAACATGAACGTGAACGAGGTAATTGCCAACCGCGGCCATGTGTTGAACGGAGGCCTGCTCAGCGATGAGAAAAAAGTGCTCCACCCGAACGACGACGTAAACAAATCGCAATCGTCGAACGATACCTTCCCAACCGCGATGTCGATTGCCGTTTATCAGCAAATGGTTGACTTCGCTATTCCCGGACTTCAGGTTCTCAAAGACACCTTTAAAAAGAAAGCCCGTGAATTTCGCAACGTGGTAAAAATCGGAAGAACGCATCTGATGGATGCAACGCCATTAACACTCGGACAAGAATTTTCGGGTTATCACCGACAGCTTACAATGAGCATTGCCGCCATTGAAAAAGCGATGGAAACGGCGTCAGAACTGGCACTTGGCGGAACGGCAGTTGGCACCGGCTTGAATACTCCCAAAGGATATGCAGAACTCGTTGCCCGAAAAATTTCGAAAGAAACCGCTCTTCCTCTGAAGACGGCTGTAAATAAATTCGAAGCATTAGCGGCACACGACGCCATGGTAGAATTGCACGGTGCATTAAAACGTGCGGCTGTTTCACTGTTTAAAATCGGTAGCGATATCCGACTGCTTGCATCCGGACCAAGAAGCGGAATCGGGGAAATTATTATTCCATCCAATGAACCGGGATCGAGCATCATGCCGGGAAAAGTAAATCCGACCCAATGCGAGGCACTTACCATGGTTTGCGCGCAGGTTATGGGGAACGATGTTGCCGTAACGATCGGAGGCAGCAACGGACATTTTGAGCTCAACGTTTTCAAACCCCTGATTGCTGCTAACCTGTTGCAATCCGCCAGAATATTAGGACAAGCGTGTTTGAGTTTTAATAATAATTGTGCGGAAGGCATCGAGCCGAATTACGCCGAAATCAAACGCAAACTCGAAAACTCTCTGATGTTAGTTACCGCATTAAACACGCACATCGGCTACGACAACGCGGCGAAGATTGCCAAGAAAGCTCATGCCGAAGACACCACGTTAAAGGCGGCTGCTCTTGCACTCGGACTCCTCACAGAAGAGCAATTCGACGAATGGGTAAGACCCGAGGATATGGTGGGAGATGTCGATGTTTATTAACATGACATCCTTACGATTACTGCTTCCGGCTGCATTTTTATGGATGCAGTCGGGATGCTTTGTGGATGACGGAGGAACGGCCTGTACAACCGAATTCAGAACGGTCGGAATTGAAGTAACGGGCAAAACTCTGGACGATTGGTATACGATCCGGTTGAGCAACAACGATACGATTCGCATTGGAACTCAATTCGAAAATACGTATGCGGTGCTGGATGATAATTCACAGAATTTAATTGCGGGCCGCGAGGAATTGTTCCGGTTTCACGGTGTGATTAAAGACAGCATTTGGGTGAATGAGGTGATCACGATAAAAGCAGATGAATGCCACATCGATTATGTGAGCGGAAATCTGAAAGTGAGTCTTTAGAAGGACGATTTTAGAAGGACGATTGACGATTTTTTTGATTTCGCTTTTTCGCTTTTCACTTTTCGATTTGTTTCACACAAAGACACGAAGTTCTTTTACCATTAACACATTTCGGAAAGATTCAACAGAAAGCCTTGAATCGAATTTTGATTTAAGCTTTTGTTTTTGGCTTTAGATAATGATATCGGAAACGTGAGTCTTTGTGCCTTTGTGTGAAATGGCTCTTAGGTTTCACACAACGACACGAAGTACTATTTCCATTGATAAATTCCTGAAAGATTCAATTGTAAGCCTTTTATCGAAATTTGATACAAGCTTTTGTTTTTTGCTTTAGATAATGATGTAAGAAACTTAATTCTTTGTGCCTTTGTGTGAACTATAGATTTGTTTCACACAACAACACCAGATTCTTTTTCCATTAACATATTCCTGATAGGTATATTATTTCAAAACCCGAAGGGTTGTTATTGTTATAAAACCACAATCCAAATTGTGGAAAAACCCAGAATGGGTGACATAGTCGATTTGTTTTCGGGAATAGCATGTCACCCCTTCGGGGTTGGGATCGGTGGGTCGATTTTGTTATAAATATGTTACCCCTTCGGGGTTATATTTTTGATTGGGAGCCTTGGTATATCTATGATTTCTCAACGCTGAAAACTATAAGTTATGCCGAAGTCAATCCGATTTTTGTGCAGCCTAATTCAAATGGCTTCGAGTATTTAGCCACAATGCCAGGAACCTGTCCGCGATGGTAATAAGCTTTTATTTTTTGCTTTACAGAATAATTTAAGAACCTTAATTCTTTGTGCCTTTGTGTGAACTGTAGATTTGTTTCACACAACGATACTACGTTTTACATACACAAAAAGATTTCGGAAAGATTCAACAGCAAGCCTCAAATCGAAATTTGATATACTGAAGTTGATCAGGTTTGAGTACTATCATATCTGATTATTTGCGTGTGCGTCTCATACTCATTGGTTACGGGCGCATTATGTCCTTGAGAACTCGTGCAAACCACGCTTATATTCCTGATGGGTATAAACCCGAAGGGTTGTCATTATTATAAAACCTCAAGCCAAATTGTGGCGAAACCCAGAAAGGGTGACATAGTCGATTTGTCTTCGGGAAGAATATGTCACCCCTTCGGGGTTGGGATCGGTGGGTTGATTTTTGTTATAAATATTTTACCCTTTCGGGGTTATTTTTTTAGTTGGAAGTGTTGATTCATCCGGGATTTTTAAAGACAGAAAACCAGATGTTATGCCGAAGCGATCAGAATTATGGCGCCGTCTAATTCAAATGGCTTCGAGTATTTAGCCACAATGCCAGGAACCTGTCCGCGATGGGTAAATATGCTTTTATTTTTTGCTTTAGAGATTAATTTAAGAACTTTAATTCTTTGTGCTGTTGTGTGAACTGAAGATTTGTTTCTCCCAACGACACCAAGTTCTTTTTCCATTAATACATTTCAGAAAGATTCAACAGTAAGCCTTGAATCTAATTTTGATTTAAGCTTTTGTTTTTTGCTTTAGATAATGATGTAAGAACCTTCATTCTTTGTGCCTTTGTGTGAACTGTAGATTTGCTTCACACAACAACACCAGATTCTTTTTCCATTAACATATTCCTGATAGGTATATTATTTAAAAACCCGAAGGGTTGTCATAGTTATAAAACCACAATCCAAATTGTGGAAAAACCCAGAATGGGTGACATAGTCGATTTGTTTCAGGAACATCATGTCACCCCTTCGGGGTTGGGATCGATGGGTTGATTTTGTTATATATATTTTACCCATTCGGGGTTATTTTTTTGGTTGGAAGTGTTGGTACATGTAAGATTTTCAAAGACAGAAAACTATAACTTATGCCGAAGCCGATGAGATGTTTGGCGCTTTATTATTCAAATGGCTTCGAGTATTTAACCTCAAAGCCAAGAACCAGTTCACAATGATTAAATAAGCTTTTTCTTTTTGCTTTTTAGTTTTAGCGAATTTCATCTGAACCTTAGTCAATGCGCATTTAGTGAAATGATCGAAACATTTAATTAGAAGAAACTGACCAACCGCATCCAAAAATAATCAGAACTTCCCGCTACCTTGCGCACTCAGGACCAAATTTAATGCGCGCACTTCTCTTCCGGTTCCTGCTGGCTTTCGTGGTTTTATCCTTTTGTCCGTTTCGCGGATTGGGATACAATATGTTCAGTTCCGAGGTAACCGTTATTGCTCTCGATGCCTACCGGTACGAGGCAGTTTTTACGTTTTACCGCGACTGTTCAAAAGGCGGAATGACCATCGGTTTGTTCGACTTTACCGTTCGAAACTCAGACTCCTCAAAATCCTATTCCCTGCACCCGCAATACACATCCATCCGAAAAATGGAAAATAAATGTCTGGCTGCCAACGATTGTACACCGGCGAACACAAATGCTTCCGGACAAGGTGTTGAAATCCTGATATTAACAGACACAATAGACATCCGGGAACAACCTTACGAAAGTCTGCAGCATGCCTGTAAACTCATGTTTGAAGTCTCAGGTTGTTGCGTAGAATCGGGCTTTCGTAACGGCGGTTCAAACGAACAACTGTACGGAAATTATGAGGTGGACCGCTGCCGTTTTGTGTCGAACCGTGGCACCGGAATTACCTCCGGACTGGTTTCGTATGGTTTGCTCAATCAACCTTTCTGGACCCGAAATACTTTTTCGAACAGCGATTATGATTCGTTGAGTTTTCACTTTGAGGAACGGTTATCCGGTAACGAAAAGGTTATTTCGTTTACTTCAAATTACAGTCTTAAACGTCCGGTTGACGCGTATGATCCAACTGGTAAAAATATTATTAATCCGTATGCCGCAACGCCCATCGGTTTTTATTTTGATTCCATTGTTGGGGATATTATTTATACTCCGGTTTACAGCGCGAATTTTTTATTAGGATATACAATAAAGGAATGGAAAAAAGACTCATCCGGAAAATTATTTCAGGTGGCTTCTTCATACCGCAATTTTGTTTCATCCGTACAGAGTTCAAATAACCCTGCACCGGTCTTTAAAACCGGTTCAAACTTTAGCATTTGTTCCGGATCTTCATTTTGCACCGACATACTAATTGAAGACAAACCTCTGCCAAATCAAGCACCTGATTCGGTTTCCATTAAATGGGAATCTGAAATTCCGGGCGCTCAATTCTCCATCAGCAGCGATACTGCCCGACAACCATCACTTCATTTTTGCTGGACTCCGCACGATTCGGATGTTCGTTCTGAACCTTATATTTTCGATGTTTTTGCCACGGACAATCACTGTCCGCTCCCCAATAATACCGGAAGACGATTCAGCGTAAAAGTGGTAAAATCACCTTCCGGAAAGATCATTAGCGAATCTCTTTCATGCGGAAGAATATCAGTTCGCACTGACAGCGTAATTACCGGAACATCGTATTTCTGGGAGGTTTTAAATGATACTTCCGGGCCGGTTAATCCGGTTGAAAATCGGGCAACTTTCCGAAACGGACAGCATTTTTCTAATCAACCTGTCGATACCTTGGAGGCACATTCTGATCAGCAATATATTATCCGGATGTTGGCCACCAACACCTTTAAATGTACATCTGAATTCACAGACACCATAACCATTTCCGGAGCACATGCTTTTTACGTGAAAAGCGATTCGGTTTATTGTTGTGAAAACGGAATTGTTAATCTCCGGAATTTTGAAAATAAAAACTCTACCGGCGGTATCTGGACTTGCACAAATTCACCTCAAAGCCTCAACGACACGATATTTAATCCCAACCCAATTTGTGCAGATGTAGCAAGAAATTACACATTAAATTATGCCTATTCCACTTCGGGATGTGATTACCAGCGGGATCTAAACCTTCATATCCGCCCGCGATTACCGGAAACGTTAAAACCGCTTTCTATTTGTACCAATGCCAATATAGTAAACCCGGATGCGATCGGATTTACACCCAACATCAAATGGAAAAATTATCATTATGAATGGGAATGCCTGGGATGTAGTTCGGCAGAATGGGATAGTTTTTTCAGCAATTCAAACAACCAACCTACTTTTAATCTGATTCCGTTTTTCGCGCCAGATAGTCTGAATGCTTTTAAAAAAATAGAATTAAAACTTTCTTTAACGGATTCATTCGGTTGCGAAAGTAATTCTCATGCGCCGCTCACTTTTTTATATCCCCGAAAAATTGACAAGCTGAAATGGTTTAATAATAATGGGAATTTAATGCTCTGCCGGGGCGAAGATTCCCTGATTTTGCAAAGCGATGATTACCCGGCGGTCTGGACTTTGGATAATAAAGTTCTACCAACACCCTCCATCAACCAAAATCAACTGCCGGATGGAGATCATTTTTTAAAAATGGCATCCGGAAAAGATTGTCCGGTTGATTCCGTAACATTTGGCATTTACGATTCCGATCGCCGGAATTATTTACCAAACGACACGATATTAATTTCTGAAAACCAACAGAAATTATTAATTCAAACCACAGATACTTCAGGTGCTGATTTTACCTGGTTTGGCAGCGATCCCAATTTTTCACTCGCAACAAAAGCCGGATTTTCAAACGAAATCACGCTGCCATACAACCGAAAAACATATCCGTTTACATCGTTTATTTATGTGGTGAATAAGCAGGCTAAAAACTGTACGAGCGTGTCGGATACCATGTTCATTCAGCTCGATCCGGATCCATGCAGTGATTTTCAGTTGAGCCATCTGATTCAGGATAATAATTTATATGTAATCGCCAGTTTCACCGGATTGGATGAATACAAGTGGTATTTAAACGGAGACCTTTTACCCAATTATTTTGCGAATGAATTGTGGCACAATAAACTTCCCCGGAATTTAACTGCCGGCGATTCAGTGAGGTTGGAAACTATTTATTTTGGCAATTCGTGTTCGGTTAACAAAGCGTTTGAAGCGTTGTCGGTGAACGAATTATCCCGTGATATCAAGGTTTTTCCGAATCCGGCACATGACAAGTTAGTGGTGAACGGAGTGCAGGAATTCCGGTATAAAATAATTGAAATCAACGGACGATTAATTTCGGAAGGCACCGTGAATGACAACACCCTTGACATCTCACAACTCATTAATGGATCGTATATTCTGATCATTGAAAATAATGAATCGACGTATCGAAGATTATTTTTTAAGGAGTAATTTTTTGTTTCACACAACGATACTACGTTTTACATACACAAAAAGATTTCGGAAAGATTCAACAGCAAGCCTCAAATCGAAATTTGATATACTGAAGTTGATCAAGTTTGGGTACTATCATATCTGATTATTTGCTCATACTCATTGGTTACGGGCGCATTGTGCATTTGAGAATTCGTGCAAACCACGCTTATATTCCTGATGGGTATAAACCCGAAGGGTTGTCATTATAATAAAACCACAATCCAAATTGTGGGGAAATCCAGAAAGGGTGACATAGTCGATTTGTTTTCGGGAATAGCATATCACCCCTTCGGGGTTGGGATCGGTGGGTTGATTTTGTTATAAATATGTTACCCCTTCGGGGTTATATTTTTGATTGGGAGCCTTGGTATATCTATGATTTCTCAACGCTGAAAACTATAAGTTATGCCGAAGTCAATCCGATTTTTGTTCAGCCTAATTCAAATGGCTTATAGTATTTAACCGCAAAGCCAGGAACCTGTCCGCGATGGTAATAAGCATTTGTTTTTTGCTTTAGAGAATAATTTTAGTCCCTTTATTCTTTATGCCTTTGTGTGAACTTCAGATTTGTTTCACACGACGACACGAAGTTCTTCTCCCATTTGTACATTACTGAAAGATTCCACAATACGCCTTGAATCGAAATTTGTTTTAAGCAGTTGCTTTTTGCTTTAGAGAATGATTTTAGAACCAGAATTCTTTGTGCTTTTGTGTGAAATGCAGAAGTCTGTTTCAATTCACAATCTCAATCTCATCAACAAAAATAAAAGCCTCCCCTCCCGCTCCCTGATGCCAGTGTGGAAGCGTTCCGTAGTTTTTAGCCTGAATTTTAATATACCTCGTTTTAAATGGAGATTTATTCGCATCAATATCGATACTCAGTTGCGATATTATAACATTAAAATTCTGAATAGAATCGTTGCAATGCATCGTGGTAAAAACGTTAAAATTCTTGCCGTCTGTCGAAGTGGAAATCACCACTTCTTTCGGAAACACAATCCACGATCGGGTATCCTGCAAAAAAGTAATTCCGATAAATTCAACCGGTTGCACTTTCTTCATATCGATCACCGCTTCGAAATCCTGCCCCTGATATCCCTGCCAACCTCCTTTCTGCCAGTTTTTATCACCATGTAGCCCGTCGATTAAGCCGTTCGGACCGCCGGCGTTGTATTGCGGATTATACGTGCAATTCAATTTTACATTCCAATCGGGATGCGGAAATTTTACATACTGAGCCCTCACATGCGCACTGGTGTCGCTTCCGCAACATGCCCAGGCTTCGATGATTGTGCCGGTTTTTATCGTTAAAACATATTCATGGTAATTAATAATATGAAAATGATTTTCTCCCGGAATCTTATAACCTACAATGCAATTTTTATCCGTTTCAATGCGCACCTTCATGGAATCGCGGAACAACATATTCGGCGCATAAAATACCGGTGACGGAATAAAGGTAGAAGGCTCCTCCAACCGGAAATCATCCCCTTTTTTAAATAGTAATTCAGAATGGGTAACCGATGTTTTTCCGCTTTTTAATCGGTTGCGAATTAATGTATCTGTAAAACTAAAAATACTCGGATTTACTTCATAGCGATCGAGATACGGTTCCACCAACTGGTATTCCGGAATTCCCGGTGTGACCGCATAAATTCCCAAAGCCGACATCACATACCAAGCGCTCATTTGTCCGCAGTCTTCGTTGCCGATTAATCCGTCTGGTGCATTGGTGTAAAAATCCTTTAACACACGGTGAACAATGGCTTTTGTCTTTTCCGGTTTCCTTACATAATTATACAAATACGCAATGTGATGACTTGGTTCGTTTCCGTGCGCATATTGACCAATCATGCCGCTGATATCGGGTTGCGATCTGCCGGTGGTGGCTTCCGGAGCGGTAAATAAAGAATCGAGATGTTTTTCAAAGGCAGCATTTCCACCGGTCGCTTCGATGAGTCCGGGAATATTCTGCGGAACAAAAAACGAATACTGCCATGAATTTCCTTCGGTATAATAATTATTCACTTCACGCGGATCAAATGGTGTTAACCAACCGCCGTTTTTACGCGGCCTCATCAAATGTGTTTCGGGATCGAAAAGATTTCGCCACGCATTCGAACGATTGAGGTAATACTCGTATTCGTCGGTTTTGTTTAGTGCTTTTGCCATTTGCGCAATACACCAATCGTCGTATGCATATTCCAAAGTTTTGGAAACACTTTCATGCTCGTCGTCAATCGACAAAAAATGGTAACGGCTGTATTCCGGCAATCCGAGATGATTCCAGTTGGCACTTTTCTTCATGGCTTCAAACGCGAGTTCTTTATTAAAATCCGTTTTGATTTTCGCCACCGCATCGGCAATTACCGAAACACTGTGATAGCCAATCATGCAATCGGTTTCATTGGCGCACAACTCCCAAACCGGCAGTCTTCCGCCCTGTTGGTACATTGTAAGCATGGTTTTAATGAAGTCGTTTACGCGCTCCGGATCGAGCAAAGTGTACAGCGGATGAAAAGCGCGAAACGTGTCCCAGAGCGAAAAAACCGAATAATACGTGAAGTTGTCGGCCTGATGAATCTGATTATCCATTCCCCGGTAAAGTCCATCATAATCCATCGCGATATTGGGGTGAACCATGGTGTGATAAAGCGCGGTAAAAAATACTTTTAGTTTTTCCTCGTCGCGGTCTTCCACCACAATATGATTTAATTCTTTAATCCAGAAATTATTTGCATCCGAAACGCATTCATCAAAATCCCAATCGGGTTTTTCGGCATCGAGATTATGATAGGCACCTTCTATTCCGGTGAAAGAAATTCCGCATTTCACTAAAAGTTGTTTTTGAGAATTGTTAAAATGTAAAATCAGTTTGGAAGAATCCGAATTGAATTCGTGTTGATACGGTAGAGAAAATTGCAAATAACCGTAACAATGTTGTTCAACAGCCCAGGCTCTCGAAACGCGTTTCACACCGATGCCGTATTCCTTAAATTCTATTTTATAATCGAGTAGCTTATCTCGATGTTGAAGATCAATTACAACACTAAACGACTTTTCCGGAAAGGTGTACCGATGCATTCCCACATGGGTTGAGGCTGTGAGTTCGGCTTTAATTCCATTGTTAAAAATAACAGAATAATAGCCGGGTTTTGCGATTTCATTTTTATGCGAAAAGACCGCTTTGTATTGCTGCGGATCAAAAGAAGTTTTTCCGGTTTGCGGCATAATCAGGATGTCGCCGTAATCACTCACACCGGTTCCACTGAGGTGTGTATGTGAAAATCCGTAAATAAAAGAATCGCTGTAATGATAGCCGCCGCAGCCATCCCAGCTCCCGTCGATGCGCGTATCGGGCGAAAGCTGCACCATTCCGAACGGCGTGGTTGCACCGGGAAATGTGTGTCCGTGTCCGCCCGTTCCCACAAACGGATTCACATAGGAAGTACGATTCAGATTTTGTGCAGAGAGCGCATGTAAATCCAAAATAAAAAATAGAAATACAGAGAATCTTTTAATGAATGCGGTCATAACACAGTGCTGGGTGGACAAAGATATTGATGTTGGGGAAATACTGACAATGCCTTCGTTCATCAGGTTATCCAAATATTTTTAAGGTTCGGCATTGGCCGTATAAATTGGGGAATACGAGAATTACTGACGAATGCCTTCGTTCATCTGGTTATCCAAATATTTTTAAGGTTTGGCATTGTCCGTATAAATTGGGGAATTGGAGAATTACTGACGAATGCCTCTTTAAATCTGGTTATTCAAGTATTTAAAGGTTTGGCATTGTCAGTATAAATTGGGGAATACGAGAATTACTGACGAATGCCTTCGTTCATCTGGTTATCCAAATATTTTTAAGGTTCGGCATTGTCAGTATAAATTGGGGAAATGGAGAAATGGAGAATTGGAGAATACGAGAATTACTGACGAATGCCTTCATTCATCTGGTTATCCAAATATTTTTAAGGCTCGGCATTGTCCGTATAAATTGGGGAATTACTGACGAATGCCTCTTTTAATCTGGTTATTCAAGTATTTAAAGGTTTGGCATTGTCAGTATAAATTGGGGAATTACTGACGAATGCCTTCGTTCATCTGGTTATCCAAATATTTTTAAGGTTCGGCATTGTCAGCATAAATTGGAGAATTACTGACGAAAGCCTTTTTATTTTGAGTTTCAAAGAATGATATGTCTATAGCTTTATCAGCATAAATGGAACAGAAAAAATTGATTGGGATAGGAGTTCTGTTAATATTGGATGAAAGGGATGATTATATTTGGGAAAAGAAGCAATTAGTAATTTTATACCAACGAGATGATTTGGGCAATTGTTAGTGGTGAAAAAGTTGAAGCTCTTCCAAAAACAAAAGGGATCTGTCCTGCTTGTCAAGAACCTGTCTTTTCAAAGTGTGGTGAGACTAATATTTGGCATTGGTCGCATTTTAAAAAAACTGATTGCGACCTCTGGAATGAACCTGAATCTCTATGGCACAAACAATGGAAATTAACATTTGGAAAGGATAATAATGAAATTAGAATTGACAAAGATGGTAAGTGGCATATTGCAGATGTTTTAACAAATAATAAGGTTATAATAGAACTACAGAACTCCCTTATTTCCAAGACAACCATAAGAGAACGCGAAGAATTCTATGGTGAACGTATGATTTGGTTGATCAACGGGGCAAGTTTCAAACAAAATTTAATAGTCAAGGATTTTTGGGAAGATGAGGATTATCGAATGATAAAAAGTCTTCCTCAAAAACCTGTGCGTTGGATAAGAAAAAAACCAGAAATTATAAAAGGCAAAAATGACCAGTTCTTTGATTGGAAGCGACCAAGACGAAGTTGGATTGCGGTCGAAAGGCATATATTTATTGATTTTAATTGCGATAAACTTTTTTGGGTCAAAGAAGGGATGGGGACAAACCAGATCAGGGGAACATATATAGCCAAAACAGATTTTATAAAAAAATATGGTGGGAATTATGAATATTACAATCAACATTCGCCATGCCCCTTATAGGTTATAGGTCAAGGAAATTCCGACAACTTTGCCTTAATTCATCTAACTATGATTAACAGTTTTAAGATTAGAATTTTGTCCAACCCAAATGCTTACATTTACGCTCAATGAAATCCAGACTCACCATTTTACTTTTAGTCCTCAGTTCCATCGCTAATGCCTGCTGCCTTCAAATTGACACAACTTTAGCTAACCAAATTCATCGTTTTTTAAATAACTCCGATGTATTTGTTTTTGAGGGAAAAATAGTTGAGATAGTCAAAGATTCAAACAACGTTGACCAATTTCGGGATTTCCCGGAAAATTATTATTTGATCGAGCCATTTAGAGCATGGACAAGAACAAGTGAAATGAGTCACTTAATTAAGATCTTCCGGGAAGGGAAATCCAGCAGTTATAACTTTCGGGTCGATTCCACTTATTTAATTTATGCAGTTAATGTTGGAATACCCATGTGCTCCAATCCCATCTATGTCGCAAGTATCTGCGATCCCAATAAACTGTCAAGTGAGGCTGCTCTTGATTTTGAAATTTTAGGTAAACCTAAAAAAATCTATAGAAAGTCAAAGGTACAAACAAAGACAAATTCCAAAACTGTATATACAGGTGAGGTAATTTTAATCTCTCTGCTGGGTTTATCTATTTTATTGAATTTAACACTTATGATTAGATACAAAAGATGACTGTATTAAGCCCAAGATATTGTTCATTTACTGTATTTATATTTAATGATATGTGTATTAGCATTAAGATTATCCTTTGTAATTTTTTGGCTCCCCACTCATGAAAGATTTATAGCAAATTACAAACTCAACTCATTACAAAATAATCCTCATGAAAAAATCCGACATCTACGAAGTATCCATCAAACTCCTTGGTATTTATGTATTCTTATCCTCATTCGATAATCTCCGGGATGTTTTGAACACCATTTATCTGATCAGCTTTGCAGGAACCGATTTATTCTTTAGCATCAGTGAAACCTGGGTAATTTATCTGAGTATTCTAACCTTTCTATTCACCTTTATTTTTGGTTTGATTCTTACTTTTAAAACCCAAAGCATTGTTAAATTAGTTTGCGGTCAATCCGATTTTGAAGAGTCTGTAAATATTTCCGTTAATCGCAGAGTCAGTTATGAAATAGCGCTGATCGTATCCGGAATTCTCCTACTCGCCTGGACACTGCCCTATCTTCTTGTTCAGTTAAAAAATATGATCCCTTTATCTCCCGAAGAACGAAGAGATAATTGGTTAAAATCCAACTGGTATATCGCATCCGCCATTAAAGTACTTATAGGAGTTTGCTGCGTGGTTTTTGCAAAACGAATCGCATCCTGGTTTGCGGTAAATGAGGAATGAAGCGGATGATGTGTGTTGGTTGAATTTCGGAATAACGGTGTTTTCTATTCATTAAACTGAGACACCAATAAATTCTGAAGGTCGGGTTTATCCTTTGATTTCGGATGGGTTGGAGAGTTATATTTGAGGGTATGAACAAGTTGGCAGTTATAAACATTCTCCTTGTCATATTCCTTTCACAACTGATATTTAGTTGTAATAATTCTGACCGTACTAATGAAAATGATCAACAAACCCTGAGGAATTTGGTCGAAGCATGGAATAAAGCTCACAACGAAAAAAACCAAACCCAGTTTTCGACTTTGTACGGAGATTCAGTGATCTTCTATCAACAGAGTCTATCAAGAATCTTATGTGTTGAGAGGAAGTTAAAGCTTCTAAATAATCAAAAGGCTTTTTATCAGCAAATCGTGGGAGAAATTGAGATCGAATCTTATGGTAAAGGTCAAAAATGCAGCTTTGTTAAAAAAGTAACTATAGATGGACAAAGTGTTGATTACCCTTCGTACTTAGTATTCGAATATGTTGACAAGAATTGGGTTATTATAAATGAAGGCGATATGATCACAGATGCGAATCTTTCAACCAAATCGAACCCAGAAAAGAAGAACAACCAAACCGCCAAGTATGAAATTCGTATTCCTGCTGATGCTGTTGAAGGAGATTATGATGGGGATGGTAAGAAAGAATTCATGTGGTTGTTAGAACCAGATTTTCCAGAACCTGGTAAAGAAGGTGAAAGCTTTGGTGAATGCATAGGAAAATGTCAATGCCAAATTGTGTTTTCCAACTCAAATCTTAAGCCTATAACGGTGGAGTCATGTATTGGGGGCTCGCCGATAAATGAGGGAGATTTAGATAATAATGGAACTGATGAGATTGGGCTATTACCTAAATGGTGGACAAGCTGTTGGAGGTCATATTTGGTATTGACTAAAGGTGCCAGTTCATGGCAAAATTTTGTTGAACCAATCACAACACATTGCGATCAATGGGAAGCAGGTGTTGATGTAATTGAAAAAAGCAACCAGCACAAGGGTTATGTTGTAGTTAGATCAATGGACATGGCTACTTTCAAGATTAAAGAGGAGTTAGTAAAAGTTGATTAAATGCCTACTGCCAAACCTTCAAATGGTTAGCACACAATTAAAGATGCTGAAAGATTATCAGAAAATACAAGTTGAAAAAGGTGACTCCCAAGAGTTCATTGACATTGTAAATGCCATAATGGGATCCTTAATATTTCAGTACTCGATAAAAGAGGTTGTATTTGTAAAAATAAAAAACTGGTTTGATCACAAATGGTTAAATTACTCAGGCCAAACTGTCGTACCATTTGACTTTGGAGGAATGAAAGATCAAATAGATGCAGCACTTGAAAATGTATGGCGAGAAAAAATTTCAGTCCCACCTTTCAACCCCAACCGTGTGGTCTATTCAAAGTTCTTTATAAAACAGGACACGGGAAACGAAAAAATTAAAAAGACCCTTCACAGGCGTAGAAGTAGCAAAGACAACATTCATAATCGAATCGCAGAATACACTTCAAACGGACTTTTTATTTGGTTTTCGTCAAACACACAAATTAACCAAAGAGGGAGCATTATGGCCTATCGTGTAAAGGATGATCAGGTGTTTACTTGGTATGCAACAGTAGAAAAAATTGGCATTTGGCAAATTACTAAGACAAAAGGAATTGGTCTTAATGAACTCAAAGCCTATATAAAATAATATCCCAAACGTTTGCCAACCAAACCTTAAAAAAATTGATGAATCTGAAAATTGAAATTCTACTTGGAGTTGTAATGATTTAAATATACCGAAGCCGATCAGGTGTTGGCACTTTCTAATTCTCATTGCTTCGATTAATCACATTTGGGTTTAATGTTTAAAAGTTGCAGGTGAGATATTCCACTTAGATCTATTAAATACCAAGAATCTATCCGTGATGGGCACAATACGAGATACAAATAAATTTCTGATCTTGGGTCTATCCTTTAATTTTAGATGGATCGGAAAGTTATATTTGGGGATATGAACTTGTTTATACCCAATTAAAAGATTATGATAAGAGTCTTTCAAAGCATAAAGCAGAGCCTAATCAATGAAAAAAAATTTAGCAATTATCTCTTGTATGCTTTAAGAGAGATCGTTCTTGTTGTAATCGGTATTTTGATCGCACTTCAAATAAACAATTGGAATGATGAACGAAAAAACCGTGTTGCGGAGCATATTCAGTTGAAAAACATTGAGACCGAATTAAAGGTTCAGTTGTTGGAACTGGAAGTTGATCTTCGAGATCACACATCATATCAACAATCTACGTTGGACATTTTAAAATATATTGCTTCTAAACCTGAACTGCACGATTCCATGTATGTCGACTTTTACAACAGTGTCTCTTTTAACTACACCTTCCCGAAGAAATCATCCTACGAAGCACTTAAAAATGGAAATTTGAATATTATCAAATCTGATAAACTTCTTTCGCTTATTACCGAGATATATGAATCAGGTTATGACCGCATTACACAAAAAGTGAACACTCGACGTAATGCTGCAAGAGTATTATTCCCATATTATCAGGCAAATTTTAGGAGCAAAAACAATTTGAATATTTGCGATACATCAACCGTAAAATCGATCACTGCCTACGTTCCTAAATTAGGTCAAAATACCAAAATAATGCTTTTCGGAATACCAAACGACTACGATAAATTAATGAATGATCCGGAATACGAAACGCTAGTAAATGAAGCATTGATAGGAAGAACAATGATGATACAGGATCTCAAATCAACGATAGCTTTGATCAATAACTGCCTGAAAGAAATTGATGCCTACATTAAAAATAATCCGCTTTAGCCTATGTTCCCCAAATTTATAACATGCTTTTTTGGCTTAATATGCCTGTCGTTTTCATTGAACGCACAGACCGACGACCATAAATGGGTAAATGAAATTCCGGAAAATTACCCAAGGGGGTTAGTTCACAAAACCTTTTACAGTGAATTAAACAAGACAGAGATTGGATATTCAATCGCATTACCTCCCGGATATTCAGATTCAGCAAATGCCAACCGAAGATATCCTGTGGTCTATTTTCTTCATGGTGGAAATCCCGGAAATGAAACCCGAACATATTTCATTAGACCTACGGATGAAGTCGATTCGCTTTTCCCAATAATTTATGTATGGAACAATGGTGGTAAGCACAGAAGTCATTACGATTTCCCACAATTCAATTCTTTTGCTGAATCAAGTTTTATCGAGGAACTAATTCCTTTTATTGACAGTACATACAGAACAGTTCCTGACCGAACCGCAAGAGGTCTTTTGGGTTACAGCATGGGCGGTAGAGCTGCTGCCAGGTATATATTCAGATATCCAGAGTTATTTTCAGTTTCGGTATCAATTTCGCCAGGTCATCAATGGGAAAAACAAAATGCTGACAGCTCAGGATTCGATGGCGAATTTCAACCAAATGACAATTCCTGGGATTTGGCAAAAACATATAAAAAAGATCCTTCACTACCTATACATTTATATATGATCGTTGGCAACAAGGATGCTAATTATGAATCCAATGTTGCCTATTCGTCTTATTTAGATAGTCTCAATATCCCTCATACATTTACAGTTATACAAGGCGTCAGCCACGGACCTTTCAACAGTATAATTCAGGAAATGGGGTATAATACATTTCACCTATTATTTTACCAGTACTTTAAAAATGCTGTTATCAGTAATAATGAAAACTAATTAAGTGGTTATAAGAACGACTAAAATAAAACGTTGACTTAACCGCAAAACGAAATAAAACTGTTCGGCAAAAAGATCAAAAAGGCACTTACAATCACAATTGTAGCAGAATTGGTTATGCAGCTCATTCACACAAAAGGTGCTGATTTCATTCTGATTTTGGTATTTCCTATTTTAGCTTTCGGTTACCAGGCAACAAGTAAAAATAATATTGCTGGAGTTCCGGTTTCCACTGAGGTAAACGATTCCTTGGAGAGAGCGCTAAACGATGACTTCATGGTGGGTAATTACCGCATGAATAATGGAGACACATTTTTCTATTATTACGCGGGGAAATCAACATCCTGTATAAACAACATTCCATCATTTCAAATTCCGGATACAACTTATGATTACGTTACCATAAAAGCAGCAGACCTGTTTCAATACCCATATAATGAAGACTCTATTGCAACAGCGGATGCCATAAAGGACAACAGAAAGTATTATGTACTTGTATGGTATTGCCAGAAAGGGAAAATGTATTTCTATTATGAAAACGATACATTGTTCAAACTGAATCCCTTTAAAAGTTCAAAAATTCTGCTAAACTACGGCGGAGAAAATTTCAATAATTTACCGAGGTGGATACCATATTCCCTGAATTGGTTAAATGATACTGAATTTGAAGTTCAAAAATCTTCACCTCCTTTCTATCCGATTGTAAATCTTGATAGTTCCACAGAAATTACAACCGTATTTTCAAAAGGCAAAAGGATTTTCAACAGTTCGAACGTAATTTGGATAAAACAATAGGCGCGTTAATCTAAGAAGAATATACCGAAGCCGATCAGGTTTTTGCGCTTTCTAATTCTCTCTGCTTCGATTAATCACATTTGGGTTTAATTTTAAAAGTTGCAGGCGAGATATTTCACTTAGAACTATCACAAACCAAGAATCTATCTGTGATAGGTATAATAGGCGATACAAATAAATTTCTGATCTTGGGTTTATCCTTTGATTTCTGATGGGTTGGTTTGTTATATTTGGGGATATAAACAGGTTAGTGGCAATTTTACCGCAAAACATAGATTACACAAGGATTAAATGAATTAAATCGTAGAATGAAAAAAATCATTTTGACATTATTTACAGGCGTTCAATTACTTTACTCATGTCAAGACAATAATCAAAAAAAAAGTGACAATTATTCAAATAAGACGAAAATGGAATGGAAAAGCGTTGCTTCAGATTTATTAGCAACAACTTCGCAAGCGGAAAATGAAACGGAACTCATTTCTGACTTAGCTAAAGTTTATTCGAAAATTCAGGACGAACATTATTTTATGAATAAACAGATTCTTGCTTTCGTTGACGGAACAAACGGAGTTATATATTTTTCTAGTCTCGAAAAACAAGACGGCAACAATATTGACTCACTTACTCTTTCTGTTAATATCCCTGAGATTTGGGAACAGAATATTGACAATTCCTATGACTTTGATGAGTTAGTTATGCAAGCTTTAAAAGCTGCGTTAACTTTTAATGACAAAAAAGAATCAAATATTACCTCTTATAAAGTGACCGTGGAAACGGAATTGGGTGATAGGACAAAAATTAATTAAAAAAAAACTGCCACTAACAGCGGCTTGCCAAAAGCGGGGGTGACGTGGTAGCCAAAAGTTTACGGGTTTTATTTACATTAGCACCAGCCTACAGTTGGTCGCTCCAAAACCCCGCCTTCGGCAAGCCGCAAACCGTTAGATACATATTAAATGAAGGTCATATTATTACCACTTACTGCGTTACTGGTTTTTTCGTGTAATCCTGCCAAACGAATATCATCTGAAAAGAAAGTGAACACCCTGTATCCTTTCGGATGCATAAAGATTGGTTCGAATCTATTTATTGACCAGAATGAAATTGACAATCAATCCTATCTCGAGTACTTCGGGTGGGTTACCAGGCAATACCCAGACTCCATTGAGTTAATTTCCAATATATCCCCAGATTCAAGTCAATGGACTCAAATAAATCCACTGCTGTATGAAGCTGAAGAGGGATACTTTAAAGATCTAAGATTCCGCCGCTACCCAGTTGTTGGAATATCCAAAAAACAAGCTCAAGATTATAGTTCATGGAGAAGTGATCGTGTTATGGAAACATTCCTGATCCAAGCTGGTTATCTGGAAGTAGACCTCGATTCTCGATTTTCAATTAGATCTTTGGCAGATGGGGATGTAAAGTTAAAAAAGCCTCTTCCTAAATTTGTTTACTATCCGCAATACAGATTACCCACAAAGAGTGAATACCAGTTGGCGGTTGACTCTTATAGAAACAAAAGCATTAAATCAAATCAATTTATCAAATGTGTTACTGCACTTGATACATCTTTCACCAAACCTAAAATTGGACTATGTCAGAATCGTTGGCACAATATTACTCTTCGTGCTAACGCATTGTATCGAAATGAACTTTATCCACTGCTGCAATCAAATTATGGAGAATTCTTATCTGATGAAGACAGTTTAGTATCCAGATGTTGGTTTGACCTTAAATGTGACTCTTTGGAAAATATTGACAATGAGAAAATCCCCTTATCAGGATTTAGAAATGTTTGCCAATGGGTCAAGATATACGTACCCCAACCTGCGTTATAGCCCACGTGCTGGCGAAAACAGAATGAAATCCTTCTAACCAAGATACACTATTTACGGTCAATTAAGTATGGCTCCCAAATCGCATCAACCACAACCCAAACCGTTGTGCTCAATTCCAACCATGACGTGGTCTAGAAATATTGTAATGCAATCTTCGAAAAAAGCAGATGTACTTATAAATGACATTGCCGAAGGTCTGGAACTAGAAAAATCGTTTTTTATACATCAAATCGTGCATAGCATTTATCCCTTTATATCTCGCCGAAACAGATTTGAAGGAGTTGCTAAAAATGGAGAGTTTCGGATTTTTGGTGAACGCTTAACTCTTGGATTATTTATGCCCTTCATTATTACCCTAAAGGGGAAAATAGAATCCGATGACCAAGGTTCAAAACTTAATATTGAAGCTTATTACACACTTTTTGGTAAATACTTCAGCATATCGAATTTCCTCATCGCGATTGTCTTGATCGCCAAAATGATCTTTGAAAATGATCTGACTGATTTTGGTTTGGTAATATTCCTTGTCTTAAATGCCGTTATCGGTTTATACCTATTTCCTATTTGGGCTGAATGGAATTTTACAAAAGTTAAAAAGGAACTTGGCCGGATAATAACTGAGCACAACCTGCCGTATAGCAAATGCGGGTAGAGGAAATCATTTGAGGGTCTTACAAAATTCTCCGGATCAAAACTCCGATAAACCAACAAACAAAATATTCACACAGAGTTGATTACATCACATCCATTTCAACATATTCACAAAGTATTGGCTTGGCTTCTGCCTTTTATGTGCGTTGCATGCCACCGTGATCAATTTGTTACGTCACCCCAATTTGAAAAACTGCATTTTGAAAATCTGGAAAATGTATTGGCCGATTTCCAGAAATTTGATTCCCTGAAATTCATCGAACTAAACGGAAGCGGAAATTACGACACCATACTATACCATTTAAATCAGGTCAATAACGATACTTTAATAATCCACCCCACAGACCCCGAACACCTGCTTTCCTATGATGAAATACACCGGGAAAGAAAACAATTTCAATTCATGAATTCATCGGGAACAAAATCCTTTGACATTACATTATTGGGTGCTCCTGATAAGAAACAAATGTATTTGATACTGCAAGTTGATCAACAAACCTTTGCAACCCGTCTTGGCGATGGATTCGGAAGTAGTCAAAATTATGATTCGTGTGTGCCTCAACACGCTCAGTACGGACAAACTTTCATCAATCTTTGGACTATATATCAAACCACAGCAGTTAATCATTTCTCCGAATGGATCCAGTTCAATGTGACTGACACTGCTAAAATTGCTTACTACAACCCCGATCAGGGATTTGTGATTTTTGGCGATGCTTCCAAATCATTAGCATTACTGAACCATTGATGTATAGTAGGTCAATTCTGAACTGTACATAACCCGCTGAATAGCTGATGCAAGAGTACCAAACCAAATGATGGATCTTTCCCGGATTGGTTTATCTTCGACAGAATGTTTGTGCTCACCATAATACTGATTTAACTGGTAGTACAGTATGTACATTTAATACAATGCTGCGAAGTCCGTATATATGTTTAAGAATATTTTCAAAAAGTCTGATCGCGTCGTAGACAAACTTGTTGAACCTATTTTCCCTATTGGAAATTTCTCTGCCGGTAAAGTCGAATTTGAAGAAGGAGTCGGTTTTGTAATTGTGAATACAGCTTATTACAACTACCCGAACAAAAAATTCTTTCCATGATGTATTCAAATTACTCTGGAATATCAAAATAAAAATGAAAGCGGACTCCCGGATGATACGGAAGCGATAGTACTGAACGACATGGAAGAAGAATTAGAGGCTTTTATTAAACAGCATCATCAAACTCATTATATCGGCAGAGTCACCAGACGCGACTATCGTGATATCATTTTTTATGTTGACAAACCCAATTTTGAAGAGAATTCTACTGCAGATTTCCTCGATCGAATGAACGACATCCGACATCTAAATTTTAGAATTGACAGAGATGAAAACTGGCATTTTGTTTCAGGACTTTTAAAATGAAATATTTTTTAATTCTCGCTATTCTGGTTACTCAGTCCCTCAACTCTTTGGGCCAGGATTCCACAAGTGATGATAAGCACTGGAACATTGGGATAAATCTTCTTTCGATCACCAAAATTCAGAGAAATAACAATGATATTGGATTTTCTAATTTTTCAAATATTCCTGCCGGAATCATGGCGAAAAAAAGATTAAAGAAAAACACATTGCGGGTCGCATTCGATTATTATAAAACAAGTTTTAGTTACACCTCCACTTCAAGTTTTTCAACGGTAGATCATGAAATCATCTATTATAAAGAAATGGGCAACGACAACTTTTTTTGAATTCAGGCTCGGTTTAGAAACAAAGTACCGGTTGTCATTTCTGAATCTTTTGGTAGGATTGGATATGTCTTACTCGAGAGGACAAATTACCGGGCGATACAACGGCATTCCTTTACCGAGGAAATCGTTTTCGGATTACACAGGAACCTATAATTCGTACGGGCTTTTGCCGAACCTTTCTATTAACTACCGAATTAATGCTAAACTGAATATCACCGTTGAAACGAATGCAGTTTTGCAATATCGATCTTTATCCGACAGCAGGTATTCCGGCCCGACTTATTCCGGACGCGAAACGGATTGGAGAACCTATTGGAATTCTGTGCGAGGAATAATGTTGTTCTGGACTTTATAGATATTCTGTGGGATCTGAGACGTGCGCAAATTGCGATTCGAATTATAAAAAAATAATGTTTCCCGCAAAATTACACCAACCTCCGGATCACTTCAATTTTAATATTAAAAGAACAAAATGATTTGTGCAAAGCGGATCCTAAAACAAGAATAGGAACGCGTGGGTGGGCAGTCGGAAAGGCGGGATAGTGTCATTCGCTAGAAAATCGGGAAAGTGCTTGACACTTCTTTCCCAGATTTTCAACAAATGATAAAGGGCGCTTGCCAGCTTTCTTTCCGACTTGATTTTTTGCCTACTTTTTTATCAAGAAAAAAGTGAGAAGAAAAGAGATTGAACATCGATCCCCAAACCAATTTACAATCTTGGTATATTCAAACGGAGAAGTATTAAAAAAATTCTTCCACCCGATTTATGTTAATTTCGAAAAAGTGATTTCCTAAATTTTAGCTAATTTTTCACATAGATTAGCACCAACCCAAAATTAAAAATGATAAAAATCTTCAGAACAATCCGGCAAAAACTCATCAGCGAAAACCGACTCAGCAAATACCTGTTTTATTTCACCGGAGAGATTGTGCTCGTGGTCATCGGGATATTGATAGCGCTTCAAATCAACGACTGGAACCTTCATCGGATTGATCGGGTGGCAGAAAAAAAGCTGTTGCAGAATATTCTTCAGGACCTCCATAAAGACACGGAAGTGTTCGACATCAACATCCAAAATAATATGTTTCAAATTGCAGTGCTGGACACCATGCTTCACGAAGTGTGCTTCAACCCGGAGGGCTACTCCCCGATGGATTTTATTCGCCACAATGCCCTCTACTCCTACTATGGCAGCTTTCTGGCCACCAAGGGATCCTATGTTGAGAGCCTGTCTTCCGGTAGGTTATCGTTGATCTTGTCGGACAGCCTCCGCAGAAGTATTCTCGATTACTACGAGGTTCAACTGCAAAGTCTGGGTGCGGACATTATCATAAACCACGACATGGACAACCTTCGTGCGGAGTGGAATGACATCGTGAGCCATTCAATGGAATATGCCATGGTGCTGGATGTTCAAACAAATTTCCCTCAGTGGAACATTCCGGAAATATGTGGTAGTCCCCGGTATCGAAAACTATTGACCCAAAAACTTGGTCTGGTAAGGGTGCAGATTGAACACTGGGAACGGGTTAAGGCAGTGAATGAACAATTAATAAAATTCATTAACAGCGAATTGAAATTGAAGTAATAAGCAGATATAGGATTGCTTCTGTACGCGTTAATGCCAATTAGAAGATAATGAATGTTTCAAGCATTTTTACTTTAATGCTTCTCCTTATAATTACACCAACTTCTGGATCACTTCATTTTTTGTATTAAAAAGTTCAAAATGAATCGTGCGAAGCGGATCTAAAACAAGAATAGGAACGCGTGGGTGGTCCGTCGGAAAGGCGGGATAGCCCCGGCGGGAATTTGTCA
>WGNA01000005.1 GCA_016124755.1 Bacteroidota bacterium | reverse complement strand
GATATGAATCCTGCGCTCTAACCATCTGAGCTACCCCGCCTTCACTATGTTTCGACGGGCAAGCCCGCCAATTAAAGTTGACTATATCAACTTTAATATTTTTATTTCCGTTCCCTCCATAAGGATCGAACTGCCGTCCGATGCGCTCTAATCCCGACGAAGTATTGCTTTTCGGGACCCTAACATCGGCATTGCCGATCGTACGGGCCAACTGAACTAGCCGCCTTCACTATGTTTCGGCGGGTAAGCACATAATCTATTGTTGAATAATCAGACGCCATATATGCAACGTCCAATTAATTCTTTCAAAGAGCAGTTCCTTTTCTTTTAAGGATCGAACTCTCGTTCGAGTCGCTCCATTAATATGAGCTACCCTTTAAAAAGGCCTGCAAAATTATTTTTTTTTCTAATCAGACAAAGAAACGTGTTTATAATTTTCGTAATGACCTTAACCATGTTTCCGTAACGTTACCGAATTGTTATTAATATTGGGTTAATTCGCGACACTTCTTGACACATGAAATCAAAATATACATTACTTTCTTTTTTGCTGGTGACCCTTTGTTCACTGGATGCGGCGGCCTATCTTGATCCGGGATCGGGAAGCTATATAATTCAGATGATCATCGCCGGTGCTGTTGGCGGAGCTTATGCCATCAAACTTTACTGGCAACGTTTAGTAGGTTTTTTTAAAGGATCTTCTTCCAAAGAACAAGACTATCTGGAAGAGTCCGAAAATGAATAAACTTTCTTCGTCTTTCCGCGATCCTTCTGGTTATATATTTTCAAAAGATTCTGAAATCTACCGGCAAATAAATCCGGTAGGTGTGGCGGAGTACAGACTTTTTTATGCTTCTGAACTTTATTCAACCCTTACAAAAAAGGGATACCTTATAGGCCACGAAGAGGTTTCAGGAGTATCGGATGAGCCGGGAATTACGATTAAACCGGATCGAATTCCTTTCATTTCCTATCCGTATGAATGGAGCTTCGCTCAATTAAAAGACGCGGCGCTGCTCACTTTGTACATTCAAATGGAAGCCTTGAAAGCAGGTTTTACCTTGCGCGATGCCTCTGCATTCAACATTCAGTTCAGAGGAGGTAAGCCGGTATTTATTGATACTCTTTCATTTGGCAAATATGAGGATGGCTCTCCATGGGGGGCTTACAGACAGTTCTGTCAGCATTTTCTCGCTCCGTTGGCGCTTGCTTCTTACCGACACATTGGCTGTCTGAAATTATTGAGATCCCATATAGACGGCATACCATTGGATCTTGCTTCATCCCTTTTAAAAGGTAAAAAGCGATTTAATCTTTCATTATTAACGCACATTCACTGGCATTCTAAAACCCAAAAGAAATACGCCGATCGCAAGACCAACTCAACAGGAAAGGGTAAGGTTTCGAAAATGGGTATTCTCGGTTTAACCGATAATCTGATATCCACTATCAGGAAATTAAAATGGAATCCGGATGGAACTGAATGGGGCGATTATTACAGCTTCACCAATTATTCAAGCAACTCGTTTGAGCAAAAAAGAAAGCTGATCAACGGTTGGATGGATTCACTAAAACCGACCATGGTCTGGGATCTTGGCGCAAATGACGGGACGTTTTCATCGATAGCATCTGAAAGGGGAATTCAAACAGTGGCTTTTGATATCGACCCGATTGCGGTGGAGAATAACTACCGAAGACAACGAAAAGAGAAGTCGGCGATTCACTTGCCGTTATTAATGGATCTTACGAATCCGAGTCCGGCACTGGGTTGGGCACATTCCGAACGGGATAGTTTAAAAGATCGGGGGCCGGCGGATTTAATAATGTCGTTGGCTTTAATTCATCATTTGGCCATCAGTAATAATGTTCCGTTGGGCAAAATCGCAGAATACTTTAGTGAACTGGGTCGAAATCTGATTATTGAATTCGTACCGAAAGGGGATTCTCAGGTTGATATTCTTTTAGCAACCCGTGAAGATATTTTTCCCGACTACAACGAACCGGAATTTGAAAAGGCCTTTAGTCAATATTTTAATATCGTCGAAAAAAATGAAATAGAAGGTTCTGTTAGAACCCTTTATCTGATGAAGTCCAGATAGTGAAAAAGTTTCCTGTACATACCTGGTTATTTGCCATATATCCTGTGCTTTTTCTGTTTTCGCAGAACATGCAGTATGTTCATTACGATGAAATCTTTACACCGGTTTTAATTTCAATCACGGCATCCGGATTATTGCTTTTGACCTTTAAATTCATATTTAAAAGTTGGTTGAAAGCAGGTCTGTTTACAACCTTTCTTTTTGTCTGGTTTTATAATTACGGATTGTATCAGAAGTCATTGATAAATGTTGTAATTCCATTTTATCCTAAGGGAATTAGGATGGATCACAATTTTTATAAATGGTCGGGACTTGCACTTTTTTTCCTGTTGATTTGGAAATATCCAAGATCAGAAACTGCCCGTATCCGATTGAATTCTCTAATGAATCTGATGGCAGTATTGCTTGTTGGAATGACGCTTTTCACCATTACGGGATTTGAAATGCGTCGCGACAGAACTGCTGAAATTACCTTTGATAAAAAGACAAATTCATCTGTCGGCGAAATTTCCAAAACCCGACCTTCCATTTATTATTTAGTGATGGATGCTTACACCCGCGAGGATGTGTTGAACGAATATTTTGGATTTGATAATTCTGAATTTATCGATTTCCTCAAGTCTGAAGGGTTTTATGTAGCAGATCAGGCTGTTTCGAATTATGGCCAAACCGTTTTGTCGATTCCGTCTTCTCTTAACATGATGTATCTGGATTCGATTGTTGAGATATTGGGTGAAAAAAGTGAGGACAGATGGCCTATGGCAAAGGTGTTAAATCATAGTAAGGTTCTGGAAATCCTGAAACAACAAGAATATCACACGATGGCCTTTGATGCTTCGGTTTTTGAAATTGCCTATCTCAATTCGGTGGATGAATTTTACCACACTCCAGGAACTTCATACAGTTTATTTCAGAATTTACTGATCAATTCAACCGCAATCCGTGCCTTCAACAAACGAAAAAATATCAGCACTCTGAGCCCGGAAGATCTGCATCGGAAGAAAATAAAAAATGCGTTCACCATGATGGAAAAGGCAACGGGAAGAACAGATCCGACTTATGTTCACGGACATGTACTCTGCCCGCATCAGCCATTTTTATTTAACGCTGATGGTTCTCCCCGAAAGACAGATCGCAATTATAATATATGGTCTCCTTTAGGAAATGAAGATGAGAACACCTGGTACAAAGAAGGTTATACGCAGCAACTTCAGTATGTTAATTCCAGGCTTAAAGAACTTATTCATAAAATTGTTCATGAGTCAAAACGCCCTTCGGTTATAATTCTACAGGGAGATCACGGATCCGCCTCCGAATTGAGAAATCACAATGGTTTTGAGGATAACGATTTCCATGAGCGTTTTTCCATTATGAATGCCTATTACTTTCCGGATCACGACTATTCTCTTTTGTATCCGGAGATCAGTCCGGTTAATTCGTTTAAGGTGGTAATGAATAAATATTTCGGAAAGCAATATTCACTTGAACCGGATAAATCTTACTTTTCGGATTGGGAACATCCGTATGAATTTCGCGACGTAACGAATGAAGTGCGGCGAAAAAAGCAAGTGGTAGTTGATCAGCCTTAATATCTTTGAGGCCCAAACAACGGGTCATTTTGAAGATCATTCGCAGCAGAGCTCCATTGCGCATCGGACTGGCGGGAGGAGGCACAGATGTAAGTCCGTACGCAGATCTTTTCGGGGGTAGCATCCTGAACGCCACCATTAACCTTTATGCTTCAGCGACTATTCAGCCGCTGGAAAGTGATTTCATTGAAATCGAATCGATCGATAAAAATGAGATGCTGGTTTATAAATCAGATTACCAACTTCCAATGGATGGTAAGCTCGATTTAATTAAAGGAGTGTACAATCGGATCATTCGTGATTTTAAATGTGAGCCGATGTCTTTCAGACTTACAACACATGTAGACGCACCTCCGGGTAGTGGTCTCGGTTCTTCATCAACTCTGGTGGTTTCGGTACTTGGGGCGTTTGCCGAATGGTTGAAATTACCTTTAGGAGAATATGATATTGCGCATCTGGCTTATCAGATTGAACGACAGGATTTGAATCTGGCCGGCGGAAGGCAGGATCAATATGCTGCAACTTTTGGTGGATTTAATTTCATGGAGTTTTATAAAGACGAAAAAGTAATCGTGAATCCATTAAGAATTCGCCGAAAGATCTTCACGGAACTTCAGAACAATATAGTTTTATTCTTCATGGGAACCAGCCGTGATTCCGCAGCCATAATTGAAAAACAAAGCACGGCGATAAGAAGCAATACTTCGGTAGCACTTGAGGCCACACACAGGGTGAAGGAACAAAGCATTAAAATGAAGGAAGCGCTGCTGAGAGGAGAATTAGATAAAATTGGCGAAATACTTCATTTTGGTTGGGAGCATAAAAAGAAAATGGCAGACGGAATTTCGAATCCTCAAATTGAAGAATTGTATAATGAGGTGATGAAAGCAGGAGCAACCGGCGGTAAAATTTCGGGTGCTGGCGGAGGAGGATTCTTCTTTTTTTACTGTCCCGGAAATACGCGATATAAAGTGATTGAAACACTTTCACAGTACAACGGAGAAGTGAAATCTTACGAATTCAGCATGTCGGGTTTGTACAGTTACACTATCGAACAATGAAGGAAGCGGTAATTCTTGCCGGTGGATTCGGAACCCGTTTGCGCGAAGTAATTTCGGATATTCCCAAACCCATGGCACCGGTTGCAGATCGGCCGTTTCTTACGTATCTGCTTGACAAATTAGCAGCGGAAGGATATTCAAAAGTAGTTTTATCGGTGGGGTATCTCCACAAAATGGTAAGCGACTATTTCGGCAAAAGTTACAGGGAACTTGCTATTGAATATGCAATTGAAGAGGAACCTATGGGCACAGGTGGAGGAATTTGTCTGGCGGCGGAAAAGATTAGTGCCGAGCATTTTTTAATTTTAAATGGAGATACTTTTTTTGATTTTCCTTATGCAGCAATAGAAGACTTTCATCTCAAACACAATTTCGAAATAAGCCTGGCATTGCGGTATGTTGAGAATGCTTCAAGATATGGGTCGGTTGTTCAGATAGACGGAACAATTGAATCGTTCAATGAAAAAACGAATGATGTTAAGCCGGGTTGGATTAATGGTGGGGTTTATTATGTGAATAGAAAATTCCTCGAAAATTGGTTTCGGAAAGGGAAATTTTCTTTCGAGCAGGATTTACTTCAAAAGCAATTCGGAGATGGTAAGTTCGGAGGTTTTGAGACAGAAGGATATTTTATTGATATAGGAGTGCCGGAAGATTTTCACAATGCGAATGAACATTTTAGAAAACTTTAAACCCGATAAAAGCTGGACGCTCTTCCTCGATCGTGATGGAGTAATAAATGTGAATCGCGACAATGATTATGTGAAGTCTTGGGAGGAGTTTGAATTTATAGGAGGCAGTCTTGAAGCAATTAAGTATTTCTCAGAAGTGTTCGGCAGAATAGTAGTTGTAACCAATCAACAGGGTATTGGAAAGGGGCTGATGACAGATGAAGATTTATCAGTTATTCATACCAACATGCTGGAATCCATTTCAAATGCCGGCGGAAGGATTGATAAAATATACTACTGTCCGGAACTCGCAGAAACAAAACCTAAATGCCGTAAACCGGAAACGGGAATGGGACTTCAGGCGAAGAAGGATTTTCCGGAGATAGAATTTAACACAAGTATCATGGTGGGAGACTCCGAAAAGGATATGAACTTTGCGGAGCGATTGGGAATGAAGAAATTTTTCGTGAATGGAAGTGTTGACAAATTTGATGATAAACTTACACGTGTTGAAATAACAAATCTTTCCCGACTGGCGTCATTTTTACAGGAACTCGTTGGCTGAACTTAAGACCGAAAATGAATAATAAAAGAAAATGTGGTATTTTGCCTGATAAGCTGCGGATGCGACATTTTCTCGGAGTTATATCGCTTTTCATCCTGTTAATTTCCAACTCATTTCAAGCAGGAGCCACGCACCTGATCGGTGGCTATATGGGCTATGAATTTCTGAAGAAGGATGATGATGGAAAGTACTCTTACAAGATCATGCTCTATATGTTTCGTGATAAAGAGCAATCGACAGTGGACTTTGATCAGGTAATCAGTGTTGGGGTTTATCTCAACAATCAGGATCTGAACAGAACATCAAAAGAAGACATCCGGTTGATTTACCGAAAGGATGTAAAACCTCCCGGAAACGCCGAATGTGATTATTACGCAAACAACGAAATAGAGATGGCCTATTACGAAAAGGTCATTCACCTTCAGGCGTACACAGAAGGTTATCATTTACTCTTCGTTCGATGCTGCAGGAATATTCAGGATAATCTAACTCTGGATGCGGGCAAACCATTTCAGGGACAAAGCTATTATTGCTTTATTCCCAATCCGGCGCTCAGAAACAGCAGCCCTATGTTCAGCGGTGTTCCGAGCCCGTATATGTGTGCACAGGATACCAACACATTTTTGAACCGTGCAGTTGATCCGGATGGAGATTCATTAGTTTACCGTTTCGTTTGGCCCTGGCAGGGAGGTGAACCAACACAAGGCGGTGCAATGCCCGACCCACCTACAAATCTTCAACTTCCAATTCAGACAGTGTATTACCGTTCAAGTTTCGGTTATACCAAACCTTTTGGCGGAAATGGAATGGCTGAGATCAATCCGAATAACGGACTCACAACGTTGTTTGCGCCCAATGAAGGTAGCTATGTGATTGCTATCGAAGTTGCTGAATACAGAAATGGAATTTTACTGAGTACGGTGAGGCTGGATATGCAGATTCTAGTACTCAAATGCTATCCGAACAATAAACCCACAGCACGGAGTGCGGACGGACACTACTTCGAAGTTGAGGCCGGGAAGGAGTTGTGTTTGGAAACCGAAGCAAAAAACAGTGATAATAAACCACAACAGGTTACACTCTATGCAACCGGAGATATTCTATCTGGTGAGAACGGGGTTAGTCCACCATTAGCAGTGATGGAGACTAAGGTAGGGACTGATTTTGTAACATCTAAATTCTGCTGGACTCCCTCGTGTGAACAGGCCAGAGATAAGCCTTATCTCGTTACTATTTCAGCAAGAGATAATGGTTGTCCGCCTAAAGAAGATCACGTAAACATCGAAATAAAGGTGTTGAAATTTGTTGGTTCTAAAGAAATACTCGGGCCGGATCGCGCGTGTTCCGGATCATCCAAACCCAATATATATACGGCGAAGGATGGCAAACCCAATTCAACTTTTTGGTGGGAGGTAACCGGTGGAACTATTCAGGGGAATAAGACCGGTCAGGATATAACGGTAATCTGGAACGGAACAGGTAATGGCAAAATACGAATGCTGGAAATCAGTGAATTCGGCTGTCCCGGAGATACTGTCTCGAAAGACATTACACTGGTACCTTCTCCTGCTTTGCCAACTATATCGGGAAAGGATACTGTTTGTTTAGATGAATCCGGATTAATTTATTCAGTAACTCCGAAACCCGGTTCTTCAATTAAATGGTTTTTGCCGGATGGTTCTACCAGCACAAACAATCAACTCACCGAGAGCTTTAATTCAACCGGAAACTTTGTTTTGAAACTGGTTGAAACCAATTCTGATGGCTGTGCAAGTGATACAGCGAATTTTAAAGTAAACGTTCGCAAACCTGCACCATCTATCATTGGCCCGTCTTCCGTTTGTCCGAATAGCAGCAACATTGCTTATTATGCACGCGGACAAAAAGGTTCATCATACAGCTGGAGTGTTTCCGGCGGAACAAAAGTTACAAACGGGACATCTTCTGTTCAATTGGTTAATTGGGGAAATGAAGGAACCGGAACTGTGGAAACAATTGAAACAGATCAGTTTGGTTGTGTCTCAGATCCCGTTCAATATCAGGTGAACAAAACATATAATCTGGATGGAATAACCCCTGAAGGTGATATTTCGGTTTGTGAATTTGATGCATTTGTTCCGTACGACGTTGTGGAGTCTTCCGGCTCAACATACCATTGGACAATTGCAGGTGGAAATCAGGTGGCAGGTGATTCCGGCAGTTTGATAAATGTAACCTGGGGTGCTGCCGGTAATGGAAAAGTCTCTGTTCAGCAAACCGCTTACGATCAGGTAAACAAAAAGCAGTGCATAAGTCCGGTCGTAAGTATTGACGTTAAAATTAATCCGATTCCAACTGCTGATGAAATTACCGGAGATTTCGAGTTGTGCCAGGGGAACGATGAAACTACTTATTCGGTTAATGGTTTTCCGGGGTCAAGCTATCGATGGACCATTGACGGATCAGATCAGGGAATAACAGGTCAGGGAACTAATACGGTACATCTGATTTGGAACATTCCGGGAACGTATCAGATTTCAGTGGTGGAATTGAGCAAGGATTCTTGTCCGGGCCAGGCAATCGATACTATAATGGTGGTTCATCCCAAACCGGTCTCAACCGAAATTACCGGGGCTTTGGTTCACTGTTTCCCGGACAATCAGCACACTTCTTATTTCATTAATGGCTTTACAAACTCTACCTATAAATGGTGGGTTGAAAATGGAACATATTCGGGTGGTGATTCAAGCCATATTCTGGTTGATTGGCCGGAAATCGGATACGGAAAAATCAAGGCAGTTGAAATCAGCGAATTCGGTTGTGTGGGAGATACACTTCAAATTCAGGTGTACATCTCAAACCTTCAGATTGATCTGGAACTGGTTTCGGTTGGTTTTCCCGACGACAGAATGTTAGGAGAATGGATGACTTTGAACGACAACCTTACTCAAAAACCCTATGAGGTTCAAAAGCGAAATGCAGGAAGTTCAGACCCTTGGGTAACAGTAGCCACTGAAGACCATCTTTCCTTTTTTGAATCCGGAATTAATACAGATGAAAATGCCTTTGAATACAGAATTAAAGGTTATGATCTGTGTGGAAATGTGCGGTATTCGGAGGTACATACAAATGTTTTGTTAACCGGTATTCAGGATGAGACCGACTTTTCATTGATTCTTCGGTTTTCACCGTATTTGGGTTGGGATAGTGGAGTACGACAATACGAATTATACAAGAGTACGAACTCCGATCAGTTCATGCGATTCGATAAAATTGTAACACAGGGAGAAACCATTTTAATAGATGGTAATTCATCGAACTTCAGACAATGTTTCCGAATTAAAGCTATCGAACAGGATGGTCAGAATAAAGAATCCTGGAGCAATGAAATCTGTTTCTATTTTGAACCTAATGTTTATGTACCAACAGCCTTTACACCTAATAAAGACGGCGTTAATGATGTCTTCCATCCGGTAAGTGTCGCGGTGCAGGATTATAAACTTACTCTCTACAACCGATGGGGACAGATGGTTTACCAAACCGATGATCAGACACAAAGTTGGGATGGAACATTTGAAGGCGTAGATTCTCCGGCTGGGGTTTATATGTACGTTATCTCTTTCTCCGATTATCGGAATCAGACGTATCAAAAGAACGGGACAATTCATCTGATGCGCTGATGAATGGGAAGATTCTGATTGTTCTTTTAATTTTCACCTTTTCTGTAAGTGCCTGTAAGAAGGATGATGTTTGTAATTGCACAGATAATCCGGAATGTTCATCTGTATCGATTCCTTCAGCTACCATTTTTGATGCTCTGCCGGTTCAGTCATTTCAGGTGAAATCAGTGGAAGCAGACAATGAAAATATTAATTTAACCATTACTGTTGGTGGTTGTGATCTGGACAGAACCTTTGAATTAATTGTAAGTCCGGATGTGATGGAATCTAATCCGGTGCAGCGAAATTGTAAATTGATTTATCCGGAGCAATACTGTAAAGCCTTATTAACCGGCTCGATGTGTTTTAACAGAAAATTAATTTCGGAGACAACCGTGCTGAATTTACAAACCTCCAACGGCGTTGTTAAAATTAATCTACCGTAAGCAAATCGCTTTTAGTTCGGGATTGCCACCACTTTTTTAGTGGCAAAAAACGCATCATTGAAATAATCGTTTAGGTTGTATTCGGTAACTTTTTTGTGCGGAAAGGCAAACCGGAAATTGTAGATTTCCTCGCTCAGATCACCGCCTTTTAATCCGTAAAAACCGTAGGTATTTCCCTTCACTAATTTTCCATTAATCCACCGATAGAAGGATTCAAGCTGAGTTACAGCACGTGAAACTACATAATGGTATTTGCCCGTTAGCTCTTCGGCTCTGATCTGTCGGGCAACAACGTTCGTCAGTTTTAATTCGTCGGCAATGGCCTGAACGACTTTAATTTTTTTTCCGATTGAATCGACTAAAAGAAATTCCACTTGCGGGTAAAAGATTGCCAGAGGAATGCCAGGAAAACCTCCTCCCGTACCAACATCTAAAACCTGAGTTCCAGATTGAAACTGCACAATTCGGGTTAGGGACAATGAGTGGAGAAGATGCCGGGTGAAGAATTGATCAATATCTTTTCTGGAAATAACATTTATCTGAGCGTTCCATTCCCGATAAAGAGGTTCAAGTTTTTCAAACCGTTGAAGTTGCAGATTAGTTAACTCCGGGAAAAATTCAGATAGCTTTTCTACCACGACTTTGGTTTTGAGAAATATCCTCTGATGCCCACAAATATCTGAATCAGGAGAATTGAAATATCCATAAACACATATACCGGGAAGTATGTGAGATAGCCGAGCGCTTTCATATTTTTATGCAACACAATGCCCTGAATAATCAGATAAACGGCGGTAACTGCCAAAACGAAAATCCAATACTGGGTTAAAATCCCGGCCAGAATTCCGGTGAAATACATGAAGAACAGACTGAAATAATAAATGCCCAGACGCAATTTATCTCCGGGGCGATAATACCGTCCGGTGGAAAAGTGCCTTTTCTTTTGTTTTAACCATTTTGAAAAACCACCCTTGAATCTGGTGGAGGTAACGGTTTCCGGTTCGATGCATACAGCTACGTTACTTTTGGTTGCTGTTTCATTTACAAACAGATCGTCGTCGCCAGACATAATGTGTTGATGACTTGCAAATCCTTTAATGCTAAAAAATAAGTCGCGTTTGTAGGCGAGGTTCCGTCCCAGTCCCATGTAAGCCCGGCTCTTGAATGCGAGATTCACGTATAAAAAGCTGGTGTGAAATGTTTCAAGCTGGATAATCCAGTTCAGAAAAGAAACGGACTTCTGGTTGTGACTAATTCCGAGAACGATTTGTTTTCCCTCGGTAAAATAGGCAGTCATTCGTTTTAGCCACTGATCAGACACCGGCATGCAATCGCTGTCTGTGAAAAGAAGATTTTGATTTTTTGCTGCTTTAATTCCGATGGTCTGAGCGAATTTTTTTCCTCTGTGAAAACGGTCATCAATATCGAGATGAAGAACTTTAAGCCGGTCGTTTTGAGAGGCAAGCTGATCAAGAAAATCTTTTGTTCCATCAGTAGAACCATCATTTACAACGATTACTTCGAAATCATGATAATCCTGACGAAGAATTGAATCCAGATTTTCTTCTAACCCTTCGCGATTATTTCGGGCACAGATGATCACAGATACGCCGTCTTTTCTGGCTGCCGGTAATCGACGATCGGTGAACACACCTGTGAGCATCATCAGGTAGAACACAATGTGAATAAGGGCGAACAGGCAGAAGAGGAGAAACAGAATAAAACTGAGTGTCAAAGCAATGGTGGCTTATCGGGGACAAAATTGATAGAAATCGTTGTGTTCTGGTGAAACATTTTGTTCACATTTCAAGCGGAATAAGTGAGTCGAGATAAGCCGAAATTTCATCCTTCCCTTGTTGTGTATTGCTACTGCTGATAAAAAAAGCCGGGAAATCCTGCCAACCATTTGCATGAAGTGTTGCCCGGTAAATCTCAAGTTTCATTTCAACCTGACTGGCTTTAATCTTATCGGCTTTCGTGAAAATTATCTGAAACGGAATACTCTCCAGACCACACCATTCCATAAATTCTAAATCAATTTTCTGAGGATCTATGCGGATGTCAACCAGCACAAAAGCTGTGATCAATTGCTTGCGTTCAAGCATATATCGCATAATCATGTCGCCAAATTTCTCGCGGCTTTTCTTGGAAACTTTTGCATATCCGTAACCCGGTAGGTCAACCAGATACCAGGATTCATTTATTAAAAACCGATTTATAGACTGCGTTTTCCCCGGAGTTGAGCTAGTTTTGGCTAGTGCTTTCTGACCGGTCAGCATGTTAATCAGACTCGACTTACCCACATTCGATCGGCCGATAAAGGCAAATTCAGGTATTTTATTTTCCCCCATTTGGCTGACATCTCCAAATGAAGACTCAAACTTTGCTGTTTTAATGGTCATCAGTGATATTTGCAAACTTAAATCTTATGCCGCACACCACTGCAGAATCTGTGAGAAAGGAAGTAAAACCGTATACTTCGGAAGAATCGAAAAGTGCCCAGATCGAGGCCATGTTCGACAGCATCTCACATCGATATGATTTTTTAAATCACTTTCTATCTTTTGGTATCGACAAGAAATGGAGAACCGCAGTTGTGAAAGAACTAAGGAATCTTCAACCTAAAAAAATTCTGGATGTTGCAACCGGAACCGGAGATTTGGCGATTGCTTGTCTGGATCTGAAACCGGACCATATTACCGGAGTCGATTTATCAGCCAATATGTTGGAAGTCGGAAGAAAAAAAATCTGGGATTCTGGGATTAAAAACATTGAACTGGAGAAGGGCGACAGCATGAATCTCAAATATGCCGACAACTCTTATGATGCAGTTACAGTTGCCTACGGAGTCAGGAATTTTGAAGATTTGGAGAAAGGACTAAAAGAAATGTTGAGGGTTTTGAGGAGTGGAGGAAGGCTTGTAATTCTCGAATTTTCGAAACCTTCCACCTTTCCAATGAAACAACTGTATGGTTTCTATTCGCGATATCTCTTGCCGATGTGGGGGAAACTTTTTTCCGGTAATGCCGATGCCTACCGATATTTGCCTGAGTCTGTGCAACATTTTCCGGAAGGGAACGAGTTGCTTGAGATACTGAAGAAGTGTGGATACTCCGACGTAAAATGCAGACGTTTGACCTTTGGAATCAGCTCAATCTACGTAGCTACAAAATGAAACAGTTCAAGGCAAAATCGAAAAAAATCCTGTTTTCCTTATTAATGATTACAGGTCTTTTCAAAATCCTGCCGGCACAGGAAATCAATCCACTTTACGACATCCAGAAAGTTCATTTCGGGTTTTCAATAATCGGGAACTGGGGGAAACTTAAATATACAACTGCTCCCAACTTCATGGATTTCGACACCATTCAGCAGATTAATACGCAGAGCTTTCCGGGATTTGGGGTTGGAGGAATCATGAATGTCCGAATTTCTGATTATTTCGATTTCAGAACTATGGTGAATATTCAGTTTGTGGAGCGACACCTCGAGTATCGGTTTAAAGGCGGTGATGTGAAAGTTGCCAAGATGAATTCGACTTACATGGAAATTCCTCTCCTTATCAAATACAAATCAAAACGAAACAGGAACACTCGATTCTATTGGGTTGGAGGTGCAACTTACCGTTATGATTTTGCATCTGATATCAATACAGACCGCAGTAATACAAAACCAATTGTTGCTCTTCAACCGGCAACTTTCAGTTACGATGTCGGAGCCGGTTTCGATTTCTATTATCCGTATTTTAAGTTCTCACCCGAAATCAGAATTAGTAATGGAATCGGAAATTCATTAGTGAAGGATCCCTATTTTTATGCGAGTTCTTTGTCGAGAATGTCGCCAAAACTGATTCAGTTCTTCCTTCATTTCGAAGGCTAAAATCAATGAAATTTGAACTTGTCGCAAAAGACAGCAGGTCGTCAGCCAGAGCCGGACAGCTATCTACGGATCATGGAATTATTGAGACCCCGATTTTTATGCCGGTTGGCACTTTGGGATCCGTTAAAGCCGTAGATCAGAAAATTCTTAAAGATGAAATAGATGCACCCATCATTCTGGGAAATACCTATCATCTTTTTCTCAGACCCGGAACCGACACTCTTCAGAAAGCAGGTGGGCTTCATAAATTTATGAACTGGGACCGGGCACTTTTAACCGATAGCGGAGGTTATCAGGTCTATTCCATTTCCGATCAGAGAAAGATAAATGAAGAAGGCGTGCTGTTTAGAAGTCACATTGACGGAAGCAAACATTTATTTACTCCTGAAAATGTTATCGATGTTCAGCGAACAATTGGCGCAGACATTATAATGGCGTTTGACGAATGCACGCCTTACCCTTGTGAAAAGGAATACGCAACCAAATCGATGGAAATGACCCATCGCTGGCTCGACCGGTGTGTGAATCGCATGAATGAAACCGAACCACGTTATGATCATCAGCAAAGTCTTTTTCCGATTGTGCAGGGTTCGGTGTATCCCGAGTTACGAAAACGAAGTGCTGAATATGTTTTGAAACACGAAACAGACGGTTATGCAATCGGAGGATTGAGCGTCGGTGAACCCCACGAAGATATGTATTCCATGACTGATCTGGTTTGCAGTATTCTTCCTAAAGACAAACCGAGATATTTGATGGGAGTGGGTACTCCGGCAAATATTCTTGAATGCATTGCGCTCGGAATCGATATGTTCGACTGTGTGATGCCAACCCGTAATGCTCGTAATGGGCAAATTTTTACCACGCAGGGAATCATGAATATGCGTAATAAACAGTGGGAACAAGACTTTGATCCGGTTGACCCGGTTTTAACACCCGATTATTCTAAAGCGTATCTGAGACATTTAACAATTTCAGGCGAGTATTTATCAGCACAGATTGCAAGCAGGCAAAACCTCATGTTTTATTTGTGGCTGGTTCGCGAAGCCAGATCCAAGATTATTTCAGGAGAATTTGCGGAATGGAAGAACAGGATTCTTCCCATAGTTTCTAATAAACTTTAATAATGAGACCAGAAGAAATCGGGGAAAGATCCCACACCTTGAGTAATGCATGTGTTAAGGTTGCAGCCGTTATGCAGGCAACAACTCCGATACTTGTTTTTTGCCGTGCAGAATTAATACGCCATGCTTCTGATTTGGCAATTCAGTCGAAAGGCCTAGCCGGCGGACAACTCTCCGGCATTTTTGTTGAACGTCTCAACAGAGCTGCGGATGCCTGCTTCGGATGTTCTTACTGGCTCGAATTAATTGTTCGTGAAAAAATACTGGATGCAACTATCATTAAGCCTTTGATTCAGGAATCGGAACAGATGAGTGCTTTTTTCATGGCCGCAATGAGAAGTGCTAAAAGTAAGATGGAATAAGGTGCTGAAGAAACTCGACCTCTACATCATTAAGAAATTTCTTGGCAGTTTTGCCATGACTTTAGGTCTGTTCACGATCATCATCGTGGTTTTTGATATTGGCGAAAAGATCGATGATTTTGTTGAGAAGGAAGCTCCCTTCATTGAAGTATTGCGCGATTACTATTTGAATTTTGTTCCCTTTCTGCTCAATCTGTTCAGCCCGATTTTCGTTTTCATTTCCGTTATTTTCTTTACTTCCAAACTGGCGTCGAAATCGGAGATTGTTGCAATTCTGTCGGGTGGAGTTTCTTATCTCAGGTTGCTGCGCCCATACATGATTGCGGCTTTTGTAATTGCTATTTTTAGTTTTAGTCTTAACGCCTGGATTATTCCCAGAGCAGATAAAAAGCGGGTAGAATTTGAAAATAAATACACACGCGATTTATCTTTAAACCATAAGAGAAATATCAAGCGTCAGATAAAACCCGGAGTGGTGATGACACTTCAGAATTACAATTATCTCGACAGTTTCGGTTACAGGATTGAACTCGAACAATTTGAGGATGGCGCATTAAAATCCAGATTGTTCGGCGACAAACTCGACTGGAATCACGAAACAAATTCCTGGAGAATTTCTAATTATCGCATTCGGGAATTTCTTCCGGATGGAACGGAGAAATTAACCCGTGGAGTTGCACTCGACACGATGGTTGAATTTGATCCGGAAGATTTTTTCAGAAAGCAAGAAGACGTTCAATCCTTTAATATGAATGAATTGAACCGATATATCGAACTCGAAAAAATGCGGGGAACTACCGATTTATTTTTTTACCAGACAGAAAAGCAACGACGATATGCGAGTCCGTTTTCTATGTTGGTTCTCACATTTATCGGGGTTTGCGTATCTTCTATAAAATCGAGACAAGGTGTTGGCTGGAGTTTAGCAAGAGGAGTACTAATCAGCTTTGCTTACCTCTTTATCATTCAATTCTTCACCTCATTCGGCACCTCCGGAACTATGCATCCGGCAGTAGCAGTCTGGATTCCTAATATTATGTTTTCCGGAGTCGCTTATCTGCTTTACAGAAATACCCAGAAATAAAAAAAGGGCTGAACGCAGACTTTAGTCCTTGTCCAACCCTGGCGTGTAAGTAACAGACCATAGGTCCACCACTTCAGACGATCTATTTTCTACTTGTGATGAGCAATTTGTGAAATCCACCATTTCCTTTTTCATCCAGAACCTGCACGTAATAAATGCCATCCAGAAGATTAGGGGAAACCGTGTAATCAGAACCGGTTGGGTTCATCAGAGATTGACATAAATGGCCGGTTTGGTCGTAAAGGTTTACCTGAGCAGGAGATCCTAAAACCTGTAGTTGTCTCTCGTTGTTCATATAAACACTAGTCGTGATTTTTTCAATTTCCAGCGTAATGGTATCACTACTGACGGATTCATCTTCAATTTTCATAATAATGTGGTAGGCGATTGTTTTAACTTGTGAAATTGAATTTAAAGAATTAAGGTCTTCATACTGATATAAATTGGGGGTGTTTGAGTTACAATTAATCGATGAAATAAATGAAGGAATACTGCCATTCACAGAGCGGTATATCTCAAAATTTCGGCAAACTTCGGGGTTGCTCACCTGCCAGTTAAGTTGAACAGATTCCTCCTTTTGATTAAGGTTGAAATTAATTATCCGCACCGAGTACGGGTTTTTGAAAGGGAAATCAATTGTTTTGTGCGTACTGCCGAATCTGTGTTGAGAGGGAATGGTGTTTCGGTTAAACTCCTGTTCATTTCCAACAGCAGGAAAGTTGAATCCTGACATAAAGCCGGGTTTTTCCTTTAAATAAAGACTAATAACATCGACCGAAGTTCCGGATGGCGTAATTACTCCTTTAATTAAATTTCCCTTTTCATCATGTCCGGTTCCGGCCAGAACATAATTTCCCAACGGGTAGGTGAAGTAGCTTTTGTGAATATTTCCGTTGCCGGTTACTTCATTAGCCCAAAACACCTGACCATTACTCGCGGGTTCATCATTCATAAAGATGCCGGCAGTTTCAGCTCTGTTCCGAAGAAAAATATTGTTGGGGCCATTAATGCCATGGCTATTGTCGATCACTATATTTTGGCAAACATTGCCTTCCACAAGGTTGCCAAAAGGGTAATTTCCGTGAAAAACGATATCTCCCGAAAAATTATCCGGGAAGTATGCAGACGTCCAGTAAGGATTAGTAGAATAATTATAGGAAGCGATGTTTCCGTTCGGTCCGGCCTGAAAGAGAATGGAATGTCTCAAATGATCAAATACATTGTTTTCGGCAATACAATCAGAGGACGTATGAGAAAACACAACTCCATATCCTTGCCCGCCATCACCATAAGCAAATGCGTCTTTCAGAAAATTTCCGTAAACGACGTTTCCATACGAGAAACACATATTGATGTGAGCATAATTTGAATTGAGAGATTCAACTCCGTACACAAAACAATTGTCGGTGTACTTTAAAAGTATGTTACTTGTCTGGCTTTGTGTCTCAACGGTTCTTTCGATACTCATGTTGAAAAGTCCTGAGTTCGATACTTTATTAATATGAATGAAACTGGCCCCATTAGAAGGGCCGGCATTTATGCGCAATGGTTTTTCCAAACGAACTCCATCAGATAGTACTTCTTTGATTTTAACAATCTGACCAACACAACCGGATGCCCAATCTGAAGTAATTAAATTTTCGTCTTGAATTTTAATTCTGATGAGATCACCCGGATTTAAATTTTCAGGTGAACAAACGATTTTGTCTGAACCTGTTAGATTTTCATTCGTCAGTTCTGTCCATTTGCCTTTTGTTTTTCCGCACATGGAAATTCCATCTTCGTTTTCACCACAGTTCAGTTTTAGAAATGTTTTACCGGATCCATCACCAATCAACCAGACGTTAGATGGAATTTTTATAGTTGAATTAAATTGGTAAACACCTGCCGGGAAGTACAAAATCAAACCCTCAGAAGCCTTTTGATTCAGTAAGTCTGAAATAAGTTGATCGACGTCTGTTGCTCCCGATGCATCAACTCCCTCGTTCACCACATTAATAATGGCATATCCGGGTTGTTCTAATTGTTCGGCTTGAAAAACATTTGTGAAAATGGAATCCGTAAATTGTGAGGTTTGGCCTTTTGCTAAAAATGTACATAGCAAGAGCATCGCAGCACAAGTAGTAGTAATTTTCATCCACACAAATGTAAATGTAATATTTCTAACAATTGGACTAATTGCTCTAATATTTGGAAAAATAAATTTCCATGAGGTTTAGTGCCGGTAATTAGAAATCAGAATTTGTTCATTCAATTTCGTCGGTTGTATTATTGGGAAGGGGTTATTTTTGCCGCAAAATTTTACTATGAACATTCACGAGTATCAGGCGAAAGATATCCTTAAATCATATGGTGTTTCGATTCAGGAAGGTGTTGTTGTAGACGACAACTCCAAAACCGAAGAAGCGGTGAAGGCACTTCAGCAAAAAACCGGAACAGACTGGGTGGTGGTAAAAGCGCAGATACATGCAGGCGGAAGAGGAAAAGGAGGAGGAGTGAAGCTGGCGAAATCAATGGATGAAGCAAAGCAGCGTGTAAACGACATTTTAGGAATGCAGTTGATCACGCCGCAAACCGGACCGGAAGGTAAAAAAGTGAATAAAGTTCTGATTGCTCAGGATGTTTATTACCCCGGTAATTCAGAGCCGAAGGAATATTATATGAGTGTTCTTCTCGATCGAGGTTTGGGGAAAAATGTGATCATCTACACGACCGAAGGTGGGATGGATATCGAAGAGGTGGCCGAAATGCATCCTGAAAAAATTCACAAAGAGTGGATTGATCCGGCAACCGGATTACAGCCATTTCAGGCAAGAAAAATTGCTTTCAATTTGGGACTGTCGGGTCAGGCGATGAAAGAAATGGTTTCGTTTGTTACCGCATTATATAAGGCATACGAGAATACCGATTCTTCACTCTTTGAGATTAATCCGGTTTTAAAAACATCTGATGATAAAATAATTGCGGTCGACGCGAAAGTAAATCTGGATGATAATGCTTTGTACAGACACAAGAATCTGGCTGAGTTGCGGGATGAATCCGAAGAGGATCCGACGGAAGTAGAAGCGAAGAAGCACAATCTTAATTATGTGAAGCTTGACGGCAACGTGGGTTGTATGGTGAATGGAGCCGGTTTGGCAATGGCGACGATGGATATTATCAAACTCAGCGGTGGAGACCCTGCCAACTTTCTGGATGTCGGAGGAACAGCTAATGCTGAAACGGTGGAAGCGGGATTCCGGATAATACTTCAGGACCCGAATGTAAAAGCCATACTCATTAACATATTTGGTGGTATCGTTCGATGCGACAGGGTTGCTCAGGGAGTTGTGGATGCCTATAAAAATATTGGCGACGTTCGGGTTCCGATCATTGTGAGATTGCAGGGAACCAATGCAGAAGAAGCCAAAAAAATAATTGATGATAGTGGACTCGAAGTTCACTCTGCGATCCTGTTACAGGAAGCAGCCGACGCCGTGAAGGCAGTTCTTTCCTGATGCCTGCTGAGTTTATTCAATTACACACTCATCATCCGGACAAACGCCGGATACAGGAACTTGCGAAATCTTTGATCGAAGGAGATGTTTTAATCATTCCCACAGATTCGGTATATGCGCTTGTTTGTCATTTAAATAATAAGAATGGTATGGATCGGATTTGCCGGTTGCTGGGTAAGAAACCCGGAAAGGCAGATCTCTCTTTACTTTGTCGGGATATGTCGGAAGTTTCGAACTATTGTCGTCAAATTCCGAATGCCGTATTTAAACTAATGAAGCATGTGCTTCCGGGGCCCTTTACTTTCATTCTTACTGCGAATAATTCGATATCCAAACTCTTTCAATCCAACAAAAAGACGGTGGGAATCCGGGTACCCGACAGTGATATCGTGCAGTCGATTCTGAATGCAATAGAATCACCGTTGGTGTCGAGTTCAATCCATTCGGAAGATGAAATCCAGGATTATCTTACCGAGCCTGAGGAAATATATGAAGTGTGGCAACACAAGGTCGACTTTATTATCGATGGAGGGGCGGGAAGCAATATCCCGAGTACGGTAATAGATTGCACCGGCGATGAACCGGTGTTAATCCGCGAAGGCCTGAGAGCAGAGTTACTCTGATATCTGAATTAAGATGCGGGAGAATTACCTTTTAATGTAGAGGTAACCGTAACATCTACATCACTCCACAACTTGCTTTTGCCATCGGCACCGGTGTGAAGCATTTCGCATACTTTGTTTAATGCATCGATTCCTTTAACGGCGTTCCATTTTTCCAGTTCGATGTGCGCATTTAACATTACCTGATTATCCTTTATCGAATAAGGAGCTTCAATAATATTTGTGGAATCATTGAGCGTTATGGCAACCATGGCAACACCACCGGTATCAGTTCCGTTCACGGATTCAATCTTACCGGTAATTTTATCGGAGGAAGCTAAGGTCCCGTAAAAGAACTGGGCAATTTTAGCATCGCGACTGGCTTCATTAGAAAAGCTTGAAGAAGTAATTATTTCAAACGTGAGTCCGGTTAAAACCGAAGTAATGCTTTCCGCATTTTCCGGAGCCGAAATGTGAAACTCTTTAAAGGAACCTTTTACCGGAACTCTTGCCGTTGTTTTATAGGCAGTCCATTCCACATTTGTATAGGCTTCCTGAACGGAGTATCCGGACGCGGAATCTTCTGCAGTTTCGGTTTGACCTTCTTCTGTGTTCTCAGAATTATTTGAAGATTTACAACCTTGCCATCCAGCAATGGCAAGCGATATTAAGATGAGTGTAGTTGATCGTTTCATAGCGGGTCAAAGTTAGAATATCCAATTACACTTACCGAATTTCTTTGCATCCGATTACATTGCAAATCGGGCATTTTTCGATGATGTGACCTCTGGCCGGGCAATACTCTCTTCCGAAATAAATGATTTGCAAATGGAGCTTGTTCCAACTTGCTTCCGGAAAGCACTTTTTCAAATCTCTTTCTGTCTGAACCACATTTTTGCCATTGGTTAATCCCCATCGGGTTGCCAGCCGATGAATGTGTGTGTCAACGGGAAATGACGGAACTCCGAATGCCTGAGCCATCACAACGGATGCAGTTTTGTGCCCTACTCCCGGTAATTTTTCTAACAACTCAATTTTATCGGGAACCTCACCATGATACTCTTCGGTAATAATTTTACTCAATCCGTAAATGCCTTTCGACTTCATCGGACTCAAACCGCAGGGTCTTATGATGTCTGCGATTTCATCAACCGATAAGGTTGCCATATCCGCAGGATTATCCGCTTTGGCAAAAAGGAGAGGGGTAATTTTATTAACGCGTTCATCTGTACACTGAGCCGAGAGCACAACAGAAACAAGCAACGTGTACGCGTCTTTGTGCTCAAGGGGAATCGGCGGATCCGGATACAGCCGATTGAGCTCGGCCATTATAAATGCAACTTTATCTGCTTTTTTCAACTGTGGTTGTTCGTGGTAAGAATTTTTAATAATTTCCGTTTCAAAATTATCTAAATGTTCTCCATGCGGAAATTGCTGGTTCTGGTTCTTTTTCTTACAACTTTATCAGCAAGTTCGCAGAACTATCGTCATCCGTTTGAGGTATCAATTGGTTTGAATTTACTTTCGAATCGCAACACGTTGAGTTATGATGCTTCAATGTTGTCGGCTGCAACGCACAGAAATATTAAACCGGAAACCTTTTCCAAAATATTCTGGAATTCAAAACCAACCATTATTCGGGAATATATGGTCGGTTGTTCTCAGTTAATCAAAAACAGCGGTTCGCTTCAAAAGGAATGGATTTTTAGTCTGGACATTTCGGCCCAGTTCCGACATCACCATATTTTCTCAGGCAAAAAGGAAACATTGGTTGAAGAACAAGTTATCGACTCCGTTTTTAAAAGCAGAAACTTCGATAGTGAACTCATAAATATCACGGAGTTCAATGATGTAATTTTTGTTAAACCTTCCTTAGTCTGGAAGATACATCTCAACAGAAGGTGGAATTTGAAATCGGAAGGAGGACTCGGAATCGGCGTACCGGTGAAAGCGGGCTTCGAAATAATGGAAGCAAAAGGCAAGGTTGAGCGACAGTATGCAAACAACAATGCAATAAGTGAAGAACAATTTTTTCCGAGTGATCAGGTTGAACGAACCTTTGTTTCCATGCCAATGTATATGGCGTTAAACAGCTACTTTAAACCGGGAATGGAATATAGGCTATACGAACATCGGTCAGTATTTCTGGGAGCTTCCGCGGTTGTTGGAAAGCAACTTACTTTCAACCGGTGTGGTCTGAATTCATTTGGTTATACCGGTGGAGAGGTAAAAATTATCAGTCGGTTTTAACCCGGAATATTTAATGGAATTGCTATTACGAATGCAAATCCTTTCACCACGTGTATGAACGCCTTTTCTCTTCTTCACGATAACGATGCTATCGCTCAGTCGCGAAATGTCGCGTGGTATCAGGCTTTGCACAATTTTATGCTGACACAGCAGGTCGTCAGTACTCACTGCGAAATTCCAATGCATATTCTCGGTTTAAAATAACTTCCATTTAAAACCATTCGTCAGTTTCTATCCTTAAATTACGGTGCTGAATATTTTTAAAACTTTCTGGTTCAAAAGTTTTTTGTAGAAGTTCTTCAATTGGTGTTGACCCAAAGGAGGCATTAATAATCATTCCTTTTTTTACTTCGATTTTCCATCCGTCGGGAGTTGTTAAAGTGTGTCCGGGAGAGTAATGAATAATCCATTCTTTGGTTTCATATTTTGCTGATTGCAACTTTTGGATGTGCTGAATTTCCTCCGGTTCAGGATTCCAATTCTCAGCATTAAAGGTGTTCTGGAAAAATTCAAACAGACGCGAAACAAATTTTTCCTTTGTTATCGGATCCGCCATCAGATCCTGAATATTGGCAACATTGCTTCTTACCGAATCTACCGCATGGGTTTTAAAATCCACTTGGGTTTTCTTTTCGGTTACGGATTTCAGTTTTTGTATATCTGCATTAAACAGCAGTGTTCCGTGATGAATGAGTCTGCGCTTTTTCTGAAATACATGCTCGGCATTTCCCGAAACTTTTAAACCATTAATTAAAATATCATTTCTGCCACTGAACTCGGCCGGTAGTTCCAGACTTCTCAAAAATTGTATAACCGGTTCAAGATGTTTTTTAAAATCAATCAGTGGTTCTTCGGGCGCAAGATTTTTAATAAAACTAAAATTAACATTTCCCGATCCGTGAAAAACCGTTCCGCCACCGCTTAACCTTCTGGCAATGGCAACATTTTTTTCTGTACAACGGTTGATGCGGCATTCTTTCCATACGTTCTGATGTTTGCCGATTACAACGGAGTCGTGGTTTTCGTAAATAAAAATGTAGTCTTCCTCTTTATTCTGTAGAAGGTATTCTTCGGTTGCCAGGTTAAAATAGGTATCGGAAGAATCGGAGAGATAGATTCGGGTCAAATCTGACGTGATTTTAGAGAAGTAAATAATCCGTCTAACGCTGTAAAGTCTCTGGATTTTCGAAGATCGTTCAGCAACAAATCGGCTTCGTTAAATTTTTCCATCATCACATTTCGCACATAAGCATCCGAATCGTATTTGCGGAACAGCTCGGTGAAAAAGCGAATTTTCTCATGTTCCGGTTCTCTGAGTTCAAACCATTTATAAATTTCCTGGACATCGTTGCGGTCTGCATGATTGAGAAGATGAAGCATCAGGAGGGTTTTTTTATTTTCCAGAATATCACCACCGCGAACTTTTCCGAATTCTGATTCACCAAAAACATCCAGCAAATCATCCATGATCTGAAAAGCAATTCCTTGTTGAATTCCCGCTTCGTATAAAATCTGAGCATCGGTTTCGGAAGCTCCGCCCAAAAGTGCACCGGATTTTAAACAAAAACCCAAAAGAACTGAGGTCTTTAACCGAATCATTTCTAAATATTCTTCTTCACTCACAACCTTCTTCTGAGCGAATTCCACATCCAATTGCTGACCACGACAAACTTCATCCGCCATCGTCGTAAACTCATACAAAATATTAATCCGAAGATCCGGAGTCGTATTCAGTTTTATCAAACGATTCACAGCATCAACAAGCATCGTGTCTCCGGTGAGTATTGCCTGATTGACATCCCATTTTACATGAACGGTTTTTTCCCCTCTCCGCAGCGAGGCATTATCCATAATATCGTCGTGAACTAACGTGAAATTATGAAATACCTCCGATGCCAACGCGAGCGGAAAAGCTGTTTCCGTATCTTCCGAGAATAAATCATAACCGAGAATACACAAAAGAGGTCTGATTTTTTTTCCACCCAGATTTAAAATATATCGCGCCGGCTCATATAGGGAGTCGGGATTTCCCACAGGCAGGTTTTGATTTTGATAATCGAGATATTTTTTTAGGAATTCTCCAGTTTTATTCTCACTCATAAACCATTGAAAAATCAATAATTCTCTTATTCAGATTTGCTTTTTTAACTTGAATTGTAACGGGGTCTCCAAAGGTGAATCTTCTTTTGTTTTTCCTTCCAACAACCGCCATTTCCTTTTCGTAGAATTCGTAAAAATCATCCTTGAGGTCGGCAATACGAATCATGCCTTCACAGTGGTTGTCGTCAAGTTCTACGTATATTCCCCATTCGGTAACACCGGAAATAATACCGTTGAATTCTTCGCCAACGTGTTCACTGAGAAATTCGATTTGCTTGTATTTTACCGATGCCCGTTCAGCCAAACTCGCCTGAACTTCCATTTTAGAACTATGGGCGCAGGCTTTCTCGATCTGATCTTTACGACCGTATTTTCTTCCCGATTGATATAAGAATAATAATCGGTGAACTAATAAATCGGGATACCGTCTGATGGGGCTGGTGAAGTGCGTGTAATAATCGAAAGCCAGGCCGAAGTGTGATGTTTCTTTAGTCGTGTAAAAAGCTTTTTCCATGCTTCGGATCGCTAATGGATGAAGAATGTTCGCTTCTATTTTGCCTTCAGTTTCCTCAACCATTTTATTAATCGTGTCGCTAATGGTCTTGTGACTTTGCGTATTAATAATGTACCCGAATTTTTTGGCGGTCGAAATGAAGTTTTCCATTTTTTCGGGGTTCGGGGCATCGTGTACGCGGTATGGAATTACCTGATCTTTATAATGATCGGACACATGTTTAGCCACGGTTTTATTTGCCAACAACATGAAATCTTCGATCATGAGATGTGCTTCTTTGCGGATCTTTTTTATCACTTCTAAAGGCCGACCTTCCGCATCGAGCTTGAAACGAAACTCATCCGATTCGAAAGCAATCGAACCGTTTGCAAATCGCTTTTTCCTGAGTATGGTCGCAATTCGGTTCAGGTCGCGGATTTCTTTCGCGTGTAATTCACTGTTACCTTCAATAACTTCCTGTGCCTCTTCGTAAGAGAATCTGTGATTCGAATGAATAACCGTTTTACCGATCCAGTAATCGAAAATTTTACCACCTGATCCCATCTCAAAAATTACCGAATACGCCAACCGGTCTTCGTGTGGTCGCAATGAACAGAGATCATTTGAAAGTCTTTCGGGTAACATCGGAACGGTTCGGTCAACTAAATAAACCGAGGTTCCTCGTTCGTACGCTTCATGATCGAGCAGACTTCCCTCTGTTACATAATGGGAAACATCGGCAATGTGAACTCCTATTTCCAAATGGTTATTCGGAAGGATCTGATATGAAATTGCGTCGTCAAAATCTTTGGCATCTTCCGGGTCAATCGTGATGGTGAAAATATCCCGGAAATCACGACGCTTCTTTGTTTCATCTTGAGAGATAACGCCGGAAAATGCTTCGGCTTCTTCTTCAACTTCCCGCTCAAAAGAAGTTTTAAAACCAAACTCCGCAATGATGGCGTGCATTTCCGTATTGTGCTCACCTGCCTGCCCGAGCACTTCAACAACAAAAGCATTCGGGTTCGGAGATCCGGGAGGCCAGTCGATAAATTCAACCAGAGCTTTATCGCCGTCTTTACAACCTTTTAGAGATTTTCTGTCAATAAAGAAATCAACGTGAATGCGACTGTTATCCGGTACCAGAAAGGCAAATTTTCGCATCATCTGAATGGTGCCGACGAACTGCGTTTTAGCCCGCTCCAAAACCTCAATAATTCTTCCCTCCGGACGTCGGCCTTTTTTCTGATGAAGCAATTCAACTGAAACAATGTCGCCGTTAAATGCCTGTCCGGTCAATGACGGACTTACATGAACATCTTCCTCCAGTTCATCAACGATTACGAAAGCTGCACCGCGCGATGTAATTTCCACTCTGCCGGTCATGATGCTGAAATCCGGCAGGTACCTGAATTTACCCGGAGCAACTGCCTCGATAATTTCTTCCTTCTCCATCATATTGAGGATTCGGATCACTTCAGTTTTAACTTCAGTTGATCGGATATCCAGCTGATGGCAGATTTGTTTGTAGTTGAAAGTCTTTCGCGGGTGTCCTCTGAAAAATTCGAGCACCTCACGATATTGATATGGAAGCTGCTGCTTTTTCCCGACTTTATTCTTTTTCGGACTTCTTGACTTTTTGTGCGGCATCTGAGAGTTCGTTCAAAGGTATGAATGAAGAGATGGATTGACGAATATCAGTTCATAAAGTTCGTGTTGTCATTTTCACCCGTTGAACATTAAATCAACTTTGAACCATTGATAGTTGAGCAGGATAAATGGCCTTCTGTAAATTGACCGGAATATAATAGTAACCCGTTAAGGAATAATCCGGCTAATCCTTTAGAATCCATATTTCCCGGTTTGAAGGTAAATAGGGAATAATAAAAAGGATGAGAGTTTATGATTTCGATTTAAAGAAATCGGACCCCGTAAACTACTATCCTGCCTTTTGGCAAAGCGTTTTCAGTTGATTGCTTCCAGAAGACCGGACGTTGGTTTACGATCTACGTCCGGTATCTTCTGGTTGTTTTTATAGATAAAAAGGTTGGCTAAAATACAACTTTGGTGTGATAGTGAAAGGCGTGTTTGTTTTTTTTATTGAAGACACGTGAAAAGGATGGGAGGATATCACTTTTAGAATTGATAGGCTTGCCAAAAAATGAAATGACTGCTTTTAATCGTTCATGGCAGCCATCAGGGTTTTTGTATAACTTGATTCCGGAGAATGAACTAAATGCCCCGTCTTGTTCTGCTCAATTATTTTTCCGTTTCGCATTACCATTATCCGATCGCACAAATAGGTGACAACATTCATATCGTGTGAAATAAACAGGTAGGTGAGGCCGCGTTTAATTTTTAAAGTGTTGAATAAATTCAGGATTTGCGCCTGAACGGAAATATCCAAAGCCGAAACCGATTCATCACAAATAATTATTTCCGGGTCAACTGCCAAAGCTCTTGCGATACTCAACCTTTGTCTTTGTCCGCCCGAAAACTGATGCGGATATTTAGTAGCATCCAAATCACTCAAGCCAACTTCATGTAGAAGACTATTCACTTTTTCTCTGCGACCGGATTTGGTGTTAATTAAATTGTGAACGGCTAAAACTTCCTCCAGCATTTCGCCTGCTTTTAAAACCGGATTCAATGAAGAGTATGGATCCTGAAAAATCATTTGCACCTGTCGGGCAAAACCTGCGGTAGAATTGGATTCGTTTTTTGGATAGATGATTTCGCCGGAGTCCTGTTTCAACATCTTCATAATGATTTTGGAAACCGTGCTTTTTCCGCAACCCGATTCTCCAACCAATCCAAGAGTTTCCCCTTTAAACATCTCAAAACTCACATCATCAACTACCTTTCTCGCAGTATTTCCTCGTATAAAAGTTTTCGTGAGGTTTCTTACTGCTAAAATGGAAGAGGAGTAGTCGATCTGAACGGTTTCAAATTCTGAATCGGTATATAGCTTTTCGACCAATTCACCATCTCTGTTTTCCGTGAGGTCAGGTAAGGTTGGCAGTTTGTGATTTTTACGACTAAAAGTTGGCTGACACAACAACAGACTTTTCGTGTACGGACTTTTGGGTTTGGTAACCACATCAACAGACTCCCCGCTTTCCATAATCCGACCTTTATACATTACCATAATGTTGGAAGTGAATTCGCGAATGAGGTTGATGTCGTGCGAAATCAGAATAAGTCCTGCGTTGCGGCTTTTGCAACTACCAACCATTTTCCGTGTAAGCTCATTTTGAAGAATACTGTCTAACGCCGTTGTGGGTTCATCGGCAATTATAAGGTTTGGATTATTGGACAACGCCATGGCAATCATCACCCGTTGTCTTTGTCCGCCGGAAAGTTCGTGAGGATAGGATCCGAATGCTATTTCCGGATCGGGTAAAGACATTTCTCCAAAGAGTTCAATCACCTTTTTACGGGCTTCAACTTTAGAAATTTTTTGATGAATCAGAATTCCTTCCATCAACTGTTCACCGCATGTAAAGAGTGGATGGAGCGCAGTCATGGGTTCCTGAAAAACATAACTGATCTGATTTCCCCGGATAGCTCTGAGCCTTTCTTCCTCCGTGTTTAAAAGATTGTATTCGGAATCCGAATCAGGTGAAAACAGAATTTTATCTGCTTTAGTGATTGCGTTTTTAATAAGATGTGTGAGACTCATACAACTCACACTTTTACCAGAACCGGATTCACCAACGATGCCGCAAATCTCACCCGGTTTCAGGTCGATTGAAAAATTTTGAACAACGGTATTTAATTTATTTCCCTGTTGAAAGGAAACCGAAAGATTTTCAACTTTTAATAAGGATCGCATCAACGAAACCGATCCACTGAACGAACCAAAGCTTCATCCTTCCGGATATTTCTGAGCGCCAAAACGGAGAGAATTAACAGTGCCAGAGGTATCAGAGCATTGAATGTAAAATGCTCGGATTGTTCGTGATCAAAATATCCTTTCCCCAAGGAATACGAATACATAAATACGTAAACCACAACCCACAACGCAATAATTGCCATCACCAGTTTCGTCTGAAATCCGCGATTTCGGAACATGAAAATGGAAATCAATGCGACGGCGGCAATTGCGTACAACCAATACATTAACCGGGTATTTTCAAAGTGTTCCTGACTGTTGTCGGTTGAATTAAAATCAACGGTTACATGGGAAGCAGGTTCGTCGCCACTTTCAAAATAAACGGTATCGGTAAATACGAGGAACAAACTTCCGATTAACACCACTAAGAGGTAAGCAGATTGGATGCGCTGGATCATGAGGCAAAATTAAATCATCCTGCTGTGTGAATCCTTTCCGGATTTTGAATTTGAATACCTTTGCCACGCTTTTACCAAACCAGAAAATATGTCCCGCGAACAAGCTTATATAATTGATGCCGTGCGAACTCCTGTCGGCAAATTCGGAGGAAGTCTGTCAACCGTTCGTCCAGATGATTTGGCCGCTCACGTGATTCAGGAAATTCTGAAAAGGAATTCGAATCTTGATCCCGAGCGAATCGAAGATGTGATATTCGGCGCGGCGAATCAGGCAGGGGAAGATAACCGGAATGTCGCAAGAATGGCCTTGCTAATGGCTGGTTTGCCGGTAACCGTTCCCGGCGTAACCGTAAATCGATTATGTGCCAGCGGACTTCAATCCATTTCAGATGCAGCAAAGTCACTGATGCTTGGAGACGGCGAAGTTTTTTTAGCAGGCGGAGTTGAAAGCATGACGCGCGCGCCGTTTGTGATGGCTAAGGCCGAATCTGCATGGCAGCGAAGCACCGAAATTTATGATACTTCCATTGGCTGGAGATTTACCAATCCAAAACTTGCGGAAGCTTATTACCCTTTTGCAATGGGAGAAACCGCTGAAAATGTTGCAGAGCGATTTAACGTAAGTCGGGAAGATCAGGATGTATTTTCACACGAAACACAACAAAAATATCAGGCTGCTCACGAAGCAGGCAGGTTTAATGAAGAACTGGCTCCGGTGACAATTCCACAGAGAAAGGGAGTACCTCTAATATTCGACAAAGACGAACATCCGCGATTGAGTTCGGTTGAAAAATTAGCCGAATTAAAACCCGCTTTCAGAAAAGGAGGAACCGTTACAGCGGGCAACAGTTCCGGAATTAATGATGGTGCAGCGGTTACGATTATGGCCGGAGAATCCGCTGTAAAATCAATGAACCTGAAACCAATGGCGAGAGTTGTTTCCTCCGCAGCGAGTGGCGTTCACCCAGACATAATGGGAATCGGGCCCGTGAGTGCATCTGAGAAAGCCCTAAAAAGAGCCGGCTTAAAAATGAGTGATCTGGGTTTGGTCGAATTAAATGAAGCCTTTGCTGCACAGGCGTTGGCTTGTATGAGAATGATGGAACTGGATCCGTCAATCGTAAATGTGAACGGTGGTTCGATTGCCATCGGTCATCCGCTCGGTGCCAGTGGAACCCGCATCGCTACAACCTTGCTGCACGAAATGAAGAAGAGAAATGTTCGGTATGGTTTGGCAACGATGTGTATTGGCGTGGGGCAGGGGAAAGCAGTGATATTTGAATTGTGCTGATCTGAAGTGGCGCGTTTTGCAATCCGTTTAGATTACGACGGCACAGAATATTTTGGCTGGCAGGTTCAACCGGGTCAAAGAACAGTTCAGGATCTGATTCAAAAAAATCTTTCGAAAATTCTTCAGGAAGAAATCTCAATCACCGGGTGCGGAAGAACGGATACCGGTGTTCACGCTAAAAATTTTATTGCTCATTTTGATACAGGTTCAGTCGGTGTAAATCTGAAATTCAAACTGAATAAAATGTTGCCTGCCGACATTTCGATTTCAAACCTTTATGAAGTCGGGGCAGATTTTAATGCAAGATTTGATGCAAGATCCAGAACGTATGTTTATCGGATTGCACATGGTAAGTCGGCTTTGGATCAACGTTTCGTTCTTTGGGACAGCCGAAAATATAATGTTGACTTAATGAACGAAAGCTGCAATCTGGTGTTGAATACCCGTGAATTCGGTGCATTTTGCAAACATCATTCGCAGAACAAAACCACAATTTGCAGAGTAACTTCAGCATATTGGGTTCAAACAGAAAACGGGATGGAGTTTCGGGTAACCGCAGACCGGTTTCTCAGAAATATGGTAAGAGCGATGGTGGGAACTATGTTGGAGATTGGTTTGGAGCGAATGAGATTAGATGAATTCGAAACGGTTCTTAAAAATGGGCAGCGAAGTGAAGCCGGCAGATCGGTTCCGGCTCAGGGACTCCGGCTCGATAAAGTGGATTATGATGAATCGGATTGGGTTGAAATTTTAGACTAAAAAGATTGAGCGAAAAGAAGAATAAAACAGGTGATGTGCTGGATTTGAAGTTGCTCGGCCGAATTGTGAAATTGGCTGCACCTTTCAGAAAGCACGCAATTTTCGCGGTTGTTACAACTATTGCCCTTGCGGTTATTTCACCTTTACAACCCATTTTAATTCAAAGAACTCTGGATGTTCAGGTTGCTTCCGGTGACCTAAAAGGGTTGGGTGATATGCTTTTATTGCTGATCGGTTTGCTATTGCTTCAAACCGTTGTGATGTTTCTTAATACGTATGTAACAAATTGGTTGGGGCAGGAGGTTATTCATTCTCTGCGCATGAAGGTTTACAAGCATCTCATGTCGCTGAAGGTGAAGTATTACGATAAAACACCGATTGGAACTTTGGTAACCAGAAGTGTTTCGGATATTGAAACCGTTGCCAATATTTTCTCTCAGGGAGTGATTACTATCACCGGAGACTTCCTCCAGATTTTTGTGATCTCTTTTCTGATGTTCTATACTGACTGGAAATTAAGTCTGATTTGCCTTTCAGTTTTGCCATTTCTCTTTTGGGCTTCAAACAATTTTAGAAAAGGAGTTAAGGTCGCTTTTCAACAAGTGAGAACCGCGGTTGCGAAGTTGAATGCTTTTGTTCAGGAACATATAACCGGGATGAGGGTGGTTCAGATTTTTAACCGGGAAAACCGCGAGTACGAAAAGTTTGTGGAAATCAACAAACTTCACCGGGATGCCAATATTAAGTCGGTTTATCATTATGCGATCTTCTTTCCGATTGTGGAGATTATTACCGCAACTTCCATAGGATTGTTGGTTTGGTACGGCGCAAAAAACTCATTACAAGGATTAACGTCACCCGGTGAAATTGTTGCCTTTATACTCTATCTCAATATGTTCTTCCGGCCAATTCGAATGATTGCCGACCGGTTTAATACTATGCAAATGGGAATGGTTGCCTCAGAACGAATTTTTGACCTGATAGATGAAAAGGATTTTATAGAAACAGATGGAAATCATTCGGGTAATCTGAATGGTAATGTTGAATTCCGTGATGTGCATTTTTCATACACCGAAGGCGAAGAAATTATTAAGGGGATTTCCTTTGATGTGCCGGCTGGAAAAACACTGGCGATTGTTGGAGCAACCGGATCCGGCAAATCAACCATTGTGAATCTGCTCACCCATTTTTATCAAATTAATAAAGGAGAGATTCTGATCGATGGTAAGAATATTAATGATTGGAATCTGAAAAGTCTTCGTTCGCAGATCGCATTTGTGTTGCAGGATGTTTTTCTTTTTTCCGGATCGGTTAAGGAGAATATCAAGCTGATGAACGAATCGATTTCGGATGAAGAGATGATGGAAGCGGCGGAATACATAGGCGCTGCGAATTTTATTTCCCGACTTGAAGGTGAATACGATTATCCCGTTATGGAGCGGGGAGGAGCACTTTCGGTTGGTCAACGTCAGCTGATTTCTTTCGTGCGGGCATTGGTTTACAATCCGAGAATTTTGATATTAGATGAAGCCACATCATCGGTAGATTCCGAAACCGAAATTCTGATTCAGGATGCTATTGGTAAATTAATGAAGGGAAGAACATCGATCGTAATTGCCCACCGGTTGAGCACTATACGCAATGCAGATGAAATTCTGGTTTTGGATAAAGGTAAAATAGTGGAACGAGGCAGTCATCAACAATTGATAGAACTTCAGGGAGCTTACTACGAGTTGTTGCAGAAACAGCAGTTTGTGGAGGTTTGAGCGACGTCCTTGTGGGATGATTAATTAATGGTAAATTCGGAAGACCACTTAACCTATATGTCTTTTGAATTCATAACCAATAATTCTTACCTGAAACTAGCCATCTTAGTATTGTTTTGCATCAGTTCCAATATTCTGGTTTTTAGCCAAATACTAAGTGAAGGGTTGGAAGGTTATTGGAGCTTTAGTGGTAATGCCTTGGACTCATCCGAATTGAAAAATCATGGGGCGGTTCAAGGTGCAACATTGACTTATGATCGCTTCGGAAATGAAAATTCTGCTTATCATTTTGATGGAAACGACTACATATATCTTAAGTATCCCTCCACAAATTATCGAAGTACCATCAGTATTAATTTCTGGATTCGTACATCAATTGAGAAGAAAGATATGTGTGTTATAAATTGTTTCAATTCGATCGACGGAGAATGGGGCGTTTCATGTATGTCTCACAAATCACTTGGTTGGTACATGGCTGGTGGCTCTGGGGAAAATAATCGAATTCAGGGACACAGAACTGGCCAGTGGTTGAATGATACATGTTGGCACATGATAACCTTCACCTACAACTCCGAAAACAACGCAATGTTAGTTTATATAGATGCTAGATTATCTGGAACGACAAATATTAGTGGTAGCAGCGGTGGGTTCGAAAGCAATGATAGTATTCGGTACTTTCAAAATCAGCCATGGGTATTCGGAGCACATTCTCAGTTCATTTCTGATTTAAATAACAATGGTCCGAAATATTATATCGGGGATTTGGATGAGGTATCATTTTACAACAAGGTATTAAATGATTCGGAGGTAATGATTCTCTATTTACCCAGTGATTCTTGTGAGAAATTTATTAAAGTTGAATCAGCATTAAAAATTTACCCGGTACCAACTCATTCTGTCATCACAATTGAATTTGGAAGCAGAATAACCCAATTGGGTAAAGTTTTTCAGATCTACAATTCAATCGGGCAACTTATTTATGAAGAGAATATTAATTCTTCAAAAACCACATTGGATTTGAAATCTTTATGTGCGTCTGGAATGTACCTTTTTGTTTTCAGACAAGATGAAAAAACAATACTTGCGACTAAAAAGGTAATATTGTTCTAATGATGTTTTAATAATGTTAAGATGATAAGATATTCTCGCAATTTGGTAACTATTTTTCTTTTGATTTCGGCTACAACTTTAAGCGCTCAAATACCAAAGAATGGTTTGGTAGGATACTGGCCATTTGATGGCAATGGGAATGATTCATCAGGTTATGGAAATCACGCCACAATCTATAATGCATCTTTGACATTTGATAGATTTGGTCACCCTAATTCCGCGTATTACTTAGACGGAGACTCAGACTTTATGGATTTAGGACGTGATAAAAGTCTTTTAGGTAGTTCGAATTCTTTTAATTTTTGGATGAGGTTCACAGATACAACTCAATCTCAAACTGTACTCAGTAATTTTAGCAGCATAAATGGTGAATGGGGCATAAGCATGTGGTATGGTCTTACAGATGGATGGCAGATTGATTGGGCTTCCGGACTAAATAATAAGAGGGTTGGACACAAAACTCATAAATCTTTGAATGATGATAAGTGGCATATGGTAACGGGCGTTTATAATAAGTTGAATAACTCCGGAACAGTGTATATAGATGGTGTAAAATCCGGAAATATAAATTTTGCCAGCTCACAAGCATTTGATCAAAATGACAGCGTGAGTTTTAATGATAAGGAGCATTGGACCGTTGGTGCAAATTCGCAGGCTTTCACAGGAGAAAACAATAATGGGGCTCGTTATTTCACTGGGTATTTTGATGATCTCTTAATCTATAATCGCCCTCTTGATTCCAATGAAGTCTTGATACTCTATAATCTTTCAGATAAAAAAACAGGGTTAAGAAAGATTGAATCAATCAGTTTTAGAATTTATCCTAATCCAGCAACAGAATCTATAATCCTAGAAACACCTAACCAGATGATCGGGCAAAATTTAGATGTTACAATTTGGAATCTGGCGGGTCTTGTGGTTCAAAATTTTCAATTCGACAATTTTAATGGAACAACAAAAATTCCCATAAACTTGCCATCTGATATTTATTTAGTGACGGTATTGGATCGAGAGTCTGGCTTTCAAACATCTTTACGATTTACTGTTCATTAGGTTAGAATAAATCCGGCTGCCCTTCTTTAAAACATCCATCAGGACTGATTTTCATAAAACATTAGTGCAACCATTCGGTAACCTTGTGTAGTTTTATGGGTTGATTCTTTATCTGCCTTCCTTATTATTGCCACTATGCGTAGTAAACGTCCGATCTATTGGGATTCCCTGTTCTTAAGCATTTTTGTCTTTCTTTTTATGTTGGTGGTGAGCTTGCTGTTTCCAATAAAACTAAAAGTGTTTCACCCTATAAAAGATGCCTTTTCAGATTTTGATTACACAGATTTCTATTTCAGTAAACTTAAACATGAACCCGAGGTTAGCGAAGACATTGTAATTGTAAATATTGGTAATCTCACTCGACCGGAAATTGCTGCCGAACTTGAAATTATCCGTTCGGGACACCCCAGACATATTGGCCTTGATGCCCTGTTTGTAGAGCCAAAATCTCCGCAAGAAGATTCTTTATTAATCGATCAGATCGCTCAGGGTAATATCACCGGGATATTTAATCTAAAGAACTCTGAATCGGTAACTTCTGCACCTCAGTTTTCATTCAGCTCCAAGGGGTATGGGAATTTTTATGGCGATTCAACTCCAACCAAAGTGATCCGCTATTTTTCACCGACAAACTCTGTGAATGAGGTAAAGCATGATGCGTTCACAACTGCCATATATAAATCAGTAGTGGGTGATCAACTCAAGAAGAAATACTTAAATGAAGGCAAATACCGGATTAATTACAGAGCACCAGAATCTTTTATTTGCATACAACCGGAGGAAATATTTGGACCTGATTTTAATACTTCCATATTTAAAGACAAAATTGTTTTAATGGGTTTTGCCGGAGTTGCAAATCAGCCTTTGGAAATTGAAGATCAACACTTCACACCGATGAATGTTAAACTTGCCGGTAAGTCGTTGCCAGACATGAAAGGCATTTTTATTCACGCGAGTATTCTTCAATCTATGTTAGATGGTTCGCTAATAACAAACTGCCCCAAATGGATTGAGTGGTTATTAACTTTTGTTATTACGTATTTGATTTCAATGCTGATCATTCACTATTATGTTCACAGACCGAAGTGGTTTCATTTAATGGCTAAAATCGTTCAGTTATTTTTTGGCGTCGTTTTCCTTTTCATTTCAATCTGGATAATGCATGTACAAAATGTTGTGATCAACTTCACCTTCTTATTTTTAGCCATTGTGCTGTGCGCGGATCTGGTTTACTTCTATGACCCGATTGCCAAATGGTTACACAGGAAGGGACTTCATCACAGTGAAATACTTAAGCATTAACCTGAACAATTGAAATGAAAAAGTCACTTCGAATCATACTCCCCATACTATCGTTTTTATTCTTCACGACTTATCATGTATCAGCTCAAACCTCAGATCACAAAGTTGTATACTACGCCCAAAAATCCGGAACGAGTCAACTTAAGACTAATCAAAATTTAAAGTATCCGGTTACTTTACCAGCTGCTGCAACTTTGTATTTGCAAAAAAATTCTGAGGGGAAAATTATTGTGATCAAAGGGCCGATTAAACTAACCAAGAAATTGGTGGATCAGAAGTTTGAAGAGGAAGTTGGAATGAGTTCTACTTACTTTAAATATGTGCTGAAAAAGATGAGTCATCACGAAGAAGATGCTCAGCATTCTTTCGGTGGTGTATCCAGAGGCGAAGAATTCCTGAAAGGTATTTTCCCGATTAACAGAACTCAACTTATCTTCGATTCGATTCACTTTTGCTGGTACTCACAGCCCGGTCTCCAACACTATTACTTTAATCTGCTGGATGAAAGAGGTAATACAGTTTTCAAGATTTCAACCCCTGATACCTGTTTTACTTTATATCACGAATTTATGAGCTTGCCTAAGGATGCTGAATATTCATGGTTCATTTCAGATGCTCAATTTGGTGATGGCTTGGTTCAGAAGTTCTATCTCTCTGATAAAGATTCATCGAAGGTATTTCGCGAACGTGAAAAAGTTGAATTGGTGAAGTTAAAAAGCGACTCATCCTTTCTACCCGAATATCTGGGATTGCTTTTATCACAAAACCGACTTCAGGATTTATGGGAAATTACCGGGGCATTATCTGAATACACAGAGTTCCAACCTATGATAAATGCCATTCGGGAAGAGTTAATGAGCGGAAGTAATTAAGTCGGCTCAAGACACCTCAAATCTTATTTTTGCCGCAAATCTTGTCAATGGAAATTGTTGTAAGCGGTATAAGGCCAACGGGGAAATTACATCTTGGAAATTATTTTGGTGCGGTTAAGAGTTTTCTTCAAATGCAGGAAAACTATCAGACGTATTTTTTCATTGCCGATATTCATTCTCTTACAACCCATCCGACTCCGGCAGATTTGCAGGGAAATGTCCGTCAGGTTTTGGCGGAGTATCTGGCAATGGGTTTAGATCCGGATAAATGTGCTTTGTTTATTCAAAGTGATGTTCCTCAGATCTCCGAGCTCTATACCTACATGAATATGAATGCTTATTTGGGAGAGCTGGAAAGATCTGCTTCATTTAAGGATAAGGTGAGAGCACATCCGGATAATGTGAATGCAGGACTGTTGACGTATCCGGTGCTTATGGCAGTAGACATTTTGATTCACAAAGCCGATTATGTTCCGGTAGGAAAAGATCAGGAACAACACTTAGAGATGACCCGGACGTTTGGCCGCCGGTTTAATAATATGTACGGGGTAGAATGTTTCCCGGAACCGAAAGCTTTTAGCACAACCGGAGAACTAATAAAGGTACCCGGTCTCACCAATCAGGGTAAAATGAGCAAGAGTGGGGGAGAAGGTGATGCAATATTTTTTGACGATGAAGAGGAAGTCACCCGAAAGAAAATAATGCGTGCGGTTACGGATTCTGGTCCAACTGAATTGAATCAAATAAAACCGGAAGCCATTCAAAACCTTTTTGATATAATGAAACTTGTGTCAACTAAAGACACAATTGAGCATTTTGATTCGCTTTACAACACCTGTGAAATCCGATACGGTGATTTTAAAAAGCAACTTGCCGAGGATGTATTGAGTTTTGTTCGTCCCATCAGGGAGAAAATTCAGAGCATAAAGTCTGATGATACTTTTTTAGGAAAAGCTGCGAAAACCGGTGCAGAAAAAGCCATTGACAGTGCTGAGAAAACGCTGAGAGAGGTTAGAGAATTAATTGGGTTTAAACGGTTTTATTAAATAGTTTTGAACGATCTTCAACGTAATCGAACACTAAACTGAAATGCACATCGCCGTTGCTGGAAATATCGGAGCCGGAAAAACAACTTTAACCGGACTTCTCGCCAAACATTACAACTGGGAGCCTCAATACGAATCTCTGGAGAACAATCCTTACATCACGGACTTCTATGAAGATATGCAACGATGGTCCTTTAATCTTCAGGTTTACTTCCTCAATAGTCGTTTCAATAATGTTCGTAATCTTCGTAAGCGCGGCCAAACGGTGATACAGGACCGGACGATTTATGAAGATGCTTACATCTTTGCCCCAAACCTGCACGCCATGGGTTTGATGAGTACCCGGGATTTCGATACGTATCAGGCCATCTTTTCCAGTATCCGATCTATGCTTGAACCACCGGATCTGATGATATACCTTCGGGCAAGTATTCCTGCACTGGTAAACCGAATTCAAAAAAGAGGTCGAGACTATGAGGATTCCATCCGTCTTGATTATCTCAAACGACTCAATGAAAGATACGAAGCCTGGATATCTACTTACAACGACGGCAAGCTATTGATTATCGAAGTGGATGATTTGGATTTTGAATCAAGTGCGGAGGATCTTGGCTCTATCGTGAGTAAAATAGATGCAGAAGTTCACGGATTGTTTTAACCCGTTTTGTCTTTTATTTTAATGGAATTCCTGAAGCATGCGTAAAGCAGTATAAGCAGCTTCTTCACCCTTATTGCCGTGTTTTCCTCCGGCCCTTTCCATTGCCTGCTCCTGATTATCCGTTGTGAGTACGCCGAAGATTACAGGTTTGTCGAATTTTAAAGATACCTGTGCTATGCCATGGGCAACGGCATCACATATAAAATCGAAATGTCGGGTTTCACCCTGAATAACACAGCCGAGGACGATTACCGCATCAATAGATGTGTTTGCCGCCATTTTTTGAGCACCGAGAATTAGTTCGTAGCTTCCGGGAACCCAGTTTAAAACAACATTTTTTTCATGCAAACCGGCTTGATACAGAATGCGTTTTGCACCTTCAGCAAGACTTTTAGTAACAGCCTCGTTCCACTCAGAAACAATGATTGAAATTTTTGCATCCGGAAGAGAAGGGAGCTCTCTTGCAAAAGCAGAAAGACTTTTATCGGAAGAAGACATCCGGATTATTTACCGCTAAACTCAGCAGAAGCTTCAGCTCTTGCGATATACTTATCAACTCCTTCAGAGAACCGGGTTTCACTAAATTCGTCTTTAATGCGTTGATAAGCTTCAATTTCTTTGTCGTATTCACCAAGTTTGTGGTAAACCAACGCAGCTTTTTGTAAGGCATACGGAGTTGTGAAATCATTATTAGCTGCTTTAGCACCTTTCATGAAGTAATCGGCAGCTTCGTCATACTTGTCAAGCTGAACATAGCAGTCACCAATGAGACATTTGCATAAAGGACCAACCATCTCATCGTGAAAATTAACTTTCTTTAGATAGTCGATTGCTTCCTCGAATTTGCCTTCTCTCATCATGATGCTTCCAGCCATATACTCCGCTCTTTGGGCAGCCTTGGTTCCGGAATATTCTTCCATTACATCCAGCAAACCGGAATAATTGCCGTCTCCGTTTAATGCCAGGTTAGATGAATCTTGTCCAAAATATCTTTCCGCCATAAATACGGCATCGTTTGCCTTGGCTTCCTGTTGTGGAACATACTTGAATTTATAAAACCAAATACCCGCAGCTATCACAATCAGCGCTGCACCGGCGATGATCAGATTTCTCTGATTGTCGTTTACAAACTGATCAATCGAAAATTTCTTTCCGGTACTTTTTGAGGATTCAATCTCTTCCTGACTCATCTTAAAAATTTTTGCAATAATAGTTGTTTATCAAACAAATTAAATCGGGACTCTTGGTGATGATTATTCTATGATGAATGGATAGTCCTCAACATAAACATCGGTGTAGAGTTCGTCCGGAGACGGGTATTCAGAATTCTCTGAAAATTCGACGCTTTCGTCAACCACCGATTCAATTCTTTTTTCAATAGCTTCCAGATCTTCGGTTGTAGCGAATTTGTTTTCGATAATAACCTTGTGAACGATTTCAATCGGATCCTTGAGCTTGTATTCTTCCACCTCTTCCTTCGAACGATACTTCGCCGGGTCTGACATCGAATGCCCACGGTAACGGTATGTTTTAATTTCTAAGAGAGTTGGTCCGTCACCTTTTCGGGCATGATCTGCGGCTGCGGAAATTGCTTCATGAACGGTTTCGCATTGCATGCCATCTATCTGAAAACTGGGCATTTCATAGGCACTTCCGATTTTATAAATGTCGGTAACGTTGGTCGTGCGCTCAACAGAAGTACCCATTGCATATTCGTTGTTTTCCACAATGAAGATTACTGGCAGTTTCCAAAGCATTGCCATGTTAAAAGTTTCGTGAAGAGCACCTTGCCGAACTGCACCATCACCCATAAAACAAAGACAGATATTTTCAGTACCGTTATATTGTTCTGCGAATGCGATACCTGCACCTAAAGGAATCTGGCCGCCTACGATTCCGTGACCACCGTAGAAGTTATGCTCTTTACTAAACATGTGCATACTTCCGCCTTTTCCTTTAGTACAACCGGTAACCTTCCCGAACAATTCTGCCATTACAGCATTAGCACTGATACCGGCAGCCAGAGCGTGGCCGTGATCTCTGTATGCTGTAATCAGTTTATCATCTTTTTTAATGGCAGACATGGCTCCGGCAATTACTGCTTCCTGCCCGATGTACAAATGACAAAATCCTCTGATCTTCTGTTGGCCGTACAACTGCGCAGCTTTTTCCTCAAACCTCCTGATCAACAGCATTTGCTCATACCATTGAAGATATGTCTCGCCTGTAAAATTTAACTTTGCCATCACGTTTAAAACAAGGTCGCAAAAATAGTCCTTCCCATAGTTTTATCAGAGTGCACATCCGCAAATTGAAGATCCGGAATTTTAAAAATCACTCAGACCTTGATCTGGAGTTTGTAAATGGCTTTAATGGAATTTTCGGTTCCAACGGAGTTGGGAAAACCAACATATTGGATGCAATTTATTTTTTAGGAAACGGGAGGAGTTACTTCAGTCGGCAGGATTTGCACAGCATTCCCTTTGAAAATGAAGAAGCTTACTGGGATGGCGAATTTTTGAACGGGGAACATTCGGATATTCACGCAATACGATTAGAACAAAGTGGTACAAAAATCATCCATCGTAATGGAAGTCAGGTTTCAAGATTGGCAGATCTTATTACCTACTTTCCAATGGTAATGATCACTCCATCGGATATCGGTATAATCAATGGTCATAGTGAGGTACGCAGAAAGTTGATCGACAGAACGATTTCTTTAACAGATTCGGGTTATTTAAGGTCTCTTCAGCGCTATCAAAAGTTAATTGCTTTCCGAAACGAAATGCTCAAGCGGTTTTCGGTTTCCGGTAAGCAGGATACAGTGGCTTTAGAATCTATCGACCGTCAGATATTTCCCGAAGCAGCAGTTATTTATAAAGCGAGAAAGGGATTCATTTCCGAACTTTCTCAACAAATCGAAACCTACTACCTTGAAATTTCAGACGCGGTTGAAAGTTGTGGAATCGAATACGAATCAGAGTGTCATTCGGATTCGTTATCAGCTATTTTTGAGCGCAATCTCAGAACGGATATTCTGGCTCAACGCACTACTTCCGGTTTGCATAAGGATGATTTGATGATTGCACTTGATTCAATGGATATCCGTAAATATGGTTCACAAGGTCAAGTGAAATCTATGGCAGTTGCTATTCAACTTGCGGTATTCAGATTTCTTGAAATTCATTGTGGAAAAACTCCCATTTTGTTGCTTGACGATATTTATGAAAAAATTGATGACCATCGTGCAGACCGTTTAATGAAGCTCATCTCGGGCAATTCTTTCGGGCAGATTTTTATAACCGATACCAGCGAAGCCCGATTAAGATCCCGATTAGAGGGAATGAGCCCAGACAAAAAATTCTTTAATATTGAACGCCCTACAAAAGGCCGGAAGAAAAGAGTTCAAAACTGACAATGCAAGAGGAAAGATCGATTCGGGATTTACTTGAAAAAATGTTTGACAATTACCACATGTCAGACAAGCTCCTGGAGACAAATCTTCTTGCAAACTGGGAAGAATTAATGGGCAGAACGATTGCGCGTTACACCCGAAAAATTTGGATTCGCTCTGGTGTTTTGCATTTGAGCATTGATTCCCCGGCTTTAAAAAACGATCTCATCTATCATGAGGCAATCATTATTGAAAAGGTGAATCAATTTGCAGGGCGAACCTTAATACAATCTGTAAAAATCCACTAATGAAACACCTTGTTGCACCTTCGGTTTTGTCTGCTGATTTTAATAACCTTGGGCGAGATGTAGAGATGATTAATAAAAGTGAAGCTGATTGGTTTCATGTTGATGTGATGGATGGTGTTTTTGTCCCGAATATTTCATTCGGTTTTCCGGTGATTAAAGCAATAAAGAAACTGGCAATAAAACCATTGGATGTTCATCTCATGGTTGTTCAACCAGAACGGTATATCACACAGTTTAGAGATGCAGGAGCAGATATTCTCACAGTTCATTTAGAAGCGAGCACGCACTTGCACCGAACGGTTCAGGAGATTCATGCTGCCGGAATGAAAGCCGGAGTCGCTATAAATCCGCATACTTCGGTTCATCTGCTCGACGATATTATTTCCGACATAGAGTTGGTTTGTATGATGAGTGTTAATCCGGGATTTGGCGGACAGAGGTTTATTCAGCATACCTATAAAAAGATTGCGGACTTATCTACGCTTATTAATCGACATGAGACAAGCTGTTATATTGAAATCGACGGTGGAGTAACACTTGAAAATTATCAGAAACTGTTGAATGCCGGGGCAAATGTTCTGGTAGCAGGAAATACGGTTTTTGCGTCAAATGATCCGGTGGAAACAATTGCGAAATTGAAGACACCGTTTTCCTGAGCATGCAGAGCTACCGTCTCCAATCGTGGCAGATTTGGTCACTTCCGGTATTTATTATTCTAATTTTTCATTCAAGAGCTAACGGTCAGGGCATCGTTTACGGGCATGTAAAGGATCAGGACATGATTCCTTTAGCAGGGGTTGCGATTTATGTTAACGACAGTTTTGCCATGGCAACCAAAGAAGACGGAGCCTTTGAAATTAAAATCGCTGTTAATAAAGAAACAATTGTTAAAGCAACCTTCTTTAGTCAGGTTTCTAAAAAGACGGTACTCATTGAACACTCAGGCGAGCGGCTCAAACGGGATTTCATTTTTGACTTGGATGTTCAAACAACTAAAGAGGTAAACATTGAAAGAATCAGGACAGAAATACCTCAGATCGTTGTTCACCCAAAAGATGAAGTCTATCTAACTCCTAGTTTGCAGTTCGAAGATTTGTTGACCAAACAGTTTATCGGGATTTCGAGAACAAATGAACTCTCATCATCTTACAATGTGAGAGGTGGGAATTTTGATGAGAATCTGATTTATGTTAATGGCATTCAGGTGTACCGGCCGTTTTTGGCGAGAAGTGGACAACAGGAAGGATTGAGTTTCGTAAATCCAGACCTTACCGAAAAAGTGACTTTCTCGGCGGGTGGTTTTGAGGCTAAGTATGGTGACAAGCTTTCTTCTGTGTTGGATGTGCAATACCGTCAGCCAACAAAGTTTGCAGGAACCGCAAGCCTTAGTATTCTTGGAGCAAGTCTTCATCTGGAAGATCAGCCATTTAAAGGCGGACGATTTTCATATCTGGTGGGTGTACGGTACCGAACACTTCAGTACGTACTGAAATCACTTGATGTGGCAGGAGATTACAAACCCTTGTTCGTTGATGTTCAGGGGATGTTTAATTATCGAATCAATACCCGATTCAGTGCTCATTATTTCACAACCTATGCAAAGAACCAATATCTGGTTGTTCCCGAAAGCCGGTCAACAAGTTTCGGAACCTTGCAAAATGCCATTCGATTATTTGTTGGCTTCGACGGATCTGAACTCATGCAGTACAACACTTTCTTAAATGCCTTTACTCTTGAATATAAAAATAAATGGAAGACGAATTCGGTGAAGTGGATTTCTACAAATTTTAATAGTAATGAGAGGGAGTATAATACAATCGAAGGAGCCTATAGATTAGAAGAACTGGAAAACAATCTTGGATCGGCAAACTTCGCTCAGGCGAAAGCGCTTCTGGGTTATGGTTACTTTATTAACTATGCGAGAAACAAACTTCAGTACGATGTTTCTTCACACAGTTTAGTAGGTAATCATTACTTTGATAAAGGACTTTACTCGCATCACTTTGAATGGGGTTCTAAAGTTCAGTTTGAGAATATCCATGACAAGTTACATGAGTGGAACTACAATGATTCAGCGGGATACAACACCACAAGTCTTAGTCATGATCCGAGAGAGATTGTTTTGGATGATTATGTATCTTCCAGAGCTAATCTCCACAGCTATCGTCTAATGGCATTTGTGCAGGATCGGATAATGATTAATCCGGAGAATGCTTTTAGTCTTAACCTTGGCCTCAGAACACATTACTGGAGTTTAAATGGCCAGAACGTAATATCTCCCAGGGGAAATTTTTCATTTCAACCCAACAAGAAATACAACGACACTATCTATCGGGCCTGCCTGATGATGTATGATTCATTTACCAGCATTAATGCGAAGGATAGTTTGCGGAAAATCTACGGAGACCTCGATACGATTGCCGAGAATAACTTAAAAAAGAACATCACCTTCCGATTTGCTTCCGGGTACTATTATCAACCGCCTTTTTACCGGGAGTTGAGAAATCTTCAGGGAGCTTTGAACCTCGACTTACGAGCTCAAAGATCCATTCACTTTGTTTTTGGAACCGATGTTTTGTTTAAAGCCTGGCGAAGAAATTTCCGTTTTATCGGGGAAGCATATTTTAAAAAACTTAATGATCTGGTTCCGTACGTAATCAATAACGTGAGGCTGAGATATGATGCTGTAAATTCTTCATACGGTTACGCAGGCGGAGCGGATTTTCGGGTTAACGGAGAATTTATAAAGGGGCTGGAATCATGGGTAAACTTGTCATTCCTTTCCACCAAGGAAAACATAACTTTTACAGATGATGAAGGAGTTAAACAAAGTGGATTTATAAGAAGACCTACCGATCAGCGGGTGATGTTTTCAGTATTATTTCAGGATCAGTTGCCAAGTGATCCTTCATTCAAAATGAATCTGAGTTTAATCATAGGATCAAGTCTGCCCTATTATTTTAATGGACCATACAGATACGAGGAACATTTTAAATTGCCTGCTTACCGGCGTGTTGATATTGGTTTTTCAAAAGAAATTCTAAAGGCCAAAAATCCGGATAACCTCCTGTTGTCCAGATTGAATTCACTGTGGTTAAGTCTTGAAGTATTCAATCTGTTGCAGGTGAATAATACAGCCTCCTATATTTGGATTGAGGACTTGAACAACAATCTTTATGGGGTACCCAACTATCTTACAGGTCGTAGATTAAATCTGAAAATTGTGGGCAAATTTTAACCAACCCACCATTCTTCGATGTCGTCAGAACATAAACCATTCGCTATGTTCAGACCTAAGAAATTAATTCATCCAATCATTTTCTGTTTGTTAATTTGGATAACAAATCGTTCCGAAGCTCAGCAGGATCCATATTTCTCCCATTACGGTTTTATTCCTTCGTTTCAAAACCCGGCATTCACTGGTGGAGATCAGGAGGATGGGAGAATTAGTTTAGTTCATCACCGGCAATGGCGAAATTATAATGATGAAACCTGGCTTCAACCGGAAACAGGAGTACCGATTGCAGGAAGTGTGGGGCTGATCAAAGAGGTAGATCCTGTTACAAGCCTCTTTAATATTACACAACCTTTGTATATAAAGGGTAAGTGTCCTCCTGTTGGTGGAATCGGTTTCAGTATGCTGAGCGATAAACTGGGATTTATGAAAAGAGTTTCAGCTTTGGTTCAGTTATCCTTAGACGTTTCATTATCTCGAAGGTTAAATTCGAAGTTAACTTTTGGTCTTAATGCCGGGCTAACCAATGTAGGTCTTGAACCTAAGTATTTCCGGTATAAGGATCCATTTGATCCAAGAATCCCTATTAGGTTTCAGGCATCAACTAAATCAGATTTTGGATTTGGGTTTCTTTACCACCAATGCAAAGTGAGATCAAATCTGGAGGATTTTTATCTTGGAATATCTGGTTCACACCTAAATCAACCTGATTTTAATATTACGTCGCAGGGATTTGTGCTGGTTCCGCATTTTTTTGTTAATCAAGGTATAACCGTTAAAATGAATCAGAGTAAGCTTCTTCACACAGTTCAGTTTCGATACGGAGTAATTGCGCAGTTTGAAGTAACTGAAATAGTTCAATTGAGAAGTGGCTTTAGTTTAGGAACCGGTTTCAGAGTCTGGAAGAACTCAGATGCCCTGATTACGATGGCCGGGTTTAAGCTTGGGCAAACATACATTGGTTACAGCTACGATGTTACTTTGAGCAAGATATCAACGGTAAGCTCCGGTACGCATGAAATTCTATTATCGAGAACTTTTCAGCCCTTTAGAGCCAATCCATGCACACCAAAATGGAAAAGAGGAACACGGTCATTATGAACATGGTGGAAAACATACCAACCATTTTCGAACATCCTCCGTCATCATTTTGAATTATCAATAACTTTCGATTTAATTTGTACGGTTAGCATAGCTATATGACCAATTTTACTCAGAGAATTTCATTATTAGTTTTTGGCGTTTTGTGTGGGTTGTCATCATTGATGGCTCAACAAGATCCTTATTATTCACATTTCAAATTCAACAGACAGGCCTACAATGCAGGTGCAGTTGGGGAGAAGGATGAATACATCTGTTTAAGTGCGATTGGTCATAACCAATGGTTAGGATTTGACGACCGAACTTGGGTAGATCGAAATACAGGTCAGCCTATAGCCGATGGTAAGATTGAGGAGAATGTTGCTCCGGTAACGGTAAACTTTAATGTGAACGGACAGATCAGATCAAACAAAGGACAAAAACTTTGGGGAGGAGTTGGACTCAGTGCGTTTGATGACCGACTCGGATTTATGAAGACCACCAGTTTTAAATTTCAGGGGGCCTTTTTTATACCTATTCAAGGAAATTTTGCACGCCTTTCACTCGGTGTTGATTTGGGAATGACTCAATTTGGTTTTGTTGATCCTAAATTCAGGTGGAGAGAGCCAAACGATCCGCGGATACCGAACCAATCGGTAAATGAATCCAAATTTGATCTTGGGTTTGGTGCCTACTACACTCAAAAAAGACTGGGTACGCGTATAACTAATTTTTATGCGGGAGCTTCGTTGAGTCATTTGAATGGGTCGAAATACTCATTGGTTTGGGGCAATGGTGCAACATCCGGTTTAACAGATTACTTTTTGGCTCAGCATCTTTATTTTGTTACCGGTGCTGATATCCCTTTACAAAACCCGGCATTTGAACTTGAACCTGCTGTTCTGGTTAAGTACAATAGTAAACTACAGATCGATCTTAATTGTACAGTGAAGTATAACCAAACCATCAGAGGTGGTTTAGGGTATAGACAATGGGCAACAACCGATGCTTTGACAGTAATGCTTGGCTACATTAAGAATCAGCTTCAGGTTGGCTATTCATATGATATTACGCTTTCAAGAATAAGAACTGTAAGTAATGGTACTCACGAAGTTTATGTGGGTTATTGCTTCCAGCTAAAAGCTCCACCGCAACCTCCAAGACCGTACTACAGAAGTACCAGATGGTTGTAAAAATCAAAAATTATCGACTAACAATATTCAATTTACTACCACCGTTATCAATCTGATTTCTAAAAACTAATGTTGTTTATTTTTAAGAAGTCTCTATTATTGTAAATTCGTTCAAATCAAGCGGTATGAGAAACGTATTAAACGTGTTGTTTTATTTAGTTCTTGTAGTTGGAATCACCAGTTGTGGAACCGATTCAACTTGGGAATTAACAGGTGTTGAGGGGAGACGCCCATGGTTTCATCCACAACCCTATGGAACAGTTTATATTCCAACAGGAACTTACCATTCGGGACAAAGCGATCAGGATATTTTCAGAAGTTATATCGCTCCGAATAAACAGGTAAGTATTCACTCAATGTGGATGGATGAGACCGAAATCACAAACAATGAATATCGCCAGTTTGTGTATTATGTGGTAGACTCCATCGCCTTCCGAAAACTCGAGTATATTAAGGAAATTGAAAATCCTGAAGAAACTTACGAGGTAAATGACTATGAAGGGAACGAGTTGGATTATGAAGAATCTGCGGAAGATCTCAGCGACATGTATTATGCAGCAAAGCAGAGATACAATCACAGAAGAGAAATAGATATAAGAAAACTGGTTTATGAATATCAGTGGATAGATTATCAGGCAGCAGCTAGTGACGTGGCCAATTATTACAATGAACGATTTGACAGAAGCGCATACATAAAGAAAAAGAAAGTTAAGATTTATCCAGATACATTGGTTTGGATCAGAGATTTTGCTTACTCCTTCAATGACCCTATGGTACGTGTGTATTTCTATCATCCTAAGTATGATGATTATCCTGTTGTAGGAGTGAATTGGCATCAGGCGAACGCATTCTGCGATTGGAGAACTAGAATAATGCAACATCACTGGGATGCAGAAGAAATGCCTTTAACTGAATACTGGAGACTTCCAACAGAATTTGAGTGGGAATATGCGGCAAGAGGAGGTAGAGATAATAACATGTATCCTTGGGGTGGCCCTTACACAAGAAACAGCAAAGGATGTTTTTTAGCTAACTTCAAGCCAAATCGCGGAAATTATATGGATGACGGAGGTCTGTACCCTGTTCGTGCCGATTCTTATTTTCCTAATGATTATGGACTGTACAACATGGCCGGTAATGTTTCTGAATGGACATCAAATGCATATGCTGAGTCAACAATGCAATTTTCACATGATTTGAACCCTGATTATCGATATGATGCAGACCCTATGAAAGATGGTGATGATTATCTTACACTTTCAAGAAAGGTTATTCGAGGAGGTTCCTGGAAAGACATTGCATACTTTATCCAGAATGGCTCCAGAAGTTATGAATATCAGGATACGTGTAAGTCTTACATTGGGTTCAGATGTGTTCAAACCTATATTGGTAGATCAGCTTTGGATACCAAATAATTCCTAAGTTCTTAAGACCTTAATTGGCTTTATGCTGATTAATATTATTTATAGTTAAACATTAAATTCAAAACAATTATTTAAAAGTAGTACAATGAGTAAAAGTGTATTTGAAAGTAGAAGATGGAAGAAAGTTATGGCCTATGCTTACGGATGGGGTGCAGCAATCGTAATCATCGGAGCTCTGTTTAAAATTCTTCACATCAAAGGTGCGGATTTGTGGTTGATCATCGGTATGTCTACCGAAGCTGTTATTTTCTTCCTTTCCGCTTTCGAACCAATTCATGAAGAACTTGATTGGACTTTGGTTTATCCGGAGTTGGCCGGAATGGAAGGTGACAGTAATTCTGTGAATTCATCAACTGAATCTGTTTCTCAGCAACTGGACAAAATGCTTGCTGAAGCGAAAGTTGGCCCTGAATTAATTGAAGGTTTGGGCACAGGACTTCGCTCGTTAAGCGAAAACATTGGTAATATGGCGGATCTCTCAGGGGCAACAGTTGCAACCAAGGAATACGCGGACAATATTTCTAAGGCAAGTACTGCATTAAGCTCAATGAGTAACTCTTACAACCGAGCGGTGGAAGCATTAGACTCTTTAGCTGATACCACAGAAGCATTCAGATCTTCAAGTTCTGCAATAGCTAATGTGAATAACAATCTTGCTGAATTGGATCGTAATCTTGAAAATCTCAACACCATCTACGGAGGTATGTTGAACGCAATGCGACCCAAATAATCAATTTACCCTTCTATATATTTCTAATCTTAAAAAAAATTAATGAATTATGGCAGGTGGTAAATTAAGTCCACGGCAGAAGATGATCAACATGATGTATCTCGTGTTGATGGCACTTCTGGCGTTAAACGTATCAAATGAAATTCTAAAATCTTTTCACCTTTTTGAGGTGAGTTTCAACAAAGCGAAGGAGAACCTTTCATCTAAAATCAATCTTCAGCTTAAGGCTCTTCAGAAGGAAAGCGCAAACCAACCGGTTATGCTTCCTTACTTTAACAGAGCTCAGGACGCCAAGAAAATTGCTGATGAGTTTGTTTCGTACATTGACGGTATTATTAAAGAACTCGAAGACGAAACAGATGGTAGAAAGGACCCTGAGGATGGTCATAAGGTTGAAAAACGTTATGAAACCGAGCTAAAGCAGGCCGATAACATGGAAAAGCATGCAAATTATTTCCTTGTTGACAATGCGGATGGCAAGAAAGAAAAAGGGTATCGAGGGAAGGAATTGGAGGATAAAATTAACAATACCCGGATTGCACTTGCTAAACTTTTAACTCCGGACACTCCGCGCATTGACATCAAACCTACCGCAATGAAGCAATTGGAAGAATCCTCTGGTCTTCGTGCAGAATTAACGGAAGAAGAAAAGCGGCATTACGGCACTTGGTCTGCAAAATATCTTGAACATAGCCCTTTAGCTGCTGTGGTAACCTTGCTAACAAAAATGCAGAGTGATGCAAGAACAATGGAAGGTCTTATCATCGATGAATTATCCAAAGGGAAAGCGGATGACATCGTAATTGAAGAGTTGATTCCAGTTGTTAAAACAAAATCCAGTGCAGTCTTGGTCGGAGAAGATTATGAAGCCGAAGTTTTCTTAGCTGCCAGAACTGCAGGTTCTGAAAATAACGAGTTTATTCTTCAAGGAGGTGGTACATTGGAGAAATCCAATGGTGTTGGAAAATATGTTGCTCGTGCTTCAAGTCAAGGTACACATTCTTTTGGAGGTGTAATTAAGGTGAAGTCTAAGTCTGGAGATAAGGAATATCCATTCACCGCGGAATATCAGGTATTTCAAGGTCAAGCGGCTATCTCTGCCGATGCGATGAATGTGCTTTATATCGGAGTTGATAATCCAATTTCTATTGCCGTTCCCGGAGTCAATCCGGCTGATGTTCACCCATCTATTTCTGGTGGTGGAGGAACATTGGCTAAAGGTTCCGGTAACTCATACGTAGCAAAAGTTTCTCAACCGGGAACTGCAACAATTTCTGTTTCTGCTAAATTAGGAAACGGATCAACCCGTCAAATGGGTCAATCGGTCTATAAAGTTCGAAGACTACCAAAGCCTGAGGCACAATGGGGAGCAATTGAGAATAATGGATTACCTGTGCCTAAGCAAGCGTTAGTAGCACAATCTCAGATAATAGCATCAATGGGCGCCGGTTTTGCCTTCGAGGGAATTAACTACCGTGTAACTGAATACCAATTTGTATTTGCCCCTCGAATGGGACAACCATTTGTTAAGAAGTGTTCAGGTCCAGTAATCGATCAGCAGGTAAAAGGTATTGTGATGAAAGCTCAGAAAGGTGATCGGATTATTGTTGATATGATTCGTGCTGCCGGTCCAGACGGTGTTAGACCATTAAGTCCAATTGCAATTGTTGTTCAATAATATAATTCATTACCTTCGCGTTGTTCACTTGTAATAAATATGGTATGTTGAAAGCTAGAGTTTTAACTGTATCACTTTTGATTATGGCGAGTTTTTTTTCAGCCTCTGCACAGAGTTCATTGGAAGATTGGCCATATGAAAAAAGCGGAGTGAAGGAAAGGAAGGTAATCCCACACAGGTACACAAGAGAGGGGAACATAAAGTATCACAAGCGAATTCATAGGGTTATTGACACCCGTGAAAAGCAAAATCTCCCAATGCACTGGCCGAAAAATCCGTTTTATAATATCATTTATGAAGCGGGTATTAAACAGCCGGGTTCCGAGGGATATGTTACCCCATATTCAAGTGATTCGCTTATCATGGGAGGTATACTCACTCCGGAAGAGGTAAAGGCAAAGGGTACAACTGAATTTATTACTCAGGTGCCTGCTGATCCAAACAATCCGGATGATATATACAATCTCGTAGATACCACAATTACGGTTCAATTTGAACCTAAGCAAATCAAAAAGTACAGAATTATGGAGGATTGGGTATTTGATTATAACTACTCAGATTTCCGTCCGATTATTAAAGCAATTGCTCCTCTGTACCCACTGATTGTAAGTGGTGTTGACTTGGGTGAGGTACCTTTGTTTTGGGTGAGGATGGAAGAACTTCGTCCAATACTTGTGAATGAAGAAGTGTTCAATCCCTTTAATGATGCTGCAAGACTTTCATTTGATGATTGGTTTGAGATGCGTATGTTCTCGAGCTACATTGTTAAAGAATCTAATGTTTGGGATGCAGATATTAAAGAACTGGAGGAATTCAGAGATGATGGTTTCGCGGCACTTCTTAAATCCGAAGAAATTAAGAATGACTTATTTATATTCGAACACGATGTGTGGGAATATTAATTCATGAATGCTTAAAATAGTCACAAATCCCGGCTCAAAAGGCCGGGATTTTTTTTGCCTAATAAATTTCAACTCTTCCGATAGATTCCCGAGGTCTTAATACTTTCGCAAAAGATTCTGAGAGTATGAAAAGACTTATTGAGTGTGTACCTAATTTTAGCGAAGGGCGAAATCCGGAAATAATCAGACATATTACAAATGCTATTGCGGATGTTGAAGGTGTGACATTGTTGGATGTTGATCCCGGAAAGGCTACAAACCGAACAGTTGTAACATTCGTTGGTGAACCTGATCATGTCGTTGAGGCAGCTTACAGAGCCATAAGAGTTGCTGCGGAATACATTGATATGCGAAACCATAAAGGAGAGCACGCCCGAATGGGGGCAACCGATGTTTGTCCATTGATTCCAGTGCGTAATATCACATTAGAGGAAACAGCATTGTATGCCAGAAAACTAGCTCAAAGAATAGGTGAAGATACCGACATCCCAGTCTTTTTATACGGAGCAGCGCAGGATAGGGAATATCGAAAAGATCTTTCCATCATTCGTGCGGGTGAGTATGAGGGTTTCTTTCAAAAAATAAAATTAGATGAGTGGAAACCGGATTTCGGAAAATCTGAAATGAATCCAACTGCAGGTGCAACTGTAATTGGAGCCAGAGATTTTCTCATTGCTTATAATGTCAACCTCAATACAAAATCCACCCGAATTGCCAATCGAATTGCATTTGACGTTCGGGAAGCTGGACGAGTAATAAGGGATGGAAATCCTTTCACGGGTACGATTAAGCGGGATTCGAATGGAGATGCTCTCAGGGAACCGGGGAAATGCAAATCAGTAAAAGCAGTTGGTTGGTACATTGAAGAATATGGAATTGCACAGATTTCAGCGAATCTTACTGATTATAAAATCACATCAGTTCATACATTTTTTGAGGAAGTTGTGAGCAGTGCATCCGAAAGAGGTGTAAGAGTAACAGGTAGTGAATTAATCGGATTAATCCCTCTAAAAGTGATGCTTGATGCCGGAAGACATTTCCTCAAAAAGCAAGATCGGTCCCTCGGAGTTTCTGAGGCGGAATTGATCTTTATTGCGGTAAAGTCTTTAGGACTTGATGAACTCGCTCCGTTTGATCCTCAAAAGAAAATAATTGAATATGCTATTGCTTCTTCAGAGGAACGAAAGTTAGTATCCATGACTTGTTCTGATTTTGCGGATGAAACAGCATCTGAAAGTATGGCTCCCGGAGGAGGATCTATTTCCGCTTATACCGGTGCATTGGGCGCTTCCCTATCCGCAATGGTTGCAAATCTGAGTGCAAATAAAAAAGGATGGGAAAGTAGAACTTCTGAATTTTCAGAATGGGCAGTTCAGGCTCAAAATATCAAAGACGAGTTGCTGTTTCTGGTTGATGAAGATACGCGATCGTTTAATGCCATTATCGAAGCTATTCGGATGCCGAAAGACAACGACGAAGAAATCAGAATAAGAAGAGAGGCGATTGCCAGTGCATCTGTTTATGCTGCAGAAGTGCCTTTACGCGTAATGAAAACTGCTAATTCAGCTTTTGAGTCTATCAAATACATGGTTCAAAATGGAAATCCCAATTCAATAACAGACGCCGGAGTCGGGGCGCTATGTGTACTCACAGCTATTGAAGGTGCCGGGATGAATGTATTAGTTAACACAAAAGATTTAGACGATAAACAGAAAGCAGAAGAACTTAAACAGCAAGCCGATTCAATTTTATCCGAAGCGAGATCTTCATGTGATGAAATTCGTCAGATTGTAATGAAGCATATACGATAGTTTTGTTCCAATGCGACCGGGTTATATTTCCCGTAACTATTTGAATATTCTTTTCGGAACTATCGCAGTTCTTGATCTGATCTTCATCTTCGGATTCGTTAACAGTACTTTCGATTCCGGAGACAGTGTTGTGCATTATTTACAATCAGCGGCAGCTTTTAAACATCCTCATTATTTACTGGATCATTGGGCTAAACCTGTTTTCATTTTACTGTCTTCGGGATTCACATCTATATTCAGTTGGAATGGAATGAAGTTGTTTAATTCGATTTGCATTCTAACCGGATCTTTAGGTGTGTACACATATCTGCGTGAGAAAAAGTTGATTGCAATATCAGCAGCCCTGCTTTGTTTACTCTCGCCTAAATACTTGTTGGCACAATCTTCCGGATTAACTGAGCCTCTCTTCTCCACAATTCTCATTTGGGCTTTGGTTGCCATGAAAGAAAGCAGAGTTTCTCTTTCATGTTTTCTAATTTCTGCGCTTCCGTTTGTTAGAACAGAAGGTTGGCTCATCATACCTGTCTTCGCCCTGTACATTGTTCTGAATAAACGCTGGATTCATATCCTCACGTTGGCATCAGTAACAATAATTTACTGTTTGATCGGATGGTTGGTTCTCAAAGATTTTTTGTGGTTTTTTCATAGCAACCCATATCAGGGAGTTGAGAAGAAATACGGTTCCGGAGACCTGAATCATTTTATCAATCAACTGTATTTTTTCATGGGGTTAATCCCATTTGTTCTTGCTTTGGCTGGGATAATCATTTCATGGTTTTATACGAAAGGAAGAGATACGTTTTTACAGAATGCTCTTTTATTTTTTTCGGCCATGAGTATTCTGGTTTCACACTCGATATTCTGGTGGCAGGGGTGGTTTCACAGTATGGGAATGTCAAGAGTGCTGATTATTATTATTCCAGTTTTATCCGTTTTTGCCGGGTTTACTATCAGGTGGTTAATCGAAATCTCAAGGCAGCGTCTGATCGCTCCCGTTTTGATTATTGCGACGACCTCTATGCTATTCAGTTCTAATAAAGCCGCCATTTCTAAAAGAGATATTAGTCTGTCGGAAGAACAAAAACTTATAGAGAAAGTCTTGGATTCAATCGAGGTTAATAGTACTCTTTATTATGGAAATCATTTTGTGCCGATGGCCTTAAACAGAGACATTGACGATCCTCAAACTGTAGAACTCAATCATCTTAAAACGGAAAAGATAAACAGGCCTGCAACCATTATTTGGGATTCCTACTTCGCGGTAACAAATCATGAGGTGAGCAGTGATTATCTGGAGAAGGAGGTTGGGCTCATCCCTACCGATATTCAATCGACTTCCGATGGCAAATACACTGTGAGGGTCTATCAAATAGAATCTCCGAATTAGTTGAGCACTTCTCCGCCTCTCACTTTTTTGAAAACCTCTACCACTTTATTATGATGTGGTACATCATGACGGAAATAATCTATAATAACTGCTTTTTCTTTTTCTGTGGCTTCTAATTGGTTGAGAATGTTTAGCAAGTGCATCTTCATGTGGCCCTTCTGAATGCCAGTGGTAGTTAATGACCGGAGAGCTGAAAAATTCTGTGCTAAACCTGCCGAAGCAATAATCTTCATCAGCTCGGTTGCTCCCGGTTTACCTAACAACTCGTTTGAAAATTTAACCATTGGATGAAGTGATGTGATACCGCCAACCGTTCCGAGAGATAACGGAATTTCAATGTAAAACCGGAACCGATTATTCTCAATTTCAACTTTTGTAAGACTCGAATATTTTCCGGATCTCGAAGCATAAGCATGAGCACAGGCTTCGATTGCTCTGAAATCATTTCCGGTTGCGATAACAACTGAGTCAATTCCGTTCATAATTCCTTTGTTGTGTGTAACAGCGCGATAGGGCTCTATTTGCGCGACATGCACAGCGCGTTCAAACTTTTCGGCGAACTCTTTTCCATCTAATCCACTGCCTTCCACCAACTGATCAATTCGACAGGAAACTTCGGAACGAACCAGACATTCTGGTGTGTAATTGCTGAGAATGCACATAATAATCTCAATGTATTTATCCTCATCAGAAAGAAGAGAAGTCTTGCTGATCTCATTCTGTAAGATTACCGACCAGTCTTCCAGAATTGTGTTAATGAAATTAGCACCCATCGAATCACAAGTTTCGAAAGTGCCTTTAATCTGGTAATAATTGGGTTCCAAATCCGACCGGTCAATCAGTTCAACTTCGAGAATTCCACCACCTCGCTTTCGCATATTGGCAGTAATTTTCTCTGTTTCACTAATGAATTTGGATTTGATACTTTCAAAGAATTTAAAAAGAACTTCATGATTGGTTCCTCTCCATACGAAGTGAACGTGCCCGACTTTCTTCGTCGAAATTACCTCTGCTTTAAATCCACCTTTATCCAACCAGAAATTGCCTGACTTTGCCATCGCGGCGACAACAGAACTTTCTTCAATTGCCATGGGTAGGCAATACATCTTACCATTAATTAAAAAGTTCGGCGCAATGCCAAATGGAAGATAAAAGTTGGTAACCGTGTTTTCAATGAACTCGTCGTGGAGTCGTTGAATATCTGCATCTGTGTGCCAATAACTTTTTAATGTGGTAAGAGCCTCATCGGGATTGCTGAAATAATTGGTGATCAGCCACTCTGTCTTTGCCTCTTTAGACAATTTACTAAATCCCTGTACCGGATTAACTTTCATAATTAAACAACTTTTAAAAAGCGGGATGCCAACCGGTATCCTCGAATTTGTGCTTCTGCAAATTCCATTAATTCATCTTGTCCTTTTTCGGCATATTTAAGAAACAAAGACGCATGGGCATAAATGGAAGTGGCCTTTAGTTTTTGACTTAGATAATATCCATCAAGAAAATCGCGAACTCCTCCGGATATAATAAATTCCTTGTTGATGTATGCCGGATTGGAATCAATCAAGACATTACAATATTCAACCATTTGATCTGCGGTGTGACCTACAAATGCAAGAGATTCAAAAACATTCTGATCCTTATTTTCATTCCTCAGCATTTCAAGCCGGGAGAAATTAGTGCCTCCAAATGCACCAAAATCAATTGCAGCCAGAGGCAATTTTAGCAATTCCTCAAGACTTTCAGGTCCCATTCCCTGACCGACTTCCTTAACAATTACCGGCAGGTCGATTTTGTCTAGCAAGCTGATAATCGTTTGTAACGGAGCTATTCTGATTTTATCTCCTTCGGGCTGAAGCCACTCCTGTAGCGGATTAACATGCACAATGAGACCATCGGTTTCGGTCTTGTCGATCAGGTCCAGAATAAGAGAAATCTTTTTACGACTTAGAAGCTCTTCTACCTGAGCAATTCCAAGATTCGCAAAAAAGGGCACCTCGTCTCCAAGATGTTTTCGCAATTGAAAATCCTTCAGGAAAGTATTGTCTTCAAGAATTATCCGACATGAACCGAGACCCATTCCCAGTCCCAGATTTCCGCACATTCTGGCAAGACGCTCATTAATTAAACCTGCTTTTTCAGATCCACCGGTCATGCTCGAAACCCAAAGAGGTGCTTTCAGGTGTTTTTTGAGAAAAGGAATTGAAGGCTCCCATTCGTTCGGGTGTGAACTCAACAATGGTTCATAATAGAAACGTTGGTCGTTTTCTGTAACCTGAGAACGGAAGGCGAGATCAATGTGATCTGTCTTTCTTTGAGATGTTGCTTCGGTTTTCAAATGGGCTTCAAAGATAGTTTTCGGTAGGTATTCAATCAGACTTATTAAACAAAGAAGGCGCAATCGGGTTTATTCCAATGCCGGTTTTTTGAATTGCACCTAATTATTTTTGCGGCTTGCAAAAAGAAATTTCAAAAACAACTGATTTTAATGAAGGGCAGGTTATGCTTGTAGATAAGCCCTATGGCTGGACTTCATTTCGTGCGGTTAAATTGGTGAGAAGACTCACGAAAGCCAAAAAAGTCGGTCATGCCGGAACGTTAGATCCATTGGCAACAGGTCTGTTAATAATTTGTACCGGAAAATTTACCAAACGAATTTCAGAATTTCAGGATATGCCTAAAGTGTATTCCGGATCATTTAGGATTGGTGAAATAACTCCGTCTTTTGATCTGGAAACTGAAGTTACCTCCTCCGGAGACTGGAAATCAATAAGTGCTGATCAAATAATGAGCGCTGTGGATTCATTAACCGGAGAACAAATGCAAACGCCACCGGTATTTTCGGCTGTTAAAATTGACGGGGTAAGAGCGTATAAAAAAGCCCGACAAGGTGATGCTCCCGTTCTGGAACCGAAGAAAATCTTTATTTATCATTTTGAAATCACCGGTATAAATGGCTCGGACATCCACTTTTTAATTAAATGTTCTAAAGGCACCTACATACGATCTATTGCGAGAGACCTCGGAGAAAAACTTGGATGCGGTGCGCATTTGACTAATTTGAGAAGAGAGTCGATCGGAGACTTCCGGGTTTCCGAGGCTTATACTCCGGAAACTTTGAATCAATTATTAGGTAATTCACCAGACTTATATTCGCCCGGAGTTTCAGAAGCATGAAAACCATACACAGTCTGGAGGAATTTGATTTTTCAGGACCGGTTGTTTTAACACAAGGTACTTTCGATGGTGTGCATCTGGGTCATCAGAAAATACTAAACAGAATCACAAGACTGGCAGAAGAAGTTAAAGGCAAATCAGTATTGCTCACGTTTTATCCGCACCCCAGACTTGTTCTCTATCCCGAAGATAACGAGCTCAAATTATTGACAACACTCAGGGAAAAGGAACAGTGGTTAGCAAAACACGGCATTGATTATTTAATCGTACTTCCATTTACAAAAGAATTCAGCCGTTTAACACCTTTGGAATTTCTAAGGAAGATTTGTGATCATCTTTTAGTTCGAAAATTTGTTATTGGTTACGACCACCGGTTTGGCAGAAACAGGGAAGGTTCAATTCAGGAAATTGAGGAGTTCTCAGAATTGTTTGGGTATGAAGTAGAGGAAATTTCGCAAAAAGAAGTTGATGACTGTATTGTCAGTAGTTCCAAGATACGAAGAGCACTTCTGGATGGAAATGTTTCATTGGCTCGAGATTATATGGGGAGGTTTTTCTGTCTCACAGGTACTGTGGTTCACGGTAAAGGACGGGGAAAAAATCTGGGTTTTCCGACTGCCAATATTCAGATAAATGATTCATTTAAATTAATACCCGGTTCTGGAGTTTATGCAGTAAAAGTTGAATTGAAGGGGAGAAGTGAATTGTTCGGAGGAATGATGAATATTGGTTTTAATCCAACCTTCAACGATGGTGCTTTGTCTTTGGAAGTGAACATTTTTAACTTCACCGATAGGATATATGGGCAAGAAATAGTTGTGCACTTCGTTGCAAGATTGCGGGAAGAAATTAAATTCGCCGACGCAGAATCCCTGATATCGCAGTTACATCTCGACGGGGAAGCTGCCAGAAAAGTTTTGGAAACATTATGATCAGAAAGCTCCTGACAATCACCGTCCTGACCATGATTCATCTGGCAGTTACCAATGCCCAGGTCTTAGCATTTTACGATGGTCACGATGATGATGAGGAAGAAGAGGAAGCTGAAATTGATTCGCTTCAGATTGAGGAGTCGGGCTTTGTTTCATTTGTAGACTTCGATCACCAATTAATTCCATGCGCCGATCTGTATCATTTCAGTTGGGATTCATTAAATGTTGATTTGCCCAGATTAGATGCAAAAGACAGTTCTGATGGAATTTGTCTGAGTCTGGTTGAAAGTGATTGCGGCTATTTCCACCCTTGTCCGGGTGATATTAACAGTGACTACGGTTGGCGAAAATATCGAATGCACAAAGGAGTAGATATCGATCTTGAAACCGGCGATTCTGTTTTTGCAGCTTTTGATGGTGTTGTTCGGATTGCCAAATACAACTATGGTGGTTTCGGCAACTATGTTTTAATCAGACATTATAATGGTTTGGAAACTTTATATGGGCATTTGTCGGTTCGACTCGTTCAACCTAATCAAACGGTAAGAGCGGGAGAGGTGATCGGACTTGGTGGCAGCACTGGAAGATCAACCGGACCGCACTTACATTTTGAAACCAGGTACAAAGGGCTTCCCATAGATCCGAATCGGATTATTGCTTTCGATTCACAATCTTTAAAACTGGATACCTTATCCTTAACTGTTCAGGATTTTAAAGCCGTTACTCCGCCACCTTCTTCAACAACACGCAGCAGCGTTTCGTATTACAAGGTTAAATCCGGTGATACTCTGTGGTCTATCAGCAGAAGATACGGAACTACAGTGGACAGAATTTGCCGGTTAAACGGAATTAGTAGAAATTCAACTTTGCGAATTGGTCAACGACTCAGAATTCGTTAACTGCTTTTCCTCCAATCTCATTAATTAATATTGATCACGCCACTCGATGGTGTTAATCATGTGCATAATATCGGTGCGGATAAAATCGTAAACAGGGGCAACAGAATCTGTTTTGGTGTACTGATCAAAATAAAAAGCCCCTCTGATATAATGATTCTTTTTGTCGGTGATGTAGAAATTGAAAGGTGTTGCTGATTCACCATAAAGGTCGTACAGCACACCGAAGTTTCCGTTGCTGGTATCAACAATTTCCGTCTCATTAATTACATCTGCTTTGATGTTATTTTTCATCGCGAGTTTATAGGCTTCCTCGGAAAGCGTATCTAAATGCCCCTGGTTTTTAACACTTTTATAACTGAGATAAAGCGTTGCATCGAAACCCGGGAATTTTAGATTAAACCAACAAGGTTCAGATAACTCGTGTGTGTCGGCTTCCATTAATGCGTAAGTAGGAATTTCGAAAGTATAAGGACAACCCTGATCGAAAGTTCGGTAACCTCTTTCCGGAAAGATTATTCTCGGATATCCGTGAGGACGAGGTGTACCGGAAGTACAGGCACTCAACAATAAAGTTCCTGCAACCAATGCTGAATAAATGTGTTTGAAAGAAAATTTCATCATATCAATCTTCGGTAACTTCCTTTTCGTGTTCCGGATTAAAAACAACCTTAACTCTTTTGATACGGCGTAAATCAGCGCTTTCAACTTTAAAACTGAATTCATCTAATTGAATATGGTCTCCTCTTTTAGGGATGCCTTTAAATACTTCCATCAACATACCGCCAAGTGTATCGGCTTCACCTTTAACATCAGAAAAATAATCTGTTTTCACTTCGAACGTGCGACACATATCCGTTAGCAAAATCTTACCTTCAAAAATGTACGTGTGTTCATCGAGCTTGGAGTAGTAAATCTCGTCTTCATCAAACTCATCCTTGAGGTCACCGAAAATTTCTTCCAGAATGTCTTCCATGGTAACAATACCGAGGGAACCTCCATATTCATCAACCACAATTGCCATGTGAATTCTTTTCTCCTGAAATTCTTCCAACAGATCGTCGATCTTTTTATTGGAAGGCACAAAGAAAGGCTGTCGAACCAGATCTTGCCACGGATCATTGGTCTTATTGGTAATCTTTGGAAGCAAATCCTTTATATACAAAATCCCGGTGATGTTGTCGAAGTTGTCCCTGTAAATCGGAATTCGTGAATAACCCCATTCTCTGATCTGTTTGAATAGTTCTTGATCTGAGATTTCAATATCGAGAGCACATACATCTACTCTGGATCGCATTATTTGTTTAACCGAAATATTCCCGAAGTTGACAATTCCTTTAAGGATGTTTTTCTCTTCTATATTGTCGTCTTCCGAAGCAATCTCTATCGCCTGATTTAGCTCTTCAAGCGAAACATTATCCGGCTTTTTTTTGATCCTCCGGTCGATAAGACTTGTGGATGAAGTGAGTAACCAGGAAAGAGGTGTAAGGATCTTGTTGCAGTAATACAGGGGTACAGAGGTGAGCTGCACCAGTTTGATATTATTTTGTGTGGCGTATATTTTGGGAATTACTTCTCCGAATAGCACCAGCAGAAAAGTAATCAGAATAACATTAACTGCGAATTGAACCCATGTAGCAACATCTGTCATCAACCAGACCGAATCCATTAAAAGCGAGGATAAAATAATGATGGTAATGTTGATGAAGTTATTCAGGATCAGAATAGTCGCCAACAGCTTTCGGCTTGCCTTCCAACGGTCTGGTTCATTAATTAATTTTAATGCAAATACAGAAGACCGTTTGTCGTCATTTCCAAGATCATTTATGTCAGATGCCGATAAACTGAAAAAAGCATTTTCGGATCCGGAAATCATTCCGGATAAGAAAATAAGAATGACAATTACAATTAGGCTATAAAGAACACTACCTGAAAAGTAGGTTCCTCCTTCCTGTAAAATCAGCAGGAAAAAACGTATCGGTTGTTCAGGATCTCCTTCCAAATTCTGGTTGGTTAAAATGGCAAATCATCAAATCCATCCGGAGGTTCAACTGGTGGCATTTCTGAAGAATCTTGATCCTGCCGACCGGTTTCCGAACGATTTGAGCCGGATTCAATGTTTCCAAGCATTTGTAATGTATTAGCTCTGATTTTGGTGGTATATCTTTCAATACCTTCCTTGTCTTTCCAGTTTTCGGTTTTAATTTTTCCTTCGATGTACACCTGTTTGCCTTTGTGAAGATATTTCTCCGCAACTTTTGCAAGGCCGTCCCACATTTCAATACGATGCCACTCAGTCTGTGTAATTTTATTTCCCGACTTATCAGTATAGGTTTCATTGGTTGCTAACGAAAAATTAGCAACCATTCGATCACCATCCAGATATCTCACTTCGGGATCAGAACCTAGATTGCCAATTAGAATAGCTTTATTAATAGACACCGTTTGTAGCTAAGAGTTTGCTAAGGTAATTCATTACAGGAACAGGAACCGCATATCTTTCTTTAACCTCATTAATTCCAACTTCAAAAATATCTGAATTCGGATCAAGTGTTAAAACTGACGCATCAATCTTCCAGAATTTTATATGAAGAATCTGATGACTTAAAATGTGTGTAACTTCCGAATCGAACTGCAGGGTAGGAACATTGTTCTTTTCGATGGCTTTAAAAAAATCCGGAACAGGAGGTAATTCTGTCTCACTTGTAGTTTCACATAAAGGAGGTTCATATAGTTCTGTCCAAATATCTTTTCCTTTCCTTTTTCTTAGCCAAAGTGTATCCAAATTATTAGGGACGAAATAGTTGAAGAATCTTTTTTTCTTTTTCCCACTTGCCAATTTTACGGGAAGAGAGGAAGTGAGATTTTTAATTCTTGCTTCACAACTAATGCTCAGAGGACAGGCCGAACAGTCGGGATTAGCCGGTTTACAAATCAATGCTCCGAGTTCCATTATAGCCTGATTGTGAAGTCCGGGATTGTTTTGATCTAAAAATTCATTCGCTAACTCGGTAAAAACTAATTTGGATTTTGGGGAATTGATGGGATTGCTAATTCCAAAATATCTTGATAAAACCCTGAAAACATTACCATCGAGTACGGCAATCGGTTCGTTGGTGCAGAATGATGCAATTGCCGCGGCAGTATAACTTCCGATTCCCGGAAGTAGAATTAGATCAGAATATTTAGTAGGGAAAATCCCGCAATATTCCTGAGCAATTTTTTTAGAACATTTGATCATATTCCGGGCTCGGGAGTAATAACCCAGACCCTGCCAGTTTTTTAAGATCTCATCAGGTTCTGCATTAGCGAAATGCAGAACACTTGGAAATCTTTCAATAAATTTTAAATAGTAAGGCAAGCCCTGAGCGACACGAGTTTGCTGAAGAATAATTTCACTCAGCCAAATGCGATACGGGTCGCGGGTTTCTCTCCAGGGAAGGAAACGGTGATTTTCACGATACCACACATGCAGGAGTGTATGTATTTGGTTATGAGGGGACAATTCTAAAATCTATCCGAATTTATGACTTGATTGTGAAATATTTATCTATAATTGCATTGCAGCAGGGGCAAATATTGGATAAAAAACAGGAAGGCAATGACCAAAGCAGAAGTTATCAATGAAATCGCCGAGCGAACCGGCATTGAGAAGAACGATGTTCAACAAACTGTTGAGACCTTTTTTAAGGTAGTAAAGATCTCACTGGCAAAAGGTGAGAATGTTTACTTCCGCGGATTTGGGAGTTTTACGCTCAAACGCCGGGCTCGTAAAATTGCCAGAAACATTTCTAAAAATACTCAGATCACAATTCCTGAGCACTTTATTCCCAAGTTTAAACCCGCAAAATCGTTTGTTGAGAAAATCAAGAAGAGCGAAGAAGTTCAGAAACTACTGTAACAGAAAACCCTTCCTTCTTGTAATTTCCCGCCCTAAAATTTTATCTTGAAACCCGTACATTTTGCTTTACTGGCGGCTCTGTTGCTGCTGGGAATTATCATTTATCTCAACCGGGAGCCGGTTTCACAAACCTTGGATCCTAACTCAAAAACGGAGGTTGCAACATCTGATCAGGAATCTGTTTCCGGAACCAAAGAAGAGTTGAACAAGACTTTAGAAAATGCAGAAGTTTCGACCGAAACGAGAATCGCTGCATTTAAAGCTCTGGCAGACAGTAACTGGATCACAGATGATCAATCGGTACAATATGCCGAGTTAATTATTTCCGGTGGAGGCCCACCGATGCAGGGAGTTCAGATCCTGAAAGGTGTAATAGCCAACAATCCGGATCACATTGGTGCACTTGAAATGTTGGCAGAAATGTCGGTGATGAGTGGTCAATATGATAAAGCACTTGAAAAGTACGAGAAATTGATATCTTTGCAGCCCCAAAATCGGGAATATAAAGATCGCGCCGAGAAGGTAAAGGCTTTAATTGCGGGAGGAACGGGCGATCAGACGGACAATAATTAAAGATTAGTTACACGATATGCCAAGTGGAAAAAAAAGAAAGCGACATAAGATCGCTACTCACAAGCGTAAAAAAAGGCTGAGAAAAAACCGTCACAAGAAGAAATAATTAGCTGATCATTGGCAAACGAGTTGATAATTGATTTCAGCTCTGCAGGTGAGAAGATAGCTCTTGTTCAGGACAGAAAACTAGTAGAACTTCATCAGGAAGATTTCTCTTCCAAATTCTCAGTTGGTGATCTGTACCTGGGTGTTGTAAAGAAATTTAAGCAGGAACTAAACGCAGCCTTTGTTGACGTAGGTCATCAAAGAGATGCATTCCTGCACTATCAGGACATGGGCCCTCATATACGGTCGCTGAACAAGCTGACCAGAATGGCCCTGCAAGGTGGTATGAAATCCGGAGATCTTTCGGGTTTCAAGCTGGAAAAGGAAACACTCAAAACCGGCAAAATCACCGAGACTCTGAAAAAGGGTCAGAAAATTCTGGTACAGGTCGCGAAAGAGCCGATCTCATCTAAGGGGCCGAAACTTAGCATGGAGATATCCATCCCAGGCAAGTATTTTATTTTGGTGCCATTCATCTCCACGGTTACTGTTTCTAAAAAAATAGAAAGCCAGGAGGAAAGAACCCGACTTAAAAACTTAACCCTAAGTCTCAAAGGACCGAATTACGGTTTAATCTGCAGAACCGCAGCCGAAGGAAAAACGGTACAGGATCTTCATCGGGATCTGATGGAATTGCAGGATAAGTGGGATACTGTAATACGCAATCTTAAAAACGCGAATGTTGGAGATTTGATTCTCGGTGAGAACCGCAGAAGTCAAATGGTTTTGAGAGATCTTCTTAGTCAGGAGTTTACAGCCATCGTTACAAACGACAAAGACTTTTATGAAGAACTCCGACAGTATCTGTCTAAACTATCGCCTGAACTTGTAAAGGTATTAAAACACTACAAAGGGAAGGAGCCTATCTTTTCGCAGTTTGGTATCGACAAACAGATTAAGATGCTTTTCGGAAAATCAGTAGCTCTTCAGGGAGGACCATATCTGATTATTGAACATACCGAAGCCCTCCATGTAATTGATGTTAACAGTGGTAACAAACAAAAGCAGGGAGACAACGCTGACTACGCTTTAAATGTTAATCTGGAGGCAGCCCGTGAAATTGCTCGCCAACTGAGATTGCGTGATATGGGCGGCATTATTGTAATCGATTTTATTGATCTCCGAAATCCGAATCACAAGAAACAATTACTGGATGAATTGAAAAAGGCGATGTCATCAGACCGGGCCAAACATACAATTCTTCCAATGAGTAAGTTCGGCTTGGTTCAGATTACCCGACAAAGAGTTCGACCCGAAACCAATATCACAACTACGGAGGTTTGTCCGATGTGCAAAGGGGAAGGAAAAATTGAGGCGAGTATTTTAATTACGGATGAAATAGAGCACAAACTCTTGCAGATAATTAAAACGGCTCATCCCAAACATCTCGAACTGGTTACGCATCCTTTTGTTGAAGCTTTTTTTAAAAAAGGCGTTTTCAACAAACCTTGGAAATGGTGGTTGAAACATAAAACCAGAGTTAAGATTTCTTCGGATCCGAATTACCATTATGGCGAATATCATTTCTTCGACGAGAGTGAAGAAGAAATAATCATCTGATTAGAATATTAGTTCATGGGAATTAAAATTCTATGTCTGGGTGAAACAAATCAGTCTTTTGTTTTAAATGGTATTGATGAGTTTAGAAAGAGGCTGAGAAAATATGGTAACATAGAATGGAAAGAATTGGCGGAAATAAAATCACGCCAGTTCCGAAACACTGAAGAACTTAAAAAACTTGAAGCAGATCAGATTTTAAAAAACATCAACGAACGTGATTTTTTGATCTTACTCGACGAAAAAGGTAGATCCTTCAACAGTCGGGAATTTGCGGAACAACTCAATGCATGGATTACGTCGAACAGCAATGTGGTTTTTGTTGTTGGAGGTGCTTTTGGTTTTTCTGATCAGCTGTATAACAGAGCGAATGAAAAGCTCTCTTTGTCGAACCTTACCTTTTCGCATCAACTCGTTCGGGTGCTCTTTGCAGAGCAGTTGTACAGGGCGTTTACGATACTAAGAGGCGAGCCTTATCACAATGATTAACACAGTGTTAATTAATTGATAAAGACATGCTTTTCATATTGCTTTGAAATATCGCAAACTTATCTATGTTTGCATTGTTTGTATAATTGATTTGAATAGGGCGCGAGCCTTTTATTGATGCTAATTATGGCAGAAAAGAAAGCAAGACAAGGTAGACCAGCAACCAAGCCTGTAGAAAAGAGAAAGGCTTATTATGTTAATGTGAAGGTGGTTAACACAATGAACAACACCTCAAGTAATGTTTTGATTAGTCGCGATACAAAAGCTGAAATCAAACAATTTCTGAAACACTCCAGACAGGAAGTTGAATTCCTCGGTTACTGGAATGGAAAACAGTATGAGAAGGTAAATCTGAATTGATTCCTTAAAACAAGAAATAAGGAAGAGAGTACAGATGTGTACTCTCTTTTTTTTTATCATGAAATCAGTAATCTCAGCTTACGACCAGCGATTTTGGATTTTATGCCTTAGTTCATTTTTTTATTTTCTGAGCTTCAATCTCATTATTCCCCAATTACCCGAAATATTATCCGACTTGGGGGGAGCAAAATTCAAAGGACTTATCATTGGTTTATTTGCTCTTTCAGCAATGTCGACCAGACCATTTAGTGGTAAGTTAATAGAAATGGTAGGGAGAAAACCCCTCATCACAACCGGAGTGATCATCTCAACATTTGTTTGTGTGTTGTATCCTTTTACCGGGTATTTCCCATTTATCGGAGGTGTGGCGGGGTTTCTTTTTCTTCGCTTCTTGCACGGATTTTCGGCAGGATGTACCCCGACAGGAACAACAGCGTATGTTGCAGACATTGTCCCGCCTGAAAGAAGGGGAGAGGCAATGGGTATACTTGGCATGGCCAACAATCTGGGGATGAGTCTGGGGCCGGCGATTGGAGGGGAAGTAGCGATACAGGCAGGTAATCCGTATATGTTTGGTACCGCAGCTTTTTTCTCTTTTGTTACCATAATTGCTTTAGTACGCTTACCCGAAACCCATAAGTTTACACACAGGTTCAGATGGTCATTTTTAAAGCTTAAATGGGCAGACGTTTTCGAACCGAGGGTTGCTTTGCAGGGGGCGCTGATGGTTCTTAGTGTTGCAAGTTTCGGTGCAGTTCTAACACTGATACCCGATTACTGTGATTCTCTGGGTATTAAACGAAGAGGATTATTTTTTTCTGTGCTTACGGGAACATCTCTGATGATACGTTTTACCGGTGGCAGATGGAGCGACATTCGGGGAAGGGAATATGTAATGAGCATCGGACTGATACTATTGCTGGTTGCGGATCTGATGCTGATACTCTTCCACAACACAACCGTTTTTTATTTGTCAGCTGCCGTATTTGGAATGGCGACAGGTCTTAATTCACCAACCATTTTTGCCTGGGTTATTGACAAAAGTGATCCGAAAGCGATGGGAAGAGCGATTTCAACTTTATTTATTTGTCTGGAATTCGGAATTATTCTGGGCTCTGTTATTCCGGCAGCGATCTATCAAAATACCTACTCGAGGCTACCCCTTGCTTTTTTGTTTCCTTTAGTGCTATCTGTGGTATCTGTCATACTTCTGGCGTGGAACAACCGAATGAGGAAAATGTCTTCTTAGAATAATTCTAAATAGTAAATATTGGCTTGAAACTGACTGGTTATCAGTGTGTCAGGCGGCTTTTAGTCTATGTAAAAAAGCCCCTTTAACCGAAGCAGATATTATCTAAACACTAATTTTGCAGCCGTTTGCAATCGCACGCCATTCATGAGTAAAGTGTTTAAAATCAAAAAGGGAAAAGACATCCGGTTAGAGGGTGAAGCTTCCCGAAAATTGATAGGTGAACAGTTTGGAGATCTCGTGGCAGTAAAACCGACAGACTTCACGGGCATTAAGCCTAAACTTGAAGTTCAGGCCGGAGCAACTGTTAAAGCCGGAGATCCATTGTTTCACGACAAGACAAGACCCGACATCAAATTCACCTCTCCGGTGAGTGGAACAGTCACAGAAATTGTTCGGGGTGACCGCAGAGCCATAATGGCAATTTTGGTAAAGGCAGACCACGAAACCCAGTACAAGGATTTTCAGAATGCCGGAAATGACGCCGATTCAATTCGAAAAACGTTGCTGAGTTCAGGGTTGTGGCCTTGTATAATTCAGCGACCGTTTGGTGTGATTGCAGATCCGGACGACTCGCCAAAGTCTATCCACATCTCGACTTTTGATTCATCACCTTTGGCTGCAGACACAGCTTTTCTGCTTGAAGGAGATGAAGCGTCGTTCAAAAAGGGAATTGAAATACTCGGAAAACTTGCTCCGAAAGTTTATTTGAATCATTCTCCCAAGACCAATGGAGTTGCGGCTTTTTCTGGATTAAGCGGTGTTGAACACAACGTTTTTGAAGGGCCTCATCCATCCGGATTGGTTGGAGTTCAGATTCATCATTTAGACCCGATTAATAAAGGAGAAACTGTTTGGACTTTAAATGTTCAATCTGTAATCTTTATTGGAAGACTCTTCCTAACCGGTAATGTAGACATGCGAAAAAAAGTAGCATTAGCCGGTACCGAAGTAAGTGATTCCGGATATATCAATACGATTTCAGGTAATAATATTTCTGCTTTGATTAATGGCAGAACATCTAACGGGAATAATCGCGTGATCAGCGGTAATGTGCTAACAGGCGATAAAGTTGGGTCAGATGGTTATCTCGGATTTTACGATAATTTGCTCACCATTATTCCAGAAGGAGATCAATACGAATTCATGGGTTGGTTATTTCCGACATACGCCCGACCAACAAATAGTAATTCATTCCCGATTTTCAAATACCTTAAAAAGTCGTTTAAGGTGAACACCAATTTGCACGGTGAAAAACGGGCATTTGTTGTTACGGGTCAGTACGAAAAAGTACTGCCAATGGATATTCTTCCGGTTCAGTTACTGAAGGCGATTCTTGCTCAGGATTTGGAACGCATGGAAAATCTTGGAATTTATGAGGTGCTAGAAGAAGACCTCGCACTCTGTGAGTTTGTTTGTACATCGAAAATTGAAGTTCAGCAGATACTCAGAAAAGGTCTCACATTAATGGAAGAAGAGGGTTAATCGATAAAGCAACAATGAAGTTTTTAAGAAATACGCTCGACAAGCTCAAACCTAATTTTGAAAAAGGTGGCAAGCTGAGTTTCCTTCATTCTGTATTCGACGGAATGGAAACTTTTATGTTCGTTCCGAATCATACAACTAAAACCGGTTCTCATATCCGGGATGGAATAGATCTGAAACGAACCATGTTTATGGTGGTTCTGGCTTTAATACCGGCTACACTTTTCGGTATGTGGAACGAAGGATACCAATATCATTTGGCAATGGGGCAAACAGCATCGTTGTTCGATAATTTCCTTTTTGGATTTTTACAATCGCTCCCAATCATCGTAGTTTCTTACGGTGTAGGACTCGGTCTCGAATTCATGTTCTGCCAGATGAAAGGTCACCCGATTAATGAAGGCTTTTTGGTTTCCGGTCTGCTCATTCCTTTGTGTTTACCGCCGGATATTCCTTTGTGGATGGTTGCCATCGCTACGGCATTTGCAGTTATTGTTGGTAAAGAAATTTTTGGTGGAACGGGGATGAATGTTTTAAACCCGGCACTTACTGCTCGTGTTTTCCTTTACATCGCTTACCCGGGAGAAATGTCGGGTGATTTGGTTTGGGTTACCGGATTAAAAGAAGGGGTTGGAATCGTGGATGGATATTCCGGGGCAACAACATTGGGACTTTTGGCAGTAGGAAAAGAAATGACTATATCCTCATGGGACGCATTCATGGGGTGGATTCCGGGTTCAATGGGCGAAACTTCAGCATTAATGTGTCTTATCGGAGGCATCTTTTTAATAATAACCGGCATCGGCAGTTGGCAGATTATGCTCTCTACTGTTTTAGGTGCGCTGGGAATGGGAATGATTCTGAACGCTGTGGGTGGAAATGTCTATTACGACTTCCCGGCAGTCAATCACTTATTAATCGGTGGTTTCGCATTCGGTGCAATCTTTATGGCGACAGATCCGGTTTCTGCCGCGCAAACCGCACGTGGGAAATGGATTTACGGTGCATTGATTGGAATCTTAACCGTATTAATCAGGGTATTCAATCCGGCGTATCCGGAAGGAATCATGTTCGCCATATTGCTGATGAATGTGTTCGCTCCGTTGGTTGATTATTATGTTGTGAAGTCTAACATTAACAGAAGATTGAGTCGTGTCAAAGCTTAATAAAAATTCAAACGGATATATTTTCGGGTTTGCCTTGTTGGTGATCCTCTTCTGTGGAATTCTGCTTTCGGCAGTTTCCGGTGCTCTCTCCGAGAAACAAAAAACCGAACGGGAATTAGAAAGAAAGAAATTTATTCTGAAATCTGCTCTGGGAACCGCAATAGACGGAAAGGATAAGTTGGCGATCAGCGAACTATACGACAAAATTGTTGAGGAGAAAGTTCTTAACGGTGACGGTTCAGTGAATCCAGATGTTAAGGTAACAGAAGTAAATCTCAGAAAAGAGTATAAGAAACTCGATAACAAAACAGGTTTATTGCCAAAAGGTACCGAAATCAGTCTTCCGATTTATTTAGTGAAAAACGAGCAATCCGGGGATGTTGAATATTATGTAATGCCGATGTATGGCTTCGGACTTTGGGATAATATCTGGGGATACATAGCCTTGAAGAGTGATTTGAACACGGTTGAAGGTGTAGTATTCGATCACAAAGGAGAAACTCCGGGTCTTGGCGCACGAATTACAGAAGAGAAAGTTCAGTCGAGATATAAGGGAAAACAGATTTTTGATCAATCGCATTCCCTAGTATCGGTTGTGATGCAAAAAGGAGAAGGAAATGATTACGCATCAGATCCGCACTCGGTTGATGGAATGTCTGGTGCCACACTCACCGGAAAAGGTGTTAATATCATGCTGGATAATTACATGAAATTATACCAGCCATATATGGAAAGCAAAATGAAAAAGGATTAAACCATGAGCGCAGAAGCAATTAGCACAGTAGAAAAAGCCAAACCGGCTTCAGAGCCTTTATTCTCAAAGAAGAACCGAAAACTCATTAATAATCCGCTGGATGCCGACAACCCGATTACCGTTCAGGTACTTGGTGTGTGTTCAGCACTTGCCGTAACGGTGAAACTGATTCCTACACTATATATGTGTATATCGGTTACACTGGTTGTGGCATTATCAAACCTTTTAATTTCTCTTATGCGGAAGGTAATTCCTTCCCGAATCCGGATCATCGTTCAGTTACTGGTTGTTGCGTCTTTGGTGGCGGTTGTTGACCAAATGTTACAGGCGTATGCGTATGACGTTTCAAAACAACTTTCAGTTTTTGTTGGGTTGATCATCACAAATTGTATTGTAATGGGGCGTCTCGAAGCCTTTGCACTTGCAAACAAACCTTGGCCTTCAGTTCTTGATGGAATTGGAAACGGTCTGGGTTATTCAATGATTCTGATTATCGTAGCGTTCTTCCGCGAATTACTTGGAAGCGGTTCGCTCTTCGGTTATAAAGTATTGGGTGAAAATTACCTTGGCAACGGTGTTCTCATGAGTCCGGTAGGTGCTTGTATTGCTCTCGGTCTTTTGATTTGGGCACAGCGTGCAAGAAACGGATACACTGAAGAGGCTTAATTAATAACTAACGAACAATGGAAAATCTGTTAAACATATTTGTACGGTCGATCTTTATCGACAATATGATTTTTGCCTACTTCCTGGGAATGTGTTCATATCTGGCGGTTTCCAAGAAGATCACCACGGCAATCGGATTGGGAATGGCTGTGACTTTCGTACTGTTGATGACAGTGCCTCTGAACTGGTTGGCTTACAACTACATTGTAAAAGAAGGTGCACTTACATGGTTGAACAACCTGGGAGTTTCGAAGGAGTTTGCCGATTTCAGTAAAGTGGATCTGGAGGTTTTGAAGTTCATCATCTTTATTGCTGTTGTTGCAGCTTTCGTTCAGCTTACTGAAATGGCGGTTGAGAAACTTTCTCCTGCACTCTACACTGCTCTTGGAATCTTTCTTCCATTGATTGCTGTAAACTGTTCAATTCTGGGTGCTGCTCTGTTCCTCCCCGGTAAAGAGTTCACATTTGGAGAAAGTGCTGTTTACGGACTTGGCTCTGGTCTTGGATGGTTTTTAGCCGTTGTCGCGCTGGCTGCTGTACGGGAAAAACTCAGTTACTCAGACGTTCCAAAGCCTTTACGTGGGTTGGGTATCACCTTTATTACGGTAGGTTTGATGGCATTTGCCTTCTTGAGTTTTAGTGGTTTCAAACTTCCATTTGGAAATTAATTATGATGATATTAGAAATTAATTCTGCGATCATAATCACATCCGCCGTAATGCTGGCGATTGTGATCTTGTTGCTGGTTCTTATGCTTCAGGTTGCCGCCAAAAGACTGGTTAATCAGGGAAGTGTTAAGATCAATATTAACGGAGAAAAGGAAATCGAAGTGGCTGCGGGAACGACTCTGCTGAGTACGTTGTCGAATGAATCTATTTTTCTGCCTTCAGCCTGTGGTGGTGGTGGAACCTGCGCAATGTGCAAATGCCAGGTGTTTGATGGTGGTGGAGATATTCTGCCGACTGAAACCGGCCACATAAAGCGAAAGGAACAGAAGGATCACTGGCGTCTTGCTTGTCAGGTGAAAGTGAAGAACGATATGAAAATCGGAATTCCTGAAGAAATTTTTGGAATTAAAAAGTGGGAGTGTGAAGTGGTTTCGAACTATAACGTGGCTTCGTTCATTAAGGAGTTTGTTGTAAAACTTCCGGAAGGAGAAACTTTGCATTTCGAAGCAGGTGGATACATTCAGGTTGACGTTCCTGCCATTACAGTTGATTTTAAGAATATAGATATCACGGCTCATCCGGAATTAGTTGCCGAGGGGCGTGATCCGATGGACTTTAAATCGGAGTGGGACAAATACAATTTATGGTCGTTAAAAATGAAGAACGACGAACCGGTTTTCCGGGCGTATTCTATGGCCAATCACCCTGCTGAAGGAAATATCGTGATGTTGAACATCCGTATTGCAACTCCACCGTGGGACAGAAAGAACAACCAATGGATGGACGTAAATCCGGGTATTTGTTCTTCTTACGTATTTAATTCAAAACCGGGTGATAAAGTAACGATCTCAGGCCCTTACGGAGAGTTCTTTATTAAGGAAACGGATGCAGAAATGCTCTACATCGGAGGAGGTGCGGGAATGGCACCGATGCGATCACATTTGTTCCATCTGTTTCACACATTAAAGACGAATCGAAAAGTTACCTACTGGTATGGTGGTCGTTCAAAACGAGAGCTTTTCTACGTGGATCACTTCCGTAAAATTGAAAAAGAATTCCCCAACTTTAAATTCTTTATTGTTTTGTCTGAACCGCTACCGGAAGATAACTGGAAGGTGAAGAAGGATGTGAACGACACAGAAGGTGACGGATTCACCGGATTTGTGCATCAGGCGGTAATTGACCAGTATCTGTCGAAGCACGATGCTCCGGAAGATATTGAGTTTTATTTCTGCGGACCTCCAATGATGAATCAAGCCGTTCTTAAAATGTGCGACGATTGGGGTGTACCTCCCGAAAACGTATCATTCGATGATTTCGGTGGTTAACATAAACTAATGAAGATTAAATGTAATGAGGTCGTTTCCCTTTGGGTAGCGACCTTTTTATTTGGAATATTTTTTTTCGGTGCTTGTAAGCCGGCAAATACCGTTTCGAAATGGATTAAGCTTGAGGGTGAAACGATGGGCACTACCTATCATATCACACTCGAAGGTTCAGAAATGGACAAGATGCAAGTTGTGGTTGATTCAACACTTCAAATAATTAATGCTTCCCTTTCTACTTACATTCCCACTTCTTTCATTTCGCGTTTTAATGATTCGGAAAACGGAGAATTTGTTCAAACTACCGGAGATTCTGAATTGGAAATTCACTTCCAAAATGTTTGGAACATTTCCCAAAAGTGCTATTACCTGAGCAGGGGTGCTTTTGATCCGGCAGCTTCACCTTTGTTCAGAATCTGGGGTTTTGCGGAAAAGAAGCGTAGTGTTCTCCCCGAAAAAATGGTAATTGATTCAGTTTTAACTGAGGTCGGATTTGATAGTATTCGTTTCAGGCCTTTTCACAAATCAGCTAAAGAGCAAAGTGTTAATTTTAATGCGGTAGCGAAAGGGTACGGAGTTGACAAGGTATTTGAAGCTCTCAAAAATTCCGGAATTAAAAATCTAATGGTTGAGATTGGAGGCGAAGTGAGAGCAGAAGGGGTTAATCCAAATGGAGGAGTCTGGAGAATCGGTATTAACAAACCGGAGGAAAATTCATCACCCGATGATTTTATCACAACTGTAAATCTTGATAATGAATCCATGGCCACATCCGGAAACTACAGGAATTATTATTACCTGAATGGAAAGAAATACTCTCACACGGTTGATCCGAGAACAGGCTATCCGACCGAAAGTGATATTTTAAGTGCTACGATAATGGCACCGACCTGTGCCGAAGCAGATGCACTGGCAACCGCATGTATGGTTTTAGGATCGAAGCAATCTGTTGAGATGTTGGCAAAAACAAAAGGCGTAAAAGCAGTACTGATTACAGGTCTTACCGATCAGGATATTATCCGGTTTGGTTTTTAGGCGGTTTCCGTCTTGTCGTCAGATTTGCATACTTCTCCTGGCTTGGCACCACAAATTCCGCAAGCAACTCCTTCTTCCTGAAGCATCGGGTTTTTACCGGCACAACCAGCCCGCATTTCAGAACCTTTGATGAACAACATCCGAACACCCATCGCCAAAATTGCAAGCCCCAAAAGAATCAGAATTAATACGAGTTGTACCATATCTTTTTAACAAGGCTCAAAGGTAAAGTGTTTCTTTATCGCTTTCTGATCGGCACTTTTAATTCTTATCGGTGGATTAATTTGGTTAGTCTATTAAAAATTTTTTGAAACTATTTTAGTCTACATTCGTACAACCAATATTGAAAGGCATAATGATTGATTCCGATTGCCTGTAAATATTCGAGTATGAAAAAGCTGATCCTAACCTCACAAAATAAAACCGCTCTCAGAATTCTGGGTTTGTTGTTGTTGGCCAATTTGTTACTGATAAGTCTTGCGCACAATTACTTCTCTAAGGTGCCGGAACAATCCAACATTAAATCAGGAACGGAACAAACTTCAATGGTAGACAAAGGATGGCAAACGCTCAACTGGGGATTTTCTCTTTTAGAATATTTTAAAAAGGAAGCTACGCAAAACTGACAACAAGTCAGGGAGCATGTGAAATCAGATGTCATTAGTCAATACCTCCTGGTACCAAAAAAGTTCAGACCTTAAACTACATCACATTTTATTCTGGTTGTCCTACTTCATCTTTTGGACAATCTTCTTTCACACCGAACTCAGCCTTAAAGCGTCGTTAGTTAATTCTTTTATCACCATCAGTATTCACGGCGTTGCATCCTACTTTAATATTTACATTCTATTCAATAAGCTTCTACTTCAGAAGCTTTATTTTTCATACATAGTTGCGGTTTTGCTCACGGTAATCCTTGCCGGACTGATGTGGATGATGACCATCTATTCGGTTAACTTTAATTATTTCGGTAACCTGAGAAACCCTTGGGAACAGAAGTATTTTCTCCCTATGATGCTTAGTGTAAGTTACACATTAGCCATTACACTGTCTCTGAAGTTGGTAAAACAGTGGTACGAAAGGGAAAGGGTAACTCAGAATCTTGAGCGGATTAACATGGAGACAGAACTTAAATATCTCAAGTCTCAGATCAATCCGCATTTCCTGTTTAACAGTCTGAACAGTTTGTATGCATTAACGCTGACCAAATCAGACAAAGCTCCGGAGTTGGTTCTTAAACTTTCGGATATTTTGCGATATGTCTTATACGATGGCGGAGAACGATGGGTTTCGCTGGAAAAAGAAATCAGTTACCTCCGAAACTATCTCGATCTCGAACAGATCCGCAACGGCGAACGATTAAAAATCTCATTCGATATAAATGGAAATGTCGGAGGGAAACAGGTTGCTCCTATGTTGTTTCTCACCTTTTTGGAGAACAGTTTCAAACATGGTATTCAGCAAAAAACTTCTTCGGGTTATGTGAATGTTAAAATGGATGTTGATGAGCAAAATCTTCATTTTCAGATTCAAAATTCGAAACCACCGAAGACATCCATTGCGCCTAAGAACGAACCGGGAGGGATCGGATTAACCAATATCCGGAAACGCCTGGATCTGTTGTACCCGAATAAACACATTTTGAAAATAGAAGATAATGAGCAGGAGTATTCGGTTGATCTCAGATTACAACTTGATGCCGCTGCCTGAATTATAAAATTAAATACTATAAAAATTTACCGATATGAAATGTCTGATCGTTGACGACGAACCTTTGGCTCTTGATGTTCTGGAATCGCATCTTAAATCTCACCCGGAACTGGAACTGGTTGCCCGTTGCAGCAATGCGATTGAAGCATCAGAAGTTCTCAAGAACCATCAGGTTGATTTGATTTTTATTGATATTCAAATGCCGGAAGTAACGGGAATAGAATTCGTGAAAACACTTACAAATCCACCGCTATTAGTCTTCACCACCGCGTATGCAGAATATGCAGTTGAAGGTTTCGAACTCGACGCCATAGACTATTTGCTTAAACCCATCTCACTCGATCGGTTTAACAAGGCTGTTGCGAAAGCCAAAGAATATTACCAACTCAAAAACGGTAATGAGGTTGAAAATTCTGAGTTGGAAGACGAACACATTTTCGTTAAAGCGAACCAGAAACTTATTAAGGTGAGTTACGACGACATTAAATATGTTGAAGCTTTTGCCGATTACGTGAAAATATTTATCCCGGAAAAAAGAATTGTAACTCTCCAGACCATGAAAAATATGGAGAAGAAACTTCCGGCCGAAAAATTTTGCCGAATTCACCGCTCCTTTATAGTAGGTTTAAAACACGTTCAATCCTACAATTCTTCTGAAGTGGAAATCGACGGAAACAAATTGCCGATCGGGAAGAATTACAAAGATCATTTCATGGAATTAATGAAGGACAACAACGTTCTTTGAACCATGCAAAACGATCCGCGGCTGGCGGCTTTTGAGCGCCTGCTGAACATCATGGACGACTTGCGGGCCAAATGTCCGTGGGATCGCGAACAAACAATAGAATCTATTCGTCACCTCACAATTGAGGAAACCTATGAACTCTCAGACGCCATTCTCAATGAAGATATGGAGGAGATAAAAAAGGAACTGGGAGATCTCGCCCTTCACTTAGTTTTCTATTCTAAAATCGCAAGTGAAACCAACCACTTTGATATTTCAGATGTACTCAACGGCATCTGTGAAAAACTCATTCGGAGGCATCCGCATATATACGGAGATGTGATCGCCGAAAATCCTGATGCCGTAAAACGCAACTGGGAACAAATCAAGCAAGCAGAAAGTAAAGGGAAAAAATCGGTGCTTTCGGGTGTTCCGAATTCTATGCCGAGTCTTGTGAAGTCGATGAGGATGCAGGAAAAGGCAGCGCAGGTCGGTTTCGATTGGCCGGCTAAATCAGATGTGTGGGATAAAGTTGAAGAAGAACTGAATGAATTCAAAGAGGCGCAAGGGCAGGAGCAGCAGAACGAATTCGGGGATCTTCTTTTTTCGTTGGTGAATTACGCCCGATGGAACAACATCAATCCCGACGATGCACTCGAAGCCACAAACAAAAAATTTCGCAGAAGATTTGAAGCTATTGAATCTTTCGCCAAGCAGCAGGGAATTGCACTACAGTCGATGACGCTTGAAGAAATGGATGCGATCTGGGAAAAGGCCAAGAAATCCTGAACAGAAATCAGCTTCGATCTGATTGCTCTTTCCGGTTCAATCCTCTTCCCGCCAACATTAATATTCCGGCAAACAAAACACTGATTAAAAAAGAAATCAGAAATACATTTTTGTCTTGTGAGAGATTTCCGAACCATGCGTATAAAGCACAAACCGGTAAATATCCCAGAAAACTCAATGCGAAGAAACGGGGTGCCGGAACCCTTGCATACCCAGATACCACACAAACACTTTCCGAAATAATCGGAATTCCCCGGGTGATCAGAACTATGTAATCACCATACCGGTGAATAATTTTTTTTGCCTTTTGATTTGAGGAACTGGAAAGGTCCGGATTAAATAATTTTCCGAAATAATACCCCACCAGCGAGCCAATCATGCAGGAACTGAGAGATAGCGCAAACCCTTTGTAAAATCCAAGAACATTTCCATTCAGAAACATTACAACACTGGATGGAACTGGTAAAAAAATGTCTGAAACCAACACGAGAAAGGAGACAAAAGAAAACATGCCCGGCTCATCCCGGTTCCGGCTTAACCAGATTTCAAACGAATGTTCAAGGCTTTCACCCCAAAGCACGAAAGTGATAATTATTAAAATCGCACTCAACCATAAAAAGCGGGTTATGGTCATTTTTATCGGGGATAAGATTTAAACAATAAACTTCATAACAGAGAAGCGAACCTCTGAATGAAGAGCAGTAATTTAATATCCGAAGTAGATCGACTTACCAGTTGTGATCAGGCCCTTCGTCGTTGGTTACCGCAACATTCATGTGATCGTAACCAAACATAGACTGGCCATTGTTGATTCGTTTAACGGCAAGTGCTGTCAATGAATTAATGTCGTCTTTGCTCAGGTTGTGATGTGCACTGCCTCTTTTGCTCATGATGTGAGCGAGGTCGTCTTCGTTGAGATTTCTTGCGGCATCGGTTAGAAGCGCCGCATCTTCTGCTGGCAATACTTCTGATAATTTCTTGGACATTTTCTGTTGCTTAATTTCAAATGAAGGCGGAATATATATAAATAATGTCTTGTGTCACACTTTTGTCTCGATAATTAAGCGAGGATATAATTTGAATACCTATTTTGCATCAATGAAACGAGTTCTCCTTCCCCTGTTGTTCACCATTGTTTTGGCGATGCAGATCAAAGGAAACCAAGCCCAAACCAATGAAATAAGCCGTACTTCAGATGATTTGCCAATCAGCCGGATTGAATTTCTGCAGGATAGTTCGCGGCAATACAGTGATCAGAATTTGCCCGAATCGGGATTTCAGAAATACGATCCCGAAACTTTTGGTTTAATTCAGAATCCGAGTGTTTACTGGGTGAAATTTACGCTTACGAATAATGAGCCGTTTGATTGCCGTTATCTTCTGAATTTTGAGAACTGGTCGTATGTAAAATTAATTCAAAATAAAGACGGAGCCTCATCGGTGAAAGAAACCGGTCACCGTATGGATTACAACGATCGTGACTATCCGTTCGCCAACAAGAGTCTCATTCTGATTACACTACAGGAGAACGAATCAAAAGAATATCTCGCCCGACTTGAATACACTTTTAACAATGAGAAAAAACCGGCTAATCTCAATTTTACGGTTTCATCTAAGGAGAATCTCGATACGGTAAACTGGCATGAATTACAATGGACGAGCGTATTTATCGCGGTTTATCTCATCATGTTCTTTTATAACCTTTTTGTGTTTTATTCAACCCGCGACAGGGTTTATGTGTATTACCTTTTTATGCTGTTAATTATGATTTACGCAGCATTTTACAACAGTGGATTTCTGGTTTCTTTTCTCCGGTTTATTCCCGGGTTTCCGGATATCTTATGTGTTTATATTAAACATACTTTATCTCCGGTACTTGCGATTTCAGGGATTTGGTTCACTCAAAAATTTCTCAATGTTAAAGAGCGATATCCAAGGTGGAATAAATTCTTTAACATTCTCAATATCCTCTTAGCTTGTTTGATCATCACCAATTTTATCGCGTATGATATTACGCTTCAGTTGATCGGATCACTGGGAATGATTGGTTTTATAACCTCTCTCATTGTTGGTATTCAAAGCGCCCGGGCCAAGTATCCTTCGGCGAACTATTTCGTAATCGGTTACACTTTCTTTCTGGTCGGATTGTTTATCGCAACCCTGGCGATTTTGGGTAAAATACCGAAGACCCCTTTTACTTTTAATTATTCCATGCCGATCGGACTTGCAATTCAGATGGTGTTCTTCTCTCTCGCTCTTGCTGATAAAATCAATATTCTTCGAAAGGAAAACTTAGACAAGCAACAACTCATTATTGATCAACTCAAGGAAAACGAGGCACTTCAAACTAAGGTTAATCGCGAGCTTGAACAAAAGGTGGCGGAACGAACATTAGAAATCAACAAACAGAAAGATCAGATCGAAGAACAAAAAGACGAGATAGAAAAGGAGATGAAAAAATCGGAAGAATTACTGCTCAATATTCTTCCCAAAAAGACCGCAGAAGAACTGATGCAAAAAGGAAAAGCGACACCGCTTTACTACGATCAGGCATCTGTTTTATTCACCGATATCCTGAGCTTTACGAAAATCGCTGAGAAATTATCTCCGGCCGAACTGGTAATTCAGCTTGATGAATTCTTTCAGGCATTTGATGAAATTATCGTTCGTCATAACCTTGAAAAAATTAAAACAATCGGCGACGCGTATATGTGCGCCGGTGGAATTCCGGAACCCGACGAAAAGAGTCAGGTCGAAATAGTTAAAGCCGGACTAGAAATTCAGGAATTTGTGAAAGGCTGGAACGAACACAAAAAGCAAAAAGGGGAAATGCCCTGGGAACTCAGAATTGGTATTCACACCGGACCTCTGATCGCAGGTGTGGTTGGCAAACGAAAATTTGCCTACGACATCTGGGGCGATACAGTGAACATTGCCAGCCGCATGGAATCAAGCTGCGAACCGGGAAGGGTAAATGTTTCTGAATTTACCTGGGATCTTATCAAAGATCATTTTAGTGGAACTCCAAGAGGCGGAGTTGTGGTTAAAAATAAAGGCGAGATCGGAATGCACTTCGTGGATGCATTCACCGGATAGATATGAGTCAATTCGATTTTCCAAGAATCAATTTTTACGGTCACGCTTTTATAGATCCGGCAACTGCCAACAACAATTATTTCCTTCCACTGGTCATTTATGATCCGGTGAATAGTATGGCTTTTTTGCCTCCCCGACTTTTCATTCACCCAAAGTTCAGAGCGAAGACTACTACAACAGAAGATTTTGAAAAAGCTATTAAACCATTTGCTGTTCTCAACGATCCGGCGGGTAATGCTTATATCGAAATTAATTCGGTTTGTTCCGTAGAGATTTTCAATCAATGGTGCCAGACCCCGCTGGGGAAACATTCTGTTGACCAACCATTTCATAAACTCTATGCTTTAATACGGGTTCCCGGCACCGGTAAAAATTTGATCGACAAATGTCCGGGGTATTGGAACTACCATGGCAAAATGACTTTCGGTTTCGAAAACGTTCGGGTTACAAGCGTTGACACTTTCAGTAAAGAATCGGGGAAAGTTAATCATGATATTCATTCGGATAACTGGATCTGCCGGTCGTTGATAGGAGCGGAACTTTCCATGAACGACCGGTTCAACACCCGCACCGGCGTAATGATCGACGTGTGTCCTTCGATGTCTGTTCATTCTCAGGTGTTCTGTGATGAACTGAGTTTGAGTTCTTCAACAAAAAGTTGGTTCAGTGGTAAGCCGTATAAAGGAACCGTTCGCACGATGAATCCTTTCCGGATCGTGAATCAAAATAGTATTTGCGCAGCTTCGGGAGTGGTGTACTCGGCGATGGAACTTTCTGAAACCGAAATGACCGCAGACTTTCGTGCGTTGTTGCCGGAATCTTCACTCGGACGAGGTAAACTGAAAGGTCTTTTATTCCGGTATTCTCTTTTGGAAGTGGTAGAAAACTGGGAACCGGATTATGAACAAACAGGTGAAGTTTCGAATCCTGCGAGATGCACGGTTGCCGGTAGTATTTCTCCCTGGTTTGATGGGGATTTAAAGTCTTTCTCTATCGGCAGACAGTTACTTGGCGAAGTTCCCTTTCTGGGGTATCGCAAGCTTTTTCCGATTCTTTGTTCCTTTAATAAGGAGACCAAAATTCTGTCGATCGATCTCATCGGTAATGTTCCGGAAGTAAATCTGGATGTGCCCCAATCTGGAAAAGAACCGATCCATTTCCCGCAACAATACGCACTTTACGATTTGGGAGAACTCAGGTTATTTGCAGCAAAGGGTGATGCGGAAATTCAGATCGGAAGTGTGAATTTTTCAGAATCGGATCCGGGCAGAAAAACCTTTTTGGAAACCGGAGGAATTCGTGATTTTTCATGTGAACACTTACCGGATGGTTTTATCGGTGAAGCGGAAATTCTGTTAAAAGGAATAGCTCGAACTGCCGAACATGAAAATGGGATAAAAGCAATTCTCGCGAGAGAAAGCCGCTACCTGATAACCAGTGATGAAAACGGTTTGTATGCTAATGAAGGAGACGATCCGGCGTTGGGTTACATTAGTTATCAATACCCTAAAGAAGCGTGTAGGTTGCGGATTTTTGAAAGAGGAAATCCCGTAATAAATCCGGTTGCGCTTACCGTTCTGCATCACAAAGTGGATGTTACCGGCGAGTCGGTTCAGTTGGTTGAGCTATGTAAAGACAATATGTTTTTTGATGGGCAGCAATTGATTATTCCGCTTCACAAAACATCCAATTCGGTTTATCTATTTGCAGACGGAATGGAGCTACCGGATTTGTCGAGTATGTACAAAGCCATCACCCGAACTGGTTTTTTCATTAGTCTTCGTATTCTGCCCAATAGGCGATTTGAGAAATATCTGGATCCGCAAAACCCGGAATACCGTGAACAGGTGAATTTTGATTTGGTTTATGAGGAACTCTTTAAATTGTATGACCTCATATATCCTGTGTCTGGCAAAATTTCTCCTTTCCATGAAAAGGCATTTATCCGTGCAAGACATTTTATTAAGGAATTGATGAGCGATGAGAATTGGGCTTCATCCTCGTATATGCCTTCAACCCGCGAATTATCCGATAATCAGAAGCGGATTTTTCTGAAGTGGTTTGATCAGGTTGAAGAGTTGGAATCACAGAATAAATAGCCTTTTACCTGTTCTAATTTTTTCTCGGAGAAAACAAATTTGATATGGTTAAGCCACAAATGATCCAAATTGGAATCGACATACTTTTTCAGGTTGTACCATTTATTTTCGGAAATGTAAGTTGGAAGATGTGTTAATAGTAAAGGCCAATCCGAATTCGATCTCCCGACAAATTTTTCAATTCCGATAACCGGTTGAAGTTGATCGCCAAGGTCCATCGCCAGACTGATCTGCTCAGAATCCGTAAAGAATTTTCGCAGCGTTTCTTCCAACATTTCAATTTCCCCGGGCCATCCCATCTGCCTCAATAATGATAGTGCTTCGGTAAGTGAACTAAACTTAACGGCAATTCTGAGATGGTCGCTTCCCCGGTTATAAGCGTGACCGAAAGCACAGATATACGCGTCCGGAGGAATGAGCCGGTTGAGTTTCTCTGTTAATTCTAAAGCGGCAGGTGTTAGGGGAATCGGGTAACGAGATGAGGCACTTTTGAGAATTTCAAAATTCAACTGATTGGTGATCGGATTGTCGGGTAAACCGGTATAAATCCAGGGAACGATATCTTCATTGCCTCTTTTAATATTATCGTAGACGAGCCAGATATTCGGGATGGCTCCAGACCGGAAACCATGATGTTCGTATAACCGGTTGCAGTAATCCCGCAAATCGCGCCACGAAGTTTTATGTTCTGATTGTCGTGATTTTTCGGTTAGATAATTCAATACGAGAACAAATTCCGGAAGGTTTAAAAAAGGACAAATCTGATAGTCGATTTGCCAGTCTTCTTCAGAAAGTCGCAACTCAATGCAGGAAAGACCGACCTGCGGAACCGAGTCGATAAATTGGTTTAATGCCGGTTTGTTTGCGGCATCAAACAATCGGGAATCTTCATTATATACACCTGCGAAAGGTTTCAATCGGCATCGTCTTCGGTTTCGGCTGCTTTTAGTTTTTGACCGAAGTTGGCAATGAGATCCGGGAGTTTTCGCAGTTCGTCTAAAAGTTCTGAACCGTTGGGCGAACCCAATCCGCCACACGGACTCCAGTCGTTTTGTTTCGCGCGATATCCCATGAGCACCATTTCATTGGAAACGATATTATCACCTTCAGAAATCGGGTTGAGTCCTTTAAATTGAAATTCTGGATGGTTGATTGAAATTTTTCGAAGCAGATATAAAATCGGAGTCATGAAGAATCTTCGTTCCAAAGCCTGAAATATTCTGGCCGTTAATGCTGCCCAGAGGGGAGTTGCTGCACTTGTTCCGCCGGTGATAAATTTAGCGCCGTCGCAATAAACAAGATATCCATTCTGGCTCGGATCGGCATTCGCTGAAACATCCGGAATGCCCCGGTACTCGGGCCAAAGTGAATCATTGCTCTCACGAATCAGTTTCATCATCTGTTGGGAGATCTTAAATAATGTGCTGAAACCTCCGCCGGTTGACATGGTGCCGAAGGGAATTTTTTCGATCTCATTCGTATAGGGATTGTCGAACTCGTATGGAGAATTCCAGATTTTTTCTTTGGTTATTTTTCCGCTATCGATAGTTACAGATGTACCGCCAACACATAAAACATACGGACTGGAAGCGGGGTATTGAACATTCAGACCCAATTGAGAAAGTTCCTTTAGAGTTGAATTCATATTGTAGTTCGTAGCCCCAAAATTTCCCGCCGAACAAAGTATCGTCATTCCGTAATGAGCCGCACAACGAAATGCCCGGTTGTATTCGATCAGCATATTTTGGGAATAATGACTTTCGTAATTCCCGAGGCTTACCGAAACAACGGATGGTTTGTTTTTTCCGTCGTGAACAGAACGAATGATGGCGCGTAACAAACCATAATCGGTGGGTTCTGCAAAATAAACTGCGATTTTGGCACCGGGTGCTGCCGCTGCGGCAACCTGAATATCTAAACAAACCTCTACATCTAAAAAATCTTCTCCGCCTTGTTCACCCGGTGAATTTTTAGCTCCCACTTCCACATCAATTATTTCCGGCATAGGCGAGATGTTATTGTCTTTAAAGTATTGAGTCATCTCATCTTTACGATATCCGCCGCCCAATGCAATTATCCCGATACATTCGCCGGCTCCGTTGTACTCCGTTGGAAAGTTGTAGAATTTGGCGAAGTCGGCTCCGGTGTATCCGTTTATCCCATTGATTACTGTCGGTTTGGGAACAGACTGATCCGCTCCTGATGAACCAGAGTTGGCCGCTGTATTTCGGGTAATGGGCATTTTAGACAATCCGATCACACTCCTTACTTCATTGTTGATGGCGGAAGGGATAGAATAATTACCCTGATGTCCGGTAATTTTTTGTGAGCCGAAATGAAAGTGTTGAACTTCGACCTTAAAGAATTTATTCATTAAAGATCTTTTTCCTTCAATCACAATTAATTGTTCTTCCGGGCTGGATTCGATTACTGAAAAACCTTTGGATTGAACATATTTAATAACTTTATCAACGGCTGCCTGATCCGACTGATATTGCTTATTTAGATGCTCTCGCTTGCCGTGTTTGTAATTGAAAGGATCGGTATAAAAATCCGTTTCATCCGGAATATCTTCGTCTTTACACTTTGAATGAATCACTAAAGAAACCTGCATAGGCAAGTCGTCGGTTGATTCTTTTTTCGAAGTAAGGCCTCTAAAGTTTAAGTGGGTAAGCGAATCCAACAGGTGATGATTGCTGTTGGGTTGTTCGTTGTGATCCAGTTTGTCCATAACACTGAGTAATGATGGATCGTAAAATAAACGAATTACCGATGAATAGCCTGAGATGAATCTTAGAAATCGGAAAAGTTAAATTAAAGAAGGTTAAGTTTGGTTAAAGTACCCCGGGCGGGACTTGAACCCGCACGACCGCAATGGTCACAGGATTTTAAGTCCTGCGTGTCTACCGATTCCACCACCAGGGCGTTGCTCAAAATTACAAAGCCTGTAAACAAACTCTGAAATTCCTCACATAAAAAAAGGGACATTGTCCCTCTCTTTCTGAGCGAAAGACGAGATTCGAACTCGCGACCCCGACCTTGGCAAGGTCGTGCTCTACCAGCTGAGCTACTTTCGCATTATGGACTCTCAACCACAACCTTTTCACAGGTGCTTTTGAGGTGGGCAAAGATAGATATTCTGATATACGCCACAACACCAAAATAAAAAAAATATCAGGGCCTTAAAACCAGTCAATTATTCCGTCTTCAGGTAGCGCATTCTGGCTGTAATTCCGGTGTCTGTAACTAATTCTACATAGTACATTCCGGTACCCAATTCCGAGAAATCAATTTCATTTTCGTCATTGGCAATCCGGGAATTTTCCTGCACAACTCTTCCTTTCACATCAAAAACTGTATAGCGAAATCCTTCATTAATACCTGTAAAACGTATCTGACCATTCCCTGGATTCGGAAATAATTTTATTCCATGATTAAACTTAAAATCCCGGATAGCAACGGAATATTCTTTCAGGAGTGAATCGGCAACCAGCACATTAGGTAAACCGTAACCATAGGCCGTATCCGGATTTTCGTACCGGTCTGCACTTCGGATAATGGCATTAAAGATCTGTTGGTTGGTTGCTTCCGGCCAGGCTTGTTTGAGACACGCAACCATTCCCGCGATTATTGGTCCGGAGAAGGATGTACCCGAACCGGTTTTTATCTGACCTTCTTTATTAACATACGTGACTCCCTGTCCCATTGCCACAACTTCCGGTTTTATTCTTCCGTCGTAGGTAGGACCGTATGATGAAAAACCGGCATGCATCTGATTTGAATCCACAGCACCAACGCACAAAACGTGTTTCCCATCGCAGGGGGCAGTAATGTAATGCCACGAATTGGATCCCTCATTTCCAGCGCTATTGGTAACAAAGATTCCACGGTTCCAGGCTTCGTCGGTTCCTTTTGTTATTACCGTAGTTTCACCATCCATGTCCATATAAGAATAATCACCTTCAAGCGTGTCAAAAACACTATAGCCTAAAGAAGAGTGAATTATATCCACGCCAATACTGTCGGCCCACTCAAGGGCCTTTAACCACGCGTATTCTTCGTAATGAATTTCCCGACCGGCCATTTCGGTTCGGGCAAGCAGAAAGTTCGCATCCGGTGCGGCACCCATTATCGAATCCGGCCAATAACCACCGCAAATCGAGAGAACGTACATGCCATGGCCATCCTGGACATAAACATTGGTATCGTTGTAATGAAAATCCCATTCGGCCAGAATTTGTCCGCGTTTGCGCAATGTATCAAAGGCTGGAAGACTATCCACTCTGAAAAATCCCGCATCAAATAAACCAATGGTTACGCCTTTCCCGGTAAATCCGCGCTTGTGATATTCATCCAAACCAATCATTTTTAGTTGCCAGTCGCTATAGCCGTAGTTAAAATCTTCCTGTGTCTCCTGCACAGATTCACGACTGATTTTGTATTTGCCCAGCGGTTTTACCGATTCAACATCACTCAGGATTTCCAGATTTTTCGGACATCCATTAACACAGGCTGCGTTTAGCCATTTGGAATAGCCTATAACTTCCACGTTTGCCGAGGAAAGAATTTCGGATTTCACCGAATCGGTAACGTTTTTATTAAAGTAAACCCAGGAACAATCCTGCGCCATAATTGAAAATCCCGAAAGCAATGAAAATGCAATCAGGGATAGTATTTTTCTAATCATTCAGAGCCTTCTTTAACTCATTTAATTTTAACAGCGCTTCGATCGGTGTAAGCGTATTGGTATCGATCGATTCGAGTTGTTTTGTGATTTCCCGGATTCTCGGATCGTCAATCGAAAATAAGTTGAGTTGATATTCGGTTTGTCGCAGTTGTTTCAATTTATCACGACCACTCAGATTCATGCGGTCTTTTTCTAATTCCGCTAAAATCTGATCCGCCCGCTTTACCACCTTTGAAGGTATGCCGGCCATTCGTGCGACATGAATTCCGAAGCTGTGTTCGCTTCCGCCTTTTTCGATCTTCCGGAGAAAAATCACCTTTTTCCCGACTTCACGAGTAGTGACATGATAGTTTTTAACCGTCGAGTGTTTCTCTTCCAACTCATTCAACTCATGATAATGCGTTGCAAAAAGAGTTTTGGGTTTAAAGTCGTGAGTGGCAATAAACTCGGCAATTGCCCAGGCCAGAGAAACGCCGTCGAACGTGCTGGTTCCTCTCCCGATTTCATCCAATAAAATCAGACTTCTCGGTGAAAGGTTGTTGAGTATGCTCGCCGTTTCGGTCATTTCCACCATAAAGGTCGATTCGCCCTGACTAATATTATCACTTGCACCAACGCGGGTATAAATCTTATCAACCATGCCGATCTGCGCGTGTTTGGCTGCAACGAAACAACCCATCTGCGCCATTAAAACCGCGAGAGCCGTTTGCCGCAACAATGCCGACTTACCCGACATATTCGGACCAGTTAAAATAATGAGTTGCTGATCTTCACTGTTCAGCATCAGATCATTCGGGATATACGATTCACCATGGGGCAACTGCTGCTCAATCACCGGATGCCGGCATTCGTGAAGTGCCAGAAGCAGCGAATCATCTATTTCCGGTCGGCAGTAATTGTGGGTTCTGGAAACCATCGCGAACGACAAAAGGCAATCGAGTCGTGCAATGTGTCGGGCATCGGTTTGAACGGGATGAATTTCATCGCCTAATTCCAGAACCAGATCCCGGAAACGATTGCTTTCTATCGCTAGAATTTTGTCTTCGGCTGTGAGAATTTTTTGTTCGTATTCCTTTAATTCTTCTGTGATGTATCGCTCGGCATTCACTAAAGTTTGTTTGCGAATCCACTCCGTAGGAACTTTATCGCGATGCGTATTGGTAACTTCGATGTAGTATCCGAACACATTATTAAAGGCAATTTTTAGCGAAGGAATTCCGGTTGCCGCACTTTCCCGTTGCTGAATCCCGACTAAATAATCTTTACCGGCATAAGCAAGACTTCTGAGTTCATCCAGCTCATCATTAATTCCAGAATTAAAAATTCCGCCTTTGTTGATGAGCATCGGAGCGTCTTCCGAAATCTCCGTATCGATTTTAGAAATGATGTTCGCACAATCCGAAATGGTAAGTCCGATTTCTTTTAATTCTTCAAATTCGGATTCAAGACAAATCGTTCGGATTTTCTGCATGTTTTGAAGAGCCTTCTTGAACTGATTTAATTCCCTTGGATTGATTCGCTGCGTGGAAATTTTGGAAACCAGTCTTTCGAGATCACCAATTTGCTTCAAATAGGAAATGAATTCCCGGCACAGTTTATCCTGATTAAAAAAGCAGGAAACCACATCTAATCTTTTGCGGATAACCGACAAATCTTTGAGCGGCAAAACCATCCATTTTCGGAGAAGCCGGCCTCCCATCGGAGTGCAGGTTTCATCAAGAATGTCGAGCAGACTTTTTCCCTGATGATGATTAGAATGCACCAGTTCGAGATTTCGAATGGTGAACTGATCCATCCATAAATAGGTGTCTTCTTCAATTCTGCTGACACCCGTAATATGGTCTAATAAATTGTGATGCGTTTGTTCGAGATAATACAAACAAGCTCCGGCGGCGGCGATTGCCAGTTGCATTTCTTCTATTCCAAAACCTTTGAGATTTGAGGTATCGAATTGTTGTTTTAACCGATCGAGCCCGAACTCATAATCAATAATCCATTCGTCTAAAGTGAAGGTGTGATAATTTTCACCGAAGTCTTCCTCAAATTGTTTTCGCTTGGGTTTTGCGAATAACACTTCCGAAGGAGAAAGACTCTGCATCAGTTTTTGAATAAACTCTTTATTTCCCTCGGCAACCAGAAACTCACCGGTTGAAATTTCCAGAAACGCAACCCCGAAATGATTTTTATCGCTTGCAATGGAACAGAGAAAGTTGCTCTGTCGGCTGTCGAGAACTTTGTCGTTCATCGTAACTCCCGGTGTAACTAATTCGGTTACGCCGCGCTTTACTAATTTTTTTCCTTTCTGAGGTTCTTCCAACTGGTCGCAGATGGCAACCCGCAAACCGGCTCTTACCAATTTAGGTAAATAGGTATCAAGTGCGTGATGAGGAAAACCAGCCAGTTCAATGTGAGAAGCTTTTCCGTTCGCCCGTTTGGTGAGAACGATATCCAGAATCTCAGAGGCTTTTATGGCATCATCAGAAAAGGTTTCGTAGAAGTCACCAACCCTGAAAAGAATAAGTGCACCCGGATATTTAAGTTTGATTTGCTGATACTGTCGCATCAGCGGAGTTTGGGTGTCCTTCTTTACATTTGTTGTCAATGATATCTATGCTTCAGTGGCCCGCAAATTAAAGAATATCGAACTAAACAGGCTTAGCGTTGAGGAATTTAAAAAGGCCTCCAAACGCCCGTTAATCGTCGTACTCGACAATGTTAGAAGTATGCTCAACGTCGGATCACTCTTTCGAACGAGTGATGCATTTCGGGTCGAGCACATGTATCTGTGCGGCATCACTCCACACCCACCGCACAGGGAAATTACCAAGTCTGCCTTGGGAGCCGAATTGTCGGTTCCATGGACTTACGTGAAGTCAGTTGAAGAGGTGATTATCGAACTCAAAAGAAAAGGTTGGCGGATTGTTGGAGTAGAACAAACAACTTCTTCCGTCGAGTTACAAGACTGGTCTCCAAACCCGGAAGACAAATACGCATTGGTCTTTGGTCATGAAGTGGATGGACTCAGCGAAGCCGGCATTCAGGGGTGCAATACTTTTTTGGAAATTCCGCAATTCGGAACTAAACATTCGTTGAATATTTCGGTTTGTGCAGGCATTGTTCTGTGGCATGCGATTCAGAGTTTTATTTCTAAAGAAGGAGAAAACAATACATGATATCAGGCTTATCAAAACACCTTTTTGTTAGCAATCTATTTTATCTGACTTGCCTCTTAACAGGAATGTGTTTTACGAATAGTCTGGTTGCTCAGGAAGACATTCTCACCAAACTCAACCTGCAAATCGATCAGCTCCAACAGCAGATTGATTCGTTCGACGGTTCGATTGATCAAAAGGTAAATCTCACAGAAGAAAGGCAGACCAAAGCCGCCACCGAACTCTACATCGAAAAGTTTAACCGTATTCAGGAAAACATTAATACGAGTGAAGCCGACTTAATGGCGCGAAAACGTTTGCTGAGCGACTTGCTGAAACTTTTGGAAACCGTTCGTCCCGATAATTATTTTCTCTACAACCGGATGAATCTGAATGTGGATATGATTCTAAGGATTCGTCAGATTCAGGATGAAAAAAGGATGACCTCTATTTTAAAAAGTGATGTTTCCACTTCCATCAATGTTATTCCGTTTTATGATTTTAAACCATACGCCAAAGATGTTCTTATTCATGCGGCGCGAAACCAACCGAGTTTGTTGCTGAGTAAATTTTCATTGATTTATTCTCACAAATACTCGGAAGATGTTCTTGCTGAATTGTGTGCGAATGCTCCCATGAACGTCTGTTTTTATATGGGGAACGACAATCCGGTTTATCGCACAATGCTGTCTGAACCCACGCGAAACCGACATCCCGAGTTGCAAACCATGATGAAAATATTTGAGAAGGTTGGCTCTAATTCCAGAGCGTATTTACTAATTGATGCGGTTCAGAAGGGAAGTTTGAGCGTGATGGATGCTCACAACAAAACACTCGATCGCGACAGCTTATTCACCTACCTTTTGAAATATCGTGAGAAGTCGAGTGTGATGGCGTCTTATTCTATTGATGACGAAATACGATATACCGCATTAAAAAGAGTTCGTGTGATGAACGATCTTCACGAAGAAGCAGACTCCATCCGATTTAAGGTTTGTGACACGACAAATCTCAATTCACAAGAATTATATGCTCTGTTGGTTTTCGCGGAGGACGAAATATTTACCTCCACTTTTCTCGGACTTTATTCCCGGATGATGGACCGGATGAATCTCAAAAGTTCATTCGAATTTCTGCACAGTGTGGGCATGGTTCGGTATCGTACTTTTATTAAAATGTGCGCGGCCTACAACACGTTGCCAACCTTTCTGAGCCGAATGAACGAATGGGAAAAACGCGCATTGTTTAACCGCATGGTGAATGGTCTTGATCGCGAGCCCAATCCTTTGGAGGAAGCGGTAGTTTTGGCGGATACTTACGGTGCTTTGGCTAATTCGGAAGACAAGGAAATTTTCGGAACCGCACTTAAAAAAGAGTACGAAACCATTCACTGGAAGACAGACGAAAACACTAAGCTGTACAAATCGTTGCTGAGCGTTACCGGTCTTATTGAGAACCCGGAAATTAATACAGACATAACCGAGTTGTCGGAACTGATGCGCAGTTCTGCCTTTAAGAAGAACGAACATATTCAACAGCATTTCTTTTTTGATGATATCGATGGTCGGGTGAGTTACTCTTCATTTTTGCAACGCTTTAATAAACCCGGTTGGACAACCGTTGACAAAGGAAGCTATGTGATCGTTCAATCGACTTACGGCAGAAAGGTGAAGCTTTTTCTGAATAAACCAACTTCGGAATATGCCGGTCAGGATGCGATTCGGGAGTATTTTAAAAAGACCGGAAGGTTCCCGGATATAGTCGTGCATCGCGGCCATAGCTATTACGTTTCAACCACTATCGAATCGGTTACGCCGAGTGCAGAGTTGGTAATTCTTGGTTCTTGCGGTGGTTACAACAACATTAGCGAGGTGATGAATTATTCACCGAATGCTCAGATTATCGCAAGTAAACAGGTAGGAACACGATACGTAAATAATGAGCTGATCTTCGACATCTGCGAACAATTGCGTCAAGACAAAGATGTGGTTTGGGAAACACTCTGGACTCAGGTGGGGAAGACACTTGCTTCGAATAAAACCGCTTCAGAAAGATTCGCGGATTATTTGCCTCCGCACAGAAACCTTGGTGTTCTGCTGATCAGAACGTATCGGAAATCACTTTAATTTCCGAGGGCTTCGAGCACGCGTTCCATCTTCATTCCGCGGGATCCTTTTACTAAAAACCAGGCGTTTTCAAAAGTTTGTTTCGAGAGATGGTTATTGAGTTCATCAACATTTTTAAATGAGGGAAGTCCGAGTTTTTCTGCGGCTCTCTGAAACGCATCTCCACATAAATGGTATTGGATATCGCTGAGTTTCGACACCCTTTCCGCTAAGTTGAAATGTTCTTCATCACTGTAATTTCCGAGTTCGAACATGTCGCCCAGTAACAATACTTTATTCGGTACATCACTTTTTACAAAGCTTTCAATCGCTACTTCCATGCTGCTCGGATTTGCATTGTATGCATCGAGAATAATGTGGTTGCTGCCAATTACCCGCATTTCGGATCGGTTGTTTGCCGGCTGATATCCGGAAATCGAAGCTTGAATCTCCGGAACAGCAACTCCGAAATGACTTGCGACCGTAACAGCACAGGCAATGTTTGATGCATTGTGAATTCCCTGCATGGCAGATCTGAAAAAAGTTTTATTCTGCTCAATCTGAATTTCCGGCAGTGTTGAAATGATGGTAAAATGCATCTCAGCCGGATCGGAAAATCCGTATGAAATTTTATTGGAGATGCGGTGCGACATCCGGAATAAATACGGATCATCAGCATTAATAAAGGCAAAACCCCGATGTTGGATCAGGTAATTATAGAGTTCACTTTCTTCGCGGGCGACTCCATCGAGATCGCCAAAACCTTCGAGGTGTTCTTTCCCGATGTTGGTGATTAAACCGTAGTCGGGTTCCAGAATTTTACAGAGTGTTTCAATTTCACCGAACGAATTGGTGCCGATTTCAATTACGGCTAATTCTGTATCGGCCGGCATGGTTAAAAGCGTAATCGGAACTCCGATGTGGTTGTTGAAATTTCCGGACGTGGCGTGAACTTTATATTTTTTAGAAAGACACGCTTTAATCAATTCTTTGGTTGTGGTTTTTCCGTTGCTGCCGGCAACTGCGAGAAAGGGAATTTTAAAAGTTCTTCGATAATGTGTTGCTACTTCCTGAAAGCATTTAAGCACATCATCAACTACTAAAATTCCGGATTGCTCAGAGGCAATGTCTTCATCCACCACAACATACGAAGCGCCCGATTCAAGTGCTTTGAGCGCGAATAAATTTCCGTTGAAACTTTCGCCTTTTAGTGCAAAAAACACCGAACCGTTCTCCACTTTTCGTGAGTCGGTAGTGAATTTCATCTGCTGTTCAGCAAGAATTCTGAATACGAATCGGGAGTCGACTTTTTCCATTCTTCAAAGCAGTCAATATTAGAATACGAAAACGAAGAGAGGAAAAAATGATCTGCACATTTCAGGGTACGAAGTAGAGCATATCCGACCAATCGCAATTTCCATTCGGATCAAAAGTCTTTTCACAGTCTTCAAGCCATCGGAGTAGCATGGCTTCCGACAGGAACTCAACACAATCGGGATGAATAGAGCAATACAGGAAGAAGCATTTCATCACTTCGGGATCATCGGTTTCCAGAACCTGAGACAGCCGGTGGCGGTTCATCATAATGCGAAGGATGTCGACTTTTTGGCGTTTGATCATGGTTTCGGTATAGGCCATTTTGCGTTGACCTTCTTTGCTAAACTGGTTGTAAAGCATCGTGATCGGACTTCCCAAAGCAATACCGCCCTGATGTGTGGAGCGATCAACTGCATCGAGATGGAGACTTCCCTTTAGCACTAAAAAACTATCTATCGGAATATTGCCTTCCACAAACGCCCGATCGAAACCGAGTTTGTCTTTCAGAAACCAGATGTTGGCTTCCGGGAGCGTGTGCGTTTCCGTATCGACGTAAATTTTTTGATAGCTGGTATCGTCTAATTGAATTTTCCCATTGTGATTAATGTGAAGGTATTCAATGGTACAAGGGAAAACAGCGGTTAACCGGAAATGACCTGCGGAATCTGTAATGAAAGATCTTTCATTATAAATGATGAGCGCGTCTGAAATGGGAGTGGAGTCAACTTTTTCATATAGATAAATATCACTGGTTTTGGAGGTCTGCGCGCATGCAACGGGGCGTGCTGCCAGCATTATTAACAGTGATATTAAAATAACTCTCATGAACGAAGTACGAATTTCGGTAATCAGAGTTACGTAATTACTGTGAGAAGTGTTGAATTCGAGCGATTTTTATTCTCACTTTGTGCAACGGTATGATGTTCTTGCCGGTCATTTCTAAAAACTGATTATGAAGTTTGTTGTAAAGTCGTCTTTCTTTTTTGTTCTGTGTTCGATCTTCAGTGCAGCTTTCGCCCAGCACGAGATTTCTTTTAATGTTGAGAACGGACCGGAGTTCCGCGACCAAAACGGAAACACACTTTCATTGGCTACGGTGGGGGGATTTAACCAGCCACAGTTTTACGTAATCGATATTAATAACGACGGAATTAAAGATCTCTTTGTTTTTGATCGGTCGGGTTCTAAGGTCACCTCATTAATTAAAGACGAAAATGGAAAATACACGCATCAGCCGGAATACGATCAGATTTTTCCGAAGTTCTCTTCCTGGGTTGTGTTCCGGGATTACGATGGAGATGGAAAGGAAGATCTTTGGTACCGTGATGACGAAAATCAAAACATTACCCTGTACCGAAACACCACAGCAAACGACGATTCTCAAATACATTTTACTCTTGTTAGCAGTGTTCTTCGCGCTTATAATCATGGAACTCCGCCATTAGATACCAGCGATTTGTATTGCGACGGAACCAACATTCCGGCGATTGAAGATGTTGACGGCGATGGCGATATCGACTTTTTAACGCTTCAGAAATACGGAGCCGGAATTACCTTGTTCCGAAATGTAACTGTTGAGAATTCCTTACCGTTAGATCCGCCGGTCTTTATTGAAGCCGATGTGTGCTGGGGCGATTTTCAGGAAGGCGACCAGACCAATGAGATTTTCTTGCAACGCAATCAGTGGTGCTGGAAGAAACTGAAAAAACATGCAGGAGGTTCCAGTTTATTACTACTCGACGGGGATGAAGACGGGGATATGGATTTGGTTCTAGGGAACGCAGGCTTTTCAAATCTTATTTATCTCACGAACGGCAAAAAGAACCTGAACATGAAACTCGATTCGATGATTGCCTACGACAACAAATTTCCTTCGAATACCAAGCAGGCAAAAATGACGGCTTTTCCAGCTCCGTTTTATCAGGATCTTGATGGGGATGGAGTGAAAGATTTATTGGTTGCTGTTAACTATACCGATAAAACAAGTGGTTACTTCCGGGAAACCGGAAATATTTTCATGTATCAGAATACCGGGAAAAACAACAAACCCAATTTTGTATTTAAAGACAGTGCTTTTCTGGCAAGAGATGCGGTGGATTTTGGAAGTCATACCGCACCGGTTTTGTGGGATATGGACGGCGATGGAGATCAGGATCTCATTATTGCAACGAATGGTGACTGGGGATTAACTGCCGATGTGCACGATCGATTGGTGTTGTTTGAAAATATTGGAACTTCAACCAAAGCAATTTTTCAGATGGCCGATAACAACTTCCTGAATCTCGAAAAGGATTCGATTGGGAGAATGGTGCCGACGATTGGTGATTTAAACAAAGACGGTAAACCCGAATTGCTGATTGGAGAAGTAAACGGAACCTTGAGATTGTACAACCTTTTAGGTTCCGGTAAGAGCACCACAGCACAACTCGTTTCTAAAAATTCTTTCAATATTGACGTGGGATCTGCTGCAACTCCGCACATTGCAGATGTTGATGGAGATGGAGACGCAGATCTTTTGATCGGCTGTTACGAGGGGAATACATTTTATTTCCGCAACGATGCCACAGGTACAATTCCGGCCTTTACTCTGGCAAGCGATACGTTCGGAGGTTTGATGGCAAACCGAAAAATCTCTCAATACTTTTACGATGAAACCCGGGACACTTTTTACGATAGCTTAGTTTATTTCTCAATCGGATACAGTGCACCATTTATTGCCGACCTCGATACCAATGGAGATCCGGAATTTATTTTAGGATCGGAAGACGGAATTTTCAAAATAGTGAGAGATATCCGGAAAAATGCAGGATCCAATTTCAAGGCATTCGACAACATTAATTATTCAACCCGAACCGGAACCTGCTATAATTATTCGGTTGGGAAATCCGGAATCGCGGCGGTTGCGGATCTCGATGGCGATGGAATTAAGGACATGATTGTCGGAAATTACCGGGGCGGAATTCAGTACATGCGGGGTACACAAAAATGCAATACATACACGGTTGGAATTCCGGATATTAAAACAGCCCAGATCGTAATGTTCCCGAACCCTACGAATGGTACAATACATTTTAGCGGATTGAGCAGTTCAAAAGCTCACTTAGAAATTTATGGTCTCAACGGTGAAGTCGTGATGCAAAAGGATTTCGACACGAATGATGAAGTGAACGTAAATCACCTTAGTGCCGGAATTTATTTTGTGAAGGTTTACAGCGGCCGGAACGTGTTTCAGACAAAACTGGTTCGAATGCCATAGGTGAATTCTTAACGGAATTGGGCAATTTTGCCGCTTCAATTCCAGACCTTGATTAATAGTCGCTACGATGTTGTAATTCTCGGTGCGGGTCCTTCCGGTTCCACGGCTTCCTTGTATCTGTCACAGAAAGGGATTCGACATCTGCTGATTGACAAATGCGAATTTCCCAGAGATAAAATTTGTGGTGATGCCCTCAGCGGAAAAGTGGTTTATACATTAAACCGCGTAGCTCCCGGATTGGTTGATGAAATGGTTCAACTTAAAGAAGCTTTTCATCCGAGTTGGGGAATTTCCTTTTACGCTCCGAACGGGAAAAATTTAGAAGTTCCGTTTAAAACCGATCGGTCGACTGATGGCAGAGCTCCGGGTTTTATTGCCAGCCGGGCCGACTTCGATAATTTTCTTTTTTCAAAAGCCAAAGCGGGAACTGCAGATGTGGTTACCAGCATTGAAGCAAACCAGGTTGATTTTGAAAAGGATTCCGTGAATATTCTGTTCAGCAACGGAGAATCCACAACCGCATCCATCTTAATTGATGCGACCGGAGCCCATTCAAAACTGGCAAGGTTGCTCGATATTAAAATGGAACCGCTCCATCACAGTGCGGGGTTGCGGCAGTATTACGAAGGTGTTGAAGGATTAGATGCCGATGGATTTATCGAACTGCATTTTATTAAAGATATTCTTCCGGGATATTTCTGGATTTTCCCGATGACGAACAACCGGGCGAATGTGGGAATCGGAATGCTGAGCGATAGTGTTTCGAAGAAGAAGGTTAATCTGAAAGAAGAACTCAAAAAAATTATTGAGCACCATCCGGAAATCAGCAATCGATTTAAAAATGCCAAACCGTTGGAATCACCAAGAGGTTGGGGATTGCCGATGGGATCGAAGAAGCGAAATATTTCTTCCGACCGCTTTATCATTACCGGAGATGCAGCATCGCTGATCGATCCGTTTACCGGTGAAGGAATTGGCAATGGCATGATCAGCGGACGATTTGCCGGAGAAGTTTGCGAACTGGCTTTACAGGAAAACCGTTTTGATGCGGACTTTTTGAAGGAATACGATAAACGGGTTTATAAATATCTCGGACCCGAATTTAGAATGAGTCACCAGTTGCAGAAGATGGTGAACTATCCATCGCTCTTCAATTTTGTGGTAAACAAAGGGCGAAAAAGCAAAGAGTTCCGCGACACATTAACAGCGATGTTCGAAAGTGTTGATCTTCGGAAAAAATTCAGGGATCCCAGATTTTACCTGAGGTTGTTGTTGAATAAGTGATTTTCAAAATATGCTTTTGACTTCAATGAAACCGATCACCTTGTGGTTCATTGTCTTGATGTTGATCGTATTCATGTTCGGTTGTACAACTTCGAATGATAGGTATGTAGCATCAAAATCAAAGGCAAATCTGAACACGAAGATCTGGCCGGATAGTTTCATTTCTAATAGAAATCCGAACCTGATGAACTTTAGCGTTCAACCAAGATTTAGAACTTTAGAGGAATATCAACAGGCTCTTGATACACCGGAATTAACACCGTCAATCCGAATTTTTAAGGATTATTTTGAGGTGTATTTTTGGGTGGATCAGAATTTTGGTTGTTCCAATCTGTTTGGGAATATCAGAATCAGTAGAGATACAATATATCCGTTACGAGAATTTATTTGTTCGCCGGACGAAGAACATGTTGAGGCGGAGGGCAGGGTAAGATTAACCTATAAGATTACCCGGAAATGCAATTGTGAAAATTATGTTTTTCAACCCGTATATGGCGGGGTTTCGAGAAACCAGTGAAACGGAGAATTAATGTTTTGAGTTTGATAGCTACTTTTAAAGCGTTTCGTAACCAGTCATTTCAAATTTGAATTAAATTAGAAATTATAATACACCTAAATGACAGGACTTATTCCGACAATAAACGAAATAGTTAAGTATGGACTTCAACCCAACTTGACAACAGACAAAGACGAAAGAAATAAATTGTTGGAAAAATCTCTTGTGAAGATCTATAATTTATACTTTGATATTGAATACACTTTTGATGAAACGGACTTCGCTGACTTTGACAAACAAAAACTGCCTGAAATCAGACCAAATGTAGAAAGCAATTTCCCAGACTTTGGGCTCTACAAAACAGTAATAGACTATACTGACCTTGACAATAAAGCAGGTCATGGCATTGGTGACGCTATTGATGATCTTACAGACATTATAATTGACCTGTTAGAAATAAAATGGCGAGTTGAAACAAACAGTATGGCAGACGGACTTTGGTGTTTTCAACTCACTTTCTACGGTCATACCCAACAACACATCCTTGACTTGCTAAACTATATGAAACAGAAAAATGGATAGTTAAACTGCACATAACACAGGTTTGGCAGAAGCGGTGTTTCAGTGCTCCGCAGACACATTCATTATTTATCAAAAATTGGTTCCCGTATTAACAATTCTTGTGAAAATCACCATCTAGGTCAAGCCCGAGACAGGAACTCCTATAAACAATAAAATTGAGTTTATGAAAAACAGCAACCAGGAACACGATTACAACCCACATAAAACAAGTTAAAACGAAGAAAGAATTTGTAACTCCTAACAATCGTCTGAAAGGCAATAAATCAAGCTTAATCAGTTTATTCTCAATCCGCATAAAGAGTGATTTATCGGCGAGGCCATAGAAAATTAATATCCAGCCAAGTAATGTGACCCCTATTAAAAACATGACCATACTTAAATTCTGGTTTAACAGTAATTGTCTGTATTTGTACATGTAAGGGGGTATCTCATTTTTACGTTCACGCAGAAATAAAAGCAAGATGTACATTCCGGGAATAAAGATGAAGAAACCAGAAAGGATCAGACTGCCCGAATCATCACATTTTGAATTAATAGTACTGATTAGCTTCCATAAACCCATTTGAACACATATTGGATTTACCGCAAAACAGGAAGCGTAATTTTATCCCGGATCAAAAAGACATTGTCAAACTCTTTTTGCAGTTCCTTCATCATAGGTTGGGCGTCGATTTTAGAATAATAATTCCCAACTCTCACCCGCCAGTTCGGCTCGTAGTAAACCACATAACATTCGGAACTCCATTCAGAAAAATAGGATTTGAATTTTGACTCAACCGCTAATGCTTCGTTTCGGTTGTGTCCGAAATAAATCTGAATGCGATAACCCGAAATCTGCGTTGTATCTGTTTCTTCAACCTTCTGTTTGATTTTTTCTTCCAGCTTATCGGCACCGGAAATTTCGACTTTCCCCTGTGCTAATGCGGTGATAGCAGACAGCAAAACCAAGTACGAAAGAATCAGAATACGCATACTTCGAATTTATTCATTGGCACCGTGACACTTCTTATATTTTTTTCCACTCCCGCACGGACAAAGATCATTACGTCCTACTTTTTTCTCGGTACGAACAGGCTGAACTCTTTCGCGTTCAACCGGAGCGGGTGCTGCACCACCACCAACATCTGTTCTGCCGGCAGTCATTCTGGGTTCTTGGCGTTGAACCTGTCTTGCTTCCCGAACCTGAGACGGATCCTGATTCTGGATATAGCTTCTGAACAGTAAGGCAAGAATTTCCGCATTCATCTTTTCAACCATGTCTTTAAACAGGTTGAACGATTCGAGTTTATAAATGAGAAGCGGATCTTTTTGTTCTAATGAGGCATTGTTGGCAGCCTGCTTCAGATCGTCGAGTTCGCGAAGATGTTCCTTCCAGTTTTCATCAATTACGGCAAGAGTTATCAGACGTTCGAATGCATCAATAATTGCCTCACCATTATTTTCTAATGAAAGAGCAAGATTTACCGGAGCGTTCACCAACTTCTGTCCGTCGGTAAAAGGAATCAGAATGTTTTCGATTCTGTCGCCACGGTCGCGTTGAATATTCTCTAAAACCGGAAGTGCCTGATCCCGGATGAATTTATTTTTCTCGCGATAATGCACTTTTAACTCATCGAACATCATCTGCACAACATCCGCTTTTCCATCGAGGAATTGTTCTTCGGTAAATTCCGGTTCATACGCCATGTGGCGTAAACATTCCATTTTGAAACCTTCAAAATCCGAAATGTCCTGGTACTCGACTACCTTGGCTTCGCACCAATCGTAAAGTGCATTGTTGATATCAACCGAAAGTCTTTCTCCGTGCAAAGCATGTCGTCGGCGACCGTAAACAACTACCCGTTGTTTGTTCATTACGTCGTCGTATTCCAACAGTCTCTTTCGAATACCAAAGTTGTTTTGCTCAACTTTCTTTTGCGATCGCTCGATGGTTTTAGTGATCATCGAATGTTGAATGACTTCACCTTCGTCGTACCCGATTCTATCCATAATGCGCACAACCCGATCAGAGTTGAACAACCGCATCAGGTCGTCTTCCATGGAAACAAAGAATTGCGAAGAACCCGGATCTCCCTGACGACCGGCACGACCGCGTAACTGGCGATCCACCCGGCGGGATTCGTGTCTTTCTGTACCGAGAATCGCCAGACCACCGGATTTAATTACATCCGGAGAAAGTTTGATATCCGTTCCCCGACCAGCCATGTTTGTCGCAATGGTAACCGCACCGGTTAAACCTGCTTCGGCAACAATTTCGGCTTCCCGTTGGTGTTGCTTTGCGTTCAGTACGTTGTGTTTGATTTTTCTGAGGTTGAGCATCCGGCTCAGTGTTTCAGAAACTTCCACAGATGTAGTACCCACGAGCACAGGTCTTCCGGCTTCCTGAAGTTCGAGAATGGTTTCGATAACGGCGTTATACTTCTCGCGCTTTGTTTTGTAAACGAGATCTTCGCGGTCGTCGCGAACAATCGGTTTATTGGTTGGAATTACGGTTACATCGAGTTCGTAGATTTCCCAGAATTCACCGGCTTCCGTTTCCGCTGTTCCGGTCATACCGGACAGCTTGTGATACATACGGAAATAATTCTGGAGAGTAATGGTGGCGAAGGTTTGAGTGGCAGCTTCCACTTTTACATTTTCCTTGGCTTCAATCGCCTGATGCAAGCCATCACTGTATCGCCGACCGTCCATCACACGACCGGTTTGTTCATCAACAATTTTTACCTTGTTGTCCTGAACGATGTATTCAACATCTCTTTCAAAAAGAGTATACGCTTTCAGTAACTGGTTAACCGAGTGAATCCGTTCAGACTTTACAGAAAAATCCCGCATCACTTCGTCGCGTCTCCTTCGGTATTCTTCGGCTGAAAGTCCGGCTTTTTCGAGGTCGGCAACTGCAGCTCCGACATCCGGAATAATAAAGAAATTCTTGTCTTCCCCGGAAGCGGTGATTAATTCAATTCCTTTATCGGTTAATTCAACCTGATTGTTTTTTTCATCGATTGTGAAATACAGTTCCGCATCAACCTTATGCATTTCTTTTTGCTGGTCTTGCAGATAGTAGTTTTCTGTTTTTAGCATCAGGGCTTTAATTCCCTGTTCACCGAGATATTTAATGAGGGGTTTCGACTTTGGTAAACCGCGATATGCCCTGAACAACAATAGCCCGCCTTCCTTGTCTTTTCCTTCGGCAATGAGTTTTTTGGCATCGGTAAGAGCAGTGGAAAGATATCGCTTCTGCGCTTCCACTATTTTGTTTATCCGTGGTTTGAGTTCAGCAAATTCGTGTTGATCGCCACGCGGAATGGGACCGGAAATAATTAACGGAGTACGGGCATCATCAATTAAAACCGAGTCAACCTCATCGATCATTGCATAATGGTGTTTTCGCTGAACCAGATCGTCAGGCGAATGTGCCATGTTGTCTCTCAGATAGTCGAAACCAAACTCGTTGTTAGTTCCATAGGTGATATCTGCCTGATATGCTTTTCTTCGCTCTTCACTGTTCGGACGATAATAGTCGATACAATCAACCGACAAACCGTGAAACTGAAAAATCGGAGCGTTCCATTCGCAGTCACGTCGGGCCAAATAGTCGTTGACCGTTACAACGTGAACTCCTCTTTTGCCCAAAGCGTTGAGATAGGCGGGCAGTGTAGAAACCAGAGTTTTTCCTTCACCCGTTGCCATCTCGGCAATTTTTCCGGAATGCAAAACAACACCACCGATCAACTGAACATCGTAATGCACCATGTTCCAGTTTACCGTTGCACCGGCGGCCTGCCACGAAGTTTTATAAATGGCAGAAGAACCGAGAATAGAAATGTGTTCTCTGTTGGCAGCCAGATCACGGTCGAATTGGGTGGCTTCAACCGAAATCTCATCATTCTCAGTAAATCGTCGTGCGGTTTCTTTCACAACTGCAAAGGCCTCCGGTAGAATTTCGAGCAGTATTTTCTCTAACTCCTCGTTCCGGTTTTCTTCGAGATCATCAATTTCCTTGTACCAACCCTCTCTTTCTTCGATTAATTCTGAATTGGCATTTTTGATCTGAAAGCGCAGTTCGGCAATCTTGTCATCAATGGTTTTGAGATGTTGATCAATGCGACTTATAAATTCGGTGGTCTTACCCCGTAACTTATCATGAGAAAGGTTCCGGTATAAATTGAAATGTTCGTTGATTTTACCAACATAAGGCTGCAACTCTTTCATGTCGCGTTCTGCCTTGTTCCCAAATATTCCGGAGATTCCCTTTACGATTTTATTAAGCATAATTAAAGAAGATATACGGTCACCCTGCAATGGGAACCGTTTTCGGCTGTCGGTGCAAAATTATGCCAGAGCCGGAAGCGGTTATTCTGGCAGTTGAGATTTTTACTTTGAGTCTTTGTACGTATAGGTGCCGGCGTAGTTATCGACACTGTTCTTAAATGAAATGTTGTGATCGGTAATGCTGGTGAACAGGTATTTGTATTTAGAACCGCTTGGGTCCGAGATGTTCATAGTGTCACCGTTGTTTTGCCAGTACCATCTTCCCTCTAAAGACAAGGAAAGTCGGAGGGTATTGTCACTTAAGAATTCGTGTTCGATACCACCGGAAGAACTGGTAGAATACCAAACTTTATCGTAAAGTTTCTTTTTGTCACTATCCGTTAATTTGCCTGTGCTGGTGTTGGTGGTTGAGGTTTCGCCATCATCTTTACAAGACATAAAGGAGCCGGAAACAAAGAGCGCAACAAATAAGGTAAGTACTATTTTTTTCATCTGATATTCAAAATAATGAGCCCCAAAAGTAGCAGTACGCAATTGTATTTGCAAACTGCATTAAGGCTTATTCTGAAACACTGAGAAGTGTGCCTTTATCCCATTTTTCGGTGCGTATTTTTTTGCCATCGTGATTGTAAACTGTCCAGGTTCCGTCTTTTAATCCTTTGTAAAAATCTCCTTCCTGTTTACCGAATAAACGGCTTTTACCGATCACCCAATGTCCGTGTTTTTTGTCGTCGACATAATTGCCGTACGATTTCGAATCTTCATTTGTTGCATCTTCAATCCAGGGCCCTTGACGAAGATCATTTTCATACTCACCTTTGGTATCGATTATCAACCCCGACCACTTGGTATAGGTTCCGTTTTTTAAACCCTCTTTGTAATTTGTCTCTTCGAGTTTCAACCCGTTGAAATCGTACTTTATGCTCGGACCATCAAGCTTTCCGTTTTTGTATGATTCGGTTTCCAAAGGTTTTTGTGCCTGATCGTAAACCGTTTTTATACCGTCGAGATAACCGTTTTTGTATTCTGCTTCTTCGCCGATCACTCCGTTGATGTGATACACAATTGTTTTCCCATGCCGAAGTCCGGCTTTATAGGAAATTTCTTTGCGCACATTTCCGGTAGTGGTGTAATAAATTACCTTTCCGTCGGGAAGTCCGTTTTTATAATCTGCAACCTGTTCAACCGATCCGGTTTCAAACCAGATCGTAACTTTTCCTTCTTCCTTTCCCGCAACATAATTTGCCTCTTTTTTTCTCAGTCCGTTTTCATAAAACTCTTTGAATAGTCCGTCTTTTTCTCCGTTTTTGTAGGTAGTAGTTACGGCCGGTTTACCGTTGTCGTACCATCCTTTATAGGAACCGTGTCGAACACCATTGCTGTAATAAACTTCCTGAATCATCAGTCCGTTTTTATTCCAAGTTCTGAAGTAGCCGTTAATCTTTCCGTTTGTCCATTCGATCTCCTGCCATTTTTTAGTTTTGGCTTTAGCGTATTCGGGATAAAGCAACAAACTGATTCCGGTAAAGAGCTTTCCATCTAAGTAATAGAGATCATTTTTTTTCTCGAGCTTTTCAAACGGAGTACGGCGGGTTGCCTGCGGGAAAGCCAGTGCCGGAAGTAGTATTAGTAAGAGTGCTGTAATTCTGTTCATGTGACCATTATACGGCTCCAAAATTAAATCTATTGTATGGAGTCATCTAAGAATACTCATTCACCCTCAGAGGTAATAATGGTTAATTTTGCCGCCGATTTACGATGACAGGAAACCTCTTGCTGACGATCAGATCCAGCGAACTCATTTTCTTTTCCGTTTTTATTGTCTTCATCCTCTTTGTGCTGATGCTCGATTTGGGTATTTTTTCAAAAGAGAACAAAGTAGTTGGTTTCAAGGAAGCTCTCATCTGGTCGACCATCTGGGTTATTTGTGGTATCGGTTTTTATTTTTTAATTCTCAACCGGGGACAGATACTTCACGGCCCAAGAGATCTGGATGATCTGAAATACCTCGTTAAACACTTTCAGCACAAAATCAATATCGACGGGCTTTCATTCGAGGAAGCGCTCAAGGTTTATCGCACAAACCTGTCACTCGAATATCTCACCGGATACTTTATTGAGTATGCCCTTAGTGTCGACAACATCTTCGTGATGCTCCTGATTTTTCAAACCTTTGGTGTTCGGGAGCGATATTTCAAACGCGTTTTGTTTTGGGGAGTTCTCGGTGCTTTAGTGATGCGCTTTGTTTTCATTTTCGCCGGTTCTGCCATTATTCAACAATTTAGTTGGGTGCTGTATGTATTCGGGGCATTTCTTATTTACAGCGGCGGCCGAATCCTTATCAGAGGCGACAAAGAGGAAAAAATTGATGAAAAAAATCACCCGGTGGTGAAACTGGTAGGCAATGTTTTTCCGGTTTTCCCCAGATACATTGGCGAGCGGTTTTTTGTAAAGAAGGATATGCGACTCTGGGTTACTCCGCTCTTTATTGTGCTGATCGTAATTGAATTTTCAGACCTCATTTTTGCCGTGGATTCGGTACCGGCCATCTTCGTGGTTACCAAAGATCCGTACATCGTTTTCTTCTCAAACATTTTTGCCATAATGGGTTTGAGATCGATGTTCTTTTTGCTTTCTAATGTTATGCATCTTTTCCGATTCCTGAAAATCGGATTGGGAGTGCTTCTGATTTACATCGGACTAAAAATGCTGATGCATCACTGGTTTGAAGATGTGTTGGGAATCAACAATAAAATTTCATTGATGATTGTCGCAGGCATTCTCTTCGTGAGCATTATCCTTTCGTATCTTTTCCCTTCAAAAAAACCGGTTCACTGATTCAGCCATCTTGTTCGTGTTCTGATTTTTCATGCAGAGGAAGTGGCCGTTGGGGCACACATCAGAACCAATTTTACTGCATGGGCGACATCCCAGATTCTTCACTTCAAAATTTTCGGAACCTTCTCCGGGTAAATAAGGATACATACCGAATTCCGGAATTGTATTTCCCCAGATAGCCAGAATAGTTTTTTTTAAAGCGCTGGCGATGTGCATCATTCCCGTATCGTGTGTTACTACCAACCGGGATTTTTTAATTACCAGCGCACTTTGATCAATGCTAAGTTTTCCGCAAAGATTTACGGCGTTTATAAAGCCGGAGGAAATCTGATTTCCGGCCTCCGTATCCTCTTTTCCGCCAATCAGAACAATCGGGCAACTCACGGCATTAAACAATTCCCGCCATTTGGCCACCGGCATTTTTTTGGTTTCGTGCTGACCTCCGATAGCGGCTACCAAAAAAGGCGCTTCCGGTAATCCTGAAATTTCGGGTGTCGCCGGATCCGGGAAATAGTCGAGTCCTTTCTCATCGTTTTTAATCCCGAGAAAAGACACGGTATTCATATATCTGTCAACCACATGAATATCGGGAAGCCGGTTCGCTAACTTCTGCACCGCAAGCCATTTTGCCAGATTGATTTTATTAAAACGATGAAACCTTCGGCCGAGAAGAGCAGCGTATTTCCAGGTTCTGAGGTTGTTGTGCAAATCAATTATATGATCATACTTTTCTGCTCTGAGTTGATGTGTGAGATTCGGTTCATCGAGCGTGATCACCCGGTCGATGTAAGGATTGAATTTTAATAAAGACCTGAATCCGGGTTTGGTAAAATAATGAATCTCGCAATCGGGAATTTGTTTTTTAAGACACCGCACAACCGGGGTCGTGAGAACAATATCTCCAATGGAACTAAAACGGATAATGAGAATTTTCAAGCGTTGTTTCTTACGACGATCCAATAACTGAACTCTCGTGAAATTACTCTTACCCCGGAACCTTCTTCAATAAATTCACCCTGACTTTTCACGTCGTACATCACATCGCCAATCATGATTTTGCCCATCGGACGAATGGCGGTTCGGGCAATACCGGTTTGTCCCACAAGTGAATCTCCCCCGGAAGCCGGTTTTCCTACCCGGGCATTTTCCAATGTATCGCTCAGCACCAAACGTTTACTGAGTGGAGAATTCATAAATCCTTTTCCGAAGAGTATGAGACCGACGACAAAGCCGACCAGAGAAAATATCACGATGAGAAGGGCTTTATTCAAGTCTGTGGCATTGGTTTCTGAAAAATCAAAATTCACATTTCTCACGAGGCTCAGAATCAAACTGGTAATAGTGAGAACAATTCCGGTAATACCGGTTACGCCAAATCCGGGTATCACAAATATTTCGAGAATGATGAGTATGAGTCCGATTACAAAAAGAAGGATTTCCCAGTTTTGGGCTAAGCCGTCGAGATAAAGGGGAGCAAAGTAAAGCAGGGCGCTGATGGAAGCCGCGAGAAGGGGAAAGCCGATTCCGGGTGTTCTTAACTCAAAGAAAATTCCCCAGAAAATGAACATGATTAAAATTCCCTGGATGGCGGGAGCGGAGAGGAAACCGATCAACTTGTCTATACCGGTTTTCTTCACTTCTATTAATTCATAATGGCTTATACCTTCTTTTTGCAAAACCTCCGAAATGGAATTCGCCTCTCCGTCGCAGAAACGAATTTTGATGGCTTCGGCACTGGTAAATGCCGCAATCCTCCCACTATCTACCACGTCTGGTATCGCGATTCGCTCATCGACCATGGCTTCGGCAATTGCCGGATTTCTTTTGAACCGGATGAGCGTATCACCGTTTTTAATGAGCGTATCCCGGCCATGACTTTCTGCGGTGGCTCTCATAATAGATCGCATGTACGATTGATATTTATCGGGTAAAACTTCCCCGCCTTCGTTTACCACTGTTGCTGATCCGATTGTTGCTCCGGGCGACATATAAATACGGTCACATGCCAATGAAATTAAGGCTCCTGCAGATGCGGCATTTTTATCAATAAAGACAATCACGGGCATGGGAGCATTGAGAATCGTTTTACGGATTGAGTCTGCATCGGTTAATAAACCGCCATACGTATCCATGTGAATAATTACAAAATCGGCATCTACTTCGCGGGCTTTGCCAAACCCTTTCTGAACCATTCGCGTTGCAGACGGAGCGATGTCTTCCCGAATGTCGAACTGAACAACTTTTAATTCTTTGGTTTGTGCATATACACTAATCTGAAAGAGGCAGATAACAAGAAGAGCAAAGTGTTTCATTTAATACTCAATGCCGTTAGACTTATGGATATTGAGGCTGCAAAATACCTCAATTGAAGCGGTAATGCGTACTAATTTCGCATCGAATATTGTTTGAAAACCAAAGCGTTCTCAATCGTTAAAATTATCGGAATGAAAAAAGCTGCCTTTTTAATAGTAATACTTTTCTCAACTTTATCGGCCCTCGCCGGACCGGTGGATTCGGTTGGTACCAAGGTGAAAAACGGGAAAATTTTCATCATGCATAAAGTTGAAAAATCGGAAGGTTTGTATGGAATTGCCCGGAAGTACAACGTAGCATTAAAAGACTTGCTTGCCAACAATCCCGGGGCAGATCAGACGCTGCATCCCGACCAGATAATTCTGGTTCCAACCGGTAAAGACGCACCGTTTGAAGAAAAAGTTGTGAAGGAATATTTTGACGGGGATCAGCAATCCAAATCAAACTCCTCCAATGCCTCAACCGGTAATTCTGATTCCAGAAAATCCACGTTTGCCAAATATCACACAGTTCAGAAAGGCGAAACGCTTTATTCGATTTCGGTGCTTTATAAAACCAAAGTTGATGTTTTAAAAGAGCTGAACAATCTGGAATCAACCGAAATAAAAGAAGGAATGGAATTGCTGGTACCTTCCGGAGATTCCCCGACGCAACAGACTCAGACCAAAGAAATGAAAGAAAAGGTCGACAGTCTGCAAAAGGAAATTAAAACCACAAAACAATTGGCAGCTCAAACCAACGTGAATACCGCCGCTGCAAATTCTGCCGTGAATTCAACTTCCTATCAGAAGAAGGTTGAAAAAATTGCCGAATTCGATATGGAGAAAATCTGGGAGCGGGGAGTTGCCGAAAATTATACAATTGAAAAAGGCGAGCAGTCACGCGTATGTTCTCATCATTCGGCACCAATCGGAACCACGATAATGGTTACAAATCCTTCGAATAAAAAGGCAGTTTTTGTTAAAGTTGTAGCGAATCATTCCATGGAGTCTGCAGAAGGAAACGATATAATCCGGTTAACTCAGGCCGCTATGGACTACATTCAACTCCAAGAAGGAAAACCGGTTGAAATCAGTTACGCGAGATAATTTTCAATCTTTTCTAAAGGCTAACTGGAAATTACTCCCGTTGGCTCTGCTGTTCCTTTCGCTCTTTTTTGCCCGTGCTGTAGTTTCAATTTCCATTGGCCTCATGGCTTTGGTTTGGTTAATTGATCTGATCACATCTATCCGGCATAAAAGTCTGGTTCTCGATTTTAATAAAAAGGAAAATTTACTGGCAATTCTGTTTGCCATTCTGTGGATGCTGGTGTTGGCAGACGGAATATTCCGTGGTTTTTCAAAAGAAGTTTCCCGGGATCTGGTTATGAAACTACCGCTGCTTTTTATTCCGGGTTATCTTATACGGTTAAAGGTTTCTTTTAATTTAAATGAATTCTTCTTTGGCCTTTTGGCTGGTGTAATTACGCTGGTGGCGGTTATTAGTTCCATTAACTATCTGCTGCATTTTGAGGAGATCAATCTTTTGTTGCTGCAGTCGAAACACATTCCGGTATTCGGAGGAACACATCATATTTATTTTGGCATGTACCTCTCGGTTGCGGTGTGGATGAGTGCATATTATGTGGTTATCAGAAAATCGGGTTGGTTTTGGAAAATCAACCTCATTGTTCAGTTGCTTTGCCTTCATCTTCTGGCCTCCCGGACCGGATTGGTCGGGTTTTATTTTTCGGTTTTTCTCTTGGTCGTGTGGTTGTTTTTCAGAATTAAAGAAACCAAAATCAAATCGACATTGATCTTGGGAGCGGTAATCATTCCGATTGTAGCGTATCTGATAATCCCTTCACTACACAACAAGGTGAAAAATTCGATTCAGGATTTTCAGTCTGTCAACAGCGGGAAGGATCTCAATTATAAATCGCTTGCCATGCGCATCGAAGCATGGAAATCTGCATGGTACGTGATACAACGGGATCCGTTTACCGGAACCGGATTGAGAAATGCCGAAAGTCGATTGCAGGAAGCTTACGATCTCAGGAAAAGTGAATTGTATCCGGAAAACAGAATTGGTCCGCACAACGAATTTTTAGAAAGTTGGTTAGTCTTCGGAGTTGCCGGTTTTATTCTAATCACACTCCTGTTTATTTTAATGGGAGCACAGTTTCGAATACAACCGATTGTAATGGTTATAACCGGTGTTTTGCTTGTTTCCTTTTTATTAGAATCGGTTCTCGAACGACAATTAGGAATTATTATCACCACGATTTTTCTGTTGTCGGCACTTCAATCGGAAACTCCGGATCGCCTTATACGCAAGGATGTTTGAAAACTTACACGTAAACCAAACCCTTGAATAGCGGGTGGCGTTGTATATTTGAATTCACACGATGAAATTATTCCGAACACTATCCATTGCTTTATGTTTTACAGGGATTGTAACAACATCAAAAGCTCAGAATAACACCTCAACCGATCTTCAGGATCGATTTTTTGTCGCTTTTCATTCTTCAACTTATCTCGACTTTGCACAATCTCCTTTGCGTTTTGAAAATGTATGGACGGGCAACGTAGATGTTAGTGGGAATAAAATATTTGTCAATGCACCGATTCAGAGTTTTAATATTAATCTCTTTTCATTCGGACTTGAGCCGCGGTTAAATCTTCAGGAGTTTGATAAAAATTCGGCGCTTGCAGTTAGTTCGCCTTTTAGCATTGGTTTGGGTAATTCGGTACCAACCAGTAACAGCGTAATCGGAGTTGAGGGAATCGGTTCCATTCAAATTCCCATCTTATTAAAAATGTATGTGGGTTCCGGTTCAACCTATACCTGTGAGAAAGATTTCGGAATTTCTTTCGGCGGCGGACTTGAGTTCAACAAAATTGGTTTAATCAGCATGCAGGATCAGAACACATCCAGTGCTGCATCCAGAAAAGGTTGGGTAATGCCGGTGGCTACTTTGGGGATTCATTTCTGGCGAGGATACAATCCGGTTGAATTCAACATTAAATACGGTCGCGGAACTCAAAAAGAATATGTGGTTGACCGTTACGGAAACCCAATTGAAGACAGCAACGGATTTTTATCTTCGGTAAAAACCCAGAGTTACACATTTCGAATGAGCATCTCTTATTTGCTGAATTACTAATAAATTATCCTCACTCAATTCACCAACAGCCGGAGTTAACATGGCAAATCTATTTTTGCCCCATAATGTCGGTGGAATTAATCAACAGAGAGATCAGTTGGCTCTCTTTCAATGAACGGGTTTTGCAGGAAGCAGAAGACCCGAACAATCCTTTGGTTGAACGGATGCGCTTTCTGGGAATTTTTTCAAACAATCTGGATGAATTTTTCAGAGTTCGGGTAGCCACCGTTCGACGACTTCTTAAATTTCACAGAAGGGGCGATGTTACCTTTCGAGAATCTCCCGCGGAATTGCTCAATGAAATTCACGACATCGTGGTAAAACAACAGGGCAGGTTCGATAAGATTTATCAGAACATTATTAAAGAACTCGCTCAGGAGAACATTTTTATCACCGATGAAAAGTCGATCACCGAGGAACAAATGCAATATGTAAAAGACTATTATCTCAATAAAGTCGAGCCGCAGATTGTTCCGATAATGATCAAGAAGAACAAAAAACTTCATCATCTCAACGACGACTCCATTTACCTGATGGTGCATTTTTATAAAAAATCGAAACCATCAAATATTCAGTATAGCCTTATTGAAATTCCACGGGGAAATGTGAGTCGGTTTATCGTTTTGCCTCAGCATAAAGGCAACAAATACATCATCTATCTCGACGATGTAATTCGCGCCAACCTTTCCCGCATCTACAGCATTTTTGATTACGACGTTATTGATTCTCATGTTTTCAAAATAACGCGTGATGCAGAACTCGATATCGACGACGACGTGGTTGTCGGGTTTTACGATAAGATGCGAAAGAGTTTGGAGAACCGGAAACGCGGAGAGCCGGTTCGTTTTATTTACGACGAAAACATGCCGGTTCATAGCCTGAAGTTGTTGCTCAAGAAATTTAAAATTGTTGAAGAAGAGAGTATTATTTCCGGCGGGCGTTATCACAATTTTAAAGACTTCATGAAATTCCCGAACGTGGGTCGGCAAAGTCTTGAAAATCCGAAAAGACCTTCTTTAAAACACAAATACCTCGAAGGATTTAATTCCATCTTGACAGCCATTTACGAGAAGGATGTTTTGCTTCACTATCCGTATCAGGCATTTGATTATGTGATTGACATGTTGCGGGAAGCTGCTATTTCTCCAAAAGTTCAGTCCATTTTTATTACCCTGTATCGTTTGGCGGATGATTCTAAAATTATTAATGCACTGGTGAACGCGGCCAAAAACGGGAAGGATGTCGTGGTGGTAATCGAGCTGCAAGCCCGTTTTGACGAGGAAGCCAATCTTCAATGGGCGAAGGTTCTCACAGACGCTGGCGTTAAAATGATCTTAGGTGTTCCCGGATTAAAAATTCATTCGAAGCTAATTTTAATCACGGCCAAATCGGAAGGAACGATTCGAAAAGTCGCGCACATCGGAACCGGTAATTTCCATGAAGGAACTGCGAATGTTTATTCGGATATGTCGTTGCTCACAGCCGACAACCGGTTAACTGAAGAGGTTGAAAAAGTCTTTCGGTTTATTGAAAAACCATACGTAAGAGTTCGATTTAATCATTTGTTGGTGAGTCCGATTTATTTGAGATCCGGTTTAGAAAGATTAATCGACAACGAAATTAAAAAAGCCCAGCGGGGTAAAAGGGCGTACATATTTCTTAAGCTGAACAGTCTGGTGGATGAAGGAATGATTCGCAAATTGTACCAGGCATCCGCAGAAGGAGTTCAGATCGACCTGATTGTTCGGGGCATGTGTTCGCTCATTCCCGGTGAAAATGGAACCAGTGAAAACATTTCCGCCATTAGTATTCTGGATAAATATTTAGAACATGCCCGCATTTTTATTTTTGGCTTAGGAACCGGCAGAAAATATTATCTGGCATCTGCAGACTGGATGACAAGAAATCTGGATTTCCGGATTGAAGTTGCAACTCCGGTTTACGATCCGAGAATTAAAAAAGAAATTCAACAGTTTGTGAGGATTCAAATGGCAGACAACACAAAGGCCCGTTATTTCGATCGGGACATGTCAAATTCGTATCGACGGGCTGGGGATAAAAAGATTCGAAGTCAGGAAGATTTTTATAAATATTTGAGCAAAAGATAAAGGCCTTTGGATTTTCTACAATTTGCTTCCATTGATATCGGTTCCAACGCAATTCGCTTTTTGTTGTGTTATGTATTTGAAACGGAAGCAGGCCCTTATTTCAGAAAAGGAATTCTGCTTCGGGTGCCGTTGCGATTGGGTGAAGATGCTTTTCGGTTCGGGAGAATTTCCATCGAAAACGAGAAAAAGCTCATCAGTACCATGCACTCTTTCCGGCATTTGATGGATACCCAAACTATAGTTGATTACCGTGCCTATGCAACTTCTGCAATGCGGGATGCGGCGAATACACCGTACATTGTTGAACATGTTGAACGAGAATGCGGCATTAAAATCAATGTAATTTCGGGTGAGGAAGAAGCGAATGTAATTTCCGGAGAAGAAGTACCTTCCTTTCTTCATGTTAGAAAAAATAAAGTGTTGTTTGTCGATGTGGGTGGAGGAAGCACGGAACTCACTTTTCATTCTAAAAATAAATCCGCTAAAGAGTCTTTCAACATCGGCACCATCCGGTCGTTGCATAAAACCGTTGAAAAATCAGAGTGGTCACGTCTGCACGATTGGTTGCATGAAGTGGGTGCAGGTAACAGCGGTGTTCCAATCCTCGGATCCGGTGGAAACATTAATAAGATTTATAAAATTAAAAGAAGGCGGGTGAGTGATTTGCACATTACAACTCATGCTCTGGAAGAATTTTATAATGAAATAAAAGACAAGAGCGACACCGAAAAGATCATTAATTACCAACTAAATCCGGATCGTTCGGATGTGATAGTTCCGGCAAGCGAAATCTTTTTAGACATCATAAATATTACCGGAACCAAGAAAATTTATGTTCCCAAAACCGGTCTTTCAGATGGAATTGTGAGAAGCCTTTACGAACAATACAAGGCTTCTCAAACCCATAACTAATTATTTCTTCTTCTGGTTTTTTTCTAATTCACTCAGCTTTTTCAACTTGTCGTTCGCTTCGTTGATAATGGACTGATCTCCATGATACGCATCTAAAACTCCCTGTAAAGTAGCGCGTGCCTGGAAGTAATCCTTTTCTGCCGTATAGATGTCGGCCAGAACAATGAAACCCTTTACAACCCAATATTCGTAAGATGCCCACTGATCTCCGAGTTTAAAAATTTCTTCACGGCTCTCGTTGTATTTCTGTTGTTTGTACAGAATCATGCACCGGTAGTATTGAGCTTCGGCACCTCTTTCGGTTTTGGATTCTTTAACCACGTAATCGAAATGGAACATGGCCGTGAGAATGTTATTCGTCTGGTATTGAATTTTACCGAGAATAAGATTGGTTTCAATTAGTTTTTCTAATTCGATGTTTTCGATCGGAAGGATGGCGGTTGCGTTTTGTTTGGCGGCGTCGAGATTTCCCAAAGTGTAATTGCAACGCATTTGTCCCATCAGCGCTTTTACAAAGTTGTCTTTTGAAGAAGCGATCCGTTCTAACTGACTGAAGTAGGGAAGGGCTTTGTCGAAACGTGATTGATAGTAATAAATCTCCGCAAGTTTGAGATTCACATCTTCCCGGAAATCTGTTGCTCCCTGATTGTGTACATATTCAAAATTCTCGATTGCCTTGTCGTATTTTTCATCGTAAAAAGCACACAACCCCGTATAGTAATACGTGTTGATGATAAAAAATCCCTGAGCAAAACGCTTTTTGTAATCGTTAAAATTCTTCTCCGCTTCATCGCATTTACCCAAACGGTATTTCTGATAACCGGCATCATAAAGCAGAGAATCCTGATAGGTTACCCGGTAATCTCCGGTTTCAAGCGTTGACACATATTCCAGGAACTCCGGAACTTTATCCATCTTTTTGTAGATGCTCTCAATAATGATAAGAGCCTCTTTAGAGCTTTCGGTTTTGGGATATTTTTCTACAACGGTTTTACAGTAATTCAGCGCTTTTTCATTCTCATTTTTCTGGGAATAAATCAATCCGATTTTTACATAAGCATACGGCGCCAACTTGTCTGTTTCGTGCTGACTAATAATAAGGTTAAACATGCTCAGAGCCATATCCGGGTTCTGCAAATCCTGATTGTAAGTTTCAGCAATCTGATAGATGGCGGTTACCAAATAATCCGAGCTTTTGTAATTGGTCTGGATTTGTTTCAGCGCACTGATTTTATCTCCCGGCTTGCGTTGTAAACCGTAAATTATTCCCTCCTGATACAAGGCATAATCGCTACCTTCATATCTGCCGGCAGAAACCTGATGGTATGCTTCTCTCGCCTTTTCGTACTGACTGCTCAAAAAGTAACAGTCTCCGAGTCGAAGCAGGTTGTCGGCATAAACTGTTTTGTTCTGGTTGTACGAAGCTTTCTGTTTGTATTGCAGAAAGTAATTCAATGCGCGACTTCTGTCTTTAAGAAGATAGTAGCAATAGCCAATGTTGTAAAGCGTGGTATTGTAATACCGGCTTGAAGTTGCCGCACCGTTATTCAACATACGGTTGTAATTGGTGATGGCATGATTGTAATCTTCGTCTTTAAAATCAAGCTCTCCCAACCAGAAATAAGCCTGAGCTTCTTTAAGACGATCGGGTGTAAAACGAACCGATTTGTTGAAATAATCGCGTGCTTCTTTAAAGCTGTTGTCGGTAAATCTTTCTTCAGCCCACGCATAGGTTATTCGTTGATAAACTTTTTTAGTGGACTCATTGAAGGTTTTAATTTCATCTAATACACGAATAGCCTGAGGCAGGTTTTTGGCATTTACCAGCATGTCTGCCAACATTCCTTTTGTGTCATCTACATATTCAGACTTAGGGTATTTGTCGATAAACTCCTGAGTGACCTGAATCGCCTGACTTTTATTTCCCAACTCATATGATAATTTGGCAAAGTTGTAATGAGCAATCTCCTGAATTTCCTTTTGAAATTCAAGTCGCTTAGCTGTTCCCAATGCAAGAAGGGCTTTTTGTTTTTCGTCGGTTGCAATAAAACTTTGCGCGAGTTCATAGTTTGCTAATTGTCCCAGCGGAGTCTCCAAACCGGAAATTCGCATAAAAGCCTCCTGCGCTTTAAGATGATTTTTTTGAAGAAAGAAGGTGTGGCCAATCATGTAAATATCTTCATTGGTCAGCAGTTCTGATTCGAGTGAAATTCCTTTAAATGCAGTTGTGGCTTTGGCATAATCCCCGAGTTGGAAATGACATTTGCCGGTGAGCAGATTAAATTCTTCCGGGTATTTTTCTAATTGGTGTTTTGTGAGATAATCGAGTGCGCCTTTAAAATCATTTTTCGCATAAAGCATCTGCGCCATATATAAATACATGATCTGCGGACCGTCGTTTTCAATTCGTTTGAAACTCTCGAAGGCGCAGTCGTATTTGTTTTGGACATAACAGATATAGCCGTAGAAATAATTGGCTTCTATGTAATAGGTACTTTTTGATTTGTTGCGAACCTGATTAAGGTGTTCCTGTGCTTTTTCGTAGTCTTTACTTTTAAAAAATGAGTAACCCATTTTAAAGTTTGCCTCTTCCCACAGGTCATTTGAGAGGTTGGAAACATCCACATCTTCAAAGGCTTTTGCTGCTTTCCGGTAATTACCTGTTCGGAAGTAATAATTGCCCAGTTCAAAGTGAGCCATGTTGTTAATTCCGGTTTGCGGACCTTGTTCCAGCCGCTTCTCCAGATTTTTATCGGAGTTGTTGTGGTTCAGGTGAAGGTGATTGATCAGCACATAGATTTCCGCCTGAGGTCTGAGCAGGTTGTCGGATTTGTCTAATTTCATATACCGTTCAAATTCCTGAATGGAAGGTCCGTACAGTTTCTTCTCAAATAATTCTACGGCGTGATAAAACAACTCTTCCGGTTGCTGATAAACTTCTGTTTTCTGCGCATACAATGCTTTACCTGAGATAGCGAAAAGCAAGAGTACAAGTCCTTTTTTAATCGACATAGGTTCGTTAAGGGCTACAATCTGCCAAAGATAATTACGGTATACGGTGGCCGAATATTTTGTTCTGCACATGTGTGGGAAACGGGAGGGGAAACGGTAACTGTAACGGAAACTGTAACTGTAACAGAAACGGTAACGGTAACAGAATTTGAAGAGCCAAAGAGCGAAAGAACGAGAGAACAAAAGAACCAGAGTAGGGGAAAGACATCTCTTTCCCTCTAAAGACATCTCTTTCCCTCTGGTGTATATCTAAAAATTTTAATTGGTTTCAGGGGAGAATTGGTTCACACGTTTAAAAAACAGAATAAAAAGATGCGTTGTAAAATATTCTCCGGATTATATATTTGCAGCCCTCAAAAACACGGTGGTTGTAGCTCAGCTGGTTAGAGCGCCGGATTGTGGTTCCGGAGGTCGTGGGTTCGAGCCCCATCATCCACCCTTCCGAATTTCATACATTCTTCGATTGCGTATGAAATTCGAAATTCCCCGAGTATTAATCTGAATATCATTCAAATTAATACTCGGGATTAAATTATCTGAAGGCTATTTCTTCTCTTCAAGCTTCATCAACCAGCAGGCATAGTCATCGTGCAGATAATCGCAGGTATACATCTTTTCTAATGAATCCCGCAGTTCGGGCTGACGAATTAACACCTGATCACCTGCGCCAATTGAATCCAGATCAATGAAGTATTGAATGGAGTTTCCATGATCGTTTAAGAGAGAAATATACCACCAGTTGTGAGCGCTGTATTCGGTATCAATAAATTTCCATTTCAAACCTTTTTGGCCGGTTCTCCATTCGTTACGGATGTAATTCGTAACCCGATAAAAACCATGATCGCCATCTACATTTTGATTTTGGTGCAACGTAACGCGGCAGGTAACCACGAAGGGTTGAATTAAAACAGCTGATAATATCGCCAAATGAATCATTGAAAATCCGCGTTGATCTTGTTCTGAAAACCATTTTTCGCGGATAAAATCAATCGACATTTCAAGCGCCAGCAAAAAAGAAATTCCCAGCAGCACAACCACCGGCATCAGGTACCAGAAATTTTTTGTGTCGGCTAATTGAAGAATCAGGAAGTAAAACCCCGCACAGGAAATTACGTATGCGAGAATTCTTCTTTTAGAAAAATTCTTGTGTAAAAAAGCCATAATCCAAACCACAGGAATCAGAAATAACCAGACTCCCGTTTGATGATACATTTCGTTAAAATAATACCAGCGGTTTTCCTGATGCTGTTCAACCGGAGCCGAAAAACGTTCCATCACATCATTAGCCATTACACTTTTGATATAGCCCGGATCGTACATTTCCCGAATCAGATAAAAAGAGAGACAGCCCGCAATCGCAACTACCGACATCAATACAAGGCTTCTTAATTTTTCTTTTTGAAATCTTCCCGATGCAAAACCGAAAACCAAAACGACCGGTGCCAGAAATAATCCGGTAATAGCTTTCGTATAAACCGCTCCGATGAACCCTAAAACCGTTAACCACAGATATTTCTTTCTGATTTCTGCAGTATCATTTGTAAGATAAACCGCGAAGCAAAACACCTGAAAAGCCACAATCCAGAACGTGAGCATCGCATCAAATTCACCGAATCTCAAGCCATGCTGACCATTATATCCTTTAGCAGATAGTAATAAAACCGAACAGGCTATCGACGTGATTCTGCTAAAACCCAGTTTCTTGAGCAGAAAAATCAGTGCAAGAAACAGCAACAATCCGGAAAGCACCGATGGCAAACGAACGGCCATTTCATTCACACCGATAAGCCGCATAAATCCGACTTCAAGCCAGATAAAAAAAGGGGGTTTTGTATTCCATCTCTCAACCTTGTTCTGCATCGTTGGCACAACAAAATTGTGATGCTTATACATTTCATATGAGTTAAAAGCCTGGCGCGACTCATCCCATTGATGTATCGGCCACGAATCGAGATGCGCGAACAGAGGAATGGCTGTGAGTAAAACAACCACTGCATACGGTGCAATATTTCGAAAGCTTTTACTTGGTTTCAACCCTGTTCAGATGGTAATGTATTTCACAATATCTTAACTCACAAAGTGGCGCAAGGTATAATCATCACCAGTAATTTGCCTTACAAAAGATTCAGGGCATGAGACCAAAAGAATTAATTCTGAAGTGGGTTGACGCTTTTAATGAAGGAGATCCCGAGAAGCTCGCCGGCTTATATCATGAAAATGCTGTTAATCATCAGGTAGTGCGGGAACCGATTAAGGGAAGAGATACCATCAAAAATATGTTTGAGGAAGAGTTCTCAAATGCCAACATGGTTTGCCTGATCGAAACCCTTTTTGAAGATGGGGAATGGGCCATTTTAGAATGGCGTGATCCGGAAGGTTTAAGAGGCTGCGGCTTTTTTCACATACAAAATGATCTCATCGTATTTCAACGCGGATACTGGGATCAACTCACTTTTTTGCGCCAGCACGGAATGCCGGTTCCGCTTACATAACGAGTTTTTATTGCGGATAAAAAACGGTAACTGTCTCAAGCAAACGAGAATGTTCCCAATCCCAAAGTTCGATTTTAACCGAGATGCCATTGTTTTCCCTGGTTAAAATTAGCATTCCGAAATTCTTAGCCACGAATTGTCTGCCGACCCGGTTTGAGTTTGGTTCGTAACTAAATTTATTCCAGGTGTGGGTGAGTCCGCTCGAAGTAATATCAAAGAGTTGCTTTTCTCCGTATGGCAGCATCGACATTTCTGCAATGTGCCGGTCTCCGCTCAGAATAATTGCATCCTTACCGCTGAGAAGTTTGAGCAGACGGCTTCGTTCGTGCGGGAAATTTTCCCATTTTTCGTAACCGTGTTCCGCACTGATTACCTGAATACTGGAAGCAATTATGAAGAAATCCACTGTGGTGTCTTTTAGTTCTTTTTCAAGCCAGATCCATTGCGCTTCATTTAACATACTGCCGCTATCCGAAGGGAGATACCGCATACCCGAATTTTTGCCATCGCGTAAAGGTGATCGAAAGGATCTTGTATCGAGAAAAATCGTTTTGATTTTGAATTCGCCAAAGAGAATATTCCGGGAATGGTAAACGCCCGGATGATCATAAAATCCGGAGGCGGAATCGGGTTTTATAAAGTCGGCGAACAAAGCCTTACTTTCCTGCTTTTTGGGATATTCAATTCCTCCGTCGTTTTCACCGTAGTCGTGATCGTCCCAGGTTCCGTCAATGATAATTTTAGATGTAAACGTTTGGTAGGATACACTGTTGGATACCTTGTCGTAATCCTTTTTCATCTTGCTCATATCCTTCGTGTCGGCATAGATATTATCACCGAGCCAAAACCAGTAATCCGGTTTTTTTAATGAAATGGAATCGAAAAAAAACTGAGGATCGTTCTGGTGGTTGCAGGAACCAAAAGCAATTTTTAAGGTATCCTGTGCATATAAATTAAAAGACCAGACAATTAGTATAAAAGGGATAAATGCTTTCATATTAACAGATAAAAAAAGGGGAGAATAAATCTCCCCTTGGATCAATGAAAAATGTACTTGACTGATTGTATTAAGATCATCTTGCGATGAGCATCTGTAATCAATTGAAGCTGTATCGAACACCGATCTGAGCTTGCCATCTTGAACTGCTCACTCCGGAATCGTCGATTGTCCATGGCTTAGCTTCACCGGTTCCTTTGTAGTAGTAAGTAGGTTTCTTAGTACCGCTTTCAAATCCGGCGAATTCATATAATGCGTACTGATCGTTGCTCATGAAATACTGACGTCCCCACTTTGTATTCAAAAGATTAGTGAAGTTGAAGATGTCGAGCGAAACCTGAAGATTGTGTTTGGTTCCGTTGTTCATGATCTGGAATTCCTGCAACAAACGGAAATCAACAACGGTCTGGAAAGGAAGTCTTGCTCCGTTTCGGGATGCATATTCTCCTCGGTGTTTGCTGAGATATTTATCGTCGTTGATGTAGTCGTTGAGATTAGCCCATTGTTGAGCGGCAGTTACTACGTTTCCGTTTGCGTCTTTGTAATCAACCAATTTGATGTCGGCCTGATTATCCGGAATAAAGATCAAATCGTTATCTCCTGAATCTTCGTTCGTCATGAGGTTTCCGTTTCGGATTACATACGAGAATCTTCTTCCGCTTTGAGCATTAAAGAATAATGAAGCAGTAGTTCTGTAGTTCTTCTTGTATGATTTGCTGTAAGCTAAGTAACCGTTGATTCGATGACCGAGATCGAAATCAGAATAAGTAACCGGAAGGTTGTTTCGGCCGTTCACCTGTTCGTTGTATCTCCAGTTTGAAGAGTTCTGTGAAGAAGTTCCGTCGTTAACCGATTTTGATTCTCCGAAGGTATAGGCGATGCTTCCGAACAGACCTTTGTTGGCAAGTCTTTGAAGTTGAACCATTAGGTTGTATGAATATCCTTTGTTGGTATTTCCGATAACATAAATACCGGTGTAGGTTTTGTCGATCGGGTCTTTTCGGTTGTAAATCGGACGAGTATCCGGACCACCATCAAGATTAACCGTGCTGGGTTTGATGTTGTAATTGTAAACGGTCATGTTGTGAAGGGTCTTTGAGAAGATCGCTTCAAATGTGAGTTTGAATTTACCCGGCAACGATTTGTCAAGACCAAAGCTGGTTTTCCAAACCTGAGGATATTTGAAGTTCTTGGTAAAAACGTTCATCTCTCCGGAAGGAACTGCGTCTGTTCCACCAAAATAAGATGCTTCCGGCTGGTTTTCCCAGTTCGGATTGAAAGGAATGGATTTGCCGGAAACGCCACCTACTGTGTAACCGTTGTTGGTAAACATACCTCCCGGCCAAACAAATGGAACACGGCTGGTGAACACTCCTGATCCGCCTCGCAGAACAAAGGTTTTATCGCCTTGCATGTCGTAGTTGAAACCGAGTCTTGGAGAGAACATCAACTGAGCACCCGGAGCTTTGCCGGCAACTGCGCCGTCCATATCATAACCCTGAGCTTCGATCAATGCAACTGTGGTGTTGTTGAATTTTTCGTTGTTGTACGGATCATCAAGAATCATCGGAACATCTAATCGGATACCTCCGGTTAGTTTCAATTTCTTGTTCACGTTGTATGCATCCTGAGCATAAAATCCGAGTTGCATGGCTTTAAAACTGGCAGCAGCAGCAGATCCGTCACCGGTTTTTTTGTCAACTAATGAATAACCTCTCTGGTAATCTGCCGAATCTCCGGCCATAAAAGAAGCCAGTGAAGAATAGGTATAAACCCCGTAATTCTGCCGAATGAAGAGATTGTACATATCGTAAAATTCATTGTGTGTTCCGAATGTGAAGTTGTGTTTACCGTTGTACACTTTGAAGTTGTCGGTAAGTGTAATAATGTTTTGCTTCAACTGGTTTGCGGTTGAATACTGCTCGCTTCCTGCGTATAAAGTTCCGGAGCCGTCTTTCACAATCAGGTATGGAAAGTCGCTGCCCATCGGATCGCGGTCGTCGTTTACCCGTGTAAAGCCAAGAATCAGTTTGTTCGATTTTTTAGCACTAATGGCGGTTGAGAATTCTAATGCCGAGGAATTAGTTGTGCTCGGGAAATAAATTCCGTTGTTGTAAAAGTTGATTGCATTGGATGAAGATCGGTTCGCAGCGATATTCTCGTTGTATGTATAGCTGTGTCGCAACATCATTTTAGTCTTCTGACTCAGGTTGTAGTCGAGTCTGATAAAGATTTTGTTGGAGTTCAGTTCGTTCGCGTTGTCGAGGTAACCACCGGCGTCGTAACCATACGAATTTTTCAGTTTCGCCTGAAAAGCATCAACCTGTGACTGATTAGAAGTTCCTTTATAATCGGCAAAGTTGAAAGGCTGCGGAGTGGTTTCGCGTTGTCCTTCAACACTGATGAAATAGAATAATTTATCCTTTTTAATTGCTCCTCCGACTCTGGCTCCGAAAGTGGTTGAAGAGAAATCGGCAAGTTTTACCGGTGTTACACTGGCATTATCTGTCGGAGTTTTACCTGCGAGATTCTGATTTCTGAAAAGGTAATAAACCGAACTCTGGGTTTTATTTGTTCCGCTTCGGGTAACGGCATTAATACCTCCACCAGAGAAACCACCAATCGTAACATCATACGGTGCAACTACAATCTGAATCTGATCGATCGCATCGAGTGAAATTGGAGAACCTCCGGTTTGTCCGCCATTGGTGCCCGATGCTGCAAGTCCGAAAACATCGTTATTCACCGCCCCGTCGATAAAGATGGAGTTGAATCGGTTGTTGTTACCGGCGATTGAGATTACGTTATCGCTTGTTGTGGTTGCCAACGGGTTTGTTCGTGTGTAATCCGCAATAGATCTTGAAATGGTTGGCAGTGCTGTGATTTGCTCGTTGTTTACAATCGATTGCGCGCCGGTGTTGGTCGTGTTGAGCGCACTTCGTTCAACTCCCACAACCGCAGTAGAAAGCACTGTGGTGTTCGATTGAAGTTTTGCATCAACTTTAAAAGCCTGACCCAGTTCAAGGTAAATGTCGGTTGTAACGGAGTTGTTGTGACCAGTGAAGGAAATGGTTACTTCGTAAGGTCCGCCAACCCGAAGGTCCTGAATGTTGTACTCCCCATCTTCACGGGTAATAGTGCCGTAGCGACTGCCCGATGGAGTGTGAATTGCCAGTACTGTTGCACCGACCAGAGGAGTTCCGTCTGCGTCGGTAACCGTTCCAAACATCGAGGCAGAGGTAACACCCTGTCCGAAAGTTTGAAGGTAAATCCCTGCCGAAAGCATCAGCAGAAAAAGTGTTTTAAAGATCGTTTTAGTCATGTCAAATTACTTTGCATTTGGGCAAAGGTTCGACCTGTACGTAACCAAAACGGTTAAGGCAATTTTATCGAATTACTGTTAACAATTTCTTGAGATCGGGTGTGAGATTCGTCACATCTTCTTTTTCGAAATGATTAAATTTTAAATGCTTCTCTGTTTGGTTACGTCAATCTTGTAAATTAGTTTGGGTAACGATGTACCATCTCTTTTCTCACTTTTTTATTGATAAAAAAGTAAGCAAAAAATCAAGTCGGAAAGAAAGCTGGCAAGCGCCCTTTCTCATTTGTTGAAAATCTGGTGAAAGAAGCGTCAAGCACTTTCCCCGATTTTCTACCAAATGACAAAGTCCCGACGGCCCACACACGCGTTCCTATTCTTGTTTTAAGATCCGCTTCGCACATTTCATTTTGTATTAAAATGGAAGTGATCCAACAAGTTGGTTGAATAAAGCGGAGAAACATCAAATTTGAAATTGTAAATTTTGTGTTGACCTTTTATTCCGATGTTGAATAATTAAATCATCAAATGCTTTTTTGCCGCACGAAAATGATAAACGATAAAAACATATCACCGGATTGGTAATGGGATTTCCTGAACAGGAATAATAAAAAGATTAAATCCCGGCCAACACCGGGATTTTTTTTTGAACCAGAATTTAAAGCATAAAAACAAAAATGAATCGCATTAAAACCAGTCTTCAGAAAAGGAAGCGCTCAAACAGTGCTTTTTATAAGTCCGGGATAATTTGAAGCAAGTTTCCCGGGCTTCTCCGGGGTTAAATCTCCAGTTAGAAATGATATATAAAATTTAATCGGAGTGCCGGCCATTTTGCTGGTGCTCCAAACAACAGCAAAATGAATATTCATGATATTTCATGGATTCGGCAATGTCTTGATGAAGAATTTTCGTATCCATATTTTAAAGATAAATACGCAGTTGAATTGCTGCACCTGAATTTTGGGAATCAGATTTCAGTTAAAGAAGTTAAGCAAAGTAATTTTTCTAGATTAATTGAAAAACCGGTATTTCGGTCGGTGTTAAAAAATGCCGGAAATGGTTGTATTGATCTGGATCCTTTGCTCAATCGTTGGGATGAAGAAACGTATCTGCATCATCTCACAACAACGGTTTGGGGAGAACATGAAAAATGGGGAAAGTCTGGCTATTTTCAGGTGAGCCGGCCCGAACCCAATCTGGTTCTTCAGGTAAACCTCAGCCGGGAATTCGACCGCTTATTTGTCGAGAATGTTGATGACCGTTCAGACTTTAATACGAGTATACATCCGTCTCATGAAAAGCTGAATTCTGTGGGTTGGGTTCGAATGGATCTGAGTTTTGAAACGAACGAAGTGCTTATTGAAGAAGTTCAATCCGATTGGATCCGGCAAGTGAGAACGCGATTCCATAAGATTGGCATTCTGGAAGCACAAGGAATGTTGAAATCCAAACCGGAAATACAAAAGGAGTTGCGCTATCTCAATCGGGTAAGAGCTTATCTCACGTTTTGGGATGAACTTCTGTTGTCGGCAGCAATACATTTTATCCGAAAGCAACTTGGTTTTAAAACCATCTGGTATCATACAAATAGCTCCGGTGCACATTATAAACTGTTGCGATATTCGATGCCTCCGGTTTCGGTTTACAGCAAGTTGCCCGAAAAATTCGGATTTCAAAAAGTGAAGGCTTTACCCGAATTATTTATCAGATGCAAATATTTAGGCAAGCTGAACCGAAAAGCAGTTCGGCAGGAATTAGAAATGTTTAAATTAGAAATTAATGGCTAAAAAAATCAGAGGAAATCACTTGGTTAAAATCGGCTTTCCTCAAAACCGATCGATTGGAATTGCCTTGGAAATTCTGCAAAAGCACTTTCGGGGAAATAAGGTTGAAGAAGGTTTGGAATTATTGACGCAGGTTCTAAAAAATCCGGAGCATTTCCGGGAACATGAAAGCATGTCGCGCCTGGCGGAATATTTTATCGACAACAGCCGTCAAATCGAAGAATCCCGGAAATACCGGTTGGTTCCGGCGAAATCATTTGCGGAATTCGGCTCCGATCAAATTGATGAGGGAGCGCGCAATCAGATGTTTACCGCTATGAAGCTTCCGATAACCATTGACGGGGCTCTGATGCCCGATGCACATCACGGCTACGGGTTGCCGATCGGTGGTGTTCTGGCTACACGAAATGCTATTATTCCGTATGGGGTGGGAGTGGATATTGGTTGCAGAATGTGTCTCACGGTATTTAATGATCCGTTGGAATTAATCACCCAAAAATCACAGCAGCTTTCGGATGCTTTAAACAAGAATACGCGATTCGGAAATACCGAAGTGTTTGAAAGACCTTCGGATCACAGCTTGTTCGATCGACCCGAATTCAGAGAAATTTCTGTTGCCAAAAAGCTTTTTAATAAGGCAAGAATTCAAATCGGTTCTTCCGGCGGAGGTAATCACTTTGTGGAATTCGGACGAGTTACCATTACCGACAAAACCAATGAACTCGGATTAATTCCCGGGGAGTATTTGGGTTTGCTTTCGCATTCCGGATCGCGGGGTTTGGGTGCCGGCATCGCCTCGTATTATTCCAGAATTGCGGAGTATAAATGCCAACTGCCGGGAGAAGCCAGGAAATTAGCATGGCTTGATCTGGATTCGGAAGCCGGACAAGAATACTGGCTGGCGATGAATCTGGCAGGTGATTATGCTTCGGCTTGTCATCACGATATTCATCAACGAATTGAACGGGCACTTAAACTCAGTCGGGCTGCACGTGTGGAGAATCACCACAATTTTGCGTGGAAAGAGAAAAGTGAAAGTGGTGAGGAATTAATTGTGCACCGAAAAGGAGCGACTCCGGCGGGCAAAGGGGTTCTCGGCGTAATTCCGGGTTCGATGACGCAGCCGGGTTTTATTGTTCGCGGAAGGGGAGAGGTAAGTTCATTACAATCCGCTTCCCACGGAGCCGGAAGATTGATGAGCCGGTCGAAAGCCAAATCGGTTATTGGTAATGCAGAAATGAAAGAGGTGTTGACGAAGCATAACATACTGCTTTCGGGTGGCGGAGTTGACGAATCACCGATGGTTTATAAAGATATCCATTCGGTGATGAATGCTCAATCGGAACTCGTGGATATTCTCGGATCCTTTCACCCGGCCATTGTGCGAATGGCTATGGATTAAAAAAAGCCCGGTTTGGCCGGGCTTTTTATTCAATCTTTCTAAATCAGACCGGTCTTGAAAAGTTAAGGTGTAATTGCCGGATTTTAATTACAAATCGACGATCCCGGAACCAGATCTGCTCTTGAACAGATGATCAAAATCGGGAAAGAATTGAGAGCAAGATTCACAGTTTAATATATGTTATGCTTTACGATGTACTTTGTTCTGAACGAATGAATTCCAAGACCTTGAAATTGAAGATTTCCTCCATCCAATATTTTATAGGATAAGGCCAGTAATTGATCCTCACCATTAATATTAATCAGATAATGTTTAATCAATTGAATTTCATTCATAAAACCCAGAGCACAATCTATAAACACAAAGGAAGAGTCAACTGTCTGAATGTTATTAATTTTATTCTCTACACCGTAATCTCTGCCGGCATATTGTATTAACGTTTTAAGATCCTGATTTTGCAAAGCAGACATGATATCATTGATGCTCGTATCCGGAATTAAATCATCAACAAAAGCCTTGAAGATGAATCCTTCTCCTCTGATGCTACGTTCAAATTTTTTGATTAGAAATTCAGAAGTAAAGTGTTCTTTTTTATAGTATAATTCAATTGTAGCCAACATATAAGTGCAATTCTGAACTTCGATCTTTTCATTGATAATCTCCTTTATTTGAAAGCTATCGAGTATCCCGAATATGCTTCCCAACTTTGTGAATGTGGTTTCATAATCTGAATGTAAAGGATTCAGAAATGCGTTTAGTTCGTTAAACTTTTTATCCTGAACGTATCTCAATGCTTTACCGAATATTTCATAATCCTGTTGACTTCCCTTTAACTTTTTATTTTTAATCCGTTTTACAGGCTTACCGGTGTCATAGGTGTAATCGACGGTGTACATTGCAAGACCTTCATCGAACTTTGTAATTTGAAGAGTATCGTTTTTAGAATTCAGAATCACGTAATTACCATGAAGTTTACCATCTCTAAATTCAATAAAGATCTTGTCTCTTTTGGTTTTACTAATCAGAATGCCCGAAAATGGTGTTTCAGAATTCTTTTCATAATAAAGATAATCTGAACTTCCGGCAGTGTACTGTTGATACAATTCTACACTGTTGGTATCAATTGGATAGGATTGTGAATTAGCCAGCTTAACGACTAATTGCAGAATAACAAAAAGTATCGTGTATTTCATTGAGCCTCTGACTTATTTTGGAATAAATAGCAAGGATAATCGAAGTGGATTAACAATAGATTAATCCGTGAACAATTTCAAGAAAAGGAACTGAAATTACTTTTTAGCTTGAAACCTTTATTTTCCAGGCAGAATATTCAATGATGAATAATCAGCCGGCTTGTGAATGCAGAATCTTCCATAATGATCTTTAACCAATACAAACCGTTGGAAACCATTTCCAGATCAACCGATTCGTGCAATCCGTTTTGCGAATAAATTAATCCGCCCGTTAAATCGTAAACTTCAACCGAAATAACTCCTGCCGGAAGATTCACAATGCCGGTTGTGGGATTCGGATAAATCGCCGGAAATGTTTTTCTGATTTTGTGTATTGCATCGGAAATTTCAACGACCGAAGTTGAGGTGGTATTCGTAACGATCGCTTCGTTCTGATCGAAATAAATAAAGGCAGTGTTTTCGATTTTGTCTCCGGTTTTGAGTTGCTCTTTTGTCTGACAGATGAAGGTTACAAAGCCTTTGCTTTCCGGTTCGTTGGTTGTGCTGTCGGGCAGATAGATATTGTCGAAATGAAAGCTCAGGTTCTTTCCGTCGGTTTCAGTAATCAAACGGTGACTTGCATCTAAAATGAGTACCGATTCCGGATCAATAAAATCCGACAAAGTGTCTTCGATCCGCACATCAAAAGCCGTATCGTTTCCGGTGTTCTGAAATCGTATAGTGAACAGGAGATTGTTGCTTTTATCAATTTCATCAACGTGAATAATCACCGGCGAAACGGATTTATCATTCGGGTCATAAGACGAGGAAACCTTTTGCAGAAGGGCGCTTTTGTTATCGGTAGAATCCCAATCCTTTAACCCAACAAATTCTGCGAAAGTGGAAATGGTGTCGCCGTCGTTCAGACTTATCTCTAAACCGAAACCTGTACTGATTTTCTGTTGTTCCAATGGTTTTAGAACAATGTCCCATTCAAGTGTTGAATCTGTGGTTGCGGAAGGTGAAGGGTTGGCGTGTTTTAATTTGATTGTCTCAGGAAATGAAAATCGTACGGTAGTTTTCAGATCAATCCCGTTTTCGTTTGTGCAAATAATGGAATAATCAGATCCACGATACGTGTTAAACGAACTTCGGCCGGTTATATCAATCCGGGCATTTGCTTTCGATGTGTCGCACTGATAACCGAAGTTGACCGTATCAATTCCAGCAGACGAAATGTGATAATTCGGACTCACATTAATCGCGGAAGATTTTGGAAGAGCATACACTTTATCTGCACCGTAAAAAAAATCGAGTTCGTAATGACCCAGAGAATCGGTAAGAGTTGATAGTTTTGATAATTGGAATCGAACTGTTTGATTTTTAATTCCCGATTCATCATTGTCCAAAATTCCGTTTTTATTTTTATCGAAATACACCGTTCCGGTTACATGTCGCAGGGCTATATCCGGATTTTTTAGTCTGAAGATTCCGCCCCAGCCAATCGTATAAAAATCGTTGTTATAAAAACCGGTGTTTGTTGCAGAATTGTTTAGTAAGCTGTTGGTGCCAACTCCCTGCATTGTTTTGAAGGTGTCTGAGGTTAAATAATACAAATCATTGTTTCCGTTTCTGCGAATGGCAAAAACATAATTGTTGTAAGTTCTAAGACCGAAATATTCCTCTTCATTAATTATCTGCCAGGTGTCGCCTCCGTTTTTCGACAGATAAATTTTATGATTGAGATTAATAATTAATGCGTTGCCGAGAACGACGAAATTGCTGCGGTAAGAATTGGAACTGCTGTCAATTAAAATATTTCTTTGATCTGATCCGTCTAATCTAATGCTACAGAAGGCCAGCTTTTTTCCGTCGATGAGATATTGATAAAAGAGTGTTGAATCTAAAAGGTAAAGTGGATTAAACTCAAAAGCAGAATCGGTGAAGGGTTTCGATTCCAGAAACGTGTATCCGGAATCGGTTGAATAAATAAAATTCGGACCGGCTGCAATTCCAAAGACTCCGTTCAAACCAAAACAATCTGTGATTTGACTGTTAATTTGAATATTTGATTTTGTCCAGTTGTCACCGAAATCATGCGAAACATAAACAAATGAATCAACCGGTTTAATCAGGTTTTTTCCAATAACAGCGAATTGATTTCGTGAACCGATGGTGTACGAATTAAAGGTATCGCCCTTCTCTTTAATCATTTCCATTTCGGTCTTGAAAACGGTGTCTCGCAGATCCAACCTCACAAAACCATTCGTACGGGAGATGGTATGATAAAAAAGAAACGATCCGCTAACCTCGCCTTGAATGCACAATTCGTTTCGGATTTGCTTCCATTGTGATTGCGCAGAACCATCCGGCGAATTAGAAATAAAAATTATAAAGGCTAAAATGAAGTGGTAAATAAAACGCATGTATTTGTTCGACACCAAATGCAAAGATGGTTGCAATTTAAAGTGTCAGGTTTAGAACATTACACCTGCAAATTTTCAAAAGAAGAAGAAAAAAAGCCCGGTGTTCCCGGGCTTTTTAATGCAATTTTTAATGAATCTGAATTCTCCTCGTGGTGCTGAGATTATCCCCATTTAATTTCAGAATATAATTCCCGGCTGGTAGATCAGTGGTTTTAACGTCGATGGTATTGCCGGTAATTCCGGACTCGCCATCCCACAACCAAACTGTTCGGCCCAGCATATCCACTAATTGGATTTCCATGTTGTGAAGATTAACGGTTTCGGGAAGATTTATACTAAAGTTACCGCTGTTCGGGTTCGGGAGAACTTTTATTCCATTCGAGTTTACATCTGCAATTCCGGAAGATTTAATGGTGATAAACTGATTTGAATCAAGACACTCACAACCTTCACTGGTAATCGCGATGAAAAGAATGCGATAAACGCCATCGCTTGGAAACTTAAAAGTGGTTGAACTTCCGCTTCCCTGACCAACACCGCCAAACTTCCACATGTATTGATCGTACGTGTTGTTGTCGGCAGTGAAGTTCCATTCCAATCCACCAGTGTTCGCGGTTTTGTAGGTAAATCCGCAATTCGGAGTTTCCCCGATTTTCACGGTAGCGGCTTTGGTTCCCGAACAACCATCTAAAACGGTTGCGGAAAGAGAAACATTGAAAATAGTGGTTTCGTTTACGTCGTATTTCTTTACGGGAGCATAAACATGAGAGGTGTCACCATCACCAAAGTTCCAAACGTATTCAACATTAGAACTGTTTACAATGGTGTTGTTGCGGAAGTGTACCAGTTGGTCTTCGCATACATCGTTCACTTCGAAATCAACTTCCGGTTGAAGCTTAACCTCTATCTCCATAGATTTTTCGGATGAACATCCGTTGTCGCCATGTGCCAAAAGGTTCACTTTATAGCGGCCTGTTCCCGCATATTGATGTTTGGGTGATTCCTGAGTTGATGTATTCTCGTCGCCAAAATTCCAGGTATAAATTGCTTTTATACCACCCGGAATGCCGGTTGTGTTGGTGAATTGGGTCGGTGTAGCACTACAGGCAATATCGTATGTGAAATCTGCCATCGGGGCGGGAATCACTTTTACTACTTTGGTAACAGTGTCTTCGCATCCGAAACGGGTTACGGAATAGAGTGTTACGTTCATGTTACCCGCTTTGTCGAAAACAAAATCGACTTTGGGTGTGGTTTCTATTTCGGTTCCGCTGAAATCCCAGTGTCTTCCAAGGTATTCTCCACCCGCAATAGTTGAAACATCTTCGAAGTGAATCGGCGACAAAGCACAACTTCCGCTAAATGTGAAGTTGGCGGTAGGGCTGGCAAACTGATTTGCACTTTTCTGAAGCGATTCAACACAACCTTTATCAGAAGTAGCTTTGAGGGTTACCTTGTATCCACCTGCGGTGTTGTAAACATGAACCGGATTCTTTACAGATGAATGAGCCGAACCGTCACCAAAGTTCCAATCGTAATTAATAGTGCCGGTATTTATGGTTGTATTGTTCGTGAAAACAATGTTGTGGCCTTCACAAGCATTGTCAACTTTAAAATCAACATTGGGCATTTCCGAAACCGTTACACAAATGGTTGTGTCTTTAATTGTATAATACGGCAGGCTTGTGGCGATCAACTGAACACAGTAGGTTCCGGCACCGGGATACGTATGAACCGGATCTTTGTAATCGGCCGTATCACCATCACCGAATCGCCAAACATACGTCATGGTACCCGAGTGAATTTCCGCCAGATTGGTGAACTCTATGGGAGTGCCGTCACATGCGGGGTTGGTAAAACTAAAATTCGGTTCCGGTGTGGGAGCCACTATAATGTACCGACCAATAGCTGTATCGCATTTCGTATTTTGGTTCAGAATACTAAAACTCAACATGAGCATACTGTCGACTTCATTTTTGGTGGGAGTTATTTCAATGTATGCATTCTTGCCTGATGCCGGTGCATTAAACGACCAGAATCCTTTTGCAGCATTACCGGAAGGATAAGAAATATCCGCTCCGTTTATCCGCCATTTGGTTCCGTAATCACTGTTCGACATTCCGGTCGGTGGTGTTATTTCATATCGGATTTGCTTAGACGCTTCTGCAATGTCGGGGTCGCTCTTTTTACCAAACTTAAATTGTCCGCTGTACGGATTTCCCATTATGAGCCGTGAAGTGGGAGACGGATTCACCGTGATTTTAGTGAAAGATGTATCGTTGTCGGCATAAACATCCCGCTGAACATTAATGGCACTCAATTGAACATTCGTACCCACTACTTCTGATTTGAAAGCATCTTTAATGGTGAGCCGGACAGAGTCACCTGCCGCGAGATTATTAAGGTTAACCGGTATGAGTGTTCTTGCCTGTCCTTTGAGGTCGATGCCCAGCATCATCTGTTTGGCAACCTGAGGGCCGTTGTTTTTTACTTTGAGTTCAACATCGGTAAGATGATTTGAGCAGAGAGTTCCGGATGGTATATTAAAAGAATCGAGCGCTAATTCCGGATTACATGCATAGTTAACGCAATATCCTACATCGTCGACCCAGAAAATTCCATTTGCCTCTGCAGGATAAATATCCAGATACGAAACATAATTATTGGTGTTTGAAAAAGATCCGCGGGACGTGTCATCAATAAAAAATTCCCAATTGTTGTCATCGAAGTTAATGGCGACTTTTAATTCGAACCATCGGTCTTGCGGATAGGAAGCAGTAAGATAACCGCCGGCATCAAACGAACCATAACTGCGCAAATACACTTCGAGAGACCAGATGGATCCTACGCTGGATCCTCCCTGAAAATTGAAATAGGCTGAGTTTCCGTTCGGTATAAAGAATTTAGCTTTAAATTCAAATTTTCCGGAACTGTGTACTCCACCGAAGGGTAAAACCACATCCTGAGGTCCGCCGCCTTTCGGGGAATAAAAGTAAATAGAATTGTTACCACTTGCCGATTTGTCGTCAACAATTTGTGCGTCTTCCGACGAACCAGGGTTGTTGCTCCAGGTTGTCCACGTTGAAGAAGATTTGCCGAGATAAGCGCCAACCTTATACGAATCAAAATCATCGAAAAAGGATTGGGCGGATAAGCTTCCGGCAAAAAATAACAGAAATAATAAGGCGTAAAGTTTAGGTATATTTTTCATAATCTCACTGCTAGCTGATCGAATTTAAGCAGCAGTTCCGGGCTTTTCAAATAATTGACAATGAACTTTGTAAGGGTTGAGAAATAATGTTTGATTATACAGGGAGGCTTGTATGAAAGCCGGAATATTCATCGTAAAATAACGCGGCACATTAGTGTATATTAAAATTATCTGATCCGGTTGAATGTGAACATCTGATGAAATCGTGGCGATCTTTTACCAATATCTTGCCTTGTGAATTGATAGCTTCGCGCAACGTTTCATGAAGAACTTCCGGATAGTATTAGCAGTTTTGATTTTTGGAATCACTTTCCGTTTATCGGCACAAAATGCAGATTACAGAAATGCTTTTGGTGTTAATCAGGATTATCACGATTACAACATCAATCTGCACGAAGGACATCTCCGGAATTTTGATTCGTCATTCGCTCTGGGAATAAGACTATCGTATTTCCGCTACCTCAGTAAATCCTGGGAATGGAACACCGGTCTTTCAAATGGAATTATTTTAAACCAGCAACAGGGTGATGTGCAGGTGAAGCGGTCGTATCGCTTTGGCTGGGATGGTGATTTTATTCTAAAACTTTACAACGGCAGGATCTTCCCTGAAAATGGTGTGGTAAAACCGTATCTGAATTTCGGATACAACCTCGATTATCTTCCGGGATTCAAAAAAGCCGGTTTGGCTAAAATGGGATTTGGTAACGAATACGGAGCCGGCATTAAAGTGGGTTTAGGGCCGTGGTCAAATCTCAATTTTCAATTCGCTTTGATTCAGAATTTATCCGGTGACTTCGACACGTATAGTCAATACAGATTTGGCTACATTCAAACCATTGGCAAAAAACACGAACCCAAAACTTTTGAAAAACCACAAACCATTGCCGATTACGATCAGGATGGTACAGTTGATTCACTCGATAAATGCCCGACTGTAAAAGGAATCAAAAATAATTACGGCTGCCCCGATGGTTGGGAAGATCCGATTGTTGCCCAAAGAAGGCAGGATAGTCTTCTCCGCAAACTGGATGAGATGAATACGGAGTTGCTCGAACTCACCGACCAGATTGATAGCCTTCAAAATTCGGAGAGAGTGGTTTATGTGGAAAAGGAAGTTAAGTCTGAACCCGAAATCAAACCCGTTGTTCCGCCGGTTAAACCGAAACAGGAAATTGTGGTTGAAGAGCCTGAGGAAACATATTACCCGAATCAGGAGTCTGCCCCTAACCGCACAGAAGAAACCGGAGACTACTATAATTATCAGGCAGATGGCGGAGGATATTATGTGATTGCCATTTCCACCAAAGAAAAAGTGTATGCAGAGAAAAGGGCTGCTGAACTTTCAAAGCAATATCCAACGGTGAGAATTCTGCCACAACCAAACGGATTCTACCGGGTCGGAATTTATGCGACTGCCGACAGGGATCAGGCCGACAGACTTCTGATGTATGCCAAAACGCATGGCCTACCATCCGGCTGGTTGTCGCTCGAGAAATAACGGATTTATTTACCTGAGCTAAAATTTGGGTATTCCGAAAACTGAATCGACTTTGGAATTTTCGATTTCAGAGTTTACTCGTGTATTTTTATCGCTGATTTGGTCGAGAACTTTGATTGCTTCTCCCACTTCGGATAATTTTGCGTCAAATTCAAAAACCGTATGAGAAATACCTTGAAGTACCTTTTACCCTGTCTTTTATTTTTGGGTATTACGCCGGCTTTCGCTCAGTACACACTGATTGAAAAAGTCGAACCCAATACAGACAACACTGTTATTCCTTACCTGAAATACCGGTTGGATACCAATAATCTTACGCTGATTATTCATGAAGATCACAGTGATCCGATTGCGCATGTACAGGTTGCGTATCACGTAGGTTCGGCGCGCGAAAATGTAGGCAATTCCGGTTTTGCACACTTCTTCGAACACATGATGTTTCAGGGTTCGAAAAACGTTGCCGACGAAGAGCATTTTAAAATTATCAGTGAAGCCGGGGGAACCAACAATGCGTTCACCTCATTCGATAAAACGGTTTATCACCAGACTGCACCGAGCAATCTTACTGAAACAATGCTCTGGTTGGAAGCAGATCGAATGGGTACGCACCTCGACGGTTTTACACTTGAAAAGTTTAACAATCAGCGCGACGCGGTTAAAAACGAAAAACGTCAGCGTTACGATAACCAGCCATACGGAATGGTAAGTGAAGTTTTATTCAAAACCATGTATCCGAATCTTCCGTATGAGTGGACTCCCATCGGATTTGTGGATGATCTGGACGCCGCTGATTTCAATGACCTCAGAAATTTCTTCCTTCGATGGTATGGCCCGAATAACGCGACCGTAGTTGTATCGGGAGACGTTAATCCGGAGGAAGTTAAAAAGTGGGTTTTAAAATATTTCGGAACCATCAATCAATGTCCGGAAGTAAGAAGCCAACGTCCGTTCTCACCCATTATGCCAACGGATCAGTATCAGGCAATGACCGACAACATCTTTCTTCCGTTAACTTCCATGTCGTTTCCTACGGTTGAAAATTATCACAGAGATCAGGCGGCTCTTGATATTCTTTCGGAGCTTCTCGGTGGAGGTAACAACTCCCTTCTTTATAAAAAATTAGTTAAAACAGAACAAGCAGTTCAGGCTTCTGCAGGGCACAATTCACTTGAGTTATCGGGTTTCATGAACATCAATGTGGTTGGAACTTTTATGGGTCTCAACTTCAAAGAAACCGAAGATAAAATTCGGGAAGTGCTGAACGAATTTGGTACAACCGGAATTTCGGATGAGGAACTCGCACGTATTAAAATGGTCTTTAAATCCAGCATCGTGGATCAGGCGAATTCGGTTCAGAGCAAAGCTTTATTGTTGAGCGAATGGAGCATGATGAAAGGAAATGGTTACAACCTCAAAGACGAGCTCGACCGATACGAAACCGTAACCAAAGAAGATGTAATGCGTGTATATCGCAAATACATTCAAAACCGGAAAGCCGTGATTTTAAACGTCGGGCCAGAACCGATGGGCCAAAAGCAGGATGAAGAAAAATCTAAAAGTGTTAATCCACACGCCGGACAAGAAAAGAAAATTGATCCGCAATATGTCGGGCTTACCTACAATCCTCCGAAAGACAATTTCGACCGATCTAAAAGACCTGTAGTTCCTGCCGGAAAAACAATCAAGGTTCCCGAATATTATTCAACCAAATTTGAAAATGGATTGAAGGTAATCGGAGCACGATCAGAAGAAAGCCCGAAAGTGTATTTGTACATTGAGATGGCCGGAGGTCACTTATTAGAAGCCGATAAAAAAATTCAGTCGGGTACTGCTTATCTCACATCACAAATGATGGATGAGGGAACCAAGACAAAAACATCAGAAGAATTTAGCGCCGCTTTAGATCGCCTTGGTTCAAACATTTCATACGGCAGCAACGAAAGTTCAACTACCATTTTTGTTCAGTGTTTCCGTGAAAATCTTGACGCAACACTCAAGTTGCTGGAAGAAAGTATGACTACTCCTCGTTTTGATGCCAAGGATTTTCAGCGAATCAAAAAACAAAATCTTGATGGTTTGAGAAACCAGAAATCCAGTCCTTCTTATCTGGCGCAAAATACCTTCAACCAAATCATGTTCGAGGGAAGCATTCTGGCCGAATACTACACCGGTGATGCAAAGACGATCAGCAAAATTTCGGTTGAAGATTGTATCAATTTCTACAATCAGTTTTACTCACCGAATGTTGCAACGCTTTCAATTGTGGGGCCGATTAACGAACAGGAAGTGATGAGCAAAATTGGCTTCCTCAAAAACTGGAAGAATAAAAATGTTGTGGTACCGGCGCTTCCGGAGCCTAAAACCGTTGAAAAAACAACTATTGTTTTGGTTGATAAGCCATACGCTCCTCAATCACTTGTTATTGCCGGTTATCCCTCACTCAAATATGATTTCAAAGGGGATTTCTATAAAAACACGGTTATGAATTTTGCTCTTGGCGGGGCATTCAACAGTCGTATCAATCTTAATCTGAGAGAAGATAAAGGTTACACTTACGGCGCAAGATCCGGCTTTAGCGGGAACGAATATTACGGACGCTATGTGTTTAGCGGAAATATTAAAAAAGAAGCTACCGACAGTTCAATAATGGAATTGATGAAGGAGTTGATTAATTATAAATCCGGTGGAATTACGGATGAGGAATTAGCCTTCACAAAAAGTTCAATATTATTGAGCAAAGCACTGGACTACGAAACACCATTCCAGAAACTCGGCTTCCTCAACGGTATTATTCAATACGATTTACCAAAGGATTATACCCAGCAACAAGCTGATATAGTAAACAAACTCACCAAGGCAGAGATCAATGCGCTTGCTCAGAAATACATCAAACCTGAGAATTTGCTGATCATTGTTGTGGGGCATGCTTACAAGGTAAAACCCGGACTCGAAAATCTTGGCTACGGAAAAGTTAAGGTGATTGAGTACCAATAAAAAAGAGAATCACGCAATAAAGAAAGGGAGGCAAAAGCTTCCCTTTTTTTATGGTTGAAATTTGAGCAGACGATCTCCGACAAGAGACATCAGAACGGGATACCTGTCGGTTTCACAACAAAGAGCCAAATCCAGATGATTACCCAGTCGTTCAAATCTTCTTGGGTGCGATGCCTTTCTTAAATAATGCGTGAGATCATCTCCATGAGACCGAAACAAATCTGCTGACAGTTCAGCCGAATCATCTTCTGCAAAATGGGTTTCTTTTAATAAGTCGACCATTGCGCCGGCAAATAGGGTATCTTCAATATTTACCCGGTTTTTCCAACCCGAACAAAACAGAACCACATCCCGTTTTGAAGACTTCAGGAAATTGCTGAGGACCGAAAGATTAAAAAAAGAACCCACCATTACCATGTGTGCTGCTTTTGAAGCATTTATACATTTGGTACCGTTGGTAGTTGTAAGCACCAGAGTTTTTCCTGCAATTACAGACGGTGTGTATTCAGCCGGTGAATTGCCAAAATTGAAACCGTCTGCTTTTTGGCCTTCCCGCTCACCTGCAATTAAATAATCGGGGTGTTCGTGGGAATAAGCCTGAGCTTCCTGTGTATCCACAACCGGAATAATTGCTTCCGCACCATTGTATAATGCTGCGCACATGGTAGATGTGGCCCGCAGAATATCAATCACCACAACTATTTTTTCTTCGAGAGTATAGTTCGGCAATACCAGTGGCGACAAAACCACTTCAACCTGATTCTTCACGCCGCAAAGATGTTCGGATAAACATTATAAACAATTCGGGAATCTCAATGAGCAGAACGAATGTTGGCAGACTGTGTTGATATCCTTGAATCGATACCGGTTAAAGCACAACTGAAAAGTTATTTTTGCGCAAATTCAAAGCATGAAAGAAGTATTTGTAGTATCTGCCGTTCGCACACCAATGGGAAGTTTTAATGGAATGTTCAGTGATATTCCGGCAACACGTTTGGGTGCTACAGCAATAAAAGGAGCTCTGGAAAAAGCCGGAATCGATCCGAAAGAAGTTCAGGAAGTATTTATGGGGAATGTATTGCAAGCCGGCGTTGGTCAGGCTCCGGCGCGTCAGGCTTCCATTTATTCCGGGATTTCTCACGATGTTCCGTGTACAACGGTTAACAAGGTTTGCGCATCCGGAATGAAGTCGGTGATGCTCGGAGCTCAGTCCATTATGCTCGGATTAAACGACTGTGTTGTTGCCGGAGGAATGGAAAACATGAGTTTGGTTCCACACTATCTCATGAATTCAAGAAAAGGATACAAGTACGGAAACTTTACAGCGATTGACGGCCTTTCCCACGACGGACTTACTGATGTTTATAATAATTATATGATGGGTAATGCGGCTGATAACACCGCGAAGGAAATGGGAATCAGCCGGGAAGAACAGGATGAGTTTGCCATTAATTCATATAAAAAATCGGCCGAAGCCTGGGCGCAGGGAAAATTTTCGGATGAAATTGTTGGAGTTGAAGTTCCACAGCGCAAAGGCGATCCGATGTTGATTACCGAAGATGAAGAATATAAAAATGTGTTCTTCGATAAAATCCCGTCGCTTCGTCCGGTGTTCGCAAAAGACGGAACCGTAACCGCGGCAAATGCCAGCACAATGAATGACGGAGCAGCCGCTTTGGTCTTAATGAGTAAAGAAAAAATGGAAGCTCTCGGACTAAAACCGTTAGCTAAAATATTGAGCTTCGCCGATGCTGCTCAGGCTCCGGAATGGTTTACAACCGCACCGGCGAAGGCACTTCCGATTGCATTGGAAAGAGCGGGTTGTTCTGTTTCTGATATTGATGTTTTTGAAATTAATGAAGCATTTAGTGTCGTGAGTATTGCGAATAACAAATTGCTGAATCTTGATCCGCAAAAAGTTAATGTGAATGGAGGAGCCGTTTCATTGGGTCATCCGTTAGGAGCTTCCGGCGCCAGAATTCTGGTTACGCTGATTCATGCGTTAAAACAAAAGTCAGGAAAATTAGGAGCAGCCGGAATTTGCAATGGCGGGGGAGGAGCTAGTGCTCTTGTTCTTGAACTGAGTTAAGGATTTACATACAACCGAAAGACGGAATGGAGTTATACAGCATATGAAGTATCTCTTTCCACTGATTGCGATTTTTTTGTTTGCCGGAAAAGTTTCGGCAAAACATGAAATCGATAGTGTTTATCTCGATTCGCTGAAAAATATTGAATTTCAACTCGAAGGTCTGAGTTTTAATATTATCAACGGGCAAGATCAGGCTGAACGGGTTACGAGTTGTTACTACTTTATTCAAAAACTCAAGAAAGCACTGATGGTTCCCGGGAGTTTCGATTACGAATTCCCGCTGCTCAAACAGGTTCGAACGGTTTCTATTATGAAACCCGACGACAACAAGTTCAGATTATTTACCTGGAATCTACTTCTCGACAGTGATCGGTATATGTATTTCGGAGCTATTCAAATGCATAATGAAGATTCACTTGTCTTGTACGGTCTCTATGACAGTGCTAAATATCTGCACGACATTCAGTTCGAAACGTACGACAACCGACATTGGATCGGAGCACTTTATTATCAGATCCACTCTTATAAAAACAAACGGAAGAAATATTACCTGCTTTTTGGCTGGGACGGCGAAGATGAATTCACGAATAAAAAGGTGATTGATGTGCTCTGGTTCGACGAAAACGACCGGCCTCAATTCGGAGCACCGATTTTTATTGTGGGAGATGAAATCCAGAACCGGCTTGTCTTTGAATTTGCGGAACAAGCCGTAATGTTGGTGCGGTATGATGAGAACGAAAGGGCAATTGTTTATGCCAACATGGTTCCATCAAATCCGAATCTCACGGGAAAATACGAATACTATCTGCCCGATGGAACGTATAATTTTTTGCGGTACGAAAAGGGTTTCTGGATTAAATACGATGATCTCTTCATGGATAGAAAGAGACATGCATACGAGTTGAAAAAGCGGTAACGAACTTTTTATTTATTCCTGACTTCCGAATTTTTCCATCACGGCTTCACTCACACCTGTATAGCTGAAACCACCGTCGTGAAACAGGTTCTGCATAGTAACCATCCGCGTGAGATCACTAAACATGGATACGCAATAATCGGCACAAGCCAGAGCGTCGGCGTTTCCGAGTGGTGACATTTTTTCAGCGTAATCAATAAAACTGTTGAAACCGCTCACTCCAGAACCGGCTGTTGTTACGGTTGGAGATTGAGAAATTGTATTAACCCGAACCTTATTTCGAACACCGTAATGATATCCGAAACTTCGGGTGATGGATTCGAGCAGCGATTTGGCATCGGCCATTTCATTATAATCCGGGAATACGCGTTGAGCTGCTATATAGGTAAGAGAAACCACAGAACCCCAGTTGTTGATCGCATCTTTTTCATAACACGTTTTTAATAAGCGGTGCAAACTCATGGCACTAATATCAAGTGTTTTGTGCATGAAGTCGTAGTTGAGATCTGTGTAGTGTTTTTTCTTGCGGATGTTGAGACTCATTCCAACCGCGTGAAGTATAAAATCAACCTTTCCGTATTTTGCCATTGCCTGATCAATCAGGTTTTCCATATCGGCATCAACACTCACATCACACGGGATAATTTCAGAACCGGTTTTTTCGGCAAGAGCATTTACAGCTCCCATTCTCATCGCAATGGGTGCGTTGGTAAGAATAAATTCAGCGCCTTCTTCAAAGCACCTCTCCGCAACTTTCCAGGCAATTGAATTTTCATCCAACGCCCCGAAAATGATTCCTTTTTTTCCTGCGAGTAAGTTTCCCATCTTTTACTGATTAATTGCCTGCAAGTTTATGAATATCCTGTGATTGGATTGTGCCTGAATTTTATCTAATTCATCTACACAAAACCAAAACCTGTGACTGGTCTCCTTATTACAAAGCGGTTTTGATATAATATTGCCGGAAAGAAAAGTGCCTTGAATCAAGAGACAATCAACCAAATCTTTAATCCGGTTAAAGGGAAATTTTTCATTCTTGCCGGCCCGTGTGCAATTGAAGGAAGAGAAATGGCCATGCAAATCGCAGGAGAATTAAAATCGATTTGTGATGATCTAAAAATTCCACTTGTTTTCAAGGGATCTTACCGAAAAGCGAACCGCTCCAGACTCGACAGCTTTACTGGAATCGGTGATATACCTGCACTTTCAATTTTGGCAGAAGTAGGAGAGAAGTACGGTGTTCCCACAGTTACCGACATACATGAATCTGCGGAGGCGGCGATGGCAGCAGACTATGTTGACGTTCTTCAAATTCCGGCTTTTTTGTTCCGGCAAACGGATTTACTGGTGGCCGCTGCGAAGACTGGAAAAGTGGTGAATATCAAAAAAGGTCAGTTTGCCGGTCCGGATGCAATGCGATACGCCGTGAACAAAGTAGTTGAATCCGGAAATAACAAAGTGATTTTAACAGAACGGGGAAACATGTTTGGTTACGGAGATCTTGTTGTCGATTACCGAAATATTCCGGAGATGAAAGTCTTTGGATATCCGGTAGTGATGGATATAACGCATAGCCTTCAGCAACCTAATTCTTCAACCGGAGTTACCGGAGGGAAGCCGGAGTTAATAGAAACCATTGCCCGAGCAGCTATAGCAACGGGGGCAGATGGAATTTTTCTGGAGACACATCCGGATCCGAAAAATGCAAAATCAGACGGAGCGAATATGTTAAATCTGGCGAAAGTCAGGGGATTGCTGGAAAATCTTTTAAAACTGAAAGAGGTTACAGACTCTCTGGTAAGAGGTTGAAAAAGACCAAAATACAAAAGCCGGATTGCTCCGGCTCTTGCTCCAAATTAACTAACCAATTAATTCAAATTTACCCCGCATCAACAACGGGGTTGGCTTTTGATTATTTTGGTTACGTAAAAAAATGATCATTCATTTTTGAACATTCTGTTATTTAATGAACTTTTTCAGCAGTCTTCGTTCAACTCCCAAATTGTCTTTCGTATGAATACTCAGGAGATAAAAGCCCGAAGCATATCGGGAAACGTCAATTGATAATTCACCTTTTCCGTTTTTCTGATAAATAAGATTACCCGAAACGTCATAAAGATCAACATCAATTTCAAGCGTTGGATCCGAGAGAATAATTATCTGATTCGTTAACCTGTCGTGCAAATCGACTCCCGAACAAACTTTTATTTCGGAAGACTCCAGTTTGAAATCTCTGGAATCAGGTTTCATAAAAAAGCGTCGGGTGAATTCCTGTTTTAAAGTTTGAATATCTTCGGCATTAAAGAGTGCCGAGTCCAGAGACAGGAAGATGTTACACATTTCCAATGGCGATATATTTTCATGGAGAAAAAAGGTATGTTCCAATACCAGCCTGTCAGTCTTTTTCCATCCGATTTTTTGAGCAATTGAATACAAAGTAGATGACCAAATTTCCCGGTCGAAGCTGATCTTGCTTTTCCAATCCAGATAAGTTTCGTCTGTATTGGCAGAAAACCCATTCCAGAATTCGTTGTGCCCATCCCAACTAAATATATCGGAAGTGGTCTTTCCGGTGATTTGTTTCGTATACGAAAGAGCCATGTAATCGCAACTGGCTTCTTCCATTGATTTTCGGTCGGTTCCAATAAAGGTATACGGACTGACCCAGAAACACAATGCGTGAAAAAATTCGTGAATAACAACTTGTCCGTCTTCGGCATCGTCAACCCCACCCTGACCGAATTCGAGAGATGGGGGTTGATTATAGCCGTCGAAGGCAGATTGGTCTGCGCCATATAGTGCATGAGGATCAATTTGTAGTGAATCTATCCAATGGGTGTAACCGATGGATTCAAGATGACGAACAAAATTTTGCAAGTGGTACAGGCTGTTAACGGCTTCGAATGTTGCATAATTCCGGTCAATCGGGAAATAGTCTTTTTGAAGAATGTGTGTCCCGTCATTCGGGTCAGAAACTTCACCATACTTGAAAGTTCTCCATTGCAAAGCACCGGTCGTTCTTACAACTGAAACATCACGATTGTAAAGTTCAGACCGAAGTATGTTATTACTTCCGTCGTTTTCATCGCTAAGGTATCCGCCGTATTTTTTTCCGGATGTAACAATCGGATTTGGCATAAATACTTTGGCGTGTAATAAGGTGTCGGGATCATCATAATACTGACGCGGACAAACGGATAGCAAAATCTTTCCGGTTTGATCCGTGAATTTTATTGAATCGCTCAGACCATATCCGTCTCTTATAGCGCTTACGGAAAAATATTGGGTTTCATAAAGTAGAATAAAATCGGTGGTTGAGTCGATTTGCAGATCAGAATTAACAGCAGGCTTCAGACCCTCGGTGAGAAATCTTTGGGATGTTTTGGTTTTCCAAACATGAAGCAGGGAAGCCATCACAGGGATTCCCCGGAAATAATGCTGATAAATCGTGTGTGTTGATGTAGAGGAACCAACTTTTCGGATTGGAACCAGTTCATTGGGGTAGGTGAAATACGAGATTAGTTCTAAAGGAAATGGAGTCTCAGTGTTGTATTCTCTGGCAAAAACGCGGGATGTAATACTGTATAAAAAAAGAAATACAAGAATGCGGTAATTCATGGGATTGGTTTCTCAAATCTACAATTAACAAATAGGGTGATCCTGACTTTTTTACTCAACGCAAGATTTTTCTGACTCACCGCCGGATTTGAGACATTCGCAACAAGTGTTAAATTCGTTGCCTCAAGAGGAAAAATTTTGGAACTTAAAGACGTAGTATCTATTTCCGGTAAGCCCGGATTACATTTAATAGTCGGCAAAAGGCCGAATGGTTTTATTGTGGAATCGATCGACGAATCGAAGAAACGCATCCCAACCTCCATGTCTCAGAAGGTATCGATTCTCGAAGATATTTCGATGTACACCTATGAGGGTGATGCTAAGCTTTCTATTGTAATGAAGAATCTTCACGATCAGGTTACTCAGGGACTGGCTTTAATTGACAAGCAAAGTTCTGGTAACCAGATTCAGGAATTTTTCAGAAAGATTCTTCCGGATTTTGATGAATCTAAAGTTTACAACTCTGATATTTTAAAACTGGTTGCGTGGTATAAAATTCTGGCTGATCAACTCGATTTTGAAAAACTCGGTGAAAGCGAAGAGGGTGATGATTCAAAATCAACATCACCTGAAACTCCGGTTGCCGAAAAGAAAACAAAATCGAAAGCTAAGCCCGCCGCTTCCAAAGCAAAGGCAACCACGAAAAGTGCTCCTGCTAAAGCACCTAAAATGACTCAAAGAAAAATGTCCTGATTTTCCGAACCCGAATCAGATAAAAAATAAAAGAAGAGAAGTAGCATCCTACTTCTCTTCTTTGTTATTAACGGGTTTCTTTTTCTTTCGGGGATAATTGAATTGCAGAGCTTCACCGGATTTGTCGAGATCAACTTCAATGACATCTCCGTCTTCGATTTTTGATTTCAGAATTTCTTCGGCCAATGGATCTTCCAGGTATTTCTGAATTGCGCGATTCAATGGTCTTGCACCGAACTCCTGATCAAAACCTTTTTCAGCCAGAAAGTCCTTAGCTGGTTGAGTAAGTTTAATACTAAAACCAACTCCTTCTATACGGTTAACCAGTTTAACCACATTAATATCCAGAATCTGCGTGATGTGTTCTTTAGAAAGACTGTTGAAGATAATCACATCATCAACCCGGTTTAAAAATTCAGGTGAGAAGAATTTCTTCAGTGCGTTTTCAATAACACCTTTTGATTCTTTGCTGAGTGCATCAATTTTATTCTTGGTTGAGAAGCCGACACCGGTTCCGAAATCCTTAAGTTGACGGGAACCAATATTTGATGTCATTATAATAATGGTGTTGCGGAAATCAACTTTGCGTCCGAGACTGTCTGTCAAAAATCCTTCGTCCAAAACCTGAAGCAACAAATTGAAAACATCCGGATGTGCCTTTTCGATTTCGTCGAACAGCAATACGGAATAAGGTTTTCTTCTAACTTTTTCTGTTAACAAGCCACCTTCTTCGTAACCAACATAACCGGGAGGCGCTCCCACCAAACGGCTTACAGCGAATTTTTCCATGTATTCACTCATATCGATTCGAATGAGTGCATCCTTTTTATCAAACAGGTATTCGGCAAGCGCTTTTGCCATTTCTGTTTTACCAACACCGGTTGGCCCGAGGAAAATAAACGAACCGATCGGTTTGTTAGGATCTTTCAATCCAGCACGGGTACGCTGAATCGCCCGGGTTAATTTTTCGACGGCCGAATCCTGACCAATAACAGAATTCTTAAGATCATCTGCCATGCTCAGCAATCGGGCCCCTTCACTTTCAGCTATTCGTTTGGTTGGAACACCGGTTATCATTGCTACAACTTCTGCAACATCATCTTCTGTTACACTGTATCGCTGATTTTTGGTGTCTTCTTCCCAGGAAGCTTTCGCTATCTCTAATTGTTCTAAAAGTGTTTTCTCCTTATCCCGAAGCTTGGCGGCTTCTTCGTATCGCTGACTTTTAACAACACGATTTTTCTCTTCTTTAATTTCTTCAATCTTGGCTTCCAGATCCAGAATTTCCTGAGGAACGTGAATATTGGAAAGGTGAACTCGGGCTCCGACTTCATCCAGAATGTCAATTGCCTTGTCGGGTAAATGACGGTCGGTGATATAACGAACACTCAGATTTACGGCGGCTTTGATCGCGCTGTCGGTATAGGTTACGCTGTGGTGCTCTTCGTATTTTCCTTTTATGTTTTGAAGTATTTGTTCGGTTTCTTCCGGTGAAGCAGGTTCAACCATAACCGGTTGAAAGCGTCTTTCTAATGCTCCGTCTTTTTCGATGTATTGGCGATATTCATCAAGGGTTGTCGCCCCAACACATTGCACTTCACCTCTTGCTAAGGCTGGTTTAAACATATTGGATGCATCTAAAGATCCGGATGCTCCACCAGCTCCAACAATTGTATGAATCTCATCGATGAACAGAATTACATCTTTTGATTTTTCCAATTCGTTCATCACCGCTTTCATTCTTTCTTCGAACTGGCCGCGGTATTTTGTTCCGGCAACTAAGGATGCTAAATCCAGTGTAACGACTCTTTTATTAAAGAGAACCCGGGAAACTTTGCGTTGAACGATTCTGAGGGCAAGTCCTTCTGCGATGGCTGTTTTACCAACACCAGGTTCGCCGATTAAAACCGGATTGTTTTTCTTACGGCGGCTGAGAATCTGGCTAACTCTTTCAATTTCTTTTTCTCTCCCGATGATCGGATCCAGTTTGTCTTGTTCTGCCAACCTTGTCAGGTCTCTGCCAAAATTGTCAAGAACAGGAGTTTTTGACTTGGCATTTCCCTTTCTACTCTCACTGCTTTTTTTCTCTTCCCGATAAAAATCCTCCGGAGAATCGGTTGACATGTCGGCTTTGATTCCGGGAACATTGTTCTCTATCGCATTTTTGAAAACATCATAGTCGACTCCGTATTGATGAAGAATGGAACTGGCAATGTTGTCTTCTTCCCGAAGAATTGATAAGAGAAGATGTTCGGTTCCGATTACTTCAGCCTTGAATATTTTGGCTTCAAGATAGGTGATTTTCAAAGCTTTTTCAGCTTGCTTGGTGAGGGGAATATTGCCGAGGTTGGTGGTTTTTGACGCTGTATCTTTAATGCTGTCTTCGATAGATTTTTTTAATCGCAACAAGTCGATTCCCAGATTTCTCAGGTGCAGAAGTGCTTTGCCTTCTCCTTCTCTGATAATACCGAGCAGAAGGTGTTCAGTGCCGATATAACCGTGTCCGAGACGAATGGCTTCTTCACGACTGAATTGTATAACCTCCTTTACTCTGGGAGAAAATTTTGCTTCCATATAGGTTGTAACGTTACTTTAAATTGAGAGCTCGCGGCTGAACAAATATAAGTCCAAAAAATGCTTTGAAAAGTGAGAGTTCACAAGCGTTAGACAAAATGACCAGTTTATCGGAATCCCCTTTTTCAAGGTTCGATCTTTCCATAAAATATCAACTGAATTGTTGTCTTTGAACGATGGTTAGCAGGGAATCAGTTTTCGTAAAATTCTTAACAGTACGACTTTAAATCAAGCACCCACATTTTATCCCTCAATTATCAACACATGATATGTGAACATCAATTTCTGAATTTTGTTTTGAGTCGGGTCTGAATGAATGAAGCGGACTAATTTCGTCCTCCCGTTTTTTATTTAACATCAGGAAAGTGGCAGAGCGAGACACCAGAAACATCACCAAAAAAGGATTATCCATTTCAGAAGAAAGTAAATTGGGAAGGCGTCCGCCTCAGGCACTTGAACTGGAAGAAGCAGTATTAGGTGCCATGCTTCTGGAAAAGGATGCTCCGGTAAAAGTACTCGATGTTTTAATGGCGGAAGTCTTTTATCACGATGCCCACCAATTGATCTTTGGCGCCATCAAGCGATTGTTTGATGTTGGCGAACCGATCGATCTTTTAACCGTAACGGAAAATCTCAGAAAAGCGGGCGAACTTGAAGCCAGTGGTGGAGCGTATTACATAACACAGCTCACAAACAAGGTTGCCTCTTCTGCTAATATTGAATTTCACTCTAAGATCCTTCTTCAAAAATATATTCAGCGGGAACTGATTCGTATTTCCGGTGAAATTGGAAGGGATGCTTTTGAGGAAACAGCCGACGCTTTCGAATTACTCGACGATGCGGAAAAGAAGTTGTTCGCTATAAAGAACGACACCATCAAAAAGAATTACGATTCGATTGATGAGTTGATTCACAAAGCAATTAAACAGATCGAGTCCCTGAAAGAAATGGAAACCGGGTTAACCGGAATTCCAACCGGTTTTACCAATATCGATCGAATCACGAACGGTTGGCAGCGATCGGATTTGGTAATTCTTGCCGGACGTCCCGGTATGGGTAAAACCGCATTCGTATTAAGTATTGCGAGAAACGCAGCGGTAGATCACAAAAAAGCGGTTGCTCTCTTTTCACTTGAGATGTCGTCTTTACAGCTGGTTACCCGTTTGATTTCCGGCGAGACAGAATTAGAAGCCGAGAAATTCCGTTCCGGTAAACTTGCCGATTACGAATGGGAGCAACTTAATGCGCGGGTTCAAACATTAAGCGATGCCCCGATTTTTATTGACGACACCCCACAGCTTAGTATATTCGATTTACGCGCTAAAGCCAGAAGATTAAAATCCAACAAAAACATTGAGCTTATCATCATCGATTATTTGCAGTTGATGCGAGGAGATGATTCTGGCAAATCCGGGAACAGAGAGCAGGAAATTTCCTATATCTCGAGATCGCTGAAATCATTAGCAAAAGAGCTCGACATCCCGATTATTGCACTTGCACAGTTAAGTCGGGCGGTTGAATCCAGACAAGATAAAATTCCGATTCTGTCTGACCTTCGGGAATCGGGTTCCATCGAGCAGGATGCCGATATGGTGGGTTTCCTTTACCGTCCCGAATACTATGATATTACGATGGATGCCGAAGGAAATGACCTTACAGGTATTGGTGAATTCATTATTGCAAAACACCGTCACGGTGCAACCGGTAAAGCCAGAATCCGCTTTAAAAACAAATTTGCCAAGTTCGAGAATCTGGAGTCTTTTGATGATGGACATTTTTCGGAAGATCAGCAGGATTCAGTTACGTATGGTTCAAGACTGAATGACATGAATACTCCCCCGGAAGATGAAATTCAGTTTTAGAAGTTTAATTATTCACCTTCCTTAAACGCTTTATCGTAATCCGGTTTTTCGAACCAATCGAAATATTCAGGCGGGATTTTATTGCCTTTAAAGACTGTGAAATAATTTTTCTTCGTCATGCTATCCCAATGGATAATTCCTCTCTCATACAAATCTGAAAATCGTTGGTTCTGATAAATCATAAAGATCAAAACAACAGAGATAAGGGAGCCGGGTAACCATTTTAATTGAATGAGCTTGTCCGCCAGAATTGCCAGACCAAAAAGCAAAAACGGAAAGGTTTCAATCATTACACGAATACTGAAACCCCCATACCACCAGCACCACCAGCTAAATACCACATACGTAAACAGCAATAATGGAATAGCTGCCGGCATAATCAATTTTCTAATGTTGTGTTTGAAAAACATTCCAATGCAAGCTGCAAGCATAACCGGTGAGTAAAGAAAAAAACCGGTGCGGTATCCGAATAAGCCATCCCAAACGTGAGGTTTGTTAAAGAAGAATTTCTCCTGATCGTAAGAATAGAAAATAAAAGTTCCGGAAATCTTATACCAGTACACAAACTGAGGAATTAACGGAATTAAAGAACACACGATTCCAAAAGGAATGATGAACGGATTCTTTTTTACTAAATGTAATACATGGTTTCTGAGCTTATGATTAAAAATAAAAAGCAGAAAAGGATAGAGTGCAAGTATGGAGTTGGTTGGACGAACCGCGACCAACCATCCTATAATTAAACAAAGAAGAATGAACCTCCGGTTTTCAGGCTTTTCCATTAGTGAAAAGGTGAGAAGTAACATCACCACAACCAGAAAATAGCTGTAAGGATGCGTCATTGCCGGTTCAATGGTGAGATAATAAATAAGATTGCTGCCACCGTAAAGCAGCGTTAAGGCAATGGAAGCAGAAATGTCGGAAAAGAATTTCAGTAACAATAATCTGGAAAACCAGAGACCGAGGATACCGACAATTAAAGTGTTTAGCGCAAGAGCATGTTGATAGGGAAGTGAATATCCGTTAGCATGTACCTCCGGATTTTTTTTTGCGATTGCGTGAGCTGCAATAAAGGATGGATAGAAAAAGTAACTCATTCCAATACTCGCCTTTAGGTAGGTGACAGAGTCTTTCTGATTTACCCAAATTCCTTCAAGCGGTTCGTTGACGGGCAGATTTTTTCTGAAATCAAAATTGAGATCATCATAAATAAACAGTGCCGGCAGGTAGCTGTAATATCCGGTTACATCGTGAATGATCACCCGGTTTTTGACCCACATTCGGTACGTATTTGCCTGAACTATTATTACCAGAGAAATGATAATGCAGGTAACAATCGATAACAGATTTCGCGGTTTTTTTAGCAATCGAATTTGAATAAGTTCAGATCTCAAAATTAATGTTGGAGACCGTTGCGAGGGTTGGAGTTGAGACCTGTGAAAACTTTTTTGTACAAAATCGAGTAAGTGGTTTTCAAATACAGAGTATTCTTATATTTTTGCAGCCCTAAAAAACAGAAATGTTTGCGATAGTTGAAATAGCTGGAAAGCAGTATAAGGTGGAAGCCAATCAGCAGTTGTATGTAAACAAGTTGCAGAATGGTGCCGGCGATAAAGTGGATTTCGATCGGGTATTACTGGTCGATAATGATGGCAAAGTTAAAATTGGTGCTCCTGCAGTAAAGGGTGCATCTGTTTCTGCGAGTGTTGTTGAACACGTTCGTGGCGACAAGGTAATTGTCTTCAAAAAGAAAAGAAGAAAAGGATATCGTGTTCGCAACGGTCACCGTCAGGATTACACGAAAATCAAAATCGAAGATATTAAAGGTTAAGATAAGAAATGGCACACAAGAAAGGAGCGGGTAGTTCCAAGAACGGAAGAGAGTCGCATAGCAAACGACTTGGTGTAAAGATTTTCGGTGGGCAAAAAGCTATTGCCGGAAACATTATCGTACGTCAACGAGGCACAAAGCATCATCCGGGTGACAATGTGGGGATCGGGAAAGATCACACATTGTTTGCATTGTCTGATGGTGTTGTGGAATTCAGAAAAGGAAAAAACAAAAGATCATTCGTAAGCGTAAAAGCAGAAGCCTGATCTCATAACATATTTATTGTGGAAAAGGGATGTTGATTTCAGCATCCCTTTTTTTATGTTCAGGTTTTAGTTGCTTTTCAGTGCAACACGCAATGCTTCTTCCTTAGAATACACCAAATAAATGTGCTGACTAATTGTTCCGAAGGGGAGTGGTCTTTGAATTCTTTTTCCGAAACCCAGAAAAAGTGATTTTTTAGAAGTTCGGTTCCAGAGATGAACGTATACAGAATCTCCGGAGTTCATTATTTCAGCATTAAAACTCCCCAGTACAAATTGAGAAAGGTTTTCCTTCGACAATGTGCGGTAATGTTCTCTCACAGAAAAGCCCCAGGTATTAGGCTTAAAAGGTGTTAACAAAGGAGAAAACTGATATCTGAGATTTTCAATTGGCTTGCATCCTCTTCCGACGTATTGCTGCATAACCCATTGCATAGCCGGTCCGAACTTTATCGTGTTTACAAAAGGTTGGGAATCGTAAAAATACCGCGTCGACGGTCCGCTGCCAGAAGCAAACTCATATAGAATGATTGCAACTGCTGCGTTAGAAGATTCAGAGATCAAAAGATCTTTATTCTCTGAACTCAACTGAGGAACTTCTTCCAGCAACCCTTTCGAATAATCTATTAACGCATATCGGGTGATGGTATGAAGAAGGAAAGAATTGCTCTTCTGCCACCTGTGTTCCGGAGGATTTGCCTCAACTCCGAGGGTGTAGGCAAGACCAAGAACAAAAATTAAAATCCTCGAAGAGTTCACCACCGGCATAATACAAATGTATATCACATTGCTACCGATAGTGAGCGGTAAACGAGATTTTGTGAATTAGTCGAGATTGAACTGGGTTCTCACAAGTCTTTCCCCGTCGTACCAAAGCTCGGCGGTGTAACCACCTTTCTTGTAATCTGACTCTTGTTTAAAATTGAACTTAAGTTTTTTGGAGGTTCCATCGTACATGAAACTTTGCTTCATGGTAACCAGTTGATCTGATGAAACCAACGTGGTGTTTTTAGCTCCCAAAACTTCTCCGTTTGTTCCGAGCAAACGAAGTTGAATTTCTTTTTCACCTTCCTCAACTAAATTTGATTCAACAACTACGAAGGTGATTTCTATCTGTTGAATTTTGTTCGCTTTGGTGGTAGCTTCTAATTTGCCCCGTTTATCCCGAAGTGGTGTAACCTTCAATTCGTCGATCTGAAACTTGGCGTCTTTAATTTTATCTTCAAGCTTCGCAACTTCCTGTTCCTTTTTCTGATTGTCATCTGCAAGCTGATCGGCAATGGCCTCCTGATCTTTGGCTCGTTGATCGGCTTGTTGTTTTGCCATCCGGGTATTTTCAAGCTCCTGGGTTAAACTTGAAATTTCTTCCTCATACTTTTTATTGAGATTTTTTGCCTCTGCCAATGCGGCGGGACTCCCTTGATTTATCAATTGTCTGATGCGTATTCTAAGGCCTTCCGATTCCGACAGAGCTTTTTCACGTTCTGCTTTAATGTCTTCGTATTCAAGAAGCAAAGCATTGTATCGCTGATCCAGAAGATTGTATTGCTCGGTTAACGAATCCTTCGAAAGATTGCTTTGTTCGAGTGCAGAGGTTAATTCCTTGTTTAATTCTTTCAAAGACTTTCCACCTGCAAAATTGTTCTGATAATAATTGTATCCGAGAAAGCCATTACCGGCAAGAGAAAGGATAAGGAGAATGATCAGGGCTATGTTTACAGATGACGATTTTTCTTCCGACATGTTCCGACAGTTAACTACTTCTTGGTTGTGATGATTTTGATCCTCAAAAGTAAGCTCATTTTGTAAACCTCCATCAAGTGAATTGAGTTTGAAACCATAGCTTGCATTTACTTTTGTCTGCTCAATATATGTGTACCGTTACATATTATCCTTTAGAAAAAAACCAATTTGTTCTAACCTCCAACCGGGATGAGAGTCCGAACAGGCCGCATGCTTTAGAGCCGGTAACCGGTTCGTATGGCAACGTGAAAATAACATTCCCGAAAGACCCATTGGGAGGTGGCAGTTGGATCGCTGTTTCCAGAAATTTGACCACCTGCCTGCTTAACGGAGCAGATCGGTATCATAAAAAAGAAGGCCCCTATCGAATCAGCCGTGGAATCGTGTTATTGGATCGCCATCAGTTTATCAGTTCTGATGCCTTTGTTCAGGATTATGATTTTACCGGGATTGAGCCATTTACTTTAATTAATATAGATCATCTGAATGGAGGATTACAGCAAATAAGGTGGAACGGAAAAGAGGTGGAATTAAAGGTGTTGAATTCGGAACATCCCGGTATATGGTCTTCACATACCTTATATACACCTGAAATTATTGAAGAGAGAAATTCGTGGTTCAAAGATTTTATGCGGGATCAAAAGGTAACACCTGATCGTTTACTTGACTTTCATCGTTTTGGAGGAAACGGAGATAAGGAGAAGGATTTGGTGATGTCGAGAGGTGGAAAAGTGATGACAGTGAGTATAACTCAAATCAGAAGAATGAACTCATTGGAGATGCGTTATAATGATCTTTTGAACCACAGTATTAAACAGATTTCTCTTGATTTATGAAAGGCAGTTTTCGAAAGTTTCGAATTCGGTTGTTCAACTATGAATACTGGACCTGGTGGTTATTTTTTTTACCGCTTTTCCCAGTTTATTTATGGTATGTAGTAAGACTGAAAAATCCGGTATATTTCACGGCAGCCAACCCCGGAATTGAATTCGGTGGATTGTTCGGAGAACAGAAAAATCAAATTTTAGAACAGATTCCGGATGCTTATAAAGCGAAGACAATTTATTGTAAATCGGTTAATATTGAATTGCTATTAAACGAAATACGTCAGTCCGGATTTAATTTTCCGTTGGTGATTAAGCCTAATGTGGGAGAGCGGGGTGATGAAGTTTGTATTGCTTTTAATGAAGAAGATCTTATACATCATCTCACGCAAATAGCTTATCCATTTCTGATTCAGGAGTATATCGACTATCCAACCGAGCTCGGAGTATTTTATACGAGACTCCCGGATTCTGAAACAGGTAAGATTGTTTCTATCGTACTTAAAAATTTTTTGTCGGTTGAGGGAGATGGAGAAAGTTCGGTAAGTCGCTTATTAGAAAAGCAAGATCGTGGATTTCTTCAGTTGGAAAGATTGAACCGGGAAAAGCCGGAGTTGATGAAAATGGTTCCTACGCAGAATGAATTAGTAATTGTGGAACGGGTAGGTAATCATTGTCTGGGAACAGAATTTATAAACGCCAACTATCTTATTAATGAAAGTCTGAATCAGGTTTTTGATGAAATTTCAAAGTCTTTTGAAGGTTTTTTTTACGGCAGGTATGATCTTAAAATCCGATCTGTCGAAGAAATGTACCAGGGTAAAGGAATCCGGATTTTTGAATTAAACGGAGTCACTTCCGAGCCCGGTCATATTTATGATTCAGAAATGAGCCTGCTGCAATCTTATCGGGATCTAATAAAACAGCAACAACTACTTGCGGAAATCTGCCGTCAGAATCTTAGACAAATAAAAACGCCTTCAACCGGCGAAGTACTCAAACGATTGAAGGCGCATTTTTTTGCGGGTAAGAGATGATCAGACGTCGTATTTGCGCCAGTCGATCTTACTCATGAAAGTTTCTTCGAGGCAGGTCCAGGTAGCTCGACTTCTCCAATGCCCGCGGGCATAAGCGAAGCGGGCTTTTTTCCATGACCCGTATCGATTGTGCAGGAATTTCAGATAATGAATTCCGACGATCAGATAGTTTTCTCTGGTCTTACCACCGGTTAAACCAAGCTGGTCGTACCAATAAGTAAATGTCTTTTCAACTACCTGAAGATCTCCGTAATCGGTTCCACCAGAAAGAGACTTAATACATCTCCATCCACTTTCGTTTTCACCGATTTCACGGACCAGTTTCGCAGGTACTCCAATCGAATTACAAACAGAATCGGAAAACAGCTTAATCAGCTCAGTTGAGTCAATTTTTAAGTTTTCTAAATTTTTTTCTGCGATTTGTTTGTTTTTGTTTTCGCTGTTACTAATTTTACCTGCGAAAGGAAGCGGGATTGTGAATAAGGCAATACCCGCCAAAAGCAAAAATTTCTTCATAGCTTTCCTTTTTAATAGGTTGGACTTAGTTTAAAATGAAGTTCGAGTTCATTTTAAACCGCGAAGTTCGGCCTTTTATATTTTACAATCCTTCTAATTCGTTTCGTTTAGTCTGCACATAGGTGATTTTTATTCACAATCCACAAACAATTGCCTTAATGGGAGAATCCCCGGACAGTTTTGTGACTAAATAAAAATTTTACTTCCAACCCGAACAAGAGTTGCCCCTTCTTCAACCGCAATCGGATAATCGCTACTCATTCCCATTGATATTTCTTTGAAAAGATCGGATTCCGGCATCAGAGGTTTTAGAATTTCGAAAATCTTGTGTGTTTTGCTAAACTCGCTTCGCACCTGATCATCATCTGCATCTAATGTCGACATCGACATAACACCACGGATATGAACATTTGGAAATTGGTTGAACATTCCCGACCTGGCAAAGTCGATCAGCTCATCTGGATCAAACCCGAATTTGGTTTCATCCTTTGCCACATGAATTTGAAGCAGAACATTTGATTGAATTTTGGCCTTTGCCGATTCCTTTTCAATCTCTTTCAGAAGTTTAATGCTGTCGGCAGAGTGAATCAGTTTCACGTGAGGGAGAACAGATCTCACTTTATTTGTTTGAAGGTGTCCGATAAGATGCCATTCTATATCATTTGGTAACAAGGGCTTTTTTAATAATAGTTCCTGAACCCGGTTTTCAGCCATTTGTCTGATTCCGGCATCATACACTTCCTGAAGTTCTTCGATTTCCCGGTATTTCGAAACCACAATCAACTGCGCTCGGCCAATCTCCTTCTGAATCTCAAGAATATTTTCACGTATCATTGCAACTCCTTTGAGGTGCAAAGAAATGAGTTTACGTTGGTTCGTTCTGGTGATGTTAATTTCCTTTTCTGTTTCGTGCAAACAGAAGTATGAACCGGTTCCATCAAATTGCATCGCACCTGAAAAATTTGTCAATATTCTTAAGGATATAAGGCTCGCCGAATCGAACCAGCGCATGTTACAGAACAAAGGATTTAGCCAGACAGAATTGCTGGATAGCTCGTACCAGATTATTTTTAAAATTCACAATGTGAGCCGGGAAAAAGTAATGAGAAGCTATAATTTCTATGTTCAGAATCCGGAATGGATCGATAAAATGTCGGCTGATGTGCTGGAAGAACTCAATAAAATGGAGCGTTGAAAACATTTCCATCCGACATTGAACGGAAGATTGATTTCGCACATATACGTGAATGGCTGATCGCCAATTGCCAGCACAACGGAGGTAAACAACTCGCGGTAAAAATGAGTGTGAGTTCTTCATTGCCACAAATAGAACTCTGGCTCGATCAGGTATCGGAGTATCGCAATATTCTTCAATCAGGGAAATCACTTCCTATTTCGAATATTGAAATCACCTCAGCTCTGGAACAACTCAAAGTTGATAACCAGATTCTGGAAGACGAAGATTTTTTGAATGTGAGGTTGGTTTGCAAAGACAGTCAGGATCTACTCGAATTCTTCTTAAAAAGTCCGGAGTATCCGAATCTTTTTAAGGTTGCAGAAAAGATTGATGTTCCCTCGGAGATAGTTGTTAAGATCGATCAGGTGTTTGACGAGCAGGGAAGATGGAAGAGAAACGCGTCTGTAAAACTTCAGGAAATTCTTGGTGAATCCGATCAACTCGAAAGACGGGCCTTCACACGATTAACCAAACTTTATGAACAGGGCCAGGCCAATAACTGGACTGCAGATACCGGAATTACGGTTAAAGAAGGCCGTATGGTAATTCCGATTCTCGCCGAACACAAAAAGAAAATACAGGGGATTGTTCACGATGAAAGTGGTGGGGGAAAGATCCTGTATATCGAACCATTGGAAGTTCTCGAATTCACCAACCGGATGAAAGAACTTGAAATGGAAAGGGATCGTGAGATGAGACGTATCCGGTCAAAACTTTCTTCTCTGATTTATCCGTATGTATCGGATCTGTTATGGGCAGATAAAGTGATGGCCATTCTTGATTTTATTCGATCTAAAGGCAGACTCGCATCAGATCTTGAAGCAGTGAAACCCAAAATTTTTAAAGAGAAGAAGATATCGTTTTCCAACCTGTATCACCCTCAGTTGTTGATGATAAACCGGCCTAAAGGGAAGCCGGTTATTCCAATGACATTAGAGTTAGATCCGGATCAAAGAATAATGATTGTATCGGGGCCTAATGCGGGTGGAAAATCTGTGGCTATAAAAACACTTATGCTGAACCAGTATATGTTGCAATGTGGAATTCTGATTCCCTGTGCTCCCGATTCTTCGACCACCGTTTTTCGAAACTTCATGGTTGACATTGGTGACAGTCAAAGTATTGAAAACGATCTCAGTTCGTACAGCGGACATCTCACTGCGATGAAGTACTTTTTAGAAAATGCAGATTCTTCATCCCTCATTATTATAGATGAAATCGGAAGTGGAACAGATCCGAATTTCGGAGGTGCAATGGCCGAGTCGATTTTGTTAGAATTAAATAGAAAGCGGGTCATGGGTATGGTAACCACGCATTTCGGAAATATTAAAACAATCGCTAATAAGACTCCCGGGCTCATAAACGGATCGATGGCATTTGATATGGATCACTTAAAACCATTATACCGTTTAAAGTCGGGAATTCCGGGGAGTTCATTCGCATTGGAAGTGGCAACGAATATCGGCCTTGATCCCACACTCATTAAAACAGCAAAACAGCGGTCGAATACTGTAGAGCAGAAGACGGATGAATTGCTGGCCCGGTTAGAAACCGAAAGAGAGAAAGTTCAATTCCTGAATCAGAATCTTGAAAACGAAAGGAAACATCTTGAATCCATCCGATCTGCCTACGAACAATTGAAAAGTGATTTGGCCAAAGCCAGAAAAGACATTGTGGATGAAGCCCGGAAAAAGGCTATGGAAATTGTGAAGGATTCGAATTCATTGGTAGAGAAATCGATTCGGGAGATTCGGGAGAGTCAGGCAGATCGACGAGTCATCGGAAAGATTCGCAAGGAGCGTGAGAGGTTTGTGTCTGAACAAAAAAAGGATCTTGGAATTTCAGATGTACCGGAAAAAAAGAAGGAGAAATTGCCTCCGAAGGTGATTGATCTGGAAATCGGAACTATTGTTAAAATACCCAATTCTGATGCGAGCGGAGAAATTGTTGAAATAAGAAAAGACAAAGCCGTTGTGGTGGCGGGAATAATGAAATCGACTTTTCCGCTTACTGAATTAAAAGGAATTAAAGAGCCGGTTTCTAAAAAAAGAGTTCGCATTAATTACGATTTAATAAAAGCGAAATCCGAATTCGTGATGGAAAAGGATGTAAGAGGAATGAGAGGAGAAGAGGCACTTCGGGAAATTGATAAATGGATGGATCAGGCGATTGTTGCCGGGGCTCCGCAAATCAGATTAATACACGGAAAAGGCGACGGCATTTTAAAAAGACTGATTCACGATTATTACCACAAAAACCCGTACGTGAAGCACATTAAAACCGAAAGCATTGAAGCCGGGGGGGAGGGAGTGAGCATAATTGAACTCCGCTAAATTTGCGTTTGATGAAGAATCCATTCCAAATCGGAGACATTAAATATTATAAAATTCAGGTAGGCGAATCGGATACCGCCCGGTTCGAAACCGGATTGGTTCATCCTTTCTATGCGACATTTGCTCTTGGCAGAGATGCAGAGTGGGCGGGTCGACTGTTTGTGCTGGAAATGAAAGAAGCGGATGAAGAAGGCATTGGCACTTATCTCAATATTCAACACCTGTCACCGGCGATATCTGGTGATGAAGTAATGTTCGAATCAAAACTTATTAAAGTTGAAAAGAACTCAGTGGAATGTTCTTTCAAGGCTAAAGTGGGAGAGAGAATAATTGCAGAAGGTTCAACCGGTCAAAAAATTCTTAAGAGGGAAAGGTTAGAAAAATTAATGGAAAGTCTCAATGGCTGATCGAAGCAAAAATCAGGTGAACATCCGAAACAAGAGAGCTTCGTTTGAATACCATCTTGAAAAATTTTTTGATGCCGGAATTGCCCTCACAGGCCCGGAAGTGAAATCTCTGCGGGCAGGAAAAGCGTCCATTAGTGAAGCTTATTGTTATCTCACAGACGACGGAATTTTTATTAAAGGAATGCACATTTCAGAATTTGCATTGGGAGGTTATGTCGATCAGAAACCTTTAAGAGATCGCCGGTTGTTGCTTACGAAAAATGAAATTCACAAATTGCGAACTGCCTTAAAAGATGTTGGATACACATTAATACCGGTAGAAGTTTTTTTTAGTGAATCGGGTTATGCTAAAGTAAAAATCGCTCTTGCCCGGGGTAAAAAGAACTTCGACAAACGGGAAGATCTGAAGAACAAAGACTTCAAGCGTGAGATTGGCAAGTATGTATAAAATTAGGATTCAGGTTATAATTAACCATTAGATTCGCATTTGATGGGACTTTCAAATCTTTTCAAACGCAAACCAAAACTATCCGAAAAACCGGATGACAAAATCTTTGTTGACTTTCATTCCCATTTGCTACCCGGCATCGATGACGGCGCGAAAACTCCCGAAGACAGCATTCGCCTGATTCAGGAGTTACAAACTCAGGGTATAAAGGCAATCATCACTACGCCACATATATTAGGAGATTTGTATCCGAACACACCCGCAACCATTCGAAATGCAGAAGCTGTTTTGCGGGCTAAGATGGCTGAAGAGGGAATTTCCATAGCCTTTCACTCGGCCGCGGAATATTATGTTGACGAACATTTTCTTAAGCTGAGAGAAAAGGGAGAGGAGTTGATGCTCTTCAATGGAAAGGGAATTTTGATCGAGACGAATTATGTCGACAAACCCGAATTTCTTGAGCAAACCATTTTTGATTTAAAGATCGACGGATACGATGTAATTCTGGCACATCCCGAACGATATCATTACCTGATCGGACAATGGGGGAAAATCGAGAAGTTGTTTAATACAGGTGTGAAGTTCCAGTCGAACCTCATTTCCTTTACCGGGAAATATTCACCTCAAATTCAAAAGACTGCTGATTTTTTGGCTAAGAATAAGATGATTCACTATCTCGGTAGCGACATTCATCACATGGGACACGCTGGTCTCATAAGCCATTTTAAAAGAACCGACCGGTATCAGGAATTGATGGAATTAAAAATCCTGAATAACTCACTCGTTGTTGAGTCCGCCGGTAACGCCTGAAACAAATTCATTGGCGTCTTCTTCAATTCTGGAAAGAACCCAGAAGTATAATTTTTTTAATCCGTAATCGAGATCGTTGTCTGGTTTCCAGTTTAGTTTTTCCAGAATTAACCGGTTGTCGCTATTGCGTCCACGCACTCCTTCGGGTCCGGTTATGTTATGAATACTGAGTCGTTTGCCGGAAATGGAAATTACTTTTTGAGCCAGTTCATTGATGGTAACCATACGATCACTTCCAATATTCACCGGGCTGGTAAAATCCGATTCCATTAGCTTCTGAATTCCTTTCAGACATTCATCGATATACAGGAATGAACGGGTTTGCAAACCATCTCCCCAGATTTCTACTTCATCACCGTCTTTCGCAATCGCAACTTTTCGACAAATCGCCGCCGGTGCTTTCTCTCTGCCGCCCTCATACACATTCTCGGGGCCGAAAATATTATGGAATCTCGCTATGCGAATGTTTAATCCGTAATTGCGGGCGAATGCCATAAAAACCCGTTCACTGAAAAGTTTTTCCCAACCATAATCGCTGTCCGGATTGGCAGGATAAACGTTTGATTCGCGACAGTTCGGTGAATTAGCATTTTCCTGATGATGCATCGGATAAACACAGGCTGAACTTGAGAAGAAGATTTTTACCTGCGGCTGTCCTTTGAAGGCGTATGCCACATTCAGATTTATCATAGCCGAGTTGTGTAGGATATCGGCATCGTTTTCACCGGATAAAATGTAGCCTGCTCCGCCCATATCTGCGGCTAATTGGTAAACCTGATCGTATTTTTCATCCACAAGGTCTTCGAACAATGCAGGATTTCTCAAATCGCCAATGGTGAATCTATGAGCTTTGGATTTGTTGTAATGAGGATAAACAAGATCAATAGAGTGAACGGTATTTTCTTCCGCAACCAACTTGTTAATCAGATGATGTCCTATAAAGCCGCCTCCGCCTAAAACCAGAATTTTCATTCAGTTGACCTTAGTATTTTATTCATTAAGTAATTGAGGTTCAAAAATATTATTTAATTCCTCACCAATGATGTCTGCATCGAATAGGGCTCTACATCGGTTTCTGCCTTTTCTGCCGATGGCGTTAGCCTTTTCAAAATTCTGATATCTCCAAATCAGGGCGTTGCTTAATGAGTTTAAATTGTCTGCTTCAAAAAAAATAAGTTCGGTGTCGTCGCAGTAATTCCGGATTTCCGGCAGATCGCAACATACAACGGGGATACCTGTAGCGAGATATTCGGCAAGTTTGATCGGAAAACCCGTGGATGAAAATTCGGAGGTGGTTCGGTTCAGAATTAAGGTATCACAAGCCAGCAACAGTTCCGGCAGCCGATCATATTCAAACTGTCCGAGATAATTAATGTTAGTGCCTTCCAGACTTTTATCTGAATGTCCCATCAGGTTAAAGCTCAGATTCGGATATTTTTTTCTGGCAATTTTAAAGGCTTCAAGCATTGTATTTACGCCGTCTTTTTCTGCGAATGAACCAACATAGCCCAGCGTTTCAAGCGGTTCTGCGAGTTGAGCTTCTGTAAAGCGACCAAAGTCTACAACGATCGGCGCTATTTTAAAGACCTTTTTACGTTTGCCGATGCTTGAATAATACTGTTCTAATGAATGAGTGATGGCGATGATTTTAGATGAAAACACCGCGATACACTTCTCCTCAAATGCATAAAGATTTCTTCTGATGCTGTTACCGGATAAGGAAAATCTTTCGGTAACAAGAGAGTTCACATCAGACCTGAAAATCGAGGTACATAAAAATGCCGGAAACAACCCCAGAGTAGTGGGCGTGTAGAAAATAAACTGAAAGGATTTGGGAGACCGAAGGAGAGTTAAGCCAAGGCTGATATTGGAATATACCCAGTACAGGGTTTTTAAAAAAAAGCCTTTTGGGTATCGTGAGTCCGGACTGAAAAAGCGAAAAGGAATTTCCTGCCACACTCCGGATTTAGCTTTATTAATGTCGGTTTCATTGAATTTAGAACTGAAGCCAACCCATATTTCAACGGAATATCCAATTGATTTCAGGGCTTTGGCGTATGCCTTTATCCGTGTGTTTTTCGTATTTCCTTCCGGGAAATCATTGGCAATTACAAAGACAATCTTTTTGACCTTACTGGTCATCCGCATCCTTGTTTGGAAGATCTATCTGATTTTTGAAAAGTTCTTCAAGGAGTGGAACGTTTACCGATAAATTGTATTCCCTGAACACCAGATCCAGCGCATTTTTCTTAACGCGTTCACGCAGGTCGCTGTCAAACATAAATTCAACAATTCCGGCTGTGATTGCCTTATAATCTTCCTGAGGAATCAAAAGTCCTGTTTCACGATGTTTAACAATATCCGGGATGCCGGCAAAATCGGTAGCGATTACCGGAACCGACAAGCTCATCGCCTCAATGATCACCGTTGGCAAACCGTCGCGCGTTGAACGTTTCGGACTTCTGCTTGGAGCAACCAGCACATCTGATGCTGACATGTGTCGAAGCACAGATTCATTATCCATATTGCCTAAAAGATGAATTTCCGATTCCAGATTTAAATTCTGAACCAATGACTGCAAGCGGTTTTCTTCCGGACCAGATCCGATGATGTTGCACTCAAAACGAATGTTGTACGATTTTAAAAGGGCACAGGCCTGAATCAAAAGATCAAATCCTTTTTTATCGTGTAAATATCCGGTTGCAATTATTTTTAGTACACTTCCCGGAGACGACTCTTTGGGATTGAACTGAAAGGTGTCGGACGGTATGCCATTGGTGATGAGATGAAACTTATCGGGGTTGCCGACATACGGATTGAATATGGGCTGAAGTTCAGTCGAAATGGTTCTGAGAAACGTTGCTTTAACCAAAATCGACTTTAAAACAGATTGCGGATATAAGTGAGATAAGGTGTGTAAGGTAAGGCTGTAATTTATGCCTAAAGATTTTGAAAGCTGATATGCTACGTAAGTGGTAAGATAAAGATGGTGACTGTGAATGTGTGCGGGAACCGAATTGTTTTTCCGCATACTGTAAACCAGATTATCGATGAGAAACCCCATTCCGACCAGTCGGAAAAGTGATTTATTGCCAACATTATAAAACATCATTTTATAATGCTCCCACCTGCCCCACACACTGTTTCCGTGTAAGAGAGCCCACGTAGTGGTAAGAAGTAATTTGACGGGATTGCCGGTTGGCCGTACGACTGAATCTACTCGCTGATCGTTTTTTATGTGGATCGTTCGGATTCGCGGATTCGGACTAATAATAGAAACACGATTCCCCGAAGCATTCAACGCATCTATTTCGCGAAGAATGAATATTTCAATAGATCCTGGAAAACGACTTAGTAGATAACTAATGTTCAATTTGCAGAGTCGTAAATTCTTTCGATGATGTCAACCACCTTAAGACCTTCAAGCGCATTAGCTGTAATGGAATCATTTCCGTTCAGCGTGTCAACCACGTTTTGAATCACATAGTGGTGATTTGCGGCACTGCCTTTAAACGGGCCGTAGTCGTTTGGTGGATTGGTTGGAGGAAGGGTGGGTTTATCATAATTTTCAACGTGGCAGTATTCAATTTCGTTGAGGTACTGTCCGCCGATTTTAACGCTACCCTTTGAACCAACAACAGTAATCGAACTTTCCATGTTAGTGTCCCAAACCGAGGTAGAAAAGTTCAGAGAGCCGAACCCGCCGTTTACAAATTCGAAAATGGAATTTCCGCTGTCTTCAAATTCTGTGTTATCCTGATGATTGAAGTTGTTCAGGTTGGTTTTGATATTCTTGATATCGCCGAAGATCCAGAACATTATATCAATGAAGTGGCTGAACTGAGTATACAGCACACCGCCGTCAAGATCCTTAGTCCCTTTCCAGCCTCCGGGTTTATAATAGCGATCGTCACGATTCCAGTAACAATTAACCTGAACCATGTATATATCACCGAGAATATTCTGAGATACGATTTCTTTTAACCACTTGCTTGGAGGGCTGTAACGGTTTTGCTTTACAATGAAGACTTGTTTGTTGACATTGAGTGATTCAAATAAAACCTGTTCACATTGCAGTCTGGAAATTCCCATAGGTTTCTCGATCACCACATGAAATTTGCTTTTCAATGCTTCGAGTGCAAGAGGAACGTGAGTGCCGTTAGGCGTCGCAATATTGATCACTTCCGGTGTTACTCCGGCTGAAATCATTTCATCAATCGACGCAAAAGAAGGAACACCTTTGGGATAAAGTTCATGTTCAAGCGCCTTCTTATCCGTTTCAATAATTGCCATCAATTCACATGACGGATGTTCATTAACAATGGTAGCGTGTCTTCTACCAATGTGGCCGAAGCCCATTATGGCGAACTTAGTTTTAGTCATAAAATCTGTGAAAAATAGATAGGTTTAAAAGCAGGTGAAAGTTAAACAACCATGCAGGCAGCAACGGTTTCATTAGTGCCCTCGTCGATGAGAATCATACTTCCGGTAATTCTGTTTTTCCTGTATGAATCTATCATCAAAGGCTTTGTGGTACGAATTCGTGCTCTGAAAATATCATTCATATTAATCACCTTGTCATCTTCAATCCTGTTCAGAGTGTTGATATCAAGCTTATACAGAATCTCCTTCACCATACATCGCTGATCATTTGTGGTATGTTTCACGATGTATTTTGCAATCGGGTTGAGTGGTTTTTCATTTAACCAACAACACATAATGTCGACGTCTTGCGTCATATCCGGTTTGTTGTTGGGTTTGGCAATCATACCACCCCGACTGATATCGAGATCATCTTCCAATTCCATCGTTACCGACATAGGCGCGAAAACGCTTTCGAGTTCGGTTTCGTCGAGAATGATGTTTTTCACTTTAGTGGTAAAACCAGATGGCAAAACAACCACTTCATCTCCTTTTTTAAATACACCACCGGCAACTCTTCCGGCGTAACCGCGGAAGTCGTGGTACTCCTGACGATGCGGACGAATTACAGTCTGCACCGGAAAACGGGCATCAATGTGATTGTGATCGCTGCTGATGTGAACATTCTCTAAGGTGTACATCAATGTTCCACCTTCGTACCAGGGCATTTTTTCTGAACGATGAACAACGTTATCGCCAACTAATGCACTGATCGGAATGAATTCAACATCCTGAACATCCAGTTTGGAAGCAAAAGATTCGAAATCGGCTTTTATTTTATTAAAAGCTTCTTCATCGTAATCAACCAGATCCATTTTATTGATACATACAACCAAATGCGGTATTTGCAGAAGAGACGCAATGTAACTGTGTCGATACGTTTGTTCGACAACTCCGTTGCGGGCATCAACCAGAATAAGGGCTACGTTGGCAGTTGATGCACCGGTAACCATGTTTCGTGTATATTGAATATGGCCCGGAGTATCGGCGATAATGAATTTTCTTTTGGGTGTGGCAAAATAGCGATAGGCAACATCGATGGTAATACCTTGTTCCCGCTCGTCTTTTAAACCATCGGTGAGCAGTGAAAAATCGATGTGTTCAAGTCCTTTTCTTTCGCTTGAACTTTTTACGGCGTCGATCTGATCTTCAAAAATGGATTTTGAATCGTATAGAAGTCTGCCAATTAATGTACTCTTCCCGTCGTCTACACTTCCTGCTGTTGTGAAGCGCAGGAGTTCCATATCAAGATATGCGTTACTCATTTTATTGGGTTTAAAAATATCCTTGTCTTTTTCTGTCTTCCATCGCGGTTTCCGATCGCTTGTCATCCGCTCTGTTTCCTCTTTCCGTTTGCCGGCTGGCTGCTACTTCCTGAATAACCTGTTCTAAAGAACTGGCCATGGACTCAACTGCACCTGTAATGGGCATATCACCGCAGGTTCGGTAGCGCACAATTTTTTTCATCACCACATCGGTTTGTTTCAGGGTGACAAAAGGAGAAACTGCCAGCAAAGTTCCGTGTCGTTCAAACACTTCTCTTTCGTGAGCAAAGTATAAAGAAGGCAGCTCAATATTTTCCATAAGGATATATTGCCAAACATCCATTTCAGTCCAGTTACTGATTGGGAAAACACGGAAGTGCTCACCCATGTGTTTGTGACCGTTGAAAATGTTCCAGAGTTCCGGTCTTTGGTTTTTTGGATCCCACTGACCGAAATCGTCGCGGTGCGAAAAGAATCTTTCCTTAGCTCTGGCTTTTTCTTCATCGCGTCTGGCGCCACCCATTGCAGCATCGAATTTATGTTCTTCAATTGTGCTGAGAAGTGTCGTGGTTTGCAATGCATTCCGGCTTGCATTAATGCCGGTTTCTTCTTGTACCATACCCTTGTCGATACTTTCCTGAACGCTGCCAACAATGAGTTTTACTCCCAGTTCTTTGGCAAGGTTATCTCTGAACTCGATGGTTTCAGGGAAGTTGTGACCTGTGTCGATGTGTACTAAAGGGAAAGGAATTTTCGCCGGCCAGAAAGCTTTTTTGGCCAAATGCGTCAACAGAATACTGTCTTTTCCACCGGAGAATAAAATCGCCGGATTTTGAAATTGTGCAAAAACTTCGCGAATCACATAGATGGATTCAGACTCAAGTTCTTTGAGGTGTGTCAAATAATATTTGCTACCCATTCATCTGAATTTTTGAGTTCACAAAAGAAATCAATTGTCCTAAGCATTCCTCTAAAGAATGCAAGTTTGTATCAACGATAAGATCGGCGTTAACAGGTTCTTCAAATGGAGATGATATTCCTGTAAAGTTCTTAATCTCACCGTTACGAGCTTTTTTATAAAGGCCTTTTACATCTCTGCTTTCGCACACTTCTATAGGGCATCGAACATAGATTTCAAAGAAGTGAGAATCCCCGACTGTTTTGCGGGCTAATTCTCTGTCTGCCTTAAATGGCGAAATAAAAGCAGTTAACAACAACGTTCCCGAAAGTCTGAAAAGATTGGCAACCTCCGCAATACGGCGGATGTTTTCTACACGCCCGGCATCGCTAAAATCGAGATCTGCATTTAAACCCATCCGAACATTATCGCCATCTAAAATGTAAACCTGACGACCATTTTCAAATAAGTAATTTTCGAGTGCTCCGGCCAGACTGCTCTTTCCGGATCCGGAGAGTCCGGTGAACCAGAGAACTGCCGATTTATGACCGTTCTTTTGCTCGCGGTCTTCAGCAGTAATCTTGTGATTGTGTGGAATAATATGAAGTTTTTCAGTCATAATAAATTATCCGAAATAGGCAAAATATAAATAGGTAAGCACGGCTGTGCTGTAAATTATTGTCAGGGGTAAACCCAGTCGAACAAAGTCGTTAAAACGATAATTACCCGGACCATAAACCATCAGGTTTGTCTGATATCCGAAGGGTGTTATAAAAGAACACGATGCTGCGAATGCGATACCGATGAAAACTGCGATATCCGGAACATTGCCGACGTGAATAAGTGAAGCTGCAACCGGAAACATTATGGCAACTGCTGCTGCATTGGTTATAAATAAAGAAAAAATTAAGGTGATTAAATACAACATAACCACGACTCCGAACGGTGGAATTAAATGTATAAACTTCGCTAAAGATTCACTGATCACATCTGCAGCTCCTGTATTAATAAGGCTTTCACTTAAGGCAATTGCGGAGCCGAGAACCAATAAAAGTTTCAGACTAACATTCTTTTTAACTGCTTTCAGATTTGTTAATCCAAATACAAAGAGAACAGCGAGCATTAACAGGAGGATTTTAAATAAACTCAACCCGCTTATAAAAAAGGATGAAGCAATAATTGCTGCGAAAGAAATTGCAACACCTTTCTTTTTCCAGGATTCAACTTCCCGGATTTGCCGAACGGTGGTTACAACGTATAAATTTTTATTATTCTGGAGCTTGGGTAGAAATTCGTCACCACCGGAGATCAAAAGCAAATCGCCTTTGTCTAATTCAATTTCACCAATTTTACCTTTAAGCCTTTCTCCATTTCTGTGAATGGCGATAACTGCGGCATCATACACATCCCTGAACTGAACCTGCTTGAGTGTTCTTCCGATCAGATCTGAGTTTGCAGGCACAACTGCTTCCAGAATTTTAAGTCCTTTTTGTAATTCCTGCCCGTCGGAAAGAGGCATCTTCAGACCGTTATTCTGATCCAGCAGTTCAAGCACTTTCTCTGAATCTCCGGCAAAAAACAAGCGGTCGTTGCTAAGGATAATTTCTTCTGGCCGAACAGGAGAAATCACCTGATTGTCTCTCAGAATTTCCACCAAAAACAAACCATTCAGATTACGCAATCCTGCCTGTGTTATGGTTTTACCAATCAGGAGGCTGTTTAGTTCCACCTCTGTTTCAACGAGATATTCTCTGAGGTTGGAATTAGCTTCGCTCAGGTGGTCCTTCCGGTCTTTTAAAAGACGTTGAGCGGCTATGATCAGAAAAATAAAAGTTGGAATTGCGACAATTACCCCGGGAATAAAAAAGTCTTTAAAGGAAAGTGATTCGTATCCGGCTGCAGTTACAAGTCCGTTTAAAACCAGATTTGTTGAGGTGCCGATGGTGGTGAGCATTCCGCCAATTATGGTAATAAAAGAAAGTGGCATGAGTACCCGGGAAGGAGCGAAATTCCGGTTTTGTGACCAGCGATAGGCATAAGGTGTCATCAGCGCAACAATCGGAGTATTGTTCATGATAGCGGAAAGCGGTCCGATTGTTACAGACATTCGGGCAATAAAACCCCGGATGCTTGTGGCTCTTCCCAGTAACGGATCCAATAGTTTCGGCAAACTAAAGTGATCGTTCATGGCAGAGGTGATAATGATCAGAATAAATATGGAAATGATTGCTGGATTTGCAAAACTCGCCATCATTTGTTCTGAGCTTATTACTCCTGTTATCAGCAGAAGCAAAGCTGCAATGGAAAAAATAGAATGAGCCGGCCACCTGTCGAGGATTAGCCCGATGGTAACCAAAAGTAGAAGACTTAAAACCCAGAATGCCATTTATGCGGGCAGTGCTTCAACCACAAACCATGGATTGAGCAAATTTTCTTTATTGTATTTAAGTGGTGTGTTAGAAATAAATTCATCCACGCGGCAACCGGCAGCCACAGCAACCGCATGTCCTGCGGCGGTGTCCCATTCCATCGTTGGAGCCAGCCTCGGATAAATATTCGCAAATCCTTCTGCAACCTTGCAAATCTTGAGCGAACTACCTGCCGATAAAAAATTTATTTCACCGTATTTTTTCTGTAATTCGGCAACGAAATCTTCGGTCTCCTTAGAGGAATGACTTCGGCTCCCAACAACGGTATAAGGACGAAAGTCACTGTTGGATTTCATCGGTTTAAATTCGGGTTTTACACCGGAATCGATACTGGCAGAAAAGGTATGACAGACAAATGCGCCGTTGGAAACGTCACCGATCCAACATGTGTCGGTTGCCGGTGCATACACAATTCCGATTACAGGAGTATTGTTTCTGATTAATGCGATGTTTACCGTAAACTCACCATTTCGTTTGATAAATTCCTTTGTTCCGTCGAGAGGATCCACCATCCAGAATTCTTTCCAACCGGAACGTTCTTCATACGGAATCGACTTCCCTTCCTCACTCAGAACCGGTAGCTGTGTTGATGCCAGAACATTCATGATCTCTGTATTGGCATTTTTATCCGCCTCGGTTAAAGGGCTATTGTCGTCTTTTATTTTTTCGCCGAAATCATCACGACTGTATACGTCCAAAATTGCTTTGCCTGCTTTGTGAGCAGCCTCAAACAAAATAGTAAATAAAGAATCCTCTGCGAGTGAAAGGTTTGAACTCATTTTAATTGATTTAATGTAATTTATCTATTCCGGGTTTTACGAAATAAAACTTAATGTATAAATATAAAATTCCGGCAGGAACAGCTGCAATCGCAAGAATTATCCATCCATTCAGAGCAGTGAGTTTTACCAAAGCAATTATCCCCGTGTTAATAATTAACTGGATTAAACCATAAATTGAACTTACGCTTAAATGGGACCACTTGAGCTCGTTAGCCAGTAATTGATATAAATGATTCCGGTGGGCTGCAAAAATATCTTCTCTTCTTTTCAGCCTTTCAACAATGGTGATCACGGAATCAATACCGTATACCAATAAAAAACCTAAAAAGGCTATTGAATTTAGCTGAATGCAAAGTTCAACCGTCCAATACACCACAATCATCCCGAGAAATACACTCCCCACATCTCCCATAAAAGCCAGCGCGTGTTTTCTTACATTCATAAAGGCAAAAACCAGAGAGGCAATTAGTACAGCCGAAAGCACTGTAGGGTCGGTTTCAAAAGACAAAAATTGATTACAAGCAATTAATGAAATGCAAAACACCAATGCATAAATGATGGAAATTCCATTAATACCATCCATAAAATTGTAGGCATTTATGGTTCCGAGTGCTACAATAAAAATTATAGGAATAATCCAGATGGGTAGTTCAGAAAATCCCGGAACCGACCACAGGCACATAGCACAACCGATTCCGTAAAGCAGCGCCCGCAAACCGGCTTTAAGCTGGAATTTATCATCGATAAATCCCGTTGCCGCGCCAATGGTTAAACCGGCAATCAGCATCCAATTCGAAAACGAAGTAAAAATTCCGCTTACGATAACGGTGCAAATCAGAATAATTCCCGCTCCTCTTAAGGTTGAATGTTTATGCGAACTCCTTTCATTGGGGAGGTCAACCATATTTATTTTTCTGGCTATGCTGAAAAATACCGGAACCATGGCAATGGCAGCTACAGTAAGAATAATAATTTGGGTAAGATTAAAATTCATAAAATCGAATTGAGTTGAATGGTTTCATTTATGGATTTTAAAAATTACAATTACACTTTTTCAGAGAGCAAAGAATCGAAAACCTGTAAAAATTTCGATTGAATTTGTGAATACGTGTTGTTTTCAATGAGGTAGTTTCTACCGTTTTTCCCGAGTTGATGTCTTTCTTCTGAAGACATATCCTTTAGTTTTAAAATGGCAGCCGCAAATTCCTCCGGGTTTTCAGCCGGTACCTGGAGGCCGCAATTCGCCATTACCACGGGATCCGATTTAATATTAGAGGCTGAAAGAATGGGAACTTCCGCCATCATGTAATCATTGTATTTGTTGGCCGAAACACCAAAGTCGTAAAGTTTGCTGTTCGTCCAGGAAATGATTGCCAGATCGGCTTTCCGGAGTTCCTGATGAACGTGATCTTTAAGAATTTTATCCCGGAAAATAACATTGGTTAGTTTCCAATCCTCCGCCATCAAACGAAGTTTCTCTTTGTCTGGTCCTTCTCCAATCAGAATAAATTCAACTTCCGGATTGTTCTGAAGAATACGGGCTGCATGAATCACCGTTTCCATTGCATTTGCTAACCCGATCGCGCCGGTGTAAATTACTTTGAAGGTTTCCGAATTTGCTTTTTGATGAACAGATTCCGGTTCTGTTACTTCCTGAATGGCATTCGGAATCCAGGTGCTTTTGCATTTTTTCCCAAGAACATTTTGCAGATGATCGTTGAAGTTGGGCAATACCGAAATCATAGCATCAGCCCGTTTGTATGCAAATTTTTCGACGAATTTCAAGAAGATGATAAACGGGTGGTTTTTGCTGTAACCTCCGAGCAACATTGGTGTAAGTGGCCATATATCCCTTATCTCCAGAATAAATTTGGTTTTGTATCGCCACTTGAGATACAGTGCATAGAACGAAGGAAATATCGACATGGAAGAAACCAGAACGACATCGGGTTTCTTGCCATCAAACCGGAATCGGAACAATTTAAACAGAAACTCAAACCACGATAACAGTCTTCCCAGAAAACTACCTTTCCGGTAAGCCCGAAGTTTTACCCAGTAAAAATTTCCGCCGTCTACTTCTTCTTTATTGAAGAGATCTGGTGTTTTCGGATACTCGATTAACAGATGATTATATGCCCCGGATATGAGGGTAACATCAATGTTTGCCTTTTTAAAATGTGGCGCCAGATAATAATATCGCTCACCGGCTCCGGAACTGTATTTCGGAGTACTGGCGTATTGATTAAGGATGAGTAATCTGGTTGGTTTCGTGTTCATTGATGCTGTAAATTTCGACTTACTTTAACATGCACAAGCCGAACAAATGGGAGGGGAGTATTTTCAGAAGTTGTTACAGTGTTTTCAAAAATTCACAACCTTCTTCAAAAGTCAGCGGATCACGGTTTGTGAGTGATTTAAAATCATTATTAGCCAGGCTTTTGTCTTCGGAGAATCTTTTCAGTTGCTCCTCACTAATGATTTTAATCTTAATAATTGCCAATGTTTTAATGACCAACCAAATCAGCTTGCCGGGAATAGAAATAAATCTTGTTTTTGCACCGGTTTTAGCTCTCACAATTTCAAATAGTTCCCGGTTGGTGATTGGCTCAAGACAACCTACACAATAAAAATTACCGAAATGTTCAGGCTTCAGAACAACCGATGCAAATGATTCAACCAGATCACCGATATTGATGGGTTGAATTTTCGCATTTCCGGAACCTATGATCGGAAAAAACGGGAATTTTTTAAATGATCGTGCAAGCTTCGAAATATTCATATCCTTCGCATGACCATAAATCATGGTAGGTCTTATCACGGTAAAAGGTTGTTTGGAATCCCGGAGTATTGCTTCTGCTTCTCTTTTCAGATCTGCAGAACCGGAGGGAAGTTTTGTAAAAACGCCCATACTTCCGGTAAAAATGAAATGCTTGATGGAATTTACTCCTTCGCTCATTTTAACAATGGCCGGAGCATATTGAATGTAAGAGGCATTGATCACTACATCGGGTTGAAAATCTTGCAATGCTTTTTGAATCTGAGATTCATTTTCAAGATTAACCGAATATTTTTTAATCGCCGGATCCTGTATTTTCTCAATACTTCTAATTCCTACACCAACTTCGTAGCCCATCTCCATAAATCGTTTTACCAAACGAGATCCGAGATTTCCTGAACCGCCAAAAATTAATACGCGCATATAAAAAGACTCAATTACTTATTTAGACTGTAATTCGGCAACCGCCTCTTTGAATGTAATGAACTCGTAGCCCTTGTTTTGTAAATCTTCAACGAGGTTTACATACCAACTTTTTATGGTGTTGTACTCGGGTGATAAATAGTTGTCGTGTACATTAATTACGAAATACGGAAGTCCCATCTTTTCGGCAGATTCTAATACGTTCTGAGATTTGGATTTCCATTCTTCCTCGTTGAGATTGGTCATAAAATTTTTCACGAGGCTTGCATCCATTATGGAAATTGGAATCTCCCACATGGAACCTATTTTAAACGGGAAGAATAAGCCCTGTACAGACGAATCAAATGTGTATCCTTCCTGCTCGAATTGCGAGTAAGTGTAACCTGAAAGTCTTAAATAATGTGTACGGATTCCAAAACTTTCTAATCCACTTAATTGCTTAAAGCTTTCGTATTCGTACTTAATATTTTTTCCGTTTTTAACTTCGATTCCATGAACACCCACATCATGTCCGTTTTCGATGAGCATTTTAATCCAGGGAGCGGCTTCTTTGTGATGGTAAGAAAGTTTCAGCGCGTTGGCCATACCGAAAAAGAAGGTGGCTTTTAATTCTTTTTGCTCGTAAAATTTAACCAGGTCTGAAAGGCTGTTTATGTTGCCGCGTAACCGAAGTCTTTTTATATAAAGTTTAATGTCGATACTTCCGTTAAGAAGAGCGCGGGTATTTCTGTAGAGTGTCCCAGGGAGATACAGATCACGGAAATAATGTTCTTTCCAGTTTAGGTGATCTACGTCGTGTGATAAAATGATCTTCACTTCAGCAATTCAGCAATAATTTTTGATCCCGCATGAGCATCTCCGTAAATGCCTGCGACACCTTTAAATTCAGCAGTCATAAAAGACCCGATCGCGTCTAAAATCATGTTTGAATCGGTTCCGCAAATTTTATTAACCCCGTTTTCAACCAGTTCAATCCACTCAGTTTGTTCCCGCATCGTTACACAGAATTTATTAAAGAAATACGCTTCTTTTTGCAAGCCGCCACTGTCGGTAACAACCAATTTGCAGTTGTCAATCAACCAAATCATTTCAAAATAGCTAACCGGTGGAATCATGTGAAAATCAATTCTGATGTCCAGATCCTTAATTTTCTTCATCGTTCCCGGATGCATGGGAACAACTACCGGTTTTATGTTTTGATGCACATGATTAATTGCATCAATTATTCTTTTAAGGTTTTCGGTGTTCTTCGTATTCTCTTCACGGTGTATCGTACCAAGGATGTATTCCCCTTCCTGAATCCCGGAAATTTCCGGCCTTTTTCGTTTTGGGTAGTAGTACCGCGCAGCATCAAACATTACGTCCCCGGTCAGGTAAATCCCATTAGAAAAATTCTCAGTCTTCAGATTGTCGACAGCCGTTTGAGTGGGACAGAACAACCAGGTACTCACGCGATCCGTTAAAATGCGATTAATCTCTTCCGGCATTTGCATATTGAAAGACCGAAGTCCGGCCTCAACGTGAGCAATCGGAATGTGAAGTTTGATGGCAGCTAATGCTCCGGCGAGTGTGGAGTTCGTGTCGCCGTATACCAATACAGTATCGGGCTTTTCCTCCAACATCAGCTTCTCTAATTCACCGAGCATAGCACCTGTCATCTGGCCATGGCTCATGCTGTTTATTCCCAGAGAATAATTGGGTTTCGGAATTTCCATTTCTTCGAAAAAAATATCCGACATATTTTTATCGAAGTGCTGCCCGGTATGCACCAGAATTTCTTCAATATCCGGAGTAGAATGAATCACTCTTGAAACAACAGCGGCCTTCACAAACTGTGGTCTGGCTCCGACAATGGTAAATATTTTTTTCATTTAATATTCGTCGTGTAAATATGGATTAATCGATTTCCGTATGTTGAACTGTTGAAATTGATTTCAATAAATTTTCGTGCTTCACTGCCAATCAAATCCAAATCTAATTTCCCGGAAGCCCCTTCTTTCATTGCTTCGATCCATGCGTTACGATCAGTGGACGGCAGCACAGTTCCGGTATTTTTCGAGGTAATTATTTCGGAAACTCCACCTACGTCACTGGCAATTACATACATCCCGCTTGCCATGGCTTCCACTACAACATTGGGCAATCCTTCTGAACGGCTCGGGAGAAGCAAGATGTCTGATTTTTTCATAACTGATGGAATCGTTGCCGGATCCATATCTCCGATCAAATCAACATTTTCGGGTTTTTGAAGAGTATCTCTCCATTCAGTAGTAGCACCTGAACGACTTTCGGGTCCGCCAATTTTTATATCCGCATCAAAATCCGGAAGCTGATCCAACGCAGACCAGAGCTCTTTCAAGAACTCTCCGCCTTTGAGGTCTGTGCCCAGACCCGAACCTTTTCGGTTGCTGAATCCTCCAAGAAAAAGGAATTGCTTTCTCGCAGTTCGCTCAGTTTTGCGATTCTCAGAATTGAAAACTTCACAATCAACACCCCGGTAACAAGTAAACACTGCACATTCAGGATAGCGTTTTTTAACGATAGATTCTAAATTTCTGGAGTTGCAAATGATGGCATTAATCCCAGTTCTCCAGTGCATTTTTAAGGGCCAGTACTTCTCAATAGCCGGAATGAAATGTATGATGTCACTTCCGGTAACCTGTGAAAAATGCGCCGATTTTAATTTTTTGGAAACCCTTTTCCCAATAAGGGCCATCTCTAAATTTACCGAATGAACCACATCCGGATTCCAACTCTTTAACTGACGTTTTAATAATATGCCCGATAAATATGCCCAAACCATGTGCTGCCAGGCATTGATAAATGCATTGCTCACTGGGATCCAGGGTAATGCCAAAACATATATGGTATTGCCTTCGGAACCGACAGACTTTTCAACGAACTTTCTTCCGGGACGCCAATAGCGATAATGACAAACAATTACTTCCGCCTCTTTCGATAGAGCTTTAACCGCACGGGCATTAAAAATTCCGCGGAAAGTCTTATCAGGTGTCGGATATCCACCGGCGATAAATAATATTTTCATTACCCGATTTTGGATTTAAAAATTGTTATGCCCGCTTTTATTCGATTCACCGGGTTTTGCTGGTATCTGATAAATAAATCTCTGTATCTGGATAGAACATCATCATTTAAAACAGCTGCGAAATACTCGAGTTGGCGAATGTGCAAATTGTGATACATCACGCTGGCAATGTAATGCGGAGCAACGTCATCGAACCAGTAATTAGACCAATAACCATTGTCAAAAAGGGGCAGCGCTTTTTTGAGATTAGTAATTCCTTCGTTAAACAATTCTTCCGCTTTTGGAAATTGATTCGTTGCTTTATGAATTTCGTATAAGCCTAAAAGTGAATAATTCATTCCGTTGAGAATGTGTTTTCCGGGCAACTCTGCCAACTCCTCGAACCACGAAATTTTCGGGTGATTTAAAAACTGTCCCCGAACTCCGCCGTCTTTTACATTCACAGAATACGGATGTAAAATAGCCGGAACCACTTCGAGCAATTTTTCGTCTTTATCCACTTCGTATAAACGCGCAATCACAGAAAGAGCCTCTCCTTGATTCATGGCCGAGAGTATATTGTGGTGCGGAAAAACAAGTCCGTTGTAATCTGTTCTCACTCCGGACTCCACAATATGCTTAAATGTATTGCGCATGGGAATCAAATGATCTTTGTTCCCCGTTTGAAGATATTGTTCGTATCGGGCGAAGGAATACGAAAATATAGTGCTCCAACTCCTGTAGGTTTCCTTGTTGTGTAAACGAACCGGTAAACCTTCCTCATCAAACAGATCGTAATGTCCATCTTCAAGCCGATCCTGAAGTCGCATTCCGAAAAATGGACCGAGAGAATCCTGAATCACATATTTTTCTTTATCAGCAGATCGCCAATAATTAAAACCGGAAGAGAGGTAAGGTTTAAATTTTTCCCAGGTGTGACGAATATTCATTTAAATATTTTCTGCGATTAAAAGATCTGCATTAATTCAAGAGGGATAAATAGAATGCATTCAGTTTCTCAAGATCAACATGATAGCCGTATTTTTTTGCCAATGCCTCTTTCCCATTTTCGCCCATTTGTTTACTTCGAACGGGATCAGAAAGCAAGGTTGAAAGGGCTTGTCCGATGGATTTCGGATCTTCAGAATCGACAATCAAACCGCAATCTGCGTCATCAACAATTGCTTTCAATTCCGGAAAATTCGAAACCACTACCGGCAATCCGCAGTACATATATTCGAATAATCTGTTCGGAACTCCCACACGATTGTTCGGATTATCTTCATAAAACACGCAACCGCAAAATGCCCTGGCAATTCGTTTAAAATTTTCATCCCATGGAATCATTCCATCAAGTTGCAACTGATCCTCAGTCGAATCTTTTTTGGATTGTTCGATCATCTCATCTTTAATATTACCCATATACCGACCAACAAACTGAAAGATGGGTTTTATATCGTTTGGCCCCTTGGTAAAGGGTATTGCCTGAACTGTTTGAAGACAGTTTCTGGCATGTGAATGAGAGCCGGATGTTACAATTACCGGAGCGCCTCCGTCTTCGGTTTTTTCGTCGAAGTTAATCTCTTTGAGTCGGTGTAAATCAGCCGAGTTTCGGGTAACTTCCACCGGAACTTTGGCATCTTTAAAAAGCCCTTTCATTGACTCTGAAACAACCGTAATCCCGTCTATACTATTTATTTTTCGGATTTCATATCGACGGAACCAGTTTCCTAAAAATGCAGGTAAACCCCAGTCGGCAAAACGGCCGGCATAATTCTCATGGATGTCATATATTACGGCAGATTTGGGACAATTCTTTTTTAATTTATTTACATGTGGCAGCAAATCCGGATCGTGAAAATGATAGATGTCTGCATTCAGTTCAATGGCTTTATTAATAACATCGATAGAACAGAACCATCTTCTTTTCCACCCTTGTCGTCTCGGTGTGAGATGAATGTGTACACCCCGTGAAATAAATTCGGATTCCTTTGAATCTTCATCCTTTATCGCGACCAGATGTACTTCATGGCCGAAACGAGCCATACCCACGCAAGCACGTTGAAATATCCGGTCGTCCTGCCAGTCGTGCATACTTGTTACATGGCAGATCTTTAAAGTTGACTGAGATCTCAAATTTTTGTTTTTTAGATTTGAGTTATTCCTTTTATTCTATTAAAAAAAATACTTTAGAGCAAAATATAATTTACCAATAAAGTTTTTCGCTATTTCAATTCTGTAAAAGCATGTTGGTACTCCACCCATCATTCGGTAAAAACCGGCAATACCACTAATGTTGCTCCCCTCGAAATCAAAGCCGATACCTTTGTCGATGGCACGGCTTACAGCAAGATAAGTTGTTAAAATATTGGATTTATTCAGCAAATTATCATCGTCGTTTACGGAAGCATTTATGAGGTGATAAGCAAACTCGTTATCATGCGGACAATACGCACCCGATAGTGGTTTACCTTCTTTGGTGTACAGCACAAAACAATAGTACTGATTCTCGTTAAGTGACGAAATTATTTTTCGGATCGTCGGCAGATTTGATCTGAAATTATTTCTTTTAGCCGTTTCGTCCTGCAAAAAAATCAGATCTTCTATGCATTCCCTGCCTTCTTTAAGTACAAGTGTGCCGTTCTCCAAAAGAGCCAATAATTTTTTGAGATATCTTCTCTTTGAGGAATGAATTACTTCCAGACCGTACTTCACATCCTTCTGAACCAGATGCGTCTGCGTCGCAAAAACCTTAGCACCTAATTCATTAAAAGGAATAATATCCTGATTTGGAACAGGTACCTTAAATTCCACCAATGGTACCGGCGGAGCCAGTTTTAAAATGCCTTCTAAAATTTCAATGTAATTGTCGTAGAAAGTTGGATCGAGAACCGGACCATGAACGTGTGCGTAAGGCGGTATATGTGCGCCCTTAACTTTGTTCTTGGTCATTATTACAAATGGCAAGGCCCCAATAATTTTCTCTTCTTTTTCGCAAATCGAAATGATTAGTTTGTCTTTAAAGACGGAGAGAAAATTAAGTGTCTGAAAAACCCTTCCATTGCCGAGAAGAAAGTTCTCGAGATTAGGATCGGACCAACATTCAGATCCCTTTACAGCCCGGTAAGTAAAGCTCATTTTATGTTTGACTCTTTATCCTTATTCTGGCTTTTCACTATTGATCGTCGCGTCGTTTAATAAAGGACTCAACGAATTTTGGTAATGGCAAATAACCTCCCAGTAAGCGGGTGGTGTAGGGAATCTCTTTTACTTCAAAACCGTAACTTGTTTTAAACTCATCAAGACTCGGGCGATTGCTTTTACCTCCGTACCACATTTCCTTAATTCCACCACGGCTTCTCAAATCAATTAACATGGAATAAATGATTGCGTCTGTCGGACAATTCGGAAGCATATCGGTATCGCTTTTTACCCCGTCAACAATAACCCGGTCTCCCATTACGTGAAGGCAGATATACCCGGCTAGTTCGCCTTCCTGAAAGGCACACCAGAATTCGGTGTACTTCGCTACTTTTTGAATCGTATTCCACCAGGAAGACTTATCCATATCATAATATTCAGGAGGATTTCCGTGTCCGTTCCGAATGGCAGTTGATTTCAGAATTCTAGAAATGGCTTCCTTGTGTTCCGACAAATCCGTGATCAGTTTTACCTCGTTGAATTTTAATCCTTTTTTGATTCGTCTGCGCCGGTTACCACTTTGTAAACCTTCAAGCGACCAGGAATTAATACCTTCTTCGCCCATAACGAACGGAAGCCAGACACCGGTGGCAGTCCTTCCTTCCGGAATTCTATGACTGTAACCTATATACGATTTACCAAAGGCCGGCTTTGATTTGCGGGGATCTACCTCATCGTATAAAATGGCTGTGTTACAATAACCTTTCTTAGTTGTTTCCCACCAAATTCCGTCTGATTCATGAATTAAATGTCCAGCTTCAATTTTGGCTTTAACATACTCTTCTTTAGTCATTTTATATTTTTTTAATTATGAACTTTAACAACTTCAATTAATAATTTAAAGCGGGTTGTTAATTAAGTCAATAATGTGTTGTGTCTGTTGTGAGAACTTTATCAGGGGTTTTTGAAATTGTAATTTAAGATATTGAATTATACTCCTGATATGTTGATTTTTTAAAAAGAATTGTCTGGTTTATTATCAGATACGTTGTTGAGCAAGTCAGATTTTTCGAACAACCAAAGGCTGTTTCCCCCGATTCGTTTTTGTAATATTTTCAACTGGGTTAAAAACGACGGAGACTGCTCTTCCTAATTGATCTGAAAGATATTTACGGATAAATTCAAGTTCTGCATCTCCACCTTCTTCTAATCGGTCATACTGAACTTCAATTTTGTCTTTATCGGATTGAATGAATTGTATTTCTCCAATTTTATTTAAATCTTTCAGAAATGCCGCCAGATGTGTCGCCTGAATTTTTTGATCTTCTAATCCCGACAAATAATCCTGATTTCTTCCAATGAGTTTTGAAATTACCCTTGAACTTTTTCCGCAAGTGCAGGGCTGGTCGCTCAACACCGCTGTATCTCCCAACTCGTAGCGAATAAAAGGCGTAGCAATGTTATCGAGATCGGTTACCAGAACCCGGCCTTCCTGATTAAATACCGGCCTTCCGTTATCGTCAACTACTTCAAGAATAATGTGTTCTTCCTCAACATGTAATTGGTTGTGCTCGCATTCGTAAGCAATCGAACCTATCTCATTACTGCCGTAATATGTATAGACTTTTCCACCAAACTTTTCCTCTAAAAATTCCCGCTGATGATCATACAACATTTCACCTGATGACACGATTGCCTGAATCTTACTCGATGAGTTTTTGCGATATTTTTTTGCAACTTCAATCAAACCGGTTGCATATCCCTCAATCGCAAATGGCTTAAATTTCTCAATTGTTCGGGCTGAAAATTCAGCATCTTTTTCTGACTTAGGAAATGCCTCGGCGATTAAAATATTGGCTAATTTTAATTTGTTTCTGCCAAGAAAAGTTCCTCGTCCGAATGCCATTAAGTAAACTTCTTTGGACGAAGGTTTAATTCCCCAGTTAAATCTGGCCCTCCAGGTAGCCGCTTTTGTGAGGGCATTGCAATTCATATCCCTGCGAATCTTCAGCGGTTGACCAGTAGTTCCACCCGTGGAAGCGGAAATAAATTCCGTAATGTCTGGATTGAATACATCATTGCCGTTGTTGCGAATGGTTTGTTTGGTGAGCACCGGAAATGCAGAAAGAATATCGTAAACCGGTTTTTTTTGAGAATTTTCAGAAACTAAATCCCGGAACTTTTTCCAGAAAGGAACCCGGTTGGTGGCTGTATTTATTAATGAATTTAATTTTTCCCGTTGAATTGATTCCAGTTGTTCACGGCTTGCAAATGCACTTTTATCTAATGTTTTAAGTGCATTGTTGATGCTCTTATATTCAGAAAGAAGCAGGATTTTTAGATAAATGGAATCGATTATTTTCATCGGCTTAATTCGGCGTAGTTATATCTGGAAACCTGGATATTAAATTCTTTTTCAAACTGAGCAAGATCGTCTTTGTAATACGATGCGAACTGAAACTTTTCCGGATTCTTAACAGGTTCCGTATCGGTAATTTTCTTTTGGGGAGTGCTGTTATTCATGGATCGGATTTTATCTGTTAATCCGGATCTTTTAACTGCATGAATGATCTTACCCAGATTCCATTTTATCAGCAGTTTGGCAATTCTTACCCGCATCATTTCCACGAAAGGATACTTCGGTTTTATGTTGTAACCAATTTTGGAATTAAGCTTTTGAGGTGTATAATCGGGTAAACCCAAAAATTTTAAAACTTCACTGTAAACAACTTCGGGTTCGTCTGCTATCTGGTTAAAATTAAGGATAAAAATATTTTCCTTCGGGAAATATTTCTGGGCTGTGGTTACATTCTTAAAGTACAAACCCATTTCCATGATGCTGGGATTCTCATCAACCCTTTCCTGCATACTTAATTCGTGATTACGCAGGGAATTGATCAGAGAAACCTGAGATTCAAGTCGGTCGAGCGGATCGCGAACACTGATTATTATTTTGCTATCCGGACAAAGTTCATGGATACGCTGCAAAACGGTTTCAGATCCAAAGTAAAGAGGTGATAATTCCCCGCAGATCTTTTTGTCTGTTTTAGCAAAGTGGTTGCAATACCATTCGAATCCGTTATCAAAATGAACATTAAAAAAGTTAATCGCTTTTTGTCCGGGAATAAAGATATCGGGATGCGTGCTGAGGTTTTCGAACAACCAGGTGGTGCCGGTTCTTGGCGCACCAATACAGATAAAATCAGGCTTTCTCATCGGCCTTTGGTAAGTCGTGTTTTAATGGTCTCGGATAACCACTTCCATTCAAGATTGCTTTTCGCATCTTTCCGTAATGTGATATCACCTATGGATTGATTTACGTAATCCAACAAGGTATTAACCGGTACATACCAGCCATCTTTTTCGGCGATATATTCCATTATTTCTTTAAAATAAGGATCAATTTTACCGTTATCGGCAAATGTGCAGAAGTGGGTATAAAGAATGGAATATCCGCCTTCATCCGCCAATTGATCAATGGCTTTTTTAGTGATGTTTCTTTTAAAAACATTAATATTTTCGGCATTGCTCGAAGAGAACCACTTGTTCACAAACGGTTTGTCCGGATCGTGGTAAGGTGTTTTAGGGTCAGACTTAAATGTATTAATGTCTTCAAAAACAAAATTTCGAACATATTCCAAATGTTCTTTTGCCAGATCTCCCCAAAAATAATCGCTCTCCGGATTGTGTCCTTTAAAGACGGAACGATGTGAAATTTTTTTGTAAATGGATCTTCTCAATCCCGATAATCGTTCTTCACCCCAATAGAGATTTTCAGTATTGTCGGAATGGTTGGCGAACGATTTCGGGAATTCTCCGAAGTAATTTTTGAAAGCCTCAAGCCCTTCAGTCACTCTCTGCCGATTTGAACTGGAAGAAGAAACATTGTGCAGGGAAATTTCAAATCCTCGTTTTTTTAATTCCTGACAATATTCGCGGTACGCAACATCTCCGCAAGTAAGACCGCCAATTCTGGGAGTCCCTTCCGGTTCGAGTACCCACACCGATTTCGTTGTGTAAATTTTCAGATGATGCAAAAAGTCATACACCGCTTTTACATTTTCCAACACAGCATTATCCGTGTCGTCAAAAATGGTAAAGGCAAATTTTTTCCCTTCCGGCCAGCTAATTTTAGTTCGTGAGGTCAACTGTTTGCTGTTTATTTATTTGTTCTAATGCACCGTAACGCTTAAGCCAGTCCTGATACCAGATTCTGCGAACAGGTTCAATCAATCCGAGAACGATCCAGAAAGATCGATCGTACGGAATGATGTACCCACCTTTATAACCCATGATAATCATTGACACCAGCATCCCAACAAGAAGTCCGATCTGCATCCCCTGATTTTTCAGAAACTTCCGCTGATACATTCTGAACATTTTTGAGAATGCATAGAAGAGCAATCCTAGAAATGTGAAAAACCCGATCAGCCCGATTTCACCCAATACCACACTAATAGTGTCGTGTGCTCCGTAATTATTCTCCGAATTACTTTCGGTTCGGTCCAAACCAATTCCAAAAAACGGATGATCGATCACAAAGCTCACCGCTTGAGCCTGTTGATCAGATGTGAAATTCTCTCTCGATTCAGTTCTTTTTGCGATAGTCGCGTCACCACCACCAAAAAGTAATCTTTTCTGAACACCTTCCGGTACCAGTTGAAGGGCTATATAAATGAGCAGACTGCCCCCCACGACTAAACCAACAAGACGAATATTTTTCCCGAAAATCCATTTGAAATTCAGTAAAGCAAAAACAACAAAAATGATCACTGTACCATAGAAGTTGGTTCTGGATCCGGAAAGGCTTAAACCAATAAATGAAACCCCTAAAATGGCGATGGAAATTCCTTTCCAAAGTTTAGATTTTACCAGAGTCAGCAAAAGGAAACTGGCGAAAATACTGTTACGTGCTTTAATCCCGAGTGAATTCGGATTTCCTCCAATGTTACTCGCGCGTAGTGTTTCTTCAGAAGTGTCTGTTGGTGTGGGAGCGCCCAGTGGAGTATAAATGTCGATTCCGATTCCGTAAAGAAACGCGGGCAGACTAATGAGCGCACCTGCCAAAGCCATTGATACCACAATGATCTGAACCTTTTTTTTATCGGTTGCCAAATCATCTATCATTAATGCCATTAGTGATAACAAAAGGATGGTAAAGGCATAGACCATAGATTGGGAACTGTTATCCGAAACCAGCCAGACAAATGCCGATAGAAAAATCGCAACAAGGAAATAAATAATACTTCTGTATAATTTATGATTTACCTTAATCAGGTTTTTGTTTCTTCTTGTAATGTGATTAAACCAGGCAAGAATAGAAATAACTCCCATCATACGACCCAGCGTAAACCCTCCTAATTCCGGCATGAAAGGTTCGAATGGATTTGCAAGCAATACTGCAGCAACACCGATAACCGGGTTAGCAAACATTTTATATATGAGATAAATCCCCAACAAAATGCCAATCGCAATTACAAATGTTGAATTCATCTCAGTTAATCTTCTTCGACGCTATTAAATTAATTTGTTAATCTGCTGGAATGAATGTAAGAATCACGTTCAATCACATTTTGCAGATACCGGATATACGAAGCTGACTCATGCTGACTCCCGATAATTTTTGAATCCGGGAATAAATAAGCCCGCATTTCAACATCATAAATCCGGGATAAACTGAATAGAGCAGTGGAAAAATGACCGGCAAAACAAATCGGTCGGCTTTCATCCAGATATGCCAGTTCCAAAGGCAGAGAAAATTCACGGGTCTTGTAATTTTCCTGAATATAGTTTCTGATTTTCTCTGATTCACCGCGGTGATGAACATACACAAAGTCAAGACCTTCCTTTTGAGCGATGTCGCTTACAATTTTGAGTGAATCGTAATAATCAGCTTCCGAAACAAGATTTCGGTCGACAATGTGAGAGCCGATAAACAACAATTCACGAGTGGTCTCTTTTTCTTTAACACGTCTTCTTACCCAATTATATTTATTCGGGATTAAAGTATCCTCAGGTCGGAGTTCAATATTGAAAAGAGTGTAAAAAGTGAGTTTGCGGGGAATGGATATTAATGGAAGCCAGAGGTTAAAAAAGGAAATATATTTTAGAATATTCTTAACCGATTTTACATGATATGTTTTTCGGAAAAATCCTTGTTGGAGACTTCGGGCAATCTCAAGTGTAGGAGTGCCATCATCAAGCACCGTTATCTGTTGGATTTTCTTTCTCTTCTTTAATAAAAACGGATAAATGTTGTTATCTGCCAGATTCCCGACAACGACTTCGTCAGGGTTTAGTTCATCAAACTGAGAACAGAGATAATCGAAACAACCTTTCCAGAATACTTTGTTGCTATGCACTTCATGCTTGAGCGGCATGTCGTATATATATTCCTTTTGCCAAAGATTCTTTGTGCCCAGATCACGGATGTTATCGATCGACGCATTTAACCTCGACATCACCACCATGTAATTTTCACCTTTTCCGGATTCTGAAGCAAATTCTACTGCATTCAGATATTGGGTAGGATTAATTACGACGAATAACCGCTTCACGCTTAAAGTAGGTTTAAGGGATTTGCTCCATCATACAAACGCTTGGCGTTAAGAGCTGCAAAATAACGAAGATCAATAATTGATTCCTGAGAAAAATAGGAGGTATGCGGGTTAATAATTAACCTTCCTTTTAACCAATCGGGTTGATTTCGCCAGGCATTCATCAGTTTGTCGTTTGGCGGAGGTTCGATAGGTAAAACATCAATATACGCACTCAGTAGCTTACCGTTTTCCAGACTTTCATATATCAGATCGGTGTTTTTAAACATACCACCACGAGCAGTATTTACAATGGATGCACCGGTTTTCATTTTAGAAATGAATTCTTCGTTCACCATTCCCGTCGTTTCTTTATTTAGCGGGCAGTGAATACTGATGATATCGGCTTCGGAAAGAAACTCTTCCAGAGTCCAGGCACGCTTAGCGCGAATCACCTTATCATGACCACTTTCCTTATACGGATCGTAAAACAAGGTTGAGAAACCGATGGCGTTGCATTTCATGGCGACACTTGATCCGATTCTTCCGGCACCGATTACCCCGACCTTAGTTTCCTTGTTTCGCTTTATGTCGGTTAAAACGGATTCCTGCCACAATTCACTGGTAAGTTTTTGTGCCATTGCGTCGTAACGAAGAATTCCGCGGCTGATCGACATGATATAAGCAACGGCTGTATCAGAAACTTCGTCAACGCCGTAATCCGGATTGTTGCAACAGATAATTCCCCTCGATTTTAAATAATCAAGATCGAGTGTATCGAAACCAACACCGTATCGTTGAACCGCCCGTAAATTGGGTAGTTTGCTTACATAATTTTCGTCGATGTCTTCATGCCACACCAAAAGAACTTCGGTGTCTTCTCCGACCTCCATTCCAACAAGATCACCTAAAACCGAAACCTCTTCTCTGGATGGGGAAGTGAAATAATCTGTAATAGCTATTTTGCTCACTACAATTAGTTTTTGGTATTAACCTTATTTTCGATCAGATCCTGAACGTATTTCGAATAACGAGGCTTGAATTCTTCTGCTTTATCCTGAAACATCAGTGCCAATTCCGCCATTATGAAATCCTTTTCCTCATCAATATCGATCGTGGCGAAATCATCGAGGATAAAGGTGTCGATCTTGCCTCCTAAAACCGCATACCCTTTTTCTTCGTATTGTTTTTTGAAGAATGTGCAATCGTAAATGGCAATTAAAAAATTTAAAGCGTGAACCGGTGTGAGATCCTGTGAACGTGGAAGCTGCCCGTCGGTTGAAAAGTTCAGACTGGAACCGTTAAAAAAACAGTGTGTCTGAATCGCCTCTGCCGAAATAACCGTATTGGCTTCGCTCTTGGCATAAGCTTCCCATGCATTGTCAAGGTCTGTTGAAGAAACAAAAGGAGCAGTTGGGGTGATTACCGCGAGATAGTCCATTTCAACGTTGCACATAAAGTCGTACAGGTAATCGTCGATCATAGATTTACTCGTTGCCAGTTCTGGTCTGCGATGGTAGTATTTAACCCCAAGATCTTCAGCCAGCTTGCCCCATTGTGTACCGTCAGAATTTATATAGATCTGGTTCGACAGATATTTACTTCCCTTAACAGCCGCAATCGTATATTCAATCAGAGTCTTGTCTCCGAGTAACCTCATGCCTTTCATTGGTACACGGTTACTCCCGGATCTCGAAGGAATTACGGTTACTAATTTCTCGCTGCGTTTCATTTAGAAAGTCCGAGTTTATCGGTTACAAGCATTACCTGATCCAGTACTCTCGCAGCATAACCCCATTCGTTATCATACCACAGAACGAGTTTCAGCATTCTTTTTTGCATAATGTTCGTCCATCTGTGATCGATAACTGCTGAAAAATCTGCCTTTTTAAAATCAAGTGATACCAAAGGTTCCCAGTTGTTGTGAACGACTCTCCAGTGTTGTTCGGTTTCCATTCTTTCGAATAAGGAAAGCACGTCACTGGTTTGAGCATCTTTGCTTAGATGGAAGGTAAGGTCGGCACTTCCCACAATTGCAGTAGGTGTTCTGTAAGAAAATGATCCGATAATTTCTTCGGTAATTCCGTAGGATTCGAGAACCGTGCAGGTTGCTGTAATAGCTGTTGTTGGTTTCGGAATCATATTACCGATGGCAGATCTTCCAAGTGCGAAGTGGTGATAAATCTGACCCGGTACAGCCCAGGAACTAGCAGGTCCATCCATCAGGTTCTGGTAGTTAAGCCAAGGGTGAAGCGTGGTTGCATATCCGTGAGCAATTCCAAATTCTTCGTGAATGGCTTTGGTAACCGGAGCGATTGCAGTTGCATCACAAATACTGGTAGAAATAACGTGGTGTTTATTTAAATCCAGTAAATGTTCATTGGCACCCAATACCATGGTAAAATCTACATTTTTTGGAGAGTGTGTGATAAATACTTTTTTAACACTCTTGGATTCAATCAATTTTTGAGCATCCAGAACATTCTGATAAACACCGGAAGCATCAATTACGAAATCAACTCCTGCACTCTTCCAATCAACATCTGCTACCGATTTTTGATGAGTAATACGAATGGAATCAGATCCATCCGGACTAATTAAATTGTCTCCTTCCACACGGAAAGGTTCTGGAAGTCTGTCGTACAGCGTATCATAATTTAAGGTGTACGCAATGTTTTCGTTGTCGGGATTCACATCGTTTATCGCCACCACTTTAAAATACTTCTTGTCGAGGTTATTTCTGAAAATAGCCCGACCTATTCTGCCAAACCCGTTGATGCCAATTTTGATCATAATTAGATTTTTTTGTTATTAGTTATTAAATTCAGTTAAATTCTTAATCATTAATACATTCTTCTTATCAGCGAAATATTGCTGCCAATTGTTGAATTGTGTGTACCCGTAAATAAAAACAAATCGGGCATCAATATACTGTGCCGATTCGAAATCAAGTCTGCTGTCACCAAAATAAACACAAGCACCTTTGGGTTTCTCCAAACTCAGATGCTCTTTTTTGGTCTTAGGCCCACCGAGAATTTTGTTAAAGTATTTCGAAATACCTTTTTCCTCGAATAGCGCACGTACTTCCGTTTCTAATCCGCCCGACAAAGCCATTAGTTCAACTTTGCCAAAGTTCTTTTCAATGAATTCATACGCTCCTTCCGTGAAATTTACAGACTTCAGGTTATTTGCGTTTATGGAGTTGTATGATTGCAGAAGGGCTTCACTTTTCTCAGAGCCTTTGCCAAAAAACAATTCAATTTTTCCTTCTCTCGGTGATCCGTTATTAGAAACAAAATAGGAAACAAATTCGTCGAGTTCTTTTTCGGAATTCACAAAAGGTGTAGCAGCCAATCGAATGTTTTCCATCTTGAGGTGATTGGAGTCGAAAATCACTCCGTCCACATCGAGAATATACGTTGCCGGTTTATCCATTCAGGTTCCGGGCTATTGTGTTCATGTTCTCAACGAACCGATCGGTGGCTTTACCATCATTTTTGAAACATTCCATTTCTACGGTTTTCTTTCTTTCTGCAGATTGAAGTTCCGGAGTTTGAATGTATTGATTGATATCGGTCTTTAGTGTTTCTAAATTTTTCGGTAGAAGACAACCTCCGAAAGAAACAAATTTCTCAAGATGAATATATTCTAAAAGTCGTGTTGCCGACTGCCACTTGGGAAAAGGCTTTGTGTCGAACGACGTTAAAATAACGGGCCGGTCGAGATAGGCGGCTTCAATTGCGATGGTTGATCCTGAATTCAGGCACATGGCAGATCCGTAAATCAGGTTCGATAATTTTACCATGTCGTCCTGTTTCATATACCAGGTCAGCAGGCTGTTCTCGGAGTCGGGAATGTCGAGTGCAACCCGATCTGATTTTAAATTTTGCAATCGCTCTAACCAGCTTTGATCCGAACGACTCGCCATCAGATTTGCCATGTGTGGCCGAATTACCAATTGCATATCCGGGCCAAAAGAATTATTCCGGACCTCTTCAGCCAGCCACTCAACTATATCAATTTCGGTCGGAGCATAATAGGAGGCAGACATGGTAAACAGAAGATACGGTTTCTGATCGTTGAGCCCCATGGAACTCAGCAAATCATTTATTCGCAATTCACCGCTACGTACTTTAAAATGTATGTCGAAATGCGTAACTCCGGTATTATAAATCCGGGATTCGTTAATTTGATAATACTCCTTTAATTCGTCGTTCATTACCGGACCCCACGTTAGAAACGTATCACCAATCACCGGAAAAATGCCTTTTGAGGTGATGTTATCCCAACTCAGAATGTAAAAGGTTTTATGAATTCCTAATCGTTGAGCGGATTCTAAAAGGGTAACTTCCATTTCATCAACCGGTCGGGTTGATAAAACGATATCCGCACCGATATTCTTCAAAAGTTCTTGCGCGTCTGGTCTGTGATAAACGCTTGATTCCAGTTTAGAGAAGAGACTTCGTCCACCCGGAAAAACCCTTAGAAATGCACCGAGATAGAAGTACATTTTATTCATTAGTCTTCTGGGCAGACTATTCTTTTTTGAATTAATTCTCCAAAGATGCTTTTCCCATAAGGCAGGATTCTTGCGGATATTCTGATGCACGTGAGCCCGCAGCATGCTTTGTACGGTATCTCCCCGGCTGATCTTGTAATCGTAGGAGTGAATTTTTATTCCGGAATGGTTCAACACACCCGCCAGTGCTTCAAGAGCGTCGGGTTTCGCAATAATTTGGACGTCAAAAGTTTCATTCAGTTTGTCGAGCAAACCTGTCTGAAAAGCACCTCTGGCCGTGTGACCGTGCGAAATGAGATAGGCTAGTCGGAGACGTTTAGAATTACCCTGAGTTTCTGAACTCATTTTTTTCTCAATTGTGCTAATTGTGTTTTCCAAAAGGCAATATCGGATCTTCTAAATATGATGGTGTCGAACCAGTTGACTTTATAATCCCGACTGATTTGCCAGAAAGAAAAGGCGTAAGCTGCCAGATAAGCAATACTGGAAGAAATCGCTGCGCCTGCAATTCCGTACATGGGAACCAGCAAAAAGTAGAAGGGAAGACTCACGACCAATCCTACCACATATACTAATGAATTTTTAAGTGGCTTGCCCAAAGCAGCGTAAAATTTGATGTTTAATCTACCGATAATCTGAAACACAACACCGGGTAAATAAAAAGCTACTACTATAATGGATTCGCTGTATCCGGTTCCGTACATGAGCGGAATCAGATAGATAGACAAAACAGTTAACACAATCCCGATAATCAGAGAAACCAACATGGTAAATCTTTGAAGAACCTTAAAAATCTGAATCTGAAATTCTAATTCTTTTCCAACTACCTTATTGTAAAAGACCTGAATGTAGCTCTCAGGTAATTTAGTTACCAGATTACTGTATGAGACTCCCACTACATAAAGTCCGAACTGACTGGCAATCATCAAAAAGGACAGAATCAATTGATCAAATTTGTCGTTTGATTTTGCAATTATCTGATTCATCCAAACCTGAATCCCATATTTCCAGGGAAGGAACAACTGGTCCTTTTGAAGTTTGTTTTCAACCTTTATGTGGCGATAAATAAATTGCAGATTAAAAATAAACTGAGAAACCTGATTGATAATCAAACCAATCATAGCTACCTCAAGTGTGATTGTTTTCGTAATTAAAAAATAAACGATGTAATAAACCAACATCAGAATGGTTGAAATAATCAATCGTTTATTGGATGCTAAAAACAAATGGAAAGTTTTAAAAACCCGTTCACAATAAACATTGAGCAATACAAACGGTGTTACATAAAACAACAACAATTTAATGGACTTTGGAACATTCTCCAGAATACTTCCCAACAAACCGTTTTGCATTAAAACATAAACCAGAATTATGATAGGTAGTGAAGCGAGTGTTACGATCAACAAACCTGTCCAGAAATATTTTCGAACGTCAATAATCTTGCGAATCCCATAATACAAAACACCGTTTGTATAACCGAATAACAGCATGGGGGCGTAAAAGGAAGTAATAAGTAAAAGCCCGTTGTATTCTCCTTTGAGTTCAGCTCCCAGATTTCGCGTAACAATTATACTCGACACCAGACCCGCAACGGTCATAAAGATGTTGGTGATAAAGTTACTTAACGTACTTTTAACAGAACTATCTGCCTTGATGGTTTTACTCAAAATTGAGATACTTTTTTACGTCAGACAGAATGAGTTTGGAAATCAGTTTTTGCCAGTCTTTGTTCGGAAGAGCAAAGAACAACTCGGTGTAGCCATCTTTTTTGGTCGGATGATACTGAGCATTCCACTGATTCATTCCGATGATGTACCGGTCGTAGGCAGTTCCACCTTCGATTTGGCTTTTATAGCATCGAATCATGGAAATTTTATCATCAACAACATTGCTGATGTCAACGGCAACATTGGGGAAAAGTACATTATGAACCTGATAGCTCCAGATAGGCAACTCACTGCTCAGTCCGGCTTTTTTTAATGCTTCATAAAGCAAAATAGTGCAGGCGCGATGTTTTTCGGGACGATCCAAAAACCAGGTGGTGAGAATTAAATCCGGATTTTTACCTTTAATAATTCCGGCTAATTTTTGAATGGATTCGCTATCCGAAACATTTAATTCTTCGTTGGGTAAATCGGCAAAAACTACATCCGAATTCGCAAATTTTAAAGCTTGCTTCGCTTCTTCTTTGCGAACATTAATAATATCTGGATACCGTTTAAGGAAATTGGTTTGAAACCCGTCGGTTACAAATAAAACTGTAGAATTCCACTGATTCTTCATTTTAATTAATAACCCGCCGCAGCCAATTGCTTCATCATCCTGATGCGGTGCAATCACCAAAACATTTTTAAAATTACTGAGCTCTGGTTCTACCGGCCGAACCGTTTGTTTAAAATAACCCGAATTCATCACCTCTGCCAATACCGACGAACTGTTAAATTTTTTCCAGTCGGTAACCAGCATAGGGTAGGAGGTACGTCGGTTTAAACCGGTGACCAAGCGGTACAACAACTTTTTCATTTGCTCCACGCGGTAAGTGGGTTGTTGATCACTTTTGACAATTCCTGATTAAAAGGTTCAAAAAGATTGTGCAATTCTTCGCGGGTTTGCGGGTTCATCGAAACTTGCTTTTGCTCAAATCGGGTGATTCTTTCGAGCTTTGGGCTCATGAGTCTTCTCTTGTAAACATCAGAGTAAGCCAGTTTTACAAATCGTTTAATTAGATTATTAATTGCCGATTCGGTTTTAATAAGCATTTTGTTTTTCCGCCAGAAAGCGTACGGAATAGTCGTCCAGTTGTTATTAAATCGTTTGCCGGCGAGTTCAAGACCCATTTCCGGATTTACACCCAGAAACGAATAAACCTTCTTAAGTTCCTGCACCGGCTCCTTGATCATTTCTTCGAGAATTACAACATGAATGTTATTTCTTCCAAAGGCTTCAATCCATCTGTTAAGACTGTTTACAAACTTGCCTCTTTCAATGTAGGAAAGATGATGTCTGGCGTAATCCGATTTTTGACTTCTTTCTTCTTCCTTTTTTATTGCTTCTTCAAACGATAACCACTCTCTTCCTTTTCCCAATTCGTTCCAGTACTGTGACCAGGCACGTTCAACCGGATTTCGGAAAATCAAAATTATTTTGGCCTCGGGAGTTATCTCTTTTATTCTGGAAAGGCAGGGATTCCAAAAGAAATAATCTGCACTCTTCTCACCCCGTGCTATACATTTGGCATTGGGATCAAACAGAAGTTTTTCATATTCTTCTCTCGAGTGATTTTTATCCCATTCCGCCGGATCGATTTTTCCATCCATCCATTCTCTTCTGCCACGGAGAACATCATCCACAAAATAAGCCTGATCCAGTTTTGGGTTAAGGTAAACATCCGGATGAGCTTCAATCCATTTGGCAAGGGTTGAGGTGCCACTTCTTCTCTCTCCTGCGATAATAAACAACTGACCTTCCATCTCAGAATTCGTAATTCATTTCTGTCATAAGTTTCTTTGATTTTGAAATGATGTAGGCATTCGTTGAATTATTAAAATGATTTTCAAAATCTCCGATTTTACCACTTCTGTAAAAACTGTTTTTACCAAACTCTTTTTTCTGCTTAACCATAGCCTCGAGCTCGTCTTTGTATTCAGTAGGATTTAATTCAATGTGCTCTAAAACCGAGTACATGGTTTTAACGAATTCGGTTTTCATATCCTCATATTTAACTATCAGGACACCGGGATGTTCTCTGTATTTGTGTATGTGATCTACCACTTCAATCCAATCGGTTCCGAAAGCATCGATCACTTCTTTGGTTACGATTAAGCCTTTATTCTCCAACTCTTCATCTGAATAAAGATGTGATTTAATGTTGGATTTGAACAATTTCATTAAAACCTTTTTACCAAATAACCGACCGATAAGCCGCACATGAAAGGTTTTAATATCGTGTATGAAATAATTTCCACCGCGAAGATTATGAAAACGTTTTGAGACAATAACATCGCGGATATTGCGAACAATACAGATCACTTTTCCATTCGGATATACTTTAAAATATTCTCCGATATTGGTATATGCCTTTGTACCAACACAATCCGGATTGTTCTCTAAATCTAAAACTGCAGAAGTATAATTCTGCTTTATTTTTTTTACTAAATCATTTAGTGCTTTAGAATCAGAATCCATAAATTTCTCGGTAAACCCTTTCTGATTCAGAGGGAATTTCCGCAGAAAATTATTGATGTCTTTGTATTCGTTGTATTTGTCGTCACTTTCAAAAACACCTGCAAACGGGGAACTTTCAAAAGCACTGAACATTGTTTTCCGGTTGCCATTCAGTTTGTCCAGTTCAGATTTAGAAAAAGGAAAAATAGGCAACTGAAAATGACAGGTAATACCATGCAGTTGATTCAGTGATTTTTGCAACCAGGTAGTTCCTGATTTTGAAGGTCCGAATACAACAAATGGATATTTATCTTGAGTACGGGTCATCCGATTATTAACTTACAGCAAAACTCTTCACAGGTATGCATGGCATCCCAGGTAGCTCCGCCAATGTGAGGAGTAATAATTACGTTGTGGCCATCTTTAGCGCATTTCCAGATGGGTGTGTTTTCAATTTTTCCGAATTCATCGCTGAGTACATCGGTAGCAATACCGGAAATATTACCGTTTCGAAGAGCAGTAGTTATGGCATTTTCGTCCCAAATTTTGCCCCGCGAAGTGTTCACTAAAAACACATTTTTCTTCATGGCGACAATTTCCCTTTCAGCAATCAAATGCACTGTTTCGGGAGTAAGGTGAACATGAAGAGTTATAATATCAGAATCGGAAAGCAACTTTTCCAGAGCTACTCTGGTACCGTTTTCAGCCTGTGAAACATTCGGATCTGAGTAGATGATGCGCATACCAAAGGCACTTGCATACCTGGCAACCTTTTTACCGGTTCTGCCCATTCCAATTATTCCGATGGTTTTATTTTTTAGTTCGTATCCCCTGAAAGCGTCTCTGTTCCAGTTGCCATTTATTACATCATTACAAGCTGCCGGAATGTTGCGCATCAGGGAAAGCAGGAGTCCCCAGGTGTGTTCAGCGGTGGATGGAATCGTTTCGAGAAATTCGGGATGTGGTCGGAGCGAAATGAGTTTTACATTTCTTTTTTCGATCTCCGGTATGTCGAGATGATCATGACCTGTTGTGGCAGAAATAACATAACGCAAATCCGGGAACCGGGAGAGAATTTCTTCGTTAACCTTTTTCTGAAGTCGTACGATCAAAATATGAACTCCCGGGAAAGAATCAGTCTTTTCGATTTCTTCCCAGCTTCCGGCCCGATAGCTATACCCGTTTGATTCCCAGAGTTTAATGGCTCCGGGGCTGTATCCGTAAGGTTCTGCGTTGTAAATGTTCATTTTAATTTGCCCTCTTCCCATGCTTTTAAGATTACTTCTGCAATCAAAAGATCTTTGGGTTCGTCAATATTTAATAATTGAGCTGAGGGCATTTCCAAACCAATGGATGGTTTCACCATTACCTTCGATGTATTCAGAAATGCTTGGGTTCGCACTAAATAAACGGCACCATTTCTATAATAAGCACTTGGAATATCCTGGCGTCTGTATTCCTCAAATTCCGGAAGAATAGAGTTTAGAAATCCATTGTTTTTCCAGTACATACGTGCCGGATGCGTGTCGCTCATGGCCGTTACGGAAATAACGGAGTTTGCCAGTTCATTTCGTTCTAAAAGTGCAATGGCCTGTTGAATCTGATCAACTGTTCGAATCGGAGATGTTGGTTGAAGCAACATGATTGCATCCGCAGGATATTTTTCCGCCAGAACCCGAATGGTGTCGGCAATCGGACTGGTATCTTCCGCGAGACTGTTGTCGCGCTGATGCAGTGTTACCCCTTCAAAAGCTTTTGCAAGTTCCAGAATATCGGGATCATCCGTTGAAACCACAATGTGGTCAAGCACGTCTGCAGCAACGGCAACTTCAATCGTGTAATTGATTAAAGGTTTTCCGTTAATAATTGCTTTGTTCTTCCCGGGAACACCTTTAGATCCACCACGGGCCGGAATAATTGCAAGAACTTTCATTAATACGTTATGGTTTTGCTGAAGACCGGTGGAAGCGTTGCCAATAATGAAGCAATGTTTTCACCTGCATTTCCACCTCCATAAACTTCTGAAGGCTGAGGTCTTTCAGAAACCAGCCATTTATTGATAGCGGCTTTAATTTGTGATGCGTCGTAATCGACATCAATCACATTATTTCCGCGAGCTCTGCGGTTTTGTCGAGATCCGATGTTTACTACCGGAACACCTAAATAGGCACATTCTCGTATTCCTACGCTGGAATTACCGATAAGCGCTTTGCTGTTTACCAGAAGTCGCAGAAAATCCTCTCCATCCATGTTCTTGAAAAAATGGAAATTGGAGAGATTATGCGATTCGCGGAAAGACCGGATTCCGGCAGAAGTGCCATCAGCTCCGGCGTCAACATTCGGCCAGAACATCAGAACCGGTAAGCCCAAATCTTCAACAGCATGAAGGGTTTCCATGATGTGTTTTCTGCTGTTTTGATATTCGGTTGTAACCGGATGTTGCATCACTACAACGTAGCCTTTGGATAGGTCGGGAGTGAATCCCACGCCTCCATATTTCACATACGGATCGAATCCTAATTCCGGTTTCTGCATTACCATTTCTGCCAGATCAATCGACGGGCAACCGGTATTGAAAACTGTTTCCGGATCTTCCCCCAACTTAATTACCCGTTCATAGGCATCGTTGGAAGCTACAAAATGATAATCCGAAAGTTTGGTAATCGAATGGCGAACCTTTTCATCTATGTTGCCGGTGACCTCGCCGCCCTGAATATGCACAAGAGGAATATTCATATATGAAGCGGAAATAGCCGTTGCAATGGTTTCGAAACGATCCGCGACGGTTACTACCATATCGGGACGCAGGTTGTCGAACACGGTAGAAAGTTCGAGTATTCCGATCCCGGTTGTTTTCGCCGCTGCGGTAAGATTTTCACCTTCCAGTACATTGAAAACTTTTGCGGAAATTTCGAATCCGTCGTTTTGAATATAATTTACAGCGGAGCCATATCTGTCGAGCAGAGCAGATGCGGCAATTACAAGTTGCAACTCCAGTTCAGGGTGCTCCTGTATTGCTTTTAAAACTGTTTTTACTCTGCTGTAAGAAGGGCGGGCAGTAACAACTACACAGATTTTTCTCATATCAATTAATATCAGACGGCAACAGAAAATCCCACTTAGCCTTGTCTGTAACAAGGGTTTTTCCTAATACAGACCGGAATTCTGAAGCTGGAATTCCCATCCCACTGGGTTTTTTACCTTCCAGCAAATCAACCGTGATTACCATTCCGGCTTTACAATCCTGATTTAATGAAAGGGTTTTTTCGAAAATAGATTTCAGTTTGGTGAATCGCTCATTACTGCTTTTGTCAATTGAGCTTTTCCGGGCTGTTTCAATTTGCCTTACCCCGTTAACCAGAGAGGAAATCTGGTCCATGGTTAAGGAAGCTTTAGAATCCGGACCAAATATTTCTTTGCTGAAAACGGCATGAAATTCCAAAATGTCTGCGCCAACGGAAGCGGCAGCCAAACATGCATAAATATCACCCGAGTGATCGCTGAAACCAACTTTTAATCCGAATCTGGATTTTAGTTCTTCAATAACATTTAATCCCCAATCTTCGGGAGCTGTAGGGTAACTGGTTGTGCATTGCAAAACCGACAATTCATTACCAAACGGTTTTAGAAGTGCAATGGTAGCTTCCAGTTCCCGCAATGAACTCATACCGGAAGACAGGATAATGGGTTTTCCGGTTCGTGCGATTTGTTCAAGCATCAAATGATTGGTGACTTCACCAGAACCAATTTTATATCGCTTTACACCGAGGCGTTCCAGAAGTTTTACTGCTTCACATGAAAAAGGAGAACTCATAAATTCCAAACCTTTTTCTTCGCAATGATCTTTTAACCCTTGCCACTGCTCTTCGGTGAATTCCATTCTTCGCCAGTAGTCGATACGTTTTTTATCCTCGTATGAAAACGGCACTCTGAATTCTTCAAATGCTGAACTTTCGGCTTCCGCAATATGTGTTTGCCATTTAATTGCATCGATGCCGGTTTTTGCCAGAGCATCGATGTAAGAATGCGCAATACCCAGACTTCCTTCGTGCGCCTGACCGATTTCTGCAATCAGTTCAATCATTTTTTATGGTAATAAGAAAGATACCAGTCTATGAATTGATCTATTCCTTCGTTGATGGAGGTTGATGGTTGAAATCCGATATCGCGGGCCAGGTCAGAAACATCTGCGCTGGTCTCGGGTACATCGCCCAATTGCAAGGGAAGAAATTCTTTCTCTGCTTCAATATCAAGTTTATTCTCGATTGCCTCAACAAACGACATCAATTCGACCGGATTATTATTACCGATGTTGTAAACTCTGTAAGGAGCTACGGAGGTTCCCGGATCCGGTTCCTTTCCAGACCATTCTGGGTTGGGTGATGCGGTCGTTTGAATTACCCGGCTTACTCCTTCAACAATATCTGCCACGTAGGTGAAATCCCGGCGCATCTTACCGTGATTAAATACTTTAATGGGTTTGCCTTTCAACATTGCTTCCGTAAAGAGAAACAACGCCATATCGGGTCTTCCCCAAGGGCCGTAAACAGTAAAGAACCGCAAACCGGTTGTAGGCAGATTAAATAATTTGCTGTAGGTGTGTGCCATCAGCTCATTACTTTTCTTACTGGCGGCATAAAGTGAAATCGGATGATCAACATTGTGATGTACCGAGAAGGGCATGGTTTCATTTAAGCCATAAACACTGGAAGAACTTGCGTAGGTAAGATGTTGAATCTTGTTGTGACGACAAGCTTCGAGAATATTTATAAAACCCTGAATATTTGAATTGATGTAAGCCTGTGGATTTTCAAGACTGTAACGCACACCGGCCTGAGCCGCTAAATTGCAGACATGTGTAAATCCTTCATTTTGGAATAGCTCATCCAGGGCAGATTTATTCATCAGGTCAAGACGAATAAAGCGGTAATTGTTCCAACGGCTACTTTGCACGAGATTGCCATCACCAATTTGTGATTTTTCAATTCCGTGATTTTTTAGTCGATCAAACTTGAGGTTAACATCGTAATAGTCGTTGATCACATCCAGTCCAATAATTTCTATGTTCTGAATGTCAATCATCTTCTCCACGAGATGATATCCTATAAAACCGGCCGTTCCTGTTATGAGTAGTTTCACTGAAAAATGGTTTTTACGCTTACAATCGTTTATCAATTTGATCTTTAGGAAGGATTCCTTTTACGTCATACACAACCGTATCACCTGATTTGAACTGGTTTAAATCCAAACCAAGGAATTCGTTGTGTGCAACAGCGAGAATAATCGCTTCGTAAGCATTTGTATCCGGTGCATCTTTTAATGTGAGACCGTATTCGTGTTCTACTTCACCCGGATCAGCCCATGGATCGTAAACATCAACATTGAGTTCGAAATCTTTTAATTCGTCAACAATGTCGATCACTCTTGTATTTCGGATATCCGGACAATTTTCTTTAAAAGTGATTCCGAGCAACAGAACTCTTGCCGCTTTAATCGGCAGATTTTTGCCAATCATGAGTTTCACAACTTCCTCAGAAATGAACTTACCCATTCCGTCGTTGAGTCGTCTTCCAGCGAGAATAATTTCCGGATGATAGCCTACTCCCTGAGCTTTTTGGGCGAGGTAGTATGGATCCACGCCAATGCAATGACCACCAACTAACCCCGGTTTGAAAGGAAGAAAATTCCATTTGGTTCCGGCAGCTTCGAGTACAGAATGAGTATCAATATTCATTCGGCCGAATATTTTAGCCAATTCATTCACGAAGGCAATGTTGATATCACGCTGACTGTTCTCAATAACCTTTGCTGCTTCGGCAACCTTGATCGATGGGGCCAGATGCGTACCGGCAACAATGATGGTGGAATAAAGATCATCTACTTCTTTTCCGATCTCTGGAGTTGAACCGGAGGTAACCTTTTTAATTTTGGTAACGGTATGTTCCTTATCTCCCGGATTAATTCTTTCCGGAGAATAACCAACATAGAAGTCTTTATTGAAGACTAAACCACTGGCTCTTTCCAGTACAGGAATACAATCTTCCTCTGTCGCTCCCGGATAAACAGTTGATTCGTAAATAACAATATCACCCTGAGAGAGCACCTTGCCAACCGTTTCACTTGCTTTTACAAGTGGCGTAAGATCAGGTCTGTGGTTTTCGTCAACAGGCGTTGGTACTGTAATGATATAAATGTTTGAATCTGCGATGTCCTCAAGTTGCCAGGTACAAAGCAGGCCATTCCCTTCCGACTTTTCTTTAAGTACAGACAACAGATTTTCGGAGGTAACTTCCAGAGTGCGGTCTGTGCCGGATTGCAAAGACTTCACTCTTTCCTGGTTGATGTCGAAACCAACTACATTGAACTTTTTAGCAAATTCAACAGCGAGAGGCAGACCTACATACCCCAAACCGATTACAGAGATTTTGTAGGATTTAGATTGTTTCATATTTATCGAGAAATAAGTTCTTAATTATTTTCGTCTGAAGACCAGAGCAATAATAGTTTTTGATTCCATTCCGATTGCCAGGTGTCAAACTCTTCCCGGTTAAAACTGAGAGTTCTGATTCTCCGCTTTACCATTTCGGAAGCTTTTTCACACAAATCATGAAGGTAATGCTGATCGATCTTTTCACCAATGAGTACCAGATCAATCAAATTTGAATCGGATCCGCTTGCAAGTTGACCGGTTAAATAAACCTTATCCAAACCACCCAGTCGTTTAACAACCCGTTGAATGATCTGATCTATTCCGGTGACTTTGTGCAAAATGTTTCGCAACTCGGGAAAAAGCGGATGCAGAACATTTGCTTTATAATATCTTCGGTTGCCCGAGGTTGAGCTTTCGAGAAGCCCGGCATCTTCCAGTCGGTTGAGTTCGGTTCTCACCGAATTCGTACTTTCACTAAATTCTTCTGCGAGCCCTCTTAAATAACCTCTTGTGTCGGGGTTAAGAAACAATCGCAGCAAAAGCTTGATCCTGGTTTTAGAAGTGATGAGAGAATCCAGCACTATTAATCGGTAGAAATTCGGCTAACTGATAATGGAATACAGCTTCGCCACTTGAGTTACATTTTCGAGTAGCAAAGTTACTCGTTTTAGTGTTATGCAACATTATTTCTTTGTTTTAAAAAGGTTACCAATTAACCGGCTGAACAACGATTTCTGAGGTTCGCGGTCTTCTGCATAATAGCCATAACCATAACCGTAACCGTAACCGTATCCATAACCGTAGCCGTAACCGTAACCGTAGCCATAACCATAGCCATAGTTGTAACCGTAACCGTACTTAATTCCAGAGAACGTGCTGTCGTTGAGAACGACACCCATATTGCGGACGTTTTTATTTTCGTAGAATTCGTTCAGGAAGTCAATTGAGTTCACATTGGTAAATCCTTCGCGCATGATATAGATACACAGATCACTTTGTTTCATCAAGTCCACCGCGTCTGTTATAAGACCCAACGGAGCAGTATCTAATAAGATGAAATCATAAACCTGTTTCAATTCTTCAAGCAGATTAGACATTTGTTCGCTGAGAATTAATTCGGATGGGTTTGGAGGAATCGGCCCGGAGGGAATAATTTCAATATTATCAATCTGCGTCGGGTGAATAATCTGTTCGTACGTTGCTCTGCCAATAAGGTAGTTACTCAGACCAATGGTATTGTCGATATTGAATTCAAGATGCAGTTTGGGCTTTCTGAGATCGAGTCCGAGAATCACAACCTTGTTTCCTGAAATACTCAATACGTTCGCGATGTTCATGGTACAAAAGGTCTTTCCTTCCCCGCTAATGGTGGAAGTTACCAGAATCACCTTCGACTTTTTCTCCGCACGGTTATCCGTCTTCAACATATAATCTATCGAGGTTCGTAAATTTCGATAGGCCTCAGCGGTAACCGACTTAGAGTTGTTCTCAAACACAAGCTGCGATTCACCCGAGTGGTGAGGAATGGCTGCTAAGAACGGAACTCCGGATCTTTCTTCAATTTGCTCACGGCTTCTAACCTTAGTGTCTAGGAAAATTTTCAAAAAGATATAAATAGCGGGTAAGATCAATCCGATCACCACCGACATCAAATAATTGTTTCGCTTTCTCGGAGACTTTTGTTCGTCTACAAATGCGGGATTCAATATGGAATAATCACTTTTATTTCCAGACTTGGCGATCTCAAATTCTGTTTTCTTCCCCAGGAGCATTATGTAAATATTCTCCTGAACATTTTTCTGACGAAGCAAGCCGGCCATGGTTCTTTCAATCTTTGGAATTCTGGCCAAACGTTCATCAAATTGATGGATTCTGGATTCATACTCTTCCAAAATTTTGATAGACTGCTTCTTCATATTATTGGCGTTTTCCAATAATGTTGATTTGGCTTGTTCAAGAAGGGCTTTTTCGTTTTTGTATTTGTTCGACTGTGGTGTGAAGGAATTTTCTGTAGCCTTAAAATTATTGTACGCCTTCGAAACTTCCTGCAGATACGTCACCAACAGAGGTTCTGTAATACCGAAAGTAGCTGGCGCTACAGAAGAAAGATCTTCATGTGTATTGAGGTATTTATTAAGACTGTTGATACTTTCAACTAACAGTTGTTGCTTGTATTTTTCCGTTTCAACTGTGGATGCTTCCCCGATAAGGGTATTTGTTTGTTCCTGAATGGATATTATTCGATGATCCTCTTTGAACTGAGTAATCTGACCTTCGATTAGTGATAAATTCAACTCAACCGACTCCAGTTCACCCCGGATAAACTCGAGACTTTTTTCAAAGGATTGGTTTTTATCTTCAAGACCTTTTTGAACAAATGAGTTCCCTATTTCATTAAGAAAGTCTTTTCCTTTATTTACATTTTCAACGGTAATGCTAAGCTCAAGTGCTTTTGTTTGTTCGATTTTATCGATGTCAAGACTTTTGGAATATGATTTTACTTCGGTTGGAAGAGGTGAGTAAGTGTACTCAAACTTTTTTCCGATCAGAGATTCCCAGTTTTCTTTTTTTACATCGGTGTACAATTTGGAAATCTCTACCTGAAAGGACAGATATTTATTCTTGAAGATTTTTCCTTTTTGACAAGAGAAATTAAAGTTCTCATTGTATCCACTTTCAACTGTAACGTCTACGCTGTTTTTCTTAAAATCCAGAATGAGTTTCAGGCCGTCGTTTAATCCCTGAAATTTGGTAACCTTAACCTTTATCGGAGATTCATCATACAACTCACTAACTTTAACATCTCCTTGCTGGAAATACTTTTCGGTTAAACCTAATTTTTCAATTACCGGAGTAATAAAGCCTTTAGATTTAATGATCTGTATTTTATCATTAATAAATGTTGGATCCCACGGGCTGTATGCAGAACCGAAATTCTGAACTCCAAGAATATCCATTCCCTCCATTCCGGCTTCTTCATTGCTGAGGAGCAACTGTGATTTGATCACATATTTCGGAGTTTGATAGCGATTTATCAGAAAAGCAATACCCAAACAAATCAGAATGGATATGGCGAATAAGTGCCAATAAACACGAACAATTATAAAAATGGATTTGATATTAAGACCTGACGATGATTCTTCATCAATCGGCGAGGCAATCGCTGGCTTACTTGTCATTTGGTGAGAGCTATTCTGTAGTTAATAAGAACCGCAGTATTTAGTAAAGTGGCAAAGATTGATATATACGAAACGTTCTCTTTTACAAACCTTCTCTTTAAAGGTTCTACATAGATAATGTCGTTGCTCTGAACGTAATAAAAAGAATCACTGAAAACGTCAATGTCAGACAAATCCAAAATGTGTATTTCCTTATCAACTCCCTTCTGGCGAATAACTTTAATCTGGTTTGGGTTACCAAATTCTGTGAGGTCGCCGGTTAATGCAAGCACATCAATAATGGATGCATTATCGGTTGGCACCAACACCGATCCGGCTTTATTTACAGAACCTAAAACGGTAACTTTAAATGCAACGAGGTCAAGAACAAGATTTGGAATTTTCGTAAAATATGAAAGAGTATCTCTCAGACTCTTTTCAGCTGAATTCATTGTTAACCCTTTTACAAATACGTTTCCGGCGAAGGGAATAAATATGGAACCATCATTCTGAACCTGATAACCCACTATGGAGTTTTCAGCATCAAGCGTATTCTTATTAAAAGTTTCGATCAGATTTTTATCGTCGCTGAAGACCCGAATCTGAAGTACATCTCCTTCTTCAATAATGTGATTTTGTACCTGATTGGGTTGGGCAACTTTAATCTGGCTGAAATCGTTTTTGCTTTCTTTTTTCTTCTGAAAATAAATCATCTTGCCCCCACAGGAAGAAAGAATCATCAATGAAATTAAGGTCAGAAAGGTGAATCTGATTGAATAGTTTGTCATAAGCTTTCAATACGCGGCAAAAATAATCCAAGCCGCCACATTTTACAGGATAGACTTCAGAGAAATAACCATCCCTTAATTTGGCTCATGAAACCTGGTGTCTGAAGGGATTCTGATACAATTGATAAGATTAAAGTCTTTTCACTACCTGAACGTATTATCGTTTGTTCGGGCATTTTACGGCTTCATCCTTTGATTATACCAGAAGTAAAATACTACTTTACGTCTCCCATCAGCTTTCTCACTAATGGTGAAATGGCGATAACAACTACCCCGGCGATCAAAGCATAAAGAGCAAATTGCTGATAACCGCTCGAGTACACTTCGAGTTTTTCCATTGGAGTTGCGGTTTCTGCCGGTGAAATCGATGCACCGAATAATCCGGCAACGTATTGTCCGTAGGCACTTGCGAGAAACCACATTCCCATCATAAAACCCTGAAGTTTGGGCGTGGCCAACTTTGTCATTAGAGATAATCCGATGGGAGAGAGGGAGATTTCACCAAACGTGACGATCAGATATCCCAGTGCAAAAATGTCGAGCATGGCTACACCACTTGTCGCAAACATTTTATTGGCACCGAAAATATAGAAACCGGCTCCGAGAAGAATAAATCCGATTCCGAATTTCACCACACTGTTGGGCTCAATTTTATACTTGTTTAACCACAGCCAGAGCAAACCGATGATCGGAGCAAAAATGATTACGAAAAGCGAATTGGATGAGTTGTTCACAATATTGGGATCCAGATTAAACGATCCTCTGTCTAAGTGTTCAGCAGCGTAAAGACTCAGTGATCCGCCGGCTTGTTCGAAGATGGCCCAGAATAAACTTGAGAAGACGATAAAAACCAAAGCGGCAAGAAGTTTCATATTCGAAGCCCTGTCGAGTCTGGTCATCTCAAAGATCAAATAGGCGACACTAAATGGCCCGATAAAATACATGAAGTAATCCGTATATTTTGTGTGGGATACCATGTTAACGATGATCGGTATACAGGCAAGAGCACCTATATATACGGCGTACACATACCACTTTTTCTGTTTTTCTTTTTCGTAATCAATGGGAGTATCTCCGATCGGCCCCAGATTTTTTCGGGTAAACGCGAAGGTTAACAAACTGATAAGCATTACCACAGCAACCAATCCGAAGGCAACATTCCAACGCGCATTTTCAGGAATCACCGAACTGAAAATTTCACCTTTTCCAACACCAATCATCAGAATACCACCGAGCAAGGCTCCGGTGTTGATACCAGAATAAAAAAGTGAGAATCCGGCATCTCTCCGATGATCCCCTTTTTTATAAAGCTGACCTACCATGGATGATATGTTCGGCTTAAAGAATCCGGTACCAACGATCAGAAAGCTGATGCCAAGAAAAAAGAAAGCATTTGGGTCGATAGCAAGGATGATGCTACCGGCAATCATTAAAATACCGCCCCAAAACAGGGATTTTTTAAACCCGAGAATTTTATCAGCGAACATTCCTCCAATGAAGGTGAATGCATAAACCCAAGCTTGCGTCGCACCATATTGAAGGTTGGCCGTTTCTTTTTCCATACCCATTTTATACACCATAAAAAAGGTGAGCATTCCCCGCATTCCATAGAAACAGAAACGTTCCCACATTTCGGAGAAAAACAATGACCAAAGTTGCTTGGGGTATTTGCCTTCAAAATTCTGGATCGACTCCAGTGAGGCAGTTTGAGATTCACTCATATTGTTTTCAGTTAATAGCTGAGGTTAAATTATTAGCCAACAAGAAGAAATTAATGGATATTCTTTTCTTTCATCACGCTGTTCAGCCATCTTAAAATGGCAAACATTATCGCAGCCGATGCAAGCGCCAGAAGCATGTTCACAAAGAAGAAGGAAGATTTATCTTCATAGCTTTCCCACATGCTGGATAACATACCCGAAAGTTTGTTACCAATGGATGTAGAGAGAAAGAATCCACCCATCATTAAAGCCGTGATTCTCGGGGGACTGAGTTTCGAAACGAGCGAAAGCCCCATCGGAGACAAGCATAATTCACCAAGTGAAATCACACCGTAACAGGCAATCAGCCAAAACTGACTTACCTTGTGTTCTGCAATATTGGTGGATTTTACCGCGGCGACCATCACTAATGCCGACAAGCCCGTAATCACCAAACCGATGGCAATTTTGGCGGCGGTTGTCGGTTCACGTTTTCGCCTCCGAAGCATATTCCAGAAACCAACCAATAATGGGGTTAATAAAACAATCCAGAACGGATTCACCGATTGATATATCTCGGTTGATATGAGCTTGAGGCTTTCACCTTTTTCCGGAATGTTCTCCGGATCCATATTTTCAAAGTAAGACCTGCTCGCCGATTGTTCTTTGAATAATTTGCCGAGTGCAATTCGTGCATCGTTGTTTCCTGCCGCTTTGTACATCGAATCCTGAATATGCACCCAACCTTTGTATTTGGTAAATTCATCTTTGCTGAGCTGGGCAACCGAATCGTTGGAAACCGTTTGCAGCAAGTTCATTTTATCCAAAGATGTTTCAACAACGGCAGTTGGTTGGCGATCGGTGTAATCCTCAGCCCAAACTGTAAGAGCATCTCCGTTTTGGTGAAAGATTGCCCAGAAAACAACCAAACATCCATACACCGCCAACAAAGCCCCGATTGGTCGCTTATCGTTTTCATTCGCTTTAACATACAGGTAAATGAAAAAGGCAACTACCGGAATACAGCCAATAATAAACGCATCATTAGAATCTGATCCCAACAAATTTCCGGGGATCAGATATCCCAATAAACCGAAGACGAACATCGGCAAAAGAGTAAATCCGAGGATTCTTGCAGTGGACTGATCACCGGGTTCAAGCGGTTTTATTACATCAGCCGATTTTATGTGCGGAATACCGCGACTAAAAATGAGAACACCGATCAACATCCCGACACCTGCTGCCCCGAAGGCCCATCCCCATCCGTAATTGATACGCATGTAAGCTGCCACGAAGTTGCAGACAAAAGCTCCGACATTAATACCCATGTAGAAAATGTTGTAGCCGGAATCCTTGTTTGCTTTATACTCATCCACGGAATATAAATTTCCAAGAAGTGTTGAGATATTGGGTTTAAAAAACCCGTTTCCTACAATTATCAGAAGCAATGCAATGTAGAAGGTACTTACACCCGGGATGGCCAAAGCAAAATATCCGGCAGCCATTAGCAACCCGCCTATAATAATTGATTTGCGATACCCCAGAATTCTGTCGGCTAATAAACCCCCAATAAAAGGCGTGAGGTAAACCAGTCCGAGATAGGTCCCGTATATATCCGATTTCTTTTCCGGTGAAAATCCCATTCCTCCGTTTTGCACGCTGTCGAGCATGTAAAGGGAGAAGATTCCCAACATCAGATAATAACCGAATCGTTCCCACATTTCGGTGAGAAACAAATACATTAAACCTTTGGGGTGTTTATTCGAATTTGTTGTGTTGCTCATACAATTGATTATGGGGTAAAACTAAGAATTTTTGATCATCAATGATTTAGAATAGGATGTGTGTCCGAAAATAAGCCCGGAACAAAAAACACACATCTGGATTCCAGAATCGCAATTGCAAGTATCAGAAAATCTTCGGTTGTTTTTTCGATCGTGAATCTAAATGCAGCTTTATTATAAAGTGTTGGCATACCGTTGAAGTAAATGAGAACGCTCCTGCCTAATATTGCCACTCCGTTTCAGAAAAGCTGAATTAGCCGGAAAAATTGAGGATAAAAGCTGAAACGAGAGTTCTAAATCTGTTAAAATGAAAATTGATTTAATCGCCGGAGCAAGGCCAAACTTCATGAAAATCGCACCGATCATTCATGCAATAAAAGCTTCGGATGCATACCTGAATGGAACCATGTCTTTCCGGTTGGTGCACACCGGTCAGCACTACGATAAAAACATGTCGGAGCAGTTCTTTACCCAACTCAACATCCCGGAACCCGACATTAATCTGGAAGCGGGAGGCGGCACGCAGGCGGAACAAACCTCCAGAATAATGTTGGGTTATGAACAACTTTTACTCAAAGAATCATGCGATTTAACTTTGGTGGTAGGAGATGTTACCTCAACTCTTGCGTGCAGCATAGTCGCGAAAAAATTAAATATAAAAGTTGCGCATGTTGAAGCGGGTATTCGTTCCTGGGATTTGTCGATGCCGGAAGAAATCAACCGGATGGTTACCGACAGCATTACAGATTACTTTTTCACCACCACAACATTAGCCGATGAAAATCTTAGAAATATGGGTGTTTCTGAAGATAGAATTTACCGTATCGGCAATGTGATGATAGACACCTTGCTTGCGAATCAACCCAAATTTAAAGCGCCACCAATCTGGAATGAAATGGGCCTTGAACGTGGGAATTATTTTGTTCTCACCTTGCATCGACCGGCAAACGTAGACGATATCAATACCTTGGAACGCATTATCGAATCGATCGTAACATCCTGCCGAGACCTCCCGGTAATCTGGCCAATTCATCCAAGATCACGAAAGGTTTTTGAAAAACATCAGACTCAGTTCAGCAATCTGTTTTTAATTGATCCGCTGGGATATCTGGAGTTTAATTATCTGGTTGAAAATGCGAAAGCGGTAATTACGGATTCCGGAGGAATTACAGAAGAAACAACCGTTATGGGAATTCCGTGTATCACTTTGCGGGATAATACTGAACGACCTGAAACGGTTACGATCGGCACAAATGAACTAATCGGAACCAATCCGAAATCCATAGCTCCGGCAATCGAAAAACTATTCGAAGGCAATTGGAAACGAGGAGCCATTCCCGAATTGTGGGATGGTCACGCCGCAGAAAGATTGGTTCGAATTCTTCAGGATCTGAAGAGCTGAATTCCTATAAATTGTCTAACACGTAGTTGGTCATTCTCTTATATAAATGCAGTCGGGTATTTCCACCGCTGATTCCGTGATTTTTGTTTGGATAAAATTCTGAATCAAAAGGAATATCCATTTCAATCATTTTCTTCACCATTTCGGCAGTGTTCTGGAAATGCACATTATCGTCTGCTAAACCGTGAATGATCAGATATTTTCCTTTCAGTTTGTCGATGTGGTTAATCGGTGAGTTGTCGTCATAACCGGAAGCATTCTCTGCAGGAGTGCGCATAAATCTTTCCGTATAAATATTATCATAGAATCTCCAGTTTGTAACCGGTGCAACTGCAATGGCCATTTTAAAAACATCAGCTCCTTTGGTAATGCAAAGGCTGCTCATGTAACCTCCAAAACTCCAGCCCCAAATCCCGATACGTCCGGCGTCCACAAACGAGAGACTTCCAAGGTATCTGGCAGCCGAAATCTGATCTTCTGTTTCGTATTTGCCCAATTGCAGATAAGTCATCTTTTTAAATTCTTCTCCTCTGCCTCCGGTGCCCCGATTATCGACTACCGCAATAATGTATTGATGCTCGGTTGCCAACATGTGATGCCAAAAGAAATTGAACCACAACCACTGATTCATTACCTGTTGATCGCCCGGTCCGCCATAAACATGCATCAGCACGGGGTATTTTTTGTTGGGATCGAAATCCTTGGGGTAAATCATATAGGCGTTTAAATGTTGGTTGTTGCCGATGGGGATTTCTCTGAACTCAGTTGTTCCCATCCGGTATTTCGACATTTCTGCGGCGAATTGCGTATTGTCTTCAATGGTTCTTACTAAACTGCCATCGTTTTTTCGGATACTGAAAATATGAGGCGTCATGATGCTGCTGAACGTATGGAAATAATAGGTGAAGTCGTTGCTGAACCTTGCTGAATGATTGCCATGACCTTCCGAAATTTTCTTTTTGTTTTTTCCGGTAATGTCACACACGTAAATCTGACGCTCAAGCGGAGAGTCTTCTGTTGAGGTGAAATAGACTTTCTGATTTTTTTCGTCAACTCCCAAAAGATGATCAACTTCCCAATCGCCTTTCGTGATTTCGAAAACCTGCGGCCCGTCTATCTTGTGCATGTACAAATGCCAGAATCCGGTTCTTTCACTTTTAATTACGAAGTGTCGCCCGTCGTTTAAAAAGAGAATGTCGTCTGTGATATCTACATAGTATTTATTGTCTTCTTCGAGGCTAAGAGTAACCTTTCCTGTTTTTGCATCCGCCATCAGAAGTTCCCAGTGATTTTGGTGACGGTTCAGCCGTTGAACACTGAGCATATTTGGATCTTTAGTCCAGATAATACGAGAAATGTACTGATCCTGTTCTGAGTGAAGATCAACCTTTTTTCGTTTGCCTTTCAGGTCGCAGATGTAAACATCCACCACCGAATTCTTTTCACCGGCTTTGGGATATTTATATTTTTCGTGAGTGGGATAGAGGTTTCCATAAAGGGTAATATCCCATTCGGGAACGGCGGTTTCGTCAAAACGGTAATAGGCGATTTTGGTTCCGTCTTCATTCCATTCAAAACCACGGCTCATACCAAATTCTTCTTCATAAACCCAGTCCACAGCTCCGTTTATAATGGAGTTTTGTTTTCCGTCTTTGGTTAATCTTTTAGTTTTTTTCTTGGCGACGTCGTAAACATAGAGATCGTTGTTGAGTACATAGGCTACCTTGGTACCATCTGGATTCATCGTCGCGTACCGGATATACTGATCCGAAATTTTGGTGAGTTTGTTATCTGCTTTAGACCAAATGAAATAAATGGATTCGCTCGATCTGCGATAAATGCTTCGTGTATTTTGTGGAATTACGGCAAGACTTTCGGTTCGGTTCAGATCGAAGGATCCGAATCTGAATGCTTCCAGCTTATTGACTTCTGCGATTTTGCCGCCATCAATCAGTACTCCGGTCTTCTCTCCGGTTTCGTAACTATATGTAACAACCTGAGTGTTTTTCTTTTCGTCTGATTCAATTTTACAATAGGTTTTGCCATCGTTAAGATTAATAAAACCACTCACCAGTTTGGGGTAAAAAGCGTAATCCTTCCAGATTTTTTCGAGCGTGATGGTATCGGTTCCCTGAGCGAATAAGCCCGATGCAACCAATAGCAGAAATAAAAAACCACTTGCTTTCTTCATGCCGCAAATATTGGATTAAATATTACGTAATTTGGCATCTCAAGGTAGTTCAATAGACGAATCAGATAATTTATTAGAAAGATAAAAATGACAACTGATCAAATTCAGAAACTAAACAATTCGATAGATGACATTTTGATCCTCACCGATGAGGAAAACCGAAAAGGCTACGGACACGATTACACAGAAGATTTTGTTTTTATGCCGGATGCCGTTGTGATTCCGGAAAATGTTGAACAAGTTTCGAAAGTGCTTAGATGGTGTAATGAAAACAAAATTCCGCTTACCGTAAGAGGAGCGGGTACCGGATTAAGCGGAGGATGCCTTCCCATTAAAGGAGGGATAACGCTCTCCATGGAAAAGTTTAACAAGGTTCTGGAAATTGATGAAGAAAATTTACAGGCAACGGTTGAGCCCGGAGTAATTAATCAGAATTTCAGAGATCAGGTTGAATTAAAAGGTTTGTTCTATCCGCCGGATCCGGCAAGCAGAGGAAGCTGTTTTCTCGGGGGCAATATTGCGCATTGCAGTGGTGGTCCGAAAGCCGTAAAATATGGAGTTACCCGCGATTATATTCTAAATCTTGAGGTGGTTCTGGCAAACGGTGAAGTAATCTGGACAGGTGCAAATACGCTGAAATATTCTACCGGTTATAATCTAACTCAATTGATGATCGGCAGTGAAGGGACTCTTGCCGTGGTAACGAAAATTGTAGTGAAACTAATCGCCAGGCCCAAACACGATGTGTTGATGTGGTGCTCCTTTAAAAATGCAGTTCCTGCTTGTGCATCTGTAAGTGAAATAATGCGATCGGGTGTAACACCTTCGGCATTGGAATTAATGGAACGAAGCGGCATTCGAATTACCTGTAAATACAACGAACTGCACGACCCAACAAATGCCGACGACGATGCGGTTTTATTGATAGAACTGGATGGTGATCAGTTGGATTTGTTATTTGAACAAGCCGAATTGATCAATGGCATTCTCGAAAAATATGGCGTTTCGGAGGTTTTGTTTGCCGATTCGAATGACCAAAAAGAAAAGTGGTGGAAGATTCGAAAATCGATCGGAGAGGTGGTAAAACTGTATTCGACCTATAAGGAAGAAGACACCGTTGTGATGCGGGCGGGACTTCCTGAGTTGATGAGCGGTGTAAAGGAAATCGGGAATCGATATGGATTTAGTTCTGTTTGTTATGGTCATGCCGGTGACGGAAATCTACACGTGAATATTCTGAAAGAAAATATGTCGGAGGAAGATTGGAGCGGACCTCATCTGGAGGAAGGAATCCGGGAAATTTTCAGATTATGCAAAAAACTCGGTGGCACAATCAGCGGCGAACATGGTGTTGGCCTGGTACAACAGAAATACCTCAATGAGGTAATGGCTGAAACACATATTAATCTAATGAAGGGGATTAAAAAGGTTTTTGATCCAAATGGAATTCTAAACCCCGGAAAGATGGGACTTTAGAATATAAAAAAAGCCGCAAAAGCGGCTGAAAGTTTGTGCACCCGAGAGGATTCGAACCCCTAACCCCCAGAGCCGAAATCTGGTATTCTATCCAGTTGAACTACGGATGCGAAAAATGAGGGTGCAAATATATACCGATTCACATTTGTCGGAAGTTCAATTTTAATTGGCTTTTTGCAAAACTTAAAAATCATTCATATCGGGTTTTACATGTTCTGAGTTTAGGGTATGATATCCTAAATCGAAACCGTATGAAAACTCTGATGGCCATCCTGTTCTTTCTGCCATGGTTTGGTAAACCGGGTTCAGAAAAAATGTCGCAAAGACTTGAAGAAAAATTCAACCGAAATCCTGAAGCCTGTATTGAGCTCGCAGATAAATACATTTCGAAATATCCGAAAGATGCAATTCCATATTACTACCGGATTAAATCAAATCTGAATCTGGCTGAAAAAGAAACCCGTTCCAGATTCCGCTATAAACTCATTAGTTCAATACTTTCGGATGCTTACAAGTTTCATCGTTATGCAGACGCGGAATTGTTAACCAAAATGAACTGGTCTGAACAAATGCTGGCTATCGACAAATTATCCAACAAGATGATCAACGCACTTCAGGCAGAACACGACAGTTCCAGAATTACACTTATTCAGACCAAACTCGACAGAATTTACGAAAGAAAAAAGTCCGGAGATGAAACCGAAATGCAAACCAATGTTCTGGAAGAGTCAAAGCCATTAGTTCAGGGGTTTTATAACAATCAGTATTTCGGAATGCCAACCGGGCTCGAAAATATAACATCGTTTGATCCGGACGGAGAAGCTGAAGTTTTGAGAATACTCAACATTGATCGCGTAAAAAAAGGAATGGAACCACTCGAAATGAACGAATATCTGAGACGTGCTGCGCGATATCATGCAAATGACATGGCAACTCAGAATTATTTCGATCATGCCAGTTACGATAGTCTCGGAGGGAAATTAGTGCAGATCGGAACTACTTTCCCGAGAATCCGATCTTTCTATCACGAGAGTTTTGTGAACTCAGAAAATATTGCTGCCGGATCCCGACGACCGGAAGACACATATCACCAGTGGTACACCAGTAAAGGTCACTACGAAAACATGTTTAATCCTTCGAGCAAAAAAGTAGGGATCGGCGTGGCTTTTAATCCCAACAGCAGTTTTGGCTATTACTGGGTGTTTTGCACCGCGATGTAAAGTCAGATTTTAGAACGGCACGAAACACTTTTCAAACGAAAGCCCTTTTTGCCTTCCACCTTTCTGAAATGTTTGGATTTTACTATCCGCTCATTGTGGAACCATCGCCGGTGACAAGTACTGAGTTTGCTGTCGAAAAGAAATTGGTCTTTTCCCGACTTGTAAGTTGCGACAATAATTATCTTACTCAGATCATCGATAACCGGAATAACGAATCTGCCGTTGCTATCAATCTTAACTACAGAAAGTGATTTATGAAACTTGTCGTAAACAAAGATTTCGTTCACATTATCATCCCTGATTAAAAGTTTCTGGCGATTTATAAGGTCAGAAGATTTTTCAGATGAAACACCTACGTTCAGGAATTCTGCATTTTGATTAAATGACTTCACAACGTATTTGCAACTGCAACCTTCAATGTTGTAAACGCTGTCTGCTTTACCGGCACTTGCCCAAATAATTTCGTTGTTTTGCCCTCTTACTCCCGTGAAAAATTCTTTGTCTTTCAGGTCTTCTGTTGCCGGGAAATATGCAGTGAATCCGGGATTTTTGGGATGAATAAGTGAGTCCCTCAGCTTAAAAGAATTGAGGATCAGAATGTCTTTATCCTTTACGATTTTATTATCGGTTGTCGCCGAAGTCATGCGATTTTGGATCATATCACAAAGTGTTGTTACCCGGGTTGACTGAACATCCAGATTGGATGGATTTATTGTTCCAAAGGTTCCCTCCGAAAAACTTAGCACAATGTCGTTTTGAATAACCACCGAGGAATCGCTGTCGATAGAAGGCATGTCGCGATATGCAAAAGGGTTGTTAACACAAATCATATTTCCTTTTGGTCTCGGTTTGTCGAGATTCACCCATTTGTTAAGATACGAACCGTCAATTTCAAAATACTGACAATCGCCGCTGCCCCGTTTCATTTCAATTTTCTTTTGAGTCCATTGTACGCTTTGGCTTCCACTTCCTTCATACAACTGAAAGGTTTGGTCGAGTTTGTAAGCCGGAACTCTGATCGTAACATTTTTTTTCGGATAAACCGGGCTTCCCCGATAGGTAGAAGTAACCCTAAGCATGCCGCTGGAAATTAAATATCCTCCTGAAGTGGTCTGCGCAGAAATGTTGTTTTCCTGCATTTGCTGCACATTGGTGATGGGAATAAATTTGATCTCAATCTCATTTGTAAAATAAGGATCGAAGGTGCCTTTCGGAATACAGGTTTGTGCGCACCCGTCTTTGAAACAGGAATCACGGTCCATAAGCACTAAAACATCAACTCTGCGATTCAGACTTTTTCCGGCGTCTGTGCCATTGTTGAATTTTGGCCACTCTTCTCCTTTTGCCGAAACCTTGATACGATCTCTTCGGATACCATGGGAGATGAGTTCTTCAGAAATACTTTTGATTCTCTTTTTGCTGAGTTCAACATTGTAATTACGATCACCGATGCTGTCTGTGTTTCCGTCGATCTGAATTCGGTAATACGGATTTTTGTGCAGTTCGCTGATGATGTAGTTTAAGCCGGAATTATGGCTTTGGGTAACATTAAAACTGTCTGACTCAAAATAGAAGTGGCGGGTAAATTTACTTTGAGCGAAGGTGAAGTTAGCTAAGATGGAGAGCAAGGTGAATAAACTTGTTCTTCTCATCTGTTAAATTTTTTCTCTTAACAGAATGCTGTCGGTTTTAGTATTTCAATTTCTGATGCCGTTCAGAAATTCCGGAACCAACATTCTCTTTTTGCCTTCAAGCTGAATTTGATTTACTTGTATCCAACCGTCGGAACAAACAAAGCGGAGATTTTTATTTTCAGTGATTTCGTGTTCGCCTGCTGCTAACGTTAATTCTTTTCCGGGAATAAAGAAGGCTTCATAAATTTTTAGAACCTTACCATTAAAGCGAGTTCGGGCAACCGGGTAAGGACTTAATCCACGAATTTGATTCAGAATTTCCAGACCTTTTTTATTCCAGTCGATTTCACAATCTTCCTTAAATATTTTGGGGGCAGTGTGGTGAATGGGTTTTACGATCTGAGGTTTCGGTTTAATGGTTTGATCAAGAATTCCTTTGAGCGTTTTAACCATTAGTGAAGCACCTTCCACCATCATTTTATCGTGCATCGAACCGGCGTTGTCTTCCGGCAGAATTTCTATTTCTTGTTGCATAAGTATCTCGCCGGTATCGATCTCATGCTGTAACCGGAATGTCGTTAGTCCGGTTTTAGTCTCACCGTTCATGATGGCCCGGTTGATTGGTGCGGCTCCCCGGTAATCGGGCAGGAGGGAAGCGTGCAGATTTATTGTGCCAAGCGGAGGCATGTTCCAAACCATTTCCGGAAGCATTCGAAATGCGATCACCACCTGAATATCTGCCCTGAGGCTTTTTAGTTCTTCAATAAATTCTGCATTCTTCAGATTCGTAGGTTGCATAATTTTCAACCCGTGTTGAGGTGCAAATTGTTTCACCGGAGATTCGGTGAGCGACATTCCCCGACCTGCCGGTTTATCGGGAACGGTAATAACACCTACAACCCGAAATCCGGCTTCCACGATCGCCTTTAGAGAAGGAACAGCGAATTCAGGTGTTCCAATGAAAATGAGCCTGCATTCTTCCGGAATCATTCAATGCCCATAAAAATGCGGCTCCAGCGTATGCCTTTAAACTTCTTTGTTTCTACATATTCAACCACATTTCCGGAAGCATCCCTTTTCGGACGGTGTGTGATCTCGTGTTTAACGGAGAATGCGACAAAGATTGCTTTCCCCACGATATGATCTTCCGGTACAAAACCCCAGGCTCTTGAATCCAGACTGTTGTGTCGATTATCACCCATCATGAAATAATAATTCATTTCAAAAGTGTAGTCTGTTATTTCCTGATCATCCATGTAAAACTTGTTTCCTCTCATTTCGAATGAGGGATGATTCTCGTATTCCTGAATCAATCTTTCATAAATGAAATAATTCGAACTGTCGAGTTTTACAGTAACTCCTTTTTTAGGTATAGTAAGCGGACCATAAAAATCTCTGCTCCAATCGTGTTGTTTGCTAAAAGGAAACAGCATTCCGTGTCCTTCTTCACCTCTTCTATGAAGGTTCGTATCAATGGAAATTACTTCGGATAAACCTTTAACGGCATCCCGGGCCTTATCGGTAAGGTGCATATAATGAACGGGAACTCCGGTAGCCGGTGAACGATCTGTAATATCCTGTTCTTCATAAAACTCTTTAGGAAGATCGTAACTGCTGGTTTTTACTTCGTATTCAAATTGGCGTTTCGGCGGAACATGTTCAGCGACTCCGTTGATATAAACCATTCCTTCCCGAACTTCCAGCACATCTCCCGGAATAGCCACACACCGCTTGATATAATTTTCTTTTTTATCAACAGGTCGGCCTTCTCTTTCAGCCGGCCAGTTAAAGACGACCACATCTCCGTTTTTAATTTTCTGAAAACCGGGCAATCGGTAATACGGCAGTTTTAAAGCTTCGATGTACGACTTCGTGTCTTTCGTAAAAGGCATGGTGTGATGTGCAAACGGAAAGCTGATCGGAGTCATGGGAAGTCGTGCTCCGTAATTCACCTTGCTCACGAAGAGAAAATCACCGACCATCAGCGTTTTTTCCATCGAGGATGTCGGGATCTGGTATGCTTCAATAAAAAGACTTCGAATTACGGTTGCCGCGATAACAGCAAAAATGATTGCGTCAACCCATTCACCCATTTTATGACGATCCTTATAATGATAGCGGTATACGTAGTAACCCCCAATGGCCAGCTCCCATATCAAAAAGAAGATTACGGCATTAAGTACAGGAGCTCCGCCGCCAAAAATCATCAGACAGGTTAACAGCAAGTTGAAAAAGGTCCAAACCGCAATGATTATTTGCGTCCGGGTTCGGAATCCTTTAAAGATCTGAATCAGGTTAAAGTTCATTCGTGGAAATTAAAGTTCAAGAACATCATTCATTGTAAATATGCCTTTGCGTCCGGCCAACCATTCGGCCGCACGCAATGCTCCCAAAGCAAACCCTCTTCGGTTGTGTGCAGTGTGTATTATTTCGATAGAATCGATTGGTCCGTGAAAATCGACGATATGCGTTCCGGGAACACCGTCAACACGTTCCGATTCTATATTCAGGTGATTCGGTTCATTACTCGGATCACTGCCTTTTTCGTGATGAACCCATTTGGATTTTCCGTCAAGTTCGGCAAGTAGTTTTTGTGCCGTGGTAATTGCAGTTCCACTGGGAGCATCGAGTTTTTGAAGATGATGGATTTCTTTTACATCCACATCATAATCCGGCTGGCTGTTGAATAATCTTGCAGCCTCATTCACAATTTTCCAAAACAGATTTACGCCAATACTAAAATTCGTAGCGGTAAGTAAAGACCCGTTTTGAGCCTCTACTTCATTACAAATTTTGTCGTATTGATCGTACCACGCTGTTGTGCCCACAACAACCGGAACTCCTGCTTCAATACACTTTCGGATGTTGGCGACGGCGCTGTCGGGCGTGCTGAATTCAATCGCTACATCAATCTGTTGCGACTTCAGTTGATCAGCGGAAAATCCTTCCCGACCAACTTTGAAAGCGATTTCGTGCCCTCGTCCTTCCGACAATTCTTCAATGGCTTTACCCATTTTGCCATAACCGATCAGGGCGATCCTTAAGTTCTTGTTCACCGATTGCAAATCTACCACATTGGCTTAAACGCAAAATCTGAATTGCCCACACCCGTGATGAAGTTTACAACGGATTCGACATAAGGTTACTTTTCTCACTGTGCGTGTCCCACATATATATTTGCCATTAGTGAAAAAAAGAGTTTTACGTACTTTATTAATTCTGATGCTTGCTGCAGGTGGATACTACGGTTTTAAGATCTGGCGGGCACTTTATTCAGATAATGTGGTTAATTCCGAATCAGGTTTCTACACTTTATATATACGTCCGGGTTGGAACATGGATTCGCTTGACCGGGCATTGGATACCGTTATTATTGACAAGTGGGGATTTCATCAACTGGCAGGAAGAATGAATCTCGCGAACAACATTATTCCCGGTAAGTACACCATTACTGATGATCTTGGAAACCGGCCACTGATCCGCAAACTGCGTAGCGGAAAACAAGACGAAATAAAAATATTACTCAAAGGAAGTATCGACAGGAAAGACATTCTTCGAGAACTCGGGACCAAATTAATTACCGACACATCCGGCTGGGAACAATGGCTCGACACAACAAAATGGCTTTCTGCCAATGGTTACAACTCCGACAACTGGCCATGTGTAATGATGGCCAATACCTATTTCTTTTATTGGGCTTCTTCACCGGAAAAGGTTTTTAGTCGCTTTGAAGATGAAAAGAAAAAATTCTGGAACAACGACCGCATGATTAAATTGAAAAAGACCGGTTTGAGTATGAACGAAGCCATCATTCTTGCCAGCATTGTAGATGCCGAGACCATTTTCTCAGAGGAAATGCCTGTTGTTGCGGGTGTTTATCTCAATCGTTTGCAAAAAGACTGGCCTCTACAGGCTGATCCTACAATTCGTTTTATGGTGTGGGAAAAAGGGAGAAAGCGCGTACTGAAAGCCGATCTAAAGGTTGAACATCCGTATAATACTTACCTCAATAAAGGCTTGCCACCCGGTCCGGTAATGTTGCCAAGTTTAAAAGCGATTGATGCAGTTTTAAATGCCAGTTCGCACGATTACATGTTCTTTTGTGCGAAAGACGATTTGTCGGGTTACCACTTATTTACGGCGTCGGCTAAGGAGCATGAGCGCAATGCGGTTCGATATCACAAAGCACTTGATGCCCGGAATATTATGAGATGAAATCTCTCGTATTTCTCATTGAATCTTTTTATTCCGGTTCTCATGCCCACTGGGCTGATTGTTTAAAGAAATATTCTGCACATAATATCCGAATCTTCAGTCTTCCCGGCCGGCACTGGAAATGGAGAATGGCTGCCGCCGCAATTTCTTTGGCCGAAAAAGTAAATCAGGAAACAATTACACCCGATACTTTTTTGATAACCGGCATAATTGACCTGCCACTTTTCAAATCTCTGCTTCATCATCGATTTCAGGGTATTCCGCACTTGCTGTATATGCACGAGAATCAATTGACTTACCCATGGAATGAAGCAGAATTCAGAAATCGTGACAGACAGTATGCCTGGAGAAACCTGACCTCAATGCTGGTTGGAGACTCTGTTATTTTTAATTCAGAATTTCATCGCGGGAGTGTTCTGAAATCACTTCCCGAATTTTTAAAGGCGTTCCCGGATGATCTACCTCCGGATTTAGTAAACCGAATTCAGAATAAATCATCGGTTTTATATCCCGGAATTGATGGAGAAGAATTGGTTTTTTCTGATGATATAATAACTGAAACGCCGGTCATTCTCTGGAATCACCGATGGGAATACGATAAAAATCCGGAGACGTTTTATCGTTTGATTAAACATTTAAAGTCCGCTGGAATTGATTTTAAACTCGTGGTTTGTGGTGAAAAATACGACCGCTGTCCGGATGTTTTTAATGCAATTGAAAAAGAATTTTCATCGCAAATAATTCATTGGGGCAGGTTCGAAAACCGGAAGGATTATTTCGAAATAATGAGCAAATGCGATTTGATTCCGGTAACTAATGTTCAGGAGTTTTTCGGTTTAAGTGTGATGGAGGCCATTATGAGTGGTGTAACACCTCTGCTTCCGAACCGACTTTCCTATCCCGAATTATATAGTGATTTGGATTGCTTTTATGATTCGGAAAAAGAATTTTTTGAAAGATCTGCACAAATTCTCACAAACAGAATAAAGCTGGATTTCAGGTCATCACTGAATCGTTTTATATGGAGTGAACAAATTGGTGAGTACGACAAAATTCTCAGGCAAAAAGAGTGAAGTGTTGTTTGGTAACCCCCTCTCTGAAGATCAGAATTCCGATGTGAAACAGATCGATACTTATAGCTACATCTCTATCGGCAATGATTTCTTGCCAGGCGCTTTCCATTCCTTTAGACCAATGTATATCGTCCAGCACAACCACCGCATTTTTTGAGATTAATGATTTAACCGATTCGAAATATTTAAGCGTTGGAAGTTTCTTGTGATGACCGTCGAGATAGACATAATTAAATTCAGGATTTTCGCTTTTTGCCAAATGCAACCAATCATTGAAAAGAGAACATTCTACTTGCGTTTTTAATCCAAGACCGGAAAGATTTTTAGCAGCCTCATCTGCAATGGCTTTTACGCCTTCCACCGAAATGAATTCCGCTGAGGGATTAGCATAATGTTGCCAGGCGGCACTTATCCCAAGCGAAGTCCCCAGTTCCAGAATTTTGCTGGGTTCAAAAAAACGAACGGTCTGATAGAGAAGTTTGCCGACAACCGGTTTTTTAACAAATGATTTAGCCATGTGTCGAATGCTGTTTTCAACCACTTGCAGATCTTTTCCCGGATCCGGATATTGAAGGACGCGTTTGTCCCGCAAATTTTGTTTCCTCAGCAACTCGATAGCATTGCGAACCTCTTTGGGAGGCGCACAACGGAGCAAGTTGTAAAGCGCAAAAACCTGAGGAGAGTGAATGCTGTGTGCATTACCTGCCCGGGAAAGAAATTTTAAATATGAAAGCGATTTAGAAACCGGACCGTACGGAAGGTCTTCGTCTGTCATTCGCCGGTTGCAGCAGATTGCCGGATGTTTCGAATGGCTTTCATTTCCTTTTTCAGACGATCAATTTGATCGTGAGTTTTGGAAATTTTGTCTTCGATCTCCTTTTTTAATTTCTGAGCACCTGCGGATCGTCCGAAGAATTCCATGTTGTTCTCCAGCGTTTGAATTTCACTCTGGAGGAAACTGATCTTCTTCCGGATTTTATCTTCTTCTGATCCCAGTCGCTGACCACCTGCCGGCAACTCAGATAATTGTTGATAGTGTTCCCGCATCTGACCATCTTTGATTGATTGACGATCCAGTTTGAATTTATCAAATACCTTATCGGATGCTTTTTGGTATCGGTTTTCGATCTCCTTTTTCTTTTTAATTGGCACGAAACCAATGGTTCTCCATTCGCGCTGTATGGCTTTTAACTGATCTAATAAATCAGCGACTTTTTCTTCTGAAACCATTTCATTCAAGCGAGAAATGATTTCTTCCTTTTTGCGGAGATTTTCATTTTCCTCCTCGCGTTTAGAGGCAAACTGCTGATTTTTCCGTTCGAAGAAAATATCGCAGGCAGCCCTGAATCTCTTCCAGATAGCATTGGAGACTTTATCGGGAACCGGCCCGATTTCTTTCCATTCTTTTTGCAGTCTGATTAATTCGTTGGTTGCAAATGAAAAATCATCACTCTGCTGCAATTCCTCCGCTCGTTTGCAGATATCTTCCTTGAGAATAAGATTCGCTTTTCGCTCTTTTTGAAGTTGCTTATAAAATGCGCTTTTGTTGTTGTAAAAAGTGTTGAAATGGGAGCGGAAACTTTTCCAAATTGTCTCACTTTGATTCTTGGTTACCGGACCGATTTTTTTCCATTCTTCCATCAGAGCTTCCATTTCGGAAGTTTTCTGTGCCCAGTCTTTATGCTTTTTGCAAGGTGTTTCTGCAAGTACGGAAGCCTTCTCAACCAGAACTTCTTTTAACTCAAGATTTTGCTTTCGTTCGGTTTCAAGCGCTTCGAAGACAACCCGTTTTTGTTCGTAGATTTTATCACAAGCCTGCTGAAATCTTTCCCAGATATCTTTGTTGTATTCTCTCGGAACCGGACCGGTATTTCTGAATTCCTCCTGATATTTTTTAAGCAGAATAAAACTCTTCTTAAGAGAATTCTCTGAGCTTAACTCGTCAACTTTTTTGCAGAGCTCAATTTTAACTTCCAGATTTTTCTTACGATCAAGTTCCTTTAGTTCGATATTAATCGAATGGTTGTCGTAAAATTTATCGAGATAATATTGATACCGTTCCCATAGCTCCTGGGAAAATTCGGCCGGAACCACCCTGATTTTTTTCCATTCAGCCTGTAATTCCCGAACATCACTAAAGCTTTGCTCCGTCTCGTCTGAATCGGTGATAGTTTTTAGTTTCTCGAGAATGTCTCTTTTTAGAGCGAGGTTTTTTAGTTTTTCCTTTTCGATGCGATCACGTTCCTCTTTTCTCGCATCCTTCGCCTGATTGTGAGCCGCTTTAAATTTCTCCCGGATTTCAGAATCGTCGTATTGAAATTCTTCCGCTTCGTTTTCAGCCTCAACAAAAGCCTGTTGCGCTTCCCTTCTTTCATTTCTGAGGATGTCGAGGAAAACCGGCCGGATTTCTCGTATGCGTTTCAGTGCTTCTCTCGGAGTAAGCGTGTTCGCATCAATAGCTGCCTGAAGCAATTGCTCCTTGGTCATCCCATTGATGTTGGCTAAAGATGAAGTCGTTTCCTCGTCCGAATCTTCTTCATCATCATCCGAATCGTCGGAGTCGTCCGCGTCATCGTGATCCTGATCTTCAGAATTAATAACTACTGATGTGTGTTCTTCAGTTGCATCAGTTGGATTAGATGAATCCGCAATAATTTCTGAACGATCCGTCGATTCACTTTCCGGATTTGATTGGGTTTCCGTTGCTGTTACAGCATCTGTTACCGTTTCTGTTTCTGTTACTGTTTCTGTTACTGTTTCTGTTACCGTTTCGGTTACAGCATCTGTTACCGTTTCATCAGTTTGATCGGTTGAAGTTTCTGAAGGATTTTCATCTTCATTTTTTTCGTTCATTTCAACCGGAGTTACGTTGGTTTCCACAGGATTTTCAGAAGGATTTTGGTGGCTTTCTTCCTGATTGTTCACCAACTCTTTTGGGTCATTAGACATGTATAGTCGTGCTTGCTATCGAAGCAGCAAAAATGGTAATTTTGGCAGGAAAATCAACCATGTATCAGTAATATGAGGGTTAAAATCATTGAGTGTCCGAGGGACGCAATGCAGGGCTTGGACAGGTTTGTTCCAACGGAGTTAAAAGTGGAATATCTCAATGCTCTTTTAAAAGTTGGTTATCACACAATCGACTGTGGAAGTTTTGTGTCACCTGCCGCCATTCCACAGATGAGAGACACATCAGAAGTGTTGGCCAAACTTGATAAATCCTCAACTAGACTCTCGGTAATTGTTGCCAATCAAAAAGGGATTGACCTCGCATGTAAGGAAGAACGGGTTAATTATCTCGGTTACCCTTTCAGCGTTTCCGAGATTTTTCAGCAGCGAAATACGCATCGGTCAATTGCCGACAGTTTTGATGTTGTAAAATATCTTTTAGAAAAATCAACCAAGGCCGGAAAAGAAGTGGTGATCTACATTTCAATGGGTTTTGGAAATCCCTACGGTGAAGAATGGAATGCCGAAATTGTTACCGAATGGGTGGGTAAACTCAGGGAATTGGGTGCCGATTCTTTTTCAATCAGCGATACGGTTGGAGTTTCCCATGCTACTGAAATTACAGATGTATTTACATCACTTCTGAAACATTATTCAGATGTAGAATTCGGAGCTCACTTTCACACCACTCCTGAAAACTGGAAGGAAAAAGTACAAAGTGCATGGGAAAGCGGTTGTCGCAGATTCGATGGTGCCATTGCCGGTTTTGGCGGTTGTCCGATGGCTGAAGACGAACTCGTCGGAAATATGCCAACCGAAAATCTGGTCGAATTTTTCGCTGAAATTAATGTGAATACCGGACTTGATCCGGAACAATTTACACTGGCAAAACTAATTGCTACGCGTGTATTCAGCTAAATCTTAAAAGGCAAAATCCTTTTGCTTTTTCTTTTTTGATTTGGAGTGATTTTTAAAATCTTTCGCAGGTTTTGCGTATGAATTATTTCCACCAAAAGAATTTCGGGATCGGGAGGCTTTTTTAAAGTTCTTCTTAGAATCTGCCGGTTGAATCTGTACCTTTCTTCCATGGAAATCTTCACCACCTAATGCAAATTCAACCTGATCACTCACTCGTTCTGAGATTTCAAAAAAGGAGAAGGTCTTCAAGATTTCAATTCGTCCGATAGAACATCCTTTCAATTCCGGATATTCATTAATAAAGCCCATTAAACGATTCGGATTCAGATTATCTTTCTTGCCAAGATTGATATGGAATCGGGTAAAGGAACCTCCATTTGAACCGGATGCAAAATCCCGGTCGCGATCAAAACTTCTTTCCGATTTTTTCGGACGATCCTTCTTGTCGTTTCGTCTGGGTGAATCTGTTACGTTAATATCCGGTGCGTTCTGATACCGGTCGCTAAGGTTGGTATTCACAAGCGAAAGGTACTTCAGAAAAAGTTCTTCGGTACTTACGTTCTGAGCCATTTCACGAATGGAATTAATCACTACTTCCGGGAGATTAATCTCAGTGTTCTGGTGATTCAGTCTTTCGAGATTGGCGATCAGCTTAGACTCGATAATTTCATTTCCACCCGGAATCATGATTCGTTTTATCTCGCTTCCGATGTGTTTCTCAAAACTGTGAATTTTTGAAAGATCGCGCCTTGAAGTTAGGGCAACTGATTCCCCGGATTTTCCGGCTCTGGCGGTTCGACCACTTCGGTGAACATAAGATTCCGGTTCATCGGGAAGCTGAAAGTGCACAACCAGCCGAATGTCATCAATATCCAAACCTCTGGCAGCTACATCAGTCGCAACCAAAATGGTAATGTTCCGATTTCTGAATCTTTTCATTACGTGATCGCGCTGTGCCTGAGAAAGATCGCCGTGAAGACAATCCGCGGCAAAATTTCTCTTACCCAGATGATCACTAACATCTTGAGTTTCTTTCCGCGTTCTGCAGAAAATAATGGAGTAGGCGTCGGTGTGGAAATCCAGAATCCTTGTTAACGCTTCAATTCTGTCGGAAGCATTAATCAAACAATAGGAATGCGTAATATTTCTGGCAGTGGTTTTTCCATCCGAAACCGAAACTTCGGTCGGATTATTCATATAATGCCCGGAAATTCTTTTCACTTCCTTCGGCATTGTGGCTGAGAATAAAAATGTTCGTCGCGTTTCCGGAGTCGAACTTAAGATGAATTCGATTTCATCTTTAAAACCCATATTGAGCATTTCGTCCGCTTCGTCGAGCACAACGTAGTTTATGGTAGATAGATCGAGTACACTTCTCTCGATGAGATCGCGAACCCGGCCAGGTGTTCCGATAATCAACTGACTACCTCTCTTAACATCGCGTATCTGATTGCCAATCGAAGCCCCGCCGTAAACCGCAACGGGTTTCAGACCTTTTAAATTGGAACTGAACCGCACAACGTCATCAAAAATCTGCCGGCACAATTCGCGTGTCGGACACAATACGATGGCTTGTGTTAAGGAACTCTGCGAGTCAATCAATTCCAGCAGAGGAAGAGCGAACGCCGCAGTCTTACCGGTACCTGTTTGAGCCAGAGCTACCAGATCACTGTCATTAGAAAGAATAACCGGAATGGTTTGTTGCTGAACAGGAGTCGGAGTTTCGAAACCAATCTCCTGAATGGCACTGAGGATATTTTCGCTCAGGCCGAGGGAATCAAATTTTATCATGTTTAACCGCCTTTTGCCCGATAGAGGCAAGAACGATCAAACGCCAAGTTATCCCGTTCGCCAAAAGGCCCGCGAAAATAACTTTTTTCTTAATACAAAAACTTTTATTGAACGCTAATCATTTTCGCCCCGGTTAGATTTGCACTTCTAACCACAACGAAATAGTTTCCGGAAGTAAGCGCCGGAGAATGGATCTGAAAAGATGAACCATTCACATTTTCGAACACCTGAAGGGTACGTCCGGTGGCATCCATCAGTTCGATGGTAGCATTTTGAAAGTTTCCATTACCCAAAAACAGATTGATATCGCTACCGCCGGGAAGAGGGTTCGGATAGATTTTGAGATTGCTCAACTGATCCAGTGTTTCAATGCCCGTGGTGGAAACGTTGATGTACGGAGCTTTCTCAGCTTTATCGGTGCCGAACTCATTAGTTACGGTTAGTGCGACCGTATAGAATCCGGTGGCCAGAAACTTAACTGTAACAGAAGAAGAACTGTTTAGATCTCCACTAACAACGGATACGTTTACCGTTGCTCCGGTTTGCTGATTTTTAACATCCCATTTTCTGGAAGTCGCCGGTTTGCCACCGCTGATATCGCTTAAGGTGGTTTCTTCATTTACCACCAATGACGTTTTGGTTGCCGTGAAATTCGCAGTAGGAGCGAGGTTGTCAATGGTTATTTTGCGGATAACATTAAAATAAACATCTGTTGCAAAAAGGGCATTGTTGCCATCGTATGCAAGACCTGCAAGCCTTCCGAATTTTGCCTTGTCACCAACTCCGTCTTCAAGACCCTGACTGCTGCTTCCCGCAAATGTGCTCACGGTTCCGTTGGTAAGATCGATTACACGAATACGCGAATCGTCGGCAACATATATTAATCCGTTAACAACCGCAATTCCTTTCGGGCTTTTGAAGGTAGCTTCAGAAAGAGAACCGTCTTTGGTTCCAAGAACACCTGTTTTACCACAGATAGTTGTGGTAGATCCCGAAGTGATATTAACTTTTCGAATTGTGAGGTTCCAGTTATCTGTGATAATAACATTGTTCGCATCGAGCATGGCAATTCCGTAAGGTCCGCCAAATGTGCAATTAGCTCCACCGGTTCCGTCATCCGAACCATCAGTGCCGGGTTTACCGGAAAGTGTTGTTACCACGCCGGACGAAGTTATCTTACGAATACAGTAATTGTTGTAATCTGTTACGTACATGTTGCCACTGGCATCCATGGTAATTCCCTTTGGAGTGTTGAATCTGGAGGCAGTTCCGGTTGCGTCTTTGTGATCCGGTGTTCCTTTCGCGCTTTGTGTTCCGTCCGGAGCACCACCGGCAAAGGTTGCAAGTACCTGTCCGTTTCCAACATTAACAAAAGGGGCTAATTTCCGGATAGCGTGGTTTTCAGAATCCACTATATAAACATTGCCTGAAGCATCGCAAACCGCAGAAGTTGGCGAGTAATATTTTCCGGCGACTCCGGTGCCATCATGAAAACCCAGTGAGAACGACGGATCGCCCAGAGCACCACTTCTGTTGTAAACATCATTTCCGTCGATCAGTCTTATTTTGTTTGATTCGGTGATGTACATCTTGCCGTTGTTATCCCAGCAAATTCCTTCTGGCAGATAAAAATAAGCCTGACTTAAAGTTGCCGTACTGTTATTAAAATTATTTGCCCAATCTGTACTGTTGTCTTGTCCGGCAAAAGTTGTAACGGTTTGTGCATTAGCTCCCAGATAAAAAGTAAATAAAAGAGCAGAAGCAATTATTTTTATGTCCCTTGTTTTCATGTAGATGTTAAGCAATTGATTTGAAAGCGTTTCGAAAATAAGCAAAGTGATTAAATACCCTGCAGATTGCGGGATATAAAAGTACTCACATGCTCTTCGATCACATTCATAATGTTATGATAGTCGCGCTTCACAAAAGATTTTCCGGTAATCTGTTCATAAAGTTCAATGTACCTTCCGGAAACACTATCGATAAATTCCGGCGTCATTTCTGGAATCAACTCTCCGGGATTTCCCTGAAAGCCGTTATCGATAAGCCACTTCCGCACAAATTCTTTAGAAAGCTGCCTTTGTTGTTGATCTTTATTCTGAATTTCTTCGTACGTATCCCGATAAAAGTAGCGGCTGCTGTCGGGTGTATGAATCTCGTCAATCAATGTGATGTTCTCGTTCCGGATACCGAATTCGTATTTGGTATCAACCAAAATCAGGTTTCTGGATTCGGCTTTATTGCTTCCGGCCTCGAACAAAGAATGAGCGTACTGTACGAGTTGATCAATCTGCCGCTTCTTCAACACCTTCTGATCGTATAATTCGGCAAACGAAATATCGGTATCGTGACCACTCTTGGCTTTGGTGGTTGGTGTAATGATCGGCTTGGGAAGTCTATCGTTTTCTTTTAATCCTTCCGGGAGCTTTTCTCCGCATATTTCACGTCCGCCATCTCTGTATATCCTCCAGGAATGCCCGGCAAGATAACCGCGAACCACTATTTCCACAGGTATCGGTTCACACAGATATCCAATGGTAACATGAGGATCGGGTTCGGCAATTTTCCAGTTCGGAACCAGATCCGCAGTTTCATCTAAAAACGAAGAAGCGATCTGATTTAAAACCTGACCTTTATAAGGAATAGGGTGAGGTAAAACATTATCGAAGGCAGAAATTCGGTCGGTGGCAATCATCACAAGAAGGTTGTCTTCGATGTTATAAACGTCCCGCACCTTCCCGCGATAGAAGTCCTTTTGCCCCCGAAAATAAAAGTTCGTTGAGACCAGTGAATCCATCTTACTACTTTTCAGGCTTCAAATGTATGTTTTCACTTCTAACACGCTAACACAAGTGGGAAAAATTTGGATGTACCTTTTATCACACCTCGGTTATTCCAGTGAGAGCAGGAATTCCAGCGTATTAATATTATCCGCATAATCAGAAAGTCCCGTGTGTTGTGCAGAACCAAATGGCACTCCACCGGTGATATTTCCAACAATTACCTGCAAATCCCCGCGATGTTTTTCTAACCATTTTACAGGTTCATCCGGATGAGAATAGCGCTGAAAAAATATGCAACCAACAGGTGCGTGAACCGAAGAATCCTCTTTTAATAATACAAATCCCGTATCGAAATGTGCATCGAGATTCATCAGGAAAATCGCTTTGTGATAGGTGTAGTTATTAGCGTATTTGTGATGATCAATCAGGTAAGAATATTCTGTCCACTGATCTAATAGGTCACTGATTGCATAAGATTCGGGGATCCAAAGGTGCGTAACATTTCGGCATCCCATTCCGAAATACCGGAAACAATCTTCGCCCAGCAGTTTTAATTCGGATTGGGTTTCTTCTCCATTTAATATCGCCACTCCGGTTCTGCTTTTTCGAATGAGACTGGGCATATTCCGGAAATAATATTCAAAGTACCGGGACGAATTGTTACTACCGGTAGCGATTACAGAATCTGCGTTTTCAATTCTATCAATCAGTTGAATTCTGCTTCCAAAGGATGCGTTCACTACGTTCAATAACCGGATGCACTCCTTCATTAGCACTGTATCGGATGAGGATAACTTCACTAAAGCGGTATTTCCCGTAGCGAGTACACACAGCAAATCGTGAAGTCCGACCATCGGAATATTACCTGCCATCACAATTCCGATATTTTTATTACCGGAAGAACTGTTCAAAGGTTTTAACCATTCGTCAATTCCGTTTGGTTGAAGGGCCTCATGCCAGGTTTTGAGACTAAAATAAATATTGTCTTTTGTAAACCATGGATTTTCTAAGGATGCCGAATCCATTACAGAAACCCATTCGGGTTTATCGGGATTCATTAAAATTCCGAATCGATAAAAGGCCTCTGAAAGTTGTGCTTTCTCCACTGATGAAAATTTGTGCAAATCAACATCAGCGTGGTAACATCCACAAATTCTTTGGAGCGTAAGCTTACCGTCAAATGGCGTTTAATAACATATTGTTAAAAACTAAAACGCCTTTTTGATCATCTAATAATTGAATTTTAAACAATGAAAGTCTGGAGAAAACTTAGCGGAGAACGATTGCAAAGATCTCTTTTTGAAGAGGTGGAAGATGTTCTCAAAAACGAAATCAGATTTCACCGGTTGAAGGTTTGCATCGGATCGGATTCGCAGGTGAAAGGGGAAATTACCGAGTTCGCAACAGCTGTGGTATTTTTAAGAGAAGGTAAAGGCGGTTTTATTTTTCTGAATAAATACCGAACCAATCAGAAGTTCTCATTAAAGGAGCGAATGATCCGGGAAGTATCCGATTCTATTGAAGCAGCCTATTTGCTTTGTCCGTTGTTCGATAAATACCATGTTGAAATGGAAGTTCACGCCGATATAAACACCGATCCTCAATTCCGGTCGAATATCGCCTTGAAGGAAGCGATGGGTTATATTCTGGGTATGGGGTATACATTTAAAGCGAAACCGGAAGCATTTGCCTCAACTTATTGTGCGAATAAGGTGGTGAAGTAATGGATGTATTTGGGTAGAAAAATGATTCCACCCACAACGGCGGAAAAAACGGAAACCAACAAGACTCCGCCAGCTGCAAGATCTTTCGACTTTCCAATTATTTTGTGCTCTTCCGGATGCAGGTGATCAAGAAGCGATTCGATGGAAGAATTAATTAGTTCAAGGCCGAAAACCATGGCTGAACAGAGTAGAACCAGACTCCATTCTGTTGTGGAAATTTTTAAGATTACTCCCGAGATTATAGCAATCAGAAAAAGAACGAATTGAATTTGAGCATTTCTTTCTTTCAAAAAAAAATTGCGAATCCCATTGGTTGCATATCGTGCACTTTTAAGCCATCTCAACATACTGCGAACAAAAATAATGAGCGAAATCACATGAGTTGACCAAAGTGAAGAGTTCGTTTTCCGAATTTATTTGATCGATAATAATCAATAGAAGCAGCTATAATCGTTACTAATCCGGCTATAAAAAGCAGCAGGGGGAAATGGCTAGGAACGTAGTTCGATTTAAAAATTGCATCGGCATCGTACCATTTTGAACCGGATAGCTTTTGCAGAAAAATCACCACATCCCAACAAAAGGCTACAATGCAGATAACCGCTCCACCGATGAGTGCATACCACCTTTTGCCAATGGGTATCTGACCCCGAATATTGATTTTAATAATAATCATCGCTAACCAAATCATTAGCAAAGACAGTAAAACCGGAGCCCACACCGGACCGACCCACATAACGGGAATCAGAAACAAAACATCCCATGTAGCCATAGATGCCGGCCAGTTTAAAAACACTTTGAGAAACACGTAATAGAAAATATCCCAAACGGCAAAGGCATGAAGAAACCAGGCAAACCGGGAGTTCCCATTCTTTCCCGACAGCCAACCGATGGCGATCAGCATAAAGATCGTTGCAGCTTCTCGGCAAATTTCAACGACTGCCAGATTTTTATTCAGTGTTCTCAGGGGAAATTCGAAACCATCCGGATACATCAGAGTTCTCAGATAAATCACAACAGCACTTTCAAGAAGCGCCATGGAGATGGCAAATCCGGTAACCATTAGTAAGGTTTTATACGGGAATTGAATTGTATTATTCATTTTATTAATCTTCAAATTCATCGACATACTCTTCTTTAAGGGCGTCTTCAACCAGTTCGGGTTTTAACTTTTTTAATTCTTGTAATAATTGATAGTGATCCCAAACAAAACCCCGTATGTCGCTGAGTTGTCTGGTTTCTCTGGAAATATTGCGGCTAACTCTGCGGTTGAGTTTTCGAATCTGAGATTTACTCATTTCCGGCTCGTGAGGAATTAGTAAAGGCAACACCGCGCGATTGAGTGATAACATGTAATCGAAGTCGTAACCAATTTGCTCCGTTCCGGTGTGTTTTAAATTATAATTTACAATCACTACAGACCAGTTTAAAAGTGAAGCAGCCACAACCAGGGCAAAAGCTGTATTTCCCAATATTTTGTAGAACCTGAAAACTCCGGCTTTTTTACCGAGATAGATAAAGGTTATTATGAGAGCGATAAAACAAAAAGCCAGATAAAAATAAACCGCAATCCGCTTCTCCGTTAGTCCGAAATGGTTTATATAGTCTGAGTTTCTGAATATATTTTGAATTACAAAAACACAATTGAGAATCAGAAATGAGTAAATGCCGTATCGCATTATTCCAGTCTCGGCATTTGCGTCTGATGTGTTTAACCGAACACTTAAAAAAGTTGCGAGCAGAATGGAAATAACGAGCGAAAAAACACCCTGATGAACATATTCACTGAGCGTTAATTCGGGAGGGAGACTGCGTGCGTAAAATCGATACCAGAGGTCGGCAAAAACCACAAAACCCAGAAGTAAACTAAGTAAGGCCATGGAAACAGACCAGGGCTTCCGGAGTTCTGATCGGAACAGTGATAATTTATTTTCCGATTCCGGATTGGTTTTTCGGAAGCGAAACTGTGGGAGGTAGGAGCGGAAAGCGGTATGACTAATTAGCAAACCAATCCAAAGAGTCGCCATTAATTCTACCAGTTTTGTCCAGTCGAACTGATCAATCAGAAAGCGGAAAGCAGGGGAAGAATTATAATAGAGAATTACAAATACAACTACCAGAATAATCGGAATTAACCAGTGAGTTGCAGACCGTTTCACCGAGTGCTGGGCATCGTCTGATTTATCTTTTTTCAGGGATTTTATTAGATCGATTCCCAACCGAAAGGGAGACAGAATAAGATTGAAGATTGAAATTACAAGACTTTCTAAAACCCCTGAGTTCGGTGCAATGATGGTTGCAGAAATCATTAGCAGACTCAAAATGCAGGCAAATACAGCGATACCTGTGCAATGAAGAAACATGCCCAAACCGGCAAAAATGGTCATCGTTGGAACGAACCAACCAATGGTATTTTGCTGTCGGATTTTAAACCAGGTCGCCAGCGCTATCAGGCTTAGAAAAACAAACCAGTTTAATCCGAACGAAAAGTTTATTCTGTAGAAGAGAGCGGCAAACAACAAGGTTGCCGTTCCCACATAAGGGAAATTTCTGGTGTTCATATATTTGATTCTATTGATTTCATCTTATACCGATTGATGTCTTTTTGTAAGGATGGAGCTATCTTGTTTATTTAGTAATGTAAAGAACTTTGCATTTCAAAGTGAGTGTATAAAAAATTTTAGCTCAGACCTTTCAAGATTTGTTCAAGTGCATTGAGGTGAAGAGAGAAAGCTTTCTTTCCATCCTTTGTTACCCGAAAAGAAGTTTTGGGCCTTCGACCGACAAATTCCTTTTTCATCTCAACAAATTTTTCTTTTTCTAAAGCCTGAATGTGGCTCGACAGGTTGCCATCGGTTACTTGCAGCATATCTTTCAGTGTATTAAAGTCAAGCCATTCGTTCACCATAAGAGCGCTCATTATCCCCAGGCGAACCCGGCTTTCAAAAGATTTATTAATGTTTTGAATCACTGCTTCAGGCGATTTAAGGTGTTACAAATTTTCAGGATTCTGCGGGAGTTCTTTCATACTTCCACCACATTCTTGTACCATATAGAATGTGTAAAACACCGAAACCCAGAGACCAGAATAACAATCCGTGTCCCGGCAAAAGCAAATCGGCAATACCCAGAATTACTTCGCACATTCCGAGATACCGTATATCGTCGAAAGTGTATTTGCCGCCATTGATTAATCCGAGTCCGTAAAATACGAGCATGGAAGAAGAAATGAGATCGTAATAGCCGCGGGTAATCATTACCAGTGCGAACAGGCCTCCGATCGAAATCGGGATGCTCAGGTTAATGAGCATTCGCAGTCCCACACGATCCCAGATTTTTTGACGATTGCTTCTGGCTCTGCGTCGTGTTAATAAATAGCCGGTCACCAAAGAAAAGAACATCACGAGTGCAGCAACAATCAGGTAACTGCCGATATCGGTGAGTTGAATTCCGCTTTGGTTCACGTGGTACCGGATTAATCCCAGTTTGTAGTTTACGAACGCAGCACCTATTAGTGCATAGGTTCCGGCAAGTACACCGCTAAGTCCGCTCAACGAAATAAATCGTGACGACCTCTCCATCATTACTCTTATTTCAGCCAGTTGTTGCAGATGATCTTTTTCGCTCATACAAATAACTTTGTATTGCAAAGTAAAAGCAAAAAAAATAATCCCGCCAAACGGGATCAAAAAAGAATCAGGATTTTTTTAGTACACGGAAAAACCACGGAACGAAATACACGCAAATACCTCCGAGGATTCCGTACAGAACAGCCGGAATCAACTCGTGTTCGATCTTCATATTGATAAGACTTAATGCCGCCGCAAGCGGAATAAAGACCAATGTACTTTTAGCAAATTCGGACTTCATAACACAGTAGACTTCGAAATTATAGTTTTTCCACACACGAGTCAAGACCGTATTTTAATCTGGTCTAAAAAAATTAAGGAGACGTATAACTGATTAACTGACCGCGAATGTTTCGAAAAGAAATCCGGTATCGATTGTTGTTGGCAGAAAACAAGAGTCCGTTCAATTCTTTTGAAGCATACGGCACCGGAAATTCCGATTTAAAAGTCATCCACTTACCGGTTTCCCTTACATCCTTTTTAATGAACTTCCGCTGAAAATCGAGATAATCTTTTCCATTATTAATAAAGGCCACCAACTGATTGTCCGCTTTTTTGTCGATGAACTTAACCTCACACGTAAAGAGGAAACGGTAGCTTTTGGTACTGTCCATTTTTAATCCTTCGAAGCTTAATAATGTGTGATTGTACGGGCCCTGAATTGTTAGCAGAGAATCTACAGTTGTTTCGAAAACCACGGAATCTTCTAATGTGTTCGAAAAATCCCATCCCGATGAGGTGTAGTATGCATAATCCAGATTGGTTTGCAGAAAGACGTCTGAAAATTTTTCATAATTCATAGCACACCAATCCAGGATATTATTTCGGTATTGAAAACATAAAATCTGAGAATAAGCTATTCCGGCGAGGGTGGCCGGAATCCAAACCATATAAACAAACATATTTTTTCTGATTCCCACTGGCCAGAAAGCGATCAACGGACAACCGAAAACCATGATCCAATCGGCAAGCGGACGATTCCCCAATGTGCAACCAAATAACCAGGTTTGCCAGGTGCTCAGCAGCCAGCTAATGGAAATAAAGAACACGAATGAGCTCAGCCACAACAATGCACTCTTGCTTTTGGAAGCGGCATAAAGAGAGAGGGCAATCAGAATTAAAAATAACGGGCTATAGATGAATGCTCCGATTTCGAAACCAAATAAGAATTTAATGAAATGGCTGTTGGCGAAGTCAAAGGTTTCCCGGCCATAACTGTAAATAATAAATCGACCGGTTTGCCAATAGTTTGAAAGTGCGTAAAGAAATATGAAGCCGGAAAAAATGAATCCGGGGATCAGTAGTGTTTTAGGTTTTTCCTGAAGAATAGTCTTCCATGGAATAAATATCAGAACGGTCGGTATGAGAACAATATTGAAAGGTCTTATGAGTACCAGCACTCCACAAGCCAGTGCCAAAAAATTAAGTGCAGAGACTTTACCGGCGATTCGAAATGCAAATGCGTAGTAATAAGCGATACAAATCCAACCAAAAGTAAAGGCGTGAGAATATCCGGCATCAAAGGTTGCATAATGAAACAGATTGGTGCCGAATACAACTCCGGAAGCAACCAGAAGAGGAATCAGTACGGGTTTTTTAGTTAGACTTCCAAGCCGGAACAGAAACCAGATTCCCGCACAAACCCAAAAAACAGAACTGAGAAACCAGGCGAATTGATAGGGAAATTCAAAGCCCGAATTTGCGCCTTTCAGCGTCGATATACCATGAGCCACACCAAAAAAAGGAATTGAAACCAATGCGCATCCCGGGGCATATTTGTTCATGGTAGAACCGTCTGAAACGGGAATAATGATGTTGGAAAAACTTCCTGTAGGGTAAAAACCTTTGGAAACGGCTACCGAATCGCAAAAAGCAAATTGTGAATCTGAGTAGATAAAAATTGCCGGTAACCAGGAATAATATCCGGCGGCATCTGCATGAACAGCATGCTTAGCCAGATCGTTTTTGAGCACAATGCGAATGCTTACATACGCAAAAGTTATTAGGATCAAAAAAGCAGCAAGCCTGTAAATGCGGGACATTGAATTAAAAGGAAGATCAAATAATTTGGAGCATCATCGCATTGGATAAAGGATCCGGGGTAAAATTAAGCATGTTCTTGTGGTGACCGGGTTAAACGGTTTTTCAATCTCAGATTCTCAGATTAGGTTCAATAATTTACTTTCGCCCCGTGCGAGGATTATTTTGCCTGATGTTGATTTGGGGAGTGACCATAACCAATGGCTTTTGCCAGTCTCAGTCGGTTTCTCTCAATACGTCGGTTGGCTATAGTGGACTTTCGGAAGCCGTTCGGTTTGGAATTTCATGGCAGAAGGTTTCGGTGTTTGCAGGTCCGAATTTCAATATTTCCAAAAACAAATCTCCATTGAGTTATTGGCCGGGAGCTTCTCTTCAGGTCGATTATCATCCCGATTGCAAAGGCAAGTTTTTTTTCCTGTATCAGTATTTGCCTCAAAATAATAAGGGCGGTCTTACCAACATACACGAAGCGTATGCAGGTTACGGATATCGCTGGAGATTTGAATCGGGTTTGTTTGTTAACAGTGGAATCGGAGTCGGCGGTTACAAAGAATCGTCTTCTGCACTTTATAAATACGGAATTAACGGATTATCCTATTGTACAAATCTCTCCATTGGTTATTTCTTCTGATTGTTGTTTTCGTTTCTTGTAACGACGATCAGGTGGATGCGAATCGAAATATAAAAGTGCTCGGACACGGAGGATCCGGTTTTCCGGCGATTCAAAATCCGTATCCGCCCAATTCGAAAGCGGCTATCTCACAGGCTTTGCTCTTACAGGGAGCTGATGGCGTTGAGTTCGATATTCAGTTGAACAAATCGGGAGAGGTTGTGATCTATCACGATGAGCGTTTGGAAACTGCAACAGATGGCAGAGGAACTATATTCAATAATGAACTAAAGGACCTTCAATCCTGTTCATTGAAAAATGCGAACGATCCCGCTAAAAAGTTTCCGTTATACTTTCTAAAAGAGTTCCTTTCAGATTACGATGACCTGAGTTCAAAAGGTTTTACTCCGGTGATTTCATTAAATATACATCCACAGTATGATGTACAGGATCAGCAAAACTATTGTGATTCGTTTTCCGTGAATTTGCTAAAGTGTGTTGAACCTTATGCTGAGAACTATTTTATCATTATTGAATGTCCGGATCGAAACCTTCTAAAGGCGTTGGTTCGCGATAACAAACCGGGTTCGGGAATTCATCTTTTTTACACAGAAAATTCTACTCCGGATAATCTGGATTTTGCGACTTCAAATCATTTAGAAGGAATGGTTTCTAATTATCTGAAGGAAGATCAGAAATCTTCGGAAGACGCCAAATCGCGTGGACTCATATACGTGTTGTACGGATTGAAAATCAGAACTGATATTTCGAAATCATTTGAACTTCACCCCGATATGGTTCAAACAGACAACATTCCTTTGACCGTTGAAATCCGGGATAAGTAATCCTTACGAATGCATCTGATTAACCCGAATGTTGGTCGAGAGAACCTTCCCGGTGACATCGACCGCTTATTTTTGAACCCGGAAAATGCATTGGAATTTCGTATTAAAAATTCCATTACTTACACAGGGTAGAACCCACTTTAAACACAGGCATTGTGATAAAACTCGAAGGAATCGAAAAGTCTTACCGAATGGGGCAACACAGCCTTAAAGTTCTAAAAGGAATAAATCTTAAAATAGACGACGGAGAATTCGTTTCGATCATGGGTTCATCCGGTTCAGGCAAATCTACTTTGCTCAATATCATTGGTATTCTCGACACCTACGACAAGGGAAGCTATTATATTGATGATGAACTTATAAAGGATTTGTCAGAATCAAGAGCAGCAACATTACGAGGACAATACATCGGTTTTGTGTTTCAATCTTTTAATCTTATCAGTTTTAAAAACGCATTAGAGAATGTAGCCATGCCGCTGTATTATCAGAACGTTCGCAGACGTGAGCGAAACGCAATAGCACTCGATTATCTGGATAAGGTTGGTTTAAAAGATTGGGCGAATCATCATCCGTCTGAAATGAGTGGCGGACAAAAACAACGGGTTGCCATTGCACGTGCTCTCATCAATAATCCAAAACTGATTCTGGCCGATGAACCAACTGGAGCACTGGATTCGGTAACTTCTCAGGAAGTGATGAATCTTTTGAAAGATATAAATAAAGAAGGGAGAACGGTAATTATCGTAACGCATGAACACGATATTGCCGGGCAGACCTCACGGGTAATTAATGTTAAAGACGGATTGGTGATCTGATGGAAAGACTTACCGAAATCTGGCTTGGAATAAGGTCGAATAAGCTTCGCACTTTCTTAACCGGTTTCAGTGTTGCCTGGGGAATTTTTATGTTGGTTTTGCTATTGGGTGTGGGAACCGGATTGCAAAACGGAACCCGCGATCAGTTTAAAGACGATGCGATCAACAGCATTTGGGTGAATCCCGGTCAAACAAGCATCTCCTACAACGGCATGCAACCGGGAAGAAAGATCCAATTCCACGATCAGGATTTTGATATACTGAAAGCAGAAATTCAGGGTGGAGAGAAATTCACGGCACGGGTTGATGATTGGGCAGGAAGAAGTGTTACCTATGGAACCAAGTCGGCTCAGTATCGGTTGAGAGGTGTTCATCCGGAACACCAGTTTGTTGAGAAAACCATTATGCTCACCGGACGATTTATCAATGAGGGAGACTTGTTGAAGCGTCGAAAGGTTTGTGTAATCGGACAGCCGGTGGAAACGGAACTGTTTGGTGAAAAAAGTTCGATAGGAGAGTGGGTAAGTGTTGGCGGAGTTCCTTTTCGGGTGGTTGGAACCTTTATGGACGAAGGGAGTGAAGGTGAGAATTCTACGATTTATCTACCTGTTAATACCATGCAACTCGCGTATGGGTACGCCGATAAAATTGACCGGGTAATGTTTACTATCGGTGATGCAACACTGGAAGAATCGCAGGCAATGGTTCAGCAGGTTAAAGAAAGAATGGCCCAACGCCATAATTTTTCGCTGGAAGATGACCGCGCTCTTTATGTGAGAAATAATTTTGAGGAATATAAGCGCATCGCCGATGTGTTGGGAATGATGAATAAGTTTTTCTGGCTGATCGGCATACTCACCATTTTTGCTGGAATTATCGGGGTGAGCAACATTATGCTGATAACTGTTCAGGAGCGAACAAGAGAAATTGGTATCAGAAAAGCAATCGGAGCCAAACCTCTTTCCATCATTTTAATGATCGTGGAGGAAGCTGTTTTGATTACGGTATTTTTCGGCTATTTCGGTTTGTTCTTCGGAGTGTTTTTATTAGAACTAATTTCTAAAGCGATTCCCGAAGACGGGGCTGTTTTTACAAATCCAACGGTGGATTTTAGTACGGCGATCAATGCATTGATTGTATTGGTTGTTGCCGGAGCACTTTCTGCTCTGATACCTGCAGCCAGAGCTTCCAGAATAAAACCGGTGGAAGCACTGGCGGCAGATTGAAATGTTAATCTTCTTTCAGGCCATACACATCTGCATAGCTTTTCAATAATTTTCTGAGGCGTCTTTTCGCAACAAAGATTCTGGTTTTTACCGTTCCGATCGGGATGTCGAGTTCTTCTGCAATCTCATGATATTTAAATCCTCTCATGTTCATGGTGAACGTGATTTTCAAATCTTCCGGCAATGTTTCAATTGCGTCTTGCAGATCTTTATTGAGGAATTTGTCTTCTCCAAGATTCTCAGTTGTGTGGGTTGGAGCATCGATAAAAAAGGTATTATCGGTTGTGTCAATAAAGGTATTTCGCCGCATCAATCTTCGGTAGTTGTTGATGAAACTGTTTCTCATTATTGTGTACAACCAACCCTTAAGATTGGTTCCTTCGGTGAACTTTGATTGGTATGTCAGAGCCTTGAGGAGTGTTTCCTGAACGAGGTCGTTTGCATCTTCAACATTTTTTGTGAGTTGCAAAGCATAGCTGGTTAAGGCAGCTTGTTCATTGTTGATTTCCTGGTCTAGTTTCATGTCGTAGAATTTGCTTCGAAATTAGTAACAATAGATGTACCTACAAATGAATATGTTTAACGTATAGTGACAAATGTTAAACAATATTGGTTGATCCAATATCAGCGGGCATCCCCGTTGATATTGAATTTTTTGATTTATAAATTGTTCGATCAAATAGTCTTTTAAATCCACGACTACTGACAGGCCGTCATAAAAATTTCATGACAGTCCCAACATTTTGTCCGAAGTGTTGTTAAACCTTTCTGCCAGTTTTGTTCAACAAAATTTCCAGTCCCACAATTGAATTAGCTTTGCGCAATGAAGGTCTCTGTTTTCAGAAAAGCCCAATTTAATGCTGCTCACCGACTTCACAATCCGAAGTGGGATGATGAAACCAATCGTAGAATTTTCGGTAAGTGTAATCTTCCGAATTATCACGGTCACAACTATGTGCTGGAAGTAAAGCTTACGGGTAATGTTGATCCGGAAACAGGATATGTTATGGATCTTGGTATTCTGAAGAAGATCATTGATGAAGAGGTAATTGAACCTTTTGATCACAGAAATCTCAATGAAGACACTGCCGAATTTCGGGATCTTAATCCGTCTGCTGAAAATATTGCAACGGTGATCTACCATAAACTCCGCAAACGAATTGCACACGAATTCGAGGTGGGCGTTCGGCTGTTTGAAACCGAAAGAAACTTTGTTGAAATCAATATTTAAACGATACCACGTATTAATCGAATGGATATAATAGACTTTATCGACACCCCGATTCGTCCGGATGCATTTGAAATGGGAGACGAGGAAAAGATTGAAAAAATCGAAATGCATGTTCGAAGCATTCTGGACATCCTCGGAATGGATTTAACCGACGACAGTTTATCCAGAACTCCGCACCGGGTTGCCAAGATGTATGTAACCGAACTTTTTGCCGGGCTCAATCCGGAGAATAAACCCAGAGTTACCCTGTTTGAAAACAAATACCGGTACAGCCAGATGTTGGTCGAAAAAGATATTTCAGTGTTTTCAACCTGTGAACATCATCTCGTTCCGATTTACGGTAAAGCACATGTTGCTTACATTTCAAACGGAGAGGTGATCGGGCTTTCCAAAATCAACCGGATTGTTCAGTATTTCAGTAAACGGCCACAGGTTCAGGAAAGATTAACCCGGCAGATTGCGGCCGAACTTCGGGAAACATTAAAGACCGAAGATGTAGCGGTAGTAATTGATGCTACGCATATGTGTGTTGCGGCAAGGGGAGTGGAAGATGTAAATTCTTCAACGGTTACTGCCGACCTCAGCGGTCAGTTTCAGAATGAAGCTACCCGACTGGAATTTCTGCGGTATATCGGTTACTAATCCGGTATTTCCCCTCGATTTTTATTTCTTTGTCGAACGAATCCGACATGCGTAAAACATTGATTTTTATTTCGGTTGTATTTGCTGTAAGTACAATCGCATCCGGGCAAAACCTGACCTCGGCACTTAAAGAATACCAGAGCGTTTCAAATAAATATTACTGGAAAAACCGCAAACCTTTCGCTGATTATTGGCAACAGGATGTACATTATAAAATTGATGCGGTAGTTGATGATCAGGAAGAGTCTGTTTCCGGAAATCTCGAAGTCACGTATTGGAATAATTCCCCGGACAATCTCAACCGGATCTATTTTCATCTTTATCAGAATGCGTTTGTCCCGGGATCGTATCTCGCCGATATGCGGAAAAACGACAAGGTGAAATCGACTTACGGAGACAGCGAATCAAAAGGACTTGGAACAACCATTTCTTCGCTTTCAGTTAATGGTAACGTCTCCACCTATATAATGGATAATTCTATTATGTGGGTCGACCTTTCTCAACCATTAAAATCCGGAACCGGCATCACAATCAGCATTGAATTCAAAACGTATTGGGACAAGGAAGACAAGGGAAATATCCGTCGCCGGATGAAAACTTTTCGCCACGGGAAGGACAAATACAATCAGGATTTTGTGCATTTCGATGGAGTGCATTGGTATCCGAGAATTTCTGTTTACGACCGAAAATTTGGTTGGACTACCGACCAGCATCTCATGAAAGAGTTTTATGGAGATTATGGCATTTATGAAGTGAGTCTCACTTTCCCAAATCAATATATTGTTGAAGCAACCGGAGAACTTCAAAATGCCAAAGAAGTTTACCCGGGAGATCTGCGTCAGAGAATAGATATCAGCAATTACAAGACAGAGCGGGATGTTTACACCAACCCCGTACCGCCAAACGGAACAACCAAGACCTGGAAATTCAGAGCGATTAACGTTCACGACTTTGCATTTACCGCAGATCCCACTTACAGAATTGGAGAATACAAGGCAGATAACGGAGCTATTTGTCTGGCTCTGGCACAGGAGGAACACGCTCACCTTTGGGGGCCAACGGCGAAGTTTGTTGCCGAAGTGGTAAACGTTTACAGTCGGGAAATCGGAGATTATGCCTACCCGAAGATGATTGCCGCAGACGCCGCAGACGGAATGGAATATCCGATGTTAACTCTTGATGGAGGCAATTGGCCCGGACACAAATATGTGATTGCGCACGAGGTAGGCCATAATTGGTTTTTTGGGATGGTTGGCAACAATGAGACGTACCGGGCTTCGCTTGATGAAGGCTTCACTCAGTTTCTTACAGCACTTTCACTAAAGAGAATTAACAATGTAACTACGTACCCGAATAATACCGATGACGGAACCGTATATTATGGATATATGGCTCATGCGATGGGAGACAATACTGCCAGACTAAACATTCATTCAGATCATTTTAATTCGGCAGAACGACATGGCGGAGGGTATGGTCAGGTTTATTATAAAACGGCAACAATGCTCAATAATCTCGAGTACGTACTCGGAGAAGAGCTGTTTGCTTCAGCCATTAAAAACTACTTCGATCAATGGAAGTTCTGTCATCCGTATTGGGAAGATTTTCGTTCATCCATTATCCGGTTTACTAAAGTTGATCTCAACTGGTTTTTTGATGAATGGATCGAGAACACTTCGGTGATTGATTACAAACTCGCCGGAATTAAATCGTTGGGAGACGACAACTACCGAATTAAAATAAAAAGACTCGGGGCGCAAATGCCGGTTGATTTAACCGTTGTGAGTCGGGACGGCAAGCGACATGAGTTTTATATTCCGAATACCTATTTCCAGAAAAAAACTTCGGCCACCATTCTTCCGACCTGGTTGGGATTTGATTTGGTTCAACCCGAATATGAAGCAGTTATTCATGTTGAAAACGGAATTCGTGATGTGGTAATTGATTCTTCCGGAAGACTTGCAGATGTGAACCGATTAAACAACAGCAAGAAATTCCCGGTTGATATTCGCTTTGAAAAAACAGGTTATAAGTATTCATCCTTCCGAAGGTATTCTGCCTATTATCGTCCGGCTATCTGGTACAACAAAACCGATTTTGCCAAAGTGGGGGTAAAGCTGAATGGAAATTTCTTCAATCTCCGACATATCTGGGATCTTGGCGTTTGGTACAATACCATTAACTCTGTTGATCCATTCGACGTTCAACCGTACAATCCCGATCTTTGGTCTTATGCATTTTCGTATAAAACACAAGCCGGTCAGCACAATGAATTGCGTTTGAAAAGCCGATTTATTGATGGTTTTACATACGAAGAAATCGGCTGGATGCGGGAACTTGGAAAGGTGAATATTCACTTTGGTGTTTCCGGAAATCAGAGAAGAAGAAACGAATATCTGATTTATCGACAGTTTGGAAACGCAATCGACAAATGGGAAACCGGTATCCGGGCAGGGCTTGACATTCCTTTCAGAACAATGGAAGGCGGAGGTGTCTGGAAGATTAACACTTATTCCACTTCGGTTAATTCGTATTATTCGTATGCACGGGCAAGTGTTGAATTACTGTTCAACAGAAATTTTGGAAAACTTTCATTGAGAAGCCGTTGGTATTCAAGATACATGGACGGTAAGAGCATTGCCCCCGAATCGATGTTACTGATGTGCGGTGGAAATGTTTCGGAAATGATGGAAAGCCGATTTACCAGATCGAGAGGAATTTTCGGAGCCGACTTCAATGGTTTCGACAGAAGCGGAAATAATTTTCAGGCAGGCGGAGGTTTAAATCTGAGAGGTTATGCCGGAGTTGCAACTACCAATATTCAGAATGGAGATACCTTTAACATTTTTGCCGGAACCCGGGGAAGTTCAGTGAGTCTTGAACTCGATATCAGAAGGTTATTTGTATTCAAATCTTCATTAATAAGAAAGATCAAAAACAATTTTCAGTTGCATCCTTATCTGTTTACGGATGCAGGAGTTTTGGGAAATTCAGCAAATCAATGGAGCGGATTAAGAGTAGATGCTGGGCTGGGAACGATGGTGGTTTTAAGACTTCCGAAATTAACGCCTGAAGCATTGAATCTGAGATTTGATATGCCCTTCTTCCTCAATCGCATTCCGGCAGAGGAAAATCAGTATCTGAAATTCAGATATGTGGTTGGCATTAACCGAAGCTTTTGATCTGCTTTGATTCGGGCTGTCAATATTGGTAAGTCTTACGGGAATCTCGAGGTTCTCAAAGACATCAATCTGGAAATTCAAACCGGTGAAGTAATTAGTATTGTCGGGGCTTCCGGTGCCGGGAAAACCACGCTGCTTCAGATTCTGGGAACGCTCGATAAGGCGGACGAGGGTGAAGTCTGGTATGATGAAATGGAGGTTACGTCACTTGGTGCACGAAAACTCTCGGAATTCAGAAACCGGAACATCGGTTTTATTTTTCAGTTTCACCATTTACTTCCGGAATTCACATCCATTGAAAATGTGTGCATGCCGGCACTGATTTCTGGTGCTAAAAAATCGGTTTCGGAAAAAAGGGCTGCCGAACTGCTGGACTTTTTAGGATTAAAAGACCGACTCCTGCATAAACCCGCACAATTAAGCGGAGGTGAACAACAAAGAGTCGCCGTTGCCAGAGCACTGATGAACCAGCCAAAAGCAGTTCTTGCTGATGAGCCTTCCGGAAATCTGGATACTGAAAATGCCTCTGAATTGCACAAGATGTTTTTCAGATTACGGGATGAGTTCGGACAAACTTTCGTGATTGTTACACACAACGACGAACTGGCTTCTTCGGCCGATCGTAAAATCGTAATGAAAGACGGTTTGCTCATTTAATTACCTCTTTTAGAAATCATATTCCATTTATATTTGAGGTGTAACCTTATGCCTTGAAATCAGCTCTTAAGCTCTTGTCTGTTTCTCTTCTCATCATCATTTCGATTCCGAAGGGAAAAGCAATTCAATATGATTTTCTGTTGGGTGCAGGGTATAATTATCTTCCCAAAAACCGAAACCAACAATACACTCCACACGCCTGGTTCGGGATGTTGTTTGGCGGTGAAAGTTTCCACTTCGGATTAGTAGGCTTTGCCAATCAAGACAGAATTACGAGAGACTGGCCGGGGAAGGGGCGTTACATACAAAACCGGAAACAAACCGGTTTCGGAATGATCACTACACTTCAATTGAATGAAAAGGATTACTTCCTCTCTCCGTACTTTATGTTTTCACTTGGAGTTTATGAAGCCAGTTGGAACGTACAATCAGATGTTCCTTTTTTGAGAGAAAATGTAATTCCCCGGGATCCGGAAATTTCGAAATTGTATGCCATGCTGAACTTCGGGGTATCCGCCGAAATTATTACGAATCTGCATGCATCCCTTCTGGTTGGTTACGGGCAGAACAACATTATGCTTGCCTTCCGGTACAGCATTCAAATGGAGAGAGTAAAACGAGTTTCACGATGATCAAGACCTATTTGAAATTATGGGCTGCAATCGGTTTCGGATTGGTATTGCTAACTACCGGAAGTTGCTGTGACAACACAACGGAGGCAGACATACATTTTAATCAGCCAGAGAACAGCGACAGAATTGTTGCAGAAGTTGTTTTACAATCGAATGGTCTCAAAGGATCATTAGTCAATTGCAATACATCCCTTCAATCCGCACTCGACAAAGTAGTGGTGAGAACTTCAACCAATGAGTCGTTGCTTCAATGTTTAAAGGGCAGCACGAACAAGAACATCTTTATCGCGGAAAAAGAAATTGTAATTGTAGATCTCGCAAAATTGGGATTCAGCGGCGTAAGTGAATTTTTCCGTTGCTGGATTGTTCACTCCGAGAAAAAAGTGATGCTGGAATTCGTTGATGTTTTCAACCAGGATATTTGCTTCCCGCCAACTTTGCTACAAACCACTACCCTTGTGAGAATTCCGGAATTGCCGGACAATTACTCAGTTGAGATTCTTAAAAACTAAAGGTGTTGATATTTACGATTTCTGTAAGTGAACATCAACTTGTGGGAATGGAATATTAAGACCTTCCATAGGGAAAACAGAATACACTTTTTTGTTCATGTCGAAATACACTCCCCAGTAATCAGGTGTATTTACCCAGGCGCGAACAACAATATTTACCGAACTGTCGGCCAACTGATGCAGGGCAATGAAAAATTCCGGTTCTTTTAGCACGCGTTCATCTTCGTTAAGCATACGACTGATTACATTTTTTGCGTGTTCATAATCGTCACCGTAAGCAATGCCGAAAACCCAATCGACCCGGCGGGTTGCTTCCTGATTATAATTTATGAGCGAGCCGGTTGACAATCCGCCATTGGGAACCACAATGGTTTTATTGTCGGGTGTTTTTAAAATGGTATTGAATATCTGAATGGAGTTTACGGTTCCCATATAACCTTGCGCTTCAATAAAATCACCTGTTTTAAATGGCTTAAAAAGAAGAATGATCACACCGCCTGCAAAATTCTGAAGTGTGCCGGACAATGCCATTCCAACAGCCAGACCAACCGCACCCAAAATGGCGATGAAAGAAGTCATTTCAATACCCACCATAGTAAGTACACTCAGCACCAACATAATCCGGAGAATATTCCGGATCATTCCGGTTAAAAATGGGATGAGAGATTCTTCTACATTGGCTTTCTGCATCGCTTTCAGAAAACCTTTGGTAAGTAATTTAACAACCCATAAACCGATAATTAAAACCAGAATAGCTCCAACCAGCCGGGGGCCATATTCTACAAAGATGTCTGTGAGTTTTGCTACAATTTTTTCTGTATCCATGAATTGAAATTTAGGGCAAACCTAAAAAATCAAGACCGGCCTCACAGAATTAAGTGTATTAAATCAATATAAAATTGGAATCACGGCTTGTGAACATGCACATCCATTTGAGGAAATGGAATTGTGAGTCCTTCTTTCGGGAAGGCTTCATAAACCAGTTCATTCATAGAAAAAAATACTCCCCAGTAATCTGAATTATGAACCCAGGCGCGGGCTACAATATTGATAGAACTGTCTGCCATTGCGAGAAGTGCAATAAAAATATCCTTATCTTTTTGTATCCGGCTGTCGTTTTCCAGCAAGTGTTTAATTACTTCTTTGGCTTTGGGATAGCTATCGCCGTAACTGATGGAAAAAATCCATTCCACACACATATCTTCCTCCATTGTGTTGTTGACCATAGATGAAGTAGACATTTGTCCGTTCGGAATAATTACCGTTCGGTTATTGGGAGTTCTAAGAATGGTGTTAAAAATCTGAATCGCTGTTACCACACCTTTGTAGCCCTGTGCTTCGATCACATCACCGACTTTATACGGTTTAAATATCAGTATAATCACACCGCCTGCAAAATTCTGCAGCGTTCCGGAAAGTGCCATGCCGATTGCCAGACCCACCGCTCCCAGAATGGCAATGAACGATGTCATTTCAATTCCGAGCATTCCCAAAACACTCAGCACTAAAAGCACTCTTAGTAATGCGTGAACCAAGGTTCTGAAAAACGGTCTGATGGTATTATCAACATTACTCTTCTCCATCAATCGGGTAAAGCCTTTTACCAAAAGTTTGATTACCCAGGTTCCCACAATCAGTACGACAATGGCACCGATCAACTTCGGACCGTACTCAACCAGAATTTCTGTGAGTTTAACAATGATTTGATCTGTATTCATAAATTTAGTTTTTGATATTCAACAATTCGCCTTGCTTTGAGCAAAACAAATCTGCGGCAGGTGAATAACAGAATCGTTAATTCACCCTGTTCAAATTTATTTAATCTGAACAGATGCTGCTTTTGTCGGAACACTGTAACCACTATTAACTCACTCCGTATTTCGGATATGTCGAAAAAAACCATACTCTTTGCCCTCTTAAGTTGTCTTGCTTTTACGAATGTTCGCGCATTCACCCTTTACGGAACTATTACCGACGGAACAGATCCGATCGCATATGCAACCGCCTACATAAAGGGAACTTCGTATGGAGTAGTTTCGAATATCAAAGGACAGTACCGGATGAATCTGGACGCCGGAACCTATATAGTTACATTCAGCAGTTTGGGTTTTCAGGAGTTTTCCCAACAAATAAGTGTGAGCGGCGATGTCGAATTAAATGTGAAACTGAGTTCATCAACCGAAATGCTCACGGCTGTTGAAGTGGATAAAAACCGGGAAGATCCTGCTTATAGGATTATTCGTGAAGCCATAAAAAGAAGAAAGTCGCTCAACCTTAATCTTGAAACCTGGAAGAGCGACATGTATATAAAGGCTTCATTAGAAGTGGAAAATCTTAATCGCCCCGACACTTCAACTCCGGATCTTACCACACGAACCAGCATTAATCTTATTGAATCCATTAGTGAAGTGTATTATAAAGAGGGGGATGGTTTTAAGGAAATTATAAAAGCCTATCGTGATCTAGCCAGTCAAAAAGCGCAGACATCAAGTGTTACAATTCAATTGGGGGGGGAATCACCTGTTCAGAATGTTAAGGTTGTCAATCCGTATCTCTACTTCACCGGAATTAATGATGGAGACATTAATTTCAATTCAGAACTTTTAAATGTCCCTGTTTTGAGTTCAATACCTTTCGTTTCACCAATAGCGGATAACGCAATCCGATTGTATTCGTACCGACTGTTAGGATCATTTACGGAAGACTCAGTTCTTATTTATAAAATCAGAGTAACACCCAAAACGCTGAAGAATTCGGTTAGCGGAATTATTTACATCAACGATAAAGACTTTACCATTAAGGCAGTTGATCTGGAATTACAGGAAGGTGATTTATTGTTTTTCGATCACTTCCACATTCTTCAGGATTATAAAGAAGTTGCTCCGAATTATTGCATGCCGGTTCGCGAGGAATTTAATTACGATGCGGCTATCGAACATCACAAAACAACTTTTGGAAACACACAGGTTTATTTCAGCAATTACCAGATAAATCTTCCGGTTACTTCCAAATTTATGAGACAAGGATCGGTAGTGTATGATAAAGAAAGTATGAAAAGGGGAGAAGATTATTGGGATAATCTCAGACCTGTTTCCTTAAAATCAATTGAAAGGAAATTCATCCGGGTTCAGGATAGCATATTCGCGTATCATCACAGTGTGGAATATCTTGACATGCAGGATTCCATTATTAACGATCTTAAATTCTGGGACTTCATTATTTATGGTATCACCCATAGCAATCACAAAAAAGGAAATAGCTGGTACCTGGATCCATTGATTCAGCAAATTCAGATCAACAATGTCGATGGTTACCGCCATAAGCTGGGTGGCAGTTATACTAAAACATGGAAAAATGAAACTGATCTCTATCTGCATGGTAATGTGAGTTACGGAGCGGTGAACGAGAATGTGAGAGGGCAGGGAGGTTTTCGATACATGTTTGATCCTTTTCATTTTACCCGGGTCAGCTTTCAATACACACATGAGTACACAATGATCAATACGAATAATTCTATTCGGGGAACTCTGAGTCCTTCCAATTATTCGGATAATGTCGGTTACAGTTTTGGTTATGGAAGGGAGTTGTTCAATGGTTTTCTGTTAACTTCAAATGTTCAGTACAATTTATTCAGACCTTACAAAGGCAAAACCCTGGAAGCCTTGTGGGATAATTTCCCACTATTCGCTAACCCTAAAGATTTCAAACCTTTTGAAGAACTGGTGTTGGATCTTACGGCGCGAATCACGTTCCGACAGCATTATGAAATAAAACCCGACAGAAAAGTAATTCTCGGAACCCGTTATCCGGTTGTATTTATTTATTACAGCAAGGGAATAAAACCCTTTTTGAAAAGCGATGTGAATTTTGATAAACTAGAAATACGTTCAGATTACGATAAGCGAATCGCAAGAATGGGAATTTCAAGATTTTCATTTCGACTTGGCCGATACCTGAATAACCGGGAAGTTCGGTTATCAAATCTCCGGTACTTCCGGGGTTCAGACCGGTATTATTTCTCCAATGCACTCAGCACCTTTCAGTTGATTGGTGATACCAGTTTACGCACAGCTAAAACCTATTTGCAGGTGCACTACGCACATCATTTTAATGGTGCCATTCTCGGCCGGATTAAAATGTTTAACTACATCTCCTTGCAGTCTGCTGTTGGAGCGAGCGCCTTGTATCTGGAAGAAACCGGATTGAAACATTTTGAAACTTTTGTAGGTTTGGAAAAACCATTCCGATTGTGGGGACAAATTTTTAGGGTAGGGGTTTATTACACCGCAGGAGTTGATAACATTAATGGATTCACCCAAGCGATAAAGATTGGTTTTGATTCCTATAATAGTTCAACACGGTCCTGGCAGTATTAGGCTGCGATAACGGCACATTTTATATTTGCCGGCAGTTATGAAATTCAATACAAAGACTATTCATGCCGGTGTTCATCCGGATCCTGAAACCGGAGCGATAATGACTCCGATATACCAGACCTCCACTTATGCCCAAAAGGCTCCCGGGGATCATAAAGGATACGAGTACAGCCGAACGCACAACCCGACGAGAACGCAATTGCAAAACAATCTGGCTGCATTGGAAAATGCCCGTTTCGGAATGTGTTTTTCGACCGGAATGGCAGCTATTGATGCGGTGATTAAACTTCTTCATCCCGGAGATGAAGTAATTGCAACGAACGATTTATACGGAGGTTCGTACCGCATTTTTACTAAAGTTTTTGCTGCCTACGGAATCGTTTTTCATTTCGTAGACATGTCGGATGTCGAAAACGTTAAGCAAAAGATAAACGATAAGACGAAACTTATCTGGGTAGAAACTCCAACCAATCCGCTTCTTAAAATTATTGACATCAGTGCCATGGCGGACATTGCAAAATCTAATTCGTGCCTGCTTTGTGTCGATAACACCTTTGCCTCACCATACCTTCAAAATCCAATGGATCTCGGTGCAGATATCGTGATGCACTCGGTTACAAAATATATCAATGGACATTCGGATGTGGTGATGGGTGCCTTAGTTTGCAACGATGAAAATCTGCATGAAAGACTAACTTTTATTCAGAATAGCTGCGGAGGAACGCCTGGCCCTCAGGATTGTTTTTTAGCCTTAAGAGGAATAAAAACGCTCCACCTCCGCATGCAGCGTCATTGTGAGAACGGAGAAGCCATTGCTCATTTTCTGCATAATCATCCGAAAGTAGATAAGGTTTACTGGCCGGGTTTTACCGAACATCCTAACCACGAAATTGCCAAAACACAGATGAGAGCCTTTGGTGGAATGATGTCCTTCACGTTAAAAGGCGACAAACTCGAAGATGCCTTTAAGGTAATTAGCTCAACCAAACTGTTTACTCTGGCCGAATCACTTGGCGGAGTAGAATCGCTTTGCGGTCACCCGGCAAGTATGACACATGCCTCGATTCCGAAAGAGGAACGTGAAAAAGCCGGATTGAAAGACACCTTGATTCGCCTGAGCGTTGGAATCGAAGATGTGGATGATCTTATTGAAGATTTAAAACAAGCAATCGGATGATCTTACTCGCCCTTGCAATAGCGCCCGGACTCGCCATCAGTATTTATATTTACTGGAAAGATAAATTTGACCGGGAACCTGCAAGGTTGCTGATGCTGGCGTTTGTTCTGGGAATGATCAGTACAGTGCCGGCATTCTTTATTGAAGTGCTGGTTTCAAGATTGGGTCTGGAAGTTTCTCAGGATTTATTAACAACAGGCGTCCGCACTTTTATCGGGGTCGCCGCTGTAGAAGAGTTGTGCAAATTCTACTTTGTGTTCCGGTATCTTTATCGAAAACCGGATTTCAATGAACCTTTCGACGGAATCACTTATTCGGTTATGGTTTCCATGGGCTTTGCAACTCTTGAAAATATCGCTTATGTAATGCAACACGGAATGGACGTGGCAATTTTACGAATGTTCACCGCTGTACCTGCTCATGCAACATTCGGAATTATCATGGGATATTTTTTGGGTCTGGCCAAATTTCGCCACGAAGAATCGAACCGGTTGATTTTGTATTCGGTGATGGTGCCCGTTCTTTTCCACGGTTGGTACGACTTCGCATTAATTCAGACCTTTTACGACGACATAATGTTAAAGTTCGGTGGAGCCGTTGCCAGTCTGGTACTCGGTATTATCTTGTCGAGAAGTGCGATCCGTTTACATCAGAAAAATTCCCCGTTCCGAATTAAAAAGGAGTGAAGTCCGGTATCCGGCAAATTCTGGAAGAAGCATATAAGCGCTCCAACCATTCGGGTTTTGTGGAGTCAGATCCGGTTTCGATTCCGCATGCATTTTTCCAAAAGCAGGATATTGAAATTGCCGGTTTTTTTGCTGCAATCATGTCTTGGGGCAACCGAACTACCATTATACGAAAGGCAAATGAGCTCATAAACCTGATGGGAAATTCGCCACATGATTTTGTGCTAAATGCAAGTTCCGTAGACAAATCACCCGTTTCTTCTTTTGTGCATCGAACCCTGAATGGCGAAGATGTTCTCTTTCTATTGGATTTTTTAAAACGACATTATCAGGAAAACGAATCACTAGAATCAGCCTTTGTTCCCGAAGAATTTTCCACGATTGAAGATGCTCTCATTCAATTTAATCAATCGGTTTTTCCTGTCGGATTAGAAAAAGTTAGAACCCGAAAACACGTTTCAGATCCCCGAACCGGCTCGGCTTGTAAACGTTTAAATATGTATTTGAGATGGATGGTGCGATGCGATGATAATGGTGTGGATTTCGGAATATGGAAGAAAATTAAACCACGCGATTTGATTTGCCCTTTGGATGTTCATGTGCATCGGGTTGCACTTGAAATGGAAATAACAAAACGAAAACCAGCCGATTGGAAAACCGCTGTCGAAATAACGGATGTTTTAAAGTCGATAGATAAAGAGGATCCGGTAAGGTTCGATTATGCGTTATTCACTTTAGGGCTAGAGAAAAAACGAAACACCTGAAACAAAAAAGGCCGGTTATTTCTAACCAGCCCTTTTCATAAAACCAGATAAAGTCTTAGTGAGTTACAATCAACTTTTGAGTTGCATTGAAATTATCGGCAGCAACTTCAATAACGTAGATGCCATTTGTTAATCCGTCGATGCTAAGCGTTCCGTTTCCGTTTTCAATGGTAGCTTCTTTAACCACTTTGCCGTTCAGATCCATAATCTTCACAGTTGCGGTTGAAGTATTTTCAGCCAATTGAACAGTTACAGAAGTATTAGCCGGGTTCGGATATACATTCATGTTGCTGTTGATGGTTTTTTCAACACCTGCTGCACGATCCCAAAGTGCAACTTCTGCAGCGTTAAGGATAGGGCGATTCGTTTTAATGAAATCATCGTAAGTTGAAACAAACGCGATCAAAGAGATATCGGCAGGTTTGTATTCACCATATTGATATTCGCCATCCGTAAGGGTTGAACAGTATTCCGTATTGTTATCAGTGCTGTAAGCAGAAAGAACGGTCATCGCTGGTAAAGTGTAGGAAATTGTTGTGGTATAAGAACTTCCGGCTTTAACCACTTCCGGAATAATACCGGCTTTTCCCCATGCTCCGTTCGGCATTGCGATCGCAACGTGGTTGTGGTAATAACCCTCCATGTGCGGATGTTGCTCGTACATAGGATGGCCTACTGTACCAACTCCGTTCGGATAGTCTTTACTGTAATAGTTGGTTTGAGTCCACTGATTGTTATCCGGACCGCGAACCTTGTCTTCAGAGATGATGGCTCCAATTCGGATATCACCTGCGTAATCGTCAACGAAGGTTACTTTCACATCATAAGAAATAACCCGTGTTGTTGGGTTAAAATTCTTATTCATAATTTCAATGGAAGCCGGTGCTCCAACTGAACGTCGGGTTGAAACTGAACCTGGCCATGCAGTTCGGCTTGAACCGGGGTTAAGTGTTCTGTCTGCAACCATGTTTGGATAACCGCTGGCGAACGTTGTGCTCACATCATAACTTTCGGTAGTTTGCATGGCATCACCGTAATGCTGTATCACAAAGATTACATCCGGATATTGCTGCATAATGGTTTTAGCGGTAACGTGTCCATCCGGACAGTAACCACACCATGCTCCGGAACTTTCTTCAGCCAGTACTCTGCGTGTAGTAGTTGTACCGGAATTTACCAAAACGTTGGTTGAGTAAGAGTCGTTTGAACTGTTGTCATCACCGCTTCCGTTGATATTTGATGTGTAAATCTCAAATGAGTGATCAACACCCGCATTTCCGGAGTTCCATTTAATGTCGTGATTAACGGCGATTGAACTTCCGGCAGGAATGTTATATCCTGTGAAAGATTTAGTCTGAACCGCGCCTCCATCAACCGTATAATTCAAATCGAAAGAAGTGATGTTGCTGGTTCCGAAGTTTACTACTCTTGCTCCAACGGTACTCGAGTTCGAAGCACTAACCATTCTTGGAAGAGTTGAGGATACAACACCGGCATCGTTTGCCGCTTGAACCCCGTAGTAAAACCGGTAAACCGTAAGCTTGTCGGGAGTAGAACCCGAAGCTACCGGAAATGAGAAATTAGGCGATCCGGAAATTGAATATCCAACAGAACCGTCGGCATTTTCTGCTCCGATCGTTCCTTTGATTGATGAAGAACCGAAAGGTCCGTTCACAACATCGAACATGCCGTCCTGCTCATGAAGAACCAGCGCAAAAGCAAATACATCTGAATTGGCAGCGATGCTGGTACCCTGATTAGAAATACCAAACCACTGAATTACATGCATACGATTTGGCGAAGTTCCTTTGGTATACGAGTAAACATTTACAGGGAAACTCGCATTTGGTGCAGCCTTCATTTCAAAGTCATTCCAAAATGCATAAATGGCATTGTTCGGATCTCCTCCGGCAGGTAAAGCCATTTTTTGTCCTGTACTGTTGGTCGCAGAAGTATTGAAAGTGATGTATCCATTATCACTTACTAAATACTCAGTTACTTCCTGACCGTAAAATTTAAAAGAAAAAGGAATTGTTTGTTTTGCAGAGTACACATCATTTGAAACGCCACTGGAAGGTTTCGACATTACCACTTTTCCGGAGGCATAGTCTCCATAAATGTAGCTTTTCGTAATGTCATCAGTGAATTCAATGTGATAGTAATTCTGAGCCATTGATGCAGTACTAAGAGTAGCAAGCAACAATGCTGGTAGAATTTTTTTCATAATCTCGATAGTGTTGTTGTTATCAGGCCAAAATTAACACATAATTAATAATGGCAAGTGTCAAATTTGGATAAGCTAACATAGCTTAAGAGACTTGAAAAAACAGGGCTTCCGGTGAATGATGGTTAACTTACTTATACCGAAACCGTTCGAATCAACTCTGCAATTTCCGATTGAATCTCACGGCCCTTATCCGAACCATACCAAAGTTGAATTTCTTTATTGGCATCCGCTTTTTTAACATCGGATCCGGAATCTCTCTCCCGTATAAATCTGGCCATTCTTTCTCTCGGCCATTCGGGTCTTGGACCCCAGGTCACAAGAATCTCGCCTTCATCATCGGTTATAATAAGTTTTGGAATAGAGCGGGTGCCGTTTGTGAGAAAGGCGTCCATAATTTCCGGATTATCATCGCGTAAGATGATGTGCAGGTTTATGTTGGAATTGGTTTCCGTAATATGGTAAATATAGGGAAGCACTTGAGCCGCATCACCGCACCACGATTCCACAATTACATACCAATGTTGTGGTTCCTGAAGTTCTCTGAAAGTTTCAGCAAATTCGGGATAAATTTCCCCGGTTTTGGCAAGCCTTTTCATTCGGTGAAAATTGAGCTTCGTAAATTCTGCTCTTTCTTCAGTTTTATCGTTTCCGGTTGTGGAACGTTGCTCACTAAGTTCTTCAACCATTTTGAGATATTCCTCAAAACCCAAATCGTTTTTGGGAGTAAAAGTAAATTTCATGAAGTCAGAACATCGCTCAGGCCTGAACGGTTTCGCTTTTCAATATGACTTTTAAACTATCAACTGCATGACGAATATCAGCCATCGTTGTAAACCTACCGAACGAGAAACGCACTGCCTGCCGGTCGGGATCAGCTCCAATTGCATTAAGTACATGTGAACCTTTTGCGGCACCGGAGTTACATGCGGATCCTCCGGAAACACAAACGCCCGCCATATCTAACTGAAATAGCAGAAGTGCATTTTTCTCAGTAGGAGGGAGTGCGCAATTCAACACGGTGTATAAGGCTCCGTTTGCCGTAATGTCGCCATTAAATTCAATTCCCGGAATTTCTGTTTTGAGAAGAGAAACCATCTCTTGTTTGAAATCTGAAATACGCTTTAACTCTTCACCCAATTCCTGATAAGCCAATTCAAGTGCTTTTGCCAAGCCGACAATTCCGGTAATATTTTCGGTTCCGGCACGAAGATTTCGTTCCTGTCCGCCACCGGTAATCATCGGGTGAATGCGCAGACCATTTTTAATATAAAGGAATCCACTCCCTTTCGGACCGGAAAGTTTGTGAGCAGAGCATGTCAGAAAATCCGCTCCGAAAGTTTTCACATCAATCGGGTAATGCCCCATAGTCTGAACCGTGTCGCAATGAAACAAACAGTTGTTGGCAGCGGCAATTTCCTTAACGCGATCAACATCGAGGAGTGTCCCGATTTCATTGTTCGCATGCATCAATGAAATTAGCGCACCCGGATATGAAGTTGCGAGTTCTGAAAGGTGATCGTAATCGATATGTCCTTTGTTATCGACCCGCACCAGATGAAGACTTGCGTCACCGCTGGCATCCATTTCTTCGGCAGTTGAAAGAACTGCTTTATGTTCTAATGGAGATGTGATTATATGCTTGATACCGAGATCACGAACCGAACTTCTGATGGCGATGTTGTCGGCTTCCGTTCCTCCCGATGTAAACAAAATCTCTTTTGATTCCGCGCCAATTAATGAGGAAATCTTTTTTCTGGCCGTTTCTAAAACCCCTTTCGCATTGCGTCCGAAACTGTGTGTTGAAGAAGGATTTCCGAAAGTTTCGCGCATCACAGCGGTCATCGCTTCAATCACTCGCTCATCCATAGGAGTTGTGGCTGCATTGTCGAGATATGCTCTGTACAAATTAGATTTCATCGGTTCGGATTTTTTTTATTTCACGAATTGGCAAAAGTAACGGGATTGAGACTACAGTACCCGAGTAGCTTATAAGCGAGTTGAGCCAGCAGATATTCAGAACGAATCTGCCCTTTTATCGGAGCGCATTCAACAATGTCGAAACCGACCACTTTCTTTTTTGTCGCGACAGCTTTTAACAGTTCGAGGGTTTCGTACCATTGCAAACCACCCGGTTCAGCGGTTCCAACAGCTGGAACAATCGAGGGATCAAATCCATCCGCATCAATGGTTATATAAACCTCATCGGTAAGATGCTCAAGAATACGGTCGATATAATTTTTGCCGGCTTGCAATTGGTGACCGTAGAAGGTCAGAATGTTTGGAGAGTTTTTAATAAGTTCAGCCTCTTCTATACATTGAGCCCGAATTCCCACCTGCGCGATCTGTACGCCTAATTCGTGAATTCTCGCCATCACACTTGCATGCGAATACGGGTTTCCCTGATACGCTTTTCGCAAATCGCTGTGGGCATCAATCTGAAGAATCGAAACCCCTTTTTTCTTTTTGTGAAAAGCTTTGAAGATACCGTAAGTCACTGTGTGTTCTGCTCCGAAACTGATCACAAATTTGCCGTGATCCAAATGGTACTTGGTGTTTTTTTCAATCAGTGCAACCGCATCTTTATCAACTTTACCTTCAAAATCCAGTTCTTTCTGAGAAGCGATTCCTATGTTTAAATACGTTTCCTGATCCAATTCTTCATCGTAAAACTCAACATAATGAGAAGCTTTCAAAATGGCTTTCGGGCCTTTATCGGAACCGGATAAATACGAGGAAGTATGTTCGTATGGAAGAAGTTGAATAACTGCTTTGGAAGTTTTGTAATCAAAAAGTTCCGGATGTTCGATTCCCAGAAAATTTTTGTCGGTAGAATAAAATTTCAACGCTGATTTTTTTGGCAAAATTAGCATTTACACACTTTGAACTTTGAATGATTTTCACCGCGCTCGTTCGAAAGGAAAAGTCTTTTTTCCTAATTTTCCCCTCAATTAATCTCACATGAAAATTTCATTTCGACTATTCGCTTTAATCACCGGAGTTGCACTCATTTCATCATGCTCCTCGGTTAAAACCGTTTCAACATCTTCATCTAAAAAGGTGCATGAAACCGTATCTGCCGACACATCAACTCAATGGAATAGCTGGACGTATTCTGTTGAATCTTCTACACTTGAATCAAGTCAGGTAAAACCAGAAACGGATATAAACAATATATCTCTCACAAATGGTCAGGAATCGTTCAATGAAGAAGTTGAGTTAAATGGATCTTATGGAAACGATGCAGTGGTTTCAGCCATCAAGGAGAATAAATCCCGAAAAGTCGTTACTCAAATTGGTGAAAAACTGGTTGGGAAAAAACTCAATAATCGAGTTAATAAGATAGCGGATAAAATAGCTTCTCAGTCCAAAAGTACACCCGGAGGCGACGTTGATAATCTGCTCTATTGGATTTTAGTAGCGTTATTAATACTGATCATTCTCACCATTCTGAGAGATATTCTGGGAGGTCTTTATCCACTTTTCATTCTGATATTGCTGGTGCTGTTGATCGGCCATATTTTGCATTGGTGGTAAAAATCAAAGACGCATAAAAAAAGGAGACCGATGATTCAGTCTCCTTTTTTATTTACGTTTCGAAGTGAATTAGTCTTTTGCCCTTTCTACGTATTCGCCGGTTCTTGTATCTACCTTAATGCGTTCCCCTTGTTCAACAAACAACGGAACATTCACAATGGCACCTGTTTCTAATGTTGCCGGTTTTAAAGGATTGTTCGCAGTATCGCCTTTAATGCCAGGCTCAGAATAGGTGATTTCCAAAACAACGTGAGAAGGAGCATCCGCCATTATCGGATTCCCGGCATCGAGATAAACCGTGAGCATCATTTCTTCTTTCACGAACTTCATGGAATCTCCAACCATTTCTTCCGGAATGGTGATCTGCTCATACGTTTCGCTATCCATTAATACAAGGTTGTTACCTTCCTTATACAGATACTGCATTTCTTTTTCATCCACCCGAACCAGGTCGATATTTTCTCCCGAACGGAATCGGTAATCCGACGACTTGCCGGTAACCGCGTTTTTCATTTTAACCTGATAAAACGCACCGCCTTTTCCGGGCATGGTGTGTTTGTAATCAACTACCCGGCAAAGTTGTCCCTGATGCCGGATAAAAATTCCTCTGGAAAGATCCTGTGTAGTTGCCATAATTTTTCAGTGCGGCAAATATAGACGCACATTCAATTTGGTTAAAGGCGATTCGATTCTTCCATCTGAATTAACAATCCGGATTTCCACAAACTTTTATTCACGGCCTGATTTTTAAATTTATTGAGCGTTATTTGAACCGGATATTGGTTCGGCACTCAGTCGATTAAAATGGGAACCGGGGTGTAAATCCCCGACTGTACCCGCAGCTGTGAGCCCCCAAACAAGGTGAAACACTCTTTGGTCACTGTGCGCCGGCAGGCGGATGGGAAGACGTTTCTCCGGGGCAAGTCAGAAGACCTGCCAGTATCAGCAGATTTCTGCTTTCGGGTGAAAGGCAGCGGTACGAATTGATTTTTATATCATGTTTTTAGTAAAGCATTTTGCGGCCCTCACAGGGTTATGTGTCTGTGTACTTTTAGCACAAGCACAATCCGATTCTGTGATTCATGAGCTTCCTCAAGCAACTGTTTTGGTGCGGGGAGAGGCAGAACTGCATTCACAGCTAAACCTGAGCACAGATAATTCCCGCATTTCATTCACCGAAACACTGGGGCAAGCACCCGGAATGCAAATCCGTGACAACGGAGCCGGATCGCTTTCAACTCTTGCCATTCGCGGAGGAAGTCCGGAACAATCGACGGTGTACTGGAATGGTATTTCTCTTCAGAATAATACCAATGGTGTTACGGATATGAATCTGTTTCCGGTTCAGATTTTTGATTACGCCGACTTCAACAATATTAATTCTGCGGGTCGTGGAAGTGGAAGCATCGCCGGAAGTCTGGATCTGAAAAACAAATCATTCCTCAACGACAGTCTCTCAAAGATTTCAATAGGTCTGGGCAGTTTCGGAACTAAACAATTTTTCGGAGTTCTGAATTACCGCGTGGGTAACTCATATCATCAAACCCGCATACTTCAATACAATGCAAAAAACAATTACACGTATCCATCACCAAATTATAAAGCAACAGAACCCGAAACGTTAAAACACGCATCCCGATCATTATTTTCTGTAATGCATCAAATGGATCTCAGAACCAAAAAATCCGGATCGCTTCATCTCAGAATCTGGGCGCAAAACAGTGAAAGAGAAATTCCACCAACTATACTTGAAGCTTCTTCAATTAAAAGTCAGACCGATAATTTTTTGAGATTTCAAGGTGATTGGAGTACCCGTTTAATCGGTGGAACTTTAAAAATTAATGCGGCAGAGTTTATAGAGAACCTAATTTACCGGGAATACGACACTTTTAATTATTTCTCCAATACTTCAACACTTCTATTGCATTATACGAGATCCGTGATGCGCCGTTCGCGATCGGGAATTGATATCGAAACCCGAAACTATAATGCCGACGCAGATACATTTTATAAACGAAACCGGAGTGAACTGGCTTTGGCTTTACATCATCAGTATTACGGTTTTGTTCGGGTGAATATGGGTTTGAGATGGGCGACTTATTCTTCCTTTAATTCATCTCCAATTTTGTATTCACTAATTATTTCAAAAAATATCGGTCACTTCACAAATCAATTCGCCTTAAATAGTAATTACCGGGTTCCCACATTTAATAATTTATATTGGCGACCAGGTGGAAACCCAGATCTGATTCCTGAAAAATCGCATCGGCAGGAGTTGAGTTCTGCCTATCACAAACGCAAATGGGAAGTTGATTTCAGAGCTTTTAGCATTTTTATTCAGAACCAGATTCAATGGCTTCCCGGTTCTTCCGGGTATTTTGAAGCCGTTCAAATCACAGACAAGACGCGTTGGAACAGAGGTCTTGAATGCGACGTTCATTATGTGCTGAAAAAATTTGATCAACGCATCAATGCCAATTTTACACGATCCGGAAATCTTGATTCGAATTTTAAAACGGACGTGTCTCAGCAACTTTATGTTCCGTATTTTCAGATGGCCTATGTCGCGAAATACAAGGCAAAAAACGGGTTTTGCGGTGCTACGGTTCAATATCAGTCGAAGCGCTTTACCAATGTTTTAAACACTAATTATTTAGAATTTTTTGTTCTCATCGGATTTCAGGCTCACCGAGAAATAAAAAATTTTTCCATAGACGTGTCTGTCAATAATATCCTGAACCATTATTACAGTTTCCAGCCAAACAGACCCATGCCCGGGCGAAATTTTTTAATAAATCTGAGTTATCGATTTAAAACCATGAAACCTCAGAAAACCTCCTCCCTCATCGAAATCAAAAAACAATGAAACACTTCAACCTCACACTTATCATTTCTTTTATTTGTTCGAATCTTTTTGCCCAATCAGACTGGATGTCGAGTTTCGAATCTTTTCAACTCGATGGATTACTGCATTACAGCGATGGCTCCGATTTGTCCGGAGGATTTCAGGATAAGAATGCATTTTTTGTTAACGACTTTAATACCGATTGGATGACCTGGGGCGGATTCGCTGTTTCGGCGAATTTCGATACATCAACCACAGGATTCACGAATTTATATTCCACCTATGCCGGTCATGCCGTGAGTTATTCGAATCAATTCGCCGTTTTCGGTATCTCCGGAACGGTGCGTTTTTCGAAATCTCAAACGATTCGCGGATGCTATGTTTCGAACTCAACATATTCGGCCATTTCTATGCGTGACGGCGATCAGTTTGCCAAGAAATTCGGTGGTTCAAACGGAACCGATAAAGATTATTTCTTGTTAACAGCAACCGGATTTAGAAACGGAATTTCCAACACGACAGAATTTTATCTGGCAGATTTTAGAAGTGATAAAAAGTCGGAAGATTTTATTCTAAAAGAATGGAAATATTTTCCGTTGGAAGTTTTGGGTGATGTCGATTCCATTGTTTTTTCACTCAGCAGTTCGGATACCGGGCAGTTCGGAATGAATACACCGGCGTTCTTTTGTCTGGATGATTTCAACTCCGTTAATCCTGACGATTCAAAATACTCAAAGTTGTGCGATTTTTCTTCGATTAATCTGGCTGCCGACACATTTGATAATGGCTCAGAAGCTAATGGCGGATTTTATACAAATGGATATTATTTCGCAAATACCTTTAATCCGGATTGGAATACGTGGTCGGGATTTTCTCTTTCATCCAAATCAGATTCAATAACAGTTGGGTTCTCAAATCAATACAGTTCGGTGGTTGCTAATTTTGATGAGAATACCTATTTAACGGCCTATGGTAAGGCGAGTATTTATTTGCCTTTCAATGAAGACATACATTATGTTTATCAGGATGTGGGCTTCGGTCTGTTGGTTTCTAATTCTACTTATGGCTATTACACCATGAAAAACGGCGATCAGTTTGCGAAAAAATTTGGCGGAACTTCCGGCAATGATCCGGATTATCTCGAGCTAAAAGTTTCGGGAGTGAATTACGAAGGAAAGTCGCTGGATACAGTGAGTTTGATGTTAGCCGATTTTAGATTCGGCGATAATTCAAAAGACTATATTCTAAAAGATTGGAACTATCTCGACATTTCATATTTGTTCGAAAACGGGGGAAATACTTCGGCTCCGGTTCGACTGGATTTTTGGCTCGAGGGAAGCGATACCGGGCAGTTCGGGTTAAATACTCCTGCGTATTTCTGTATGGACTCTGTGTTCCAATACAAAGCCGTGGGCATTAAAAAGTTAAAAACAATTAACTTTAATATGTTCCCAAATCCGGCAAACGAAACCATTAATCTTTCGGGATTAACCGGAGAAATTCAATTCCGGATAATCGGTCTTGACGGGCGCGAATTTATCGAGGGAAATTCAACCGGGGCCATCGACATTGCTTTACTCGCCAATGGAATGTATATCCTGAATGTGGTAACCGAAGAAGGATCCGGAAGCCAGATATTTATTAAAAATTAAGATGCGTAAATCTGGTTTCTGGCTTTTGGTTCTGGCCATAATTCCTGTTTTAGGTTATGCTCAATTTGATCCGGCAGGAGGTGAACCGGGATCATTGTCCGTGAAGCGCGATGATCCTTCATTAATCGCCTGGGCAACTTCGGTAAGCATTCAACGCGGCTTGCAACAAATCAATGATTCTGCTTTGGGATTTGCCGATGCGGGAACACCCGACGAAGGAAAAGGAGCTGCCGATGGGAGAGTGGTAAGTTTGGGCGACGGAGGAATTGCGCTGTTAGAATTTGATCCACCCTTTGGCAATCAGGAAGGATTTGACTTCGCGGTTTTTGAAAACGGATTTGCCTGGAATGGTGGGTATTTTCTGGAACTGGCTTTTGTTGAAGTGAGTTCCAACGGGAGAAATTTTGTTCAGTTTCCGGCGGTTTATTCGGGAGACACAAGCAGTCAGATTGAAAACCTTTCGTACATGCAACCCGAATGGTATCACAACCTGGCTGGGAAACATCAGGCGCCGTATGGTACCTTGTTCGATCTCGACTCACTTCCAAAAAGTGATTCGCTGAATCTGAATTCCATCCGTTTTGTTCGTCTTACCGATGTAGTGGGATGTTTATTGGATTCTTTTAAACGTCGGGATTCTCGGGGTTTTCCGATTAATGATCCGTGGCCCAATCCGCCTGAACCCAATAAAAATGCAGGATTTGATCTCGATGCAGTGGGTGTGATTTCGGGTCATGCTTCATGGGTAAATAATCGTTTAATGCAACAGGGTTTTAATTTTCCAACCCTATTTAAAACATCAGAACCGATTCATTTTACCGGTGATTTTGTTTGGCGAAACATTGCCGGTTCAGCGGTGAATTGCCCGAAAGATCAGGCTCCCTCCGCTCCGGGATTGTATTGGGTTCTTGTATATAAAGATGGAAACCAGTTCGTACAAAAGGTGATGGTAACCGAATGAAAATTCTCAATTCGAAAAAAGCAAATGTTGACGTTCACCCCTCGCTCTTTGTCTCTCTGCTCTCACGCTCTTCCGCTCTTCGTATCACGTTCACCTGCTCTTGGCATCACGTTTTCCCGCTCTTCACTCTCCTCCTTTCTTCTTGTTCCGACGAGCCCAAACCAACTCCCGTTTCCATAAAATCAGAGTCGTCGGTATTAATTATTAATGAAGGGAATTTTCAACGGGGCAATGCAAGCCTCGGAAGATTTACCATTAGTGACAGTAAATACACCGATCAGATTTTTGAAAAACAAAATGGTTTTCCGATCGGTGATGTGTTTTATGAAATGAAAAGGATCGACGGGAATTATTGGTGTGTTGTTAATAATTCCGGTAAAATTCAGGTGATCGATTCATCCGGTTTTATTGTGGTTCAAACTATAGAAGGACTCACGTCTCCGAGAAGATTGGCGCAAACCGGGAATAAGGTTTTTGTGACCGACCTGTATGCGAATGCCATTTCTGTTATTGATAAAAACAGTTTTGCCGTTACCGGTAAAATTAAAATTGACGGGTGGACGGAGCATATTATTTCTGCAAATGGAAGTCTTTGGGTAACCAATCAGCAGAGACCTTATTTGTATAAAGTGGATCCCGATAAAGAGATAATTACCGACAGCTTTAGAATAGCCAATGAGGCCAACACCATTCTTTCTGTGGCAGGCAACAAGCTACTGATACTTTGTGATGGAAAACTCGGAAGTGGAGAAAAATCGGAAGTAATTGAATTTGACCTGATGGCTGATTCGGTTGTGCGCAGATTCACATTCGCCGAAGGAAAACCCAAATTCCTGCGCTGGCATGAGGTGAATCAAAAACTGTATTTTGTGCAGGAGGGTTTGTGGGAATTTGATCCGGTTTTATTTGAGCCGGTCGAAAAGGTGCTTGATCTGAGCGGATACATTTATGGTTTTAATATTCGCGCTAATGGTGAGTTCTATTTCGCAGATGCCCGCGACTTTGTTGAGAATAGCAGGGTTTCGGTATTCGATAAGAATTTTAATGCGGTTGTAAACTTTGATGCCGGTATTAACACAAGCGGATTTCTGTTTGACGAAAAGCCATGAGATAGAAGTTAATTTTGCGCCGGTTTGAAACAGCTCAGGAGAATTCTCGGGATAACCGCAGATCATAAAACAAGGCACGTAAGCTATGTGCTACTAAACATACTCGCTTCGGTATTTTCGATTGTATCAATTGCCGCAATCATTCCTTTTCTGGAAGTAATCTTTGAAACAGGAAACTCTGCAGTTACAGCAAAACCTGTAGGAGACATGAGCGTTTCGGAACAACTCCTTTACAATCTTGATATTTGGCTCAAAGAGTATATTTCGCAGGTTGGCAAACTCAATAGCCTTTACATTTTCAGTGGTGCCATTATCATTCTTTTTCTGGCGAAGAATCTCTTTAATTACCTGTCGTTTTATAACATCGCCTACACCCGTAGCATAGTGGTTCGGGATCTCAGGAGCCGCGTTTACGACAAATTAGTTGACCTGCCGATTTCTTATTATTCGGAAGAACGTAAAGGAGACATTTTATCGAGAATGACGAACGATGCCAAAGAGGTGGAATGGGGCGTTGTTGGCGCCATCGAATTAGTCTTTAAACATCCGTTTTACATTCTTTTCTATTTGGGTTCTCTTTTCTTTATCAGTTGGGAACTCACTCTTTTTGTAATGCTGATTTTACCGATCAGCGGATATATTATTTCCCGAATTGCTAAAAGTTTAAAGGGCACTGCGCACCGCGGACAAATAAAACTCGGTGAGGTAATGAACGTAATTGAGGAAACTCTCGGCGGCCTAAAAGTGATTAAGGCTTTTAATGCTGAAAGTCAATTGCGCAATTTATTTCACAAAAAAAATGATGAACATTTTCGCCTGATGGTGAAGGTAAACCGCCGCGAACTGGCTGCTTCTCCGGTTAGTGAATTTTTAGGTTCCGTCGTGATTTCGGCCATTCTGATTTTCGGAGGTTCAATGGTTTTAAATGAAAGTCAGATCATCGACGGAAAATATTTTATCCTTTTCGTAATCATTTTTTCTCAACTGATTAATCCGGCTAAATCTCTGAGTGAGGCGTACTTCCGGGTTCAAAAAGCGTCTGCATCTTTTGACCGGTTGAGCGAAATTCTGGAAGCCGAGAATAAAATTAAAGATCCGGTGAATCCCCGCGAACTCAAAACTTTTGAAAAGGCGGTTGAATACCGGTTGGTGAGTTTTGCCTACACCGATAAAGAAGTTGTTAAAGAGGTAAGTTTTAAACTAAAAAAAGGGAAAACCCTTGCGCTCGTTGGTGCGTCGGGTGGCGGTAAGTCAACGATTGCCGATTTGCTTCCGAGATTTTACGATGTAACGAAAGGCGGAATTTTTATAGACGATACCGATATCCGCGAAATAAGTGTAAAACAGCTCCGAAATCTGATGGGTGTTGTAACGCAGGAACCGATTTTATTTAACGATTCGATTCTGGAGAATATCCGGCTGGGCAAGCAAGAGTCGACGTTGGAGCAGGTTACTGCCGCTGCGAAAATTGCAAATGCGCATGAATTCATCGTGGGTTTTCCGGATGGTTATGACACGAACATCGGCGATCGGGGAAATAAATTAAGTGGCGGACAGCGACAGCGTCTGGCGATCGCTCGTGCGGTTTTGCAAAATCCGGAAATTCTGATTTTAGATGAAGCTACATCTGCATTGGATACGGAATCGGAACAAATCGTTCAACAGGCCATCGAAAATCTGATGAAAGGAAGAACGACTCTGGTAATAGCTCACAGGCTTTCTACGGTTAAAAATGCGGATGAAATTTTGGTGATCGATCGCGGTGAAATTGCCGAACGCGGAAGTCATCAATCCCTTATCTCCGAAAACGGGCTCTACCGAAAACTCGTGGATTTACAGGGGATTGGGGTGTAGACTGGCGTAACATCATTTTTCACGCAGAGACGCAGTTAATTTTGGAATTCTTTTGCATGACGTAGTGAGTTCGCAGAGTTTGCGTCTGCGACTTAAGGCTTTTAACGCTTTGAGTCGAAAAGGGTTAGATAAATCGGTTCTAAGTGAGTTGTTAATTTGATTTTATTTTCACGAAGAGACGCAGTTAATCCTTTAATCCTTTTGCATGACGAATTGAGTTCGCAGAGTTTGCGTCTGCGACTTATTGCTTTCAACGCCTTGTGCCGAAAACGGGTAAATGTTTTGGTTGTAAATGAGTAGCTAATTTGATTTCATCTTTCACGCAGAGACGCGGTTAATCTTTGAATTCTTTTGCATGACGAATTGAGTTCGCTGAGTTTGCGTCTGTGACTTAGGGCGTTTAGTGCTTTGTGCCGAAAACGGGTAAATGTTCTGGTTATAAACGAGAAGCTAATTTGACATCATTTTTCACGCAGAGACGCAGTTAATCTTGGAATTCTTTTGCAGGATGTATTGAGTTCGCGGAGTGTGCATCTGCGGCTCAATTCGAAATCTATAGTTGACCGTAGAATTCTCAATTATTACATGATTTGTTATATGGAATCGAGTTTACTGCGGCTCTGCGTGAAAACGCCGGGCATTTTGAAAACGTTGAGCATACCATCAGCAACGTTCAGTAAAATCAATACCTTAAAATCTCATAGATTCCATAATTGAGCGTAGATTTCCCTCAAACCGATAGATCATGAATGCACACAATTATATTTCCGGGCAAATCATCGATATAGGATTTAAGATCCATCAAAAGCTTGGTCCGGGATTATTTGAATCTGTTTATGAGCAGATCTTATGTTTTGAATTGAAGAAACGGGGAATAAAATTTCAACGTCAGGTAGCCTTGCCTGTAGTTTGGGAAGAGATTAAACTGGAACATGGATTCAGAGTAGATTTAATAATCGAGAATTTGGTACTTGTAGAAATTAAATCAATCGAAAATGTTGCACCAGTTCATCTCAAACAAACGCTCACCTACTTAAAACTCTCGGAACTGAAACTCGGACTTCTGATGAATTTTCAGGTGAATCTGTTGAAAGATGGAATTCACCGTATAGTAAATCAATTGTAACTCACCTTCTGGCTGCCCTGTTTAGCCGGTCGTTTATGGCTTTGCCCAAACCGGTATCCGGTACACGTTCAATAAGAATTGTGGGTTTGGGTGATTTGTCAGCTTCGCGAAGAGCTGCGAAAAGATGAGTCGCAGCCTCCGACAAACTTCCCGATTTAGACAAGTTAATATCAAAGACCCCCTCACCTCCGAATCCGATAGTCGTAAAATCACCTTCCGGTTTTTCATCTTCCGGATTCATCAGAATTATCTCTTTACTCGTTGCATAATGTTTATCCAACTGTCCAGGCGAATTCGGATTACTTCCTACAGCAACCTGAACACTCACATGACCGATCAGGTCAGAAATTTTTTCTAATTCAATTCCACCGTATCGCAACAAAATCGGATCGTCGGGATCGGCTAACGAAATAATGGTTGATTCCACTCCGACAGCGCAAGGTCCGCCATCCAGAATGTACGGAATCTTATCCCCTAATTGTTCCTCAACATGTTGAGCCGTGGTCGGACTCACATATCCAAACGGATTCGCACTCGGAGCAGCAAGCGGGAGATCGGTTTCCGCAAATAATTGTTGCAAAACAGGATGATCCGGCATACGTATTCCCACGAAAGGGAGTCCGGAAGTAACGATATCCGGAATCAAAAAAGACTTGGGAAGCACGATGGTTAAAGGGCCCGGCCAAAACGCATTTGCAAGTTGTTTTGCTTTTTCCGGGAAATGAGCAACCAGCTTGTGCATTTGATCAAGATGGCCGATGTGAACAATTAACGGATCGAAGAAAGGACGGTTCTTGGCTTCAAAAATTTTAATCACGGCTTTCTCCTCCAATGCGTTCGCTGCAAGCCCGTAAACCGTTTCAGTTGGTATTGCCACAATTTCTCCGGCACGTAGGAGATCAGCGGCATGAAGCACGTCAGTACCTGTCATTCATTATTTTTTGGTTCGTTTTAATCCGTATTTGTCAATTTTGTTATAAAGGTGACTTCGCTGAATGTCGATTTCCTGGGCAGTTTTCGCAACATTCCATTTGTTCTTTTTCAGTTTTGAATCGATAAACACTTTTTCGGCGTAATCTTTAAAATCCTGAAACTTCTCAAACTGTTCCACTACGTCCAATGAACTCGTTCTGCGGCTCGAAGCATTGGAGAAATTAAGCACGTCTTCTCCGGTAATTTTCGAATCGCAGAGGATTACTAATCTTTCAATAACATTTCGAAGTTCCCGGATGTTTCCGGTCCAGTTTATTTTACGGAGTTCGGTAAGCGCACTCGGAGTGAGTGTCTTTCGGGGCATGCCGTTGTCTTCACAGATTTCCTGAATGAATTTTTCGGCGATCAACGGAATATCATCGCTTCTTTCATTGAGCGACGGAACGTGAATCAGAATAACACTAATACGGTGATAAAGATCTTCCCGGAATCGTCCTTCTTCAATCTCGAGACGAAGGTCTTTGTTTGTTGCGGCAACGATGCGCACATTTACATCGATGTCTTTTTCACCTCCAACACGCGTGATTTTATTTTCCTGCAGTGCCCGCAAAACCTTGGCTTGTGCGGAAGGACTCATATCTCCGATTTCGTCGAGGAAGAGCGTTCCGTTATTGGCTATTTCGAATTTTCCAATGCGCTGTTTATGGGCAGATGTAAAACTTCCTTTTTCATGACCGAACAATTCACTTTCAATTAATTCGGATGGTATCGCCGCACAATTCACTTCCACAAACGACTCTTCATTCCGGTTGCTGCGCTCGTGAATCCATCTCGCAACGAGTTCTTTCCCGGTTCCGTTTTCACCTGTTATCAGAACGCGCGCATCAGTGGGAGCCACCTTATCAATGGTGTCTTTGATCTTTTTAATCGACGGACTGTCGCCAATGATTTCGCGGGTTTTGGTGATTTTACGCTTCAGAACTTTCGTCTCGATTACGAGGCTGTTTTTTTCCGTAGCATTGCGAACCGTGATCAGGAGTTTGTTGAGATCCGGCGGTTTAGAGATAAAATCGAACGCACCTTTTTTGGTGGCTTCGAGCGCTGTCTCAATCGTTCCGTGACCGGAGATCATAATGAACGGTAATTCGGGAACCATTTCCGAAGCCTGATCGAGCAACTCAATTCCGTCCATGCCCGGCATCTTGATATCGCAAAGCACCGCGTCGTAATTAAATTTCTTGATCATCTCCAAAGCCTTCTTCCCGTTTTCGGCTTCCTCCACTTCATAATCTTCGTACTGAAGAATTTCCTTCAGCGTTTCGCGGATGCTTTTTTCGTCGTCGACAATTAGAATTCTTGCCATAGTTTTTATTCATCAATAAAGGACAAATCTGTAAGCCGGGTTCTGTATCCCAACGAGTCGGGATGTCTGCCATTTGTCTGCACCGCAACCGGTGTTCATCGACCTACCCTCCCTGTGTGCAAGCACTGCAACGGGCCGTCGCATCAGGGTTTACTTGGTCTTTCAACATGTAAGGTTTGTACACAACCGGCATTTACCTCCGGAAGTCGTGAGCTCTTACCTCGCGTTTTCACCATCACCTGCCGGTTCCCGAAGGCACCGTCATCGGCTGTTATTCTCTGTTACACTTGCTGTGAACTACAATGCGAACATTGTGGCTCCCTCCGGTTTTCCCGGAGTACATCGCCCTGTGTTGCCCGGACTTTCCTCCCCGCATCAACCGAAGTTTGGCGGAGCGACAGACCGATTTGTCCGAAACAAAAGTATGTAAAAACGTATATAAAAATTGACGCTCAACGGCGGTCGAGGTGGAGATAGCCGTAAACCGGAAAATGATCGCTGAATCCGTCGAGATAAGTCTTGCCACCAAATGTGCGTAGCGGATATCCTTCGTAATCATTTCCGTGCTGCCTCATCCAGTCGGGACCGTAAATAGTCGCTGAATTGGCGGCGTAATCCCAGTCTTTATGGTCTAAAAGGGAACGGGTCATTATAATCTGATCGAGCATATTCCAGTCGCCGCGATAACAATAAGAACCCAAACCGCGGTTCATTAAAAGAGCAGTTGCGTTGAAAAGTTGTGAATTACTTGTTGGCGAAACTGAGTCGGAACCCAGCACTTCGCGAATGCTTTTGTTGTTCGGTTCGTCGTTGAAATCTCCGAGAATGATCATCGCCGCATTTGAATCTTCCGCCTGAATATCCTGCACTAATTTCTTCAGTGTTTCGGCGGCACGAACGCGTTTTGGTTCCGATTCTAACTGACCTCCCCATCTGGATGGCCAGTGATTCACGATAAAATAAATATCAGATCCTTCTTTGGGATGCATACGAGCCCATAGAATATCCCGGGTAACATCGTCCATGGAATACAGATCTACTCTTCGGGTTCCGCCGTCAATCATGGTAAACTTCTCGGAATTATAAATCGCTCCTACATCAATTCCCCGGGGATCGATGCTTTCGAAATGAATGATTTTGTACGGGGTTGATTGTAATTCCCCGGAAGCGATCAGATCTTCAATCACGGTTTTGTTTTCGATTTCACAGAGTCCCAGAAAATCAGGAGCTGTTCCGTTACACAGACCAGAAATTACCTTGCTCAAATGAGAGATTTTGCTGTTGTACTTCTGCGTATCCCAATGCTTGTCGGCATCCGGTAGAAATTCTTCGTCTGCAGTTTCCGGATCATCCAATGTATCAAACAAATTCTCCACATTATAAAATCCGAATGAGATAACCTTGTTGGATTTGCAACCCGAAAAAGTCAGGAATGCCGCAACAATAGCCGTAATGAGTAAGCTGATTCGCATTGGCCAAAATTACATCCGTTGGTTAAAACCTGTGTAAAGTGAATGTTTAGCACTTATTAGTTTTGTGCACCATGACATTGATAAAATCCATCTCCGGAATCAGGGGAACCATTGGCGGAAAAGAAGGTGAAGGACTAACACCGATCGACGCCGTAAAATTTGCCGCAGCGTATGCAAGTTTCATCAAACAACAGAACGCAGGAAAAACGATCGTGGTTGGGCGAGATGCCCGACTCAGTGGTTCGATGATTTCTTCGCTTGTTTGTCAGACACTTGTTGCAATGGGGATGGATGTAATCGACATCGGTTTGAGCACCACACCTACTGTAGAAATGGCGGTTCCGGCGAGAAATGCAGCCGGTGGAATTATCCTCACAGCCAGCCACAATCCAGGGCAGTGGAACGCTCTCAAATTATTAAACCACAAAGGAGAATTTATTTCAGCAGCCGACGGAAAATGGCTGATGGACGTGGTTGAAAGAGGCGATGTAGAGTTTTCCGAAATTGATTCAATCGGGTCGTACTCAACCGAAGATGGCTGGATTGAAAAGCATATCGAGGCCATTCTGAAATGTGACGAAGTTGACGTGAATGCCATCGCTGCCGCAGATTTTAAAGTAGTGGTGGACGCGGTGAACAGCACCGGTGGAATTTCTGTTCCGCCCCTGTTGAAAAAACTAGGTGTTAATAAGGTTACGGAAATGTATTGCGAACCAACCGGACACTTTCCCCACAATCCCGAACCATTAGCGGAGAACCTTACGGAAATTTCTGCCCGGGTAAAAAGCGAAGGTGCTGATCTGGGAATCGTTGTCGATCCGGATGTGGATCGCCTTTGCTTCGTGATGGACAATGGCGAGATGTTCGGAGAGGAATATACGCTCGTTGCGGTGTCGGATTACCTGTTGGGTTTAACTCCGGGTAATACGGTTTCCAATCTTTCATCAACCCGTGCTCTGGCAGATGTTACCAAAGGTTTCGGCGGATCGTATTCGGCAAGTGCAGTGGGAGAGGTGAACGTGGTGGAGAAAATGAAAGAGGTGAATGCAGTAATCGGTGGAGAAGGAAACGGCGGCGTGATCTGGCCGAAACTTCATTACGGTCGTGATGCGCTGGCAGGAATTGCCTTGTTTCTCACGCACCTCGCAAAAAAGAAAATGTCGATCAGCGCACTGCGAAAGTCGTATCCGCATTACGAGATGTCGAAGAATAAAATTGAACTGAAACCGGAAATGGATGTTCAGGGAATTCTGAAAAAGATGGCGGAGATATACGCGCATGAAAACATCAATACCATAGACGGTGTAAAAATCGATTTTGCTGAAGAGTGGGTGCATTTGCGACCATCGAACACAGAACCGATCATCCGTATTTATGCTGAAAGTTCATCTGCACAACGAGCAAACGAGCTCACCGAAAGAATTAAAAAAGAGATTCTGGAATTGGCTTAGGAGATCTATAAACTCCGAAACTCCAATAAATAATCCGGCAGACTTTTCATACGGCTTCCATACCAACTGATAATTTCCGCATCGATCAACCGAACTTTTGAGGCCAGGAACCGCTTCTGAAATTCTGCGACGTGTTCTTCCTTAAAAGGAAATGGTTCGGTCGACAAGAGTATCTCGTCGGGATTTAACTGAGCAATTTCTGCATCGGAAATTTCCGGATACCGGCTTACTTGAATTCGATTTTCAAAACCTCCGAGACGCAACACATCGTTTATATACGTCTCCGTTCCAACCGCCATCATGGGTTGATTCCAGATCAGATAAATGCAGGATTTAGTTTTAGGCTTTTCGGTTATTAAACGATTAATGCCGGATTCGATTCGGGAAATCATTTCTTTAGATTCCGCTTCTTTTCCAACCATTTGTGCGACCGACCGGATCATTTCAACGCCACCCGAAACCGAATTAACATCGCTCATCCAAACCGGTGCGATCGATCGGAGTTCTTCAATCTGTTCCCGAACATTCTCCTCTTTATTACCAATGATAAGATCGGGTTGCAGCGATTTGATTTTGGAAATATTCAGCTTTTTTGTCCCGCCGATTTTTTGTGCAGTTTTAAATTCTGATTTAGGATGAATACAAAAAATGGTTTGGGCCAATGGTTTTACACCTAGATCGTAAAGCAATTCGGTTTGGGAAGGAACTAGCGAAATGATTCGTTCCGGAACTGATTTCAGTTCGATTTCTTCACCTAACTGATCTTTAAAAATCAATGAGCGAGGGCTGCGATGATATCGTTTCGGGTAAGAATATGAACGATGCCCGCCAAATCTCTCACCATTACCGCGGGCGAGTTGTGGTTGATTTTCGAAGACACCGCTTCAATTCCCTCGTGGTATTCAACAAAAGGAAAAGGAGGCTGCATGATATCTTTCACTTTCATGGAAGCCAGATCCGGGTTTTTGAGAATCATCGATAACAAGTGATTGTCGTTGAGCGATCCTGTGAAATCACCATTTCCGTTCACCACAGGTAACTGGGAAATTCCGTGCTTTTCCATTTTGTCAATCGCTTTGCCGGCAGCATCATCCTCCAGAACTGTTACCAGTGGTAGGTGCTGATGACTTTGAATCAGATCCAGTGCGGTTTTCGGACGGTCTTCCAAAAAGCCGCGTTCGCGCATCCAGTTGTCGTTGAACGCTTTTCCCATGTAACGGGTCGCGTGATCGTGGAATAATACCACCACCACATCTTCGGGTTTTAATAATTCTTTTAACTGAAGAATACCGGCGATTGCACTCCCGGCAGAATTCCCAACCAAAATTCCTTCTTCTCTGGCGAGCTTTCTCTGGTAAATCAATCCGTCTCTGTCGGTGACTTTTTCAAACCGATCGATCACGTCGAAATTCACGCATTTGGGAAGGATGTCTTCTCCGATTCCTTCTGTTATGTAAGGATAGATTTCAGCTTCATCAAACACTCCGGTTTCGTGATATTTTTTAAAAACCGAACCATACGTATCAATTCCCCAAACTTGAATGTCCGGATTTTTTTCTTTCAGATATCGGCCGACTCCGCTGATGGTTCCACCTGTTCCAACGCCCACAACAAAGTGCGTTATTTTTCCCTCGGTTTGTTCCCAGATTTCCGGTCCGGTGCTTTCGTAATGCGCTTCCACATTCGCCGGATTGTCGTATTGATTCACGTAAAAGCCGCCTGGAATCTCAGTTCCCAATCTTCTCGAAACCGAATAATAGGAGCGGGGATCGGTGGGGTCAACGTCGGTCGGACAAACAATTACCTCAGCACCTACCGCTTTTAGCATATCCACTTTTTCGCGGCTTTGTTTGTCGGTTGTTACGAAAATGCATTTATACCCTTTTATTAAACCGGCGATTGCCAGCCCCATTCCCGTATTACCGGAAGTTCCTTCTACGATGGTTCCACCGGGTTTCAAACGACCGTCGGCTTCGGCAGCTTCAATCATCTTCAAAGCCATTCGGTCTTTCACCGAATTGCCCGGATTGGTGGTTTCGATTTTAGCTAAAATGGTTGCCGGAATATCCTTTACGATCTTGTTGAGTTTCACCAAAGGAGTGTTTCCGATGGTTTCGAGAATGTTGTTGTAATACATCGCGGCAAATTTAATCTTACCTCAGAATCGCCGGGGAAATTGCGAACTTAATTAGCAGCAAATCCGCAAATGTTTAATGCATCTTTGCGCGGTGAAAGTCTGTGGCTTTTCTTTTATCCGCAATGCGGTTTCTCTGGATTATCCGGTTTCGGAAGCCATCCGTTCGGTTCTGCCATTGGTGGATGAAATGTTTGTTGCGGTCGGAAAATCGGAAGATTCAACACGGGAATTAGTGGAATCTCTCGGTCCCCAAATCCGGATTATCGACACGGTTTGGGATGATTCGCTTCGGGAAGGAGGGAAGGTTTTGGCCGTTGAAACCGACAAAGCAATGGATGCGATTCCGGATGAGTACAACTGGTGTTTTTACATTCAGGCAGATGAATGTCTTCACGAAAAATTTATTCCGGCGATCAAAGAAGCGATGGAAAAATTTGTGGATGATAAACGTGTCGACGGATTGTTGTTCGGATACAAACACTTTTACGGAAGCTACGATTATCTTGGCGACAGCCGCACGTGGTATCGGAGTGAAATCCGGGTGATTCGGAACGATAAAAGAATACGTAGCTGGAAAGATGCACAGGGTTTCCGGAAAGACGGTAAGAAGCTTCAGGTAAAAAAAGTAGCAGCCGATATTTATCATTATGGCTGGGTACGGCATCCGAAATACATGATGGCAAAGGCCTATGCTGCCAACAAATTATGGCACGACGATAATTGGGTTGAGCAGCGGTTTGATCCCGAAAAAGACTTTGATTATTCGGCCATTGATTCGGTACAACGGTTCTCGGGAACCCATCCGGCGGTGATGCAAAAACGCATTGATGAAAAGAACTGGAAATTTGATCACGACCCAAAATCCAAAAAATTCGGTTTTAAAACGTTTGTGCTCTACTACTTCGAAAAACTCACCGGACATCGAATTGGAGAGAATAAAAACTATTTCCTCTTAAAGAATTGAGATTGATTTATTTCATAATTAAAACACGATCGGTTTTTTCGTTGTTATCACACAGTTCAATCATTAGTTTTGAAATCCGATGAAGCGTTTCGGCATCATAGCATTTCTTTTTGCCTTCACTTTTTCTGTTCTGGGTTTTCAGATCAGCATTAAAAAGTGTTGCCATATAAATGTTGAAATTAAGCTTCAGAGTCCGGGAGAATGTGATAAAGATTGTTGTAAAGGAAATTCAAAACCCGATTGCTGTCAGAGCTATTTCGTTAAAAAAGATTCTGGTTTATTAACCGTTTCGGTTTCAAAAAGAAACGATTCAAAGCAGAAAGCGAATGCTGTAATTCCTTCCTTTACGGTTGTTCAACCTCAGATATCACAATTGGAAATTCCGTTTTCCGATTTGATCATTCCGGACAGTTCCGTTCCCATTTATCTTTTGAATTCGGTGTACAGATGTTAGGCAATTCTTCCTTCTGAAGAATCATTATTTCCAACATTTAACATCTGTATGCATTTTAATAAAATCCATTTATCCGCCCGGAAGATCGGCGGAAAATATTCATTAGTTCTAAAATTAATTTTCAGTATAGGTTTGCTCAATTCACTCAATTGTGCGGGGCAAACCATTCACGGAATTGTTTACGAAAAGACATCCGAAGGGCTTCAAACGGTTCCCGGCGCCTTTGTTCATTGCCTGAACGAAGAGGAAGGAGTGGTGACCGACAGCATGGGCCATTTCGAAATTAAGTTTTGCGAAGAATCGCACAGAATGGTGGTAGAACATATTTCGTTGCTTCCGGATACCATTAGTGTTAGTCACGATAAACATCATTACGAAATTATACTCGAAGCCGGTTCCGATATTCTGAAAACCGCCGTTGCGGAAGTACATCGCAAAACGTACGGACTCGATCAGTTGAATGCAAAAACCACCATCAATATTCACGAAAGGGAATTTCAAAAAGCCGCCTGTTGCAATTTGTCGGAAAGCTTTGAAAATGCACCGGCCATCGACGTGAATTACGGTGATGCAGTAACCGGAACCCGCCAGATTAAAATGCTCGGGCTCGATGGATTTTATGCATTGATCTCAAGAGAGTACATGCCGTCTGTGCGGTTATTAAACAGTTATTACGGGATGAGTTTTATTCCGGCGGCGTGGGTAAAAGGAATTCAAATAACAAAAGGAGTGGGCAGTGTTGTGAACGGTTACGAAAGTCTGGCGGGTCAGATCAACATCGAATTGAGAAAACCATTTGACCACACCAGATTTTTGTACGATCAGTTTGTGGCTTCTTCGGGAAGAACCGAAACCGATCTGATGTATCGACACGATCTTTCAAAAAATGCCGCAACTTCCTTTTTTGTGCGAACCGCGATTCTTCCGTTTCGAATGGACCGAAATAAGGATGGTTTCATGGACAATCCGACCGGTCGTCAGTTTCAGTTTTTAAACCGCTGGCAGTTTCATGGAAAAAAATGGGAAGGAGAATTCAGTGCCGGTTTTAATACCGATCATAAGAATGCCGGCCAGCAGGATTTTTATTCGGAAGATCCGAAACAGCATTATGGTATTTCCATTAACAATGATCAGTTGGAGTTTTTGGCTAAAGTCGGAAAAGTAAATCCGGATAAACCCTGGAGAAGTTTCGGTTCTCAATATGGATTTAATGCGCACCATTTAAAAAGCATTTATGGGTCGTCTGAAAATCAAACCATCTACCAGGCCGACGCAAAATCGGTGTATGTGAACCTGATCTGGCAATCGAAAATTAACGATACGAGACATACCTATCAGACTGGTTTTTCATTTCAGGGTGATGCGTTAACAGAAACGGTTTCGGGAATTCAGCGTTTTCAGTTTTCGCGACAGGAATTAGTGCCGGGAGTTTTTGCTGAATACACGTATAAACCGAAAGAGCAGATTTCGATAGTTGCCGGTTTGCGATCTGATTACAATTCGATTTACGGATTGTCGGTTACGCCCAGAATTCATTCGCGATTTAATTTTAATAAAGAAAAAACCACACTTAGAATTTCCGGTGGATTGGGCAGAAGAACTTCCAATATTTTGAGTCAGAATCAACAGGTTTTTGCGACGAACCGAACTTTTATTATTAATTCAATCAACACAGATTATGCGTACGGACTCAATCAGGAAGTTGCGTTGAACGGCGGGTTGAGCCTCGAACACAAATTGAAATTCGGACTCTGGCCGGCAACCATTACGCTGGATTATTTCCGGACACAGTTCCTGAATGAAGTGGTGATGGATCGGGAAGAAGATGCCACAGTTCGATATTACAATATGAAAAACGGAACAATTGCCAACAGCTTTCAGGCGCAATTCGATTTCACTTTTCTCCGGCGTTCAGACCTCAGATTAGCGTATCGAATGTTTGATGTAAGCACAAAATATCTCGAAGGCAGAATGGAGAGAGCAATGGTTGCACGAAACCGGGGCTTTATTAATTTCACACAAAGAACCCGAAGTCACTGGCAATTCAGTTCAACGATACAGATGTATGGAAGACAAAGACTTCCCGGAAAAGATACTTCTGCGACAGCCATTACCAACCGATGGTCGAAGGAATTTGTAATGGTGAATCTTCAGATCAGCAAAGAGATTACTTCAAGATTTGAAGCCTATCTGGGATCCGAGAACATTTTTAATTACAAACAACCGAATCCGATCATCGGTTCTCAAAATCCACTCACGGGCAGATTCGATGCGTCGGTTGTTTGGGGCCCTGTTTTCGGTAGAATGTTTTACGCCGGATTCCGATGGCGAATAAATGGCAACAATTCAATTAAAGAAAAAGAGCAAATTTGAAAATAGAAATGAAAACACAAATCCGATCATTAACAGCCATTGCAATCCTGTTCATTATGAGTCTGCAGATTGCCTATGCTAAAAAGGTTACCACAGAATTTAAGGTTTACGGGCAATGCGGCGAATGCAAAGAAAAAATTGAAAAAGCCTTAGATGTTCCGGGAATTACGTTCGCCGAATGGAATGTTGAAACCAAGATGTTAAAGGTTCAGTACAACGACGACAAATACACCGTCGATCAGATTCACGACATCATGCACAAACTCGGATATGCAACAGACAAAGGCTCGGCAGAAAGTTCGGCAGAAAAGAAATTACCGAAATGTTGTCAGCCGGGCGGACATTAATTTTTTGGGTTTATAACTGAGCAAATTCAATTGATGCCTGAACTACCTGATCCAACGCATCGGGTAATTCTTTTTCTTCCCAGGGATGAGAAGCCCCGAAGGTGTGGTTCGCCGGAATCGTAACCAAAAGTGCGTGTGATACCACTTCATGAATTTTTCGTGCATTCGAAACCGGTGAAACATCATCGTTTTCGCCGTGAATCATGAGCAACGGCTTGTCTATAATGTTGAGACGTTTCGTGAGATCAAGGGTTTCGGTGTGTTCGAGATAATCTTTTCTGAAGTCGTAGCGTATTGGGTAAACTTGTCCGGTTCGAGCATTTTTAACCTCGGTAAATCCGCGTTCTTTCCAGGATGCATCGTCTTCTAATTCGGCGAATTTTTTCAGATTGTATGCCCCTGCCCAGCAAATAACCCGGTCTACACGTTCGTCGTCTATGGTTTTTACTAATGCGATTCCGGCTCCACGACTGTGACCGATCAGCGTAATGTTTTCCTGATCCATATAGTGCCGGTAAATCTCATTGTCGGAGGTTACCCAGTCGAGCAACAACCCCAGATCTTCGAGTTCGGTGCTAAACGTATTTTTCCCAAAAGCTTCCGGATCAGTGATATCTGATAAATCACTTTCGGAAACACCGTTGTGCGAAAAGTTAAATTTTATAAAGAAGAAACCGGCCGAAGCAAATTTTTCTGCTACCAGATTCCATGGGCCCCAATCTTTAAATCCTTTAAAACCATGACAAAAAATAACCACCGGACATTTCCGCAGGTCCGGATTAAAGGTAACATCAAACGTTATTGGAAGATCCCGGGAACCGGGGATGATCAGTTCTTCAGAAAAAACGCTCATTTGAGTTTTTCCATCGAAGCGGCGGCATCAAATTTTTTGGCGTCGTGACCGAGGCGAATAATCTTAACAGAAATGATTTTGTCGCCAACCGAAATTTTATTTACGACATCCATTCCCTTAACTACGTATCCGAAAACGTTGTAACCGCCGTCAAGATGTGGAGTTGAAGTGTGGGTAATATAAAATTGGCAGCCGTTGGTATTCGGACCGGAGTTCGCCATGGCAACAGTGCCTGCTTTATCGTGTTTTAAGTCGGGACTTACTTCTGTCTTAAAACGATATCCGGGATTTCCGGTTCCGTTCCCGAGCGGGTCACCTCCCTGAATTACAAAATTGGGAACCACACGGTGGAACGTTAATCCGTCATAGAAAGGCTGACCGATTGGTCTGAATGTGTTTTCAAGAGTTCCTTCCGACAGACCAACAAAATTGGCGACCGTAATCGGCGCTTTCTGGTACTCTAATGAGAAAATGATGGTGCCTTTAGACGTAACCATTTCGGCAAACATGCCTTCTTTATAACCGAGATCTTTCATTACTTTTTTATAGGGATTTCCGCATGAAACCAAAGCCAGCAAAGCAAGAGCAACAACGCGTATTTTCATAATTGTGAATTTGCCGCAAAATTATCTTCAAATCGCATTAGCACAAGAGAATGAAAAATTAGTCTTAACACATTGTAAACACAGATGTCGGCTCATTGGAAACCATTCGGTTATTTTGCGCCCCGAAAAATCATGACACTCGAACAGGAAATATCAAAGCGCCGAACGTTTGGAATCATAAGCCACCCGGATGCCGGAAAGACCACATTAACAGAGAAACTTCTGTTGTTTGGAGGAGCGATTCAGGTTGCAGGTGCGGTAAAAAGCAACAAGATCACAAAGACCGCAACCTCCGATTTTATGGAGATTGAAAAGCAGCGAGGAATCTCGGTGGCCACTTCTGTGATGGCGTTTGACTATAAAAATCACATTGTTAATATTCTGGATACTCCGGGTCACAAGGATTTTGCAGAAGACACTTTCAGAACTTTAACGGCCGTGGATTCGGTAATTCTGGTGATCGACTGCGTAAAAGGTGTTGAGGAACAAACCCGAAGGTTGATGGAAGTGTGCCGGATGCGGAATACTCCGGTTATCATTTTTGTGAACAAGCTCGACCGCGATGGCAAAGATCCTTTTGACCTGTTGGATGAATTAGAAGAAGAATTAAAAATCAGTGTTCGTCCGCTGAGCTGGCCGATAAATATGGGTCGCCACTTTAAGGGTGTTTATCTGCTGCACGATAAATCCCTCAATTTGTTTGAGGTGAATAAAACGCGTAAAAGTGACACGGTTACATCTATTGAAAACATCGACGACCCACGATTGGATGAGATGGTGGGAGAGAAGGACGCCGCCAAACTGCGGGAAGATGTGGAGTTAATTGAAGGCGTTTATGAGCCGTTTGATGAGCAGATGTACCGCGAAGGATTATTGGCTCCGGTATTCTTTGGTTCGGCGGTAAACAATTTTGGAATCCGTGAGTTGCTCGACACGTTTGTGGAAATTGCGCCGGAACCTGTACCAAGATTTACGGATAAGAGAGAAGTGTTTCCGAACGAGAAGAAATTCTCCGGTTTTGTTTTTAAAATTCACGCCAATCTCGATCCGAAACACCGCGACCGTATTGCCTTTTTACGCGTTTGCTCCGGCACTTTTGAACGCAATAAATTTTATCATCAGGTTCGTCTCGATAAAGATTTAAAATTTAGCAACCCGTATAACTTTTTAGCTCAGTCTAAAGAAGTTGTTGAAGAGGCTTTCCCTGGAGATGTTATCGGATTATACGATACCGGTAACTTTAAAATCGGAGATACACTTACCGAAGGAGAGGAAATGCGTTATAAAGGCATTCCGAGTTTTTCACCGGAAATTTTTAAAGAAGTGATCAACCTCGATCCGATGAAAAGCAAGCAACTGGAAAAAGGTATCGAACAATTAACTGATGAAGGAGTTGCCCAGTTATTCCGCCAGGAACCCGGTAACCGGAAGTTTATCGGTGTGGTTGGTGAACTTCAGTTTGAGGTTATTCAATACCGGCTCGAGCATGAGTATTCGGCAAAAGCCAGATTTGAAGCAGTGAGTTTTCATAAGGCTTGCTGGATGACTGGTGATCCGGATGCTATCCGAAGCTTTTGTCAATACAGACCCAAAGAAATCGTAAAAGACAAAGACCAGAATCTGGTTTATCTGGCATCATCGCCATTCGTATTGCAGATGGCCAGACAGAATAATCCGGACATTACTTTCCACGAAACATCCGAATTTAAAGAGTGATCTGAAATGCGTTACTCTTTCAGATACAACATCAGATAATTGGTAACTTTCTCATACAGATGTGCACGATCTTTTCCAAGCACATTGTGTTTGTGCGCGGGATAAACAAAATAATCAAGTCCGGTAACATCGAGTTCTTCCGCTTTTTGGAGGAACATTAAAGAATGTTGCCAAAGTACCACATCGTCTTCTGCGCCGTGAATCATGAGCAAATGACCTTGCAGCTTATCGACATAGTTTAACAGATTGTTGTTTTTATATCCTTCCGGGTTTTCTTCCGGCGTATCCATATAGCGCTCGGTGTACATGATTTCGTAGTACTCCCAATTGATAACAGGACCGCCGGCCACGCCTACTTTAAACACGCCCGGATTGCGGGTCATCATGGAAGTTGTCATGAATCCTCCGAAACTCCAGCCGTGAATTCCCATTCTGGATGTATCCACAAACGATTGCTTTTTCAGCCAGTTAACCCCCGCCATCTGATCACTCATTTCCAAAGTTCCCAACTGACGGTGAACAGCACTTTCGAATTCAAAACCGCGATTAGACGAGCCGCGATTATCGATAGAGAACATGATCACACCTTGTTCAGCCATGTACTGATACCAATTGTTTGCACCGCCCATCCACGAATTGGTTATGAGTTGAAGATGCGGGCCTCCATAAAGATAAACCACAACCGGATATTTTTTGGTCGGGTCGAAATTCGCAGGTTTGACGAGTCGGTAAAATAATTCGGTTCCGTCATCTGCCTTTATCGATCCCAGCGAAACTTCCCCGGTCCGGTAATCTTGCAGTGGATTCTCTGCCTCTTTTAATACCTGAAACAAAGTGCCATCTTCCTTAATAATCTGGGTATTCAAAGGTGTGGTGACATTCGAAAAATAATCGATGAAGAAGCTGAGATTTGTACTCGGCGATATCCGGTGTGTTCCGTCTCCGGTTGTGAGTCGTTGCGACTTGCCGTTCTTAAGATTAAAACAATATAGGTCGCGGTTCAGAGGGCCGTTGGCTGTTGAAGTGATATAAAATTTATCTTCTTTGGAATTAAATCCTAAGAAAGACATCACTTCCCATTTCCCGGAAGTCAGTTGTTTAATCATTTTACCGGAAGTATCGTACAGGTAAAGATGATTATTTCCGTCGCGTTCACTCCACCATATAAACTGATCTTTTTTAGTTTTTAAAAACTGAACCGGATGTTCGGGTTCAACATATCGGGAGTTGGTTTCTTCAAAAAGCGTTTTAATAAAAGCACCGGTTGTGGCATCAAACTTTTTAAGCCACATGTGATTTTGTCCACGGTTAACCACAGCCACATAAATGTATTTATCATCAGGACCCCAGGCCACGTTTGTGAGATATTGTTCTTTCGGTTCACCGGTTTTGAGATAAATGGTTTTACCCGAAGAGATGCTGTAAACACCAATGGTAACATGATGACTCGGATCGCCGGCTACAGGGTATTTTATATTTTTAACACCGGCAGGTTTTTGTGAAAGATCATAAATCGGGTAATCGGTAACCATCGATTCGTCCATTCGGTAAAAGGCAAGTTTATCACCTGCACCAGACCAGAAAAGTCCGCCGTCAATTCCGAATTCATTTCGATGAACCGATTGTCCGTAAACAATTCCGTTACCTCCGTCGGTAGTGATTTTAATATCCTTAGATCCTTTTCGGATATACAGGTTGTCGCCCATCACGAAGGCATTATCCATGGTTTTAGGATGTTCTGAGGAAGCAATCCAACTATCTTCGGTTAAAACTAATTCTCGTACTTTTTTATCACCGATATGATAAGCGTATGATTTATTCCCTGAGTTAAATCTCAGTTCATAAGAATTCATCCAGGAGTGATACGGAAATCTTTTCAAGGTGTCGGATTCGCCTGCAGCCATGGCAGAATTTATGTCATGAAGTGAAATGAATTTGGAGGTTCCGTTTTTAGTTCTTTCTAATTCGACTAAAAGGATTCCCGGATTTTCCTGATTCTCCGGCATGTAAGAATAATGATTGTCATCTGCCCATTGAAGCTGGCTGAGCGACGTCGGATAAAACTGTCGACCCAGAATGGCGTCGTGTATCGTGAGGTTTTTCTTTTCCTGAGCCTTTGATGTAAACGCTACTAAAGCAATTACCGGGAGTAGAATTAATTTTCGGTTCATCTTCATTTGTGGAGTGCGACAAACTTAACAATTTCAATAAAGGCCGGTTAGCGTGACTACCAACTCTCTTTGAGATGAAAAAGAATTCAGATGAACTTCATTGTTGATCTTTCTAAAAATGAGTTTGCTTTTTTTTGTGATTAAAATTTGAGGATTGACGGGCATTCGTCGCAAACCAAGCCTTATCCACAAAAAAATATTTTTGGGAATGATTTGCATAATTAGAAATGTCATTCTACTTTAGCGGAAGATTTACGCGACTACTACGACTTCTTTTGATGAAATGTGCAATTAAAATTTTCTTTACTGTATAAATAACTTTTAGGTTATATCGCTTTGCCCAGATCGGGTTGGTGACATTTACAGTTCAGTGATTCCACATTAATTTCTGGTTGTCTGGAGTTTCGGAAATCCGAACTATTGCTACTACTAACTTACAGATGATTATTACATGAGCTTACCTAAGATCTATGTAGTTGATGACAACCCGATGTACGCTGAAACAGTGGTACAGGCATTTAAGCGTGACCTGTTCGACATCAGCACATTTTACAACGGAACAGACTACCTGAAAAACCTCAACGAAACGGTTGACATCGCCATTCTCGACCACTTTCTTCCGGACGTAACCGGTCTCGAACTTCTTATAAAATCCAAAGAAATAAATCCGGAGTTATCGGTTATAATTCTTTCTGGTCAGGAGGATATTGGTAAAGTATCTCAATTCTATAAACACGGAGCCTATTGCTACATCGTGAAAGACGAAAACGCAATGGCCGAACTTTCTCATAAAGTAAGAAATCTCCTCAACACGATTAACCTTAAAAAAGAGGTGAAGTTGTTGGAAACCGATCTGGAAGACCGCTCAAAATATTCCCGTATTATCGGAAACAGTGCAGCCACTTTGCGTATGCTGAAAATGATTCAGCGGGTAGAAAAAACGGATGCCAACGTAATGATCACCGGCGCCAGCGGCACGGGTAAGGAATTAGTTGCGGAAGCTGTACACCACAATTCCGCCAGAAGAAGAAAGCCTTTTGTGGCAGTAAACATTGCAGCAATTCCAGACAATCTGATTGAAGACGAATTGTTCGGACACGAAAAGGGAGCTTTCACCGGAGCGATCGGACGGCGGATCGGAAAATTTGAAGAAGCTCAGGGCGGATCCATTTTTCTTGATGAAATCGGGGAAATGGAAATCGGGTTACAGGCAAAACTGCTTCGGGTACTTCAGGAACGCAAAATGACCCGAATCGGCAGCAACAAAGAAATTAAACTTGATGTGCGGATAATTACAGCCACACACCGCGACCTTGCTCAGCGGGTACGGGAAGGTTCGTTCAGAGAAGACCTTTATTATCGTATTCAGGGTTTCCCGATTCAGGTACCCAAACTCCGAGACCGCGGAAAAGATATTCTTATTCTGGCTGAGCACTTCCTGAAAATTTATGCGGAAAAAAATTATATGCCCGCGAGATCATTCAGCGAAGCGGCGCAACACGAACTCCTCAAATACAAATGGCCAGGTAACGTGCGGGAATTAATTGCCGTAATGGAAAGAACTGCCCTCATCTGTGAAACTCCTGTGGTGAGCGTCGATAATCTGATTCTCAATTTATCGGAGGAAGAAAAGAAACCCGAACAGCAGGATTTATCAAAACAACTTGCAGGAATGCAATCGTTGTTCGGACAAGACCTTGCCGAACTCTCCAAAAAACTGGAAGACCTCAAACAACTCGAACCCTTACTTCACGCTTTAAGAGGACGACCGGATTGAACACCCATTGTCATTAAGGATTATAAACCCAATATGAATTAAAAACATTAACACGAACTATTTCACTAACTACTTACTACGATGAAACTAAATTTAGACCCGCGCCCTGATGTTCGCAATGAGCTGAACATTAAGCGTATCCTATTGATTACGGCGGGCATTGGAACCGTACTTACCCTTGCCTTCTTTGCCTCAACGAATTTCCTTTCCCGGGAAAATGCACTTGCGAAACACACCAGTGATCCGGAAACAAAAACCATCAGTGGAAACGCAAGTACAAAATCAAACAAGAACATTATGAAATCACTGTCTGATGGTGACACACTTGAACTCACAGGTGATTTGTACATCGATGAAGATTGTGATCAGATGTCGAAGAAAGATGTAATCATCAATATGAAAGGTGGTGACATCATTTTCGCTCAGGACAAAGGCCTTTACCTTGGAGAAGATGCCGTAATTCTTTGTCGGAGCGGATATCACTTAAAAGTTGAAGACGTCGGAGTAACCGGTTGCGACGACATGACGATCGGTGACGATGAGGACGACGACTCAGACCAGAATTATGATTGTGGGGATCCCAGTTGTTCGTTCCACAAAAACTCACATCCGAACAGTTGTACATTCTCTGTTACTTCAACCAACGGCTATACGGTCTGGATCGAAATCGAACCGACAAAAATTAACACACCCAACAATTGCCAAAACGGTTACAATTACACAGTAGATCTCAAGTATCACGTGTCTTTCACCGGAAGTAACATCCCGAACTCGTTGTATACACTACAGGGAAATCTGGTATGCGACGGAGACGACGATAACTTCCTCGATCTGCCAAACAGCGGTGGAACCGGAACAACTACAACCGCAAATAGCTGGAGAAGTCAGCACGATTGTCATTCTATTAAAATTGATGAACTCTGTGAATCTATTGAAATAGAAATTGAAGGCCCCGGTATTTCTTCTCAAACCATTTCACTCGACCTGGGAGAACAATACAATACGGGCGATGATAATGGCAGCGGGGATGACGAAGAAGATGATGATGACAACAACAGCGGAAGCAGTGGCGGAACCGGTTGTACTTTCACAGTTAATTCAACAAACGGATACACAGTAACCGCAGAGTTTACCGTAGCAACCCTTAACATTCCTGGAAGCTGTACGTATGGTTACAACTGGACTGCTGATATTGATTATAACATTTCATTCAGTGGTACCAACGTGCCGTCTTCGATGTACACACTACAGGCGAATCTGATTGTAGATGGCGATAACGACAACTTTTTCAATCTACCCAACAGCGGCGGAACCGGAACAGCAACCACGTCCAACAGTTGGCGAAGCTCATCTGATTGCGGAACAATCACAATTTCCGGTTTCTGTGAGCAGATTGCACTCACCATACAAGGCCCGAATCTTTCAAGCAGAACCGTAACATTAGATCTTACAACCAGCAGTGGTGGCGGAAACGATAGCGGGGATGATGGTGACGACGACGACGATGACGAAGACAGCGGATTAACCGACGACGATAATGAATCCAGAATTTATTTCGGTGATGAAGCAGTAATCTCCCCTTATGGCGATGAAGCTCCTATCAGTTTCTGCCTCGCCAGCCACTCTGGTTGGGACAATGGTGGACAGACACTTCTTCCCGTTGAACTGATTTCGTTTACGGCAAATCCTTCCGGAGATCAGGTTGAACTAAGATGGGTAACCGCTTCAGAAGAAAATAACAGCCATTTCGATATTGAGAGAAGTTCAGACGGAGTAACGTTTCAGAAAATTGGTCAGGTTACCGGCAACGGAACCACGATGAACCGGAATGAATATGTATTCCTCGATGGCACCGCGCCAAAAGATGAACATTACATCTATTACCGTTTGCACCAATTTGACTTTAACGGTGACGACGAATTCCATCCGTTGATTTCATTCTCCTGGTTTGAAGCTGATCACAGTGAAGGCAAGGTTTATCCAAACCCGGCAGATCAGGAATTGAACGTGGAACTGCCCGGCCAGGTCTTCAATATATCAATTGTTGATCAAACCGGAAGAACTGTCTTCACTGAGGAAGGCGTCAACGAACGCAAAACCATCATCACCTCCGATTATCCGAGAGGTTATTATGTAATGACATTATACAACGATCGCATACGCAAAACTTTTAAAGTGCTGGTTAGGCACTAATTCCCCTTCGGTACCCATGTGGTACTGATCAAGTCGCAGTAGAGCGTGTGTTATACACCGCCCTCAGGAGGTGTGAGCTTTCACCGGATATCCGGTAAGGTTCACACCTTTTTTGGTTCTATAAGAATTACCTCTTCACGATCCACTTTCACCTGACCCGGTAAAGCTCCTTTGAATTTTCTAACATATTTAACCGGAGTATGAATCACAGCGGCTAAGCCTTCATGCTGATTTCCCGAATGTCCTGCGGCCAAAGCTGCTGCGTATTCCAGCACATGTTCCGGAATCGTTTCATTTGATGGATTTCTAATGATGACATGCGAACCGGAAGTATTGCGTGCATGCAACCATATATCAAATCTCCCGGCGGATTTCAATAACTTGTCATTCGATTGGGCATTCTTTCCAACCCGTATCTCGAAATCATCACAGGTAAAAACCTTGTAAGGCAGAACCGGTTTTTTTGTTTCCGATTTGTTTGCAATTTCAGTTGAAAGGCTTTGAAGAGTTTTTAAATCGTGAGATTTATTTAATACTTCCAGATGCTTTTGAACCACAGAAATTTCATCCAGCATCTTGGCAAGCATTAATTCAAGATGCTCAATTTCTTTGTGTTGATTTCTTGCTTTGCGATAAAATACCTCTGCATTTTTTTGAAGAGACAGGTCTTTATTAATTTTAATTTCTATGGGTTTGTTGGTATAAAAATTAAAAACAGAAATCGATTTTCCTTCTGGTTTATCAACATGTAAATTGGCCATCAGAATATCCGCTAATTCCCGGTAATGATTGCCGGTTGCAGTTTTTTCTAATTTTATTTTAGCACCTCTTATTCGGTCTTCAAGATTTTTTTTTCGTTTGGTTAATTCATTATTAATAGAAGTAAATAAACGATTAAACCTTTTAACCGAAAGAAATTGTTTTGAGAAATACTGGATGGCTGAAACCGAATCGTGAAAGAGCTCTCCGGCACATTCAGTTCTGTTTTTAACAATATCTAATTTGGGTTCCGGGCTAATACAAACCGGTCTCTGAGATAATTCATTTAAAAAAGAATTCCAGACTTTCTCTCTATCATTTAACGTATCGAAAAAACCTTTTTCCTTCATTTCCCGAATCCAATCCGTATGTAAAAAGCGATTTGATTTTAATATTTCCGATTCATTACCCGAAAGATCTATTACTCCATTAAACTCAGGTAAAGTCTGATGTTCGGGTAATTTAAACCTATTTAGTATTTCCCGATTCTTCTGAAATACAATTCCGCTGTTTCTTCCAAAAGCCAAAACAGATAGGGTCGAATTATCCGTAAAGTTCAGCTCAATTACCCGGTCGGGAAATGGAACCGAACAATTCAGAATCTCCTTCCCCCAGCATTCTTTAAACTGAGGAATGGTATTGCGAACAGGGAAATATTTGATTTCCGGAAACAGAAATAAGGTGGAATTATCGGAGAAAACAACTTCCAGAACAAAGTCCTGAAATTGAAAATAGATTTCGGTTGGAGAAGTGCTTACACAACGTACGAGCGTTTTTCCTCCGATTCTTTTGCTCAGATCGTCTGAAAGCCGACGCAGAAAAACCGGATTGTTGTGCATAGTGCAAACATGCAGAAATCAGAACTCACCATAAACATCCGTGAGCGCTTCACATCCGTTTTCTGTGATCAGAATGGTGTGTTCGTATTGGGCTGAGAGTTTTCCGTCGATCGTTCGTGCCGTCCATCCATCTTGTTTATCAATCTTACAGCGGGCTTTTCCTATGTTGATCATCGGTTCAATCGTGAAGATCATACCGGGACGCATTCGTTTTCCGGTATTTTTTTGCGCAATGTGACAAACGTCGGGATCTTCATGAAACTTCACTCCAACACCATGACCACAGAATTCGTAAACCACTCCATAACCAAATGGCTTTACATATTCAGAGATTTCATAACCGATGTTGCCAAAGCGATTCCCGGGATAACATTCTTTCATTCCGATCTTAAGACATTCCCGTGTGACCTTCATTAGTTTTTCGGCTTCTTCTGAAACCGTTCCGATCGAATACATTTTACACGTATCACCGTAATAGCCGTTGAGCACAGTAGTAACATCAATATTCAGAATGTCTCCGTCTTTTAATTCATAAGCCCCCGGAACTCCGTGGCAAATCACGTCGTTTGGGGAAGTGCAGATATTTCCGGTAAAACCGTTATACCCTTTGGTGGCAGAGACAGCTCCGTGTTCCTTCATGAATTCGGCTGCCTTCTGATCTAAAAATCCGGTTGTGTTGCCGGCTACAGCGAATTGTTCTAAATATTTAAGACACTCAGCAGCCAGTTGCGAACTCTTCCGAATTCCTTCAATTTGCTGAGCCGTTTTGATGCGGATTGACATGGCCGGCAAAATTAGTTGAAATTGAACTCAAAGTCGGATGTCGAACGAATCGGCGTCTTTCATCACCGGGAAACGTTCTCTCCAGTTCATCAATTCTTCGTGTTTTAAAGTTGCGTTTAGAATTATGGAAGATTCGCTGTAACTCACGATTGGTTCGCCCATAAAATCAATAACAGCACTTGCGCCGATGTGATTCATTCCGTTTCCGTCGCGACCAATTCTGTTTACCGCCGCTACATAACATTGATTTTCGATTGCACGGGCCTGAAGAAGTTTCGTCCATTGCGGAGTTCTCACCTCGGGCCAATTGGCGACATAAATCAAAACATCGTAGTGATTCAGATTCCGGCTCCAAACCGGGAACCGAAGATCATAACACACCTGTGGAAATATTCTCCAACCGTTGATTTCAAATACTACTCTCTCTGTACCGGCACTAAAATCTTTGTCTTCGTTGCCCATGCTGAAGCGATGTCTTTTATCATAGGCTTTTGTTGTGCCATCGGGAAACGCGCATACAAACCGGTTGAAGAATTTGTCGTTTTCAGAAATTATAAGACTTCCTGCAATCGCAGCATTTTTGATTTTGGCTTGCTTTGTCAGCCATTGAACGGTTTCTCCACTCATCAATTCCGCGAACTGATCAGCCTTCATAGTAAAACCGGTGTTGAACATTTCCGGCAATAAAATCAAATCAGATTCAGCTGGACATTCTTGAATCATGCTGTGAAAATGATGAAGATTAGCCGGCACATCTTCCCAATAAAGCTGGGTTTGAATTAGTGAAATCTTCAGATCGCACATAAAATCTCGGCGGCTTGTTCTAAAGTTGAATTCTGCTTGGCAAAACAGAATCTTAGTACGCGGTTATCGGTTTTCATTCGGTAGAAAACGGAAATGGGAATGGAAGCAAGCTTGTGTTTTTCGGTTAATTCCTGAGCGAATTCGAGATCGCCGAGTTCCGAAATATTTTCATATCCGAGTAATTGGAAATACGAGCCACTACACGGCATTATGTGAAATCTGGAACCGGAGAGTGCAGCTCTGAATACATCCCGTTTTTCCTGATAGAAAGCTGAAAGTCCCAGATACGTTTCCGGATTTTTTAAGATTTCGGCATACGCATATTGAACCGGTGTCGAACAACTGAAAACCATGTATTGATACACCTTCCGGATTTGCTCAGTGAGATTTTCCGGCGCGTTGATGTAACCCATTTTCCATCCGGTGGTGTGATAAGTTTTTCCGAATGAAGAAATGATCAGACTTCGTTCAGCGAGTTCCGGATATCGGGCCAGGCTCTGATGTTCCTGTCCGTCGAAAATGATGTGTTCATACACCTCGTCGCTCAGAATAATGATGTCACTGCCTTTCACAATTTTAGCCAACTGAGCAACCGCATCTTTGGAAAGCACACTGCCCGTTGGGTTATGAGGCGTATTTACGATAATCATCCTTGTCTTAAAGTTGATCAGCTTTTTTACCTCCGACCAGTCGATGTCGTAGTTCGGATATTTTAGTTCAACACGAACCGCTTTTCCACCGTTTAAATCAATAGCCGGGATATAGCAATCGTATGCCGGTTCAAAGATGATTACTTCGTCGCCATCCCTTACAAATGCTGTAATAGCTGCATAAATTCCGAAGGTTGCACCGGGAACTATAGTAATTTCGGTATCGGGATTATAGCGTGCACCATACGTTTGCTCCGTTTTTTCTGCGATAATTTCCCGGAGAGGCATTAGTCCCGGCATGGGTGCATATTGGTTGTAGCCTTTTTTCATTCCTTCATTCACCAGTTTGATCAGGTCGGTAGCAGGAGGAAAATCCGGAAAGCCCTGAGCCAGATTCAGCGCGTTGTTCTTATTGGCCATTTCAGTCATTACCGAAAATATCGATCGGCCCGACTGTGGAAGTTTAGACGAAATGTCTGAAGGGAATCTCATGAAGAGGCAAATATCCAACACACAACAGAAATTCGAAAGCAACCGAACGCAGGTGATATGAATATTATCACAAAACCGGAAGTGAAAGAATGCAAAAGCATAGTGTTTACAGCGGTTTGCATCGATTCGCGAAATTTACAAACATGCGGTTCAAACAATTCCGGATTGCTGTTTATTTGCCGCAAAAAGCGACTTTGAAAAAAATCTGGATTCTACTGCTTTTTCTTTCGGGATTAACGGGTTTTGTACAATCTCAAAACACTTTGTTGTACGAGATTTCCGGTAACGGATTAAAGAAAAGTTCCTACCTGTTTGGAACGATGCATTTGAAAAACGAAGAACTGTTCAACTGGAACGACAAGGTTTTTGATGCAATAAACGCTTGCGAAGTTGCTGCATTTGAGCTTGATCTCGACATCAAATTTAAGATGAAGGACAAGCGATACGCTAAAATCGGCAAGGAATGGGCAGACTACTTTACAAAAGAAATTCTCCCCGAGATGGAGAAGACAATACCGGCAGATACGCTTGCAAATCGCATAGTAAAATATGTTGTTCCGGCGGTAATTAATTATGCAAAAGCGATGTCGGTTGACTCTGCCCGACTCGATTTTGTTGACCAGTTTCTCTTCAATTATGCCAAAAAACAAGGCAAGAAAATGATGGGAATCGAAACCATGACAGAACAACTCAATGTACTCACATCCATCGATAAAAAATTTATTAAAGATGCATTAATTAGTTTCTTGAAAAAGGACGATTGGAGCGTACTCACCAATGCCGATCTGATGAATCCTTCCACTTTGTTGCAGTCTTATTCGCAGCATAATCTGAATGCTGTTTGCTCTGAAATAAACGGCCTCACCGGAACAGATATAAAAGCCATCCGGGAATTCTATGAAAAATTATTGTTGGCCAGAAATGATGTGATGTTTAAACGAACGTCCAAAGACATCCGTAAACAATCCATGTTCATAGGTGTTGGAGCGGGACATCTTTGCGGCCCGAACGGATTAATCGAACAATACAAAAAGGCCGGCTACACGGTAAAACCGGTTGATATTACAGGTGGTGAAAATTCAAAACTCCCGGAGATCAAATGGAAGACGTACAATCACGAGTGGTTTATGGTTGATGTTCCAGTTGGAGTAGACTCAGTGTATCGCGATCTTTTCGATTGGAATGAAACTATGGCTAATAATCTTGTTTTAAAGCAAGGTCGTGTGGCATTTAAAGTTTCCAGGTTGGAAAATTATATGTCGTATAACGAAGAGGAAGCTACCGAAGAGGAAATGGCTGAGGAATATGAAGAAGTAGAAGAATATGATGAGGAAATCATCGATGACTCTGAGAATAATTCAAACGAACCGGTTTTTCCTCCCATGCCGGTTGACCCGAATGCAAGTTATGTTGAGAAACTCAAGATGAGTCTGATGGGTGAATTTGTGAAATTGTCTCAAACTCTTGATGTGAGCAACATGCGGAAGAGTAGTGAAGAGATGATTTCGTTCACCGGCAACTCCGGAGAAACCATGGAATTGATGTATAACAAAATGACTCATTCCTTAAGTTGGAAAGTTGAAAAGGAAGATCCGGAAATGGGAGTCATCTACACGTACGAAATCGAAATGAATGGAGATAATTCGCTACTCAGCTCTCCCGAATTCAGGAGATTTTTTACCTCTTTTAAACTGAAATAATTAGCACACAACAAGAATGGATAAAGTGAAATTGCTCGAGCGTTGCCGGGAAATAATGAAAGAAAAACTGGATGTAATTGATCATTCGATTCAAGACGTTCAGGACGCTGTAGAATCGGAAGATAAAAACTCTGCTGGCGATAAATACGAAACGGGAAGGGCGATGGCTCAGGAAGATCTCGACCGGTTGTTTCAACAAAAAGCATTGTTATTAAAAGACATGTCGATGCTTCAACACCCATCGATGTCGGCACCGCACGATACGGTTCAAACCGGGTCTGTAATTCACGCCGGTGAGATGTGGTTTTATATCGGGCCTAATATGGGAAAAGTGAAATTTGAAGATCACGAAATTTTTATGATCTCAACCAAATCGCCTCTTGCCGTTCAAATGCTTGGAAAAACAAAAGGGCAGTCATTCAATATGAACAACCGCCCTTTGGAGATTACTGAAATTTTCTGATCAGGCTTCCTGAAGATTTTTCATTTGTCGTTGAACAAAATCGTTCAGGTCTTTTCCTTTGAGAAGGTTCTGACTCAGTTTCGCTAAATCGATTGCGTTCAACATTATCTCATTCGAAGTGGTTTCGTCTGCATCAGCAACCTTTCCCGAAAGCGGGTGATTGGTATTTATGCTCACGGTGTATTTCTCCGGGAAACCGCCGAACATCGACATTCCGCCCATGCCCTGCATTTCGCTCATCCGGCGTTCCCACTCAGATCTTGTAATGGTAAGAAAGTCGTCGTCCGGTGTGGAAACAGTGGTTTCAACATTGAATTTTTCTTTGTCTAAAACCGTTTCAAACCGGCCTTTCAATTTCTCAACATCTTCACTGCTCATAACAGATTCCGATGTTTCATCCTTTTCAATGAGTTTGGATGCGATGTCGGCATCAACGCGCTTCATCTGAACATTTTCGAGCTTTTGCTCCATGTTGGAAATAAAGTGGTTGTCGATGATTTCATCCATCAGCAGCACCTCATATCCTTTGTCTTTAGCCTTTTGAATGTAGCTGTACTGAGCATCAGCATCGGTTGCGTATAAAAGAATGGTGTTGTTGTTTTTGTCGGTTTGAAGGGGTTTTACCTTTTCAACAAAATCATTGAGATATGTGAAGTTGCCGTCGGTATCTTTCACCAAACAAATGTCCTTTACCCGATCGTAAAACTTCTCGTCGCTGATCATTCCGTACTTCACAAACAAGCTGATGTTCGCCCATTTGTCTTCGAAGTCTTTTTGATTTTCCTTTTTAAGATCGTTGAGTTTGTCTGCTACTTTTTTGCTGATGTGACCGGTGATTTTCTTCACGTTTCCATCTGCCTGTAATGCACTTCGCGACACATTAAGCGGAATGTCCGGACTGTCGATTACTCCGTGCAGCAGCATCAGGTATTCGGGAACAATGTCCTCAACATTGTCGGTTACATAGACCTGATTTGAGTACAACTGAATTTTATTCCGGTTCGGATCGATATCCTTTTTGATTTTCGGGAAATACAAAACACCGGTGAGGTTGAACGGATAATCAACGTTGAGGTGAATCCAGAATAAAGGGGCTTCCGCAAACGGATAAAGCTTTTTGTAGAATTCGGTGTAGTCTTCTTCTTTCAGATCGGAAGGAGATTTTTTCCAGAGCGGCGTGGTGTCGTTAATAACCTTGTCTTCAAACTCAATCTCAACCGGCAGGAATTTGCAGTATTTGTTGAGGAGTTCTGAAATTTTATAGGATTTCAGGAAGTCTTCATTTTCACTATTGATGTGAAGAATGATATCGGTTCCTCTTGATTTTCTTTTGCCTTTGGTGATTTTAAAATCGGTGGTTCCCTCACAAGTCCAGTGCGCAGCAACCGCTCCATCCTGATAACTGAGAGTGTCAATTTCTACTTTATCGGCAACCATAAACGACGAATAAAAACCGAGTCCGAAGTGCCCGATAATGTTTGCGCTGTCTTTGTCGTCTTTGAATTTCTCAACAAACTCCTCGGCGCCGCTAAAGGCAATTTGGTTAATGTATTTGTCGATTTCGGCTTCCGTCATTCCGATTCCTTTGTCTGAAATCGTAATGGTTTTTTTTGATTCATCAATCTTTACGGTAATCTTCAGGTCGTCGGTTTCACCCACTTTTTCTCCTTTTGCGGCAAGTACTTTTAGCTTTTGAGAAGCATCAACCGCATTGGAAATTAATTCACGTAAAAAGATTTCATGATCGGTATACAGAAATTTTTTAATGATCGGGAAAATGTTTTCGGTGTTCACAGACACCTTTCCTTTCATTGCCATATTGTTTCTTTTTTAATGGATTTTAAAATTTAGTTTTTAAGAACGCGCAATTCACAAACTCCAAACCATCTGAGGTATCAGAAATATACAGGGATTTTTTGTGTCACTTCGTCAGTATCTTTGTCAAAAAAGCTACCACCATTGGCAAAGAAGTCAGCCATTCACAACATTCTAACAGATCCGGAATTCTGGGCGATTCTGATTTTTAACCTGATCATTCTCTACACATTCTATGTTGATGTCACCAGTGCCCGATCGGTTATTATTCTTTATTATCTGCAAAGTGTATTAATCGGAGTTCAGGCTTTTGTGAGAATGGTTTTCAGAGGCAGTCGGGAAAAAGGAGCGGTACCGTTCGGAACCCGATATGGAGCGCCCTTATTTTTTGCCTTGCATTACGGATTATTTCATTTGGTCTATTTTGTTTTTTTGGTAATGATTGCCTTAAAACTTCCGGGAACACCAAACGATATAGCTATAATTCAAGGCGTCTTTCTATTCATGCTTTTAAATATGGTAATGTCTTTATTCTCCGATGTAAGAAAAGATAAGGAAGAGGGAAAAGCCGCCGGTGGTTTAAAGTTTTTACCATACGCAAGAATCTTCCCCATGCACCTTTTCATTATCGTAGGATTTAATATGGATGCAGACGGACTCACTCGTGCATTTCAGATTTTTATCGGACTAAAAGTTATTTCCGATTTACTCATGCACGTTGTAATCAACAAGACCTTTCTCGAAAGAAGGCCAAAAGCCGTGGGAGGTTGGATCTGAAAATTATCGCAACATTTCTTCTAAAAGGAACTTCCGTCCGGTCTTCAGAATCGCGTGCATGTAATCATCCTGTTCAATGAAAGGAACCTGCTGACGAAGCATTATATGGATAGCTTCAACCGCCTCTGAACTTCTTTCCGGTCTGCGGAATTCGAGCGCCTGTGCCGCAACAATCAGCTCAATGGCAAGTACGGAAATCGTATTTTCCAAAACCCGCAAACATTTCGTAGCTGCGTTCGCCCCCATACTCACGTGATCTTCCTGACCATTGCTGCTAACAATACTGTCGACAGATGCCGGTGAACACAATTGTTTATTCTGACTCACGATCGAGGCGGCTGTGTATTGCGGTATCATAAATCCGCTGTTTAGTCCGGGATTACCAATCAGAAAAGCCGGCAGATCCCGTTCACCGCTGATGAGTTTATAAATTCTTCTTTCCGAGATGTTGGCGATTTCGGCAATGGCCATCGCAGCCGCATCCAGTTGAAGAGCAAGTGTTTGCCCATGGAAATTTCCTGCCGATAAAATCATATCCTCTTCCGGGAAAATGTTCGGGTTGTCGGTTACGGCATTTATCTCCCGTTCGAAAATTACTTCAGCATGTGTGAGAACATCCAAACTGGCACCGTGAACCTGAGGTATACAACGGAAACTATACGGATCCTGAACCTGCGTTTTTTTCTTTTGGGCGATGGAACTTCCGGAAAGGATTTGCAAAATTTCTTCGGCACATTGTTGTTGACCCACTTGTCCCCGAATCTCGTGACTCACGGCTAAAAACGGATCCATCCGGGCGTCGAATGCATCGGCACTCATTGCTGCGATGTGGTTGGCAACCGATATCAGCCGAATGCCTTTAACTATGCAATAAACGCCATAAGCACCCATAAACTGGGTTCCGTTAATTAGTGCAAGACCTTCTTTTGCTTTGAGATGAAATGTATTATCCCGTAAAAAATCAGCGGATTTAATTTCCCCGTTTTGCCGCACTTCTCCGTAACCGATCAAAGGAAGTGAAAGATGCGCAAGTGGCGCCAGATCACCGGAAGCACCGAGTGAACCCTGCTCGTAAACCACCGGAGTTATTTGCTGATTATACAGATCGAGAAGTTTCTCAACCGTTTTGATCTGAACGCCGGAATGTCCTTTACTCAATGAAAGAACTTTTAGCACCAGCATGAGATTTACAATGTCGGTGTTCACTTCATCACCCATTCCGCAGGCATGCGAAATCAACAGGTTTTTCTGAAGTTCTTCGAGTTGGTGTTCGGGAATAACCGTGTTGCAAAGCGAACCAAAACCGGTGTTCACACCATAAATCGGATTTTCGGATCGATCTATTTTTCCGTGTAAATATTCGTAACAACGGATGGTTTTTTCGCGCGAAGCTTTATTGAGTTCGAGGTGAATACCGGATAAAACTGCATCGAGCAATTCCGCCGGTTTAATGTGATCTCCTATTTTCAATGAAAGTAGATTTTTAGTAATCAGGAAGATTTGGATTCTAATCTCAGTCGGGTGATTACCCGTTTTGTATTTTCCGGAAAGTCGCCGTTCATCATCCATTCGTAATACGACGGTTCGGCTTTAAAAACACGGGAAACTTCTTTGCCTTTGTGTTTTCCGAATGCGAATACCGGAACGCCCTTATCATTTCTTCGGATTCGTCCGGCGAGGTCAACGAGTTCGTCTTGTCCGGTAAAATGATGAAGATATTCAACAGTGGGAGTGAGGTCGTTATATTTTTCGACCTGTGCTTTAATTACTTCTAAAGTTGCCTTTGTGTCTGCCTCTGCCGAATGCGCATTTTCTAAGTCTTTATCGCAATAGAATTTGTAAGCTGCCGAAAGATTACGTGGCTCTTTTAAATGATAAATCCGCTGCGCATCAAGAAATTTCCGTTTCTCGGTTTCGAAGTCAACTCCGGCCCGGTAAAATTCTTCCACGAGCATCGGAAAGTCAAAGCGGTTTGAATTAAATCCACCGAAATCCGCATCACCGATAAATGAATTGAGTTCGGAAGCGACATCTGAAAAGGTCGGACAATCGGCTACGTCAGCATCCGAAATTCCATGAATGGCAGTTGACTCAGGAGGAATCGGAATCCCCGGATTTATCTTTCTGTGATAAATGTTTTCTGAACCGTCGGGAAGAAGTTTGATCAGACAAATCTCCACGATCCGGTCTTCTGAAACATTAATTCCGGTAGTCTCCAGATCAAAAACAACCAACGGCTTTCGAAGCTCAAGTGCCATGGTGCAATATTAAATTAAAACACTCGGCTTTATACGAAAAGCAAGAATGGGATTCGCGGCAGTCCTCAGTCTTCATTCGATTAAACGTTTTTCGAAATCGTTTTCCCGAGCATTTATGGTTGTGTTAATTAAACAGAATGGCGTGCTTTGAACCATGCCCGAACCAGTTTTAATTCAACCCCGGATTCCGATTAAAAAATATCTTTTGGGTTCAGCTTCACCCCGCAGGCAACAGCTTTTGGGAGGATTAGATATTTCCTTCGAAGTGGTTAAAATTTCCACAGAAGAAATTTACCCAAACGACCTTTTTCCGGAAGATGTAGCCACTTTTTTAGCAAAGAAAAAATCGGATGCTTTTCGGGATTTAAGGGAAGATGAAGTGCTTATCACAGCCGATACCATTGTGATTCTCGGTGAAGAGGTTTTAGAGAAACCGGTAGATTTTGATGATGCGGTTCGAATGGTAACCGAACTTTCCGGGAACAAACACACGGTAGTAACCGGAGTTTGTTTGCGGAGTTCCAACAATCAGTTAGTTTTCAACGAAAAGACGGATGTATTCTTCCGGCATCTGGATGAAGATGAAATCCGGTATTACATCAGCAAATACAAACCGTATGATAAGGCCGGAAGCTACGGTGTTCAGGAATGGATCGGTTATACTTCAATCAAACGTCTGGAAGGCTGTTATTACAACGTAATGGGACTTCCCATGCAATCACTTTACAAGGCATTATGCGAGTTTCAATAAAATTTTGTCTTTCGATTATTCTTATATCCGGTCTGAAATCATTTGCTCAGGTGCCGGATACCAACTGGTTTTCCAATCTGGAATTCAGGAGTCTCGGGCCCAATCGGGGCGGAAGATCTGCTGCAGTTTGCGGATCAGTGGTGGATCGCAATCTGTTTTACATGGGTTCGGTGGGAGGAGGTGTCTGGCGAACAAAGAACGGCGGGCACTCATGGGAGAACATCAGCGATGGATTTTTTGGTGGCAGCATCGGTTCGGTTGCTGTGGCTCCATCTGATGAAAACGTAATCTATGTCGGTACCGGAGAAGAAACCCTGAGAGGAAATGTTTCTTCCGGCGAAGGAATGTGGAGGAGTGTTGATGCCGGCAAAACCTGGACTTTTATCGGACTAAAAGATTCTAGGCATATTCCGCAAATAGCGGTGCATCCGAAAAATCCGGATGTAGCGATTGCGGCAGTTTTGGGCGATTTGTATAAAGACTCCGAAATGCGCGGCTTGTATCGCACCGAAGACGGAGGAAAAAGCTGGAAGCAAGTTCAGAAAGTTAGTAATCAGGCAGGTTTTAATGAGGTGACTTTTGATCCGATGAATCACCGGATCATGTTTGCGGCTTCTTGGAATGTGCGCAGAACACCGTATGGTTTTTCGAGTGGTGGTGAAGGTTCTGCACTTTGGAGAAGTAAAGACGAAGGCAAAACCTGGGAGAACATCATGAATAAACCCGGATTGCCCAAAGGCATCATCGGAAAGATTACCATTTCGGCTTCAATGGCACAACGGGATTTGGTGTATGCAATGATCGAACACTCTACTCAGGGAGGTTTATATAAAAGCACAGACGGGGGTGATTCGTGGCAATTGGTTAATTCGTCGGCCGATATCCGGCAGCGCGCCTGGTATTTTTTTCGGGTTTACGCCGATACAAAAAATGCGGATGTTGTGTATGTGATGAATGTTCGTTTCGAAAAATCAACCGATGGCGGACGGAGTTTTCATCCCGTTAATACACCGCACGTAGATCATCATGGTTTGTGGATTGATCCGAACGACAACAGCCGGATGATTGTGGCGAACGACGGAGGAGCGCAGGTTTCCTATAATGGCGGACTGTCGTGGTCGTCGTATCACAACCAACCAACCGAACAATTCTATCGGGTTGTTACCGACAATTTTATTCCATACCGGATTTACGGTGCACAGCAGGATAATTCTTCGATGCGGGTTGATCATTTAACCGGGCAATACGAAAACACAGCAGGAGGGGAGAGCGCACATCACGCCATCGATCCACGCAATCCGGAAATCGTTTATGGTGGAAATTACGGAGGTTATCTCACCCGGTATAATCACAAAATGAATGAGCAACGTGGCATAAATGTGTGGCCGGATAATCCGATGGGTGCGGGAGCAGAGGCAATGAAATACCGATTTCAATGGAACTTCCCGATCTTCTTTTCACCTCACGATTCATCGTTGCTTTATACGGCTTCCAATCACCTGCACATTTCTCGGGATGGCGGAAACAGTTGGAAGGTGATTAGTCCAGACCTAACCCGAAATGATTCTGCCAAACTGGTTTCCAGCGGCGGACCTATTACCAAAGACAATACGGGAGTCGAATATTACTGCACCATCTTCGCTGCGGTTGAATCGAAATTAGAAAAAGGGCTTTTGTACACAGGTTCCGACGACGGACTCATTTATATTTCAAAAGACGCCGGAGAACATTGGGACAACATTACGCCTAAAGATCTGCCCGAGTGGTCGATGATCAACTCGCTCGAAACCGATCCGTTTTCAAAAGGATGTTTATATGCAGTTGCCACAACGTATAAGTCGGGAGATAACCGCCCGATGATCTGGGTAACTAAAGATTACGGGAAAACCTGGAAGAATTGTGTGAAAGGTATTGCGGCAGATCATTTTGTCCGTGTGGTTCGAAGCGATCTCAAAATACCGGGATTGTTGTACGCCGGGACAGAGCGTGAACTTTATATTTCTTACGATTTTGGTGAACACTGGCAAAGCTTTCAACGCAATTTACCGTTGGTTCCCATTACCGATATTACGCTAAAAGACAACGATCTCATTATTGCAACACAGGGCAGAGGTTTCTGGATCATCGATGATGTTTCGGCTATTCAGAAAGCGGGAAATAAGATTGAATCTGCACCGGAATTAATATCGGTTACCGGTGATTACATTACGTATGCTGCCTGGACTTCCGCCGTATTTTATCTGCCCGATTCGGTTAAAAATTATAAATCACTCTTAATTGATATCATTGACTTTAACGGAAATGTGGTTCGCACCTGGTCTAAAACAAAAGCCAAAGACACATTGAATTATTCTTTTTCCAAAGGCGTAAATTATTTCAAATGGAATCTCCGCTATCCGGATGCGTATGTGCCGGACGATATGGTTTTGTGGTGGGCGCATACCGGCGGACCCAGAGCTGCACCGGGTGAATACACGTTCCGATTGACGATAGATGGAAATAAGTCGGAGCGAAAGTTTGAACTAAAACACAATCCTAACGACGAAGCATCTGAACAGGAAGCCCGTAAAAAATTCGACTTTCTAATCGAAGTCGTGAATAAAATTGATACGGTTCATCATGCGATAGACGACATGCATTCGATTCAAAAACAATTGAATTCGTTTCTGAAAAATCATCCCGAGATCACCAAATCCGATTCGCTTTATAAGGAGTCTAAGCGTTTAATAAAACTCATCGACAGCCTTGAAAACGATTTGTATCAAACCAAATTAAAAAGCGAACAGGATCCGATTAATTATCCGATTAAGCTGAATAACAAACTGGCGCATCTCAATTCTCTGGTGTCGATGGGAAGTTACGGACCAACCGATCAGGCAGTTCAGGTGAAAGATGAATTGATCGCTGAAGTTGATTCGAGACTCGAACTCTTCAAAAAGATTTGCGAAGCAGATTTAGTCCGACTCAACCGCATGATTAACCAGCGGAATTTGCCTGTGATTTTGGCTCCATCAGAATAACTAATTCTGTAATTTTAATACTCTGATAAACTGGTCGGTGATGATGATCTGAAAATCTTCAAAGTCTTTTATATAGCGAACCAGTTCATCATGGAGACCGAATTCTTCAAGTTTCACAGTTGTGCCATCGTAGGATTTTAGCATACCTTTTTTGACATCTCTGAAAAACAATTCATTGTCGAAAAGGTAAATCTTCCATGTGCAATTCAACAGAGCATTGTGACTCCATTTTTCCCAACTCATGCCTTTGTCTTTGGAATACATAATCGACTCACACCAATTATTAGCAAACAACGTATCGCCTTTATTTACAATTGACATAAAGCCAACCGGACTCTTCCCGCGAACTAGTGGGTTATATTCTTTTAACGTGAATAATGGATAAGAAAAGTCTTTAAAAATAAAGGGCATTTATTTATATTAGTAACAGATTATCAAAAAGTTACAACACAAAAAAACGCCCTTATGGAAGACTCAAAAGTAATTGAAATATTCGTTGCCATAGATGATTTCTGCCACGATTTTGAGGAGTTGGTTAAAAAATACAGGATAGAGTCCAAAACACCAGGACATAGGAATAGAAAGGGGAAATTATCGGATTCGGAAGTGATGACCATTCTTGTTTGTTTTCACCATTCACACTTCACCAACTTTAAAGCCTTCTACAACGAATTGGTTGTTCGATATTGGACCGACTTGTTCCCCGATTTAGTGAGCTATGAACGCTTCAACAGCATTCAACACAAGGTAATGATTCCCCTGATGTTATTCCTGAAAACACGCGCTTTGGGTGCCAGCAGGGGAATTAATTTCATTGATTCAACTACCCTAAAATCGTGTCATATCAAACGGGAGCATCAGCACAAGGTTCTAAAAGGATTTGCCTCCAAAGGGAAATCAACCATGGGGTGGTTCTTCGGATTTAAACTCCATCTGATCATTAATGATAAAGGTGAGATTCTCAGTTTCTACTTAACCAAAGCCAATGTTGATGACAGGAACTTAAAGGTTATTACCAGCTTGACAGAGAACATTTTTGGGAAATTATTTGGTGACAGAGGGTATATATCACAGGCTCTTTCCGACTTCCTTTGGAATGACGGTATACACCTGGTTTACAAACGAAGAAATAACATGAAGCGGCAGAATCTCTCCGACACAGATCGAATACTGCTCCGTAAAAGGGCATTGATTGAATCGGTGAACGATGAACTAAAAAATATTTGCAGTATTGAGCACACGCGTCATAGAGCTCCAAAAGGATTTATCCTAAACATTATCTCCGCTTTAACGGCTTATCACTTCCTGCCTAAAAAACCTTCGCTGAATATAACCAGAGAAGAAAAAGAAAGTCAACAATTACTGATGATCGCCGCTTAAACATTATTCACGTTCTTTTACTTTTCCTGTTTCCGGATTGTATTGATATAGTTCTGAATTCTCCGTGGCAATGTACCAGTTGTTTTCAAAGAAAATTATATCATTGATTATATAGTCTTTCAGGGATAACTGAATTTTTTTCCAGTGGTTTCCACCATCTTCCGATAAATACAATCGCCCGTCACCACCACCGGTTGCCAGGGTATTTCCGTGTTCTGTCAAGGCAAAAAAAGTGGAATCAACTCTTTCAACCGGAGGGGTAATGTTTACCCACTTATTTTCATCACTTTGCCATCGAAGAACTCCATGAAATTTATGGGTAATAAAGATTTGATTTTTATGAACAATTAGATTGGTTACGTTTAGATATTGCCAATCCGGTGAATTCACATATTCAAATGAATCTTGGTTTAAATCAAGTTTTACGACTCCTGAACCATCGGATGAAATCCAGATCTTATCGCCCAGTATGGCGGCTTTCTCAAAGTATGTTGTCCGGGAAATTTTGAACTTAATTGTATCCGCGGTTTGTGCTCCTAAAAGTTCAGGCAAAGCCATGAGCAACATTATTAATTTGGATAAATACGGTTTCCTCATGTGATAAAATCTCGGATTCAATTGTAATAAATCATTTGCAACAATTGAATGTGTTGTTATCTTGCCATCAACACATCACCAAAAGCTACTGAAATGGGAGATCAGGTTGTAAGTCAGTTTTCGGATCCTGCCGAGAAACGACAATTTACCCGCATGTTGCTGAAAGACATTCAGGCGTTGGAGCAGATGCTTCAGAACGGAATGTTTGAAAAAGGCGTTCGCCGAATCGGAGCCGAACAGGAATTAGTACTGTTAGACAAAGACTGGCGACCTGCCACCAATAACATGGCTCTGTTGGATGATCTTAAGAATCCGCAGTACACTACTGAAATTGGTTGCTTTAATCTGGAGATCAACTCGGAGCCCATGATGTTTACCGGTTCCGGATTATCCGATCTGGAAAAGCAAATGCAAAACCTGATCGATCTGGGGCACGAAGCCGCCCAAAGACGCGAAACCAAAATTCTCCTCACCGGCATCGCTCCCACACTCGGGAAAGAATATCTGCACTTCGAATTCATGACGCCGAATCCCAGATACAAAGCGCTCAATGACGTTATTAAAAATCAACGGGGCGGTGATTTCGAACTGAACATAGTTGGCAAAGACGAGTTAATCACCACGCACAACAACATTCTCTTCGAAGCCTGCAACACCAGCTTTCAGGTGCATTTGCAACTCGACGCCGAAGACTTTGTAGATTATTACAACTGGGCACAGTTTATCGCCGGACCGGTGCTGGCTGTTTCGGCTAATTCTCCTTTACTGATGGGAAAGAGGTTGTGGCACGAAACCCGGATTGCCTTATTTCAGCAAAGTGTTGATACGCGAAATGCTTCTAAAATGCAGCGAACTCAGGAACCGCGGGTGGCTTTTGGTAACAGTTGGCTCAAAAACTCCATCACCGAATTATATAAAGACAACATCGCCCGATTCAATCTGCTTTTTACCGCAGGTTTGGAAGAAGATTCTACGGAGGTTCTGAAGAACGGAGGCATTCCAAAATTAAAGGCTTTAGCACTACACAACGGAACCGTTTACAAGTGGAACCGGGCGTGTTACGGAATTACCAACGGACTCCCGCATTTGCGAATTGAGAATCGCTACATCCCGAGTGGCCCCACATTAACCGACGAAATTGCCAATGCGGCTTTCTGGCTCGGGCTTATGACTGCCATGCCGGAAAGAGCCCGGAAACTTTCGGAAACCGTAGAATTCGAAGAGGTTCGTTACAACTTTTATAACGCAGCCAGAAGAGGGCTCGATTGTCAGTTCAACTGGTTCGGCAAAGTGATGCCCGCTAAAGATTTGATTCGTTCCAGATTAATTCCGTTAGCAAAAAAAGGTTTGGAGTCGATGGGAATTAATGCCGCCGACATTACGAAATACCTCGATATAATTAAAGCCAGATTGCGACAAGGGCAGAATGGGGCGAACTGGCAATTGCACAATTTCGGAATGTTACTGAAAGACAGTACGCCGTATGAAGCGAGTGTTCATTTAACGCGCAATATGTACGAGCAACAGATGTCGGGTAAGACGGTGGATCAGTGGAAAGACGTTCCGGAAATTCAGCTCTCGGTAAAGCATTTTCACCGCGTGAAAGAAGTGATGGAGACCGATCTTTTTACCGTTAATGAAGAAGATCCGTTAGACTTAGTTGTGAATCTGATGCATTGGCAGCATATCCGGCATGTTCCGGTAGAAAACGACGAACACGAATTGGTGGGGCTGATTAACACACACAGTCTGATACATCATTTAACCGAAAACCATCCGGATGAAGACCGGAAAGCAAAGGATATAATGCTCACCGAATTTCCGGTTACTACTCCTCAGACCAAAACTTCGGATGCCGTATTAATGATGGCTGAACACAGAACCGATGCTCTTCCTGTAGTGGATGAAGCGGGAAAATTGGTTGGGATAATTACCGAAAGCGATATCCTTCAGGTTTTGAAATTAACCGGATTAATGAACGATAAAGCCAATTAGTAGGTTCGGGTCATATCTTCATCTACCACAATGATGAAGTCTGCCTTGCCTTTCTCTTCCGCAGATAGTTTTGAAAGATCAGAAGCGTAAACCGTGGTGATGGTCATTACCCGGACTTTTTTACTAATCTGGCTGATGTACCAGCCAATTCCTTCGTGGTGATCGCTGTGATAGGCGCCATTGAAATGCAGAAATTTTTTAGTACTCTTTTTAAACATACCTTTTCTGGGCGGAACATATTTCATGATGAAGTGAGCCATGGTTGCATCTTTCAGAGCCTGAGCTTTTACAACGTTTGGCGTTCCATGATCTCCCATCATTTTTAACATGTTCACGTAGGTTGGAAGATCAGCCTGAAACGCGATGGGCATCGGAGCAATCCACTCTCTTTCCTGTGCTGAAATTGTGTCTAAAGCTTCGAAGCCGCCTTTGGAAACAGAACGGGCATATCTTCTTGGAACATTGGTGGCAACGAAAGTTAGTCCCGAATCGCGGGCAAAGTCTACCAAAGGTTTGTAATCCGTTTTGTAATTCGGCCAAAGTCGTGCGGTAGTATCAAAGTGCTTTTCATCGGTCTTTTGGGTTAGAAATGAATCGAGTTCCTTTTGGTTATCGGCTTCAATCATCTCAGCACCCAGCGTGAGATCGTAGAGTTTATTCATGTCTTTGGTCAACTCAAATTCGAGCCAATGTGAAATCGGGTTGTCGTGGAATTCTCCGAATAAAACGACATCAGCTTTTTTGAAAGACTTAAGCATCTGACCGTAACTCACTTTCCGGCCTTTGCTGTTATAAATAACATAAGCCGGCTTGTCCTGAGAATAACCTGTTAAAACCGAAAACAGAATTGAAATTGTCAATATAAGTTGCCGCATGAAGAGAGAATTTTAAAAAATTAAGTAGGCAAAAATGGTTAAAATTTCCAGCTTCTGCCGAGGATTTTGTTTGCCCGGTTGAGGAAGGCCGGACTTTTTTCGTGAGGTAAAATCTCCTTAATTTCAAGATCCAGTTCTTCGAGCAGATCGGGATAAGAGCGCACGATGTGGTAAATGGTCGTCATGGCAAATGTTCGGATGGCAGCAGGTTTTGTCGCATCCTTCATCAGATCGTAACATTGATTAATGACCTCATCAATCCGGTTTTCCGGAATTTTCAGAAATTGAAGGGATCGCACGCTGGTTCTGAGTTTTGCATTGGGAACCGGTGTCGAAAGCCAATCGATTAATTGATTTACATGAGGTTGTACAAGCCCCGGATGTTTATCGGTAAGCAATCGGATAACCTCGGCGGATTTAATTCCGATGAGGGAATTATCGTTTAAAAACCGATGAATTACTTCGGTGAGTAAATCCAGATTATCAGCACAATCATCAGCAAGTTTCTGCCATTGAAATTTATGCATCAAAGGGAGGTTTTCGGGAATCAGATCCATTTTTTTCACAGTTGAAAATGCAGAACGTTTCTTCAAATTTTAAGGAACGAATCGAAAATCGGATTGACGAACAAAATAAAAGTCTCTGATTTATTCCGCGTTAAATCAAAAGCGTTGTTTAAGCGGCAATTATTTGTTAATATTATGTGGCTAATTGAAATCGTATGCATAAAAAGTCTACTCACTCACATGAAATTTCCATCTTGTACAATCCTGAATGTTCCAAAGCCAAAAAGGCTATCGCGTATGCAAAAACATTTTCGGGAAGAGTTTTGAGTTTCGAATATTCAAAACAAAAAAGAACACCTACACAATGGAGAGAGATCATTGGCAATCTGGGATTGAGACCAAAAGATCTGCTGGACAAAAGCAAAGAGTATTATCAGAAGAATATCCGGGGTCGGGAGTTCGAGGAAGAAGACTGGCTCAACGTACTCATCAACAATCCGGAGTTAATCAGAAGTCCGATCGCAATTCGCGGAAACCGGGCATTAATGCTTGATAATCCGTCTGATATTCTACGGTTGTAGAAACCGGGAAGTATTTTTTTATTTCTTGTTTCGATTGATCCTGACAAAATTATATTTGCACCCCGTTTCAGAGAACCGGATTTCGGTGTTAAGAAAATGGCCTCGTAGCTCAATTGAATACCCGCCTGCCTGTTGGCAAGAGCGGTGGCGGGCAGGGAGCATCTGACTACGGAAATGTTCTTTACATACATATTAAGAAGTGTTGAACACAAACGGTTTTACGTTGGTATGTCTTCAGATGTTGACCAAAGATTAAAACAACATAATGCCGGAAGAACAAAATCAACAAAACCCTATAGACCCTGGGAGTTGATACATGTTGAAGAATTTGAAACACGACAGGTAGCCCGAAAGCGCGAAGTATATTTGAAAAGTGGTTTTGGTCGCGAATGGATAAAAAGTAAATGGCCTCGTAGCTCAATTGAATACCCGCCTGCCTGTTGGCAAGAGCGGTGGCGGGCAGGGAGCATCTGACTACGGAAATGTTCTTTACATACATATTAAGAAGTGTTGAACACAAACGGTTTTATGTTGGTATGTCTTCGGATGTTGACCAAAGATTAAAACAACATAATGCTGGAAGAACTAAATCAACCAAACCCTATGGACCCTGGGAGTTGATACATGTTGAAGAATTTGAAACACGACTGGAAGCCCGAAAGCGCGAATTATATTTGAAAAGTGGTTTTGGACGTGAATGGATAAAAAGAAAATGGCCTCGTAGCTCAATTGAATAGAGCATCTGACTACGGATCAGAAGGTTTCAGGTTTGAATCCTGACGAGGTCACAAAAGCCTCCGAGATATCGGGGGCTTTTTTATATGTGAAGATTTTGAAATTAAGGCTCAATTGAATACCCGCCTGCCTGAAGGCAAGAGCGGTGGCGGGCAGGGAGCATCTGACTACGGATCAGAAGGTTTCAGGTTTGAATCCTGACGAGGTCACGAAAGCCTCCGAGATATC
>WGNA01000019.1 GCA_016124755.1 Bacteroidota bacterium | reverse complement strand
TTCACGAATATTTAAATGATTTTCCGAACCGCGAAGATGAATTGCGATATGTGCTAACGGCGATAATGCCGGAGACCAAGGATTCGGATTTTACGTGGAGTGATTATCAGGCCAGGGTTAATAATGAACTAGTCGCTATTCTTGGAAATTGGGTGAATCGGGTTGTCGTTTTAATGAATAAATATAGCAATGGAGTTGTCCCTAAAATTTCGAATTCCAATTATTCAGAAATAATAAAAGAAGCCCACGATTTGCAAAAAGGTGTACATCAATTTGTGGAGCAGTTTAAGTTCCGGGATGCACAACAACAGTTGATGGACATTGCCCGAACCGGCAATAAATTCCTTCAGGACACGGCACCCTGGCATTTAATTAAAGAAGAAGGCGGACAACAAAAAGTTGAAGATATTCTGTTTCAATCATTGGAATTAATCCGGATTTTCCGAGACACCTCTCTCCCGTTTTTACCCCATACTGCTAATAGAATTACGCAAATTTTAAATGATCAGGATGGCTTGAACTTCGGAAATAAAATTAACGACATTGGTTTGTTATTTACGCGTGTCGAAGATTCGGATATCGAAAAACAAAGAGAAAAATTGGCCGAACAAGCCAGAAAAAATCAGACACATAAAGAAGTCGTTGTCATGGAACACACTCCATTAAAAGAAGAAATAGTTTACGACGATTTTGCTAAAATGGATTTGCGGGTAGGAACCATCACGGAAGCGCAAAAAGTTCTGAAAGCCGACCGGTTGCTGCAATTAACGGTTGACTTGGGATTTGAAATCCGCACCGTTGTTTCCGGAATTGCCGAACATTTTTCTCCTGAAGAAATTATTGGAAATCAGGTTACAGTTGTCTGCAATCTGGCTCCCCGAAAACTGAAAGGCATTGAAAGCAAGGGAATGATTTTAATGGCGGAAGATGCCGATGGTAAATTGAAATTCGTAAGACCCAATGAGGTGGTTGCAAACGGATCGGCTGTGAGTTGAAATATCAGCGGTCAATTTCTTTTATACTACGTTTAATAAACTACCAGAAATTGGGAAGACCCATTTGAAGGTTCTTTATTAACTTGCGTCTAAACGTCAAAAGAAAGATGAATGTGCATATTGTGATATCATTTGATTTCGGACTAAAAGGTGATTATAGCGGGTTCTATTCATGGCTTGATGAACACAATGCCAAGGAATGTGGAAATGGACTGGCAGCATTGACTTACTCCGTTGATAACACATCTTTCGATCAGGTTTACAACCAACTTAAATCGGAAATTCAGGAAAAGATCACTCTGGATAAAACAGATCGAATTTATATGATAATGAAAGATGGTGAAGACGGCAACATGAAGGGTAAGTTTCTTTTTGGCTCAAGAAAACGCGCACCATGGGAAGGTTTCTTTATTAGGGAACCCAGCAGTGCTGATATTTTTGAATGAATAACTTCATTCTGACAGATACTTGTTTTTGGATCGGTCTTCTTGATGTTACGGATCAATACCACAATGAATCAATGGCAATTTCAGACATTATCCAGGATTCAATTCTTATAATACCCTATCCTTGCCTTTATGAATCGTTAAATACAAAACTGATTCGAAACAAAAAAAGACTTGCTCACTTTGAACAATTGATCAGAGCAAATAACATTCAATTATTTGGGGATGAAAAATATCGGGAGTCAGCTTTGGAGCAGGTATTTTCGAAGAACAAAAAACACTACGAACAAAATTTTAGTCTGGTAGATGCAGTCTTAAGGGAAATTTTGAAAGATGTCAACGTAAAAATTGAATACTTGATTTCTTATAACGAAAAAGACTTCTATGACATCTGTGCCATCAGAAATATTCACATTATTAGAGACAAATAACAAACGCCCATTTGCCAAAAACCAATCTGCGCCTAATGTATAACATGAAAAATATCATGATGTATTAGATATTAAATTCAGGATTTTTGTCGCACTAAATTTTCACTATGTCGGAAGAAATGAAAACCTGCCCTGCATGCAAATCTCCTTATGCGTATGCCATGAGCGATGATGTATATGCTTGTCCGGAATGCGGATTCGAATGGAATCCCAATGAACAAGAAGACACAGGTGGTTTGGTGGTAAAGGATTCAAACGGACAAATTCTGCAAGACGGGGATTCGGTTATTGTGATAAAAAATCTTCCGGTTAAAGGATCATCCAATTCCATTAAAATCGGAACCAAAGTAAAAAACATAAAACTCGTGGAAGGCGATCACAACATTGATTGCAAAATTGACGGATTCGGATCGATGGCTCTGAAATCAGAGTTCGTAAAAAAGGCGTGATGGATTCCTTTTAAAATTGTGTTGCCGTGGACTGCCAAATGAAGGGGTAAGGCATGCCTTACCCCTTCATTTGGCAGTCCTTCACACGATCACACCAACCTTACAACCCATCCAACGAAAACTGTATTTCTTCTAATCACGGTTTGTTTTCTGCCAAAATTTTAAAATCCATTCCGGTTTTAAAATCATTAGCCTATAATTTCGGCCTGTATGAAAAAAAACTTCAGGATCACCGGAATTGCCGCACTCATCTTTCTGAGTAATTGTGTCCGGAATCATTCAACGGATTCAACTTCTTCTTTTACCATGATCGACTTCGACAGTTTGGTGAATGCCTATCATGAGGATCACCTCAGATTATATCCCTTGAGCGCAACATCAGCAGGTGACAACCGATACAACGACACGCTTCCGAATGAACTTACCGCCGACTTCCGAAATACATTAAAAGAGCATTATTCTCATTATCTCAACGCGTTAAAAGAAGTTGATACTTCGAAACTTTCAGTTCAGCAGCGATTGAGTTACGACGTGATGAACTGGAACTGTGATATGGGTTTGGAGGAACTTCGATTCCCGGCTCACCTCCTGCCAATGGATCAGTTCTGGACGCAACAGTTAACCATTGGTCAGCTTGCAACCGGAAGCGGATCACAACCTTTTAAAACAGAGCAGGATTATTTCAACTGGCTCAAACGACTGGATGATTATATGGATTGGTGCGACACGGCAATTGCCAATATGCGTGTCGGAATGCAGAAAGGTATTGTCTTGCCGAAAAGTCTCGTGTTAAAAGTAATTCCGCAACTCCGGGCACTCGATCACGGCTCTCCCGAAAAGCATCTTTTCTACCAGCCGGTTCTCAATCTTCCGAAAGAAATTCAAAACCGGGATTCGATTACAACCGCATATAAATCCATGGTGGCTGATCGCATTATTCCGATGTATGCGAAACTGGCTGACTTCATGGAAAAAGAATATTTGCCGGCAGCGAGAGAAACATCCGGAATCGGTTCGCTCGATCACGGGTCGCAATGGTATCAGTCGCGAATCCGCTACTACACCACTACCGCAATGACACCGGAAGAAATATTTGATCTTGGTGAAAAAGAAGTTGTGCGGCTCGAATCGGAAATGAAAAAAGTAATGGAAAAGGTAGGTTTCGAAGGAGACCTGAAAGCCTTTTTTGATCACGTCAGAAATAAAAAAGAGTTGATGCCTTTTTCCATGCCCGAACAGGTAATCGATAATTTCTACGCCATCTATGGAAAGATGAAACCGAACCTGTTGAAGCTGTTTGATAAAACGCCCAAGACAGCTTTTGAGGTGAGAAGAACCGAAAGTTTCCGGGAAGCTTCTGCCAGTGCCGAATATGTAACCGGCTCAGTTGACGGAACTCGTCCGGGAATATTCTACGTTCCGGTTCCGGATGTTAAACACTATAATATGTTTAGTGATGAAGATTTGTTTTTACACGAAGCCATTCCAGGTCACCATTATCAGGAATGTATGCAACGGGAAAACGATGAACTCCCAATGTTCCGAAAACTCATGTGGTATAGTTCGTATGGCGAAGGTTGGGCATTGTACACCGAATCATTGGGAAGTGAACTCGGTTTGTACGAAGATCCGTATCAGTATTTCGGAATGTTAAGTGCCGAAATGCACCGTGCCATTCGTCTGGTTGTAGATGTGGGAATGCATATTAAAGGCTGGACACGAGAGCAGGCAATTGCCTATTCTCTGGAACACGAGGCCGAATCTAAAGCGAGTATTATTCCGGAAATCGAACGATACATGGCCGGACCGGGTCAGGCTTTATCGTATAAAATCGGACAATTAAAAATCCGGGAATTGCGCAAAAAAGCGGAAACAGAACTCGGTGATAAATTCGACATCCGAAAATTTCACAATACCATTTTGGAAACGGGCTGTGTGCCCCTGAGCGTTCTGGAGCGACATGTAAACCGATGGATTCACGAGAATAAATAGTAGAGACGAATCATTTTAACTCAACCCTGATAAATTCGCACTCATGTTTTGATTTTCGTAGAATTAAGAAACGAAATTATTTTGGCCCTGTAGTTCAATGGATAGAATAGAAGTTTCCTAAACTTTAGATTCAGGTTCGACTCCTGGCGGGGCTACTAAGGTTTAATAATTTAAGCTTTCTTAATTCTTTCAATCACCAGAAAATAAAAAAGGGGCCGAAGCCCCTTTCCAATCACTTTTTAGATGACGGTTTTGAAGGCGGATTGTTGGTCCTGCCTTTTCCGGATGAATTGGATGAACCATTTTTAGTTGGCCAACCACCAGATGGTTTGGGTTTAGACATTGCATTAATTTTTACGTCTTTGAATTATCCTCACACCAAGCGCTCGGAGATACGCATAACCAATAGGGTCACTCCAAGCAGCATGAAACTATGAACTAAGCGAAAGTTCAAGAGAACGATTTTGAAAAGAAATAGTTTTTTGATCAAGGTTGAGATTCATGTTCTTCTGCCATCCAGACCAAAAAATATTTTCATCAATCATCTGAAGTAATCTGGCTCCAATGTTTGATGATTGCTCTGTAGCTAATTCTTGAACAATTTGATCAAACTCAAACAGACTAATCGCAATCACCTTCTTATCCCATTTCTTTATTTTCTCGGTACGCCTGTCAACAGTGTACGAATCTGACAATAGAAATGTACGAGTATCCCATTTCGAAACCCAATCCTTGGGTAAGCAAAGTTTCTTTCTTATCTGGAAGGAGCCAGCTTCTAATAAATATTCAAGATCTCTCTCCAGCTGAGATAATCCTTTCAGAAATCCCTCATTAGCTGCATGAAGTTCCCGACTGAACTTTTCACTTTCACAGTTGATTAACTTCAGCTCTATGATGATCAGAATCTCTTCCTTTGGAAATGAAAAGATCAAATCAAATTCCCCACCTATTTGTTTTTCAAATGTGTGATTAATTAAGACTTTGGCTCCCAATTCCCGTATCCTTTGCTCAAGACGCTCAAGCACTCGGTGCTCCCTCAGCTTGTCCAAACCATTGTTTTTGTTTTGGCCTTTTCGGGAATCGTACATATGTTTCGAAATGAATCCCTGATAAACTGTTGAAAGGTAATTAGTATAGAAGAAATTATTAATTGGAATTAAATACTCATTCTTACCCAAATGGAGTAATGGGGTGGCAAGAAGACCTCCCTCTTGACCTGAAAGAAGTCGCAACAGGTTGGATAATTTTGTGTCATCTAAAATGTTGAGTTCTGGAACTCGTCTTAAGGTAGATATTAATACCGCTTCTTCTCTAACTACAGTCAACTCGAAACCATCAACAGAGACCAACTCTTGCCAACCATCTTGAATTGATCTCAAAGCCCATACTTGAAAATCTGCTTCCAATTTGAACTCTTTACCATACTCATTCTTCAATACATAATATAGACCTTTAAGGAATTCTTTATTGAATATTTTGTTAAAAGTCCAAATAATCTGCGCATAGGATACAATAGCGCATGTTGCTAATAGTATTTCGTTGCCACTAAACTGCGCTCTACCAATTTTAAATTGTTTCGACTGATATTCAGATGCAATTTTTTGTATATAGTTATACTCATGGCTTTTATTTACAAATAGTTCAAAGAATTTCGGGTAAAGTTCTTTCTCAATTTGTTGCCATGCATCCTTCCGCTCTTGATGATTGTTGCCAATTAGCTTTCTGAAAGTTTGCAGATTCAATTCTAACTCTTCGACCCCGTCTGTTTTAGATATGGTTTGAACACTTGACGTTTTAAAAACAAATAATTCAGGTTGAGATACACTGGAAGTAAAATATATGTTCTGCGCTTCCTCTTTCAGTTTTATCCTTTCTACTTGAAGTTTTAACAATCGTTGAACATACTTTGATCTGTGAGATTTCTTAAATGGAAAAAGTATAATCCCATCATCAAGACCTGTTGAAGAATTCAATTCACCATATACTTCATCCGCCAGAAGTAGATCTTCCATCTTAAATAATAACTCAACATCATATCCAATTCTTCCAAGTAAACTAGCTGTTTCCGCCACAGTAATATTTATGTTTGAAGTATGTGAGTTCAACTCGTGCTTATTCAAATCTTTACACAATCGGGTTAAGGCCTTGGCACTTTCAACGGAATATGGAATGCGCTCATCAAATTGAAGATAATCACACCAATTCATAGTGAATAACAAGGAATTCATAATTGCTTTAGTGGAATAAAAATTTTCTCTACAAACAAGCAGCTTATCCATGTAAATGCGTTCTAACTCACTCCGCGTGTGACCTATCAATTTCAAAATACATAAGTTTCCTAATCGCCTTTGAATATCAATTTGAAGTTCAGTTTTAATGAGAAACTTTTCACAGTCAATGGACTCATAGAACAGAATACGATCAGGAGGTTTTAGACCTAAAATCGCCAGACAAAGACCTTTATAAGAAGACAGAGACAACTTTTCAATAAATGCCACTAAAGCGTCTTCCGCAAGTTTAATAGAATGTTTATGTTTCATACTGATATACGATTAACCCAAATTAGAGTCATTCAGTATGAACACTCTTCAAATATACAAGTCCAATTCTTTTTTGCATGCACTCATCTAAAAAAGTTTTAACCGGAATGAAACCAAGGTATTTGTTCTGGTTAATTTCAATCATTCCGAAGTGACTAAAATTCACATAATATCAAAGGTCCTTAAGATTGGATCCGATTGTTACTTGATCAATTTATGCTTCTCCTAATAATTGCCTTACTTCTGGTTCCCCACCAGTTATATACTGCCACCCCAGGAATCAAATTATTACATCCATGTATACCAAAATGTTCTCAAACAGTTCCCAAATTTGATCCCCTTATATTCCAGAAAGCCCGGCCATGGTAGTGTGTGGTTCTAATCCCTAGGCACCCTGTTCAAATTCCTTTTCAAGCTGATCGGTTTAAAATCATGCTCATAAGTTCCTTAACAAATTCAATAAATATCATCAGACCACGAACTTCTGTGTTCTCCTTTGACTCAAATTGCTCATTAATATTTTTCACTTATCGTTTTCTGCATACATTCACAAGGTAGCTGATCAGAATTCTCTCGAGCTTTTGGCTTAAAAAAATGATTTTTGTCCTCACAGTTACCTGCTAAAAAGTAAACTGGAATTTTAAAAACAAGAATGAATCAATCCGTACACAATAAATTAATATCCTTTATCTGGTCTATAGCAGACGATTGTTTAAGGGATGTTTACGTAAGAGGAAAATACAGAGATGTGATCCTCCCAATGGTGGTTTTAAGGAGATTAGATGCTTTGCTCGAACCCACCAAAGAAACCGTAATGGAAGAACTCGCTTTTCAGAGAGACGAGGCAGGTTTCACCGAATGGGATGAAACGGGTTTGAGAGATGCCAGTGGTTATGTTTTTTACAATACCAGCGAATGGACTTTGCAACGTCTTTACGACACAGCAACCAACAGCCAGCAAATATTGCAAGCCAATTTTGAAGATTATCTGAATGGATTTAGTCCCAATGTGAAGGAGATTATTGAGAAATTTAAACTGAAAAGCCAGATCCGGCACATGGCATCCAAAGATGTTTTGTTGGATGTATTGGAAAAATTTACTTCGCCTTATATCAATCTTACTCCTTTTGAAAAAGAAGACCCGGAAGGCAGAAAATTACCTCCACTCTCTAATCTGGGAATGGGCTACGTATTTGAAGAGCTGATCCGGAAATTCAACGAAGAAAACAATGAAGAAGCCGGAGAACACTTCACCCCTCGGGAAGTAATTGATCTGATGACGCATATCGTTTTTGTCCCCATCAAGGACCATCTACCACCTGTTATGACCATATACGACCCGGCTTGTGGTCGGGAGGAATGCTCACAGAATCTCAAAATTTTATTAAGGATGAAGAAGGTGACATTCGGGCAATGGGTGACGTGTATTTATACGGCAAAGAAATTAATGACGAGACTTATGCTATCTGTAAATCGGATATGATGATTAAGGGCAACAATCCCGAAAACATTCGGGTTGGATCTACCCTTTCTTCCGATGAATTTTCTGGTAATGCTTTCGACTTTATGCTGTCGAATCCGCCCTATGGCAAATCATGGTCAACCGATTTGAAATACATTAAAGACGGAAAGGATATTATTGACCCCCGTTTTGTGGTCACGCTCAACGACTATTGGGGAAACGCCGAGGAAGTAGACGCGACGCCTCGTTCATCAGATGGACAATTACTTTTTCTGATGGAAATGGTAAACAAAATGAAGCCACTTAACAAAAGTGCGCAAGGTTCGCGCATCGCTTCGGTTCACAATGGTTCCAGTTTGTTTACGGGCGATGCCGGTGGAGGTGAAAGCAATATTCGCCGGTATATCATTGAAAAAGACTGGCTCGATTGCATTGTTCAATTGCCTAATAATTTGTTTTACAACACCGGCATTACCACGTACATCTGGTTTTTAACCAACCAAAAACCCATAAACAGAAAAGGGAAAGTAATACTCATTGACGCTTCTCAGCGCTTTGCCAAACTTCGCAAAAATCTGGGTGCTAAAAATTGTGAACTGACACCTGAACACGTCAAAGAAATTCAACATTCTTATCTTGACTTTAATAATATTGAACGACATACCGAAGATGGTCTGGCAGCAAAGGTTTTTAACAACACCGATTTCGGTTATTACAAAGTGGTTATTGACCGTCCGGCACGATTGAAAGCACAGTTTACCGAAGAACGAATTGAAACACTTCGCTTTGATAAATCACTAAAAGAACCCATGCAATGGGCCTATGAAACGTTTGGGGAACAAGTTTATACCGACATTAAAACACTCGAAAAAGAAATTCTGGAATGGTGCGAAAAAAGTGGATTGGACCTCAATTCCAAAAAACGAAAAGAGCTAACTTCTGCAGATGTATGGAGTAAGCAAAAAGACTTGCTAAAAACCGCCACCGTGCTCTTAAAAAAAATAGGCATAGATGAACACAATGATTTTAATGTATTCAATTCTAAAGTAGATGCGGTGCTTAAAGCCGAAAAGATAAAACTTTCAGCCAGTGAGAAAAATCAGATTTACGGTGTGGTAAGTTGGTATGACGAAACCGCTGAAAAGGTGATAAAGAAAACAGAAAAAATCAGTGGTGATAAATTGCAAAAGCTGCTGCAGCATTTGAATTGCACAGCGGATCAACTCCCGGATTTTGGCTATTACCCAACAGGTAAAAAACCGAGTGGCCGTTCAGGCGGTGACGAATACATTATTTACGAAAGCCAAAGCGATTTGCGGGATAGTGAAAATGTACCCTTAAGCGAAAATATACACGACTATTTCCTGAGAGAAGTTAAACCGCATGTTCCCGAAGCATGGATTGATTTGGACAAAACCAAAATCGGCTATGAAATCAGTTTTAACAAATACTTCTTCCAGCACAAACCGCTGCGGAGTATTGATGAAGTGAGCCGTGAGATAAAAGCTTTGGAAGAAGAAAGCGAAGGTTTAATTATGGATATTTTAAACATTGTCTGAATCACAGATTTCAGGGATTAAATGATGGCACCGATGGACGATAAACTAAAATATAAAGACATTACCGAAAAAATAATCGGGGCTTCGTTTGATGTCCATAGCTTTTTAGGAAATGGCTTTCAGGAAGTGATTTATCAGCGGGCATTAGCGTGGGAAATGGGCCAGCGAAATCTGGATTTCGCTCGTGAAATTGAGCAGAATATCTATTATAAGGAACTACCGGAACCCATAGGAACCAGACGAGCCGACTTTATTGTAGAAGACAAAGTATTGGTAGAATTAAAAGCTATCATTCAATTGGAGGACGTGCATCTTGCCCAAACACTAAACTACCTGAAAGCCTATAAACTGGAAGTTGGGTTATTGATAAACTTCGGCAGCAAATCATTAACATTTAAAAGGCTCGTATTATGACCAACACAAAACCCAATATTAAATCCGTGCCATCCAAAAATCCGAGCCAATCCGTGATTCAGACAACCAACAACACATTTAAGAAATATCCAGCTTACAAGAAATCAGGTGAATATTGGATGGGGCTGATTCCCAAACACTGGGTATTGAAAAAGTTGAAACACGTTTTTCAAGAGAAGAAAAAAGTAAACAATCCTGAATTGCCATGTGGTTCCATTAGTTACGGTAAAGTGGTATATAAGGATGATGAGAAAATTCCTGAGTCAACAAAAGCTTCCTATCAAGAGGTTTTAGCAGGAGAGTTTTTAATCAACCCACTGAACTTGAATTATGACTTAGTAAGTTTAAGAATTGGTCTGTCTCAAATCAACGTTGTAGTAAGCTCAGGATACATTGTTTTGAAAAATGTAATAGAGTTAAATAAATCCTACTTCAATTATCTGCTTCATAGATACGATGTGGCTTACATGAAACTACTTGGTTCAGGCGTTCGACAAACAATTAGTTTTAATCATATTGCCAATAGTCTTTTGGCTTTTCCACCACTCCCCGAACAAACCGCCATTGCCGCATTCTTAGACGACAAAACCTCTAAAATAGACCGTGCCATTGCCCAAAAAGAAAAGATGATAGCCTTGCTCAAAGAACGCAAGCAAATTATCATTCAAAATGCCGTAACCAAAGGCCTTGACCCCAACGCCAAAATGAAAGACAGCGGTGTGGAATGGATTGGGGAAGTGCCGGAGGGTTGGGAGGTGAGGAGGCTGAAATATGTTTCCAAAATCAACATAAACTCCTTGCCAGAAAACACTCCTTGGTCGTTTACTTTTGATTATGTTGATATAGGAAGCGTCAGTTTTGAAAACGGCATTGAACGCACAGAATACTTCGAATTTAAAAATGCCCCTTCTAGAGCGAGACGAATAGCTAAAAAAGGGAATACTGTTATTTCTACCGTAAGGACATATTTAAAAGCAATTGATTATATATCAGAAGATAAAGCTGGATTTATTTATTCCACAGGGTTTGCTGTATTGGAACCAATAGGATTAGCAGATGAATTTCTATTTCACTTTCTGCGAAGCAATGCTTTCACCGAACAAGTTACAATGGATTCCAAAGGCATGAGCTATCCTGCAATAAACAGCACAGATTTAAGTAGGTTATTTTTAGCAATACCACCAATGCAAGAACAAAACGCAATTATCGTTCACATCGAAACCCAATCTGTCAAAATCGAAAAGGCAATAAAACTGCAAGAGCAGCAGATAGAGAAATTAAAGGAATTAAAATCCACCCTGATTGATAGTGCGGTAACGGGGAAAATAAAGGTAACTTTGGAAAGTTAAATTGAAATGTAAAATATGAATATTGAATTTTCGATAGGTGAAGAAGAATTCATCTTATTGTCCATATACAGGAATGATGATTCCGTTGAGGAGAATAAATTTCAATTGATGGATAATGCAGGAAATATTTGGGTTGAATTAGTATTAGAAAACAACTCTTTCACCATTACTCGAAAGGATGACCGCATTATTGATGATGAGGATGATGTACGAACTAAACTTGATCAATTAGTTGTGAAGGTTATTGAGGCAGAGCAGTCCGGTACAGAAATCAATGCGTCAAACAACCCTGCCGACATACAACCATTTAATCCTGAGGACATTAAAGTTCACGCAAAACAATTTAGTTTGCGCTTGATTTACGATATGATAAATGAAAATGACATTGATTTATCACCAGATTTTCAACGAAATTTTGTTTGGAGCAATTTTCAAAAATCACGCCTGATAGAATCAATTTTGTTACGGATTCCATTGCCAATGTTTTATTTTTCTGAAGATGATGAAGGACGAATAACTATAGTTGATGGTTTGCAAAGAATTACAACCATTAAGGACTTTATGGATAACAAATTTCCATTAAGAAACCTTGAATATCTTCATGAAAGTTGTAATGGTCGCTATTTTAGTAGCAAAGGTATAAAGCAAGGTCTCGATCCGAAGTACCACAGATGGTTTAACCAAACACAGTTTTCTGTTAACGTGATCGATCCTGCTTCTCCTCCCAAAGTGAAATATGATATTTTTAGAAGAATAAATACTGGAGGAAAACCACTAAATAATCAAGAAATACGGAATTGTTTGGCTGGAAAAGGATTACGTGACACACTAAGATCTATGGCCAATCTACCGGAGTTTAAAACAGCAACGGATTGGAGCATTCGACCAACAAGAATGGAAGACCAAGAAGTGTCATTACGCTTTATACTCTTTCGCCGATTTTTAATTAACTCTACAATTGAAGAATACAACGGCGCAATGGATGTTACACTAGATAACTTGACTGATGAATTGTATAAAACACCTCAAAATGACCTAGAATACTTTGTAAGTGATTTTTCAACCGCCATGCTTAACGCTCAATACTTATTAGGAAGTAGACATGCTTTTCGCAAAATAAGAAGAGAAGACATACAACCTAATGCCCACAAACAACTAATTAATAAGGCGTTGTTTGTTTCCTTATCGGTTGTACTATCTCAATATAATCATGATTATATACGGGCCAATAATATGGAAAAACAGTTATTAGAACCTTTGGCATCAGCAATTGAAGATGATGGCGATTTTTTAAACTACCTATCTTATGGAACCAATGGCCGCAATAATTTGCTTTACACGTTTAACAAAATCCAAGAACTCATAAACCAAAATATCACTTTGCCATGATTGACATACTACAAATACAAAATTTCAAGTGTTTCTCACATATTGAAATTCCACTAAACGGACTTACGGTTTTCGCCGGTGCAAATGGCAATGGAAAAAGCACAGCCATACAAGCGATGCTATTGCTAAGAAGAACCATTGAGAACATTGTTATTTGGGTAGACGGTGAATTCGAATTTATCAAAAATAAAGGTATCAAAATTGGACTAAATGGTGCTTATGAGTTAGCATTAGGGAACAGTTCCAATCTAAACAACAAAAGTTCTGATGATCCATTAATAAAGTTAGGTATAAAGGGTATTAGAGACGAATTTCATGTACATTATTTGTTAAAGAGTAATGAACTCATGTTAAGACCTGAGGTTATTGAGGGAGATAATATTCATACCACATTTAGTATTTTTTATCGAGAGTTTTATTATTTAAATGCCGAACGTATTGGACCTAGGATTCGTCAATCTGTTCAATTTTATGAATACCCAAACACAGGGCCAAAAGGTGAATTCGTTGCTCAGTTGTTAGGGGATACAGAATTCTCATATAGTTTTAAGGTTGATGAAAAAAGGAAGTTTAATCACGTCCAAACACCAAGATTGGAGCAACAGGTAAATGCATGGCTTGGGTATCTGATGGCCGGAGTTACAATAAAAGCCAACTATGATATTGATACCGGGTCTGCACAAATTACAGTTGAGAATATTTATACAAAAGGTGAACAGGTGAATGCAACTAATATTGGGTTTGGGATTAGCTACGTTCTCCCAATAATAGTTACAGGATTAATTGCTAAGAAAGGGAGTTATATGATTATTGAAAATCCAGAAGCTCATTTACACCCATCTGCTCAATCAAGAATTGGTAGATTTTTATCCGTAATTGCTCAGTCTGGTGTAAGGGTTATTATTGAAACTCATAGCGATCATATTATTAATGGCATACAAGTCGCGTCCGTCTCTAAAGAAATTAACCCTGAATTGATAAACATCAATTTTTTTGACCAAAACCCATCATATATTCAACCTGAGCTCAAAACGATTAAATTCAACCAAACAGGAGAACTATCTCATTGGCCGTCAGGTTTCTTTGATCAAACACAGGTTGACTTTGCGCAACTTCATAAGCTTAGAAAAAAATGAGACATTTATTTCTCGCTGATAGTACGATAGACCATCTCAGTTTTGAGGATTACAAGTCAGGCATGGTTGAATTGAGTGCAATTGATCGGGTTGCTTCTGATCAGTTTAATAAAAGCCCGAATGCGATTAATTCCCTTAACTACGCAAATCTATATCAACAGTATAGTCAGGAAAATCAGCTATTAGCGGTGTTCATTGAACAACTCAGAACTTGTGAAGAAACCATTATCAGTGAAGAAGATGCAAATTCATATTGCCTGTCCACAATCAATGGTTTTATAGGAATTGATTTTTCTTCTGGTGAACTACCGACGGTAAAGGCTGTTACTAATCAAATGAGTTATGACTTATGGAGTTTTAACCATTCATCCTCTCTGCAGCGGCTCGACAGCGTTGTCGGAACGAATGTTAAGTTTAGTAATTTTTCAAAGGAGTTTTTAAACTTATCTGAAGAGTGCCAAGAAGCAATAATTGATTTGTTTCAAAGAGCTAAAGACCGTGAATTAGTAACCCCATTTTACCCGGACACGAAGATTACTAAAGACGTAACTCAAAGTAAATTCAAACATAGTGTTTGGGAACTTAGAGTATATTCTCCTGTTGCATTACGAGTCTATTTCCACGAAACCTCAGACAAGGTTTACCTTATTGGTATTAAATTCAAATCTTCTACAAATCAATCTCACGATATAAACAACATGTATGAAAAGCTAGAAAACCTGCTTCAAGATGCTATCTAAAACTAACGAACAAGCCCTCGAAGCTGCCATAGAAAAAAAATTAACAGGTACCTGCATAGAAAATCTGAGCAGTGGCATGAAACCAATTTCAGAACCGCAGGACGTTTATCGTGGTGGCAATGGCTTTTATATCGGTAATGCCAATGATTTTAATGCACACTATGCGATTGATGAATCGCGTTTCTGGAATTTTTTAGAAAACACACAAAAAGAAGAGCTAAAGAAAATTCAGCGTTCTGCCGACTGGAAACTCAGGATTTCAGAACGACTCGACCGTATGATTAAGAAATATGGTTTGTTGCGAGTGCTTCGCAAAGGTCTGGAAGTAGAGGATGCTCATTTTACCTTACTCTACCAACTACCAATGGCAAGCAGCAGTGAAGCAGTAAAAGAAAATTTTGAAAAAAATGAATTTAGCGTAACACGACAGATTCGATACAATACCGAAAACCAACGTGAAGAAATTGACATGGTGGTATTTGTAAATGGGTTGCCCGTTGCCACACTGGAACTAAAAAATACATGGACAGGTCAAACCGCTACAGTGCATGGCATTAAGCAATACAAATACGATCGGGACATAAAACAGCCTTTGTTAACTTTTGGCCGTTGTCTGGTGCACTTTGCAGTTGATACAGATGAAGTGTATATGTGTACCCGATTAGATGGCGCGAACTCATTCTTTTTACCCTTCAACAAAGGCAATAACAATGGAAAAGGAAATCCGCCAAACCCTTTTGGTCATAAATCCGCCTATCTGTGGGAGGAAATATTTACTCGCGAAAGTCTGGCTAACATCATTCAGCACTTCGTTCGCTTTGATGGAAAAGCAACAGACCCACTGAGCAAAAGAACTTTGTATTTCCCTCGTTACCACCAGCTTGATGTGGTAAGAAGGTTGCTGAATCATGCCTCAAAAAATGGCGTTGGACACACCTATCTGATTCAACATTCAGCCGGCTCCGGTAAATCCAATTCCATTACATGGGCTGCTTATCAATTAATTGAAACCTATCCCGAAAGGGAAGGCTTACCAGGCGCAAAAGGTATTCAAAATCCTTTGTTTGATTCTGTGATTGTGGTAACAGACAGAAGACTTCTCGACAAACAATTGAGAGAAAATATCAAAGAATTTTCAGAAGTTAAAAATATTGTATCTCCGGCTTTTTCTTCTAAAGATTTAAAAGATGGTTTGGAACAAGGCAAAAAAATCATCATTACCACCATTCAGAAATTTCCATTTATCGTAGATGGGATTGCCGACCTTAGTGAAAAGCGATTTGCCGTAATTATTGATGAGGCACATAGTTCACAAAGCGGAACCGCTGCGGGTAAAATGAATCAGGCTATGGGTGTTGGGCAAAGTGAAGAGGACGAAGAAGACACGCAAGACAAAATATTAAAAGCCATGCAAGCCCGAAAAATGAAAGGTAATGCATCTTATCTGGCTTTTACGGCAACACCTAAAAACGCCACACTTGAAAGGTTCGGTACCAAACAGGAAGATGGCACTTTCAAGCCTTTTCATCTGTATTCCATGAAACAAGCCATCGAAGAAGGATTTATTCTGGATGTGTTGGCAAATTATACTACGTATAAAAGCTATTACGAAATTGAAAAGTCCATTCAGGAAAATCCATTATTCGACACGAAGAAAGCGCAAAAGAAACTCAGAGCATACGTAGAAAGACATAAACAAACCATTGGCACCAAAGCAGAAATAATGTTGGACCATTTTATTTCCAAGGTGTATAATACGAAAAAGCTTAAAGGGAAAGCTAAGGCAATAGTTGTTACCCAAAATATAGAATCTGCTATTCGCTATTATTTAATAATTAAGCAAATATTAAAAGAAAAAGGAAATCCTTTCAGGATCGCAGTAGCATTTTCCGGGAAGAAAACGGTTGACGGGATTGAATACGATGAAATGAATTTGAATGATTTCCCAGCTAACATAGACACAGCAAAACCAAGTGATCCAGGGTATCTTAGTGATAAGATTGCAAGATATTTTAACATGGACGAATATCGTATCTTAGTTGTTGCCAATAAATACCTGACAGGTTTTGATCAGCCAAAACTTTGTACTATGTATGTTGACAAAAAACTGCAAGGTGTTCTCGCAGTTCAGGCGCTCAGCAGATTAAACCGTTCCGCGAATAAATTAGGCAAAAAGACAGAAGATTTATTTGTCTTGGATTTTTTCAATCAAGTAGACGACATCAAAGCATCTTTTGACCCCTTCTATACTTCAACTTCATTGAGCGGAGCAACTGATATAAATGTTTTGCACGAGTTAAAAGGCACCTTAGATGAGGTAGGTGTTTATGAGTGGGAAGAAGTAGAAGATTTTGTAAAAAATATTTCAAGGGTGAAGACGCACAACAATTAAGTCCGGTTATAGATGTAGCAGCCAATCGATTTAATGCAGAACTGGAACTGGAAGACGACGAAAAGGCTGACTTTAAAATTAAAGCCAAACAGTTCGTAAAAATCTATGGCCAGATGGCTTCTATAATGCCTTATGAAGTATTAGAATGGGAAAAGTTGTTTTGGTATTTGAAATTTTTGATACCAAAACTGATTGTAAAAACTAAAGAGAATGAATTAATCGACGAGCTTTTAGAATCCGTTGACCTTTCGACCTATGGTTTGGAACGAACCAAACTGAATCAATCAATTGGTTTGGATGATTCTGCAACGGAATTAGATCCGCAGAATCCCAACCCGAGAAGTGCTCACGGAGGTGATGATGAAAAAAACCCTTTGGATGAAATAATAAAATCGTTCAACGAAAGATGGTTCCACGGTTGGGATGCTACACCAGAAGATCAACGAGTGAAATTCATTTCTATAAGCAAGCACATTCAGGCACATCCTGATTATCAAACTAAGGTAGCGGACAATACAGATCCGCAGAATCGGGATCTTGCATTTAAAAAGATTTTGGATGAAGTAATGGGTCAACAAAGAAAAAAGGAATTGGAACTGTATAAACTTTATGCAAAAGATGAGTCTTTTTATCAGGCCTTGTTCGACACGATGAAAAGGATGATTGACAACCGAATAACGGGTTAATTGGAATACAACAATAGCAGGAAAATGCTTCTTATCTGACTTCAGCACATTCCCCCCCTCACCTCAACACCCACCTAAAAACTCCCAGCATCAAAATCATGGTCAACATCATCACCATCAATAATCCATTGATGCTTTTTACAACTCCGAAATCGTAGGTGACCCACCAAATAAGATTTAAAGAGGTAAAGATCAGAATGCCGTTTATCGCCTGCCGGAATCGCCCCTTTGATAAGTCGATGACCGATCGAACTAAATAACCGCAGGCGGCCAGATTCGCCAGCAAAACAAAAACAATTTCAATCGAATTGTCCTGGATGAAAAAATACACAATAAGCCATGATGCCAACAATACAAGCAGATAAGCTTTTAACATAAAATCAAATGTGATACTCTCTTTCATAATGCGACTTTTTGTTTTCTATTAATATCAATTCACCAAAAACCTCTGCACTCCCCCATTTTCAAACCGGATGAAATAAATTCCCGGTACGAAATCTTCCACATATACGACGTTCAATCCCCGATCGGATTTCCCGTTTATTAAAAATCTTCCATACAGGTCACAAATCAAGTAACCGACCGATTCACCGGCATTATTCCAGTGAATTGATTCGTGTGCCGGATTCGGATAAACAACCAAATTCCCGAATTCCTCAATTCGCTCAATACCCACTTCACACGTAGTATTCGTCAATAATAAAATTCGGGAGGTGTAGGGTTTTAAAACAAAAGATCCGCATATTTCCGTGCTGTCAAGATCGAGATACCGGTACGGTGAATTGGGCAGATTCACCGTTATTTCATTGTCGGTCGGATTAACAAAAAGCGTATCGAAATGCGTTCCATTGGTCCATTGTACAAATGCTGATTTTGTATGCAGATCGTGACCCGAAACATTTTTCCAACTATCAAAACTTTCGTTTGTTGACGGCGGTTCCAGAACGTAGTGATTCGCATCGTATGGTTGAAAGTAGTAATTCGAATCAATCGTTCCATTCGAATAATTTCCGGTGTTGTCTAACATTCGAAGAATATAGGATGAAGAAGATACCGCGAAAATGCTGTTGCCCGTTACCCGCATTCCGGTCATGTTCTGATAATTCATGATATTCGGATTCGGAGCTCCGTTAAAATCAATTCCAAAATTCAATCCGTGAATTACATTTCCGGTGACCGTATTGTTATTTGTCGACGCATTCAGAAAAATGCCTTTTTGCGACATGTTATAAATAGTGTTATTTTCAATGATGCAGTGATTGGTGCTGAAATCAAAATAAATAGCCGGTGTAACGAAATGCGGACCGTTTGGAGTTCCCTCTGTATTTCCATCGCTCTCACTCACGATGTTATTTCGGAAAATAGTGTACGCCGACCCAATTCCAAAACTCTTTAATGCCGCTCCGTCATTATTGTAAAGCATGGCGTGTTTCACAATATTCCGCTCAATCAGATTGTATTTTCCATCCATGGAAATTCCACAGTAGCCCGCACTGTCGATATCGTTGTGGTGAACATGACAACTATCTACAAATGCACCTTTAATGGAAGTTAAATTAATTTCCTGTCCGATGCCGCTGTTCCGGATGGCTCCGTTATTCCGAAATGTATTGTGGTGAATCTTGCATCCGAATGCGGTATTGTGCATGAATATTCCGAACGCATCTACTTCCCGGAAATAACAATTCGAAACTTCAGCGTATTTGCATTGCAATTCAATTCCGTATTTATACTGACCTTTAAATTCGCAATTCGTTACTTTCAGTCCGGTGTTGCCCGAAAAAGGTGCAGTAATTCCCGCCTCCGACTGACCAAAAAACGAAATATTGGAAATGGAAATGTTTTGCGCGAACGTCAACATCGAAATTCCAAATTCACGTACCGAAACCTCGCAATTGAGAGCATTCGGATTCATCCCGCCAGGTGGCATAAAATAGAGATAACCGCCAATTGAATCCCAGACATATTCGCCATCGATATTTAAAAATGAAGTATCACCATACAGGAAATATCCATATCCCGCCGTGGGTTCCCGCAAAGTGGGTGTGGCGTAATTGATCCGGTTTGAAGTTGCAGATGCAATCTTCGATTTCTCCCAACACCATTGCGCGGTATGAACGCAAACCTGCGATCGGTTCAACACAGCCGTTGATATCGCGCTGAGATCATTATCCTGAAGTGAATTATTATCGGCCATATCCACCGTGAGATAAGCTCCCCGATCCTGATATCTCGCCACAATCTGTTCGTGCCCCTGTGAGAAAAAGTGTGAAACCGATCCGGTTACTGCAGCCCGGTAATAATTTTTAAAGCTCGTCCAACCACTTACTTTTTCGGTTCCGGATATTACCGGTTTGGCTCCCGATCCATACGACGTGATCACAATATTCTTTCGGTTTGCGACATCAATATGATCCCTGAATACATCGCCGGATCGCAGAAAAATCGTATCGATAGGATTGGTCGTTTTCAGCAAAGCATTGAGTGGTGTAAAGGACTTCCAGGGCGACGCAATGGTTCCGGGATTGGCATCATTCGCACCGACTGACGTATTCGATATGTAATAATTCTGCGCAAATCCGGATGCGGAAAAGGCCAGAATAAAAAGTAAAGTATAGCAGGTTTTCATGTGGTCATTTTTCTTTTAGTCTGATAAAAAAGAAAAGGGTTGCATGAAGAATTAGATTTCACACATCAGCTAAAAAATTAAATGCTTCTCCGCTTTATTGATTCAACTGTTGATTTGAATTAACAGAACAAAATGAATTGTGCAAAGCGGAACCCACAACAAGAATAGGAACGCGTGGGTGGGTCGTCGGAAAGGCGGGATAGCCCCGGCGGGAATTTTTCATTTGGTAGAAAATCGGGAAAGTGCTTGACACTTCTTTCCCAGATTTTCAACAAATGAGAAAGGGAGCCCGGGCAGCTTTCTTTCCGAATTGATTTTTTGCTTACTTTTTTATCAAGAAAAAAGTGAGAAAAGAGATTGTACATCGATTCCCAACTGATTCATAATCTTGGTGCATCCAAACGAAGAAGCATCTATGATTTTATTTCAAGAACAATATACTCATACTTCAGAAGTTCTTCATCAACCATTTATAGCATATTAGCTATTGCTTCACACAACGGCACAAAGAATTACCGACACAAAATATTCAGCAGAAAGAATAAATCTCGTATTTCCTTAAAACTAAAAAGCACAAGTGAAGAACAAATCAAAAACTCACTTCAAAGCCTTACACAGAGTCCTCAACTTCTTGGCTTGTATCAGTTCATTCATCTGTTTTTCTGCATCCGGAATGACATTCCGGTTTCCGCAATCGCACAACTCCGATAACGGATCATTATCAATTACCCAACTCATCATCACTTCCGGGGTTGGCAATTCCGTTAATTTGGAATATTCCTCGTACGTTTTATTGATAAACGCCACATTCAGATTGATTCCCCGGTTATCGAGATAATATCCTTTTTTTAATGGTGTCGGCAACGCCGGTTTGCCGTCTGTCATCACATCCTTCGGATCCGGATAAGAAGCCACTGTTTTTTTATCATCCGACAAAATAACCGGCACCAAATGGTAATACTTCTTTTTTGTCTTATATACCATTGTTGGCGGACCGGGTGCTGTTCCCGGCGTAAATGTCACTTCTTTTTTATTTTTAGAATTAAACATTCCGCAACCCGAAAAAGCAATTAGTAAAAGATAAAAAACAACTCCTCTCATCTGCTGATTACCAATTTTCGTGTTAATATTCCTTTTCCGGTTTCAATCTGAACCATGTACATTCCCGCAGTCAACTTTTCTGTATGAAGAACGATGTTATCATCACCCGAAACCACAGTCGGTTGCTCAATCGATTTTCCGTTAATATCGGTTAGATAAATAGATTTAATTTCCATCTTTCCGGATGGATAATTAATATTCACAACATCATTCGCCGGATTCGGATACATCGAAATCAGGTTTGTTAATTCCACATTTTTAATTCCCACATGCTCGGTTCGAATAACACTGAATTCCAATAAATAATCTCCCGTTTCTCCGGCGAAATAAGGAGCTACCTGAAAGTACAATGTCCCGCCGTCTGTAACCGTAATCTTTCCGCTGATAACATCGTCGTATGTATCCGACCAATCACTTCCGTTTGTTGAATACGACACCAAAGCATCGCAGGTAAACACTGTGCTTCCCTTGTCTTTATAGGCATCGTACAGTGTGGCGGTAATGGAATAATCGTATCCCGAAGGCAATTCCACTTTGTAAAAGTCGATGTCTGTTCCGGTGTGCAGCGTTGATCCGTCGGTGCTTTTGGTCGCTTTATTTCCGGAGTAACTGAGATTTAATTTATAGGCTTCTGCAACCGAATTATTCTGCTCATAAATATCCGGATCAATCGAAGGTGCCTGAACCGTAACCTTCATCGGATTCTGAAATGTTCCCGTCCCGGTGAGCTGCCAACCCGAACCCCCGTTGTGTTGCACTGCCAATAAATAGGTTCCCGGTTCTACATCAACCGAACTATTGCTAAAGGTAAGATAGGGCGATTTGTACGTATAACCGGAAGGCAAACCGGTAGTTTCATCATAAATATCAATTGTTTGTGCTAAGGTGCCGTCGAGATTAAACAGACCCACACCATAACTCCCTTTGAATGTCGATGTTCCCTGATTTACAATATTTAAATTAACGGAAAACGCTTCACCTGTAATCAAGGTTGAAGGTGTTACCGTTATCGCCGAATTCAATTGAATATTATTGTTATTGTAAACCGTAAGATTCGCCGAATTTACATAACTGCCCTCTTCAGATATCTGCACCCACTGCCCGCCGGTCGGACGATAAAAAATGTGAATTTTATACGAACCCGGTAAAATGGTAAGCGCACCGTCGTTGGTAAATGTAATTCCGTTGGTATAAACGTATCCGCCCTGAAGTGTTGCGCCTGAAACGATTTCTACATATTCCACAAAGTTCCCATCCAGATCGAAAGCCGCTGCGCAATAGTCTCCGTTAAAGGTTCCCGTTCCACGGTTTACGATATTGGTTTTAACGTAAAAGGATTGTCCGTACCCGATCGTGCTGTTGTAAACCGAAACATAATCGTACAACTTTAGATCAGATTTATCGGTTCCGGGTGTCACCGGCTCAATTCCGATAATTGCCTGATGACCGGTATTGTATCCTCCCGATCCGCCACCGGTTCCGGTTCCCGACGGATTTAATGCATTAATGGAAAAGTAACCGTTATATGCGCCGCCCCATCCCCAGTTGAAATGGAAATAATCGCTGTTGTCGTAACCGTCACACACAAAAGCATGTCCGCCACCATTGCCAAAACCGGCATATAAAATCGGACGCCCTGCATCCAATTCTGTTTTGAGTTTATTTATCCAGGAAGTCTGCGTGTAGTTCGCGCGTTCAATTCCGTCGAGCGACGACTTATATCCGAAATAGGTTTTAAATGCGTATTCGGCACAATTGGTAACCGGACTCCGATCCGAAATCACATAAGCACCGCTCGACTGCGGACTGTAATCCATGTCCACACTCACACCACAGTGATACATCAGGGTCGCAATGGAACTGTTGGAAGACGAAATAGAATTCGGCATCGAAGACCATTTATACGTCGTGCTTCCGAAATTGGCCGACAGCGTTCCGTATGTCGAATGTTTGTAGGAATGAAACCCGGAACCGGTCTCCGGATAATTCCAGTATTTCATTATTTGCGCCATGGCCGTTGCTACACAACCGGTTACCGAACTGCTCGGGCACATGGAATTGTAATACGGAGATTGGTTCCATGTGGTTTTTACCAATGGACTCACCGCGCCGTTTGTCGCCTGATTGGCAGATGATCCGCTCAGATATAAATTCCAGTCGGCAGTAATTTGCTCTGTCGCCTGAACCTGATTTTCGATCGCATCCCGAATCTGTTCCTTATATTCTTCAAGCCATTTTTTGGTGTTGTACGGAATGTTCTCCGGATCAAAAGTGGTTTCATCAGAATAGGCGGGAACCGGCATTACCTGATCGTCGCCCGATACCATTACAAAACCCGAAGTATTCAGATTAAAAACATAGAAATAAACCACGTCACTCCGATTGCTAACTGCACTCGTTGCCGCACTTGCCGACGTATAAGCCAACGTAAGTCCCGACTGTAGCTGGGCAGGAGACTGATTAATTTTGGAGGCCAGAAATGCAGAACCGACCTGTTTGGCCTTTTCCACATCAACGTGTTTGGCCCAAATATTTGTTACCGAAAAAACGGCAATACAAATCAGGGTTAGTAATTTTTTCATGTGAAATATTAAACTCATTCAAGATTAACAAAAAGCCCGCGAATTGCCGCAAACAGTTATGTGAAAATCAGGGACGATTATTCATTCGGTTTGTCAATATTATTTGGGGGCTTTCCGGGCTTTCCGCTCAAACACACCGTCCGGCTGTTGCAAGCTGCTCTTCACCAAATGCGCTTCCTGCCGGTCGCAATTTGTCGACGGCATCTTTGTCAACATCCGGCCGCCTTTGTAACCGCTTCAATCCCGGCCCGAAACCAATTCAAAAGCGAAAAACGAACAAATGAAAATCGAATTAAAATTACGCGTTTCATCGCTTTCTTACACCAATTTTAGATCACGATATAATGAAAATAAATCAGGCGAAGCGGGGAAAAATGTATGTGTAGGAACGCGTGGGTGGGTAGTCGGAAAGGCGGGATAGCCCCGGCGGGAATTTTTCATTTGGTAGAAAATCGGGGAAAGTGCTTGTCACTTCTTTCCCCAGATTTTCAACAAATGATAAAGGGCGCTTGGGCAGCTTTCTTTCCGACTTGATCTTTTGCTTACTTTTTTATCAAGAAAAAAGTGAGAAATGAGATTGTTTATCGATACCAAAAACAATTTACAATCTTGGTGTATCCAAACGGAGAAACATTTAATATTTAATGTATTCCGCATAAATACACCAACCTCCCAATCACTTCAATTTTAGTATTAAAAAAAACAAAATGAATCGTGCGAAGCGGATCTAAAACAAGCTTAGGAACGCGTGGGTGGGTCGTCGGAAAGGCGGGATAGCCCCGGAGAGAATTTGTCATTTGGTAGAAAATCGGGAAAGTGCTTGACACTTCTTTCTCAGATTTTCAACAAATGACAAAGGGCGCTTGCCAGCTTTCTTTCCGACTTGATTTTTTGCTTACTTTTTTATCAAGAAAAAAGTGAGAAAAGAGATTGTTTATCGATAGCTAAAACAATTTACAATCTTGGTGTATCCAAACGGAGAAACATTTAATATTTAATGTATTCCGCATAAATACACCGACCTCCCAATCACTTCAATTTTAGTATTAAAAAAAACAAAATGAATCGTGCGAAGCGGATCTAAAACAAGCTTAGGAACGCGTGGGTGGGTCGTCGGAAAGGCGGGATAGCCCCGGCGGGAATTTGTCATTTGGTAGAAAATCGGGGAAAGTGCTTATCACTTCTTTCACCAGATTTTCAACAAATGATAAAGGGCGCTTGGGCAGCTTTCTATCCGACTTGATTTTTTGCTTACTTTTTTATCAAGAAAAAAGTAAGAAGAAATGAGATTGCGTATCGAACCCTAACCGATCTACAATCTTGGTGCATCCAAACGGAGAAACATTTAATGTAAAAAATTTAAAACTGGTTTCTATTTATCCAACTCCCCGTACTTATTAGTCTTTATAACAAATACATCTTCATCGTTTTTCCCGTCACCAAAACTCACGGTTGTACCGATCATTAAAAACTTCCCGTCGCGGGTTTCAATTGCACTTCTACAGGTTGTCTCATTTGTTGCATCGTATTTTTTAAACCACAACAATTCTCCGGATGCGCTGATTTTACATAAAAACGGATTTAAATTTTTTGAATCACTTGTGCGATGACTCCCCGTAACGATTATCCCTCCGTCTGAACAATTATCAATCGCTTCTATTCTTCCGTTACTCGTTCCAAAGGGCATATCAACTTCCCACAACACATTGAGGTTTTTATCATATTGAACCACAACGGCAGTCTGAAGATCCTTGTAATTATCTAATTTATCATACGCCACCGTAAGCTTCCCCTCCGAAAACTTTGCGGGCACAATGTAATTATTGGCAGATACAGCATCGTTTTGGTAATCGGGAGTTATCATTTTTTTCGACACCAGATCGGTTCCGGAAAATTCCATCCGTACAACAAAATGATGGGCTGCATCGGCCCAACTCCAGGGAGATTTATCAAAATAAATTCCGTGTAAATAATAAACCTGCGGATCCTCGTATCCAATTACGCTCCACCAAAGAACTTTCCCGTCGAACAATTCATCCGGAAAAGTATAATAACTGTTGTAGCCGCCATCTGTAGTAAATCTAAACAACCGGTTTGTCGACGGATTTCCAGTGTTACCACCATCTGATGCCGCAACAAAAAATTCACCCGCACTGCTTCCTTCCGCAATCTCGTACGGAAACGAATAATACAAAGCCTTCGACCGGGCAAATAATGTTTTAAAAACCTCATTGCCATTCTTATCGAATTTCAAAAGAGTTCCTTTGTAATCATTCGAACAGATTAAAATTCCGCCATCAGGAGCGGTTGAAGAATATCCTCCCAAAGAATCATTTTCATAAACCTTTTTTGAAAGAATATTTCCACTGGCATCCGTTTTAACTATGGTAAGAATTTGTCCGTCACCCAACAGCAAATCCTGCAAACAATACAAAACCAGATTACCATTTTCGGCCTCCTGAATCATCAAGCCATACTGATTCTCCGGCTCGGCATATCCTTTAAAAAAATTACTGGTTTCTAATTTGGATTCCGGAACATCGCGTTTGCAACCATTGGTGAACAAAACCACCGAAATCATTAAAATGAAAAGTGATAAAAAATTACTCTTCTGTTCAATTTTCATAAGTAACCTCATTTTTTAGATCCCAGTAATTCCCCATCTGAATTCAATTCCATCCGGTACATCTTATGATAGCCGGAACGATTGAGCGACGTAAAACCACCAACCGCATAACCGCTCCCCGATTTCTGAATCTGCAATCCAATATTCGCATCGTGTTCGCTTCCTTCATAATGAGACCACAAGGCATTTCCTTCCCTGTCCACCTTCATCACCATGTTTTGCAGACCATCGAAAAGTTCCGGGAATGAAAGTGTCAGATACTTATCCGTACTCGTTCCGGAAATCAAATAAGTTCCATCTCCGTTATCAGCAAAATCATACATAATCGCATTTCCAAGTCCTGAATATTCTTTCACCCACAACGGTGAAGAAAGATTTGCTGAAAAATCCGTTTTTAATAATTGCACCCTCATCAGCGAATTATCGTCTTCAACAGTTGTGGCCACGTAATACCCGTCTGATCCCGTTATTACCCGCACATTAAAACGTTCGTCTCTGTTTTTCAAACGGTACCAATTCCAGCCTCTTTGATAATCATAATAAGGATACAGATTTTTAATACTGTATGTTGTCGGATCAATAACCATAAAGAATGTCACAAACTTGTTGGCTTCCACAGAAATAATGGAAGGACTCATCGTGCCGGCAATAATTAAATCACCGTTTGGGGCGAAAAACATATCACTTGCAAACTGCTGGTAATAAGACTTCGATGCATAAAATGGCGGTATGGTCTTTAGATACTGGTCGGAGTAAGCATAGCCCCATTTGAAAGATCCATCCGGTGCAACAGAAAATAAAATCACATCCCAGCTACCGCCCGATTGAATCGAATAAACACTTCCGGTAATTAAAAAATCCCCGGAATCGGATTCAATAACCGACTCCAGATAACTAAAATTAGCGAGATAAGAATTTTGCCAAAGCATGTTTCCATTGGCATCTGTTTTAACCACATAATCGATAGCCGCACCGAGCGACTGTCCGTTGTCAATTGTATTATTTCTTCCAATGGCAAGATATCCGCCGTCGGATGTTGCAATGGCCGATTTAAATTCTTCAATATTCTCTCCGCCATATTGTCTGTACCAAAGTTGCTTTCCGTCGGCATCAACCTTCATCATAAAAGCATTAGATCCGGCTTTTCCAACATATACAGCACCACCGTCGTCTGTCGAAACCACACCCTGAACCTTGTCTTCATCTCCACCAGTATAATAATGAACCGATGATTGACTTTCCGCATTTATTTCCACTTCCCGTTTACAGGATATTGTCGTCCCAAACAAAAACAAAGCGCACAAAACAGACTTACTAATTTTGATATTGTTCATGTCCTATTTCAATTTGAGTCTGATTTTTTTGGGGTTGCCTTTTTCACCTGATATTTCACGGGCCAGCTTATTCCGGCATTTACCATCATCGGACGATTTTTAAAATCATCGTTTATGTATTGATTAGAATAAATAAAAGCACGGTCAGACATTCGGCGGTTTGCAATTACCGCATTCGACTGATACTGTAACCACATACACTCGAGATGCAACCGACCGATATTAAAAGGAATACTAACTCCTATTTTTTCAGAAGTATAAACAATAGATTTTGTGCGGTCGTCGAATGAATTTCGCGTGGCCAGACGAATATTTTTTGATTCAATATTTTCCGATGTAAAAAAAACATTCGACGATGTTAAAAATGCATTACCGAAACCAACTCCTGCGTATAACTCAATGCTTCCATGTACTTTCCGGTTGTACGTGAGGTTTAGCCCGGGAGAAAAAAACTGCTGCGTTTCTTTATAAATTTGCTTTTGACCGCCTGCATTATCTATTTGATGTTTTATAAATAATCCGTAATAAAAAACGCCGGCTTCAACACTCCAGTTTTTTATAAACGCATAATTAAAAGAACCCCCGAACTGGTAACCCGGAGATGTAACATACGATTGCGGTGAGGAATAAACAGAATAACTCTTTATGAGTTTAACCGAGTTCAGATTAAATCCCACATCAAATCCAACCGAATATTTGGCAGAAACATCAAATTGATTAATGCGCCTGGTAAGCTCCAGCGGATCGTTGTTCGGGTATTTTTGATACTGAGGTTTTATCATCAAAAGCTTCCGGATATACTCATCCGCCTTTTCCTGATCCTGATTGTTGAGATATGCCAAAGCGAGAAGCCGGTATGCCTCAAATCTTTCATCGGCATTTAACGATCCGGAAACACAGGGCTCTAAACTTTCTATCACCTGACTGATTTGTCCGTTTGCATACATTTTATCGGCCCGGTAAATAGCATCCGAACAATCCTGAGCTTTCAGATTAACCGTTGCCGCTAACCATAAAACCAAAATCCAAAGCGAAGCAAAATCAGAAGTTCGCCAAACCTTTTGCTGCAATTCCGCAGAGTTTTTAAACCTCCGTTTTTTTTCTTCAGAATGGTTCATCATCTGAGTACCTTATAATTTAAGTGAAAGGAATAACCGATACAAACCGACAAATTATCCAACTTAAAATCATCATCCACATAAAAATGAGAATACAACAATTCTGAATATTTATAGCGCGTATCCGATTTTACCAATGGAGCAAACGAATGGAAATAACTCGCCTGAAGAAACACATGACCCTTCTTCTTCTTTCCGAGAATCGAAACTCCTGCACCTCCGACCATGCCGAAATTTAACCGGTATCTGCGGTTGGTGGCATCCAATCCATGATACTCGCTAATACTGTGATCCGGCAGATATTCTGAGGTAAAATTATTATTGGAAAAGAGCAGACATCCGCCGAAAATACCTCCCTGAAAATAGACCTTTACTTTTCGGTTTGAACGTAAATAATAGCTCACGGCAACAGGCAAATCTATATAGGTGAGTTTTTCCTGAGCCTGATTTTTCCAGTTATCAAAATCGTAATTAATTTGAAAAGACTTTTGAGATGCCAGCAAACTCAGGTTCAATCCCAATTTCGATTTCAATAAATATTCACCCGACAAACCAAATTGGAAACTGTTTTTGGATTGATATGTTTTGGTATAATCCGAAATTACATAACCGGTTTTTATTATTGGAAATGTAGTGGTCGAACCAAGAGAAACCGCCCCGCCCAGACTAAACTTCGGAATTACCTCAATCGTGCCGAGCAACTTGATCAAATCCGTCGGATCCTTGAGATAACTCGGGGTGTACGTCGGATTGATATCCAGCATTTTTTCAGCGTACTTTTTTGCGCTGTCGTTTTGCTGATTGGCCAGAAATACGATCGCCATCAAACGGTTTACTTTCCATTGCGCACCAACATCTGCACTGTCGAGATTTACGGTACGGCAAAGAGTAAGACATTCCTGAAGCTTTCCCTGATCGTACAACAGACCGGCCCTTTCAACCACGTCTGAATATTCTTTTGCAACCTGAGCATCTACTCCGGCTATACCGCCGAAAATCAGAAATAATAATATGGTAAATCGATTAATCTGCACGTAAAACCTGTTTCATCGGGGTTCGCAGAAATTCTTCATGAACCCGGCAATTATGTGCAAGCTAATAGAAAAATTGAATAATCCAACAATCGCATGACAATCAGCGATGTTGCGGAGAGATATTAATTAATTTTTGGTTTTCATTCCCTGAGAATCAAAAGCTATGGAACTTATTCCGGTTACGCTAATCTACAGCTTTATGAAAAAATCTATCCTCCCTTTTTTCTCATTACAAATTGCTTCATAGCTGCATTCAGAAAAGCTGCAAAGTCGGGTTGTGCATTTCCATTAATACTGGTGAAACGTTCATCCGAAACATACAAGTCACCAAGACCTGCATACGCCTCCCACTGCGGATCAACCTGATTTGATGCTCCCCAAAACTTTCTGATCACAACATAGTGCTTTTGTATTTCTGTCTGAACTGATTCGGACGCTGGATCTTCACCCATTAGCGAAAACAACTTTTCATTAATTTGTTTTTGCTCCGATTTTAATTGCTCAAAATCTGCTTTACCCATTTTTAATAATTCCTTTTCAGATTGCAAAACCGACTGTTCACCATATATTTCCATGGCTTCAGTCCGGTATTCATTTGCAAACTCTTTGGGCAAACCCTCATACAATTCTTCTGGTTTCATAATTTTATTATTGAGATTATTTAATGTTTTGTCGATGGTGATTAAAAGAGCCTTAAGATGGTCTTGTCTTTTAAGAATCGTTTCCCGGTGTTGAATCAACGCACCGACAACATCAAATCCGGGATTCTGAATTATGTCTTTTATTTCGTTTAATGCAATTCCCAAATCCTTATAAAAAAGAATTTGTTGCAACAGTAAAAGATCATTTTCCGAATAATACCGGTAATTGGTTTCACTTCTTTCAGAGGGAACCAACAACCCGATTTCATCGTAATGATGGAGAGTTCGTATAGTGATTCCTGCAAAACCGGCCACTTCTTTAACCGTATATTTCTTCATCTGATCTATTTACAAATGCAAATGAAATCCATCACGTAGGGTAAGAGTCAAGACATTTATTAAAAATTTTCAAACTGCTGTGTTGCCTTTGTTACACGGCGCCGAAAACCTTCAAATTACCTTTGAACAAAGAAAAAGCCCTGTATATGAAATTAAAAACTAAATATCCCAATTCCTCTATCTTTCTCTTTGTATTGCTTTTCTCTGTTGGAATTGCCGCCTGCAAAAAAGATGATAAGGTTACCCCGGTCGATAACACCACCTCGGTTTCGGAAACCGAAAAACAAGCCCTCTTGAAAATGCTGGAAGAGGAAAAGTTGGCTCGCGATACGTATAAACATCTTTATTCAATCTGGAATGTAAAAGTGTTCGACAACATTTCGCAAAGTGAACAAACACACATGAACACGGTGGAAGATCTGCTAAAACAATTCGGAATTGAATATACAATTGAAGATCCGGGAGTGTTTGCCAACGAAGAACTCAGGAATTACTACGAATCGTTTGTTGATCAGGGCGATGATAGTTTGGTTCAGGCATTAAAAATAGGAGCAACTATCGAAGATCTCGACATTGTTGATTTAAGAGATTATCTGAAATGGGTAACCAACTCTTCCATTCAAAGTGCTTTTACCAAATTACAATGCGGTTCCCGGAATCACATCCGCTCATTTGTTTCACAATTGCAGAGCAATAATTCGGATTACACACCACAATTCCTGAGCGTTGCTGAATACGAAGAAATTCTCGCCGGTTCACACGAGTCGTGTAATTAATGCAATTTAAAATCCCCAATAAACCGAAAGGGATTGAACCGGATTAAATGAAAGATCGGTCAAACCCCAAAAAACCAAAGGAGTGTTAAATTGACCGTTGTATCCCATGTACGCACCGGCCTCCAAAGAAACCAGGATGTGTTTGCCAATCGGTCGCGAAACTCCCAGTGTTGGATTTACACCGGCACAAAATGAATTAAAATTAAATTCATTCGGTCCGGCAATGCTATTTGACACTCCTTTTCTGTTTGCCTGGAGATAATACAATCCGGCTCCGGCTGTTATGATCGTTTTGTTTAAATACAGATTACGATTAAACCCGATCATCACATCCACTCCACTCAGCGTACCTTCAGAACCGCCATCCACAATAATTGCAGACCATTCCTTCCTCAGGATTCCGATGTTCGCTTTCAGTGAATATTTTCCGGCAACGTGCAGATAAGATATCCCTCTTGGAGCGAACCAATTATCGCGATTGAGAAATGAGGTTTGCTCGGGATGCGAGCCGATTAACGGACGCATTCCGGCGACATTAATACCGATATAATTTTTTTGTACGAAAGGATTTCCTGCAACAGAATTTCCAAAAAACAATACTCCAACTTCGAAAAGTATAAATGCTCTGAACTTCATGTGTGGTTTAACTTTGATCAAATCTAAGATATTGTTTGTAAAAAGCAAGAGGGTGGGTTTTACGATTGATCGCGGATTACTTTACCGATAGTCATCCTATTTATTTGCGATGACCTCGTACGTGCTTTTTTTATTTAACCGCCGAGGCTATTGCGTAAGAGCAAGCAAAATCAAACAGATAACGGCATCGACGAACCCTTCGTTTTTCGATTTTCGTTCTTCGATTTTTTATTTAACCGCAATGTCACACAAAGTTTCCCAGTTTTTTTTTCATCCGCCGAAGCAATTGCGTAGGAGGATTATCCGCCTGATCAAACAGATAACGGCATCCACGAACCCTTCGATTTTCGTTTTTCGATTTTCGCTTTTTCTTCTGCCGTAGCTAAAAGCGTAGTTGGATCATCCTATTTTCCAGCATTAGCAAAAACGTATATTCCAATGCGATTTCTTTTAATTGTTCAAATCTTCCGCTGGCTCCTCCGTGTCCGAAATCCATTTCGGTTTGCAACAACAACACATTATTATCTGTCTTTAATTCCCGAAGTTTTGCAACCCATTTCGCCGGTTCCCAGTACTGAACCTGACTGTCGTGCAATCCCGTTGTAACTAATAAATTCGGATATTCTTTCGCTTCAATATTATCATACGGCGAATACGATTTTATATAGTGATAATACTCTTCGTTTTTAGGATTTCCCCATTCATCAAATTCGCCCGTTGTGAGCGGAATAGATTCATCGAGCATCGTAGTAACCACATCCACAAACGGCACAGCGGCTATGGCTCCGTTAAAGAGTTTGGGCTCCATATTAATTACGGCTCCCATCAACAAACCACCGGCACTTCCACCCATCGCATATAAATGTTTGGATGAAGTATATTTTTCAATTACCAAATATTTTCCGCAGTCAATAAAATCGTAAAAAGTATTTTTCTTTTTTAATAATTTTCCTTCATCATACCAGTAACGCCCCATCTCTTCTCCCCCCCGGATGTGTGCAATGGCGAAAACAAATCCGCGATCCAAAAGAGACAGACGCACCGAACTGAATGTCGGATCAATTGAATGTCCGTAACTTCCGTAACCGTATAAAAGAAGCGGAGCATTTCCGTTTTTTATAAAATCCTTTTTATAAACCAGTGAAACGGGAACATCAATTCCGTCGCGAACAGCAATCATCAATCGCTCTGAAGCATATTGCGATTTGTCGTAACCACCCACTACTTCCTGTTGCTTCAGAACAGTTCTCTCCCGGCTCACCATGTCGTATTCATACGTAGTGCTTGGCGTTACCATGCTCGTATAACCGTATCGCAGTTTAGTTGTTTCGTATTCCGGATTAATTCCGGTTCCCAATGTATATGCAGGTTCGTCGGTTGAAATAATATGGCTTTCACCCGTGCTTAATTGATTAATTGTAATCCGGTTTAAACCTTTACATCGCTCTTCTAAAACCAGAAAGTCATTAAACAATTCGATTCCCTCCAACAAAGTATCCTCCCTGTGCGCAACCACCTCAATCCACAATCCTCGTTCGGTGTTTTCAAGACCGCATTTCATCAACCGGAAATTTTTTGCGTCCCAGTTTGTGACTACGTACCAGATATTTTTATAATGCGCAATTCCGTATTCCATTCCGCGAATACGACGCTGAAATATTTTGAATTCCCCGTTTGGATTCGATGCATCTAAATACCGGTATTCGGTGGTTAATGTACTCGATGAAACAATTATTAAATAGGCTTTCGATTTGGTTTTTGAAACTCCGGTATTAAAGGTTTCATCGGCTTCGAAAAAAACTTCTTGCCGGCTTTGATCCGATCTCCGGAAACGATGAACCCGGTCTGATCGCAAGGTTTTTTCGTCGCGCGTTGTAAAGAAAACTGTGTCGTTATCATTTGCCCAGGTTGCCCCTCCGGTTGTATTTTCAATTTGGGTTTCCAGAATTTCTCCGGTCGTCAGATTTTTAAAATGAATAGTGTAAATGCGCCGACTCACACGATCAACTCCGAAGCTCAGCCATTGGTTATCGGGACTCACACTTAAACCACCGACATGACAATATGAAAGCCCTTCTGCAATATCATTCACATCGAGCAAAATGAGTTCTTCGCTTTCCAAAGAATCTTTTTTCCGGCAATACACCGGATATTCTTTTCCGGTTTCAAAACGCGTGTAATACCAAAAGCCATTTAAAAAATAGGGAACTGAGGAATCGTCTTCTTTTATCCGCGATTTCATTTCCTTAAACAGATCTTCCTGAAACGTTTTGGTGTCGGCCATCACAGCATCCGTGTAGGCATTTTCATCTTTGAGGTATTGAATCACCTCCTCGTTTTCACGATCATTTAACCAGTAATAATTGTCTGTTCGCACATCGCCGTGAATTTCCATTTCATGTGGTTTCTTAGCACATACCGGCGGCGTGATTTGGGTTTTTATCATTGATTTATCTCTTTTAATTTTTCTTCAATTCGTAAATTAATATTTTCAACTTCTGCCCATTTGTCGTCGGAATCTTCGATAAAGGCCAGAATCATTTTTTCGTAGCTTTCGATTCGCAAATCGGTGTATCGCAGGAGTTGCCGGCGAACCAAAAGCTGGTCGTTATTCAATTCAATTGTATCGGTTTCCAACAGTAATTTTTGAGCTAATCTCCAATCCGGCAAACCGGTATCCTGAATAAATTGAACATAAACAGAACCGTCCGTTTCTTTCGGATAATCGTACAAATGCATCGCTTCCATTTCGAGTTCGCTAAATTTCTCGTACGTGTTAATCCATACAGAATTTGCCTGAGGCGCACTTTCAATTAGAAATCCGGAAAGCAAAAGAATGAACAGTGATACTCCGGCAAACCGCGGAAGAAATTTTCGGATATCCAACACGAGCGGGTTCAGCGACTTCCAGCTTAATCCCAACAAAATCCCACAAATTAATCCGCCCACATGAGCTGCATTATCAACCCCGCCGCGCAAACCCATTAGCAAGCTGTAGCCGATATATATAGCTATGGTTTTTAACATGGTTTGTGAAACACTTTTGTCTACAGCTTTAATTAATAAGAGGGAAAGAAATAAACCGAACATGCCGAAAATCGCGCCCGATGCACCGGCACTCACCAAATCAGAATGCATAAAAGAACTCGCAGCACTGGCACCGATTCCGCAAATTAGATAAGAAGCAAGAAACCATTTCGAACCCACGAACTCTTCGAGCAGCAACCCGATAAAATAGAGTGCGTACATGTTCATGGCGATGTGCAGAATTCCGATATGAACAAATACACTGGTAATCAATCTCCAATACTGATGTTCCCCCAAAACCAATGGTCCCCAGTTACCTCCCCAATGAATAATATCTTCGGTATCCGGATCGAAAAAATGAACACCCTTTATCAGCATTAATATAAAGACCAATGTGTTGATCAGAATTAATGTGGTTGTTACCCGATGCGTTTTAAACAGCACAAACGTGTAAGGATTTTTAAATTCCGGGTGATCGCTAATGTGTTGTACGAATTTTATAAAAGCCTGTTGCAATAAATTAAAATCGGATGTTCTGAATTTATCCAGCACTTTCTGAACAAGCAATCTTGCCTGTTCGTCGTCCAAAGAAGTTGAGAAACACGACAAGGCTCCATCCGACATCACCAAATCGCAACCTTCTGAAATGCCCGATTCTGTTGTTCGCATAGCCCGGATGCCGGTTTCACTAATGGCGCTTATGATCCAGTCATCTTCCGATAAAACCTGAAAAGCCGCGGCCATCATGGCTTTATTCACCGATTGATCGACTTGCTCGTTTTCAGACATCGGGCGAATATCCGAATTGTAGATGATATAGACCGATTCAAAAACGTATTGAGATATTTGTGCCGATGATTTGTCTGTGTCTTGAAACTTCCGGTGAGATTTGTTCTATTGCTCTTTTTGAAAATGAACAGCTCATTGCTGAACGCTCATACGAAAAACCGAACAGCCATGCCGAATATCTGCACACGGGAATTGAAGATCTGTTGACTCAACACCGTATTCGATTAGATGCAATTGCCGTGAGCGGCGGTCCGGGATCTTACACGGGTTTGCGGATCGGTGTTTCGGCTGCGAAAGGATTGGCATTTGGTTTTGGTATTCCCATTATTGCCATTTCCACTTTAGAATTAATGGCAAACATTTTCATTAATTCACACCGGAATTTTATTCAAAACCAAGACTTGTTAATTCCCATGATCGATGCCCGGAGGATGGAAGTTTATCACGCTGTTTTTAATGCTCAGTCACATCGTATATCGGAAGATGCTCCGTTAATTGTCGAAAGAGAATCTTTTCAAAAATTGAATCCAACCGGAAAATTGCATGTATTCGGCACTGGAGCAACAAAGTGTAGAGAGATTTTAACAGACACAACTTTTTCTATTTACGATAATGTGGCGTTGCCCGAAGCTAAAAGCATGGGAATTCCTGCGTTCGAAAAATGGAAGTCCGGCAATTTTGTTGATACGGCCTATTATGAACCGAATTACGTTAAGGATTTTCATTTTACTCAAAAAAAATCCTGAATCCTAATGAGCAGAAACCAACGACATGTTTCCGTTTTTCTGTTGGTGTTCTGTGCTGTGATTTTAAAAATTCAGGCTCAAAATATTCGCGTCATATATCAAACTCAGGATGATCAATCGGAAAGATTAATTAAAAAAGCAGATGCGGAATTCCGGGATCACCGTTCGGCTTTAGATTATATTCAAAACACAATTTCCGGTTGGCGACGTGACGGATATCTGGCTGCGTCGGCAGATTCCATTAATACGGATTCGGTTTCGGTGCATGTGAAAATGTATGCCGGGCCGCAATTTCAATGGGTTGAGCTCAGGTTAAACACCATCGCACAAGACTGGCTCACCGAACTGCATTGGAAAAACGGCATGCTCGATCACGAAAAACTAAACCCGGATCAATATCAATCCATGATTAGCAATCTGATGCGCTTTGCAGAAAATCACGGATATCCGTTTGCCGAAATAAAATTAGACAGTATTGAAATTTCGGATGCCGGGGTATCAGCGGCTTTAGTGCTGAATAAAAACCGTTTGTTTGTAATGGACACATTAGAAATTCGGGGAGATGCAAAAGTTTCCAAGAATTTTTTAGCGGGATATCTGGGTCTCGAAAAAGATGAACCATACAATGAAAGTCTCATCAGCAAAATGAATTCGAAACTTCGCAAACTTCCTTTTCTGGATTCGCGCATGAACAACCGGGTTTATTTTATTGGTAACCGGGTGCATGTCGTTTTAGAATTAAAAGAAAAACGAACCGACCAACTCGACGGTATTGTAGGTTTTGCGCCTAATTCCACAACCGACAACAAATTGCTGATAACCGGTGAAGTGAATATGGATCTGAAAAACATTCTGCGAAGAGGAATCGGATATTCCATGCATTGGAAGAGTTTTCAGCAACGTTCACAGGAATTAAAACTGGGTTCAACAGTGCCGTATATTTTTCAAAAACCGGTTGGTGTTGACGTGCGACTTGAATACCTTAAATACGACACATTATTTTTCAAACTGCAATCCACCGCCGGAGTCCGGTATTTCTTTGGAGGTACCAATTATCTCCAGTTTTATTATCAGAATAATTACACATCTTTAATTTCGGTTGACACGAATCAGATCCGGGTTACAAAATCACTTCCTTCGAGCAATCCCGTAAAAGTGAGAAGTTACGGAATTGAATTATCGTTAAACAAGGTAGATTATATAAATAACCCGAGAAGAGGAATTCAATTGAGTTTAAACGGAAATATCGGTACCCGCACCATTCAGAAAGACGCACGAATCAGTCAGTTGAAATTTACCGAAAGTTCCGGCAGCTATTTCACATTATACGATTCTATTAAGTTAAATACAACACAGGGAATGCTGGAATACACTGCCAATTTTTTTATTCCGGTTTTCAAACAAAGTGCAATCGTTCCTTCGGTTTCCGGCAAATACTTGTTAGCGCAAAAAATATTTTTAAACGATTTGTACCGCTATGGTGGAATGAAATCGCTACGAGGTTTTAATGAAAATTCACTTTTAGCCAGTTCTTTTACAATCGGCACTCTCGAATACCGGTATCTCTTTAGTGAGAATTCGTACTTTCAATTATTCTTTAACGGCGCAAGAACCTTTAATGCCTCCGGAAATTCTGTTAAAAGCGATTGGCCACTTGGATTTGGAGCGGGTGTAAATCTGGAAGTAAAATCCGGAATTCTCTCTCTTGCCTATGCTTTAGGAAGAGAACAAGGAAACCCGATCAAAATAAGCAATGCAAAAATTCACTTCGGAATAATTAATTATCTCTGAGCATTCTTTCGTTTCGGACGACAATATTTATGACCCGGTTTTAAATAACAAATTCCCTTCTGGGTTCTGAACCGGACAGGCATGGTAATTCTCTTGTTGTTTTCATTTTTTCGGAAAACCATAAAATGCAGATGTGGAAATGCCGAGTATCCCGTGTTTCCGCTGTATCCAATAATATCACCGACCTGAACCGTATCGCCTTCGGTTACAGTTGAGCCATCGTGTTTTAAATGCCAATACGCAGCAAAGGTGCTGTCGGCATGCATTATAATAATGTGATTCCCTTTGCTCAGAAATTTCTTTCGCAATCCATGCACTTTCGAATCTGATTTTACATCAATCACAACACCTGAGCGCGATGCACAAACCGGTGTTCCGGGTTTTACATAAAAGTCGGAAGCATATTGGTTGTGGTGTGAAAACATCGAATGAGATCCCTGAACCAGCATGTGACTGTGTTCGGTTTCAAACGGAATCTGATAGATAAAAGAAGTGTCGGTGGTGAATTGGGTTTTCTGCAACTCCGGGGAAATTGAATCGCTGTCCTGAGCTTTTGAACACACATTAATTAATAATAGGAAGGCGAGTGTGATTAGCAATCGTTCAGGCAATCGGCTCTGTTTTTTCCTTTTCTCTTTCGTATTTTTTGTAAGCATTTTCCAGGATGGTTTGAAGTTCCAGTTTTTCGTTTTCCAGCCAGGATTGTAAACCTTTAATATCGGGGAGAGTTAGTCGGCTCCATAATTTGGCAACGATTAGTCTCGCCGTTATATGATATAAATACGTGAAAATACCAAGTGTAGTCCAAAGAAGAAAGAAGGTTGCGGTGATGATCCGGTTATGCAGCCAATTCTGAATGAGATATGACTCACCACTGGCGAACAATGTGAAGATAATAAGTCCTAAAAACAACAGCACCGAGCCCGTAAAATCAGAGCGTTTTACCACCTTTTTCGCAATAACTGCTGTAATTAAAAATGGAGGAAGATGAGTAGCCAGCCCAAGTAGATAGCCCGGAAATGTGAGTATCAGAATAATAATTTTCAGATACAGATTCTCCACTTCCAATTGTTTGCTTGTGTCTAAATTCAGTGCCTTTTCAGGATAAAGTCGTTTCAGGTTTTTCAGATACATTCTCACTCTTTGATCGAAATTATCTAATCCGGTATGATCGTGATGGCGGAAAAAATTAATTCCATCTGTAATCAGTTTGCGATCGTCGAACCAACTCCGTACTTCCCGGTTTTCACTTTTAAAAACCAACTCTGTATTTCGGATCAGCTCCGAATCTTCCTGATTGTGAAGAATAATAATGAGGCTGCGCAACTCCTCTTCAATGGCTGAGGTAAGTTCATGAACCGTTTGGGATGGATTGTTTTCGTACTCTTTCTGATATTGTGATAGCCGGATTGGTTTTCCAACATTTAATACCAACCGGCTTCTGAAATGATGCGGGTGCGAATAATTAATTCCAACAGGAATCAAATGTATGTCGAGTTCCCAGTCGTTTTTATTTTCTGCTCCGAGCGCAATTCGAGCCGTTCCGGTTTTTAAAGGGGCAAGTTCAAAACGCGTCTGACAAAGTCCTTCCGGAAAAATCATCAATGCGCCGTTTCTTTCGAGAAGGTCATAGCAATACGTAAATACTTCTTCATTCTTGTGAACCTCGTCGGGTGAAAAAGATTTACGGTAAATCGGAATCATGTTCAGGCTCCGGAATACGCGGGCTAATGTTTTATTGCGGAAAGATTCACCCCGGGTAAGAAAGTGCATTTCCGGTTTTAATATAGTCGCAACAACAATCGGATCCATAAAGGCACTCCGGTGATTGGGAAGAAGAATAACCGGTTTATCAACGGGTATTTGTTCTTCGTTCAATACCTGTATCTCCGAAAAATACTGATGAATGGTATAGGTGAATACAGTTCGAAGGAAGTCGTACAACATACGGTATCAAAAATATCATCAGAATACATAGACTGAAACATCCGGCCCTTGAATTCAACCCGCCTTATTCACACCTTATCCACATTTAATGTCATCGTTTTGTCACCAATTTTGTGACATTTCGTTTATAAACGGCAGCAGGCACCGGTTATCAAAAAACATTTCGGGTGTGGTTGTGACTTTCAAAAATGTGGATTTCATTTGTAATGCTCAAAGGTGAGAACAACTGTTCAAACCGGCGGGCGAACTACTTTACTACTAGCTTTATTATTGATGAAAAGAAAAATCTTTGCTCTTGCAATTCTAGGAGTTGCATTTGCCTCAACCACTTTCGCTCAAGACGACGAAGACGACAATCACACTGTTCAAATCACTATTCCTGAAGTAGCA
>WGNA01000013.1 GCA_016124755.1 Bacteroidota bacterium | reverse complement strand
CTCACGATGACGTAGTTTTTGGTTGGCACCGGGATTCTTCGCTTTGCTCAGAATACACCGCTCTCCGCTCTACCGCTCTCCCGCTCTTTTTCAAGTCAAGGTTACTGTTACGGTTACTGTTTCCGTTTCCGTTACTGTTACAGTTCCCGCTCCCGGGTTCGTTCGCTTCGCTCACGATGTCGTAGTTTTTGGTTGGCACAGGGATTCTTCGCTTTGCTCAGATTTCCCCGCTCTGTCGCTCTTATGCTCTCCCGCTCTTTTTCAAGTCAAGGTTACTGTTACGGTTACGGTTCCCGTTTCCGTTCCCGTTACCCTGCATCGGAAAAAGTATTCGTTCTTCTGCAATTTGTATAACTCCGATTCCTTTGGCCGGGTCAACTTTGCGGAGTTCAATGAGTAATTAGTAAAATTTGAAATCATGACAACCATTAACAAAAGCAAGCCTGTAATGGTAACCGGAGCAACCGGATATGTTGCCGGCTGGGTGGTAAAGCGTCTTCTTGAAGAAGGACTTACCGTTCACGCTACGGTTCGCAATCCCGACGACAAACAAAAGCTCGCGCACCTCGATGCGATTGCTGCAAATGCACCCGGAAGTATCCGATATTTTAAAGCGGAACTGCTAACAGAAGGGAGTTTTGCCGAAGCGATGAAGGATTGTGAACTCGTTTATCACACTGCTTCTCCCTACACATTAGACGTAAAAGATCCGCAGCGCGATCTCGTGGATCCGGCTCTCAAGGGAACTCAAAATGTGCTGATGCAGGCGAACAAAACTCCGTCGGTAAAAAGAGTAGTCGTTACCAGTAGTTGCGCCGCCATTTACAGCGATTGCTCGGATCTCGACCGAACACCCAATGGCATCTTCACTGAAGAAATCTGGAACACAACTTCTAATTTGGAATATCAACCGTATTCGTATTCCAAAACATTAGCGGAAAAAGAAGCCTGGAGAATTGCCGGCGAACAAAATCAATGGGATTTGGTCGTGGTAAATCCATGCGGCGTTTTCGGACCGGCATTAAATCCGAAATATTCTACCTCCGAAAGCACGAGCATGTTAAAGCAACTTGGCGATGGCACATTAAAAACCGGCGCACCGAACATTGGAATCGGAATCGTTGATGTTCGCGATCTGGCAGATGCTCATTTTGCTGCCGGTTTTAATCCGGATGCAAACGGACGAAATATTATTTGCGGACACAATTCTTCCATGTTGGAAATGGCGAAAATCCTGCACAAAGAATTCGGTAATACTCATGCGGTTCCCAATCGTGCCGTGCCCAAATGGTTGTTGATGATGGTAGGACCAATGGTAAACAAAGTAATTACCCGAAGATTTGTGAAAAATAATGTGAACCGCGAGTGGAAGGCCGACAACTCGAAAAGCAAACGCGAATTAGGAATGAAGTATCGTCCACTCGAAGAAACTTTGCACGATTCGTTTCACGCTTTAATAGATGGAGGAGTTTTGAAAACCGGCAAAAAATAAAAACTCTTTTAACCAGAATTGTTTATTCCATTAGTGAATGAAAGAAATTATTGAAGTAAAAACCATTTCCGAAGCGCATGATCTTTTATCGATCCGCAAACCTAGACATCCGCTGGTTTCAGTTATTGATGCAAAAGATTTAGCGGCAGTTACGGCGGTAAACGGACTCACTTTTCGAATAGATCTCTATCAAATCTGGATGAAAGACGGAGTGGAATGCGAAATCGGATACGGAAGAAATTCGTATGATTTCCGGGAGGGAACACTCGCTTTTATGAAACCAGGTCAGATAATTACCGGAACTGAAGAACATCCGGTTCCGGAAGACGCCAAAGGCTGGTTGTTGATTTTCCACCCCGACCTGATTCGCAAATCCGAACTCGGGAAAACCATTCACCAATATTCATTTTTTGATTACGAGGTTTTTGAAGCGCTTCATGTTTCGGAGGACGAACAAAATTCGCTGACCGAAATTGCAGAAAAGATTGCAAAAGAAATTCAAACGAATACCGACCGGTTTAGTCAGAAACTTATCGTTTCAAATGTCGAATTGCTGTTGGATTACTGCGCCCGATATTACAACAGGCAATTTTATACCCGTACCAATTTTAATCAGGATCTGGTAACCCGGTTTGAAAAAATGTTGAGGGCGTATTATGCAGATGAAAAACAACTCTCATCCGGAATTCCGACAGTTAAATATTGTGGGGAACAAATGAATATGTCGGCTCACTATTTATCCGATTTATTGCGAAAAGAAACCGGGAAAAACGCACAGGAACATATCCATGCTTTTATAACAGACATGGCTAAAACGGCACTTTTAGGAACCGGTGAGAATGTTGCTCAGATTGCCTACACACTCGGCTTTCAATATCCTCAGCACTTCACAAAATTATTTAAATCAAAAACCGGTTTTAGTCCGGCCGAATACCGAAATCTTAATTAACTAATTCATGGCGAATCGTCAGTTTGGCGGAAAACTCACCGCAGATCTTGTTAGTCAGTACGAAAAATCACCGAATTGGAAAGACGGAACTTTTCAAAATATACTACCCACTTCGCTGGCATTTAATCCGCTACAGATGCCGAAAATGATTTACAAACAACTCTCCGGCAAAAAGAGTCGCGAGCCAAAATCTCCGATTAAAATTCATCCGTTTGATAAATCTGAGTTTTTAAAACCCGGTAACGAAGCGCGTTTTATCTGGTACGGACATTCGGTTTTATTTTTAAGAATGAATGAAAAGAACATTCTCATTGATCCGATGCTTGGCCCCGATTGTTCGCCGTTCGGACCGGTAAGAACCCGCCGTTATTCCGAAAACACGCTGGGTTTTATTGATGAATTTCCGGAAATTGATCTCATTTTATTAACGCACGATCATTATGATCACCTCGATCTTGCGAGCATGGAAAAGCTAAAAAGTAAAACGAAAAAATTCTTTGTCGCTCTGGGGGTAAAACGACATTTGGTTTCCTGGGGAATTGATCCGGAAGTCATCACCGAATTCGACTGGTTTGATGTGAAGGATTTCGAAGGAATTAAAATCACGTTCACGCCAACCCGACATTTTGCCGGCCGCGGTTTAAAAGACCGGATGAAGTCGCTTTGGGGCGGATGGGTGCTAAAAAGCGAAATCGAAAATATCTGGTTCAGCGGCGATTCCGGATATGGAAATCATTTCAAAACGATCGGAGAAAAACTCGGTCCGTTTGATCTTGCGTTTATGGAATGCGGACAATACAACGACTACTGGCACGACATCCACATGTTCCCGGATGAAAGCGTTCAGGCGGCATTGGATGCAAAAGTTAAAAAAGCAATTCCGGTTCATTGGGCCGGATTTTCACTTTCCTTTCAACACACCTGGAGCGAACCTGCAAGTGAATTTGTGAAGTTTGCCGAAGAAAAAAAGTTAGCTTATTCGCTACCCGAACCGGGAAAAATTTATTTTGTTAAAGATGAAATAAAGGAAAAGTGGTTTTAGGAAATTCCGGTTTTCAACTATTTTCCCGTTTTGCTTCCTGTATTGCCTTTTTCATCTTGTCGAGATGATTATTTAATTCCAATAATTTATTTTTAGGGAATTGCAAAGTGGTGTCAGAATCATTATCCATCATATCGCGTAAACCAATCTGAAATGCCATAAACGGCTCAATAAACTGGGTGTTGTCTCCCTGAAGATTGATCATCGCATATTCCCAAAAAAGAGAAACCACACCGCGATTATCGTATTCCGGAAATACCGGATCGAATTCCGTTTCCCGGCTCACACCATTCATCAGCGCAACCGATCTGCCGTAAAAAATATCGTTCACATCCCACATGGGTTTTATTCGTAACGAATCACTGATCGTCATGCAGGTTTGCATTTTATTATCCAACAAAATCATGCGGTATTTCATCTCGGCTGAAAGCCTTTTTGTGATGCGGATGTGTTCGGCTTTTTGCTGGTTGTGAGACTGAATTTGCGAATAACTCCAGCTAATAAATGTGAGCACAATCGACGATAATAAAAACAAACCAAAATTACTGTTAAGCAATTTCCAGAAAGTCATTTTGGGCTCCGATCGCTCAGCAGCAAATTCCTTTTGAATCTGGTGCCGGATTTTCTCCTCCAGCCGTATCCGGTCGATTAATTCCTGTTCGTCCATGAGTAACAAAGATATTTTTATTCTTACTTCAATCGATTTTATTTGGGGCTTTACACGCTTTCCGCTGAAATGCCACGTCCGTTCACGTGGCGTCGGTCGCACCACACGAGCTTCCGCTGGTCGCTGGTTGGCGCTGCCTCCGCCATCCGTTCACGACCGTGGCATAACCGCTTCAATCGTTAAGCCGGGCATATCGTAAATAAGCAAGTAACAGATTCCAGAAAGAACCCTTAAAATACATTAAGTGCTAACCAATCGGCTTCCAACATTTATAAAAAATCGTTCGATATACCGATAGGAAAATAAACTTATAATTAAGGTTAAAGTCACTACTGATAGCACATACAGCCAATATAGATCTGAATGTGCCAATTGCATTACGGGTATTTTTAAAACTGTGAAATATACAATGGGGTGCAATAGATAAACAGAATAGCTAATTTCCCCGAGCTTAGATAAGGGTTTGTGGACTATGTAAGGAGCCTCCTGTTTAATTTGCATAAAAACCATACATATTCCAATGCATATAAAGGAAAAATATAATCGATTCTCTTCAATAATCAGATGTAAAAGATCCCCTTTAGCTGGAATGGTGACAAAAAGTATTGTGCATAAAAGAAGAATTAGGATGTTAATTATTTTGCTGAATTTTATTAAATAAGAGTAGTTGGAAAGAGTAATTCCACTAATAAAGAAAAACAACTGATTCAATGGATTCGTGTATAAATGCCAGCTATCCCAGTAACTTAAACTTGACCTAAATCCAAGGTATGCGTATAGAATATGAACAACAAGTCCCGCCGTGAATATCCAGAACAAACTGCTTTTTATTCTTTTAGACAGAAGCACAATAAAGGGGAATAAGGTATAGAAAACCAGCTCATTGCCAACAGACCATATGCCGTTGGGAAAATCATTATCCCAAAAAACAAATGCGAACAAACCTGAAAAACTCAGAATGGTATGAAAGATCCCGGGATAGCGATCAAACAAAAAAAGAATCAAAATTGACGCGAACCACATTAGTGGATAAATTCGAAAGAACCTCTTTAATAAAAAATATTTTAGATCTTTTTTGTTAAAACCCATGCGATCAAAATACACTTTATGCAAAGTGATCCCGCTCAAAATATAAAAAATGGGAACGCTATAAACACCAATTCTGGCAATTGTCATATCTGCACTTACAGCAGTCTTCCAAAGAGTAACATGATAAACCATTACTCCAAAGGCGGCTAATCCCCTCAAATAATCAAGACCCGGTGTTCTTTGCAAATGGTTTAGAATTGGGGCAAAATATACCAAAACCTTGTTCAACTCCGGTAAACAACATAAGTTTTTTATGGGATTGATATTGCATTCAGGAGGCTCCGAAATGGATATAGATATTTCGCAATGAGAAAGGGCTTAAGCCCTTCTACCTGCGGGCGTGTGCGAAAAATTACAACGGGTATTTTATTTATCGATTCAGATTTGAATCATTTATATCGAACCGAAGGAGATTTTTTAATCAACGCTGTGGGCTTCGATTACACCATACAACTCCGCAGAGTTGTAACTGTAACAGTAACAGAAACGGTAACCTTGATTGTGTTACTGTTACAGTTACAGTTACCGTTTCCGTTTCCCGGTTGGTTCGCTTCGCTCACCATGACGATCTTTTCTTTTGGGGCAAAAGGAATTCTTCGCAGGCTCAGGATTTTAATACCCCAATTTATGCTGACAAATCCTTACGTTAATTTTTTCTTATCCAATGTGCAATCAGGCATTCGTCAGTAATTCTTTTCATTTCTTTCATTCAGGATATTGGTCGGTAGCGGGGACGCAACTGACAGTATGGTTGCCGTTACTGTTACTGTTTCCGTTACAGTTACCGTTACTGTTTCCCGGGTTGGTTCGCTTAGCTCACCATGACGATCTTTTCTTTTTGGGCAAAAGGGATTCTTCGCATGCTCAGAATTTCCATATTCCAATTTATGCTGACAAGCCTTCCAATAATTTTTTCTTATCCAATGTGCAATCAGGCTTTCGTCAGTAATTCTTTTCATTTTTTTCATTCAAGATATTGGTCGGTAGCGGGGACGCAACTGACAGTATGGTTGCCGTTACTGTTACAGTTACCGTTACTGTTTCCGTTACCCAAGTTGTTCCGCAATCCTGAAATTTTCGTATTCCTTTTTTTGAAATGGATAATCCCAGCAGCCCATGCGGTGAAACAGATTTCCGCCAAATCCTTTTTTATAAATGTGAACGCCATGTAAAGGGTGCTTCGGATTGAGATTGGGTGCACAACCAAACATATCGTATTCCACGCAATTATTGATTTTGGCTCGTTTAATCGCCTCCCATTGAAGTGCGTAACTCGCCATCATATTGCGTCTTTTCGAAGAAGATGCACCGTACAAATAAATACCTCGTTTTCGGGAAAGTACAAGAAACATTGAAGCTAATAATTCATCGTTGTACGTCGCCGACAATAGACGAACCTTCACCCCGGAACGACTTTCATCCTGATGATTAAAAATGGAACTGAAATATTCTTTGTCGTGGAGAACCATTTGGTTTCGTGCAGCCGTTTCCGAATAAATCCGATACCAGTCATCGAGCATTTCCAACCCTGATTCACGAACTTCAATTCCCTTCTGAAATGCCTTTCGGATGTTATAGCGAGTATTAAACCTCATATTGGATAGAAGATCTTCCTCGTCTTTTTTTAGATCAAGAAAAAATGTGTTTTTCGGTAAAACATCACCCGCACTCTTTCGGAGATTCCAGTTTGTGGTATTAAAATTTACCCGAAATTCCTGGGTGGTCGCAGTTGGTGGTCCCAGCCAGTTACCCAGTTCATCAAAATAGGAATCTTCATTTGCCCATTGGTTTTCCCACATCAGGTCATATCGGATAAAAACACAATTCGCCGGCAAATAGGGACGAATTACTTCCGAAAGTTCTTCCAGAAATTTTCCTTGATTCTGTGCTTCCGGTTCGAGTTTAGGTCCGTATGGGACATACGCAAAACAACTGTTTAGACTAAGATCGCGAATAAGAATAAGCAGGTCGTCTTCTATTTTTTCATCCGACTCGTTTGGAGTCAGAAGGTCACTTGAAATTTGAATCTGAAACCCTTTAGGTACGAAACCCTGTTCATTTTTTATTCTGGCCCAAAATGGCGTTTGCGGCAAAATATTCGTCGGGCGGATTTCCTCCACCGCTTTCTGTTCAACCTCACAAATCATTTTAAAGAAAGTGCCGCAAAACTAATTAATGAGAACGGGATGGGGACGGGTTGCTGTAACGGTAGCTGTAATTGTAACGGTAACTGTAACTGTAACTGTAACTGTAACGAGAGTTGTTACCGTTACAGTTACTGCTTCTGTTACCGCTCCAAAAATTCCACTGTCCCGGTTTCCATATCATACATGGCACCCACGATTCGGATGGCTCCGGAATCTTCCAGTTCTTTCAGAATCGGACTTTTTTCATGAATTTCCTGAATGGTGTTTCGAACATTATCCATGCACACGGCGTGAACGAATTTTTTGTTTTTCGAATTCCGTTCTCCTTCTATCTCTTTTTCCCTGTCTACAACGGGTGTAATGTGCGACAGCAAAGCCGTAATGTTTCCCATTTCAACATGATCAATGGCAGCTTTTACAGCACCGCAGTATTCGTGTCCGAGCACCAGAATTAATTTAGAACCTACCACTTTGCAGGCGTATTCCATGCTACCGAGAATGTCTTCGTTCACAACGTTTCCTGCAACCCGTGCAACAAAGAGATCGCCGATACCTCGGTCGAAAACGTCTTCTACCGGAACTCGGCTATCGACACAGGAAAGGATGATCGCTTTCGGGAATTGTCCGTTTGCACTTTTTCGAACCATTGCCGAATGATTGCGCTCGGTTAGCGCATTACCTGTGAAACGCAGATTTCCTTCTTTTAAAAGTTGAATCACCTGATCCGGAGTGAGAGCAGCCTGTTCCTCAGCGGAAAGAACATCTTCGACCGGTGCGGTTTTTACCTCCGTATTTTCGGATTTAGGCTCTTCTTTATTCGGGTTGCTGCATCCTGATTGAATAAATAAAAAAACTACCAGAACCGATAAGAGTTTCAATGTAAATGAGTGGCTTTTCATTGCGTTTATATTTCAGTTGTTATCACAAATATGGAAAAAGCGTAAACATCTGAATGAATTTTATTTAATACAACCTACCTGAAAGCTCCGGATTTTTTAAATTAATCCAAAACATATGTTCGGGTTCTGCAGAATCAATCTGGCCATTTTTGTTTTCATCCAGATTTGCGGAAACGTACATATAATCATTTGCCGGGTCGTATTTGCATTTAAAAACAGAGTACTCTTTTGGAATCAGATTATGGATTTTATTTCCATTTGAATCGAACAAATAGAAACGTCTCAAATCCTTCAGATTTACAAAACGATCGTGGTTTGAATCTTCATCGTACACCGAAATCATAAAATAATCGCGATGAACCGGCTGGTAATTCAATGTATCAACTCCAAACGATGGATAATAAATGTTTTTGATTAATACCGATTCATTGAACCAGTGATGAGGCAAATCAGCATTCAGATTAAAATGAGAAATGTTCACCATGTTGTATCCGTAGGCTATTTCAAATCCCGGAATAATATGATGACTGAAAAATTCTCCATCCGATGCGTCTTCATCTTCGTAATAACTAGAATAGAACTCATTAGATCCAATGAAAGTGGTTTTGGACTTCTTGTTATAATTTACTTTATAGATCGGTGTAATTCGAATGTTTTGAATCCCGGTAAGAAGAACCTCGGATGGCCTTGTTTTAAACTTGTTGCTATCGAGCCCGGATATATCCGTGTTGTCTTCGTCTGATTCCTGATTGTACACCGAGAATCCTTTTTCTTCTAATTTGGCTTTAGAACAAGAAGAAATTATTAATACAGAAGAAACCAAAAACAAGAGTTTGAAATACAATAAATGCTTTATCATTCTACTAATCTACTTTAACGTGAGCAATTGAAACCAATTTATGGTATTAATTATCTTCCGTATATTTAGAATAATTATTCAAAATTGCTTGCCAACCGGATTTTTGCATTTCTACCGGATTAATACTTTCGGCATCGAATACAATAATGATTTCTGTTTTTCCGGATTGATCATTAAAAGTGATTTCCACAACCCGCCCATCGGGAATGGTATAGACAATCTTTTTCAGATTTTCTACAACATTGTAGTTGGCTCCGAAGTCGAATCCGAAACTGCCGTCTTTGGCTTCCATTCGCGATTTCATCATTCCGCCAACACGAAGATCAACCTCAGCAGACGGACAATGCCAGTCGTCGCTCGCAAAATTCCAGTGCACAATATGTTCAGGCTTGTTGTAATAATCCCAGGCTTTCTGCACATCGGCGTTTACGATGGTTTGAATGGTAATCTTAGTCATTTCTGTTATCAATTTACTGCGTCGAAAATAATCGGAAAATGAATAGATCACTCGGCGTCTTTTACTTATATGGCACGAAACAATAACGGTGCGGAATAAAATCCCGGTTAAACATAAAAAGATCTAAAAAATCCATTTTGAAACCACGTCATTAATGGATGTTAAAACACCCGTTTCTTTTAGATTGTCTCTCCAGTTTTGAGGAATAGAACCCGCACCTTTCAACGCACCTAGAATCTGACCGGTCATGGAACAAGTGGTATCCGTATCGCCTCCGATTTTAATCAGTTCCGTGAAAATTTCGGAATAACTCAACTTCTCAATTTGTTGTGCCGCATAAACTGAAACCGGAACAGAGTCCACCACATAACCAGTAGGTGTGAATTGTTTACCAAGTTCCGAAATGGATTTTGGATCTACATTCTGAATTGCGATAAACCTATCTCTCACCCGTGTATCCGGAAGCTGTTCAATAATGAGTTCTATAAGATCAGAGTTGCCTTTCCAGTTGCCATTAACGGCATTTTGAATGGAATAAAAAATTGCTAATGCGCCACAATAGGCTTCATCGTTTTTATGGGTGATTGAACTAATATCACGGATCGTTATGCGGCTGATATTATCTTTAAATGCCAATGGTGCGATTCGCATGGCTGCACCGTTTCCTGCAGCATATTCGCCGGATCTTCCCACAAGAGCCCAATGTCCGCCAACCTGTAATTCCCGAAGCGCTTTCAGAGTACTGGTTCCGAGTCCGGATTGCTTGTGGCAGTTGTACCAATAGAGAAATCGTGCAGCAACTTTTTCCGGATTCACATGCTCAGAATAACAAATGGCTTCACACGTAGCGAGAGTTAATTGAGTGTCATCAGAGATTTGCCAATCACTATTAAGATCAACATGCTGATTAAATTGTGTTCCCTCATATTTCCCACCAATTGAATCACCAATTGCACCGAGCATGAGACAACCTTTCAGTTTGTCGGCCAGAACTGAGTTGATTCGATTAAAGACTTGATTTTCCGGTCCCACATTGGAGTTTGTTGACTGTTGTGTTTTATTTAAGATGTGTTGATCAGAATCAAATAAATACTTAAATTTCTATTCGGTATCAAAGAGTAAATTAAAAGTAGTTAACTTTCGTCTGGGGAGGGGTGGCTATAGCCCGCAGAATTTTCTCTATTCAATCAATGTTTGATTTGGCTAGGTGACTTGAGTGTTGTATTTAGATGTCTTTTAGAACAAAGCGTTCACTTCCTCTTAATCCCACACGTCTGCGCTTTTTAAATCAAATTATCCGGTATAGCTAAAATCATGATGTTGTCCTCTGCGTGAAAAATGGAGTCCTTTTCAAGTTTGGCAATTACACTAGAAAAATGAAATGTTTAACACTAATTGGTTTTTTGCGGTTCCCGTTAATAATCCCGAACTTTCAACCGGGGAGGGGCGGCTATAGCCCACAATATTTTCTTTATTCCAGCAATCTGCGATTTGGCCATAGACGGTTGAGAATTGTGATTGGATGTCATTTAAGACATGACATTCACTTCCACTCCATCCTATACATCTGCGTCTCTCAAATCATAAATCCGGTTTAGCTAAAATCACGATGTTGCCCTCTGCGAACTCTGCGTGAAAAATGGAGCGTATTTCAAGTATGAAAACTGCACTGGAAAAATTAAGTGTTTAACACTCTCTGAGGTTTTGCATGTCTTAGTATTTATCAAGTATCTTTCATCCGGGGAGGGGTGGCTATTGCCCCTGAGTTTTTATTCACTGCCAAGATCGTCGACCGCAATTCATCATTTCTTTCTTTTAGGTTTAAAAAATTGAATTAAATAACCTCAGGATTCTTTTAGCTCAATTCCGTTCAAATCAGCTTTTCCCTGTTTTAGAAATTCATACGTGATGCGATCGGCGACGCAATCAATGAATTTAATTCGCTTCATATTGGAATTGTTTTTAAAAAATGTATTCTTGAATTCAACATTCTTAAACACCACCCGGGTAAATTCACAGTGTTCGAAATAACAATCGCTCAATAGTCCGGTGAAAACCAAATCCGCGATTTGAGATTCTATGAAGGAAGTGCGGTTCCAGATGGCACCGACGATTGTATTTTGTTCCGGATCTTTAGATTTAATGCCTGTGAAACCGCCCATTTTTATGATTACTCCGGAAAAATTCGCCCGAGTAATATTGCATCCGTACATAAAACTCTTTGTGAACTGAGTTTCGGAAAAATCAACATCCGAGAAGTCACATTTGTCAATGTTGCATTTCAGGAATTCGGCTTTTTGTATAACGGCGTTTTCAAATATGTTTTGTTCAAGATTAGAAGCCTGAATAGCACTGTTGCTCAAATCGGATCCGGAGAAATCGCATTGATTAACATTGTTGTATCGCAAATTCAATCCGTTTAATTCGGAGTTGTTGAATTTGCATTTCTCCATGTTGGATGAACTGAATTTTTCATTGAGATTTTTTAAACCTGAAAAGTCCGCTCCCACCCAATTTCCTTGCGACATATTCCATTGTGGGGCTTTGTGGTCAGGAGATTTATCAAGAGTTTCCTGCTCAGTGTTCATCGTTATTGTTCCCGACAATTCTAAAGAATGGTTTCCTCCGGAAAAATAGTTGAGATCCACTTCCAGAATTTCTGCCAAACGGTTAAGTGTGATAATGTCGGGCATAGATTCTCCCCGTTCCCATTTGCCTACAGCCTGTGAACTGATAAAGAGTTGCTCGCCTAATTGCGCTTGTGAGAGATTCTTTCTTTTTCGGGCTTCTGTTATTCGGTTACCGATGGTTTTGGTGTTTAACATTTGCATTGAAATTATTTTTTTGACCCGACAAAAGTATTTCGGCTAATCCGGGTCGCTCAGTAAATTAGCGCTACTTATGGTTGTATTGCCGCTACTTTTGGTTGTTATTGACAACCTTTGGTGTAAATGCAGGTTTTCAAAAATCTTGAATAGATTCGAGAAATACATCTGATTGAATTCGCGAGAGAAAAAATTGAAAGGAATATACAGTTTATAATAAATAGGGAATGAAGTCGTCGCTGTATGCATTTTGATTTTTTAGTGCTATAAGGCCTTGGGTAACACATTTCCGGTTTTGATCGGTTACTGAGAACGTAAAATCATGTTTGAGCATTGGCTGGATCGTAATAATCATTTTTCTTTCGGAAAGTGGATTAGAGGTGTCAGTCTGTTTTATTCTGAAGTAGTAATTTCTAACAGAGTTAATCTGATCTAATTGATAAAAATCTTCTGAAGGATCACGAAACGTTTCAATATTTTCTGAGGAACAGGAACTTAGTATTTACCTGCACCAAACCATTTGTGTACAATCCTGGTCTTCATTCATTCAGAACTACCTTTTTATAAATAATTGGAACAGGTTTATTAATCGGAGGCATCATACCTCCATTAACTACAGGTTTATTCCTTTTGGATTGATATTGACGCATGAGAAATCCGTTGCGAAGATCAACGTCAATGGTCATGGAATCGATCAAAACCATTGTTGTATCTGGTTGTGTGACAAATGTGTGTTCCATCAATGATTTAGAAGAAAAACTGAATCCGTCGAATTGAGTGGTGCTGTCATTAATTATTCTGGGATTAAAATACTTGCACATGATATGGTATTTAACCGGCCCGGTGAATATTCCTTCAATTTGTCCATTCCCTAAAAGGAAACAACGCAAGTAATCGTATGACCAATAAAATGTATCTCGCTGAGGTAATGAATTAATCGGTATCCAACCGACAGAATCGTCCTGAATGAAAACCTGTCCTTTTACGATTGGGAAAGAATCCAACCGATTCATAAATTGATCCCCGTCAGTTTTGATGGTGTCATGAAAGATGTGAATGAATCCCGTATAACTTTTGACGAGACAATAATTTTTGTGCTGCTCGACTTTGGAATATCCCAATCCGAATGTTTTTGATTCTGTAGGCGCTAAATATGTGACATGAGGATATTGAGAAGAACATCCACCCAATATTACCATGATTATTACACCTGAGATGTTTAACGCATTCAACAATTGCAGGGTTGTAGGTTATAATTTCACTTCCTCAAGATCTTATCCATCGACTTACCTTTTGCCAGCTCGTCTATCAATTTGTCGAGGTATCGGATTTTTTGCATGAGTTTGTCCTCGATTTCTTCTACCCGGTAACCACATATCACACCGGTTATTTTAGAAACATTGGGATTTAATTCCGGAGCCTCGTTAAAAAAAGTTTCGAAATCGGTTTTGTCTTCTAATATCCTTTTTAAATCCCGTTCACCATATCCGGTGAGCCATTGAATAATGATGTCGACTTCTTCCCGACTTCTTCCCTTCTTTTCTGCCTTGGCTACATAATGCGGGTAAACACCTGAAAAAGCCATTTTATATACACGGGTATTCATAATAGTTTTTTGAATTAAATCTGAAATAGATCCCAGAATTGAAGATTCTAGGAATATTCGTTTCATTTTTCTTATGTAAAGAAAACGCGAAAATCTTTACAAAGCAGAATGAATGTGTAAAGGATTCTGGATTTTCTATACATATCGATTGGTTCATGTAATCGGGCGGTTGATCGAGATGTAAAGATTGCAGGGATAAAGCACGCCTGACCCACACAATCTAATGCATCCAATCCTAATTAATCCGCAGAAGTCGGATAATCCTCTTCGATCAATCGCCTGGAAATCCACCATTGATTGCCATCGACATCCGTTATCCCGGATTGGCGATCTTGATAAGGCATATCGTCCGGAGGAAAGATTTCGGTTGCGCCATAAGTCAATGCTCTTTGGTGCATGAAATCAACATCGTTAACGTATAAATAAAAAGATGATCGGGTGGGAGGGAAGTCTGATCGCGACTGTGCAACCATAAATTTAGTGTCCCCCATGCGGAGGATACAATTTGTTACCGAGCCATTTTCTGAATCAACTGAACGATGCAGTTCTTCAGCGTAAAAGGCGGATACCAGAAAGTCGATAAGTTTAAAGGCATCACCGGCCATAATGTATGTTGAGATAGTTCCGTAACCATCGGGTTTGTAGGTTTTGTAAATTGAATTCATGATTTTTTCTTCCAATAATCTTTCATTAAATCGTGCGACCATGCCGGTTGTTTTACTTCTTCATCCGGCAGATATTCACGAAATACGGGTTTAATGTCGAGCACAGGAGTGTTGTCGATAGCGTCTAATCCGGATACAACAATCGCCCGGTTTTCAACACCGATTAATTTCACAATCGTAAGTCCGATGTGGTTCGGACGATCTTTTTTTCGCTGGGCGAAAATGCCGGTTTTTGGCCAGTTTGGATTTTCTCGTGGATGTTCGCTTCCGGTAATGGTGTTTGTGCTTTGATCCATAAAAAACACAATTTCCAAATGCGAAAACTGATCAATTCCATCTAAACTTTCGGTTGGTAAGTCATCGGTTAATTCGATTCGGGAAAGTACGTCACCCCAATAATCATCGGTTGGCGATTTCCGGTTGTTGCGAACAAAGGCAACGGGTTGAACAATTATATTAGATTTCAATTGTTGTAGGACCGATTTTTTTTAAACACTGAATTTGCGATTGAAATAAGGGTGGAACCTAAAACGAAATTAAGAAAATGATATACCCTTCACGGATAGATTCTTGGCATGTAATAGTTCTCCGGGGTATTACTTGCCCGCAACACATGAGCAAAAGACCCACAGACAGGTACTCGAAGCCTTGAGAATTAGAAAGGGTCAAAATCCTGATCAGCTTCTGTTTAAGATTGATGAGCCAGGTGTTGATTTTTTGCATTGCGAAGATTGGCTAAACGATCTAATCAGAAATTAAAAGGGAAATAAGGATGCTGACCGACCACACCAATCCCAATAACAGCGAAATTGGAATCCATTTGAGCCTCTTATCATCCGGGTATTTTTTTCTCATTCGCAACCATAGAATCAGACTAAAGATGCCGAATGGATATGAAATAAATAAACATGCCCAGTACACCCAGACTCCGGATGAGAGTGCGAACCAGATTGCCAGTAACAGACTGCCGAATAAAGATGATCCCGGAGCTTTCGAAATATTGGAGCTTGATGTGGTTGTACTCATATTATTGGAACTAAAAAGACAAATTACTTTCTTTAATTATAAGGTAAACAAGTTTGGCAATTGCGATTATAAATCTAAGAAATCCGGCTGCCAGAATGTAGGGAATCCATTTCAACATAGGGTTTCGAGGATATTTTTTTCGCAATATGATCCAGATGAGAAAGCTTGCAAAACCGAATGAGTAAGTGATAATTGTCGGCACAGAAAGAAGATAGGAAGAGATGGCAAAACCTGTGGCCAGTGCGAGACATATTAAAATAGCTCTTTGGTCTTTCTCAGGGATGTTGGATTTTGTTGTCATCTGGGAAGTCAAAAATAACGGCTAACTTTTTAGCAGGCACCAAAGGTTTTGGGGTAACGGAAATTGGCCCAGGGGCGGTGGCGGATAGCCCGCAAACTGGCACCGGATGTTTTGTTACCGGATGATGGCGATTGGCAATGAGCCGGAAGCCGGAGTACAAAACACCGTTGGCGGTTGAGGACTTGTAGCCGGCTGCTTGTAGAGAAAGTGCGTAGGCGCAGACACGACCCGTGGTGGCCCCAATGATTTCAATTTTTTAAAGGCGCGTAATTCCGGGTAATTCCACGAAAGCCAGCTTTGCGACTCACATCGTTTAATGAATTTTTTAGTTTGATGTGAAATGGCATCCTGTTCATCACTGACATTTAAATATTCTACATCAAAGCGGAATATTTTCATTTGGGCATCGTCATTTTTGTTAATTCACTATTTGATTTGGTGAGCGATGGTAGGGCTTTATCCAGCAAATTTGCGAGATAATCCAGGTGAAAAAATGCGTGGTTGTGGTATCGAAAATTGTGTTTCGCTATAATCACATCCTAATTAAATTTTGAAACAATTACTGATTTTGAGATAGCTTTTAATTAATTCCGAGATCCGATGTTATTCTGGAATCGGGGCGAATGTGTAATTCATTTATCCCGCATTTGTCCGCGGTAAGTGCGATAACTATGCATCGAATTTGAAATTTATCTGTGATCGAATCTGATGGAAAAAGTTTGGTGTGATTGATAGCGCAAATGCTTTGAATAAACTGTTCGACCGTAATTTTATCCCGTTGGATTAGAGGTGAAAATACAAACGGAAACAATCTGCCGATGAGTTCCTGATGGTTTTGAATTTTGGGTAATTTGAGAGAAAGTTGAGATTCTACTGTTTTTAAATTTTCTTTTCCGGAGGAAATTATTTGAAAGATAAAATCGGAAAAGTTCAGTTCAGTGCTAATTTGATTGTTTTTAATTAATATTTGGTTGAGGGTATTTAAAACATCATTAGCAACCGATGATTCTTCATTTGAAATGTGCAGTATTTGGGCAACCAAATCGGTTAAATCCTGCACTGTCGTTATGTTCTCTGCGTCTTGGTCGGCGATATTAATATTGAAATGTTCTTCAATATCCATTATTAGTTCAACTGAATCCAATCCCATATTTTATTTTAAAGAGGTAACTTACACAGAACAAAGCAAGTTGAATAGGCTTCAGAACAAAAGTAGTTTTCTATTTACAAAAATTGCGGGATGTTGTATTTTATTGTTATATGCCTTGTCGAATCAAATCATTGAATTCATTTCCAATCTTGTTTTTTCATTTCAAACCGGATTTCATTATTTCCGTATTTACCGGTTTCTGTCCAACCTGAGATCCGGTAAAAGGTTTCCGCACGCGTTTGAGGCGAAGTCGATAACCAGATATCGTGATCGGTTTGTTGAAAATAACTGTTCAACATTGTGTTGTGCAGGAGTCTTCCAATACCTTGCATCTCATAACCCGGCCGCACGAACAGTGCCCAGACGTTGTGGTCTTTGAAGTCGACAATGGCAAAACCCAGAATTGCCGGAACAAACTCAATTTCGCTCATCTCGATCAACCCCGTTTCTGTTACCGTTACAGTTTCCGTTACCGTTACAGTTTCCGTTTCCGTTCCCGCCTCCCCCTCCACAACCCAACCTCTTCCTCTGTCAAACATAAACTCCTCATAATCGCTTTTGGAGATGCGCGAAGGATCTGAAAGTGCATTTTCGGTTACCGAGTTCCGGATTTCCATCATTGCAGAAATATCCGAGGGTTGAGCAACTCGTATTTTCATCATGGCTTAAACGTAATCGGAATCGTGTAATAGGCGTCAACTGCTTCGCCATTTTGCAGACCGGGTTGCCAATCGGGCATAAAAGAAAAGATCCGCAATACCTCTTCCTCAAATTTCACGAATTCTTTCTGCGAATTCAGAATTACCGGATTCCTGCATTTTCCGTTTTTGCTGACGACAAACCGGAGCACAATTTCAACTTCATCGTATTTTTCTCCTTCCGGATAATGGATATTTTTTTTCATGAATCGCATCAGACCTTCCACACCGGATTCAAATTGTGGCTGCACTTCACAAATTGTGTAAACGCCGCTTTCATCCTTTTTATAAATGGTGTTTTCCTGTTTGAAATTCGCTGGCTCAACACATACATCACGCAATAGAATTTCATCAATCCAAGGAATTTCCGGAGTAGAATCGATGGGTTGAGCAATAGGAGGGGGAATCGGTTTTTCAGTTAGCTGATCTGCGAATTCCGTAACCTGCACCAATTAATCCCATGTTGCTATGGATTTGTTTTCATCGCTGTTGCAACCGGAAATTATCAGTACTCCCAGCGCGAGATATTCGTTTTGCCATATTTTTCTTCTATTGCCCGAATTAAGATTAACGGTTCTGAAATATGATAATCGAGCTGGTGTTGTAAAAATCTGCCACAAGTTGAAACTTCCTTTTTAGTTGAAATAAATTCAATAATTTGTTGCTTCGACATTTTCGTGAAGTCTACAACGTCTTTTTCGCAATGCATACAATGGCGGGAATGAAGCCCGATTTTCATGGTCTCCCAATTCTCGTTGCAGGGTTTGGTTATGGCGATTTTCATCCAGCAATCAAATATATGTTTAAATATTTCTCAGGTTAATTACACCAATTTGTGGATCACTTCCATTTGAGTATTAAAAAGATCAAAATGAAACGTGCGAAGCGGATCCCAAAACAAAAATTGGATCTCGTGGGTGGGCCGTTGGAAAGGCGGGATAGCCCCGGTGGGAATTAGTCATTTGGTAGAAAATCGGGAAAGTGCTTGACACTACTTTCCCCAGATTTTCAACAAATGATAAAGGGGGCTTGGGCAGCTTTCTTTCCGACTTGATTTTTTGCTTACTTTTTTATCAAGAAAAAAGTAAGAAGAAATGAGATTGTATTTCGATCTCCAAACCCATTTACAATCTTGGTGTATCCAAATGGAGAAGCGTTTAAATATTAGTAATTAATCAAGTTAGATATTATTTAGGCAACCACATCAACCCATCTTTTAACCAAATCAGCCAACACTTTTTCTGATTTTTCTAATTCAGATTCTTTTGAAAAAGTAGCAACGGCCCGGTCATTCGTTTTCCAGTCGAGTATGCCGGAGTCGTCTTGTATTAATGGTTTTTTCGGCACTTCTAATTTCTGAGTTCCCCGGTGAAATACCAGTTGAATCTGGCGTGGAGGATAGGTGCGCATCGTAATCAGATCTTTTTCTCCAACGTGGTAATTCGGATTATTCCACTTTACATTTTCATTTAATCGCGTGTCGGCATTCAGAATTATTTCGCGCAAACGTTCAATCAGCGTCCTCAATGGATGTTCACTTGAATCCAGAAATGAAGTGACCTCCGGATTTAAATTCTGATTATTCATGGTTTGCAATTAATAAAATCAGGTAGCGTGAATGGCACACTTGCGGGATTATTTGTGACGAGAAGCAAGTGAGAATTCTCAGTTCAAACTTTTAATCCTGATCGGCTTCTACCGGAACTTCTTCTTCAGCTTCCTGATCTTCAGGAACCTCAGCATTCGAGTCGATATTTTCTTCCAACTCATTTTCAGCATTTGCTTTTTGTGCGCGCTTTTCACATGTTTTGCAGAGTTCAGAAATTCCTTTGCTCTCCCAGGCGGCTTTTACCGTTCCGTCGTAAATGGAGTCTCTGCCAACGATGTGCTGACAATCTCCATAGAGATGATATTTGTTTCCCGCTTTTGTCCAGTACACATGATCGTTGTCGATCAGTCCTTTTACAACATCAGTCTGCTGGTTGATTTCCTCGGTGTATTTTTCAATCGAAGGCGGATTGAAATCAATACCGGTAATTCCGGCTGCCAGCAAGGCGACAATGGCAACAGATCCTGCGATTCCTTTTGTTTTTTTATCGGCTTCCTTGTTGGTGAAAATCATAATGACCAACGGAAGAAAGGCAATTACACTAATGATGGCACCCAGTTGATTCTGGATGAAAAAACGAGCTTTATCTTTTTCGGAAGCCGGGTCAAGTCGATTCGCTTTTTTCCACAGTAGATTTCCGGTAATGGCAAGTGCCAGAATCACAACTATGGCAACGATTAACCAGGTAAGAGTTTCGTTGTGAATGAGTTTTACAATAGCGAAGACTTCTCCTGCAATGGCCACAAGCCAGGCTAATATTGCGAATAAACGAAGCTGTTTTGCCTTTGCTTTGCTTTCTTCACTGGCTTGAAATACTTTCTTTTCGGTCATGATGATGCGTTGTTTTCAGTTTTTGGATAGATGTTTCAGAACAAGCGTAAAATTAATTCAAACGGATTAATCCTGTTTAGCAATTCCGAAGATCGAATTCAAACTCTTTAATCCCTGATCAAATGCAATCCAGTGCCTGTTCGATGTCCCAGATAATGTCGTCGGAATTTTCAACACCAATTGAAAGCCGGATGAGTTTGGAAGTAATCGACATGGCGTCGCGGTCTTCTTTGGAAACATCAACATGGGTCATGGTCGCCGGGTGTTCGGCCAGACTTTCGGTACTGCCCAGACTCACAGCGAGTTTGATCAGTTTCAGATTATTCAGGAAACGGAATGCTTCCTCTTCTCCACCTCTGATGTCGAACGAAATCATAGCTCCGTCGCAATCATACTGACGTTGGTAAATGTCGTAATTCACCGGATCGGTTTCCGGATCGATAAATCCGAGGTAGTACACCTTTTCCACTTTCGGATGGTTTTTTAGAAAACTGGCAACATGTGTGGCGTTGGATGCCTGTAGTTCCATTCGGGGTTTTAACGTTTCCAGACTTCGCATGAGCAACCAGCCTGTCCATGGGCCGGCCATATTTCCTAAAAATGTTCTGAGCGTTTTAACCCGGGTCATAAGCGCTTTAGAACCCAGACAGGCTCCGGCAATCACATCGCTGTGACCGCCAATATATTTAGTTGCCGAATACACAACGAGGTCGGCTCCGTGTTGCAAAGGATGTTGCCAGAGCGGCCCCATATACGTGTTGTCGACGGCTACTAAAACCTGTCTTTCTACATCCGAAAAATGATCGGCGATTTTCTTGCATGCCTCAATATCAATTAGAGCATTGGTGGGGTTTGCAGGTGTTTCGACATAGATTAATGCGAGCTTGTCTGAGAACCCTGAATTGTCAATTAGTTTAACAATATCTTCTGTGGATTCTCCAGCCCGAAAGCCCAGAATGTTCACTCCGAATTTGGTGAGGAAATGTTTTATGAAATGATCGGTGCCGCCATATAAAGGAGAACTGTACACGAGCAGATCACCCGGTTTCAGAAATTCCATGAACACGGTCGAAATGGCCGACATACCACTTTCAAATACGGCGCAGTCTTCCGCTTTATCCCACAGCGTTAAACGGTTTTCGAGAATTTCCAGATCCGGATTGTTGAGCCGGCTGTAGATCAATCCGAGCTCTTCTGTCGGGAGTTTTTCTCGGTGTCCGTATGCAACTTCAAAAAACGCCTTTCCTTCCTGAGCGGTTTTAAAGACAAAGGTGGAGGTCTGAAAAATGGGGCATTTAATCGCTCCTTCCGACAATTCGGGTTTGTACCCGTACGACATCATCAGACTTTCCGGTTTGAACTCTCTTGATTTCATGTAATCAACTTTTATTAATGTGTGAATGCCGGTGCAATCTAATAGAAGCATGTTAGTTCTTGTCGACTCCGGATTTAGCCTGAAAAATCAGAAAAATAAAGATGAGGGAAGTCCTTGAATTTTACCGGACTTCATTGCCTTTAAAATGGATATAAATTATGAGAAGCGATATGAAGGGAATGGAGTGAATTAAAATCACCCCTCAACCACCGACTTCAAATTGTCGAGACTTGCGCGAATGTCTTTGGTTAACATTCTTTGAAAAACGCCTTTCAATAAACTCATCGGGAATTTAGTGGGCCCGCGAAAATCCCAGGTAACCATGGTCTTTCCGTCACCCGCATCATCAAGGATAAAACGGGAAACACTCACATTTTTCATGGGACGCTCAAATCGCAATTCGTATTCGATGCGACTGTCTTCAATCATCTTTTTAATCTCCTGACTTCCGGCTCCCACATTTTTGTTTTTGCTATCCCAACTGTAAACAAATCCTTCTTCTCCATCGGTTCCGGAATGTGTGATGTCCCGGTTCGGATCAGCCATGTTCCATACACTGAATTGATCCTGATTCCTGCAAAATTTTAAGTAACCGTAAACCTCTTTTCTGGGTTTGTGAATGATAACATTTTGTTCGATGAACATTTCCGATGGCATAGCGTAAAAATTGATTTATATATTGTTTTATTAAGTGTTTAAACGCGATTGGTCATTTGAGCCGCCAAATTTAGCATAAAAAATGATATGTCGAACTGGTTGACGGTGAGCGTTTTATAAGTGGAGTTAAAAGTCGGTTGCTAGTATTAATTTTTAACTTAGTGGCACCTGTTGCCTGAGTTTATAGTCCAGAGATTTTAAGGTAAACAGATGATTGTTGTTAAAAGCATTAGTTATTCTTTCGGAACATTCCTATTTGTCTTCCCCGAAAATATTCGACAGCACTGTACAGGATAAATGCAGCGAGTCCTTCATCAAGATTTCCTACAAACGGAAGATTGTCCGGAAGTAATTCAAAAATTCCTGCGGTGGGGTTAATCAAATAAATCAAGGAAAGCACCGCGAGGAAACCGACCCAGTATTTTTTCATTTGGGCAAGATAGCTTATCCAATGTTCACCTGAAGCCAATTGAATTCGGGTTCGAGAAAATTTCTTCGGATATGCTCAAAGCCATTGAAAAATCCCCAAAAATCAATTTGAAGTCTGGCTTCGATGGTTTGTTTTTCTTAATCTGTGATTTCTTGACGATCGTCAAGGATATCTTTTTTCTGCCCAACTCAGATTTGCAGCATCATTTCAAACACAGAAATCAATGAAAAACGAAATCGCAAATCCAACATTTTTTTCTCAACGAAGAGCCGCTGTTGTTACCGGTGCTTCTTTATTGCTCATGACTGTTCTTGCGGGTGTGGTAATGGGATTGGTGTTCAATCCGGTTTTTGGCGCAGATCAAAACAGCGCAATTACACTATTGCTTACTGGTGAAATTACGCTTGCAACCGGAGTGATAGGTTGGGTTTTTATCTTTCTGCTCGACGTTTTGGTTTCGATTTCCTTGTTCTCTTATTACCGCTCTAAGAACACTTCGCGTTCGGTTTGGATGGCGGTTTTCCGGTTGGTTTATTCCGCAATTCTGGCTGTCGGAATTTGCTTTCTGGTTCGTGCTTGGATTCAGGCAGGCAATGGAGATGCAGGTGCAATAAAATCCATTTCTACTTTCAAAGCGATCTGGCAAAATGGACTTATTGTTTTTGGAATTCATCTCGTCTTGCTTTCAAAACTGGTATGTGAAAAGAAATGGATGCAAAGAATACTGGCAGGTTTGCTTTTGATCGCCGGCATCGGTTATATCGTTAGTAATTCAGCAGCGTGGTTTGTTGAAGATTATGAATTAAAAAGAGCCTCGGTGGAAGCCATATTTATTTTACCTATGATTTTAGGCGAAGTCGGACTTGCAATTTGGATGCTGATGAAAGGCGGGAAATAAAATCAAATGGAATTCGGAATAATTCGTTTCCGGATCCGGCTGAGCGACTCGGCGGTCATTCCCAGATAACTTGCAATTTGATGAAGAGGTGCCCGCTGAAACAGATCTGGCCGGCTTTCTAATAATTGCAGATACCGTTCTTTGGGTGAGGCCAACACAAAATAGGTGAAGTTCTTTTTGGTTTGGTTGAGATCGGCTTCCAACATGTTTCGCGTTATTGCTGCCAGCTCGGGAAATGATTCATAATTCGATTGATCGCTCTCACGATCGCCGGCAATTAAAAGGCAGTCTTCGGCGCATTCAAGAAAACGATCAGACGGTGTTTGATTGGTGAAATGATCTGAAGAAACCGTTCCATGAGTTTCGGTATAAAAGCCAATCGTACGATCGTTTCCATCGTCGAAAACATATTCGCGAATCATTCCTTTTAATACGAAATAACAGGCTTTCGGAATTTCACCTTCTTTAACTAAAATAGTTCCTTTCTTAGGATCAATTACCGGGATGGCCGCAGCAATCGCTTCAATTTTATCCGGATCAATTTCCGGAAAGCTTTTCAGGAAATCAATTAAGGCATTTTGAGTTGAGGTAGGAGTGGACAATTTATTAAGTTATTAGTTTAACAAGTTTATGTGCGTAAGTTTTTGAACTGTCTTCATTCTTAATTTTTTGAATGCCAGAAACATAATTTACATTCTGGCAATTAATTCTGATCTTAACCAGTCAAACGCCGCTGTCTTTTGGTAATTAATTTCAGGTCTCAGTATCCCTTCGATGTCTCCGACGAAATTTGGGTCATTCTCTTTTGCTGTAATATTTTGTAAAAATACAGTCTGAGTTGGTGGCTTTTTTTCAGTGGCAAATTCAATATAGCGTTGGTAACAGTATAATATAACATCGGGATCAATATCTGTTTGGGTTGCAGCGTATTGAAGGTCAAACAAATCGCGTCCTTTGCTTCTTTGGTATAATGCTCTCAGTTTGGTGCCAAGAAGTTCATTAATATTATACGTTCGAATATGGCATTTGCCCGAAAACCAACCATTGTTCATTTCAAAGGGAAGATTTTCCCAATTAAGAACATTAAAGTGTTCCTTACAGTTAATTTCTACTTTTAAGCGCATCTTTATTTCTTCATATTCAGATGTGAATCGATAAATTGCTTTAATTCCATGTCCACGATTTTCTGTTTTTCGATTTTCTTCAAAAAAGTCGATAACCTCACCAATTCGTTGAATGATCGGTTTAATAGGTCCGGGTTTAATCTGCACCAGATCGATATCTTCAGAATATCTGGGAGCCGGATTCAAATACAATTTATGCAGGGCTGTACCTCCTCTGAAAGCTAAATGTTCATGAAGAAAATCATCAGAAAAAATTTCTACCAAAGCACGACTAATTATAAGGTCTTGTTCAATTTGAGAAAAATTATTCCAAGGAGCGTGATTTTGCCATTGCGCTATGTACGGTTTAGCAATCACAAGTCGCTTTCAAGCTTGATATTCACATCTATTTTCCAACGATTTTTCACACTTCCGGGTTTACTGCTTTTGCTCATGCTGAGCAGAACCGGATAAAATTGCTCTTTATTTATCTTCTCGAAAAATAAATCTGCAACAGCACCCGAACCATGAAGTTCTTCCCATAGAAATCCGGCACGTTGTAATGTACTTTTATTATTGTACCAAGCCAGGAGTTGGCGCACGTCCTCTTCGGTTATTTCTTCCATTAATTCTTCTAAAATAGCTAACATCCGATTAATCCCGCCAATTTTTGAGTGATGATGAATAAGGTCGATGAATGTTAAAGCTGGAGACGACACCTGATAAAATCCGGCATCAGATTTTTTTTGATTTATATTATTTTCAGGCCAATTACGGCAAGTGTAAAATTGGATATCAAAACTGTTTTTGCGAATGGAGTTAAGTTTAGGCGTTTCAATAATGAAATAATCTCTTTGCGTTTGTTGATGACTTGCTCCATGAACTTTAGCCGCAGAATACAGACCTATGTAATACCTTCTATTTAAATAAGTAAACAGTTTTTCTGAGTATAACTGAATAGGTAATTTATTCAAGTTTGAATAGCGAGGTGGTATGATTAAATAAAATCCTTTCCTGAGATTCAGAATTTGTTTTTTCTCAATTAATCTGGATATCTCACGTTTTATTGCTAAAGTGTTTTTTGAAGAATTGGATATTATTTCATTAAGAGAAAATGAATATTCTTCGATGGATTGAAGATGTCTGATGTAATCCGAAACTTTCAATTGGTAGTAAATATTTGAGAAAGGTATGCTTTTTCGGTGTTTATCTCAAATTATTTCTAAAGGATCTTGAAGTTTTGGCGAATCAGTGTGCATCATTGTTGATTGGCCGCAGCAATCGCTTCAATTTTATCCGGATCAATTTCCGGGAAACCTTTCAGGAAATCAATTAAGGCATTTTGAGTTGAGGTAGGAGTGGACAATTTGTTAAGTTTTAATTATTAATATAAATCTGATAAAGGTAATAGGCGAAAAATTCCCTGAAAATAGCATAGAAATCGCGCCATTCGAAATAATATGGAGACGCCGATAGCACCTTTTTCATCCTGTGTTTGCGGAATAACATTTTGATGCGTGAAATATGAAAATATTGAGAAACGACAATTACACTTTGTAGCTGATACCTGCTCTTTAGGGCTAAAAAATTTATCACTGAAGCTTCTGTGTTATTTCCTGAATTATCAACCAGAATGCACGAATCCGGTATTCCCCTTTCCTTTAAATAAGCCCGCATCTTACTCCCTTCATAAAATCCTTCTTTACCCAAACCGCCACTCACCATAATTTTACCAACCTGATGATTCGAGTACAGATCAAAACTTCTTTCCAATCTTTTTTCCAACCTGGGAGATAGACTTCCATCCGGATTAACGGTATTGCCCAAAACTAAGGCACAATCAGCATGTTGGTGATCTTGAGTTAATCCGTCTGCAATGATAAATTCGGAATGCAACAGAAACCAGATCAATCCGAACAGAAAGAGTTTTTTAAAAACAGTAATTGCCATAGCTGCTTTTATACCTCAATTATTAACGCATTTGGGATATGGTCTTCTATGATATCGGAACCCAAATTAATCCAGCTTTCGCAATTGTCTATAATCCAACCATCCGATGAAACAACGATAGATTTGCTTTCGGCTAAAACTTTATCCGGAGAAAAAACTAGTTCGACGTTCCAGTCAATATTTAGTTCTTCCGCTATTTCCATTAACAAAGTTTTAAGTCTGCCGCTGTTGGAAACAGGTTTGTCAAGGTACCAGGTAATTGATGATGCTTGCAATTCTTTCAAGAATTTCCCGGTTAATCGAATCGCATCTCCAGTTTGAGCCACTCTTTTATATGTCCCGTGAACGCTTGACATATCGCGAAGTAATCCATCCCGACTACGAAAAATATAACCTCCGGAAAGAGCGCTTTCCAATAAAATCAAAAGATTAAAACCATCTATTGAAACCGGCTTAGAAAAAATATCTGCTTTAGAAATACATTTCGATTTCCGGTTGGCAATCCGGGATTCGCCAACACCGATCCGGTAAAGAGCCATTTGCTGTCGTGCGTTGAGTCGATAACGGTTGCCAACAACATGCAAAGCGGCATTACTTCCGTAATCACGACTTAATAAATAACAAAAATCGTCGGCTGCCATCGTGAAAACAGATAGCCATTTGGCAGAAAAATATTTGTCGTCGGATGACTTCTTGCCTCTGTTTCTTTCGGTCAATTTTTGAAATGTTCGGTAGCCAAAATTACAAATTGCAAAACGGATGGGGTAACCATTGTCACTTTGCAAAAATGAAAGTCACCACAACTTTGCATCAGCAATCCGGAATTGAATTGCCGGAAAGATTTTCAATTAACAAGAAACAACAATACAACTATGGGATTTTTTGATTCAACTATGGCATCTGCAAACGTAAAAGAAATGATAGCCAACGGAGCCGCGATTATTGACGTGCGCACTCCCGGTGAATTTATGGGAGGAAAAGTGGCAGGTTCGCTCAACTTTCCGCTACAGACTATCGATCGCGACATCGAGCAACTGCGCGCAATGAACAAGCCTTTGGTGCTTTGCTGTGCCAGTGGAAACCGAAGCGGTATGGCAACAGACATTCTTCGTTCTCACGGTATAGAGTGTGTAAACGGTGGGGGATGGATGGAGGTTAATTATCTGGTTGGTAATTAATCCGATTATTTTTCATCGAATTATTCAGAACATAACCAACAAAAAAGTCCCGCTATTTCAGCAGGACTTTTTTTGTTTCATACGTCGATGCCTTTTAGCATCTTGTTCCAGTATAGGTAGGGCAATCCATATTTTTTAAGCATCCATAATCTCCAGTGTTCTTTATCGCTGTTAAAGACAAACATTCGCTTCAGCTTCGGATCCGGGGTGAAGTTTCCGGCATAATCGAATTCGGCTAAAACCATTTTTCCGTATCCTGTAACCAGCGGGCACGAAGAATAACCGTTATATTCTTTTTGTCCGAGGGAATTGATTTTCATCATCGTTGCGATGTTGTTCACCACTACCGGAACTTGTTTGCGGATTGCAGCGCCGGTTTTAGCAGTTGGCAGATCGGCCACATCTCCGAGACCGAAAATATTCGGGTATTTGTTGTGCTGAAGCGTATTGTGATTAACACTCAGCCATCCGTTTCCATCTGCCAGTACCGATTCCCGGATAAATTTCGGAGCTGCCTGCGGAGGCGCAATATGCAACATGTCGAACGGCATGCTGATATCTGTATCACCGACCATACTCTCGCCGAGATCGTTGTCTTCATTAATCACGCATCGGTTTTCACCTACAGCTGTATGTTTAAAATGAATGATCTTGTTTTGAACATCAACTCGATAGGGTGAATACGATGGTTTGAAGTGAATGTGGTATCGGTTTACCACGTCCATTAATGTGTCGCGGATCGGTTTTACACCAAAAATTACGGTTCCCGGTGTTGCGAAAATCACATTAGATTTATCTGCAATACCTTTCTTTCTAAAATAATCTGCGGCCAGATACGCTATTTTTTGGGGAGCTCCTCCGCATTTAATCGGAGTGGTGGGCTGTGTGAAAACGGCATTTCCTCCTTTGAAATTCCGCAACACTTCCCATGTGTGTTTCGGATCTGTATAGTTGCTACAAACAACTCCTTTCTCCAATCCTTCCTGCAAACCTTCAATCATGGAAGGCTCCATCACAAGTCCAGTTGCAACCACTAAATAATCGTAGCTGAGATCACCGTTCGACTCTGTTTTAACAAGATTATTTTTAGGATCGAAACCGACGGCCTTATCCATTACCCATTTTACACCTTGTGGAATGAGGTCTTTCATGGGACGAGCGGTTTTTTGAAAATCAAACGTTCCGGCTCCAACCAATGTCCAGGCCGGTTGATAATAATGGGTGTCGGCAGGTTCGATGAGCGTGACGCTAACGTCTTTGTGCTCTTTTCGGAGTTTTGCGGCAACCATAATTCCCGCTGTTCCACCGCCAATGATCAATACTTCTTTCTTCGAATTCATTGTACTTAGAAATAATAAAATATGAGTTTAATGTGCCATCTGCTAACCTCCGGGAAGACGGGCAGGTTGCATAACGATTAAGACAAATCTTAAGAAGCAGGCGGAAAGAGAATGTAACTTAGATTACGGACGGCCTTGATTTGTCCGCGGTCACCGTTGAGCGATTTTTAAATTTAGGTTTAAATCATCTCTAATAAATTACCATTTCGGTTTAATAAAATAGATTGGATTACCATCGGGATCGGAGAATTCAATAAAGTTTCCTCCTTCTTCATTTCTCAAATTATACTGAACATTCAGGGTATCTAAATCTTTTGCGACATTTTCGAAATTGTCGGTTGTGAGTCCTATGGATATATTTCTTTCATTCGGATTAACCGATTCGGTTGGGTGCAATCCGATGCTCAATCCGGGTGCAGTTAATTCAGCATAATGATTTCCCCATCTTTGTTTTGTGCTAAAACCAATGGATTCATAAAACGAAACTGATCGATCGAGATCCGTTACCATTACCGTAATGTGCGCGTCTTTGATGTTCATGATTTTTGACTTCCTTGTAGTTCGAAGTTAGAAATTAATCTGTACGTTCTGTCTTTAGCGCAATATAATCGTGACGTGATGTTATGATGGCAACTCACATTTTAGTCCACAACCACGCATCACCGATTTCATGATCCTGAACAACTTTCTGAAATGTAAAATGATACTTTTTTAATATGGAAGTAGATGCATTTTCTTCAGGAGATGTTTTTGCAACAATCTTAATTTGGGGAATTTCGGTTTTTGCTATTCTAATTAGCTCGCCACAAATAAAGGATGCAACTCCTTTTCCTTCAAATTGAGTGAAGGTCCAATACGCGATTTCGACTTCGTTGTTAATCGGACTCCCGGTAAAACTTCCGGTACCCAAAACCTGATTATTCTGAAGGATCAGATATGCAATCCATGGAGGATTAAAACCATTTTCCGGATAATATTTTTCGTACATGTCAAGTAACATCTGACATTCGGGAGTGGCGAATAATTCATTGTTTCGATCTTCATCATAGCGCAAAGGGCGAACAGAATAGAGATGTTTATCGGATTCCGGAATCATGCGGCGAAAATAGTTCCGGTTGTTATACACGTATCAATCTTATTTAACACATCGGTTTGCCTGAATTCGATTTCTTTTCTGGCTGCATAAAGTGTTGATTCCAATTTATTTTTGCTTTCCGGTTCCGTGATTCGGATTAATTTCAAATCACTCTTTTGGTGCAGTATCCCCTCGGACGTTTTGCTTTTGGGTTAAAACCGATGCCTGCTTTTATTTCAAAAATGATTGCATTATTCTGTCCCGATCTATTTGGGAATTTTCGATAGCCAATTTGTCCGAATAACTTGATCGGGAAACGAAGATCTTCCAATAAAACAGAATTCAAACCCAGTCCAAAATCGTTTGTCCAAATGCCCGGCGATTCATTTGCAGACTTGAAATGGTACTGCGTTTCGACAAAAACGTACGGCACATTCACCTGATGAAATCCGGTTCGCGCTTCAATGTTAAACGGATTGATAAACCCTTTAATTCCGGCGGTATGCTGATTTGCAATATGAGAATAGGATCCACCGACTCCCCGATATTGAGTCTGCCCGAATTTTTTATGATAAACTGTCGAACAAGGTTGGCGGTAAAATTCGTATTGAAAATTGAATGAAGCATAAAGTCGGCTCTGTGAATTAGTTATCCCTGAATATATCATGTAGGTTGAATAGGGGCCGATGCCTCTTGAAATAGCGAAAGACGGTATAAATATGAGTCCAATTAAGGCACCTCTGAAAAAATTTTCAATTTGCATTCTACATTGAACGGAAGCCTTCATCGGTTTTATGTTGAGCGTTTGTTATTCCCGCAATCTACTAAAGTTTTAATGCTTCTCCGTGAAGATACACCAAAGATGTAAATGGGTTTGGGATCGATTTAAGGTTACTTTTCTTCTTACTTTTTTCTTGATAAAAAAGTAAGCAAAAAATCAAGTCGGAATGAAAGCTGCCCAAGCTCCCTTTATCATTTGTTGAAAATCTGGGGAAAGAAGTGTCAAGCACTTTCCCGATTTTCTACCAAATGACAAATTCCCGCCGGGGCTATCCCGCCTTTCCGACAGCCCACCCACGCGATCCTATTGTTGTTTTAGGATCCTCTTCGCACAATTCAATTTGTTTTTTTAATACTAACAAAAAGTTGGTGCAATGAAACATTAAAGTTTTAGTACAAGCGGTATCTTAATACCATCCAGTTTAACAGATTCTCAAAATTCAGATTTTGAGGATTTTGATATCACAGTTCTTTGTACACAATTGTGAAATTGACAGTAATCACCGTGTTAACCGGAACTCCAAATATTGAACCTGCCTGCCAGTAGCGGTAGTCCATCATTATGTATCGGTATACGAGATCCTTGATTTTTTCCACTAACGCTTTGGGTAAATATTCTTCCCTAATATTTATGTTTCGGACTTCACCTGTTTTTTGAATGTATAAATCTGCGTTAATCGGAATTCCCCATTCATTTTGAAAAGAAGTGTCATCAGTGATCAGATTGTACAATTGATCTGAGAATTCTTTGCGATAGTGGAGCTTTGTTGGTATTTCACAAGCGGATCCTAAGTAAAATGTTTCGGAAAATTTAAATGAATCTTTTAAATTTTCCTTTGCTCGTGCTATGAGTTTTTCCTTAAATTCATGTCCGAAAGTATCTGTCAAAGCCGCGTCCATTAATACTTCGTAGCACCATCTCATTTGGTTACTGATGATATCATTATAACCCGAACTTTTAAATGAAAGCTTCATGCTATCACATAATTTTCTCACCTCTTGGGGTAAACCAAATCGATAATCTCCATTGTATATAAAACTTAACCTTCCAGCCATGATTTCGGTTTGTGCTCTTAAAGCATCATTACTACAAATGGTGTCTGTTAACGGAGGTTTTTGCGCATATTCCAAATTTGCAGAATTCGTGTTGTTGCTGGTATATTGTACTTGTGCAATGGCAAATGAATCGGAAAGAGATGTGAAAATAATCCATATATCCACAAGGATTTTAAGAATTGAAGAACAAATATTTCGTTTTACGCAATCCATCCTGGAGGTTAATTTTAGATTGACCTGCTTGGTCATAGAGCAAGTTAATATTTAATGGAAGTTTCGCTTTGTGGTATCAAACACCTTTTGACCACTGGTATTATCTGAATGAGGAAAGGAGCAGTTCTTGCGAAAATTGTTGGTTTCTGTGTCCATTTCAAATCACTTATAGATAAAATTCATAGGGGATGATTTGGTGATACTCATGTTGTATCATTTCCGGATCTTTCCGAACTTCTTTAAACCCGTTTCTAAAAAGCCGAGGAATTCATCTTCATCAGTTGTGAAAGAGAATATTTCTGATGAATTAAGTGAATAATCCGTAAAAACATATCCTAACATATTGGTATTGAAATATTGGTTTTGTAAACACAAATTTATCTTGCCAATGCTTTTTGCCGTATCACCTCTTCAGGTGAGCACATAATCTTCCGGATCGGCATCCCGTTTATCATCAAGGTACATCTGAAGCCAAATGAAATCGCGGTACAACTTCTCCCGAATGGCTGTGGAATTAATAATGAGTTCGTCCGTTTCATCTATCTTAACGTCATGTCCGGTAAATTGAATAAACAACGGTTTACCGCATTTCTTTGCACATTCAATTGCCTCCTTTAATTCGAAATGAACCGTGTATTCATCCGTACTCGGAAACATGTCGGTATATTTAGAAGGAGCGCAGGCACAGTATGATTGTTTAGCGTGATTGCAGGAAAAGTGAAGAAAAAGAAGAGTGGCAATTAGAAATAGGTGAAGGTAATATTTAATCTGATTTAACATTTTTTTCCGAACTTCTTCAATCCCGCTTCCGGTGCCTAATGAGTTTTTTTTGGTGTAGGTTTACGGAGAAGCATTAAATCCTACGCCTCCCCATTGATTCGCAATTCGGAATAGGTTTCTGATTGCAGATTGATTTTCAAATTAAAATAGCATCTCCCTCCGTCTTTTACCATAACCAATCCTGACTTCCATTGAGACGAATGCAGGTCGCCACAAAAAAAGTTCACCCAGATTTCCTTTTGTCCGTATTGATTGATTACCGGAACATATTGTCGGTGATAATTGTCGGTTGCCAGTTCAAAACCACCTTCTTTTTCTTGATTTTCCGCTGATTCATTGTTTCGAACAGCTTTCTCCAATGATTGCAATTCGTCATTTTCGCGAACGGCCCGCCCAATGATGTATTCGATTTTCGAAAGTTCGTTTTGCGATAGGTTGGTGGGAAAGACGTTTGTAAACATCCATGTCCATTCGGGGTTAAAAGTGATGATCGTATAAAGTGAATCCGGCAGGTAAAATCCCTCTTCACCATTTTTAATGTTACCGGATTTTTTAGCACAGGAAGCGACAAGAAGGGCTAAGAGGATAACAGAGTATTTCATTTTTTTAATACATAGTGATTTAAAATTGGTGGCACATCGAAGTTAAGGAAAATCACCGGTGCATCAAACTCACATCAAATTCAAATTACTTGAATTGATTTGAGACTAAATGAACGGTTTCGGTCTTAGAAGAGGCGTTTGGTTTTTTATGGAGTTATTATGAAACCTGGTTAAACCGGATGTGGTTGTTTTGAATATCACGCGCGCAAGAAAGGGCTTAAGCCCTTCTCAGAACTTCAAGCAAAACTTCAACAAACAACAAGAAAAAATTTCCCGAAATCGAAAAATTCAGGTTACGCTCGGAAAATATTTTTGTTCATCCGGTATCGGTAATCGTCAGCGTCTGAACTTTACAAAGCGCACATATACATCTTTAGAAATCCCTGATCATCCACAGTAAACATCAGATTATCGGATGTGGTGACGTGCTGAATGTTGCGGAGTTTCGGCCCTTTCATTTGTCGGGCGAAAGAGATAAATACGGCGTCGGGAATTACCACTATTTCATGAGCCCAGAGATCACCACTTTCATTCAGCACAACTACATATTGCCGGTACCGGAATACGTTGGTCGCCGGAACGCCTTCAACTGCGATCTTAGGTGATTTTACCTGAACGGCATTTTCAACTTTCTTTTTAATGAGGTGCAGCCAGATTTCACCTTTGGTATTAATCACGCCAATTCCCTGATCAAATGCAATCAGATATTTTGCGGGAGTGCCGGCATTGGCGATTTGTGATCCGGTAAGTGTTTTCTGAAATACAATGTCTCCGGCCAGAATTTTATATTGAGCCGTGGTTCCATTTTCGTAAACGACCCATAAATCGTTTTTTCCTCCGAGAATGTCACGGACTTCATTCGAGAAATCCAAAGTCGTGGAAAAGTGGACGGCGTCACCCAATGTGCTGTCGAGAATCGGGTAGCCAATGGTGTTTCCTTCTTCATCAATGGTGAGGTAATAGTCGCTGCAAACAGCGGTAAATGCCAGAACGGAATCCATTTCCAGTTTAGTTCCGCGAGTAGTATCAGATGATCGGAATGTTGGCTGAGCGAGCAGATTTACTGAAATAAACAGCAGCCCGAATGTGAGTAATTTTTGAAGGTTCATGTGTTATTTAAAGCGCAGCAATATATGCCAATCAATGATTCGAAAATCGGGTCGGAGAAATTTTAGATGCGAATAGAACACCCAAATCTTAACATTAAATCCGGAGATGGAATTTGGACTACAATCGTGCGTTGAATTTCTTGTTCCGGCGTAAAAACCGGATTTTTAATTCGCATGGACTCGATTCCAATGGAAGCAGGATTAACGGGAAAATCCATCCGAAGCGCGAGTAAGTCGTTCACTTTCCAGGAACAACCCGGAGCTAAATTCAGCGCGACTTTTAAGGTTGAAGACAAAACCGGAAATGTCTGAGAATTAAACGGCAGGTCAGTTTCTGAATTGAAACCTACCAAAAAGCCATAACCCAAATAAGGTCTGAATCGGTGGTTGGCAGAGTTGAAAAATGATATCCATTGAACGCGGCAGTACGAATTAATTTTGGTGTTGATGGAGCCGACCGTAACCGATTCTGCTCCGAGTGTGGAAGTGGTTATTTTAGATAGGTTTCTCTTTAATTGAACAGGCATCAGTTCAAATTCAATCGCAGTTTTGTCACTCATCAATTTTTGCGCTCCGAAAGAAAAAATGCCGGTTTGAAAAGTGGTACCGCTAACGAGTGTATTGTTGTTCCCAATATTCGTTTTCCGGAAAGCACTCTGTGCGGTATACTGAGAATTCAGGTAGAAATTTAGTTGCCATGGTCCGCTTTGGGCGCCGGCGAAAAAGGTAGAAATGGCAATTAAAAGAAGCACAACAGAGGAAGTTAAAATCAAATGTTTCATAGAATTCATGGTGCTAACGGCGACAGGCTTAAGAGATTATACCGTAACTAATTAACAATGAAAAATGCACTTGCCAATCTGTAACTATTACTCAATACTAAAGACAAATGATAAATCCCGGGACTTAAATCACTTACTGAAATGCAAAATTCTTCAGATTCAAAATCTGTGATGTCTTTGGATCGAACAGATTTAATTACCTTACCGGTGGCATTGCGGATAATTATTGTTTCTGTTTGATCTATTGGGAAGCGAATGCTAAGCTTTTCAACAGCAGGATTTGGGTATATTTCAATTGATTCTGCTTTAATCTTTCGGACATCAAGAATACATTCACCGTTAACAAAGCTTATGGTTGGCTTGCCGGGTATTGTGAAGCATCGAAGTTGTGTGCATTGAACTACGTCACACCCGCCGTTTTCTGCCAATAAAAATAGATTGGAAAGACAACCGATATCTTCAATTATTATATGAGATCCATTATACCAATTACCTGAAAAGTGATTCCAACTTTCCAACCTCACATAATATTTCTTTAACTTTAATGTATCGAACAAAAACCATCCAATGGAATCAACTACAATTCTTGACGAATCGTGATTAATTCCTTTCCAGGTTTTGAACTCAAAAGTATCACCTGGTTGTGCGCCAAAATTGTATAAAACCCTGAATTCCTTCGCTTCTTGTTCCCAATACAACAGGCTGTCGTTGTGCTTGTAAAAATATTCTGTATCGGGTCTTAAATCGCAGGTGGTGTAATTCCGGATTAAAACCGAAACCTGCTTATCCATTATGGTTGCGGTGTCAACGATGGTTAATATGTTGGTTTCAGCCGGCCATATATATTCGTTGCAGGTGTATGTCCATTGGGTTCCAACCGGGTGCCAGAATTGATCCTGAGCATTAGTAAGATTACACGAAATAGTGAGTATCAGGGTAGGTAGGGTTTTTAAAAGATTCATAGGTCGTAATTAACTGCAGAAAATTCTTCAAAAGATACCTTACCGATTTCTTTCAATGTTAGTTCGGTTTGGTCCTCAACTAGTGTTGTGTCTTGTAAGGCTGTTTTGTACGAATGTACTTTTATCAGATTAAATTTTCCGGTTGGAGGATCATACAAAAACATAAAATTCAATTCCCAATTAAATCGTCCCCAGCCACCGGCTAACTCTATTGAAAAATACCCGGTATCGATTTTTATATCACTTAACGGTTCGAAACCACCGGCACCTCCCATATCGTGCGTGTACAGAGCATTTGAATTTTCAAAAGCTCTGGTAAAACCACCGGATTCAATTCCAAATAGTAGTAACATAATTCGTTTGGGTGGTTGGCTATAATTCTCCCGTTCACCAATACTGTCCAGCACTAAAATTTTATCGGGGAGGCTGTCTAAATTGAGATCACCTGTTTTCTCTATCAGTATTTCATAACCCGTCGGAATAAATTGTTTAACCGGATTTTCAATCGCCGTTTTTGGATTTGCCAAAAGTGAATGTCCGGATTTATTTTCTGTCTCAGTGCACGAGAATAATTCGACAGTTACAAAAATGAAAAACCATATCTGAACGACGAAGTGCAATCGACAATTCTTGATCGGCAAACTTTCGCAAACCGTAAATCTGACATCGTACATTACTACCTTTCTAAAGCCATACAGGCAAGTGAACGCAATCGCTCTCAGTTCTTATCTCCTTTGCTCTTCCCTCTTCGCTTTTTGCTCTTCCCTCTTCGCTCTACTTATTCGTAACCCCTCCCATATTCGTAAACACACTATCCACCGGTTCCCAGAGTTCGATTTTATTTCCTTCGGCATCCATTAAATGCACAAACTTTCCGTATTCGTACTCGGCTATTGTGTCAAGAACGGTTACCCCATTCGCTTTTAATTTATGTACAAGTCCTTTAATGTTCTGAACCCGGTAATTGATCATAAAATCTTTTTTAGAAGGCAAAAAGTACGAAGAACCGGTTTTGTGCGGACTCCACTCCAGATAATTAATTTCATCCGGACGATTGGCGTTCCGGAATTCGAAAGAAGCGCCCCATTCGTTGGTTTTCATACCCAGATTTTGCTCGTACCATTCTTTAGTCTTAGCAGGATCATCCGAGTAAAAAAATACGCCTCCAATACCCGTCACTCTTGGAGTTGTATCCACTTCAACCGTTACTTGAGTCTCTTCGACAACAGGCTCTGTTTTGGGTTTGTCGGTTTCGGGTTTAGGGGAGCATCCGAAGATCACAAGAGTTAGCATGTAAACGAAGAGACGAGTTTTCATAACGACAACACTTTATTGTCTCTGCAATATATCGGAAACACTTGTATTCCGGAAGCAGAAAATAAGGGAATCTCAGATTCTCTTCTCCATTACAGCGGTTTCGTACCCTTTGTACATCACCCGTTCAATAGTTTCCCAACCGTTTCTACGGTATAAATCTTCAGCGGTAAATGTGTAGAGATACAGTTTATCGTTAACGAATTCTTTCGAGGATTTTTCAATTTTATTTAGAAGCTGTTCCCCATAACCTTTGCTTCGATATTCCGGCTTTGTGCACAACATGGAAATCCACGGTCCGAATTTTTTTAACTCAGGATAAATGTTGAGAATGTTAACATTCAGGCTAACTCCTCCGGTGGTAATCCAATCCGAATTATTCGACAAAATCAATTGAAAAAGGTCATCCTCATTCGGCATGGGACGACTTAACCTGACGATTGTTCTTTCAACCGGACTTCCCCATTCATTGAAATACAAATCAGCAATTTCGTGGATTAATTGCTTTTCGGACGGCAATAACAAGCGACTTTGAGTTTTAGAATCTGAATTCATGATTCTGATATAAAATTCACCAAAGTCCCACGATTACTTTCCCGGATAAAATCGCGAAGACTCTTACTTTTAACATTTTCAAAATCACCGGTAATTATGAGTTGTATTCCGTAATTACTGAACTTCTGCAAAACTTCGCCGGCAAGTCCGGTACTTAAATCAAAGAACTCCGGTGCCATATTTCTTTGGTGAATCATAAGTTTTTGAATTCCCTGAAAATACAAATTCCCGATCAGATCAGTACTGTCTTCTACTGAACTTATCGCAATTGTGTTTCCTTCAATTTGTGCGACTTTAACGCCGGATATTTCGCTGACGGTGAACATGGTTGTTGCCGGATGCGAATATATTTCCGGCAAACAGTATTACGGTACAATAAGTCGATATGTATACGATGGGAATACAGAATTCAGCGATTCTGTACATTTTAATGCAGTACAATAATTTTCTGATCCGTATTCGTTGCAGGCCTGTGCTAAAAGCGCCGCCCAGTTTTTCGGTTAGCTAACCGGACTATACAATTAATCACAAACTTCCGCATGTTTTGACGTTGAAACCAAAATTAAAGAATTGTTATAGAAAGTAAGGGAAGTGAGGATAGTCTTTGGTTTGTGAATTTATAAGTGATTTATTATTCGCGATAATTGTCACCTTTTGGCGAAAAGATCTGATGGAATGTTAAAACTCAGACACTCCGCTCTGCAATTAAACTTTTTGCTGCATATCGGGCTGCTTCTGAGTATGATTCATCTTCTGCAATCTGAAGGAGTTTTTGATCAGAATACTTTTCGAATTTAAACCGGAATTGATCTGTTTCGCTATTTAATGTCTTAAGTTCCGTTTTCTTGCGATCCAGTTCTGCTTCGGTTCGCAGATTACTTAGAAGTCTTTTGAAATCCTTAAAATAAACAATCACTGAAACCAGTGCTGCAAAAATTACTCTGGGAAACACCTCGAATTCGAAGGAGTTGAAAGTGTAAAATGTTTTCAGATTGTCGTAAGAAAACAAAATAACACCGGTAAGCCCCAAAAGAAGTGTTACGGAAAGTGAGTATTTGAAGAATTTACGGAACTTGAACCAGGCGATGTAATTTATTACAAGCAGGGTTAAAGAAAGCCAGTGTTTCCAGTTCAGCAGAACTTCAACGGGTTCGCCATTCAGGTAAACAAACCCTCTCAATCCTCCAATAATGGTAAATGCCAGATAAACCGACAAAATAATTATAGGAAGGAGCTTGGCAATCTTTTTCATGTATCCAATGATTTATTCAAGAATAATGAAATCAAAACGATTTCAAAAAATGTTGTAAGTCGTTATTTGCTCCGTATAAAACTAAAATTTCATTAGAGGTTAAAACCGTATCCGGAGTGGCAACACCCTGAACAACGGGTTCTGTGCGGGTTTTACCTAAAAAACTTTTTACTTCTGTTTTTCGGATGGTGGTTAGAACTAAAATTTTAAATTTATCCGTAAAACCGATTTCTCCAATAGTTCGACCTGTATATTTTTCGGGCACCTTAACTTCAATTATGCTGTAATCATCACTAAGTTCAAACGAATCGATCACATTCATCAAACATAATTTTTTAGCCCAACGCTCCGCAGTTTCTTCTTCAGGGTGAACAATTTCATCCACACCAATTGCCTGTAAAACTTTTTCATGAAGCGGATTAATTGCCCGGCTGATAAGTCGTTTTACCTGCATGTTTTTAAATAATGCTGTGGCCATGATGTTGGCACCCTGATCTTCTCCGATCGCAACAATCACAACGTCCGTATCATCGAGAGGAAGACCGCCAACCGTAAACTCGTCGGTGGAATCCATGCAAATAGTGTGGGAAATCTTTTCTTTATACAAATCCACTTTTTGCATACGGGTGTCGATACCAATTACTTCGTGGCCTTGAAGAGTTAATTTCTGAGCAAGAGATGAACCGAAGTTTCCGAGTCCTACGATTAAATATTTCATCAATTTATTAAATTAATTAATAGTGATTTCCTCTGTGGGATATTGATAATTTTTGTGTTTCACCTTTTTGAAAAAAGCAATTACGATGGTGAGCATACTAACCCGTCCAACGAACATAATTCCGATCAGCATGATTTTGCTCGGGTCTGAAAGAAGGGACGTTATTCCCAGACTTAACCCTACGGTGCTGTATGCCGAGAAGCATTCGAAAGCAATATCCATCAGGTCGAGATTACTGTCGAAAATGGCAATCATCATTACACCAAATCCGATTACAATTAAGGAGAGGGATATGGTGGCGAATGCTCTTCGAACCGAAATATCTGCAATTTCCCGACGGAAAACTTCAATACGGGTTTTCCCTTTTGCCAGACTTAAAATGTTCATTGTGGCAATGGCGAAAGTGCTTGTTTTTATTCCGCCTCCGGTCGACATTGGCGATGCACCGATCCACATTAAAAGAAAAACCATTAAGGTGGTTGGGAATAACATTTCTGCAGTATTTATCGAATTAAAACCGGCGGTTCTGGGTGTGGTAGCTCCGAATAATGCAGTTACAACCTTTCCGAAAGTGTTGTGTTCGGCAAGTGTGTTGTCGTATTCCAATATGAAAAATACGATAAAGGCAACTAAAGAAATGGTTACAGTTGTGAAAAGGGTGATTCGACTATTCAGGTTCAGAACCCAAGGTTTGTGTGCCATTTTACGGCTTCCGGTCAGGAGTTTTTTGAATTTATATTTAGTGTAATTAACGATGTTTAATACAATTGGAAATCCGAGGCCGCCCATCACAAATGTGAAAATTAACGTGAGTTGCAGCATGTAATTGAACCGGAAACCTGTTTCATATACACTGTTTTGAAGGGTTGAAAATCCGGCATTACAGAATGCAGAAACCGAGTGAAAAACAGAAAAAGTTATCTGATCATACACCGAAGTGAACATCTCCGGATCCAGAGAAATGAAAATCAGAATCGCGGAAAAGTTTTCAATTCCGAAGGTTGTTAAGATGATGTATTTTAAAGTAGTAAATACTTCACTCAGCTTTTTGGAGTTGGTCATGTCGCTCAACGCCAACTGATTTTCGTAGGTTGATCCGCCTCTGAAAAAATAGCTAAAGTAGCTGGCAAAAGTTAAAATGCCCAATCCACCGATTTGTATTAACGCCAGAATAATGGTCTGACCGAATTCTGTGAAATACGTTCCGGTGTCAACCACAATTAATCCGGTAACACATACCGCGCTCGTGGAAGTGAAAAGTGCGTCGATAAAACTAAGGCCTTCGTATGTGGCATTCGGTAATAGTAAAAAGAGTGCTCCCGAAAAAATGATTAGCAGAAAACTGAAAACAAAAACCTGTGCCGGATTGAGAACCGTTCGTTTGTAGTTTAAGGTAACGGTCGAAAATTCACGGATAAAGGTGAGTATAACCGCTGCAACCACCCACACAGGATTTTCTAATATCCGGTCGGTCTTGAACGGTTGTCCCACAAAAAGGTACATGAAATAAATGTAGAGCGTGAACAGAACAGATGCCAGATCAAACAAGAAAACTTTGCGCCGGAAAAGATTTGGATTTTCGAAATACCGGGCGATTGTGGAGAGTATGCCAACTCCAAGAACCAGAAAGTAGAAGCCGTCAATTATCTGTTGGACGAGATCGCTCTGGGTGAAGCCAAAATCGTAAATGAAAACGGAGATACCCAACACACTAATGACCAGTGCAATTTTGTACAGCGTTTTCAGATTTAATTTCAAGCCTGCAAACCTCGTAAATAGATGAGAATTTAGGAAACAACTATTTTGATTGGATGTTTGATTGAGGTATTGAAGGAAAGGGTGAGGGGAGATGGAAGCGCGTTGAAAATGAGAAAGGGCTTAAGCCCTTCTACGCGTGCGCCTGCGTGTTGAAGTTACAACCGTATTTTAATTGATTTCACGCAACCGTGTCATTTAGAACCAACCGTACCATGTAATTTACTATGCGCTATGGAAACATTGTTGTCCGTTAAGACAGCTCGATCTGAATCGTAAAAAGGAATCGCAGAAAGGATTTGGGGTGGACTAAAGTATGGTGAAATTTTGCGGAGTTCTGTCTTTTTCTGATTGCCGTGAGAAAGGGCTTAAGCCCTTCTACCCGTGCGCCCGCGAGATAAAGATAGTCAACACCATTTCTTACCAAAACCGCACAAAGTAAAATTTAACGAACCGCCGGATATACGTTCTCAAACGTACATTAGCTTCACCCATTTCAATTAAAAAATCCTTTGCCCGACAGTATTTTCTCTACACATTTTTCAATCCGGGACTCACGGGTTTTCGATTGCTTGGGTTGGGAGAAGTGCAGAATATAGCCTCTCTTTCTCCCCGGAGTTAACGATTCAAATGCTGCTTTTAAAAACGGATCTTCTTCTAACTTCCTGACAAATTCATCAGGATATTCCAGATTGTGTTTCTGCGGAAATTCAACCTGTTTCCCTGAAATTTCGTTGTCAATCGCTTCCTGGATAAATTGCTCGATTTGAGTTTGCGATTTCACAATCTGATCGGTGCTCGTGAATTTTATCAATCGGGCTGATTGTGTGTTTTCCCCGGGTTTATCGAGCAAATTTTCCGGATCATGTAACAAAACACCTTTGAAAAAACTGAGCGAACAATACTCTTTAAAGGCACTGAGAATAAGGATGTTTTTGTTGTCAAATGTGTAACAAGGAACTCCCCATTTAATCTCTTCGGTGAGTGCGCTTTCCAGCAGAATGCTTCGCAACAGATTTAATTCTTCCGGCCAGTTGTGCACTTTACATTGAAGCGTTCCTCCAAACGGACAGCGCATACAACCTTGTTGCAAATACAAATCAACTCCCGGATTTTGTTCCATATTCAGCATTAAAAAAAAGTACTTAACCCACCGTAAAACTTAACCCTTTTATTGAGATGGCTTCTAATCATTTAATCCCTTACCATTCATGATCTGAGGAACCGACTTTTCAATTCTGGATTCCCGTGTTTTAGCTTGTTTTGGTTGAGAAAAGTACAGTAAATAACCGCGCTGACGTCCGGGAGTTAATGATTCAAATGCGGCTTTAATGTCCGGGTTTTCATTTATAACCAACTGGAATTCTTCGGGCATCGGAAACTCTTTTGTTTCTTTTAACTCGACTTTTAAACCGGCTTTTTCATTTGAAATCGCACGCCGGATATAATCTTTTAAAACAGGTTCCAATTCAACAATTTCTTCGGCACTTTTAAACCGAACCTGCCGAGGAGACTGCACATTTTCCGTTTGCTGAATTAATATGTTTTCCGGATCGTCTAATAAGGCACCTTTAAAGAACAGATAAGCGCAGTATTCCTTAAACCCGTGAATGAGCACTACATTTTTTTTATCGATGGTGTAACACGGACAACCCCATTTTAATTCTTCTTTTAAATTGCAGTCCAAGGCAATTATTCGGAGTTTTTCATAAGCCTCTTTCCATTGTCCGCCTTTTTCAAAAAAGAAATCTGTTTTCGGATTCATGCCGTGAATTTAGTTATTGGAACGAATGAGTCGTCTGCTTTCCGGTCTCATATACCACGAAACAACGGTTAATGTTAACAGAAATAGTGCTGGGAGCATTGCTGTAAATGCATCACCAACAGCAATCCGGGAAATTATTGCTCCGGTCATAGCAAAGAAAAATCCTGCATAGGCCCACTCTTTTAGCTGAGGAAATCGAGGAATTAAGACCGCGATGGAACCGAGCAATTTCCAGGTACCGAGAATGGTCATAAAGTACATCGGATATCCCAGATGAACAGTCATGTTCTGCACTTCTTCCTCAACTTTTAGTAGTTGAACTAAACCGGTGGAAACCATTCCCAATGCCAGCCAACAAGTGGCAATCCAGTAAATAATTTTATCTCGTTTTTTCATTTTTTTAAGGATTCTAAGGTTGATTGTAATCGGTTATGCGCCATGTTAATTCCTTGTTTGAACGGCATTTTTAATAATTGATCCCGCATTTCTACAGATCGGAATATGCTGTGAATTGAGAGTTTGCTGGTTTGATCTGACAGCGGTTTAAATTCCAGAAATTCGAGCTGAACGGTAAACGGTGTATTCTCCATTTCAAAAGTTCGGGTGATCTTTTGGTTCATTTCAAATTCGTGAATGGTTCCGTTAAATCCGTGATCGTTTCCCATTGGATCTGTCGTTACAAAGCGATAACTGCCGTGAGGAAAATTTTCCAGCTTTATTACCTTGGTACCCATCCATTGTTCTAATAATTCCGGTGTTGTATAGGCTTTAAAAACGAGATCAACGGGCAGATCAAATTCCCGTGTGATGTGAATTTCCTGCCGGTTGTCTTCGGCTTGTACTGCTGTTTTTCTTTCCATGTTATTTTTTCTTCTGATAATTTTTCATCACCACTTCAAGCTTGTTAAATTTCGTATCCCAGTGTTGGCGGAACGGTTCAATGAAGTCCGCTATCTCTTTGAATTTAGCCGCATTAAAGTGGTAGTACATCTCCCGTCCGTTTTGTTCCTGTTCGAGAAGTTCACATTCCGTGAGAATCTGGAGGTGTTTGGATATTGTTGGACGAGCGGAGTCAAAGTTTGAAGCGATGGCACCGGCTGTCATGGATTGTGTCGCCACAAGCGTGAGAATCGCTCTTCGTGTTGGGTCGGCAATGGCCTGAAATACGTCTCTTCGCAAGTTCATTGTGTAGCTATGTGGCTACAAATAAAAACGAAGTCATTTGACTACGCAAGAGAATTTTTGAAATGTTTACAAAGGCATAAAAGCATTAGCCGGGTTAAAAATTCAGATTGGCGTGAATACGCGGGTATTTGATTATGTATGCTAATTCTAATTGTACGAATGGTATCCAGCCTTTGGTTGGAGCAATTCCTTTTTGAACAAGATTAAACTTATAGGAATTAAGCAGGGCTGCGGATAATGTCCAGTATCGTTTCAGATCAAACAGATAGCCAACTTCAATTATCGGTTGGACAAACAGGTTTTTCCCATTATATAATGTTGAATTGGTTTTTCCCTGATTTTGAAAATGAATTTGCCAGACTTCTGTTTTAATACCAACAAAAAATAATCGAAACATTCGATAGTCTCGATAGCCGATTGATAAACCCGGACCAACACCGTGGATATTTTCTCGTAAGTTGTTGGACGGGTTTGTACTATGAAAATTTATACCCAAACCTACATTCCAGGCATTATGTAAAACACGACTTGCGCGAAATGAAAACTCATGTGTAATGAGGGCGAGTTGCCCGTTTTGAAATACCCGGAACTGCAAAGCAGCTGTAGAGTATGTGGTCGAGCGTTGAGATACAGGATTGGCCGATGCGGGATTAGTATGTCCAAGGTATACCAACATTAGTATAATTACTTCAAGATTTATTTTATTAATGACATCTTTCCAATACCATGGCTTATTCGTTATATACAAGATCATTAAACAATTGAAGTGATTCATTTAACGTGATTTAATAAAGAAAGTTAAACAACTTTATTCAATTTAAATGTTTCTCCGCACATTTACACCAACTTGTGGTTTGTATTAAAATTACAAAATGAATCGTGCGAAGCGGATCCTAAAACAAGAATAGGATCGCGTGGGTGGGCTGTCGGAAAGGCGGGATAGCCCCGGCGGGAATTTGTCATTTGGTAGAAAATCGGGAAAGTGCTTGACACTTCTTTCCCAAGATTTTCAACAAATGATAAAGGGCGCTTGGGCAGCTTTCTTTCCGACTTGATTTTTTGCTTACTTTTTTATCAAGAAAAAAGTGAGAAAAGAGATTGTTTTTCGATCCCCAATTGATTTGCAAGCTTGGTGTATCTAAACGGAGAAGCATTTAAATTTAATCATGAAAAATTCGAAACATACTCGCTTTCATTAAACTAGTACAAAGGATAATTTACTATCCTAAACTTTTCAAATTGGATTTCACCTGAATAACCGAATTGTTCGTATTTGAAATTCACGCTCATCCACAAACAACTCGAACTTCAATTGATTATTTAGAACAAAAAGTCCTATTTCTCAAAGTCCAGATTCACCGGTTCTTTAGGTGTGTTATCCGTTTGCTCTTTACCGGTTGTTGAAACTGTTTTTTCAACAATTTCGAATTTTATGTCGTCGAACCAGATTTGTCCGGTGCCGCTTAATAAAACACCATAGGCGAGTTTGGCCGCTTCTTTCGGTACATCGAGAACTACTTCATATTTTGTCCATTCGGAGGTTCCGCTGATGGAGCGATCGGTTTTTCCATCATGCATATTGTCGAAGCTCAGTGTCTTGCCTCCTTCGCTGTCTACACGCAGCCATAATCCCGCCCAACCCTTAACATCTGCGGCTTTAATGTAACCCGACATGCGAACGCGTTTAGCTGAATATTTGCCGGGCAAACAAGTCGACATCAGCGTTCCCCAGGCATCTTTGCTTTTCTTGATACTTTTTATGGTACCCGCGTTTCCATTGTTTCTTCCGGCTCCGCGGTCAACACCCATGTCGAACATTTCCGGATTTGCACCGGCCTTAAACCAACCGCTTGGCAAATCGAAAGAGAAGAAAACTAAAGCCAGAATCGGCAAAGCGATTAATGCAATTTTTGAGAAGTGTAATTTCATTGGATCGAGGTTAAAAGTGTGTGAAGATATATATGTATAGCCGATCTTAATTCAAATCCGTATGGAGAATTTTATAATCGGCTTTAAATCCAATGGAATTCAAAAAATTCAGGAGTGTTTTTGTTCGATCTTCCGGGTCGAACTGAATGCTGAACTGTATTTTGCGCTGGCAATGCGAACACAGTCTCAATGTGCCGCGATCCGTTTCATCCAGACTGTTACTGCCATTCATTACACATCGCGCTTCGATGCAGTGTTTCAAACCGAACATATGACCGATTTCGTGCGATGAAACTTTTAATAGTCTTCTCAGAAAAAGGAGTGTATCTGTTCCGGTTTGATTTCGGGTTCTGAACCGGTGAATGGAAGTTACTCCCACATTATTTTTTAAGGAAGATAGTCCGAAAACAAAGTTCCATTCGGGTTTCGGATACAAGTCAAGCTGACTGATTGCCATCAACGCCACCATTTTATCTGATTTTCTTTTTATTAAAACGGAATCCAGAATATAGGGAGCCAGAATCTGATGCTGATTTTCGCTTCCGATACGCCATTTGGTTCCCGGAATTATCTGGTTGGATATTGCTGGTAAAATCTCAACCGGTAATTGAAAAAAAGCTTCCAGATATTGGCGCATCTTTTCTAATTGTCGGTTCTGATGGTTGTCGAAGAGGCCAATTGGTTGTATTGAAATAGTGTTCTTTAGTGCGGTAGGTTTGGTCGGATTTGATCGAACAAATCTCTGGAAGGTTTGACCTTTTTCTTTGTGTTCATGCAACCATTCGCCAGGTTTAGGCTCCTCTAATTTTTCGTCATTTGCCGAAATTCTTTTGAAATAATCTTCGTGATTCGACTTACAACTTATACTTACTAAAAGAAATATATAAACCCATTTTTGCATGATCGGGTAACGATTAAAAACAATTTTCTCGCACCTATGAATCGAATTTATTCATACAAATAAGGTTCTTTGTTTTTTGCCATATTGCGAATGTTTTCCAACACTCTTTTCATGTACGTTTTCCAAAACGTTTTGGCAAAAATCCAGTTAAGGGGATATAGCAGCGGGGCCTTGGAATACAGGGTGTACGTGTAATCGATCCGAATTTTATCCGGATTGATTTCCGTAGTTTCCCATTCTCCGATAAACTTGTAAAACCCAAGCATCCACGCCTGAAACTGATTCACTTCAATTTTCCAATACTGATTTTCGATCCGTTCGATCACGTTGTCAACGGAGGCAAATCCACCCTTTTGTGTTAAGGATTTGGCTGCGTACACTTTCTTTGATGATCCGGGCTTACCCCAGTTTTCGTCGTTGGTTGAATGGGTGATTGCAGGCATAATTCCGAATCCGGTGTGCACTTTCGAGACATCACACAACATCGGTGTTTTAAATGCTCTTTCAAGTGAGCATTCGTAAATGGTTGTAACTGAAACTTTGAATTGGGTTTCCATGCGGTGCAAAATTAATTGGGGAAATGGGGAATTACTGACGAATGCCTTAATAAGTGAAGTTTAACAGCAGGAAATAAGGTTCTGCATTGTCAGCATAAATTGGGGTAATGGGGAATTGTGATTTATTCATATGAGCTGAATCACTTCACGCAGAGACGCAGAGTAATGGTTATTAAAATATTTTAGAAATAATGAATCGTTGTGTTCTCCGCATTATTTGCTTTGAGGCGCAGAGTTTCCTCTTAACAGTAATTTGATTGACAGGACAACGTAGTGCCGTTGTATTAAAAGTGCTGAACCATTTTAAACCGCAAAGTCACGTTATGTTTTGAGCAGAGTAACCCAGTAAATTGAGGACAATTCAATTGCGTTCCATTGCGAACAACTTTGCGTTAATCTGCGGTTAATTTCAGAGTTCTTGGAGTCCTTTGCATTATTTGCCTTGAAAAGCAGAGTTGCCGTTTAGAGATAATTTGTTTGGGGGAATAACGTAGTGACGTTGTGTGAAATAAACTAAAGCAATTTATGTCCGCAAAGTCTCGCAATTATTCCGAAGCCGATGAGATTTTGGGCTCAACTTTTTTCGCAACGTAATTTCAGCGCTTCATTCATCATCTCAAAACCCTGTTTGGTTTTCGTGAGCATGGCGCCTACAAACGGAACCAGAATGCCGGTGAAGATTTCTCCATGGATAAAGCGGGTGGATGAATCACTTACTTTTTCTAAAATAAAAAAATGTTCTCCGTCGAAGATTCCGCCAACCAATAAATTACCCTTCCATCGCAGCTCACGATTTTCTTCATATCGAAGAATAGCAGGTTTGAACTTCATTCCATTACTTCCGGCTGGTTGCAAAGTAGCCGTCAGTTTGCCACCGGTAAATTTATCTCCTGTTATCGATTTAATAAAAGGATTCCATTCACCAAACTTTTCAAAATCCGTTAGTACAGACCACACCGTTTCTGCCGGTGCATTTATCGCGATTTCTGTTTGTAATTTTTTCATTGAAGCCAAATCTATGAATGATCCGTAACTCAGATGTTAATATTTGCTATTTTTTGGGTATGATTTTGTCTTCATAAAAAGATAATTTTTCCATTCGCTTGATTCTGCTACACGTTTTATTCTTTGTTTTTGTTGATGAGGAAATTCGTCATATATTTTTTTAAAAACAAGGTATCTGCGATTTTTCCTATTATGCCTAAAGGTGCGACATAGATAAATTCATCCTTCATAATGGTGTAAGTATTTATTGAAGAAAAAGAATGCAGGTGTTGCATGCTTTTAAAAGCACCTTTCGTCATTTCATCAATAAAGAAATCCGGTTTTTGATAATTGGTCATCCGAACGGTCAACTTCTGAGTAATTCCAAAATGACGGGCTTTCCAGGTAACGGTCTCATGTATTTCCATTAGTCCTGAAGTGCGACCCGCGATTGCCTCTTCCCGGGTGCCGGTTGTGGATTTCACATGCAAATCTATGCATCTGGCCAAATCAAAAACGCGTTCTATCGGTGCGTTAATTTCGGTGAACAGAATTATTTCGGGCATCGGTAAATTAGTGTTTTTGCATCTTGGATTCCTCTGTCTAAATCTCCAGCTTAAACCAATAACTTAAAAGTATTTCATGTTGCGAAATGCGCTGTTCAGGATTTTTATTGAAGTCGAAATTGTAACCATATACAAGATTAAAGCACTTGTAGGTGAAACCGACCCCCGGTTTAATTCCGAAGTGTTTTTTATGACTAACGGATTTATAATTAGCTTCTACTGCGGTAACAAACGGCAGATTTTTCCCGAATGAATAAATAGCATATTGAAGGGAAGTGCCCCAATCGCGTTTACCGTAATTATTCTCTTGAATGGATCGGTTATAGGAAAGAATAAAACCATTAAAATTATATTTTGAGTTTTGTTTTCTAACCGGAATTATCGGGTCTCCCGATTGATAACCTAATCCAAACGAGAAATAACATGGACTCATACACTGAAAACCGATCTGTTCGAATAGCCATCTTTTTTGATTTTGTGCTGTGGAGCAACATGTTATTAAAACAAACAATATTGCGATGGCTGTTCTAAACATTTGGAAATTTTATGGATTGAGTTCCCCTTCCTTCATTTCCGAATTAAAATCTAAATTATCATCCGGATGAAAGAGGAACGAATCCGACTGGGTTGAATCTGTAACGGCCGGCACACATTCCGACATTTCACCAGCAGTTGTCATTATACAACCTGTTAATGAGAGGAAAAATCCGGCCACCACCAAACCCACATTTTTTATGAATCCGGCTCGGAACTTTCGATCAATAAAATCATGAAAAAGGAGGGAGGTGCGTTGAATTTTGTTGGGATTGTTCGTATGGATGGTGTTAACGTAACCACAAACTCTCGATCCCTCATGTTGTTCAAGAAAGGATATAATTTCCTCAACTGATAATTTGGTGAAGTCCACAACAACTTTGTCGCACGCTGCACAATGCCGGCCTTTTCGATCGCTTGTGAGCGCCATGTTATCCCAACCGTATTCGCACGGTTTCGGAATGCTGATTTTCTTCTGCGTCATCTGGTTCTGATAAAAAATACCTGACCATTGAGGTTTCAGGCACATCGAATTTAAGGCATTCGATTGTTGCAAGGTGTAATCGGGAGGTTAAATATTTTGGGAGTAGGGGGTGAGTTTTTATTGCACCACAAAATCAGTAGCAAAATCAAATTGGTGTATTCCTATTCCAGTATCTACAATGTGCCGTCCTTTTAAAATGTGTTATTCACTCAATACCGGCTCCCTACCGTTGTGCCCGGAATGTTATTATTGATAATTGCGTAATCGTGTTCTGATAATTCTACTTCATAAGCGCCAAGATTTTCCTGTAGTCGGTGAACTTTCCGAGTTCCGGGAATGGCCGCTATTTCATCGTTTTTTCCGAGAACCCATGCCAGTGCAACCTGTGCTTTGGTAACTCCTTTTTGTTGTGCAATGCCGTCGATCACCTCTACAAAACGCATATTTTCTTTCATAGCTTCTTCGGTAAACCGCGGATTGTTTAAACGAAAATCTCCTTTTTCCAACGTCTCCCGATTGGTGATCGCTCCGGTTAAAAAACCACGTCCCAACGGACTGTATGCCACAAATGTGATGTTGAGTTCCCGGCACACATCGAGTATTTCATTTTCCGGTTCACGACTCCACAATGAATATTCGGTTTGTAATGCAGAAATCGGATGAACAGCGTGAGCCCGGCGCAAGGTTTCAGCATTAACTTCCGACAAACCGATGTTTTTAATTTTTCCTTCTTTCACCAATTCGCTCATCGCCCCAACAATTTCCTCAATTTCCACTTCCGGATCCTGACGGTGCATGTAATACAAATCGATGCTGTCGGTTCCCAGATTTTTCAAACTCTGGTCGCACGCTTTTCGGATGTATTCCGGTTTGCCGTTTATTCCCAGAAATTCACCATTAGGTCCGCGCATAACCGCAAACTTGGTGGCCAGAACCACATCGTTCCACTTGTTTTTAAATGCCTTGCCTAAAAGTTTTTCATTAGCACCCCATCCGTACATGTCGGCAGTATCGAAAAAATTAACCCCGAGTTCAATGGCCTGATGTAGTGTATGGATCGATTCGTTTTTATCAAACGTTCCGTAAAATTCCGACATACCCATGCAGCCTAATCCGATACGGTTGATGTTTAAATTACTGTTTCCTAATTTGGTTGATTTTTTCATTTAGTTTTTATAATAATTCAGAAATACATTAATGAATGTAACCCGAACCGAATCGAAAGGTTTTAAAAAGAAGAATGATTTTCGAAAATCCTTATCTGTTGCATTTTAAAATGTACGCAACCAGGTGACCAATGGCAATGGAATAATCAATCGTTCCATTCCGTTTTTTTCAGTGAATCCGGATAATGGCGTGGAAAGCATGCCTAATTCTACCTGAAAAGCACTACCGTATTTATTATTAAACCGCATTCCCGGCATTATAAGAAAAGTAGCGGAAGTTTTTGTTACAATATGATTCTCAGAAACGGTGGCAGTATTAGTTTTAGTAACGTTTCCCTGATTATAATCGTAATATGTGTACGTTACATCAACATCGGTGGTTGACAAACTTTCAATGCCGTTTACCTGATGAAAAAGTACCATCATGTCGAATATGATGCTCGCTTTTTTTCCAACCGGATGAATTCCGGCAAGTCCGGTTACCAAAGCCAGCGATGCCTTTTTAGCTTTCAGATTTCCGAAAATGTCTTTGTTCGGGTAATGTGAAGCTAAGGCATTTTGCATCGAAGTTTCTTCTGTATAATAGGTCGGATTATACTTCCAGGTCCAGTTATATGCAGAACCAACATTTTTATAATCGTTGTTGTTTATGTGCGCTAATCCAACAGAAAAGCTCACATTCGAAATCCGGTTTCCTCTAGAAAAAGTAGCCCAGTGTAAACCGCCGAAATATTTTCCATTTTTAATGTATCCCGAATTTCCAACCATACTTCCAAGCGCAAAATGGTTTTTAGTTTTGGACTCAAAAGAGTATTTGCCGGCTAATACTATCGGACTCCCGCCCCACAATGTCATTACGCCTAAGGAGAAATTGTCGGTCACCGCGAAGTGAACCTCCGGGCCATACAAATGCAACATGGCGTAGTTTTCCTTTTTCTTAATAGCCAGCGCGTTGGTAGTGAAAAAATAGCGCGTTGTAAACGGACCTTCGGTTCTCAGATCGCCGTATTGATCTTCTGTTTTTACCAATTCCTCCGGTGATACAGCGGTCATGCTTTTTATCTCTTCTTTTTTAATAAAGATTTTTCCGATGTTTTTAGTGATTAATAAAATCTCTCTTCCATCGTCTTTCTTGATAAAACCATAATATTCGACATTGTTGGTTTTTACTACTAAATATAATTGTTCTCCGTTGGCCAGACAAGAGTCGTAGGTAGAAGTCTGGGCTGCTGCTGTTAATCCCATCCAGATCAATAGGGCGGTTGTAACGATTGATTTAGGCATGTTAAATTCTGTTTTATGTTTTTGGGTTGATGCACGAACGATAATCCTGATACAGGATCGGGTTTATCAAAACTAAAACAGTTTTCAGAAAAAAAGTGAGAACAGGTATTCTCTCATTGAGTTTACTGCGTTAAATCATATTCCAGATGCTGAAGCCTGAGACCGGTCTTCTGCAATACAAATTCAACCATGACAGAATCTTTTGCATAATCCTTTGTGCTATTCTGCATTGTGCTCCATTTGTAAGAATCCGAGAATTCGATTATAAAATGTGGCTGGAGAACCCTTTTGCCATTGGGAGATATTTTATTTTTTACCGATTTAATATCAATAATATCATCATACGTGTAATGCGAAGTATTTAGTTGAAAAAAGTCCGATATTTCTATTTTGCTGGTTCCAAAATGTGCGTAATGATTAGAGTTTAAAATCAAAATAAGCAGGCCAACAACAAATAAAAAACTCATTAGCATCTTACCAACTCTGCCGCTATTAAAGCGATATCGTGCATTGGTGTATGCGATATATTCGTCAAAACGCAGTTTCAAAAATCTCTTTTGGAAAACAGGTATAGCTGCGATTGCTGATGCCATGGAAAAGAATAGTGAAACAACTGCCCACGAATAAAAGTCCGTGGTTATTAAATATCCATCAGATTGCATCGATTGAAAACCCAGATCGAATAGTGTGTTGAAGATATAGTAATACGGAATTGTTAACCCCAGCGTCACAACCAGTGCCCATAGAGACGATAGCATATCAACAATTTTGAATTCCTTCGATAATGTTTAGATCGGTGCTTTTAATTGATAGTTGTTACCTGAAATTGGATAATATTTTCGAAACAACCAGAAGATAATTCCGGCTAAAATGGTGCTTGCTAATCCGGTAATGATTGATGAGAGCATTAATAAATAGAATTCATCTGCATGTAACAACACATGTTAATGAAATGAGATAATCGTAAATTCAAAATTCCAATCTCAACTCGGTTCCCAAAGTTCAATTTTATTCCCTTCCGAATCCATAATGTGAATGAACTTACCGTAATCGTACGTTGTGATTTCGTCGAGAATGGTGACGCCATTATTTCGGAGTTGATCTACCAGTGCTTCGATATTCTGAACCCGGTAATTGATCATAAAATCTTTTTCGGATGGTGAGAAATAATCACTTCCGCGTTTGAATGGTGCCCATTGAAGATTGTGAACCACTTCCGGATTATCGAGATCACGGGATTCGAAACCGGCAGTTCCCCAATCGTTGATTTCAATTCCCAGATTGCGGGCGTACCAATCCTTAGTTTCTTTCGGATTGTCCATGAAAAAAAATATCCCGCCGATACCGGTTACTTTTGGAGCTTTGTCGCTATTGGAATCGTTTCCTGCTGATTTGCTTTCGTCGGTTTGCATCGTTCTTTCTTTTGGTGCAACTTAGTTTAAATGGATCAGATTAATCTGTTGTAATTTAAATTTTCGTTGCACGAATGTTTGTTCGTTGACTTCGGTTCTAGATCGCACGAATTTTAATCCTTGTAAATCACTCTTATGGACAATTTCCGTACGCCGGTCAATTCCTTTTTCGCCAAATGTTTACGATTCGGATCCGATTACTAAATTTCGAAAAAACTTTCGGTTGAAGTCTGTTACACAAATATTAATTCCGGTGCTGCTGTTAATTTCGATATCGCAGTTTTCTGTGGCGAAAGATCAGTATTATACCGATACGATTTATCCGATTGCGGCAAACCGGTTTACCATTGATTTGGGTTTGGTCGCACCGTCAGATAGTGCGGAATACGGAATTCCATTTAAATACATTGGCAAAACTGTGGGCGTTTCATTTCGAAAAATTGAAATCGATGCTCCGCATGCAGTAAAGGAATTCCCGAATTCATTGGAACAAGGATACAGCTATCTCATATCATTAATGCTTTATCACGAAGGGCAAAAAGGAGAGTTTGTTAAAAAACTGACCTTTGTTCTCAGCTCTGGTGAAACCATAATCTGGACGATCAAAGGGCGGTATTATCATCTTCCACCACTTCTCAATTGTTCTTACATTTCAGGAGTTTTTGATACGCTTGCACATAATAATGTTATGAGCTCTGATGCCTTTCAATCGGTTGCTGATTTTTTGAACTCAATTGATTCAACACCACAGAGAATTACCACTATCGACAGTCGGGCAGATCGTGTTTTGTATACACTTTATGCGGTGAAAAGATTCGGTTGGGAATCGCAGAAATCAAACGTGGTGGGTTTCTTTACTGATGAAAATACCCAAAACGAAAAAGCACCAACCACCAATTCCAAGGGTAAATACAACGATATTTATCTGAACAAAAACGACGGCATGTATCAATCGGATTTGTGCTGGACTGATATTGTTCTCTGTGCGGATTGTCCGGGTCATTCGTACTCTCCGAAGTTTCCACCTTCCGTGCATCTAACTAAGAACGGGATGTATTTGATTATCCCGATTCGATATCAATATTCCAATGGTTCGAGAAGTGGTGATTTTACGATTACCTACTATTTTGTGAGAACGGATAAATTGGTAAAAACTTCAAATTAAATTTCACGGATTAAAGTACTGATAAGTGAAAGGGATTTCAACTGGAATTCCTTCATCCGATTTTATAATTAATGTGCCGTTTTTTGTTATAAGTCCGGGAGTTCTGTCGTTGATAGAAAAGATCATTTCTTCACCCGGAAGGAAGAAAAAATTATAATAATTGTATGAACTGTCGGTGCCAAAATCTTCCACAGGTATCTTGACGACTCTGGTAAATGGGCTATTGCATCCCATTACTGTGATTTTCCATTGACGGGTGTACAAGAAATCATTAATCGAATCTGGATTTATTTTTAATGAAAAGTTCGGAGTTTGAATCTTGTTTCTTTTTGTGTTGGAGCGAGTTGTTTGGGGTATAGAGTCAACCATGATCGTAGCAGAATTTGAAAGTGATTTTCTGGTGTATTCTATATGTGAAACGGGGAATGTTTTAATTCCTTCGATGAAGGTTTGAGCTTGTTTAATAATTTGATCTTTTTCTATTATGAAAGAACTCATATTGCGACTTGAAACCACTATGTTTATGATACAATCTGGTTGATATGAATCTAGCATAAGCATATTGTTTAGCGTGTTCTGATTTATGACAGAATCGAATTTTTGTATTGAATAAAACAATCCTTTGTACTTACCTAAGTGAACCTTTTGGATATTGATATCTTTATTTGAATCTTGTAAGTGTTCATACTCAATTTGCAACATAAAATCTAAGGTTGATGCATCTGGTTGAATATGCATCAAGTTGGGCAGGGTAGCGATGTCTATGGTTACTGGTATTGTGGGATTATCTTTTGAATGAAACTTTATTGATTGATTGAAACCGATGTTATATGAGTCAACAGTTTCGGCTTGAAAAACAGCAGTGTCGAAATTGCAAACAACATTCGGCGACAGAAAACAGGATTGAGAAATTCCGTTGTTTTTCAACAGTAAGAGGGTAATCAGTAAACAAAATCTAGAATGCATCATGTTGATTTAATGTGTGATTATCCAATCTAATGGAGATGTGTCACTGCTAAGATCACGGTATAAAGTCGATTTTTTGAAATAATCCTGAATGATTGCAAGAATGAGAAAACCTCGGTTATCCATTCCCGGACCGTGAATCGTAGTTGTGCTTCCAAAAAAGGTTGTTCCAATTCCGGCTAAATGTTGAAAGGTGTCTGAATATTGACTTTCCTTTACATAGTTTTCATGTCTGATACTTACAGACTGAAATGAATCGGGAACCAAATGCATTGAATTTCCGGCTTTCTCCATTTTCGATTTTAATTCTGTTTCCGAATGCTTAACTTTAAGAGCATTAACAAACGAGGAATACACCAACCAGTACTTCCAATAGGGGATTAAAAATTGGAAATTAAATCTAATACTTTTTATAGAAGCCATTATTTTTCGAGTGCTTCGAGCAAAGCCTCCATCGCTTTATCGGCATTAAAATGTTGATTCGGGAAAATGTCAAACAGGAAGAAGTCAATGAATTCCTGAAGATCTTTTTCCTTTTTTCCGGAGAATTCTTTTAAAGCATTGGCTCCGAATTTAAAATCCATTTCAGACTGACCGGTTTTCAGATTTCGTCCGTATAAGAAATACACCTCATCTTTCCCGGCTTTTATTTCACTTTTGTTAATGGAGCTTCCCGACGGGTTATACCAAACATGCACAGCGAGTTTGGTTTGGCTTTTACTCTTTTTCAGGAATTTGGTGTACGGGAAACTGCCTTTCATGTGCACGGAACCATTTGTGATTCCAAGAGTATCCATTTGTACCTTTTGAGCAGAAGTATGCAGAGCAAATCCGGTTAGCAACAGGATTAAAGTGAGGTATTGACGCATTGATATTGAGTTTCTCCAAAAATACGGTTTCCAGTGATTTGCCGAAAATTGAGGAACAATTACGATCAAAAATCGTCGATCTTACATTGTATTTTTCTCCCCTTCGAGAACAACAGAACTGTCGGTAGCGTCCCCGCTACCGACTTAAAGAATTGTTAAGTCAAATCGGGAAGTGATATTTTTAACCACAAAAATTACCGCAGAAATTCACATTACTCTTCTTCGTAAACCCGATCAAAAATCGTCGATCTGAAATCGTACTTTATTACCCGCCGAAGCCATAATGAAAATTGCTTTTTTATTTTGATCTTGATATGGCGAAGGCGGGTATTTACCGCAAAGTCGCGCAAAGTTATTCGCAGATTTTCGCGAACCCGATCAAAAATCGTCGATCTTACATCGTACTTTATTACCCGCCGAAGCCATAATGAAAATTGCTTTTTTATCTTGATCCTGATATGGCGAAGGCGGGTATTTACCGCAAAATCGCGCAAAGTTATTCGCAGATTTTCGCAAACCCGATCAAAAAACGTCGATCTGAAATCGTACTTTTTTATTGGTTTCGGTACAAGGAGCAATCATACGTAACTAACTGCTTTTTGGTTTTTGAAATCCCGGTAACAATTGTTCGAGCAGTTTCGTGAAATGCAATAGTTCAGGTTCTGAATAATATTTGCCGACAATTTGAACCCCAATTGGCATTCCTTCACTGTTGAGACCCAGCGGAATGGTTACCGCCGGATGTCCGGTTGCCGCAAATACAATGGAATATGGGAATGAATAGAAGGTGTAAGGGATTGTTCCGTCTTTGGTTTTGATCGGTGTGCCTAATTCACATTTGTCGAATGCCGCTCCGTACGTTACCGGACAAATTAAAAAATCGACAGTCTTGAAATAGTCTTCCCACGATTCAATGAGTTTATTATTTTCATTTTGCCATAGCTTCCAATTATCATCACCCGGATGGTTCATCGCATCGTAAAAGGCAGACATGTTTACCAAGCCATCATCAAATTTGCTGAAATCCATACTTATTAATTTTCGCATAATCCAGGGTTGATTTTCGGCGAACATGAGTGCATAGGATTTCAAAAACGAATGTTGCATTGCGTCGTTTAATTGAGGAACTTCTCTTTTAGAGGTGGCGCCTTGTTCTTTTAGCACATTAATAAGCCATTGCATTTTTTCTTTAACATCTGTTCCAACAGAAGCCTTTTGCCAGTCGTCGGTATAACTGATCTTATATTGGCTTAGTAATTTGTCGGAAGACGGTTTCCAGACTACACTTTTTTGAAATCGTAGGTCTATTGATGTTTCTTTTAGAGCCAACCACATCAATTCCAAATCTTTCGCGGAACGTGCCATCGGTCCCGGAACCGCCATGGCAAATCTGGAGTATTTAGTGATGGTATCCGGTCCGGAGCCCTGAGTAATATTCAAGGTTCCATACGTAGGTTTTAAACCGTAAATGCCACAAAATGCGGATGGCACAGAAATACTTCCGCCTAAATCGCTTCCCAATTCCAGTGGTGTAAATCCTGCAGCTAAGGCAGCGGCGCTTCCTCCGGAACTACCTCCAGGTGTTTTGGAAATGTTGTACGGATTGTTGCATGTAGGGTAAATTTCTCCGTAGGTTTGAAAATCTCCCAACATAAAAGGAACATTGGAAGTTCCAAGAATAATGGCACCGCACTTTTTGAGTTGCTTCACCAATTCCCCGTCCTCGGGAGCGATAAATCCTCCGGTCATTTTTGCATTCAGATTATTGGTTAATCCTTTTACCCAAAACATTTCTTTAACGGTTACCGGAACCCCGTGCAGTATTGGCAAACTGTCTCCATGTGCAACAACAGCATCCGCTTTTTTGGCCTCTTCCAGAGCGTCATTCTCCCGAAGCCAAACAATTGCGTTGTACTTGTAATTGTTATTTTTTATGTAATCGATATGCTCTTTCACAATTTCATAAGAGGTTGCCTGTCGGGTTCTAATTAGTTCAGCGAGTTCCGATGCGGACTTATAAATAAACTTACATTCAACGGGGATTGTAGATTTAGGCTTTTCAAATAAATAAGATTGAAGAGGCGGGCACTTCCCCTCGAATTTGGGAATCAGAGAATAAACATAAATTCCGAGAGCAATTACAATTAATAAAAGTGAACCGAATCCTATACCGATCCACTTCAGCGTTTTTTTTGTTTTTGGTTTCATTCTAATAAAATTTAGTTCAAAAAAATATTCAGTTCGATTAAAATTTGAAAGGCGGTGAAGGTGACCTGAATGCAGAAATTATTTACTGCCATCAGGTCAAAGTTTAACGTGTGACTTTACTAACGAAGATAAAAGAATCATGCATTGGTTGTTCGTCGATTTCGAAAAGAAAAAAGTTGATGGAACCTGTTCTGTTTTTTGCGTATTTCATCTCAACACTTCTACCCATCGTGGATAGATTCCTGGCTCAAAAGAATTCTCAAGGGTATAACTCGCCCTCAACCTAACAATATCAGACTCACAGTCGGGTACTCCAAGCCTTCGGAATTGAAAGGTGCCTAAAAATTAATCGGCTTCGGTGTAACATGAGCATCCAATTGGCACAAATGGATTCGTTCGTAACATTTTCTCAATTAGTGCTTAAACTGCTTTTCGCTACTTTTGACTCGTGCCAATCGCATTCGCAAAAACGTACTTTTAATGAACGAAATGCAGCATCGGGTTATTAATCATTCCATACTTTAAACAGTTGAAAATACGCATTGCCTTTTTGATGATTTTAGGGTGGGTTACCTCAACTGTCTCCGGTTCTCCGAATACAGAACATTTTGCAAGCCTTAAAACAAACCGGGAACGTATGCAGGAATTTGACCTTTATAATATAAGAAGTAAAAAGGTCACGAAGGAAGAATACTATCAGTATTTGGAAATCATCAAAAGCAAAAAAGATATTAAGGCAGAGTTTTATTGGAATTTTCAAGTGAGTAATCTCACAGGAATATACGACTTTACTGAGGATGAGGTCGAAAAATGTGACGAGCGGCTTGAGGAGATAGCGAATAAAAATAATCTGAAAGCAGAACAGGTTGTTGTTAAATTCCGCAAAGCGATCAAGGGTTATGCACGAAATTTAATCTCTGAACAACAGGTCTATTATTACTACCTGAGTTGTTATGAAGATATTAAATCTATGGGAATAAAGCCCTTCGAATTTTATTGGATTGAAAGCACTTTATACGATATCGGGAGAAATTTTTATGAACTGGGTGATCGTCGGCGTGCATTGGAATGTTTATTAAAGGCTGAGTCATTAGCCCGAAAAAGTTCTCAGTTTTATATATTAATGCTAAATCTGCTGGAGAATATTTATCAGGATATGAATCAGCCGGAAATGGCTTTTAATTATGCGCAGAAAATTTACAGATTGTGCGACACGCTCAGATCTTACACAGACGGTGAAGTTTGGGTTCACAATTATTGGTGTGCGCTTTCTGCATTAAATATGGCAGAATATCTCTATGATCAGGGGAAGTATCCGTTGAGCAAAAAATATCTGGATACCGGGCAAATGCGATTGAAAGTCACGGACAATTTTCAGGATCAGATTAAGGTGAATGCGGAGTTTGATGCATTACAAACCTTAACCAAAATGAACATCCGATATAAGGAATACGATGAAGCCTGGAGTCATATCAAACGATCAGAATTTTTGATGAACGAACTGGGTTCCAACATGCAGAGCAACTATTTTAAACCGCTTTCCCTTTATAAAAATATGGTAAATCTGTTTGAAATAAAAGGTGATTTTGCTAATGCTTTTCATTACGACAAACTGGCGGATAAATTGATTGACAGTCTTAATCGACGGAACGACAAACGTCAGATCTGGCAGGCGGAAATGCAGGTGCAGGTGGAGCAACACAAAAAAGAAATGGTGCAGGCTGAGTTGGAAGGCAGGTCTGCAAGACAACTAAATATAGTGGTTGTACTGATCTTAATATTTGTTTTAACAGGATCATTAATTATATATTACAGAATCAGGAACGATAACCGGATTATTTCCACTCAAAAATCCCTGTTGGAGCAATCATTATCCGAGAAAGATATTTTGTTAAAGGAACTGCATCACCGAATAAAGAATAATCTGCAAATCATTTCCGGTTTGTTGGAAAAACAGGCGTCGAAAACAACAGATGAGCATAGCCGGCAATTACTGAGGGAGGGCCAAAGTAGAGTGTTTTCGATGGCTTTGGTTCATCAGAGTCTTCATCAGGGTGGAAACATCAACGCTATTCAAATAGATAGTTATATTCAATTATTGGTAGACAATATTTTGAAATCATATGAATCGGATGATAGAAATATTGAAATAATAACCTTAGTGGATAAAACAAACATCAGCATTGAACAGGCGATTCCGCTGGGATTAATTATTAATGAACTCATTACGAATTGTTTTAAACACGCCTTTAATAATCGGAATGATGGGATTATTAAGGTGATCTATAAAAAAACGAATAGTGGTATTTATTTAAGGGTGGAAGACAATGGAACCGGTATAAACAATACATCTTCATCGAAGGATCAGGGTGGTTTGGGTATGTCGCTGATCCGGGGACTTTCCCGTCAATTGGGAGCAAAACTCAATGAGATACATCTTTCTGCCGGGAGCGCTTTTGAAGTGGTTTCCGGTTAATAAAATTGTTTGATTTACATCTTTCATTGTACGCAGGAAGGCCTTATTTTGCAGGTGTAAGTAGTGTAGTGGCTGATGAAACGGGATATCAGGGTTTTTATAGTTGACGATGAATTTATAACACTTGATTTGTTGCGAACCTATATGGATGAAATGGGCTATCGCGTGGTGGGTGATGCCATGAATGCAGAGGAGGCTCTCGAGGTTCTCAGGGAAACTTCACCCGATATCGCCCTGTTGGATATAAATCTCGGAGGAGAAAAGGATGGCGTTTGGCTGGGTGGAGAAATCAGGAAAAAGTACAACATACCAATCATTTACATAACAGCGTACGACGACCCGAATACGATCCGGAACGCTGCTGAAACGTTGCCTTCTGCTTATTTGGTGAAACCTTTTAAAAAGGTGGATTTGTATCCGGCGATTGAAATTGCCTTAAAGAATTATTCAAAACAAAATCAACCAACTCCAACAGATTCGGATGAACACAATGATCCGGATGTAGGATTGCTGCACGATTCGCAATCCATCTTTATTAAAAATAATTCGGTTTATAAGAAAATTTACTTTTCTGATATCCGCTACATTCAGGCATTTAAAAATTACTTAGAACTGCATTTATCTGATCAGCGGGAAGTAATTCGCTACACATTAAAAGGATTTCTGAACCTCGTCTCCGACGGGAACTTTCTGCAGGTTCACCGATCGTATGTCGTTAATCTCAATCATGTGAATAAGGTGGATTCACATGAAGTACAAGTTGAAGATGCACAAATTCCGGTTTCACGCTCAAACCGCGATGAGCTTTTAGCAAAGCTGAAGTTGCCCGATTCTTCAGCGCAAAACTGACCTTTTTTCAAACAAGTTTTTCCCATTTCGCGGGTAGTGTTACGGCAATTCTGTTCGCTTAAATCCACTCGTCCCAAGTGAGTTTCCATTTGTCCCAACATCACATACAGGAAACATGGTTTAAATCATCTTTGGCAAAACGATTTTGAGCTGAAGAGGGATGAAACAGAAACCAATTGGTCGTAGTCAGGGGATAATTTTCATGAAAAACGCTGTCGTAAAAACGCTGACGTACTTGCTTTTTTTACTGTTGATCCCGGTAACACTTCTGGCTCAAAGCGATTCCAAAGATGAAAAATCCAAAACCCCTAAACTGAAATTATCCGGCTCGTTGGGGGCAAGCCAGAATTTCTTTAATTATTCAAGCAACGATACATTTTACACTCCATACCGTTCACCTTCTCAAACCATGTTGTTTGCAAATGCACAACTCAGCGTCGGAAAATTTTCAATGCCATTTAACATTTCGTACATGGTTCAATCGAAGGTTTCGCAGTACAGTACACCTATTCCGGCTAACTTCCGACTTAAGGATCTGGTGAACAATTACAACAACCTGTCATTCAATCCGACCTATAAAAATCTTACGGCAAATCTTGGAACGCAAGTTCCGAAGTACTCCGAACTTACGTGTGGCAGTCTGCCGCTTTTCGGAGGTGGTTTTTTGTGGAAGCCAAAGAAATTTCGTTTGGCAGCCTTTTACGGTATTTCCCAACCGGGAGTGAGCACCGATTCTAATGCAAATCTTCCCGGATCCTACAAACGAACATCTGCGGGTTTTAAAATCGGATACGGCATGGAGGAAAGATCACATTTCTACGTGATTGCCCTGAAACACATGGACGATAAAAACTCCGCAAATGTTACCACCACCGGTGTTCATGCCATGGAAAATGCGGTAACAAGTCTCGATGGTAAACTGTGTATTGGTTCTAAATTTTTTGTTCAGGGTGAAATGGCGATTTCTGCACTATCAGTGGATTTGGAAGACGATGCATTAGAGTCTGATTCCTTTGAACTCAATATTCCCAGATGGCTCACCAAAACTTTTAAACCAAGACTCACAAGCCGCTACGGATTGGCTTCAACAGCAGCCATTGGTTATGCGGCAACAAAATGGGGAGCTAAAATTTCCGGTAAGCTGTACACCTCCGACTATCACACACTTAATTTTCCGTTTCTGCAAACCGACAGGCTGGAAATTCTTGTAGAGCCGTATGTGAAACTGTTTAAGGAACGAGTAGGTATTAATGTTTCGGCCGGTCGAAGAATCGACAACCTTTTGGAAAATAAAACATCAACCACCTATCAGGATTTGTATTCGGTTAATACGAGTTTTATTCTCACTAAAAACTGGACATTAGGTGGCACCTTTTCAAATTTCGGAATGCGGAACACAGTGGTGAACGACACCTTCCGATTGCAAAATATTAACAACAATATTAGTGTAAACAGCAGCTATATTATTCGAAGGGAAAAGACATCTCACACTTTTATCGGATCTTTTAATCTCAGTAAATTCAAGGATTATAACGTAGTAAGCGGAGCCTTTGCAGACAACAATACACGTGTTTACGTGGGCGGTTATTCAATCGCATTTGCCAAAACGCCACTCACCATAAATCTAACAGACGCTTATATGGAAAATAAGATTTATGCGGGACAACTTAAAGTAAATACGGTTTCTGCATCAGTGGGATATCCTTTTGGAAAAGAGAAAAATCTCAACACTACCGTGCAGGGAAATTTTATGAATACCGCTTTGGATGAATACAGTGCTGATAAAAATTCGAACATCTCAGTAATGCTTTCTTACATCTTTAAAAAGAAACTGAATCTGGGCGCCAACGGAACATACAACTTTTATAAATACGGTACCCGCAAACCAGGGGTGAATTATACCGAAAATTCCATCAGACTATTTGCCTCATATTCATTTTAAAAGAGAACATGAATCGTCCAAATAATAAAATAAAATATTTATCCGGTGGTTCGATCCGGTTTTTGTTGTTGCTGATTTTTTCATTAATAATTGGAAGAACAAGTGCGCAGCAAATTACATCGGTGCAGGTTTTCGTGGCAACCAGTCCGCCGCCTCTTGCGCTGGAATGGCTTAAGGATCCGAGTGTGTTGAGAGTGATGATTATAAACAGTTTACAAACCTCTTCCCGAATTCGGGTTTCAGCGGTGGTTGATAAATCGGGGACAAGGGCAGTAACGGCAAGCTGGACGAAAAGCAAAATAGTAGATTTAAATCCCGGAGTTAATATTTTTTACATTAATCAATTATGGGATAATAATTCATTTGATGTAAATCTTTCTGCTGTAAATCTGGCATCCGGGAAATTATATCCGGGCAGTTACAACATTTGTGTAACCGTGCATAATCCGAATGGGATAGAACTTAGTTCAAAAGCCTGTGCTTCTTTTTTACTTACCGAATATCAGGAGCCAACATTACTACTTCCGACAGACAACTCTGGATTTTCAGAAACGGCCGCAATCGGAAAGGTTTTTCAATGGAAGGCGGTTGCTCCGGTGTATCCCAAACCGGTGAGATATCAATTCGAAATGTATGAAGTAAACAATGGGGTCAGCGATTTACAGGCACTTGCAGGTATTCCGATCGTGCGATCTTTTTCGTACAGTAACTCCTATGTCTGGACTGATGCGGCCCAGAAAATTAATCAAAGAAAGCAGTTAGGAAGTCAGTATACATATCGCTACATCTGGAGAGTACGGGCATTTGATGCAACAACAAATCAGCCCATCGGGAAAAATGAGGGAGAGAATTTAGGGTATTCCGAACTAAGATCCTTTACCGTTATCGCAACGTTGAATACAACTCGAAATGTTTCTTCAACCTCTCAGTATCAATTGCAATTGATCGCGCCTGCAAATGAAGCGTATGTTGATCCGCGACAAGGATATGTTAATTTATCCTGGACTAAAACGAGTGGTCTGTCCAGAGTTGAAATTTATGAAATCCCGATGTCAATGCCATTCTCCAGTGATTTCAGAGCTTATACTGCATACACCAGAATTGGATCTGGAAAAACATACTCGTCTTCTACCGGTATTTTCAGGCTCCCACTGTCGATGACCTTGAATTATAACCGAAAATACTTGTGGCGTGTGCGGTTTCCAAATGGACAATATTCCAATCATTTTATTTTTACGACTAAGCCTGTTATTGTTAAATATAAAGAACCAACATTGGTTTATCCCACCAACAATACTAATGTACAATGGACCGAAGCGGTAGCAGGAATTGATTTTAAATGGAATGTTGTTTCTCCGTTCAGAAACGGGGTGAGATATTGGGTCAAGTTGTACGACGCAACGAGTCAACAATTGGTTAAGAGCGGATATGTTGATCAGGACAATCACATCAGCATAAAGTTAAAAGATGTATTAGTCGCTAACAAATCGTATGAGTGGGAAATAATTGCGATGGATAAAAATACCATTCCATCTTATCCGATTGGCAGTAAAACCGGAACTCAGCAAGGCTATTCAGAACGTGGAAAATTTACGGTGCTGGCAACTAAACCGGAAGTCCCGACCTTAGTTTACCCATCGAATGGAGCAAAGATCGCAGCTATTGATTTTAATTCCGGGGTTCATTTTAAATGGAACAGTAATTTAAATGATATCGGAGCTGATGGAGTATTCTACAAGTTAAGTCTGAAAATTAACAATGGCAGATCCATTGAAGTGTACTTTGATACAACGGTCAGAAATATCACGGAATTAACCTTGACAAGAGATGATATGCCAGCACCTCGAGCCATGAGCTGGAATGTGCAGGTTATGCCGCTAACTACCATTAGAAAAGGATCATTAAATCGAATATTTTATACAGACGCGACTACCAGCACGAGCAGCAATTTCGAGCTAACCGATTGTGATGGAAATAAAAAAGTAATTTCCAATAAGGGAATGCAAACCGGAGCGGATTTGAAAAACAAATTCGTAAAAATTGGCAATTTCAGCATGCTGGTTACGGAAATAAATCAAACCGGTTCGACATACAAAGGCAAAGGTTCAATTGTAGTCGCCTGGCTAAAATCGGCATTGCAGGTTGAATTTGAAGGTTTGCAGATAAATACTGCACTCACCGTTACATCGGGAGAAGTGCATGCGGTTCGGGACGAAAATATCAGCGACGTTCCGAGATTTTTAAAAGGTGCGGGCGGAGGTAAACTCACTAAAGAGAATGCTAAAAAAGTAAAACAAAAGCTGAATGAAAATAAAAGCAAAAAACTAATCGCTGATCAGGATCTGGATGATAATATAGAAAATGTTCAAAGCGGAATTATGGCCACCCTTCCGTTGGGAATTAATAATTTATTTGGCTATACGATTATGATCAGTGAAATGAAGTTTACACCTTCTAAAAATACACTGGTATGTATGGCAACTCTGCCGTTTGACCGTGGAGACGGAACCAGCGACGATATTTCGTTTGCCGCGACCAATATTGAATTTTCTTCGGCAACGCCTTCAAGTGGCGGAGCAAGTCTGGTATTATTAGAAAATTTTAACATCGTAAATCCCGACAACAATTCATACGGCGTAACCTTTATTGCCGGCACGGATTATAATTCGGGAACCTATATTAAATGGGGCTGTAAAGGTTTTGAAAACCTGATGGCAACGGTGGATGTTGCATTTCCACGTGACTGGCTTACACCGATAAAGGAAGAAGGAGACCCGCTTCCGGATGAAAAAGTCGTGGGTAGGGCAGTTGCGGATATCACGAATTTAAAAGACTGGATTTTATCTTTAAGTATTAATCCGTGTGAAATAAACGGGCTCGACGGAGTGGAATTATCGGTTAACGAATTGGTGTTTGATAATTCCGATTCCCGAAATGTTGATGGTATGAAATTCCCTTCGGGTTATGTAGGTGATAAAGGGAATACTTTCAAAGGATTTTATTTAAAAGGAGCTCAGTTTGTGTTGCCTAAATTTTATAATAAAGGAACCGACACCACGGGAATAGCCTTAAGTCTCGACAATTTTATTATTACCAAAATGGGTGTAACCGGCAATGTGAAAGTCGGGGATAAAAACAACCCGTTAATTAATTTATCCTCCGGAAATGTGGGCGATTTTCAGGCGAGTATCGAGTGCGTGGAAATCGACATTGTGAGCAAATCGATAAAAAAAGCAGCGGTAACCGGACAATTGGTTTTACCGATTACCAAAAGTTCGAGTGAGGATAAAAACGCCATTAATTATGAAGCCAGTTGGACCGCAGCCAATAAAAAGAAAGGCGCAACCACACAGATCACCATTTCTCCGGATGGAAATTTAAACACGGATCTCATTGGCGGTGCCGTACTCGATCTGGAAGAAACTTCTGTAATTGAGTTGGTTTATGTTAAATCCAAAAAACGAAAAAACAAAGGAACCGTTACCGCAAAAGTGGAACTAAACGGAGAGCTGTCGTTAGAGAAAAAAGTAGATAAACTGGAACTGAGCATGGGCATGCGCTTCGAAAAGCTCGGTTTTAATTACGATAATTCGAAAACCAAAGGAAAGCTGGCATTTAACAAAGATGCCAAATTCGCCTTCGCAAGTCCGCAAAAGAAAGTAGCCGGATTTGGCTTTACAATCAGCGAAATGAGTTTAACAGAAGCACCTGAAATTTATGGTTTCGAAGCCGTTGCTCAATTGCAGATGAAGATTGCCGTTAATGTGGGAGATAACATCAGCGGATCGACGCGCTTATTATTAAAAGGCGGAGTTAGAAAAGAAAATAATATTTACAAACCGGCCTTTCTTAGTGCCGGTATTGATTCGATTTCCATTTCCGCAAAACTGGCAGCGGTGGATTTGTCGGGAACGTTAGTGTACTATAACGGTGATGCAGTTTACGGTGACGGTTTTTGGGGAAAGGCAAAGGCGGTATTTAAAAAAGCCGGCGAATTAAAAGCAGAAGTTCGCTTTGGTTCAATAAAGCAAACTACAGGAAATTTTAAATATTGGTATGCCGATGCTCAGATGATATTGAAAAATGCGGTACCTATGGTGGGGCCTCTGGGCTTTAAGGGCGCCGGTGTTGCAGCGTGGTATCACATGAAGGCCGGAAACATGCCGACAATGGATGTGAGCAAAGTGAACAATGCGAAATCGGATGTTACTTCCGGTTCATCGGGTGCATCATTCTCTCCGAATCCATCTGTCTCTTTTGGCTTTAACATTACCGGAATTTTTGTGAATACTAAGTCGGATAAAACCTTCAACGGCGATGTGGCTTTCGGGGCTGAATTCAACAGCAGCGGAGGAATCAATTACCTTAAATTAAGTGGGTCGGGCTTTATCGGTGCGGGATTGGATGACCGTACGCATGCGCCGATCAAAGGAAATCTGGTGGCCAATTATGATTTTACCACGGATATTTTTGATCTCAATGTAAAGGTCGACATTAAATATCCTACGGTGGGAATCGTCATGATCCAAACTACCGAACAGGCTACATTAGCATTGCATGTTGAAAAGAATAAAGGCGGGGGAGAACCACTCTGGTATCTGCACGTTGGAACACCTACCGTACCCAATAGAATAAAATACTATGGAATTAACAGTTGGTCGTATTTCCGGGCCGGAAATAATCTGATAACTAACAGTAGTTTTCAACCCGTGACATTAGCCGGTCTCCAAAGCGTTGATCCATCTTTTCGGTCTGTTCCTGAACCGGTTGATGAAAATGCAAAAGGTGGAAAGGGATTCGATTTCGGTATCGGGTTTAATAAATCCGGAGGTGTGAGTGTTGGTCCGTTCAGCGGAAGTTTTAGTGTGGGTGCGGAACTCAATTTATGTATGGAACAATTCGGACCAGATAATGGCTGCGTTACCGATGATTTTAATTATTGGTATGCGCGTGGTGGAATTGCGGCCTGGGCGACTGCGAGTGTTGGATTCAAAGGTCTCGTTAGCGCATCACTCGGTGGAGCCGGTATGATGCAGGCAGGTGCACCCGATCCGATCTGGGCTAAAGGTCGTGTGGCCGGAAACTTCAGACTCAAGGTAATTTTCATCACTATTAATATACGGGCTTCGGTTCCCTTTACCTACGGAACCGTATGCAGGCCGAGAAGAACTACTGGCAAAGACATCGATGCAGACGAATTGTTGGATATGGACATGAATGACATGGTGGAGATTGGTGAATTTGCCATGCACAATTCCGGTTATACCGACCGTATGACACCGGTACAGGTTGTTTCACTTTTTGGTTGCCGGTACGTTGGAGACGGGACATATACCTACGAAACCAAAATGGATGTGATGGAAAACGGTGTGAAGGTTCAGAAAATTTACACGGTTGATCTGCAGTGGTTTGTGGATGGTGAAATTCTCGCTAATCCGGGCGCAGATGCCGATTATCCAGGTAGTCCGAAAGGCGAATGGAGTTCAGCCTGGGATATGCGATATAAAAACGGAGTGATGAAAGAAGAAGGTGACGGATATTCTCTGGGAACTTTCTTTTATTATGGATACGCCCGAAACAAGCGATTTATTTACAGCCATTATTACAACACTTGGGTTACCGCAACACTAATGGTAAAAAATGCGCAGGGCAATTGGGAACCTGTTAAAAATAAAAACGGACAGGTGATGAAGACGACTACTAAAAAAGTAGGATTCACTACACATGGAAGTTAATGGGTTTTTTTATAATCAATTCGTACAAATGATTTCAATTAAAATGAACCGGATAATATATATGCTGTTTACTGCCGGTCTTTTATTTTTCTCCGGAAGTGTGAAAGCTCAAAAGGAAATGGTTGAGGAAAAAGCACAAATTGCCCTGATGCCACGAACAGCTAACGACAGTATTGTTCTCCGTTGGCTTACCAGTGATGCCGAATTGCTTTCAGCCGGAATTGATAATGGATATCTCATTAAAAGAAGTGACCTTGAAAATGGGAAATGGTCGAAATACAAAGAAGTAGCAACCGTAAAAACATGGGCTAAAAAAGACTGGGATAAAACACTGAATCAGTTTAAAGATACCAATTCAAAAGAATACCGGTATTTTAAAATGGCGTATGAATTAGTAATAAACCGAAACAAATATCTCCCGACAGATATATCGGATTTTTCCGCAATTCAAATGGCAAAAGCACAAAATGATCTGATGTTTTTGTTTTCGATTCTGGCTTCCTGCAACGACAGGGTTTCATCAGAAGCGATGGGTTTGAGATGGGTTGATAAAACGGTTACACCCGGAATGAAATACAAATATTCCATTGAATTAAAGTCGCCGAAAGAAGGTCTTACACTTGATCCGACAGAAATTGAAACAGAGACAAAACCTTATCAAACCAACGCACAGGCAAAACTTACCGCGATTGAAAACGAAGTGAATATAACACTGCATTGGCTGATAGCAGAAGAACCTTTAATTGGTTACAGTCTTGAGCGATCACAGGATGGTGGAAAGTCTTATACCAGACTTAATTCGGAAATGATCATGATAAATGATGAAACCGATTCATTAAAACGAAGCATTGGAACCTTGGCGGATACTATGGTTAAATTATATGTTCCGTATGTATACCGAATCGTAGGTCACACCCTTTTTGCCGATGAAGTGGTTGTCGGTACCATAGAAGCCATGGCCCGGGACAGAACTCCTTTTTCCAGCATTTTTGTTCCATCACCGGAACCAACAGGTGAAAAAGTAGCAGTTATAAAATGGGAACTTACCGGACCACCAAGAGATCTCGCGGGTTTTAATGTACTTCGGGATAATTCAACGCATGGAACTTTTAGTAATAAAATAAATAATGCACTCTTAAGCCCGAATATCACCGAGTTTCGGGATGTGGATTTTAGTGCAGACCAACCGAATTATTATATAATAGAAACGATTGACACAGCCGGAAATATGTTTCGTTCCAATCCGGTTTATCTTTTATTAGTCGATTCAATTCCTCCCACTGCACCAGTTTGGTCATCGGCCACTATGGACAGCAATGGCGTGGTTACACTGCGGATTAAATTAAACCGGGAAAAGGATTTTATGGGCTACCGGATTCAAAAAGCGAATCAGGCGGATCATGAGTTTTCTACCTTTCTGGAAACATACGAGCGAAACGACACACTTCCGAAAACCGGCAGCGACAGTGTTTTTACTGATACCGTTACACTAAATACTTTAACCCGGAATATTTATTACAAAGTTTATGCACTTGACTTTCATTATAATCAGTCTGCCGCTTCAAAAATTATCAAAGTTGCGCGTCCGGATATAATTCCGCCGGTTGCGCCTGTATTAAAAAGAATTGTTGTGAGCGATAGTTTTTTGCAGTTGAAAATAATTCCGAGTTCAAGTGAAGATGCCAAAAATACCAAGGTGTGGCGAAAAACACCCTTTGATTCAACGTTGGTTGAATACGCAGTTCTGAGTTCGAAAGACACGGTATTTACCGACAGCAGTGTGGAAACCAGTACGGAATACGAATACGCACTTCAGGCGGTTGACAGCAGTAATCTGGTTTCTGATTTTTCATTGTCGATTGCGGCAACTCCTTACGACAACGGATTGAGAAAAGGAATTGAAAATTTTGAAGTGGTTTACAACGAAGATTTTGAAAAGGTGATGCTCTCGTGGAATTATTCTTTTCTGTTTTGTAAACCTAATGAACGGGTCTTTTTTACGGTTTATCGTACATCACCACTGGATTCGAATGTGATGGAAAGTTACAAGAGTTTTGAATTTACCGGAGACAATACGTCTTTTCAGGATGATGAAATTAAAAGCGGTAAAACGTATTCCTATGCCGTAAAGATATTGACAGATATCGGCGCCGAATCTCTGCTGAGTGAGACTCGAAAAGTAGCGATTATTAATACTAAAAATTAAGCAATTGATAGAGATGAAAAAATTTAATAACTTCATTCTGGGCTTTATTTTTTTAATGGGTTTTTATTCCTGTGATAATACACTGGGTTTTATTCGGGTAGACAGAACCAGCACGTTTATTCTGGATGTGAATGCAACTGAAGCCGGAGAAACCTTCGAAATTCCGTACACTGTATCGATGCAGGCTCTTCGAAATATGGTATCGGATAAGTCCACCGGCATAAGGGTTACGGATATCAATCTTACTAAGATAACATTTAGCATTGCTGATTCTGTGAACCTTAAATTTGAAGATATGGAAAGTGCCGAGGTAAGGGGAGAAAATGGTTTGATTGCTTCTCTGCCTCCTGGAATTACCGGAAAGATGGCGAGTTTGTTAATACCAACCTCAGTGCTTAAAGATAATTTTGAACATTACTACAACGACACTACCGATGTTGATCTCATTTTTAAGGGAAAGGCGCGAAACAGCTTCCCGGACGGACAACTTAAATCGGAGATTGTGTTTTATATACAGGGAGAATTGGGGTATTAAAGGTTTTGAATTTGGTCTTTGTCGGGAGAGGTGCCTAAGTTGAAATAGCGTTATTATTTAATAACCAATTTAGTTGTACCAATAACCTGATCCATGTTTTTTAGTTGAACATAATAAATCCCACCGGTTAAATTGTCTTTATAAAACTGAATTTGGCAGGATCGTATGTCTTCGATAATTTTTATTTTTTGTCCGAGTGCATTGTATATCTCCAGACTCAACACTTCTGTGGGATAGTGTTCGAATTCGATTGTTGCAACATCTTCGACCGGGTTGGGTTCTATTTTTATAAATGGATTACCTGAATTAATCTCATCAACAGAAAACGGAAGTTCTGCGATAGACACTAGAATTTTATCTATCATCCAACCGGCTTTATTTGTCTGCATTGAATCACTAATAAAATGAAATCGCATGTGCAATGTATCTGGAGGATTGAAATCCAAATAAAAAAACCATACCCATTGAATTCGGGTGTAAACCCAACCGTTGGATTTTCCTGAAAATCTGGGAATTCCACCTGCTACAGTGTCCTGTTCAGCATATAAATTTTCTGTTGCGAACACCTCCGGTTGATGAACTTCTTCTTCGTAAACAACGTTGTTCCAGGTTTTTCCGGAATCATATGAAATTTCAATATATCCACCATCGATTAATGTATCTGTTTGAAATTGATGCAGAAAACTTACAATGAGATTGGAACCTCGATGATTTGGAATTAATATATCAAAATAAGAATGATTTTTTGCCGGATACGGATACAATGTGTCGGTAACCAGAGTGCTTAAATATGAAGTAAATGAATCAGAAAAAAATTTCGAGGATTTTCCAATCTGCCAAATGTTTGAGGAGGAAGTGTCAAGTACGAGCAATTTACAATGGCTTTCAAATTCACAACTATCCAAATCATAAATCCCTCGGTATGTATGAATCTGGGAGAATGCTATTATACCATTAAAAACGATAATGAATAAGAGGGATATTTTTTTCATGATTAATTTGTTTCTGGTTTCCTTAACGAATATAAGTAATCATGATTCGAGTTCGTCAATACGTGCACATGATCTTCATGGTTTTTGGGAATTGACATATAGTTTTGGTTTGGCTAAAAGCTTAAATGCTTCTCCTTGTGGATACACCAGGATTGTAAATCGGTTGGCGTTCGATGTAGCATCTCTTTTCTTCTTACTCTTTTCTTGATAAAAATGTAAGCAAAAAATCAAGTCGTAAAGAAAGCAGGTCAAGCGCCCTTTCCCATTTGTTGAAAATTTAGTGATAGAAGTGACAAGCACTTTCCCCGATTTTCAACTAAATGACAAATTCCCGCCGGCTATCCCGCCTTTCCGACGGTCCACCCATGCGATCCTATTCTTGTTTTAGGATATTTCATTTTGTACTTGTTGAAACAAAGATTGAATTGATCCAATAAGCTGATCTAATTAAGCACAGAAACGTTAAAGTTTATGTTCAGAGTTACCTTCGATTTTTCGACCATGGATCGAGTGGTTAAACAGGAGGTATTTAGAGGAAGTTCGAAAGCGGATGAGGATTTTAGGAAGTTGGCAGGCGGGTTAAGAACCACCCCTCCCCGGACGAAAGATAATGGATTCGGGAATTGAAATCCAATTGACGTGTAGAATTAAATGCTTAATGTAGTGTGGAAAAAGTGCGGGCAATAGCCACCCCTCCCCGGACGAAAGTTAATTGATTCGGGAATTGAAATCCAATTGACGTGCAATATTAAATGCTTAATGTTGGTTGGAAAATGCTGGGGCAATAGCCACCCCTCCCCGGACGAAAGATCGGAATGATTTGTATTCCTTGCAAAAAAGCGGATAGGTTTAAACACTTATTTTTTGTTGAGTTAAGCGGAAATGGAAAGGTAAAGACATTTTTACGCAGGGGTGCAGGAGATTATCGGATGAGTAAAAGGATTAGTTGATTTCGCAGAGGTTGCCGGTGAACAGTTGGTTTACCCGGAACGAAATGATTTTAGGTTGAACAAGATTGACAAGAGTATATCTCCCCCGCCACGTATGTACCTAAAACTCACAGGTGGGTACTCGAAGCCATCAAAAACAATAGAATACAATCAAAAACTGATCAACTTCGGTATAGTGTTTTAAGATTCAATGGGGAACTTATTAAAATAAAAAGTCGACATGAAAGTGTTCGTCGTGAAACGCATTTACTACCGGCGTTAAGCTTTGAACGACATATATTTTTGAAGCTCTCAGTAATTTGCCATATTCGGTTGCATACAATTCGTCTTTGAGTTCGGTTTTAATAATAACTTTCGAAATCATCATTCCATGTAGTCGGGCAACTTTATCTAAAATTAAAAGTTGCCGGGCGATCAAATTAAAATCAATAGAAACAGAAGTATCTTTAGAATACTGACCCTGATTGTTGAATTCCAGAAAATAATGATCCTTGCCAATTGTGTCTAATGCGTAATAGGGTGCGCCGTTTTGGAGAAGTGGCATCATAAAATCGACACTTAATCCATTTTGATGCGTTCGGTGCGGATATAATCTGCCACCATTTTTGAATGAACATTCCATGATGAAAAATTTTCTGCGTGGAAGATCCTTTGCCAATTCCTGATATGATTCAAGAAGAATTTCTTTCACGTTTTGATTCACAAAAGCTCTTCCGTTCAAATAACTGGAAGTATCAAAGTAGGTGAAGTTCGGGCCAGAAAATGGTAAAAGTTTCCCGTTGATAAGTGAACCGTTAGACTCAGTACCTAACGACTTACTGGCAGAATCATTCCCTTTGTTTTTAGAATAGAACAACTCCACAGCACTTGCTTCCTCAATTTTTATGGAATCCCGTTCTGGGATATTTTTTGTTGTGCCTGAAGTCTGACCGGAGCACGATAAAAGCGATGAAGCGAAGATGAATAGTGCAGTGAATTTCATCGTGAATGGATTGCGTTAGGGCTTATAACATCGAGGTAAATTCTCCTACCATTAATACAATTTTTTACTCTTACCATTTCTGTTTTTCTTTTACCATGTATTTAATGGTAAGGGTGTCGTTTGCATAGGAAATAATTCCTTCAATTTTATCATAAAAATCGTATGAATCCCGATCTTTTCTACTTTCAAATTTTATCAATCTCTTGCTGCCAAATTGAACAATATTGAAGTCATTCCAGTCGTACGTTGGGTAATTTATCAATGTGTCTAAGGTGATTAAAGTGTCGTGATCTAATTTTTTAAGGTATGTTGATTTAGAATCCGTCAAAAGGAAGTAGCTTATATCTTTTTGTCGAAAAGCAAAAGTCATCACCTCTTTTTTCCATTGAATAATATGAATTCTCTTATCAACTACATCACCTATCGAATTCCAATCTTGGAAATTTGGTGACTTATTATTTGTGTTCTCAATGAAATCGTTTAAGCTGTATTTCTTAAGATTTTTTGGATTAGGCAGACGTGAAATTTTTGAGGAACCATGTAAATGAGCACTTGATTCCATGATGTAAAAAGTGCTATCATAGTATTCAACGGATAATGCGCAAATACATGGATAAAAATAAATGTTGTCCTTCTGATTGTTTTCTTGGAATACCACAGATCCGCCAAATTCCCCAAAACATTGTGAGTATGCTGTCCATTCATTATTTCTGAATATTTCGCGCCAAGAATGGAAAATATGCTTTTGCAAAGAATCGTAAACAACTAAATATCTCGGATAATCCTTATACTCATGCTTGATCTGTTTGATAAAGGAATGGTACTCCCTTTCCAGTGAAATAGAGTCATGTTCCCAATCCAGAGAAATTATATTTATTTTAAGATCGGATTTCTTTTCATCACAAGAACAATTACTGCAAAGTAGAATAATGATAGAATATATAACAAAAGACCTCATGAAAAATTATTCCGGATTAAAATTCACAATCCACTCAATGCCGTATTTGTCTCGGAACATGGCGTAAACTGAACCTGAGGGATCTTCCTGAAATGGTATTTCTGTTTGTCCGCCCGCTGAAAGTCCGTTGTATAATTTCAGTGCTTCTACTTTGCTGTCAGCACGAATCGAAATTTTACTCCGGTTTTCTTTTTCATTCGTTCTGCCCATGCTTTCCGGAACATCGTTGGCAATTAAATAGCTGTTTCCAATAGGCAGGGCAATGTTCATCAATTTATTGGCTTCGTGTTCGGGCACGGGAAATTCTGCGCTCGAAATTTCTTTAAACCGGATTATGTTTACGAAGTCTCCACCAAAAACAGATCGGTAAAATGCAAAAGCTTCCTCGGCATTTCCATTGAAGTTTATATGCGGGTTAATTTGTGCCATGTTGTTTTTTGGTGGAAAGGTACTGCAAAAACGATTGGATTTTAGCTGTGGCGATTTCCGGAAGTGTTGATTGGTTTTTTGTAGAAACATATTTTGAAAATGTTGAATTGCAAAGAGCCATTCTGTTTGGAAAAAATCTCATAAAACGGTAGTTTGAGTTCTCTCCTTCACCCCCTTTTTATCCATAAGAATGAAAACTACACCAAGAACAAAACCGCTGAACAAACCTCCGATGTGGGCGGCATTGTCAATCCCACCAAATAATCCGTACAGCAAACTACCTCCACCCAGAAATCCCAAAATGGCCAGGGCGAATCTTCTCGTTTCTTTTGGATAAACTTTAAAAACCGAAAAGGCCAGCATTAATCCGAAAAGACCGAATATAGCTCCCGAAGCCCCAACAGCAACCATGTTTTCATGCCAATAAATACTGGTAATACCGGAAAGAATACCGCTGAAGAAGTAACTCAAAAGTAATTTGCCCCGATTGAGTATATTTTTCAAAAACAATCCGCTCATCCACAAGCCTGCCATATTCATCAATAAGTGCATTAATCCTGCATGAATAAAAAATGAAGTGATAAGCCTCCAGTATTCTCCATTCATAACTTCTTGCCTTCTGATTCCGCCGATTTCCAAAAGTTCCTGAGGTGTTGGCGAAATAATATTAATACCAGAAATGGTCATGGCGAGGAAAACTGCCGTATTTAATAATAAAAGAACAGCTATTACTTGATTGTGCCCTCTTATGTCGATTGACTGCAGAAAAAAACGTAATTCTTCGTCTTTATGGGGCTTTTTATTTTTGAAATCGCTTAATATACTTTCATCAATTTTTGGAATAGTGATCATGAGAAGTAAAACAAATTGACCTATTCCAAACGTGCCGAGAATCCACATAAATGTATTGCCCATTCTTTTGGAAAATATTGTGGTTTGAGGAATCAAAATTGTTTGTTCTGATTTTATTACGTTCGGATTTTGTTTTCGAATAGCTTCAATGTAACCATCCCTGTCATCATTATGATGGAGTCTTTCAAAGTATGTTACTTTTTGGAAATCATATTTTTTAAATTCTTTTTCTGCATCTGCCATAAAGTCCTGGAATTCGGAATTCTTTCTTTTATCACTTTGCCTATTGCTGATGTAATCGCGATATTTAATCCCGTACCACACGTTTTTCGAATTCTCGAACGGACAAGCCAGATATAAATAAAAGTTGAGCTTGTCGTTGTTTCTTCCGGTTGTGCGGTTAGTGGTGTACGCCGGAACATTTGTCGAATTAATGCGGAATGAATTAATAACAAAGTATTTTTCATCCGGATGATTATTGATTTCAGAAACCTTGTTCACAGTGATCAAATCAAATGAAGCCTTTTCCAGATAACTCTGACTCACTATAATCGGAATGGCTATCGACCATGCCATTATAAACAGGTAACCGAAATGCTTATCTGAAATACGGAGAATATTAATCCTTTTTCGCAACCAGATTAAAACGGGTATCCAGGGAACAGCCATCGGAATAAATAGATTGAGCAGTTCATCTTTTAATGGCAGAACTCCCAGTTTAATGTCGAATAGCCAACGGAACAGATAGTAAAAAAGAATTGAACCGACCGATACAAGTAGGTATGGCAGATAAACTTCCTTTAACTTAATTGTGAGGTTTTTCAATTCAAGTGATGAAAGGTGGGATAAAAGTACACATAACCATTGTTACCTGAAAATTGACATTTTTTGTTGTTACAGTTCTTTGTTTAGTGGCTGATTGGTGGTGCAACTACTTTAAATAAATAGTTCACGATAAACATAAATCATATGCAAGGCTGAGGCTGCCAGTTCGTTTAAGATTAATATTTCGGAAATGCAACACTGGTAGTTCAATCGGTAATCAGTAATTCAGCGTCAAATCCTGCCTTTAGATTACTGGATATTTAATCATCATATCCTTTACTAGGCTTTCAATAATCGCGAGGTTTTTTTCAAAATCTGCCACCATACCCCCGACAATCTCTATTTTTGGTCGTGAGACTTTTGATAATGCTGGGGTTTGTCTTCTGTGGTCTGGTGCCCGGATTACAAGCTCATACAATTCACGTCAATGCCCATGAAATTGCTGCGCCAGGAATAGGTGTGGAGATCTACCGGGATGCAAATGATGTTGCGCTGAGTCGGTTGGTGAACGGAGAAGTCGCCATGACACCCAATGCAGATCGCGGACTCAACTTTGGTAACACGTCCGACAACATCTGGCTGAGATTCGATGTCGATAACCAATCCGGTGAAGACCTTTTTGTTGAACCCGGAAATCCGGAACTCGATCTTATCGAATGTTTTATCGTTCGGAATCACCACATCGATTCCATTCAGGCCGGTATGCAATTCCCGTTTAACCGTCGCTATCTTCACAGCAATAAAATTATTCTGCCAATCGGAAAGGAAAATGCAACCATTTATCTCCGGTTGAAATCAGGTTCAAGCATGTATTTCCCGTTGTATGTCGGGACCATCCGAACACTCAGCACGTACATCCATTTCGATGATCTTTTTAATGGAGCCGTGGTCGGAGTGATGCTCATTTTGCTGCTATATAATTTGTTTCTTTTTCTTTCGGTTCGGGAAAAATTGTACGTGTTGTATTGCTTGTATCTTTTCATGTCGGCGGCAATGATGTTTGTTTTGGAAGGACTTCATTTCGATCTATTTTGGCCGGCACATGTGGAATGGAACAATCCGCATTTGCCGAATATTATCGTTTCGTTCACGGTTGCCGCAGGTATCTGGTTTTCGTCTTCTTTTCTGAGAATGCGTGAACAGGCACCTTTGCTTCATATCATCAATTTAACGCTGGCCGGGCTTCTATGCGTGGGTGTTATTCTTGAGTTGTCGGGAAAAAGAATGGCGGCCAATGAAGTAGTACAATTAGCAAGCGGACTCACATCGCTTTATCTGCTCATTACCGGATTGTATTTTTTATTCCGGGGACGAAAGGAAGCAAAGTTTTATGTTTTGTCGTGGGGCGGATTGGTGATTGGAGCCGTAATTTATGTTTTAACAATTAACGGTGCTTTGCCGATCCGGTTTTTTACGTTAAACAGTTTTCAGTTGGGAAGTGTATTCGAAGGTGTGATGCTATCGTTGGCCCTGGCAGATCGGATTAATACCTTCCGAAAGGAAAAACACATTGCCCAAAAAGCGGCGTTGGCAGAATCCCAGAAAAATGAACAATTAATCCGGGATCAGAATATTGTTTTAGAACAACGGGTAAATGAACGAACTAAGCAATTGCAATTGGAAATGGATAAATCCGAGTCGCTTCTGTTAAATATTTTACCCCGGGAAGTGGCTATGGAACTCAAAGAAGCCGGTGCGTCCGAAGCGCGGCATTATTCCAATGTAACTGTTCTCTTTACCGATTTTGTGAATTTCACTGGAGTGGGAGAGAGGCTTTCACCTTCTGAACTGGTGCACGAACTGGATCTTTGTTTTAAGGCTTTCGACGAAATAATTGGCAAATACGGAATTGAAAAAATTAAAACTATTGGAGATGCTTATTTGGCGGTTGCAGGATTGCCCAGAGAAAATCCGGAACACGCGGTTTCCATCGTTCGGGCGGCGATTGAAATCCGGGATTTTATTGAAGAGTACAACCAAAAGGGAGGTGTATTCCGAATTCGGATCGGTATAAATAGCGGTCCGGTGGTGGCGGGAATTGTGGGTGTGAAGAAATTTGCATACGACATCTGGGGTGATACGGTAAATACGGCAGCGCGTATGGAACAGAATTCAGAACCGGGGAAAATCAATATTTCGGAAACCACCTATAATTTGGTTAAAGATCATTTTAACTGCGAACCACGCGGCATGATTGAGGCGAGAAATAAGGGGAAGGTGGAGATGTATTTTGTGGGATAAAATGTAACCTATTATTAGCCTTAATACGGATTAATCATAGGTTTTTCAAATTCCTCTTTCAAAAAGCCGGGATATCTAAAAACTTTATTCTGATACAGAATTTTAACATCATCTAAATATGCGTATCCGGTTTCGTATCCAGTGTTTTTGCCTTTTACAATTAGCCCGCCTTCTCCGCCACAATGCGCCCATAAAAGCAGAATCACCTTAATGTTTTGATCATCACAGCCGCAATTTTCATAAGCTTTCTGAACAAGTGAAAAATTAAACTGGTTCTCTTTTACATCGTAATCTTTCACCGCGTAAAAAATCTCATCCAGAAGAAAAACGTCGTTATCTTCATCCACAAGCTGATTGTTGTGCGAATGATATAATTGGTTGTTTTTAGAATAAAATTTATTACCCATTTCATTGAACGGGTGGTTTTTTATGTGGGCTAAAGTAGTTTCGATTCTTTCCTTTTCCGGAACGGCAAAATATAATTTCAGGATTTCCGATGCAAAACTTTCCGAGATTAAAATCGACATTTCCGGTAAATAGCCCTGTTTGGCATTTTCATATTCTACCTTGAAGGCCTGAATGAATCCGTCTTCTGCATCCTGATTAACGCCATCAGCGTAAAAATCTAAAATGGTTTGCGGGATTTCGATGCCTGTTTTAGCAGCATAAAAATTGGCCGTTTCCTGCAACGAAACATTCGGATTTTTCGCCATATTATTCTTTACTCTTTTGATCTGCCAATTTAAGAAGATCCGGAATTCTGTAATCTCCTTTCATGTTTTTAATTAATAAGGCAGCCTCATTCAGGTTAATTCCCAGGGATGTTATGAATAAAGGGGCCCTGCTGTTACCTCTTGTAATACTAATCTGGTTGGTGCCGGCTTCATTGTAATTTTTCTTGGCAACACCAATTACCGGTATTTTGGAATTGAGTTTCTGGAATAAATGGCCTCCCAAACCCGGCTTTCCTTCATCATTTAAAGTGACGTAGCCATCAATAATGATTAATTCAACATCGCGAAGATTAAAATGAGTGAGAATTTCCTCGATACACGGCAATTCTCTTTTGTAAAATTCTCCCGGTATGTATTCTGAGTCATAAGCCGTGAGGGATTCTTTAATGTCTAAAATTTCTTCTGATTCCCAATCCTTAAAGCTGATCGCAACTGTTTTCGCCAGATTCCGGTAGTGAACATCAATCGCCAGAATCATTTATTCAGGAATTTTTCAATCATTGGTACTACGAATTCACTTTCCTTAGTTTCCGGTTTTAAAGTGGTTATTTCGCCGATATATTCTCCATGGCCACCCGGAATTACCGCCAGTTCGGAGTTCGCAATTAAACGGTGCATTTCAACTGCATGTTCAATGGTAATAACATCTTTATCACCAATAATTATTAACGCCGGAGCATTAATCGTCTTGATGATATTATCCGGTATGTCTTTGAAATTTACCATTCGTTTCGCATCGCGATCGTGCATTATTTGTAAACCGTTGGGGTCTGTAGCGACTGCCATGTAGGCTGTTTTTAATGGTTTGGGCATGTTGTCTAAATGCGCATTTTCCATGAAATCCCAAAACCAGTCGGGGACGCCGCTTCGTTTGGAAAGCGCAGAACCCAACACAATTTTATCTGTTATTTCGGGGTGACGAATGGCAATTTGTAAGGTAGTGGTTCCGCCGTTACTAAATCCTAAAAAGTCGGCTTTGTCGATATTCAGATTTTTGAGAAGTGTGGCGACGTCATCTGCATCCTGTTCGAAAGATAAGTCTGCATTGCGGTCGTTTGTTCGTCCGTGTGCCTGCAATTCAACGGCGATCACTTTTCTGTTTTTAGCGAACAACGGAATTACTTTTTCGAAGGTGGATTGAATTGTGGATCCGCCACCATGAATCAGCACCAAAGGCTTCCCAATTCCATACATTTCGTAATACATTTTGAGTCCGTTAACTTCAGAAAAGTCATTATGGAAATCAGGTATTTCGGTTGGGGTTGTCATTGTAGGGATATGGTTGAATTTAATTGAGTTTATACGCAATCTTTTGGAACAACGGATTTAATGAGGTTTGAGAATTTAGAATGTAGTATAAAATGCAGTAGAATTAATGCAATGATATTTCACCCAATTGGTTCTGTGAGTTTAACCTCTTTTTCAATTTTGGGCCTCCATACGTCTTGTCTATTCATAGTGTCACAGATCTTTTCATGAAAATATACCTGAAACCATATGTTCTCATGAAACACAACAATATGTTTAAAAGCTTTTTCGGAATGAATCATAAGTTTCAGGATAAATTCTTCTTTGGGATCCCGATGGTTATTGATAATCTGACTTAAATAAACCGGACTAACATTAATATCTTTAGCAAAATCAATTCTTCTAGAATAAATGGCGTCTATGTATGACTCAAGGAAACGGGCAAAATGATTTTGATTATCATAAACAGGTTGTTTTAGATAATCCTCCATTTTAAGTCTCAGTTGAATGAGTTTTGCCTTTACAACTTGATCTTTGGTTACATATTTCATTCTTTCCAGACGTGCTTTCATGAGTGATAAAGCCTCTGTATCTGCTTCCGCATTAGTTTTATATCTTGAGTCCACACCAAACTCAAATGCTTCTTTTTCACTGTTTATCTTCTTAGTCTTTTTCATATTTGTTTATTAGATCCAATATTTCGGGAACTTCTAAACTTAGTGTCGTCCCGGTAATGTTCATGTTGTATTTTGAAATGTAGTGTAGAACAATGGAGCTCTTTGGTCTAAGTGATATGCATGCCATTTCTCCGTATTCGTTAACTGCAATTTTGGCCGCATGTGCCAGTAAGTTACCTGCTATTCCTTCATATATTTTTCCAGATCCTTTATTTTCAGAGGATACAGTTAAAAGTCTGATATGAACCCGCCACTCTGTAGGAATCCTTTCTAAGGAGATTATTCCCAAAATGTCATTCTGTTCTTTTAAAGTGAGTTTGTAAAGTTCTGTGCTAAATTCCTTTTTCCAGTCAAAAAAATATCGTCTTTTGGTTAGTGATTTGATGTCTGATCTTACAACTGGAGAAATATTTACTGATTTTACTTTACTATTCCTGTTGAAAGCTCGACGACATTCATTATCCAAAAATAACGAAAGTTTCCGAATTTAGGAAAGTGTGAGTGTGTGTGTTCCTGTTTTTGTAAATTCTGGTCGCAACAAGTCGTTTTGAAGAATATATAATTCAGATTTTTAGGGAATGTAGATCATGTGTTGTTAATGCCTGCCTCTCTTTGGACATTGAAATATTTAAATTCTTCAGGTTCTCAATTGGTCAACAAAAATCACCCAACTTGTGAATTGTCTCTAATATGATTATAAGTTTTCCTTTCTCTCAACCAACAAAATGCTTTTGGGATGAGATATACCACTTTCATAGTGGGTTTCTTTGGGAATGAGAATCACAGTTCTCGCATGTGAATCGCTCATGTTAAAATGATATTGTTCAATGCAACTCAAAGAATCTATAACCAATTTTAAAACTTTGTGTCCGGATTTTAACCTGCAATAAATGGAACCATCTGAATGTTCGAATGTAAACACACTATCGGCTGCTGATACTTTAAAACTGCGCAGTTTTTTCCTGTGTGGCAAAAGGCGGATTTTCACTTTTACTGTTTCTCCGGCAGACCTCCAATCTTGTATGTTAATCGCAATATTACCACAACCCGGTTGTGCATTGCTCCTTTGATTAAATGCCAGAATCATAAATATTAAACCCAGCAGTAATGATCTTTGTACGAACGAGTTTCGACTTCCTTTTTTCATTTTTAGAATCAGTTGTTTTTAGCACCGACCAGAGAATCCACATCAATCATAATCACCGGAAGAGCTAAATTCACTTCTCGAATATCTACCAGCAAATCTTTAGATAACGGATAATCGTACGTGGTATAAATGTTCCAATACATGCGATTTGTGCTGGTATTATAACCTCTTTGAAGCCTATAAATGCTGAAATTATTCCGTTCCAAAACAGTGCGAATCGTTTTTTCACTTACGGTACTATCTATCCAGAAATCTATTGAATTTATAAAAGCACCACCGTCATTTGAACAACCTCCTAAAACCTGAAGTGTGTATGTTTTCAGAATCTCACTTTGTTGAATCGCATCCCGGAACTCAATTCTTTTTAAAGAATCCGCAGGCCATTGCATACAATTGTTGAATAAATAAATGGTATCGTCTGGATTTACCATTCTTCTTAGTTTATTTACTTCTGTCCGGAATTCGGCCATGTATATTTCTAATTCTGCCGCATCCTTGTATGGCTTTTTCATGGTGAATGTAACGGCTTCCTTTGGATTTGATATCGGGAAATAATCGGGCAAGTAATAATCTCCCGGTTTGCCTAATGCCACTGTTATCCGGCATCTTGTCTGCGGGTAGGTCTGAAAGTGACGAACATGCGTTTCATATCCCGTTGCCGATACTTCTAATCTATAAACTCCATGAATCAGTTCGGAATTAAGAAAATACAAGCCATCATGACCATGTTGCGAAATGGTGTCGCCAAAACCCAAATCATTACTCAGAATTATACGTGCGTTTTTAATGGGTTCTCCTTCAGCATTCATCACGAGAATAAATGAGCTGTCGATGTAGATGAATTTGTTGTGATGATAGAATTGCCAACCGGCTTTAAGTTTTGTAAGAGAAGAATCAATCTCCAATGCCATATTTGGTCTCTGAACCTGACTGTATGAATTAGCGGATTGGAGTGCAATCAGCATACTAAACAGAACCGGAAGTGGCATAATTTTCTTTAGAAATTTAGCGATCGGTTGAGTTACATTTTCAATGCAGAAATGGTCTTTAATTGTGATTATTAAATTCATTTATCCTTTGCATTATTTTGGGCGAACTCAATTGCTTTTTGTATTATTTGTTCAGACAAGTTAACCAACTGATCTGATGTTCCGGAAATTTCGAATCTGTTTATGATTTGTCCTCCTTTTTTAATGTTAACCAGAACCTTTATCGCATTTCCGTCAACCGAATAACGACCGCTAAGCGAATACACATCTTCGGATATCTGGGTGGTTGAAAACACAATACTGCTCTCAACTCCCCGTGAAGCGAGGGTTTGTAATTGGTTATTGAGCATTTGGGTAAAGGAGAGATTGTCGTCTGCAATTGCATCATCAGCATTTTGGAAATTAGCAGATCCAAACGCCACTTTAGGTTTTGGTAATTGAATTTTATGAATAACATCAGCGTCAACCAAACCGATGTTGAAGTTTGTATTACTTACCACCTGCGGATCCTGTCGGGCACCGTTTTCTCTCGCAATTTCCGATACAGTGCTTTCTGCCGAGTGAAACCAACGGCTTACATTAAGATATTTTCCGTTTTCAAGCACTTCAGGATTTTCCTTAATTGCACGTAGTAGGGAATAGGTAAGTACACCCTGTGCAAACTGGCCCATTTCATAAGCACTCTGATCACTTGATGAAGCAGACAAAATGAATAATCCGGATTTCTCATTCAGTTTGTCAATGGCCTTTATCTGTTCGGATTTCAGATCACTTCTCGCCGCAAGATAATTTTGATTTTCACTTCCAATCTTAACCAAATCATTAATAGCTTGACCGCTGTTACACGCGTCAAAAATTAGGATTCGTTTCTGCGCTTTAATATTGCCGGGCTTAATCCATTCTGATAATTCGGAAGTGCTGATGCCCGACTCAGATGCATTTGAAAATCCAGAAGCTTCTGCGGTTAGAAAATAAAATTGTTTTTGATTCGGATCCATTACTCCATGTCCGGCAAAAAAGATCAGGATAATATCGTTGGCGTTGGCTTTAGAACCAATCTCTTCTAAAATATTATGAATTCCCTTTTTTTCCGGGAATGCATCCCTGTCGGTATTGGTAGTTAATCGAAAAATAAAAACGTGTTCCTTTCCATCGGTATTCAATAGTTTTTTGGCAGAAATTTCAATCGCATTAGAAATGTCGCTGGCGTCTTTTGCAGCATATTTAAGATCGAGTACATCACCTTTATAATCACTTACTCCAACGAATACTGCATATAAATTCGGCATTACCGTTGTCGTGTCCTTTGATACAACTTTACTTTTTGCTCCCCGGGAAATGATGTTGTTGTCGTTTGTAAGAGCTTTAATTACCACCTCATTCTCCGATCCATCCAAAAAATAGGGTTGAAGGTTCGATATGTTCAGCACCAAATTAAAATAATTGTCGATCGGAATAAGGCTTTCTTTTGATATCCGGAAAGCTTCGATTCCATTTATAAAAACCAGACAATCTCCAAGACCTCCTTTCCCCGGATAAATTTTATAATGAAGTTCATCATTAATTCTACCTGTTGGGCGCACTTCTGGAGCCTGATTGTATAAATTGATTTCGTCGAATCCTTTAGAATAAATTGTTTCTCCTTTCACAAGTCGTTGAGCCAATCCCGGTACCCAAAGCTGATCCTTTACCTGATTGAGTTCAACGATGTTCAGACCTTCAACGAAATACATCATCCTTCGCGCAGTTTCGGTTCCGTCGAAACGTCCTTTAGTATCAAAAACCAGATAGTCGTTGCTATCGAACAACATAAAGGAATATTTGTCAAATACATTTATCGAAGATCTGTAGCGTGGGTTAATAATAACAGAACCTAAAGCGCCAAATAACCGCTCTCCGCTGTATCCCTGCCACATAAAAGGCTGACCATTTAAATTTCCCCGATACAGATAATTGCGAACACCCCATGAATATCCTTCAAAATGAAAATTGTCGCCGATCACAGCGGTGTCTTTCATAACGGGTATGCCATTAATGCCATCCCAAATACTGAAACTAATGATTTGTGGCTGATTTTTTTCCGTTTGTTTGGATATGGCTTCTACAACTCCGATAAACTGTCCGTTTGGACTCAAAAACAGTGTTTGAATTTCAGAGCAATGTCCGCGTAGTTCTACTACAATGTTATAATCATTTAATTGCCAGACACCGGCAGTTCTATCATCAGATCCGGAAATAAGTAGCGAATTATCGGTGCTGAAAGACAAGGAGCGAATCGCCATTGAATGTTTATGGCTGAGGTTCGTTATTTTATATTCTTTTAAATTGAGCAGATCAATTTCTCCGTTTTGCGAACCTATAGCCAATATTGAATTGTCGGGAGTTATTCCTAAAGAGGTAATCTGGGATTTATTTTTTATAGTGTGCAGTTCCCGGCCAGAAACAACATCCCAAATTGTACACGAACCTTTTTCATCTCCTGTGATCAGTTTTTCTCCATCAGACGAAATGAGGAAAGATTGAACATAATATTTAAATTTCTTTTGACTCAAAATCTTTCCAGAACCGGCTTCGATAAGGTAGAGTTCACTATAACCCCCGTCGCTTGAAAGAGAATAGCCATCATTTTGCATTTTTCCTGGCATTTGCCAAATGTTAATAACCATTATCCGGGAATCATCACTAAACTTTACCTCTTTAATGATCGGAAGAAAACCCCGTTTTATATTTCGAACTTCATCTAACAAGCTAATGGGTTTGCCATTCTGAACATTTCGGAGTTCCGGGTTACATGGCTGAGTGCGGTTAAAAGAGAGAAGGTTTGTGTTATCCGGACTTAATTCATATTCGTCGGTTGAAGCTAAAGTCTGAACACATTTTCCGCTTTCAATATTGAAAAATCGGAGTGTGTCGGCAGTTAGACCGGTAATCATTTTGCCGTCCCGCGTAAAGGAAATATCGGATAGCGAAGAACCGGTTACTATTTCCGATGCTTTGGAATACGGATTCATTGCCCATATTTCTATGGTGTCTTTGCGTTGAAGCGCAAAACGGTCGCCGGTCTCGTTAAATACAACTATGGCAGAAAAGGATTTGACGACTTTTCCGGAAGGCAGTTCCCAAATTTTGGATTCTTTAAAAGATGCGGATTGGGTAAAAGCATATTGATTGTCGGCAATAAAACTACACTTTGTAATAGGATAGGAGTGACCAACAGGCAACATCATTTGTAAATCTTGCGCCTGAGAGTCCGTAATAATGAAACAAACCGAAAACAAAATTATCCATGCATTAATACCGGAACAGATCTGGAAATTGGAAATTACAGCATTAAAAAGTTTAAGAATCCCCTTTTTTATCTTATGTCTCCGGGAATCTTTCTGTTTTAGGTATACCATGGCGTAAATTTATGTAAATACAAGAGCTTTCTGGAAATATACTGTAGATGTTATAGGTAAATGAACACCACACATCAAACGCCTTGATATAAATGAATCAGCGATTATTTGATGACGATGAAACCCATGTTGTATTTGGCGTTTGATATCAACAGCAAATATTTAGTTCTCGGTAAAATTCGTTTCTGTTTGTCTTATCCGGAAGTCCTGCGACTTGACCGTCTCCAAGTTCGATAATGATAAATTCACCGTTCTTCTGTCGGGCGATGTCCATACTGAAAAAATTACTTTCGACCCGTTGTGCTATTTCTTCAAATTCTGAAGTGTCCGGTTTACGTAGGCTGTATTCTCCTTCTTCCCAATACTCATAAATGCCGATCAATTTTTTGTTGCAAAAGAATAAACGATATTCTTCGGTTAATGGCATTCCGCTTTTGGAATGGATAGTAAGATCGTTTAGTTGTACAAATTCTCTCACTACAATTCCTTCGTTTAAATGGTTGCCGCGTAGTTCAACCAATTTGGATATTGAACTTTTTAGTATGTCAGTGTCTGAGGCGTTGGGGACGTAGCAGGCAGTTTCCCAATCGTGTTTTTCGGATTTTACGTAGTCTTTTATAGCCACTGGATTTTGTCCGAAAATTTTGCATTTTTCAAGCAGCCTATCGATACTATTCTCATGATCAATTTTTTCATAAACGGTTTTTGGGGTTCTGTTTTCAATGAATTTCAAACTATCAGGTAAGTAGTGGCAGTTTTGATATTCTTCCGAAGTGTTAATAAGCTTGTAGTTTTTGGTCAATAATTGATTGTACAGAATTGAATATTGATTAGGTGTTAACATCCAACCTCTATATATTGTATCCACTACATAATCCTTTGGTTTTAGCTTTTTTGTTGCAGAAGAACATCCATCAGAACTAATTAATTCTTCGAAGTTGAAGAGCAGAGTTTCAAAGCCATTTTCCTTTGCTGAAAAGTATTGGTCTGCAAAATCTTCGTCAACCTGATTTGTGTCTAAAGGGCTTTCACAGAAAAGTATATAAATCGAATTTGCCATGTTTGATTGCGACGAATGTAAATAGATTTAACCACGAGTATTTTAAATCCGAATGACAATGTGCTTTGGAAGTTAGTTTAATTTTAGCCAGTAGCTGACGCTTATTTCAAATTCATTATTTTGAAAATGTGCACCGGTAATAATTCCCGGAACAGATTTACGGTGCGCATATGTTAATTCTTCACCAAACCGATATATTGCGTCTATGTTCAGCTTTTCTTTCATTCCAATACTTATTCCGATTTGTCCCTGAACCGAGGTTTTGTTCATCGGCGAAACAATACCATTTGTTGTTCCATCATAACTGTACTTAAGAGGATTTAGATCCAGGACATCACTATCAAAGCTCTTTTTCTCAAGTTGCCTCCCATCGAGAAAAAAATTAGGAGCAATTCCTATGATCGCATTAAAATTAAGCTTGCTGGTTTTCTGTATTCTATATTTCAGATAGATTGGCATCTCGAGCTTGTCAAAATAGCGATATGCAAGCCTTGTCAAATCGTTGTTTTTCGGAGAAGTGATCCTTGATTGACTGCCAAGTCTTATCAATTGCAAATCTGTGTGTATGGAAAATCTCTCATTCAGATTGGTGTAACTGGTCAAACCAATTGTCGGAAATATGATTTGCCGTTCGCATCCTTCACAGAAATAGGGTCTTTCATTACTGGTGGCGCCTGCTTTAATCCCGAGTTTAAAGGCATTTTGACCAAAGGCGCAGTTGGAAATTAAAAAGATCAGGATGGTGATAATTTTATTTTTCATGGATCTTGTTTAATGTTAGCCAGCTGTTCGATTTTGATATAACCATTCAAGCGAAGATAAAATAATCAGCGTATTGAAGTCCATCTTTTGTTACGGGATTGGTTGTTTTAGGATCACTGTGAATTACCATAATGATTTTTCAATTCTGTCATGGGATGGAAAACAAGGAAAGGTCAGTTACTTCTATTTTGAATTTAAGTAATCTCGATCTGCTTTTAATCATATCATCAATTCGTTTTAAGTTTGATTTTGACAAATGGAAAAAGCGTGTTTTACGGATTGGAATTCTATTCCATAATAGGTAATGTCCATTTTACTTTTTGTCCGGTCCTATTCATAAGAAGTTTCTGGTTCAGAAAAAAGCTATCAGGTTTTCCAAACTGTCCATCATATTTGATGGTTGGATAGTCGTGTGGCGTCATTTAAAATGTTTGCTAACACGTTTCTGTTCTTTAAGAGAAATATAAAATAGAATGCAACATAAGTGGCTGTTAGTGGTATCATTCTACAACATAAATCGCATTGTAATCTTCAGGGTTAAACCAACCTAAACAATCTCCGGCTTTGTTCCGGATAATATATCGAACATCATTTAAGAGATAGTCCTCATGTCCTGTAATTCCTTTTGACTCGCAGACAGGATTGTTCATTCTTTTGGATTGATATTCCTTATTGTCATATTGGTCATAAAACAAAATGATAGGTTCGTCCCGCTTGTTTACAATATGAAATTTTATAAGTTGGTAACCATCTTTATTCCCGGCAAAAGGCTTATCCAATTCTTCACAGCTTCTTAATGAATGTGTGCCACTTCCCGGTATGTGTTCCATCAGATTTGTGATATACAGATCCATTTGATCAGTTATGTTGGACGCTTTCAGTGATTGCAACAAGGTGAGTGATTTAATGGAGTATAATTGAATTATTCTGGCATTATTTACCATGCCTTTATAGATACTTCTGTGCCATTTAATTAATTTTCTGTACTGAGGATCATTTACCTTATAGTCAATATCATTCTTGTACTTTTGACTCAGGGCTGTATTGTAAACCTGATTTCGTGTGTATTCTATATAAAAGTCTCTGAGTTGATTTTTAAAATAAAGGAAATCGGTCATAACATGCTTATAAGCGAACAACAGATCATTAACTAACGGGTTATATTCTTCGTGAATGTCCTTTCGTGCCTCTATTAGTTGTGAAAAAGCATCCATCTTAATTTCATAATCAAACCCGTAAAACAACTGTTGTAACCCTTTGCTGTTAAGATAATGTTCCGGTGTTAATGTGTCGGCAATAATAGCTAATGTATAGGGCTCTTTTCGCAGCCAAAATTCAGCAAATTCATTATAATTTTCAATGTTGGATATAAGTTCCTCTTCAACCAACGTAAGGAGTTGCTCAACATCTTTTTCTTTTTCTTTAGCAGAATGCCACGCGTTTATCTGAACAGCAAGCAAAATACCGATTGTAACTAACAGGATTTCACCGAGGGCATATTTGCCGTAATCGGTTAGTTTTTTAGCATTGATGGAATTCATTCGAAATCTTTTGAAAAATCGCATTTACTTTTCGATTACCATTAACGTTTTGCAGCTTTGCGATGTGGAGGGAATTTCACCACAAATCTTTCAAGCGAATATAAAATAATCAGCGAATTGAAGTCCATCTTTTATTGCGGGATTGGTTGTTTTGGGTTTACCATGAATTACCATAATGATTTTTCAATTCTGTCATTGGATGGAAAACAAGGAAAGGTCAGTTACTTCTCCTTGAAATTTTAGTAACAACGATATGCCTCTAATCACATTGGCATTGCTTTTTAAGTTTGATCTTAACAAATGGGAAAAATCGGGTTTTCTTGAATGCAATTCTATTCTTTTCCATGATGGGGAAGGCCCATTTTACTTTTTGGTCGTGGTCGGTTATTTTAATCAGAAGTTTGTTATTCTGAATAAAGGCTATCACGTTTCTCAAACTGTCCGTCATATTGGGTGCCGGGATAAGCCGTATTGTATCATTCAAATAGTACCAATTACCGTTGAACATGATGGTATCATTGTCTGAGGGGCAATCGCCAGTTTGCTTATAGCAAAAATTAAAAGTACTGTCTTTGTTAAATTTAAGGCTATAAATTTCTACAGTGTTTGCAAACTAACAACATGTTGTTAAAGATTGAAAATATTCCCCATGGATTCTCTTTTGCGCTGAGCATGAAGTGAATATTGCGAATCCTATGAGGATCAATTTCCACTCTTTAAATTGTTGAAAAATAATTAACGTGGCAGATTCAATTCTCACGTTAGATGACATGTTGTGCTTGAGCTTAAATAAAATTTTAATTCAACCATTTAAGCAAATATAAACGAATCAGCCATTTGAACGCTAACTTTTGCAAACGTAAAATCCGCATTGCTTATGCCTTGTTTTAGTGGCTGGATTTCTTCTAAGTCGGTTATTATTGTCCTGATTTTAAAGCGTGTTTCTTTAACCATTCTTTTGCTCCTTTTGTTACTGCCCAAATATTTTGTGCGAAAAATGCGTAATAGTCAGCTTCGTTTTCGTCGCCAAAACCATAATAATCTGCTAAGACAGTAATTGGTTTGTTTGATAGAAGTTTTTTGGCTACAAACTTATTTTGCTCCAAAGCTTTTAAAAGTTGTTTGTTTGAGTTTTCTGTTTCTCCATCTGTCTTAAAGGCAAATAAAGCACGATTGAAAAGTGGGAACGCCATGCGGTCTTCCTCGAACATTTTGGCATACTTTATAAACTTTTTGTTCTCGTCGAGTTGAATTAAATAGAGTAATAGCTGATCTCTTACTCCTTGATTGTCATTAGGATTTAATTCGATCATCTCTTCTAAAACAGACACGCACATTCTAATGTTTCCCAATGTGTAAAGACAGTCTGAGTAATGCTGAAGACAACGCATAAACGGTCTTGTCTCGTGAAAACCCCAAAACATTCCTTTGTGCTCATTTAAATATTTTCCACCGAAAATTCGTCTGCCTATAGAAATTCCTTTTTCATAAAATACACTTGCAAGTTCTGCTGTACTTTCCATAGAGCCTAAAAATTCGTATGCTTCTATACAGTCTGGATCAATTTGCAATGCTTTCTCAATATTTAATTTTGCCTTTGTTGGTGATAGATCATAAGCATCAAATACAAGTTCCTGAGCTTGTTCTTTAAAATTCAATACCTCTTTTGAAAATGAAGGGATTTTTTGTCCAACAATACCATCCATAAACTTACGAAGATCATCTTCCGATTTAAAGTCCTGCGCTTCAAGTAGTCTTTGCAGGTCTGCCATCAATTTATCGTGTTTCTTTTTCATGTTCTAAAGATATATTTATTGTCAACCTGGTTGTTACTTGTGAATCTTTTGGTGTAGTCCGATCCACAAATCTTTTAGGACAGTATAGCAAGGTGCCCCGAAACTAAATCATTAATTAAAACACAATTCTAATCAATTACTCAAAGTCATCCTAATAATCTTCAAACTGGTATTTTCATTCAGTCACGTGATTTACTCCGTCAAACACTTGAACCGCTCCTGAAGACATGCAGCTAACGGTTTGAGGTTTATGAAGTGTGGGATTTTAGAGCATCTACTTTGAATCCAACACAATGTCAAATAGAAAGGACTAATATTCAATTGAGCATGTTAGCCCCCTAATTTATATACTCTATGTTAGCGGTTATTTTTTTACCAAGCTATTTCGCCCTCGTCGTTAAAAAATTTTCCAGTTGCTCCGTTTTTATCAATTGTGGCATACTTTACAATTGCGGTTGCAGCCTCTTCAACTTTTCTGTGTCCCATGTGATTATTGAAATCGGTCTTTGTAAAGCCCGGGCAAACGCAATTCACTTTAAAATTGGCTTCTTTGAGTTCAACCGCTAACATTACCGTATAAGCGTTCAAAGCGGTCTTCGAGGGGCCATAAGCCGCCGGTTTGTATTGTGCATATACCCAACTTGGGTCGCTGTGATTAGTCAAAGAAGACAATTCTGTAGTTACATTTACAATTCTGGGTTGTTCTGCTTTTTTTAGCAACTCTATGAACTCTTGTGTTACTTGAACGACTCCAAAAAAATTAGTTTCAAAAACTTTTCGTAAGGTGTCAATAGAAACCTTGGTTGCTGGTTGCGGAAAGCCACCACTAATACCTGCGTTGTTAATTAAAATGTCCAACTTTTTTGTTTTCACTTCAAGTTCTTGTCTTGCACATTTTATTGAATTGATATCGGTAACATCTAATTGAACACAATCCACATTTTTTAGGCCCATTGCTTTTAATTTTTCAATTGCCTCAAGCCCTTTCGTTTTATCTCTGCTGCCAATGTAAACGAAATAACCAAGTTTTGCTAATTGTCTGGCGGTTTCAAAACCAATGCTTTTGTTTGCTCCTGTTACTAATGCTGATTTCATTTTTAAATATATTAATGAACAGCAAAAGTCGGTGCAGTAAAATCAATCAAGATGGACGATTCACTCTAAATGCCTGACAAATCTTGAATGCTTTCTACAAACTTTGTAACACTTTTTCCAGTGTTCTTTTTGAAAAGTTTTGAAAAATAATCGGGGTCGCTGAAACCTAATTCGTAAGCCAATTCCTTTACGGATGTCTCAGAATAAAAAAGTTTCCGTTGTGCTTCTAATATCAACCGGTTTGTAATAAATTCTTTTGGGGAAAGTCCCGAAAACTCTTTTACGATGTTGTAAAGACTATTTGTGGTTATAGAAAGATTATCGGCAATAGTATTTATCGAATGTTGTTCAGTCAAATGAGTTTCAACCGCTATTTTAAACTCAATGTATTTTGAAAGTTTGTTTGGTTCTGATTTTTCCTTGACAACACTTTTAAAATATGCTTTATTCAATTCAGTTAAAATTGAATTAAGGTGAGCCAAAATAATTTCAGCATCTTTTTGGTCTTTGTCTGAATGCAAAATATTGTTGAGTAATTCGAAGAGGATTTTTACTCTTTGTCTTGAATCATTGTCAAATGAAATGATTTGAGAGTTTAATGGATTGATTAAGAAAGAGAATTGTTTCGGAAGTAAGGACAAGCAGTTTTGGTCAAAACTCATTTTGAAGCATTCAATGTCATCTCTCTTCAGTGCAGGCGCGGAATGAATCTGATTGGGCAAAACAAAAAACAATTGCCCATTTGAGATTGTCAAATCGTTTAAATCAACCTTATGAGTAAGCGAACCCCTTTCAACAAATACAAAAAAATAATTAGCCTTTCTGTGAGGTTGAGTAAGCATTTTCAATATATCGGCAGACAAATTATTATTTGAATTGGAGTTTACTCTAATCGCAAGCTTTTCGTGTTGTTTTATTTGGTCAAGTAATCCTTTAGTTTCCTGCATTTTTGTCTGTTTGATAATTGCTGTGTCGTTAGTTACAATAACCACTAACGATTTGTGGACACCCGAAGGTTGAATTTACCTCTATAACTTTCAAGCGAAGATAAACGAATCAGCGAACCGATCGCACTGTTCGTACACTTAAAAACCCGTATTGGGTGTGCTGCGAGTTATTTGCAGCCAAATTCTCCATTTTGCCGGATGTGATTATGTCCTTTAGTATGTTGGTACTAAACTATCTGTTCGTAAAATCAATTTTTCTTGCTCATTTATTAAGTCTTTGAATTCTTTTTTGTTTGGCTTATTGTCGTTTTGGTATTTCTCAATAATGGGGAGTGTCAACACGATTTTTAAAACGGAATGGTGGTCATTAAGTGTTGCATCATTTTTTGAAATTTGATTTAGCAATGTATTAGGTTCTGCTGTCTTGCTTAAATATTTTTTATTACTTGCTGCGATAAGTGAAATGATTTTCATTTTTAGCGAGCTGTCCGAAATTGCTGCTGCCATATAATTTGATGAACTGTAATAGTTCTTTGATTTGCTGTCATATAGGTTAAACTTGTCTTCAAGGTCGTTGGGTTTGGGTCTAAATGCGTCAAGGTCATCTTCCAATTTTTTTAGATCCGGGGTTTTGTCAACAAGTTCTTGATACAGTTCTTCCGTCAAATCACCTGAACGACTGTAACTCATAATTTCAAGTTTGTCGTCTTGAAGTGCTCTAGGTATTTCCTGTTTGGTTGGATTATTATTGTCTGTTTGTCCACCACATGAAAGTAGTAAAAACGAAATTAAAATAGTACCAAGAATGTTATTAATGTTTGTCATTGTAGTCTGTTTTTTAAGTTCCTTTCTTCAAGTCATTTTGGTTGTTTGTTATGTTGTCAATGGTTGCACATAACGGATGGCGGTATGGTTAGTTGCCGATTTCGAAGCACTTCCGTATCAAGTTACAACTACTTTTGATACAAGCTGTGCTGCTCGAATACGCACTGCTTCGGCAATTAACTATACCGCGTGTTGTGCTTTCGTTATTTCTTTTTTAAGTTCATCATTTATGTTAATCCATTCGGTCTCATCTGTCAATTTTAGTGCTACTGAACATTCAGTTTTGGCAACTCCTATAATATGCAGATACCAATCTAAGTAACTCCAATCCCTTGGTTTGGGAGAATAGAGTGTCATTTTTTTTATCATCCCAATGTACTTCTGTGGCTGTTCTATATATCAATGTAAATTTAGATTTTTCAGGCTTTAAATGAAGTCTACCTGAGTCGTCTATTTCAACTTTGGTGATTTTATCTTGTGCGATATTATTAAACATGCTTTTGGTTTTATTTCATTTTCTTAAGATAGTATTCACAAGCGTCAGTTTCATTATTAAACTCTCTTACAGAATGTTGTTCTCCACGTTCCTTGAAATACACTTTCCATATAGCTGAATCTTTTCCTTTAGAAATTGTCAATGATAACTTTTCATTATCATCTGTACTGCCATGCAAACCATGTTAATAAATATCATTGTCATCAAATCCGATTTCCTTTAGTTGCAAATACAATTCAGCTATAGTCATATTATTTCGTTTCGTATTGATGTTTTCTTAATTCGTAGTTGTCAAATTCTTCATCATTCATTTTGAGTAAAATTTTTGAAAACTCTCTATAATTCAATTTGTCGTTTTGTTTAAGGACGTCCGTAATCTCATAATACGTGAAAGGATGTTCCAAATCTTCAATTTTAAGCTTTGAATACCGTTTTCGTGATTTTGGATATTGTTTCCAAAAACGCTGATATGTATCATATTGGCTATTTGTTATTTTGACAATAATCTTTTGCATCAAGTCTACAGGAATCAATTCTTCAGCTAGCTCAGAGTAATATTTTTCAATCTTCTGATAAAAGTTCTCTTTTGATTCAATTTCATTTTTCCAAATGCTCATGGGTCTTTTATAATGACGCATAACGGATGGCGGCCAAACCCAGTACGGGATTTTTGACCGCGAACCTTTCAAGCGAAGATAAAAAAATCAGCGAACCGATCGCGCAGTTCGTAACCTTAAAAACCGTATCGGGTGTGCCGCGTGTTAGTGGTAGTGGCTCTATTTCTTGTCTTTTTCATTGTCAAATAGTTCGTGTAGTTTTTGTTGTAAAAGTTTCTTGTCAGGTAATTGTGTTTTATACTCAGAAACCATAGTTGGAGAAAGGCTTCGGCTTAAGGCATACTTTACAACTTCGCTGTCTTTATCTCTGCATAACAGAACACCAATGCTCGGGTTTTCATTTGGCTTTTTAACGTCCCTATCCAACGCTTCCAAGTAAAAGTTAAGCTGTCCCAAGTGGTCAGGTTTAAATTTGTCTGCTTTAAGTTCAAAAACCACTAAACATTGAAGTCCGCGGTGGTAGAAAAGCAGGTCAATATAAAAGTCACAATTGCCAACTTGCAACTTGTATTCTTCCTCTATGAACAAGAAGTCTTTTCCGAGTTCGAGAATGAAATTTTTCATTTGTCTTACAAGTCCACGTTGCAGGTCTCTCTCGCTATAAGATTCAGGAAGGTTCAAGAATTCGAATACGTAACTGTCTTTGAAAGTATTTGTTAGGTCTTGATTGCTTTCTCTCAATGCCGTTGAGAGTTTTGAGTTTCCTATTAGTTGTCGCTCGAAAAGACCTGTTGAAATTTGTCGTTCAAGTTCTCAGAAACTATAACTTTCTTGTTTCGTTATTTTTAAATAAAACTCTAGTTCTTCCACAGATTTGCACCTGGAAAATATTGACAGATTATGTGACCAACTAATTTCTCTCAAAAGTGGGAGCGAAAAAACGGCTAAAGAGAAACAGTCAGTTCGAGAATTTGTCAGACCAGAAAAATGTTGATTTGAAAAATTCAATTTCCCCAAAGGCAAAAACTAAAAGCAAATGCCGCGACAAAAATTCCAACAGTCAATATGTGTTGAAAGTCGAATTGAGGAATAAACTTCTGGAGCGATGTCCGACGGCGAACAAACAGTCAGTCTTCGATTCATTCGTGTCCAGGAAGTCATTCTGCGAAGTATTTCAGGCGACAATAAAATGTCCGACGGAGAACAGAAGAAAAGCCGTTTTAAAGCGACTGAAGAAAACGATTCAGCACCGCAGGGAATTGAGAAACTAAAAACCTGTGGCGGAGAAAAGATACATTGTGGCTAACGTTTGGCGGCCAAACCCTGTACGGGATTTTACCGCAAACCATTCAAGCGAAGATAAAAAAATCAGCGAACCGATAACGCAGTTCGTAACCTTAAAACCCGTATTGGGTGTGCCGCGTGTTAGTGGCAGGTTTTATTTTTAAAGGAGATTGTCAATTACTTTTTCTAAATACTCGTTTATAAAAACTTCCATTTCTTCTTCATCTTCTTCAAATGTCATTTTATGGATTTTTTCAATTGAGTCTTTCAGTGTCTGTTTGTCAATTTGTCCAGCAATTCTATTTATACTCTCATCTAAGTCTTTCAACAGATCTTCTGTCAACTTTGGATTTATCCATTCTTTGATGTCAAATGGAATTTCTGCGGAGATCGATTGTACTTCATTTAAATAATCATTAGCTTTATTCAATCTCTCTTTAATGTTGTGTTGTCCGTTTAGTTCATATGCCAAAATGGGATAAATTTCTGCAAGTTCAATTAGTATTTTGTCTATGTTTTCCGTCAAATTGTCGAACTTGTTATCGTGAGTTTTATTCTTTGAAATCATTTGCTCGATAATAGGCCTCCAAGTATTTATTCCAATGTTAAATTCGGGGTCATTTTTGTCAATTCCAATTTTGTCAGCAAGTTTATTTGATAAGAGGGTAATAAATTTATCGATGTCAAGTTCCGTTGACAACTCTTTTGTAAAGTGATATCTTAATTCTAAAAGAAAAAACAAAAGCTTTTTTAGTTTCCTTTTATCCTGTCTTTTATCGGCAAATATTTTTCCTCTTTCCGATAACAGCCATCCCAGTGTAACTCCTAGTAAGGGTAAAATTGCCTTAATCCAATCCATATATATTATCTTTATTAAATGCGTCTATCGAACTTGCCACTAACGGTTGATGGTATGGTGTCGTGCGGGAGTTCGAGGCGATTTCATATCAGTTTACACCGAATTTTTTTTCGAGCCACAAGTTCTCGCAAACCTTTGAAACCCGCATGCACTATACCATGTGTTGTAGCCAGTTATTCTTCACTAATGTATCTTTCACTTGTTCTCACCAATTCATTTGTTCTTTTTGTCAGATAAAATACTATACCAGTAATTATTAATCCAGATGTTCTTCATCAATTCGTTTTCAATATCGCTTAATTCAATTTTTTTGTCCGATGTCTTGAATTTCTGTCTATTTCGCGCATAAATGTCAGTACCCCCAAACCCTCTGAGTGTTTTTTGAGAAAAATCTTGAATCTTTTTATTTTCCTTCTCTAATTCAGAAAGATTCTCTCGTGGTAATAACTCAACTTGACAATAAAAGTCTTTATGAAAAAACAGCTTTTCGTTATTCTCTTCTTTAGCTTTATCTTTTGGGGATTTGATATTTTGCTTTATAAAACTATTTGTAAAGTTCATTATTGAAATATTATGTATTTAGTGTCAACATTTTCTGTCAACCATATTCCGTTATCGGAAAGATAGAATTCAATGCCATCTTTATTCATTTTTCCAGCCTCTATTTCAAGCACAATAGGCGTTCCGTATCTCATTCCGACTTTTCTCGCTGTTTCAGAATTACTTGATAAATGTACATGATGTCGGTTTTGTTTTAAAAGTCCGTTTTGTTTAATAGAGTCTATATTTTTCAAAGCAGTTCCATGAAATAAAATCTCTGGTGGTTCTTTTTTCTCCAATTTCAAATCAACGTCTATGGAATGTCCTTGATTCGCTCTTATTTTAGTAAAATCTTCATTAAACTTAAATCTCTGCTTATCGCTTGATTTGACAATAACTTTTAAAATTTCTAAATCGACAGAAAACTTAGCATCATGCATCCCCTCAATCAAAGAGTTAGTATCTGCCCATCCATTCTCGTCGAGTTTCAAGTCAATAGTTTCAGGCTTATGTCTTAAAACCAGACTTAAAAACTTACTTATCTTAATTTCATCTGTCATCATTGTGCAGTTTGCTTCCTATAATTGGCTACAACGTTTTCGGGCTTTGCGTTCGGGCGGGTTTCGGAGCACAAAGCTTCAATTTATTACTAAAGTTTATTAGAAGAACAAAGCTCCAAGTTTGCACGTCAGCCCGCCTGACGCAAAACCCGTGTTAGGCACAGTGCTATTCT
>WGNA01000011.1 GCA_016124755.1 Bacteroidota bacterium | reverse complement strand
GACTTATGTCTTCTCTCAACGATGAGAAACTGAAAACCGAAGAATTGCTTTCTGAGAAATTAAAGTTAGAAAAGGAAATCGCCATGATGCAGGAAGATCTTCTTCACATCAAAGGTGACCGCGCCCAGCTTACCGAAGCTTTGGAAAAACAAAAAGCCATTAACGCTTCGCATAAAAACACAACGGTTAATACCGGTGCATCTAAAATCAAATCACTCAAAAAAGAGATCGAAGATTTGATCAAACAGAAAAACACATTGAGTAACGAATTGGCAGAAGCCAAAAAACGATTGAAGGAAATGGAAGGCGACAACGCGGATTTGAGAAAAGAAATCGCATCACTTAACGCAACCAACAAAAGACTCAACGACGATCTTGCAATGATTCAGGGAATAAATGCCGATCAGTTTAATCTGGTTGCCTACAAAGGCAAAAACGAAAAGATCACCGTAAAAGCCAAAAAAGTAAACAAGATCGAAACCCGCTTTAAAGTACCATCTTATGTAGCGGCCAACGCCGGTTTCAAGATTAAAACTCCGGACGGTCAAATCATCGACAAAACTAGCAAAGGCATGTCAATGACGATCACCGACGACATCCCGGAAACATACGCAAGTGTTGACGGAATTCAGCCGACCGAAGTGATGAAAGAAATAGAGTTAACCTACACTCCGGAGAAGAAACTGAAAGCCGGACAATACAGAGTGGAGTTGTACAACGGAGGTAATTACCTCACAAGCTGTATCATCACTTTGAAATAACAAGCAATAGGTAGATCATTCATATTTTTTTATTTTTTAGTTTTTAGTTTTCATGTGTTGCTGCCCGGCCTTTTGCCGGGCAGTTTTGTTTATCATCCACCGAAGCACCAAACGGAATTCATCGGCCACCTCATGCATTCCGGTGCGAAGGCGGATCATCTGTTATTTAAGAGCAGAATGTAACCCAGCGGACGACAACCATCACAACCAACAAAAAACCGAAGCACCGAACCGAATTAATCGGCCACCTCATGCATTCCGGTGCGAAGGCGGATCATCTGTTAACCCGAAGAATGCATAACCCAGCGGAGGACAACCATCACAGCCAACGAAAAACAGAAGCACCAAACGGAATAAATCGGCCACCTCATGCATTCCGGTGCGAAGGCGGATCATCTGTTAACCCGGAGAATGTATAACTCAGCGGACTGTTTAACATTATTGTAATTGAAAAAAGAGTCGGTAGCGGGGACGCTACCGACAGGTTCGGTTGATGTTTCGGTTTCGGTTACGGTTACTGCTACGGTTACTGCTACGGTTACCGTTTCCCGGGTTGGTTCGCTTTGCTCACCAGGACGATTGTTTCTTTTGGGCAAAAGGGATTCTTCACGTGCTCAGAATTTCAATTCCTCAATTAATGCTGACAAAGCCTTCCGTTAATTTTTTCCTATCCAATGTACATTCCGGCTTTCGTCAGTAATTCTTTTCATTTTTTAATTCGGCAATTGGGTCGGTAGCGGGGACGCTACCGACAGGTTCGGTTGATGTTACTGTTACTGTTACCGTTTCCGTTACAATTCACGGGTTGGTTCGCTTCGCTCACCATGACGATTGTTTCTTTTGGGAGAAAAGGATTCTTCGCATGCTCAGAATTTCAATTCCCCAATTTATGCTGACAAAGCCTTCCGTTAATTTTTTCCTATCCAATGTACAATCAGGCTTTCGTCAGTAATTCTTTTCATTGCTTAATCGGGGATTCGGTTTGTTGTGGCAAAACCATTAAAACTAAGATTCCAAATAAATTACCAATGGCGAATTTTGACAATGAGAAAGGGCTTAAGCCCTTCTACCTGCGCACGCGTATGTGCAAAATACAAATCCTGATCAACGTCAACATCAGATTAAAAACAGAATTGACTATCCGTATTTATCATTTTTCCCATAGCTGACAAGTGTTTAGCAAACTTGAGTTAGCATCGGCATCTCACCCGCAACATTTGAGAAAATGACCGACAGGCGGGTACTCGAAGACATTTGAATTAGAAAGTTGAAAAAAACCGAACAACTTAAGTTAACATGAATGTCTGCAAACAAAAAACGGGATGCTAATCAAATACAAATTCAATAACATCCCGATTTTAGGGTTAAACAAATACCTTGACCAAAGAATTTCAGATCAGCTTTCGGAACTGGTCATCCCGACGCCGCTCACCATCCAGTTGATGCCAAATTGATCGGTACACATTCCGAAGTAATCTCCCCAGAAAGTGTCGGCCATTGGCATGGTTGAATTTCCATTTTCCGACAATGCATTGTAAACGCGATCCGCTTCTTCCCTGCCATTTACATTTACTGAAATCGAAAAATTATTTCCGGGTTGAAAATGTGGTGCCCAATCAATACCGACATCACTGCCCATGAGAACAGTGTTGCCCTCCATAGGAAGCGAGATGTGCATAATCTGATTGCCTAATTCCTCCGGCATCGCCTGAGCAGCATCCTGCGGCGGCATTTCGTTAAAACGGTTTATGCTGCCGAATTCGCCGCCAAAAACCGACCGGTAAAAATTAAAAGCCTCTTCACAATTGCCATTAAAATTGAGATAAATGTTTGCGGTTGCCATGATAGTTTTATTGTGAGCCAAATGTAGAATCCGGCAACTTAAGATTTGGGTTAAGTCTTTATCAATTCGTTGGAATTACCCACACGGCAATGTAAATTTATCTTAATGTATTCGGTATGTAAGCCCGAGTTGGATTCTGTGAAACTCCGGTTTTACATCATATCTTAAAAACATAGATTGCATGGATCTGGAATATTTGTAATTCAACGAAACTCCGATTCGACTGCTCATCCAATAATTAATTCCTATGGAAGTGTTCAATTCGACAAATCGCATCTTTACCTGATCCGATATTTTCAGGTAAGGTGCCTCTTTTAGATTGCCATTATCCTTTGAAACAGGTTGATAGAAACCGGTTGATTTCTGCATCAGCATAAGTCCCGAACCTGCAGCTACAGAGAACTGAAGCCGGTTGTATCTGAATTCATAACCCAGTTGTAAAGGAATATTTACGTAACGGAATTGTGCTAAACATCCCGGACAAAAATCTTCTTGTTCCACCGTTCGGTTTGAATCAATTTGGGTTGAAAATAAATCAATTCGGTTGCCTGAATTTGTTGAACTGTAATAAGTCTGAACTCTAACTATCGATGTATCATAAGTCCAAAAGTCTACCGGGTTTTTATAATTCGTTTTTTCCTTTAATGTGAATAATGAGAATCCTGTTTGTAAAGTCAGATGTCGGTATCCCGCGGAAATACGAAGTCCCACCTCTGGTGAATTCAATATTTGCTTTGCAGTTTGTATTTCGTCATTTGAGATTACCACAGGTTTATACAAAACATACCCAATTAAAGGAGAAAATTCCAATTGAACTTTACTAAAAATTGTTTTGTTATTTTTTTGTTCAATGAAAGTATCCAGCTCTTTCAATGGATAAAAAGAAATCCGGTTTTCGCTGAAAGGCGGAATCGGCTTTTGTGAAAGATTAAAATTGGGTTTCCCTTTACTTACATAATCCAAATCCTCCGGAAAGTCACCTTTCAACAATTGGTTCGAGGTATCGTATTGGCTAAGATTACATACCTTATCACTTATTTCTAAATTATCTCCAACAGACTTTTTAACACTCGGAGTCAACCTGTAAATTTGGTCTTCTGAATTTTTTAATTCTCCCATAACAAGATTGCTGTCTTCTTTCGTTTCCTCATCTTCTTTGGCTTTTGTTAATTTGATTTTGCTCATCCACTTTGCCGATAAGTTTGTAATACTTCTGGCTCCCGCTGAAACTTCAGCACCACTAAAATTCAAAAACCAAAGAGTTGAAAAAAGGGGTACTATCAGCAACCAAATCCACGATTTGAATCGAAATAAAGGCACAACCCTTTTTTCATTAGCTGGCAGTAATTTCTCCATATCCGACCAATAAGAATCGGTGTATTCAAAACCCTTATCCGATAAACCTTTACGGAATATTTCGTCAATTCTGTTCATTTCATTGAATCCGTTATTCCCAACTTATTTTCACATTTCAATTTTTGGTTTAACAAAACCTTTAACCGTTTGCGGGCTTCACTAACATGCCACTTGCTGGTTCCCTCCGAAATCCTCAACTTTACAGCAATTTCACGGTGCGAAAAGCCGTCCATCGCAAAGAGATTAAAGACATTTGCCGTCGACTGTGGTAATGCGGCCAACATGGTTCGCAACTCTTCTTCCTCCCATTTCCCCTCTGTTAAATTTGTTTGTGCTTGATTAAAATCCTCCTCGGCATCGCTCAGTTGAATATAATCTGCATAGGATTTCTTCTTCCGCAATTCATCCACGATATGATTAATTAAAATGTTCCGTATCCATGTGGCCAATGAATATTCCGGATTAAATTTTTCGATGTTTTGCAAGACCTTCAGAAAGCCATAATTAATTGCCATCAGAGCATCGTCCCGGCTTTCGAAATACCGACGTGCAATACTGCTCATCAGAGGAAAATACTGTTGATACAGCTGATTCTGACAACGCCTGTCATTCTTAACACAACCCCGTATGATATCTGATTCCGTCATTCGGGAATTTCCTCAGCGACGAATCACCATTTTTTTAACCGATAGTCCTTCTGAAGTCCGGATCCTAAGAAAATACAACCCGTCTGATCCTTCCGGCATTTGTACGGCAACAATTTGACAACCGGGCTTTATAACTTGCTCCCATATTATTCTTCCGTATTCATCATAAATTCCCAATTGCACATCATCAAAATACATTTTTTGCAAATGCAGGTTAAAACTACCATTAGAGGGATTAGGATAAACACCGGCTAATTCAACTCCCCCTAACTCACTTAATCCCACATTTTTATCTTTCCATACTTTAATTTTAAATCCGGATTTAGTTGCATCAACAGTATCGCAAAATTCACTTTTACAAGTAGTATCCGGATTTTGGATATATAAACATAAAATATACTTACCCGCCGAAGCATATACGTGAGACGGTGTGCTGTCTGTTGAAACGTTGCCATCACCAAAGGTCCAGTAATAATTGGTTTGGTTATCGGTTCCCGTACTCGCATCTATAATCAGCATTTCATCCGGTTTTGTAGTATCAATTCCAAAATAAAAATACGCCTGACAACCCGGAATATCAAGACACATCTTAACCGGTTGTTTCAGAAAATCATCGTACAAAACTGTTGCGTTCATTTGTGGACTGTCGTTCGCGTCGAGGATAAAACCTTCAATTTCTGATTTATTTATCGTGCCCCAGTAATTTTTTTTCACATCATAAGTAAAAGTTGATTTTTGAGCTGAATCCAATTTCAAAACCAATTTGAAATCTGGTTTATTGGGCCACCAGGCATTTTGATATAAATGTAAAAAATTATTGTACTCTATCTTAAAATCAGGTGTTGGGGAAGACGCATGAACATTGAGCATTCCATAAACATTATTCAATGTAGTTTTAAATTCCTTCACACCAACACTGTCAAGGGTATTAAAACTAAAAGACCCGGTGTCATTTTTATCAATGTGCAAATGTAAAGTTGTGGTTTCAGTTATTTTGTTGCATTGAATAAGTCCGCGATTAACAATAAAAAAGTGACTGGAATCAATTCGGGTAAATACATTACTTTTCATTTCCAGATCTCCCTGTATCATAAATGCAGATTCCGAAATAATGGAATTAGTTATTTTTAAAATAAACTTCTCGTTAGCCGGCCAAATTGGATCTCCCCAAAGCGGCTTGGATACGTAATCTCTGCTGGTGGCAAAATAATATTTGTTCACATCGCAACTATCTAGCGTGAGTTCTGAAAGTATACCGGAACGATTTATCTTAAACATTCCATAATAACCGGGTGCTTTACGGAATTTGCATTTTTTAAAGAAAACCCCGGAACCCGTTAAGGTAACATCTGCCACCATCGTACAAAAATCTAACATGCACCCTGAACCTGTTGCCGGATTGTAATGCCCAGAACTGTCCCTGAAAATGATGGAGTCAATACTAAAATCCACCAAACTCCCCGACTTCCCCCTAGCTTGTAATTCTCCCTGAACAATTAATTTGCCTTTAACAGATTTGTTAAAAACCTTCACTCCAGGCATGATTGTGAGCTTTACACCATTTGGAATTAAAGTGCTATCCGGAATAAAATAGGGACTTCCTGCCATATTCCAGGTTTGATTACTCGTGATAACCGAAGAAACATTGGTTGATCCCTGCGCACTGTAAACGGTTGCGAAAATTAGGATGCTCAGAAGATAGATTTGGGTTTTCATGTCGGATGTTTGCCTGCATATACGGAATAACGTAAGAGCAGGTTGGGTACAATCCGAAATAAAAAATCCCGGCCACCTAATCTCTTTGGATTCTGCGACCGGGAGAACCTCACCTTTGCCTGGCGAATTATACTTCAATCTTTCAGACGTTGAATTCGAACAAAAGTTACGGCATTTATCGATGAGGAATTCCCTCTTATCGGAACACACATTTTCATTTAACTTATTTTTGATCTGAACCATCCGAACTTTTGGATGTACAAAATCAAAGAACAAAAGGTATATGAGCAATCGCAGATCTTTTATCAGGAAATCTTCTCTCGGCGCACTCTCATTTTTATTTTCTAAGAATAATTTCAGTGAATGGGGTGAATCCAAAACTGAAATTAAAAACAAACCCATCGTTCTATCTACCTGGCGCCATGGTATCGCGGCCAATGAAGTAGCCTGGAAAATTCTGAATTCCGGTGGTAACGCATTGGATGCTGTGGAGGCCGGGGTTTCGGTAACCGAATCGGATCTCACCAATCAAACAGTAGGCTTGGGCGGACTCCCGGATCGCGATGGTTTTGTAACGCTTGATGCCTGTATTATGGATCACGACTGTCGGTGCGGATCGGTTGCGTTTCTCCAGCACATCGAACATCCGATTCAGGTTGCCCGAAAAGTAATGGATCAATCTCCACATGTGATGCTCGCCGGTGAGGGAGCTTATCAGTTTGCCCTTAAAAACGGATTTAGCCGGTCGAATGCCGAAGTACCGACTGACAAATCGAAAAAGCGCTATCTGGAATGGTTGAAAGAGAGTAAGTACAAACCGGAAGCGAACATTGAAAATCACGACACCATCGGGATGATTGCGTTAGATGAAAACGGCAAAATTTCGGGAGCCTGCACAACCAGCGGGCTCGCTTTTAAAATGCACGGGCGAGTTGGCGATTCACCTATCATTGGTGCGGGTTTGTACGTCGATGGAGAAGTTGGTGCCGCAGTGGCAACCGGAGTCGGTGAAATGGTGATGCGCATTGCGGGCACGCACACCGTGGTTGAACTGATGCGCAATGGTGCCAGTCCCCAGGAGGCATGCGAAGAAACCATTCGAAGAATAATCCGCAAACATTCCGAAATAAAAAACAAACAGGTCGGGTTGCTCGCGCTCAACACAAAAGGAGAATACGGCGCTTATGGACTAACTTCCGGATTTACCTATTCGCTTTACAACAAAGACGGAAACCGGGTTTTGGATTCGAGGTTTGCGGTAGGCTGATGAAGAATTAAATAGGTGAATTGGAGGATATTCCCGCGAAGTTCATCCTGAATTCATTTCAGGTTCTTGTGTCACCAAACCCAAAAATGAGATTAGCCCATACAATCTTTACTGTTTTTTATAAATTATTAATCGGAGAATTCCGGAACCGATCAACCGTCTTTTAAAAATATCTGTTTGTGTCTCCCCGGATAAACCAACTTAAACGGTCGACTAAAATTTGTAACCATTAAAATAGTGGTGCGTCTGAGGTATATCAAACATTAAAAACAGAAAAATGAAAACAATCAACCTAAACGTAAAAAGTCTCCTGGCCGCAATTCTGATTATTACCACCTGTTTTAAAAGTGCATCAGCCAATACGGGAACTGTGAATCACAAAGCAACATTTGGTGTGCAGGAAAACGACCTCCAATCGTACATTAATAAAAATGTTATTTACCCGGAAAGTCTATTAGAAACAAATGCCACGGTTGATGTTCAGGTTAGATTTGTGGTTGATCGTAACGGCCGTGTGAAAAATGCTCAGATTGTGTCGACTGAGGTTGAAAACAGCGATGTTACCTTGAGTGAAGATCAGTTAGAACTTTTTCGGGAAGCGGTTCTTCAGGTGGTAAAAGACATGCCTTTGTGGTCGCCCGCAAGTGTTAATGGAGTAAATGTTCCTTCCATGTACCGACTTCCGGTAAAATTTGAAATCCGATAAAAGCGCATTGAATTTATCAATTCCCTGAATCCACAAAACCATAATAAACCGGCATCGTTAAAAGATGATCCTCAATCTCGCTGTGCTCCCCTGCCTTTATTAATTCAAATTGTTCTTTCAGCCATTTTTGTTGTTTCTTACAACATTTCAAAAAAGCCTTTTTATCAGTGGGAGCGCAGCATAATATCGGTTCTGACCGCCAACTATTTATTAAATTGAAATAATATTCGCAATAGGAATCATCCAGTTTATTAATATCTGATATCCAATCTTTCTTATTGGCTTGACTCGTATCACTCAAATTCATTTCCAGGTACCGTAGCGCTTTTTCACTTCTGTTTAACAAAAGTATCTGAAGTGCAACATCCAATTCGCTTGAAATATATTTTTCCTCTAAGCTCAATGCAGTTAATAATTCCTCCGCAAAGTAGAATGCCTTATCATCCTTAATACTCAATAAAAATGGTACTGCCTGTATATAACGATTTTGTCCGGACTCCTCATCCGTTAATACTAATTTCAGATATTCATATGATTTATCATTTGAAGAATCATATTTAATAAGATACAACGAGGAATATAGGAGCATCTGGTCATTTACATACTTATCATATTTCTTACAATGCGGAATTTTTGCCACCAAATAATCATCAATTCTATGGACTGTTTCCAAATATCTCCCTGTATCATGATTCACTATCCATTGCACAACGCTTATCTTTCTTGTTTCATTTAGCATATTATCTTCTCCCACAATCCGGTTTTCCAGACCTGGAATGATGGAAGTATACCTTTTATTACCTGCAGTACGTAATGCCAAATTGAATTCAGCATAATTATCTGTCTCCTTAATTATTTTCACCAGACGTTCTTCTTCCGGAACCTTTTCATTTAGACCACACCAGACTTCTATTTTCTTTAATTCCGCCTTTTTCTCTTCGTATGTAAACGACCAGAAATAATCATTTGATAACAGTCGCCGGTTCGTGGCATTAAACACTAAATTCTCTACTACCCAATCATACCGGTACAAGACGCGAGAACTCAAAAAATCTCTGTGATAAGAAAATGTTGGGATGAACGATGAATCCAACAGGTGTGGCAGCAGAATTTTTACTTCCGATAATTCCAGATCCATTTCTATTAATTCATTATAAGGATTAATAACCTGGTAAGGCATAAATATTTCCCAAAAATCATTGTACGAAGTATCCTGCAAAACCCGGGAAACCGGAACGTTTGTCTGCACTTGCGAATAATTAACACCGCCAGGCTGAAAGAACTGAACACAATTTAATATGTGCAAACGATCCAGCAGGAATTTAATCTGTTGTTCCCGGCTCAACAGACTTTTTTTCTGAGCCCATTGTAACGAATCCGGAAGTGAATATTTTTGAAAATCGTCCTGGTTATTCCGTAATTGATTGTTCAGTAATTTGGCAATATCCCAATATTCAAAATCTGAATAAACCGAATCTTTCAGATAACTGCCATACAAAAGTGCCTTTTCATAGTTACGGTCATGCGTCCAGGCGATGAGCATTTCGTTGAAATACAGGTAAGCAAAATCATCCTTTATCCGATCCTGCGCCCAAGCCCGCTCTCCACGGTTTTTTCCATTAAAATTTAAAATTTCATACGCTTCATTTACATGATTATGGTACTCCAACCAGACTAACGAGAGTATATAGGGCATTTCTTCGCACCCCCAATATGAATGCAAGCGACTGTAAAACTTGGAGTATTCCGACACCCGATGGACAACACTGTCGTTGTATGCTATGCTCTTTTTTGAAACTAACCGGCTTTTAGAGATTTTGAATTCCTGTCCGGTGAGTTCAAAAATTACCAGATCCGAATCACTTTCACTAAGTGTAAACCCCATATAGGTTGTATGACGCCATTTAACCGGCAACACCTCTATTTCCACTAAATCACCAAATGCAGCAACATCTGGCCGCATACACTTTTGAATAAGCCTTACAGTAGAATCCAGATCCGGACTTGCCATAGTACGGAATTGAAGAATTGAGAAAATGAAAAGAATTAAGAATTGAGGAATTCGACAATTGGAGAATTTGAGAATACGGAATTTGGGGAATTGGGGAATTACTGACGAAAGTCTGAGTGAAAAAGGGATAAAGAGAAATTTACAGGAGGCTTTGTCAGCATGAATCGGTGAAATAGGGAATTGGAGAAAGTAAGATTTTGCTTCTGACTTCATTTAAATTTCATGGAGTGTTTGACTGACAAAATGGAATAAAAATCTGAAGAATCTACTGTTGGCCCAATGCAATACGGATTCATTCGGTACAAGAAACCTGTTGAAGGCATGATGTATTGTTTGGTTAAGCAATTCATAGTTCGATAGATAGCACGTTTTCTCAAATATACCGGCCATTTCCTAAATACACACCAACTTTCACTCTGCTTTGTACTTCACAGTGCTTACTTTCGTTTCCGGGTAAACCCTTAATGCATGAATTCGATAAAACGCCTTTTTAACACATTCTTCGCTTTCTTATTTTTCACCAACCTATATGCGCAAATGCCAACCGTACTCACCACTTTCGAGGGGCAAACGGTTAAAGTATATCCTGCACGATTACCCGGCGGAAAAGCCGAATATGGTTACAGCGCTAAAACGATTGGTGACGAACTCGGTGACTCACCTTATTACGGCAGTGGATTAAAATACGAGAAAACTCTGCCGTATAATCCTTTTCCTCTCGACGACGGAAGGTACATCGCTTATTACCAAAAACGAGTTCGAAAAATTGACCGCCACACCTATAAACCGAAATACAGTCATGAAGACACAACTTTGGTTGCGGTAAAATTTGAAATTCAGAACGAACGAAAAAACGGAAAGGCAACCTGGTACAACGACAAAGGCGAAATTATTCAGACCGGTGATTTCAAAGACGATGTGAAAGTAGGTGATTGGGCGATCATACGCGACGATTACGTTTTAAAATATCATTACGAAAACGGCTTGTTACAAGGTAAAATGATTCACACCTATAAAAATGTTGTGCTATCTGAAATTAATTACAACCGCGGCTTTAAAATGGGGACATTTAATTATTTTAACGAAAAAGGAAGACTCATTTCAAAATACACATACGACACCACACAGTCCCCAAGATATTTAAGCACCGGTGAATCTTATGTTAAAACAAATTCTATTGTAAAGGAATCGAGAGTTTATAACAAAAAAGGAATTATTACTTATCATAAATATCCGTTTGAAAACGACACAATCAGCACTAGTTTTTTCAAAAAAGGAGAAAAAAAATATGTGGGTATTCGCACGAGTGACTCGCTCTTCCACTACATAAACTGGTATAAAAACGGACAGTTGCGCAGCGACAGATACGAGCGACACAGAGATCAAGACACTTCTCAGGAATATCTCGATTCGGTCGCTCTTATTGAAGTATTTAATGAAGTGCTAAATGAAGATGGAGATGTAGTTAAACTGGTTCGATACTTTAAAGATGGAAAACTCAAATACCAATATGATTTTGCCAAAGGCGGATTGAACCAGAATGTTACCGTTAATGATAAAAAAGGGAAGCCCAGAAAAACGGTAAAAGTAATTTCTGCTCCCGGAGATACTTCCTATTGGGTGGAAGAAAAGTGGATTGGAGTGCAGACAATTCGTCTCGATTACAGTAAAATTAAAAAGACAACCGATGCGATACGAGTCCACGAATACAGCGGAAATTATTCCATTCATTTTTCATATACCGACAAAAAAGGCTACCTATATCTCCGATCATCCCAATCGTATCTACAACATCTGTATCCCGACAGCATAGGTCCGGTGTTGTCGTATTGGAAGCAAAGCAAAAAGAGAGATAATAAAACGTATATTTTATTAAATACGAATAAGGAAATTCACACCATAAAAACGAAAGGTATTGTTTATCAGGAAGCGGAATTCCAAAAATCCGATACATTAGAAAGAACCACGGATGTTACCCTGAAACAATGGGACAAAAAACACGATTTGTGCATTGTTCACCAATACCAGATCAAAGCCGACAGCGGCAAGGTTTATCGGGGTAGTTCCACGAATATTATAAACCAGACCATTCTTTCTTCACCCGACACGATTGATTATAAGATTTATTACCACAATCTCCCTTTCAATGGAAAACTCATAGTGAATGATGTATGGAGAAGGCGCAAATGGATGATGAAATCAAAATATTCGAAGCATCTTTCAGATTACATCAATACGGTTGTTAAAGTAAAAACCCGTTTTCCAAGTAACAGTGAAGGGGATTTCAGTTATTGTAGTATTCAAACCGCCAACGGTGAAGTTCAAACCATTAATGGAGGGTACTGGTCTTCCGATAAAATCGATTATATCGACGGTACTAAAAACGGGGAAACGAGTATTAACGGAGTCACCGGATTTTATGATCTGGGCAAAAAAAATGGTTTGTTTCAAAATTATGATAAGTTTCAAGAATATTATGAAGACACACTTCATGGCAGCTATATCGACTTTGGCTATTACACAGAAAACGGGAAAATCGATCGCCAGATAAATGTGCGAACCAATTATACTTTAGACACGCTAAACGGTTGGTTTTACAAATACGCATCGCCCAATTTGTTTAAGGAAAAAATATACATCGATCACGGACTGCCAAACGGAGATTACTGGTACGGAAATGTGGGTTGCGACACCTTGGTTTCGGCAAAAATTAAAAACGGATTTTTGTACGACACCGCGCGTTATTATTTCTCAGAAGGCGTGTTAAAAGCTATGTGCATTCATCAATTGGAAGACAGTGAGTTTTATGCGGGAAGATATATTTTTAAAGATGGATACTATGTTAACCGAAGTAAAACGAAAACAACCGGATATTACTATAACAGTTACTCCGATTATGCAGAAATTGCCTCTGCAACGAGCCGTTCAAACCGGATATTGGGTGATTTGAGTTCTTACAACAATCTGCACAATTACATAGAAAAACCTATGTTGAATTTTAACCCGAATCGTACTGGAGAATACACGTATTTCTACAAAAGCGGAGTAAAAGCTTCACATGGTTGCGTTGAAAATGGATTCAAAACCGGCACCTGGGAACATTGGGATCTCAACGGCGGAAAATTAAAAACAATTGAATACGACAGTGGAATTTATATCAATCCGGATAACGGGGATACAGTTCGGTATTACGGAACCATAACGCAGTGGTATCCCAACGGAGCCCTATTATTAAAGGGATATATTACATCTCAATTCACCCAATTCCGTTGTGATCAGGAAATGGAAGTGAGTTTTGAAAATTTGTTTTATCTGAACATGTGGGATGAAAACGGGAAAGAACTATTAGTGAATAATTCGGGAGCTATTTACGAATTTCACAACAACGGAGAACGCCGGCTGGAAGGAAATATCAAAGATGGTAAAAGAGTGGGTCTCTGGAAATTTTACGATCCGGAAGGCAGACTTGAAAATATCGGGACATATAAAAACGGGAAAGCCGACGGACTCTGGGTTTCCGGCGATCTGGAAGCCGTTCCTCATTTTTACGATCGCTGTTTAAAAGGTGAACTGCAACCGTATTCCCTTCCGGATGCCGAGGCGCAGGGCTACATCACCGAACCGGTTAAAATTAGTGAATACATGTACAAAGACGGAGAATATATCAGTAGTAATACGGTTATGTTAATTCCGCTTTACGGCGAATATCGCGGTCATTACAATCATCTATATCTGGATTTTTGATTTCAGTATTATGAAATTCATCAAACTGAGAATAAATCTTATTTACTCAATTTTTATTCTTTGCTTGTGCTGCATTTCTAAAAATAACCTGTTTGCCCAAATGCCGGTAACACAGGTGTATTTTCACGGGGAAAAGGTAAATGTATATCCCGCCAGATTACCCAGATTTAATTGGAATGGAAAGCAATACATAAAAGACTACAAGTACAACTATCCAGGTTCGTCACGTTACGCAACAATGATTGACCAGGAATTAAAGCTAAGTTTCAATCCGTTTAGCGTGCCGGATGGGAAGTATGTTATTTACTATCAAAAGTTCAGAGAGTATATTGGTTATCATATAGGTTCTAAATCGGAATACCTATATGATACCCTGACTGTTGCCATTCTTTTTTCCCTTAAAGACAATCAGAGAAACGGTGAGGTTATCTGGTATAATGATAGAGGAGGGATAATCCAAACCGGCCATTTCGACAATGATAAAAAAACAGGAGAATGGAATATAATTAATAACCAATTTCATTTAATATATCATTACCACAATGATTTACTTCATGGCATGTGGTTTAATTATTTTGAAGATATACTTTTTGAATATGGCACATACACAAACGGCATAAAAACCGGAGATGGATATCAATTTGACGACCAAAAACGGATGATGGCTCTTGTAGTCTATGATGGCTCTTGTATTGACTGTCCTGCTAAATCCACGTTTTTTATAAACGGGAATAAAAGTTCAGTGCGATATCCGCCTACAAAAGACACCGTTGATATCTTGTTCAGCAATACGGGCAAGATATGTTATTTATCGTATTTTAATCCATCGCATACCATTCGGTACGAAGAGATCATATCGAATGATACCCTTCAATATTATTCAGCCAGAACATCAAATGAACCTTCGACAGATTTTAAAGATACGTTGAAACAGCAATTCCACAGGTGGTTTACTAAACAGATTTCTAAAAACAGCACCTTCCTGAAGGAAATTAATTATAAGAATGGTCGCATCACCTCGGAATATGATTTTACGACAGACACCTTACCTGTAAAAATAATATTTTCCCTCCCGCCTTATGATGAACCGGCGAAATTTGAGCTCATCCATTTTAATAAAAAGGACGATATCTATATATTTAAGCTATCTGCATTTAAAGTTTATTCACCTGCAAAATCAAATCAAAAGATAAAATATCTATCAAAGGAACAAGTATTTCTGGAATCCGGTTACCCGATTCTGACTGTAAACTATGATAGTCTTGGCCGATCGGACACCATCTTGTCCCCAACATTTCTAAATCTAACATATCCCGACCATTATGGATTTAAAGAGTTAAAAAGAAATAAAAAAAGAAGAGTATTAAGTCGGGAGTTATATCTGTTGCATACGGATTTTGTTGCCAGAGAATTGTTTTACTTAGATAAAAAAGGAGCAGTTCTGCCACTCACTACTTTCACCATTGATTCTATTTCAGGTTCCAACAAAATATATATTACCCAAAGGGAGTACAGTGACGATCAGAAATTCTGTCTTATTCATCAATTTTCCATTCAGGCTAATCCGGAAAAAATGTTTGTGACAAGTCCGGAAACTTTAAAAGGCCGGTCACTTAATACCATTCCATTACGACCCGATTTCCGATTTGAATACAATGGAAAACCATTAAACGGGACTATTGATTATAGCAGTGCCACGAAACGTTCTAAGAGCAACAAAATCAAATTAATGAAGGTAACAGAAACCGGAACCTTTGTTTCTTATGTTGTTGGTGTGAACAATCTGGTTAACTTAAATCTGGTTGCAGGAAGAGAATATGAACTCACCGATCAACTAATAACCAGCCATTTTACAATTGACAATGGCTATCTGAAATTCATGTCTTCTAACTTATTTAAGGGTGAAATTGGTTACGATAATTCGGCGTTGAACGGAACATTTATAGGCAATCCACCGAACGCGATAAAAGCCTATTACGATCACGGAGTAAAACAGGGAACCTGCAAATCTTCCGGCGAATTAATGGAATACGACAGCGGGAAATTAAATGGATTGTACATAAAGTATGATCTGCATTCGGAAGTAAAGTCACCACAGGGCAGAAGGAGTTTTGCCGTATTACACGATCAGATTGAGGTTAAAACCTATTACACCCGTGACACCTTAAATGGTTGGTTTTACAAATACCATACGCCCGGAAAACTGAAAGAAAAGGTTTATATCGACATGGGCCTACCCCATGGTTATTACTGGTATGGCGGAGTTGTTAACGATACTTCTGTTTGGGCTAAATTAAACCACGGATATTTGGTTGATACTGCTTTATATTTTTATTCCGAAGGTATAGTTAAATGCAAAGTGTTGTACTGCCAAAAAGATAGTGTATTTTTTGCCGGGAAAAATGCTTTTTTAAGGGGATTTCAGAGCTATAAAAGTACCGCCAAAACTGGTGTATTGGAGCCGGTATATTACCGTCATTTAGTCGGCGACCTAAAAAGTTTTGACGGCAACTATCAATATCTTAATAAGCCATTCATCAGCTTCGACCCTAACAATTCCGGTGAATATTTCTATTATTATAAAAACGGTGTATTGGCCTCCCATGGAAATGTGACAAACGGATTTAAAACCGGCACATGGGAACATTTTGACTTGAATGGAGGCAGGTTAAAAACGATTACGTATGACACTGGAATTTATGTAAATCCAAATACCGGCGACACCATTGATTACTATGGAAAAATTGAGATGTGGTACCCGAACGGAAAACCACTTCTAAAAGGATTAATCACTTCTCAATTTGAACAATTTCGTTGTGAACGTGAAATGAATATTTCGCTTGAAAATCTCTTTTATCTTTCACTTTTCGATGAAAACGGAAAAGAAACTTTTCACAATAACAACGGTTGGGTTTACGAGTTTCACAACAATGGAAACCGCAGATTAGAGGGGGAAATAAAAGACGGAAAACGGGACGGTCTTTGGAAGTTCTACGATCCCGACGGCAGGTTAGAGGAAGTAGGTAATTACATAAACGGAATTAAAACAGGAACTTGGTTAGCCGGTGATCTGGAAGCTGTTCCGCATTATTACGACCGGTGCATGAAAGGCGAAATCAGTCCGCCGTATTTCCCGGATGCCGAATCCACAGGTTATATTACACAACCCATTCATATTGTTCAATACATTTATGTCAATGGAAACATTATCAACCAGCAAAGTTTTAGGCTGCTTCCGTTGTATGGAGATTATTATTATATTGAATCGAATGGCTATCGGTATTAAGAATGGTAAATTTCAAGACCTTTATTACTCCCCACCTCTTTCTACATAGTTCAGCTAAAACATCAATGATCAGGGCAATCCGCATCACTTTTATCCTTTCAATTATTTTCAATAGTCAAGTGGTGCGGGCACAGTTGATTATTCCAAAAGCAAAATTTCAGGGGATTGAATATTCTGTTTATCCGGCACGTGTCAAACCATGGTTCACCAGCGGTATTGAAACCATGAATTTTAATTACACAACTGGACTAAAATTTCAGTTTGAGCATAATTTGTTTTACAACCCCTTTATAATGCCCGACGGAGATTATATTATTTATTATCAAAAGGCTCGCAAAACAGGTGCTAAAGAGCGAATTAAACAAAAGGACACAACACACATCGCAGCAATAGTTTCTTTCAGGGATAATTTGAAAAACGGTTCGGCTAAATGGTATGATCAAGATGGGAAACTAATTCAAAGCGGACAATACGATCGTGACCGTAAAACAGGTGATTGGAAAATATTCCACGACAAATATGTCTTAAGTTATCATTACGATTCGGATACTGTTAATGGATCAATGACGCTCACCTACAAACAACACATCCTTTATTCATGCGATGTTTCTGATGGATTTATTAACGGACGTTTGGTCAAATATGATGAGAAAGGAAGAATCTTGAAAGAATCTTTCTATGATACTGCGACGGTAACAAGTAGGAACGGGAAAACCGAATTTGTTCAGTTAAGTATGAAAGAAATCAGTTATTTCAAAAATGGAAAAATAAAAACGATTCATACTCCGCAATTAAAAGACACAACATTCATCCGTTTTAATAAAAAGGGCGTGATGATAGCGCTTGATTGTGCTGATTCTAATCGTTACGAATATTTCTGGCACAACGACGGAAGTTTAAAACAATATCGAATGAACGGAGGGAATAATTGCCTGTATAGTCAAATATTTGCTTCCAATGCTTCAATAAATAGTAGCTGGTCAGATAATCTTGTTATGGCAAGATATCATAAAAACGGTCGGTTAGAATTTAAATATGATTTCAGAACTTCCGACACGCTAAACCCAATACATTTTTACAGAAAGAATGGATCAATTTATCAAACCATTCAATTCAGTTCCGCTGGTTCAGACATAGATAAACATCTGTTTACCATGAATTCAACAGAATTTAGAAAAACTTTTATGGGTAAAAAAGAGATTCAGAAAACCAAAGTGTATTTATATCGCAATCTGCTATTTTCTTCTGAATCCGGTGAATATGCTTCGGAACTGTCGTATTGGGATTTAAAATATCCCGATAGCATAGGCATAGTCCAACTGAATTCCCCAAATTCTACCGATAGAAAATATAATCGATCAAACCACTTACTTTCACATCGAAAGGTATTCAATTACGTACTTCACTCAGGATTGGGCTTCTATGACAATTTTTACAATGGGATAAATTGCAGAGATTTCAACTATAGACGTTCAGACAGCCTCACTTCGAATTTGGAAGTCACAATTAATGATTGGGATCAAAATCATGAATTGTGCATTCGTTATTCGTATTTAATAAAAACCCAACCGGGCAAGATTTATCCAAATAGATATGATCATGTATTACATCATGCCCGCATTCTATATCAACCTGCTGACACACTGAACTATGAAATATGGCTTAAAGGTAAACCCTTTTCCGGAATCATTAATCTGAGTACTGTTGAGAGTAGTGAAGCAGAAATGACCTACACCATGGTACTAACCAACCCCAGCACATTAGAATTAAATGTGAAAATTTGTAAAAATCACGCTTTTTTCTATCCGGTAAATTATCGCCTGTTTGTAAAAAACGGATTGGTTGAATCTGTATTTTTTACTGATAAAGAGAAATACTATGTTCATTATTCAAATCAAAAGCGTAACGGTACTACCAATTTGTTTACATTCAGTTGTGCGTATGTGAACGGGCAGAAGCACGGAACATTTCGTGATCTGTATTCCCTGAACACTTATACACGAAATCAACTGGATGGAGAATGGATTAAATTTAGCAATAACGGTCAGATCGATTACAAAACAAACTATCACAAGGACACGGTTGATGGCTGGTTAAAATGGTACGGAACTCCCTACCAAGAAAGGGGATCCGTATTTATAAATAAAGGCATTCCACAAGGCAGATATTGGTACTGCAACCGATTGGACGACACCATGGTTTCCGCAAGAATTGAAAATGGATTTTTAACTGATACCGTGCGCTATTTTTATTCAACCGGAGTATTAAAAGCCGAAGTAGTATATAGCATTGCGGACAGTGCTTTTTACGCAGGTCACTCAATATTTATAAATGGATTTTGTGATGACTATGACTCTAGATTTAATTTTGAGAATTCAGATCTCATTTATTTGGAAGAAGAATTTATTGAAACCCATAAAAACCCGGAAAAGTTTCCCATTGTTTTAAAGCAAGACCTGAGAGAACTTATTTTTATTAATTCTTTGAATGAAGAATATGGCTTACTTCAATTCGATGACACACAGAATGGAAAATATGTTCTCTATTACAAAAACGGAATAAAAGCATCAGAGGGAACAATTAGTAATGGATATAAAAAAGGCACCTGGAAACACTGGGATATAAACGGTGGGCCTTTAAAAGAAATAGATTATTCCACAGGAATTTATTTCAACCCGGTTAATGGAGACTCTATCAAATATTATGGGAAAATAACCGCCTGGCATCCCAATGGCAACATGTCATTAAAAGGATTGGTGCTTTCTGCCTTTCAACAATATCAATGCAATTTGGATCTGGATGTGAGTTTCGAAAATATCTTTTATCTGAACATGTGGGATGCTACCGGAAAAGAATTGATCACAAACAATTCCGGTAAAGTATATGAATATTATGACAACGGAAATCGTAGATTAGAAGGCACCATTCTAAATGGCAAAAAGAATGGAATTTGGTTTTATTACGATGCTCAGGGGCGTTTAACCGAAACCGGAGAATATCATAATGATCATAAAATTGGAATTTGGTATCAGGGAAATTTAGAAGCTATATCTGCCATTAAAAATTCGTGTGCACCAGATGGAATGACTCATCTGGAAACACCTGACATATACAAAACCGGATACCTGCAACAGAAAATTCATATTAGTGAGATTAATTATAATTCCGACGAAGTGATTTGGAGGAACAGTATTGACCTGTTTCCTTTATTCGGCTCTTACTACTTTAATTATGGTAAGGGCACAGGATGGGAATACTATGATAGCAATAGGTGAATACGTAAAACAGTATGCAATGCACAAATTCATAAAACTATTTCTCCGACTTACCATTTCATGCGGATTTCTCTCCGCCGTTGCTGACCGTTTCGGGCTTTGGAATAAAGATATTTCGGTTTGGGGGAATTGGGATAATTTTTTAGCCTACACCGAATTAATCAATCCGTGGTTTCCAAAACCGTTTATTCCAGTTGTGGCAATTATTGCTACTGCCGCAGAAATCACTTTTGCAATTGCACTTCTGGCCGGATTTAAAACGGAACTATTTGCAAAACTCAGTGGAATTCTGCTGTTACTTTTTGCCTTGTCCATGACATTTTCCACCGGAATAAAAGGCGCTTTCGATTATTCTGTATATGCCGCATCGGCCTCTGCATTTGCTTTAAGTCTGATGAAAGATAAATTTTGGGAATTGGATAATTGGTTTTTGAAAAAATAGATTGAAGAATGTTATTGTTTAATGGTAAATGGTATAGTAGGGGTAAGGCATGCCTTACCCCTACTATACCATTTACACCTACAAAAATTACCCTAATACATAATAACCCAACCAATACATTCTAAAACTCCCTGTAACTTTCCATTCTGCATTCCGTATCATAGGTATTATAAGTTAGATTTTCAGACACACTACTTCCCTGTCCAGATTGAATTCCCTATTGACGAATCAAATCGATTCATTCGGTTATGTTAATCAGCGAAGCAGTAGTATAAAAACCTGAAATCCTTACTTTTGGCACAAACAACAACCGTAAAAACGATGGCAGATTCTTTTGATCTTCTCGACCAACTCGGCAACGACAAAAAAGTTACCGAACTCAAAGCCCGGATCGAGAAAAAGAAGGGTGAAAGCGTAGTCAGCAAACTCGACAAAATTGAAGCTGAAATTGAAAAAGCAGCCCAGGGCAACAAATCTTCTGAAGACATTATTTCCGGAATAATCAACTCGAACTTCGAGTCGCTCAACGGAGATGTAGATCAAACCGAATCCGATCTTCAGGAACTTATGCTCCACCTCAGAGCTATGCTCGACAGTTGCGGAGGTGAGTTTTCCAAACTTCAGGAGCTGAACGACGCTGAAACCAAACTCGTTCAGGATGCAACCAAAGCGCGTCAGAGAGCCGAAGTAGAAGCCGAAGACGCAACCAAAATGTCGAACGCTTGGAACATCCTCTTTGGATATAAAAACCGGAAAGTGCGTTCAACCAAAGCGGAACTCGAAGCGAAAGTGGAAGCGCTTAAAGCTGCCGAAGCCGAAGCAAACCGACGTTACCGCGACAGGCTGAAAAATGCCGATATCGGGGAATCTCTCAACCGGATTATTTCTCAGGTTCAGGGAATGGTGGCCATCGTTGAGAACATGATTCTCGAAGTGGAGGTGCAGATCGATGCTCTCAAAAACCGGAAGGAACTCGCTTTCGAAACCAAAGAGAAAGCCGCCCGAATAATGGAAGAGCGCAAAAAGGAACTCGACGAACTCGAAGCGCGACTCAAAACTTCCGAAAACGAACTCATCGAATTGCCGAACAACAGTCCGGAATACACCGCTCAACAAAAAAAGATCGCCGACCTCCGTGAACAGCGCGCCGAACTCAAGGGCAAATACAACGTGGCCCTCGGTATATTCCAATCAAAAGAGCGTTTTGTGGATCAGATTGTAATTCACCTCGAAGCGCAAACCACTACCAAAAACAACCTCAAACAACTTATCGGTCAGCTTCGAAGCGACACCGAAGAAAGGGTAACCACTTATGAATCCGGTTTGCAATTGATTCAATCCGCAACGGCTCAGGAAGCGGCTTCCATTTATGAAGAAGCCGGTGTGAAGACCGATCAGAAAATTACCGAGATCGCTGCCAAGGTGTTTGTGGGTTCAGAAAAAGACCGAATTCAACGCATCAAAAAACAACCGGAGCGAATGGCCGAGCTTCACAAAGTTCTCGTTGCCATGGCCGAAGCTACCGCAAAATACAAAGAGCAGGACGCTAAAATTATGGAAGAGCACAGCCGTAAATTCGGAATCGATGTGAGCGAAACCTTCTCCTTTAATTACGAAAGCGACGGCGGCGAACCGACTCCGGAACCGGAGAACAAAAAATCCGGTAACGATTCGGTTGACAACCTGATGGACTGAAAGTCGAGCCCGGCTTGAAAACGATCGACATAACGAATCACTTCACCGAATACGACCGCAGTGTTCTGGTGGGCGACAATGCATACGAAGATTATTTCGAATATGTTCGGTTTGCCCTCAACTCGCTGCTGAGTTCCATTCCGCAAATCCAGAGCGATAATCCGTACGAGATTTCGGTGTTACAGGATTTTGCCCAACGGTTTTTGAACACGATCGAAGCATTCGGGATGAAATACGCTTTTAGTGAAGATCAGCCCATGTTGGTCGACACCACCGAATCAGGCTTTCCGAATTTTCTGGAATTCAAACGGCTGAACGACGACATCGAAAAACGACAGGAAAAACTCCACGATCTTCCGGCAGCCGGTTCTTTAAAAAATGAAATCCTCGATACGCTCATCCGCAATAAAACTCATCCGCAAAATCTGTTAAAGCAAATGAGCCGGGTTCAGTATTACACGGATCTCTATAAAAAATCGCACTTCACCGAGTTTTCTCCCGGTAGACTTCAACTCATAAAAAATCTGAACGATGCCGAACAAACCCGACGGTTTATGTACAGTTGGGCTTCATTCGATTCGGTGACCAACCGTCCGTTTGTTTATCTGTTGGTATTCGACAACCCGATGGCCGGAAAAGTTAATCGCTCGGAAGACAAACTCTCGGAGTTTTTCGAAGAGAACATCCGGCACATCACCCACAATTCAGCGCCGTTGAAAGTGATCGCTTCCGACATCGATAACGGCTGGGAATCCATTAAACCGAAAATTCTGAAGCGCACCGGTTTCGGCCCGATTTACGGGCATTATTCCATGGATGAACATCCGTTCACGAAACTGTTGAAAGATGAATTTGAACGCGATGATTTTATTTTCACCTACGAAAGCGAACTGATTTTTTCAACCGGCGAACGAAAGTCCGGAAGCTTTTTATCAAAAGGAGAATTGCGCCAGATTTTTTATGTTGATGATGCGAATAAAGAATGTATCGACCGCATGGTGTCGAAGGTTTTCCGGTACATGATCACATCGCACAGAGTTCTGCAACACCTCAATTCGAGCTTCCCGGAAGAACTCAAAAAATTATCGATACCGCCATACATCTATACCCGACAACATGGAGAAGAATGATTCGTCATTATTACTAATACGCAACGAAAACCTGCACGAATTCCGCGAGGAAGTCACCGGCTATCTCAAAACCGTCGGTTGGATGCCCGACCGGAAATCTTCCAAATCAGAAATCGATCTTACCTTTTTAACCCAGGCTTCCAAAGCACTCGGGAATGAGGAAGATCAGTTGTCGGTTTTAAAAAATGCAGTTCGCATCAGCGACGACCGGGTAATTTTATCGAATGTTTGCAACCAGGTTCTCAATGCAATTCGACGGGGTTATTGCATCGGAAAATATCTTTCGAATTTGTATGGAACTTCGAGTGGGTTAGAGCTTCTTCAGCAAAAAAATAAAGACGGAAATCTTTATCAAAGTGACCTTCCCGAATTTCACGACAAGTCACAAACCCAGTCGGCAATTCTCATCTACACCGCCGCTTCGTACATCGCTTTTAAAGTAAAAAGCATTCAGGAAGACGAACAATCTTCCATCAATATTGACTTTAGTGGAATACCCGAAGTGTCGTTAACGCGGCCTTCGAAAGCGATTCAATGTTCGCTGTATTATTACGCAGCGTATCTCGAACGATCCGGAATCATTAACACCGATCTGCACTTATTGCGCATTACTTCTTTGTATTTCGAACGACTTGCAGAAGAAATTCAGATGCGCCGTGAAGCTCTGAAATACGCCGATATTTTTACGAACAATCATTACAAACTCGAAGGTGAGGAATTCACCGTTCAGGGATTTGATCAGCAGATTTCGGTTTCGGTTAAAGGAATGGCTTTCAACCCCACGAGGATGGAAGACATTGTGGCGAACAAACAGGCAAAGCACCTCTTTAAGCGATACGCCGAGCGGATGCTTTGTTATGATTTTGAAGCGAAGAAAAATCCGATGAATGCGTTGGGCGGATTGCCTTCCATCACTATGGCCGACGGCAAACCCGGAACCGGAAAAAGTATGCTCATCGCAGCAACGGCAACCATTCTCGAAGAACGCTGCGAGCAATTGGGTTATCCGTTTTTGTTCTGGCCACTTCCCGAAAACATCGTTTCGACTTATCAGGGCGGAACGGCCGAGCGGGCAATGGAGTGGTTTAAACCGATGCAGGATCCGGGAAAAATCATCTTCGCTCCCATTGATGACGCAGAAAACAATTTAGAAGAACGAACCCGTCAAGGTGTATCGGCCGGCGTTCGGGAATTTATCGGCGTTTTTCTGCGGAATACCGAAGGTGCGTACGCCATCAATTACGGAAACCGTTTGATTTCGCTTTTCACCAATATTCCCGATCAGGTTGATAAAGCGGTTTTATCCCGGATTCAGATGCGCGCTTCCATGAACGGCGCCACGTCACCCGAAGATTTTATCGATCAGGATTATTTGTGGTGGAAGAAATACAGTGAACTCGACGATAAATTTATCGATGCCAGCGATCCGCGAACGTATCATTATATGGATGCGCAAAAAGAACCGGAAACTATTGGTGAATTAGTCAATAAAGAATTTCAATTCACGAATTCCGACATTAAAGGGATTTATAAAAAAGCCGAAAAAGATTTCGATCCGAAGTCGCAGGATTTCTTCGGAGCATTTTATAATGCCGTTTTAAATCAATATCCGTTTTTCTCTTCGCGAGATTTGAGAAATATTCAAAAAGCAGTTGACGCTCGAATAATCGACTTCGATCTTCCCGAAATCTGGTGGGAAAATCCCGACGATTTCTTTTTTAAATCGTATGATGAAAAAGCGGAAATGCTAAAAGTTTTAATGAAGGAAAATATGCGGGGCGCAACGTTTACCGACATCCGGTTGTACGAGGCATTAAATTATATTGAAAACGCCATCCGGATTAATGAAACCGGCATGCAACGGGAAATTCGGGAAACGGCAAAACGCTTGTATATTCAACAGAAAGCTTCAGAAGAATTACGATCCGGAAGAATTCATGATTAGACTAATTGAATCGGGTTTGTTCGGAAACCGGCTCGTTCCGGTGAAAACATCACTGATGGTGGATCGGTACAATTCTGCTTTAGCCGATATCGGATTAGAAAAAACCCAACTCAAATCTTTCCACATCGACGGCTGGGGCTGGAGTCCGGAAGTTGCGGAAGAACAGAAAAACACGTTTTATCTGTCGCACGGCATGGCAAATCCGTATGGAATTATTATTAGTCCGGAACAGCAAAACGCCTCTATTTATCATCCGTTTCACACGTTCGACTGGGATGTTCACAAACGAATTTTCAGTGAATACGGTGAACAGATAACAGACATTACTACACAAAGCGCCATTTGGTTTGAACTCGATCAGGAGATTTCGGCATACCGGCATCCGGCTGATTTACTGATGATCGACGTGTTTACGATTCATTTTAATACGGTTGACCGAATAATGGAAGCGGCCCGGGAACAGCGCAATCTCATTCACAAATTTATGGTGGAAGAAAATGCGTGGGCCGATGCGAAACTGCGGGAAGCCATCATCAACAGCAGCAACGAATTCGGTGATCTGCGATATCGCTCCATTGAATTGCGATCGATTCCGTTTGGAAATTATTTATCGTTTTATACGCTGGCATTTGATGGTTTGTATGTTTTCAGAAATCTAAAAAATAAAAGACCGCTTCTGGTTTTTAAAAATAATTCATCTGAAATCAGCGGAGAAAAACACCACGACCAGATGGAGTTTAATCTGAGCGATAACGGGCTCCTCCCCTATTTAACCGAACAGGGCCTGCTCGAAAACGACGCTGATTTTTATATTCGACATCCGTATTTAATTGAATTAAAAATGATGACGATGCTGATGTCAGCTTGTCGAAATCTCAAAAAACTGATTCCAACCGGTAACAATGAGAGAACACATACGAAAATGCTGGTACAAGCCGCTGTTTCCGAATCGCTTTTAAATGATAAATATTTTGAATTGGAACGTCTGGTTTTAAAAATCAAAAACCGGCAAACGTTTGAAATTCCGGAAATAATAAAAGAAGATCTTTTGTATCCCGCGCCACACCTTAACCAAAACGATAAAATTGTATTATGGCATTTGCTCGCCTGCAAACACGATAACGATGTTGTGATAAAATACCTTTTCGACAAATCCGGATTTTATGCCGAATACGGAAAATGGAAAGAGGATTTTCAGGAGTGGGCAGTGGAAACCATTTTAGAACACCGTTTTATTTTTCAGCAGATAACTCAATAGATTGCATTACTATGGGCACATTACTTCCTCTTCTTGTTGGTTTAATTGTCGGGATTGCATTTGCATTTTTCGACCGTAAACGCGGATTATTCTGGTACCGGTCGTGGTACAAACTCACACACAAAGACGGATTGCCGGAAGATTCTCAACATACTTTTTTGTTTCAGCAACCTTTTTCGAAACGATTGGTTCCGGCGGTAACCATGACTTTGGCAATCGGATGGTTATTTTATGTAGCCGGTAATATTAATTTTTTTGAATTATTACTTTATCTGGCGCTCATGCTGATCGGTATGATGCTGAGTTTTTATTTATTTCCGTTTTTTACTAAATCCGTTCAGCCGCAGATAAAGCAAATTCGAAATACCATTGAGCGAATTGACGAAATAGAACAATCTATAAAAGATAAAAATGTAACGATTCCCATCGAGTCGAAAGATGAAAAACCAGAGGAGCAGAAAAAAGACGACAGTGATAAAAAGGATGATAAAGACAAAGGTGACGACTGGCGAAAAGGCGTAAAAGACTTCCTCGACAAATGACAGAAACAGAATTCAACCGTTTATACTGGTTCTTCCGGAATATCCGAAAAGGAATTGCGACCGCGATCGGCAACCTATTTAAGAAATACAAGATTATTTCGGCACTCATTTTAATACTCTTAGTTGCCGCCCTACTGTATTTCCGGGCATCGTATCAACCTGCCGTTTTATGGATTCGCAAATACAGTCTGTTAATTCTGTTTGTGTTTTTAATGATGACGTGGTACTGGCGCGTGATCCGAAAACGCACGTTTAAAGGCAGCATTTTACCTACTATTTTTATTTCGGCCTTTTTAGCTTTTATGATCTTTGTTGGGCCGCCGGTTCACAATTATCTGAAACTGTATATGTATTACGGTGAGCTGGATAAAGTAATTTTAAACGGCTTACCCGAGACAGGACACGAGCGTATTCAGCCGGTTCATTCTTTAAAAACATTAATTAATCAGGAAGCGCTTTCGGAAACCGAAGACGCAACATTTCCCAAATTTATCCGGGGAAAAGACGACATGTATTATTACAGTTCGGCTGTGGGTCCGAGCAAAGAATACCGCATTCAGCAAATGCGAAAAGACATGTACGAAGTGATTCGCATTCCGGCGCATTTACCGGCTCCGGTTTTTTCGGCTAAATACCGCGATAAAGTAAATTTTGAAATCGGAGAATTGTTGTTGTTTTCAAAAGAAACCGACAATGCAATCCGGCGGGGATTTTCGCTTTCCCGATTTTTCAGCTACGAAGCCAGCGAGCCGATGTATTTGCAGAACGAAAAGGGCGAATGGGTTCAGGTGGTTCCGTTGATTCGTTGGAAAGGCTGGGTTTTCCCGCGTCCGGTTTTCGGCGGAGTTGTGGTAATTGATCAGAAAAAAGAATCGGATACGTGGGCAAATCGGGTGTTGTTCGGAGCAGGACATTACATCGCTCCGGATGAAATAAATCAGCATAAATACCTTCAGGGACAAAACCTCATTCCGCCGGTTGTTGCCCGAAATATTGCCGAGAGCTTTCGGTTTACCAACGGATTTTTTGCACCAATGCCGGGTTATCACGAAGGAGATATCCGCATTCCGGCTGCCGACGATATTTCGGCATCTCAGCCATTCGTGGTTTTCCTGAATGTGGAAGGCGGAAAAATTTGCAATTACTTCGGACTCGAACCCTATCAACCCGAGAAAAAAGGGTTGAGTCTGAGTTTGTTTATTCCGGGTGATTCCGACAGTAAAATTTATTTTATTGAACACCGGAAAGACAGTCATTCTTACATCGGCAGCAGCGCGGTTCCGGCTAAGATTGTGGAGAGCCGAAAGAATTACGATTGGTCTGAGAATTATCCGGCGGAGTCTCGACCGTTTATCCGCAACATCGCCGGCGAAACACGATTTTTCTGGCTCACAACCATTGTAACCCGCGCCGGAAACAAAGGCGAATACATCGGCGGATCGATTCCGGAACTCACCTTAACCGATGCGACGTACGGCAAAGTCACGTGGGTAAATCAGGATTCCCTTGGCATAACCGACGCGTGGATTCGCCAATTAGAAAAAGAAATGGGTAGCTATTGGTGATCTGAAGAAAACCCGGGGGAATGAAAAGAATTAATAATTAAGAGGAATTAAGGTGTTGGGGGAATCAGTTACATTATGAAAGCCCGATAATATTTCTGAATTTAGTAATTAAATTGAATGACTATGGCAACCGTAGATAAAATACGCAGTGAATTGATTGATAAAATCCTGACCATTCGGAATAAGGATTTTTTGATTGCACTCGACAGTCTGATTTCTTCGAGTTCTGCGGATAATGAGATTGTAGAACTGACCGCTGACCAGAAAGAAATGCTCGAAATGAGCGAAGCGGATATAAAGAACGGACGATTGATTTCACAGGAAGCGATGGATAAACGAAACCTTGAATGGCTAAACGAATTGTAAGTTGGACGAGGACATCGGACATTCAATACGTTGGCATACTTGAATCAATTAAAAAAGGAAAAGAATTAATAATTAAGAGGAATTAAGGTGTTGGGGACAACATTTCATGCGTAGATGCCAATAACAGACAAAAATCAAAACCTGTTGAATATTGGAATGAAGGATGAAAATATTAGTAAAACATATTGAATTTCAAGTAAGTAGTCAAATTTATGTTCAAAAAAAGATAATTGAATACTTCAGGCAATCTGGCTTCGAATTGACTTATGAGGGCAGAAATGAATTAAGATTTAGTCGTGGAAATATCTTTACTAACTTTATTACCTTTAATCCATTAAGGTGGAAATCAAAAACAAGTGTAAACATAAATGAAAATAATGTTAAAGTTCATGTCGATATAAATACAACAGGACAAACGGTTAATATTGCTGAAGACAAGTTGTGGGATACATTTCTGAACAATCTTCAATTATTCTTAATGAATAATATTGATTTTAATCGAATCAATAAGATAGAGTTGAAAAGAACCAAAAAAGAATCTGTTAAATTCCTTTGGAAGGCAGCATCAGCAGGATTTACAGGTGACTTTAGCGATGTACGTAAGCAGGTAATTAAAGAAAATAAAAAACACAACAACACTCGATAATGAGCAGTATATCCTATGTGGGGATTTTGCTAAAATTAATAATAGGTTAAATCCCTGAAGATTCATCTGAATTAGCAAATCCGAAATGGGAAATTCCTCTCATACCGAAATGTTCTACAAATTATGCCGCGTTCCTCTGCGGAAACCTTTGCGGCTAAATCTTTTTAAGGAAATGTGCATGCGTAGGATATAAATTTCCGCCGTTATATAAACAATATCTACTTTATTTTTATATACCGAACGGCCTTCACACCATATAAATACGTTGAAGTAGCTATTTCAGGAGAATTTATCTCTATTACATCCTCCAAATATTTAAAAAATAAAGTACGAACCTCTTCCTCATTCTCAAACCATTGAATTGAATCCAAAACATCGTTTGTGTAGAAATAGAGATATGATTGTTTCTGTCCCATGAACTCGGTCAAAACTTTTTTAGTCGCATTAGAACTATCATACAACATTTCCGCATAATTGAATGTATCAATTAAATCATAACCCACCTTAACCAAATTGTTGTGGTTGTCAAACTTAAAGACTCTTTTATGTTCTATGTTGTCGTAATTTAAAATGTATGTATCCGATTCCTTTTTGTAAATCTTAGTTCTAAAACACCGTTTTTCACCGTACATCAATGGTCTTTGCGAATCAAAACATAACCGGATTTCATTACCACTGTTATCCTTTTCAACTAGATAACTATAATCCTTTCTTTTAAACGATTTTGCAATTATTGAATAACATTCAATTTCATCAACATTGTCACGGGATTTAACTGTATTCTCCATAACAGGGCGTGCCTGATAGCATTCAATTGTTATAATACTGTCAAGGCCCTGAGAGTTTTTCAAACACCATTTTCCATAAACCAAATCACTATCACCTGTTAGGTTCTTCTTATACATCAAAACGGAATCGAATGCCTGAAAGTGATATTTAATAATAAATTCATGGCCTTCCGTATTAAATGGAAAATCCAATAAAGGAAGACTTTGATTGCAATTCGTTGTAAAAGATAAGAAAAACAATCCGACAATCAAAAATGTGGACAAATGTGATCTCATTGTAATAACATCAAACATAATTTATTTTTCATTTAACTTACTGATTTGAAATATTTCCTCGATACAAATTCCGGATCTTGTTTCGATTTCTCCATAAAGTTTTTGTGCGCTTTCAACAAGTGTAAAATGGGAAATCCCGCACAAAAGCACTTCGTTGATTATCCGGACAGGGGTTGTGAGGTTCACCTGTAACCGGCTTTTACCTTCTCCAGTTTTTTTGATTTCTGCAAAAACTGTGTTAATGTTGAGCTGGAGGGATGAGAGTTCGTCGGTAGAAGGAGTTGTTATAATTCCAGGAGGATATGTTTCAAAAGTAGAAATCAAATTTTATTGATTTTAATGATAAACCAATGCTCAATTGGTAACTGTCGGTTGTGTTCCCACTACCGATCGAATCAATTAAAAATGAAATGAATTTCTAATTATATTGAATTAAGCGATTGCGTTACTCTGCGGAAAGCTTTCGTGACTTTGCGGTAAATACAAAAATCCAAAAGCGAAAAAGCGAAAAGCGAATCCGTTTACAAATAGGTTTTGGGTAACGAAACTCTGCGTTACTCTGCGGAAAGCTTTGCGTGACTTTGCGGTAAAAACAAAAATCCAAAATCGAAATTCGAAATTCGAATCGGTTTACAAATAGGTTTTCTTGGAACGAAACACTGCGTTACTCTGCGAAAAAATTTGCGTGACTTTGCGGTAAAAACAAAAATCCAAAATCGATAATCGAATCGGTCGTCAAACATTTCCTTTCCAATTCCACTTTGTCTTCTTTTAATTTGCTTCATGTCACTTGATAATGCCGTTGCCCAATTGGTGGAGGAGCGATTCTCCCAAATACTTGAACAAGATCTGGTTCAGGAAATTCTGAAGGTTGCCAAATCAAAAAATATTGAAGAAGACGAATTGCTGATCGACATTGGCGACAACATCGACTTTTTACCATTAGTTATTAAAGGCTCGTTAAAGATTCTCACAGAAGACAAGGAAGGCCGCGAGCTGCTGCTATATTATCTCGAAAGCGGTGACACTTGCGCCGTTACCATTAATTGTTGCACGAAGGCGTCGAAGAGCAAGGTGCGTGCAGTCGCCGAATCGCCCTGCACCGTTCTGATGATTCCGATTGATCTGGTGGAAAGCTGGATGGCCCGTTTCTCCTCGTGGCGCTCGTTTATCCTGGAAACCTATAATTACCGGATGAACGAAATGCTCGCCGCTATCGATAACCTCGCGTTCAATAATATGGAAGAACGCATTATGAACTACCTCCGCGACAAAGTGATGGTAACCGGGAATAAAACGTTGGCAATAACACACAACGAAATCGCGAATGATTTGCACAGCTCCCGAGTTGTGATTTCCAGGGTGATGAAAAAATTAGAAACCGACGGTTTGATCAGTCAGAAGCGCAATGTGATTAACCTCGCGCATTTGTGACCGACGCGTTCATCGTTCGTACGTCCGAAATCCCACTTTGCAATGACAACAATCAGTGCGGATCGTAACATCGGTTGCAGATTGAAAAACAAATGGGATCCTACTTTTGTCAATGAATTAGAAGCTAATTCAAAAATGCCGTTGAACTTTTAGCAGGGTCACATACTTCGTTAAATTCGTCTCTGATCCTGACGGCTATATTTTGAAAGCTTCAACAAAATACTTAAAACAGATCTTTAAAGCATAAACAATGATCGTAGAACAGATTTATACCGGATGTCTGGCACAGGGTGCTTACTACATCGAAAGCGAAGGAGAAGCCGCTATCATCGACCCTCTTCGCGAAGTTCAGCCTTATATCGACAGAGCTGCCAAGTCGAACGCAAAAATCAATTACATTTTTGAAACGCATTTCCACGCCGATTTTGTGAGCGGTCACGTTACGCTCGCCGACAAAACCGGTGCGGATATTATTTACGGTCCAACAGCAAATCCCGGTTTTAAAGCCATTGTTGCCGAAGATTATCAGGAATTTAAAATCGGTAAGGTTACGATGCGAACTCTGCACACTCCTGGGCATACGATGGAAAGTACAACGTGGTTGCTCATCGATGAAGACGGAAAAGAAAACGCCATTTTCTCCGGCGACACACTATTTCTCGGCGATGTTGGCCGACCTGATCTCGCGCAAAAAGCTGCAAGCATGACACAAGAACAACTCGCTGCAACTTTGTTTCACAGTTTGCGCGATAAAATCATGACCTTGCCCGACGATGTTACGGTTTATCCGGGTCACGGTGCCGGTTCTGCCTGCGGTAAAAACATGATGAAGGAAACGGTTGACTCTCTCGGAAACCAGAAAAAAATGAATTACGCTCTGCGGGCTGATATGACCGAAGCCGAATTTGTAAAAGAAGTTACCGACGGATTAATGCCACCTCCCGGCTACTTCCCGATGAATGTGAAAATGAATAAGGAAGGTTACGCCAGTATTGACGACGTATTGGCTCAGGGAAGCCGGGCGCTTTCTCCGGAAGCTTTTGACGAAGCGGCCAATTCAACCGAGGCATTGGTTTTAGACGTTCGTCATCAATCGGAATTTGTGAAAGGATTTATTCCGCGTTCCATCTTCATCGGACTCGACGGCGGATTTGCTCCGTGGGTCGGCGCATTGATAAAAGATGTGAATCAGCCGATTCTTCTGGTGGTAGATGAAGATCGTTTGGAAGAAGCAATTACGCGACTATCCCGTGTGGGTTTTGACAAGACAATCGGTTATCTCAAAGGCGGATTTCAGGCCTGGAAAGATGCCGGAATGGAAGTGGATTCGATCGATTCGATTGACGTTCCGACCTTTGAAAAAGAATATGCACATCACAAACATCCGATTTTCGATGTGCGAAAAGAAAGCGAATATTTCAGCGAACATCTGGTTGATTCGAACAATACTCCTCTTGACAATCTGAATGATTATCTGGCGGAATTTCCAAAAGATGAAACATTCTATGTGCATTGCGCCGGTGGTTACCGCTCTGTGATTGCCGCATCGATTCTGAAGTCCAGAGGTTACCATAATCTGGTGGATATTGCCGGTGGTTTCAGCGCATTGAAAAATTCTTCTTTAGCGAAAACGGATTATGTTTGTCCGACAACCATGTTATAAAAACAGGTTGTAATAAACATTGGATTTAAAACATTCTTTTAAAGGAATAATTGAAAATATGAGTCCGGAACTTGGGTACTTCGGTATCACAGTTCCGGACTTTGTTTTTAATGATTTTCATGCGCAAAAGATTTCGAGAGTAGTTTGTTTAATTAATGATAAGATCCGGTATCAATGTGCCTTTATGCCAAAAGGAGAAGGTGAATATTATGTATTAATTAATAAAACGAATCAGAAAAAAATCGGTGTAAAGGAAGGTGATGAAGTGTTGGTAAATCTGGAACCCGACACCAGTGAATACGGTTTACCGATGCCGGAAGAATTACAAGAATTGTTAAAACAGGATAAAGAAGGAAACGATTTTTTTCATCAGCTCACTCCGGGCAAGCAACGGAATCTCATTCACATAGCAGGACAGGCCAAGTCGTCGGAAGTACGATTGAAAAAGGCGCTGGTGATTCTGGAACATTTAAAAGAACAGAACGGCAAGCTGGATTTTAAACTTTTGAATGTGGCGTTTAAAGCGGCGAACCGGAAGTTTTAGATTAATCGATTTAACAAGAACGAAAGCGACCTGATCATATCGTCGGTTTCGCACAACAACACAAAGTACTTCACTCAAAAACATTATTCTTTAATTCAGCTTTGTGGCTTAAGGCAAATCATTTCGAAGCACACTGAGTTCATTCATTACGAAATGATTTTGGGAAATAAAATTTCGTAGTGGCGTTGTGTGAAATAATTAATTTCTAATCACTTTAAATGTTTCGGTTTCTCCCGATTCTGGGTTCAATGTCTTCAAAAAATAAATGCCATTCACTTCAATGGAAAATGAGGTGTCGTGCACATAATTACCAAAGTGTATCAGTGCTCCTTTTACATCAAAAAGCCAGAATTCCCGTTTAATCGAATCTGAATTACTGATATGTATGTCCCCATCACTTGATGGATTCGGGAAGACTTTCGTGCGATTGCTGTAGTGTTGAACTGAATCGTTTATAAAAGATGGTTTTTCACAATCTTCCATCAAACAACCATACTGATCAGTAAAAAATGTAATTCCGGATTGAAAGCCTTTAGGAAAACTATCACTAGGTGCACTGATGTATTCTCCAGCAAGTACTATATTTCCGTTGCTTAATTCAGTTACACCTAATATTCTAGTAATTTCAAATCCCCCAGAGTAGGGAGTACAAACATGATGTTGGTATTTTCTGTACCAAACAAACTCTCCTTTGCTATTTAGCTTTAACATAAACCCCACTTGCTCCCCAAAAGTCTCAGAATAGAATGATCTACCAACAATCAAATAACCACCATCTTGAAGTTGCAAAATATGCTCAAGTTCCAAGTCTACTATGTCATGATTAAAATATGGTTGTAGCTGTTCCTTTATACTATGCATGGAAATCAACTCACCCAGAGAGTCAATAAAAAATACTCTTAATTCCGTAGCTCTATTTATTGTAGCCCAATCAGCATGAAGTGCTTCCGGATTCCTATATGGTTTATAGTACGAAGTCACCGCAGTACCCATAAATTGATTTTGATCAATCGGTACCAAAAGAAAATTAAAAAGTGAAAATGTGTCATTTCTCAATTCAAGAGTCCAATCCAGCTTATTTTGCTCATTAACCTTGTATAGAATTGGATCACGTTTATATCCATCCGCTCTTGCAGAAATTTGAGCAGACAAAACAGTTCCATCTTCATATTCAATAAGATTCTCGGGATATACATTTGACCCTCCCTCTGATTTATATCTATCCGATGCCCAAGAGTACGAGCGCAGAGAATCAAGTTCATGATTTACTGACATTTGGAAACTTCGTATCGGGTCATCATTGGAAGTTAACTTAAATACACCACACACACCAATTTCATCATTTTTTAGATTTGTTAACCCCCATATTTGAGTCGAATAACCAAATTGGTAGATAGAATAATCAGCAATATCAACCTCCTTCAGATTAAATTTTAATATATAACCAGCCTGATTTTCGTGTAAACTATCTTCACATACCCCGCCTATGTACAGATAATTTTCAATTAAAATCGAACTTCGACTGTTTGATGTGGAAGTGAAGTACATATTCGGAATGTTGATTTCCTTACTCCAAATCAATTTGGCTTTAGTACATAGGTTCAGAACCAATCGATGCTCTGCAACTTTACCTTGATAGATATCTAAACCAAAAATCAATATACTATCCTCACCAACTTCAAATGAATTAAAAGAAATCCATCCTGAATCGTATTGTGTTGAGTACACCTGCCCTTTCAATGCATTACCTGTAATAACAGCCAAAAGAACCGCAATAATTCTAAAATTCATGTTGGAATTACTTTCCCGAATATCGCATTCTATCAATAATTCAACATTACCATTTTAAACCATGAGCCGTGACACATACTGGCACGGATCTCCGAATAGTGAAACAGCCTCCTTCTATACTGAAGCCGATCATGTTTTTAGCACTGTTCAATTCTCAGGGCTTCGAGTAACCGCCTGTGGGTCTTTTGCTCATAGGTTGCGGGTGTGTTATTCTCTTGAAAACTCTTACGGGATAATAATCTATCCGTGATGGCTATAATTATAACGAAAGAGGACTAATGTTTTTTTAACCGCAATGTCGCGCAAAGTTTTTCGCGAAGTCACGCGGATGCGCTGTGTGCAATTAATAATTAAGGATGAAATAAATTAAGAGTGCTTCCCAGACAACGATCTTTGGTTTAGCAGCTTGATTTTGGTTTCGCACAACGACACAAAGTTCTTCACTTAAAAACATTATTCTGTAATTCAGCTTTGTGGCTTAAGGCAAATCCTTTTTAAGCTCACTGAGTTCATTCATTACGAAATGATTTTGGGAAATAAAATTTCGTAGTGGCGTTGTGTAAAATGGAGGAGGTTTTCAATAATTCTCCAATTGTCGAATTCCCCAATTCCCCATTTCTTCAATTTATGCTGACAAAGCCTGCCTTAAATTTCTCCTTATCCATTGTGCACTCAGGCTTTCGTCAGTAATCCACCAATGTATTCTGATAATGCAAGGGCTGACTACCGAACCACATTCACCATTCCTTTAGAACTGTATTTCTGATACGGACGCTTAACCTCCAATATCCATAAATATGCTCCCGTGGGAACGACTTTTTCCTGATACGTTCCATTCCATCTCGGTGTTTGCGTCGTACTTTCAAAAATGAGTTCGCCCCAGCGGTTGTAAATTCTAAGTACATAATCATCGGGGCCAAAGCGATCGGTGACCGGACCAAAATCCGGATTTACAACATCGTTGTTCGGTGAAAATCCGGATGGCATCAAAATATCCTCAATGCAGGATATTACATCCACCACAACGGTATCCGATTCGGTTCCGCATTGATTCGAAAATTTCAACCAATACGTTCCGGGCTGATTGATGATTTTAATAAAATCCTCCGAACCGTCGCTCCATAAAAAAGAAGCTTCTTTCGTATTTACCCGAAACTCGAGTTCTTCAAACTGACAAATCGCAGTATCATTTCCCAAATCCGGTTTGGTTGGCGGAAAATAATGCAGGTACGAAACCGAGTCTGCAGATGTGCATTTTCCGTTGGATAGTTTTACCCAATAATATCCGGCATCGTTTATTACAAAAACTGAATCGGTTGAATTGTCTTGCCATAAAACCGAAGCACCTTTGGGTTCAACTTTTAAGATCACCGAATCGCTTCCGCATACAAAACCATCCGGACCGAGATCCGGTTTGGGAGGAGATTCAATGTGTTGAATTGAAACAGTGTCACTATTAACACAACCATTAACCGAAATCGTAACCCAAAAATCCCCGTCCTGATCTGTTTCAAACGTAGGTTGAGCACTGTTATCCTGCCATTGATACGTTGCGTTTGCCGTTGTAGCATCCAATGTTAAAGAGACATCGTCACACAAAATTGTATCGTTTCCAAGATTCGGTTTGGGTGGAATCGGATATTGCGTAATATGCACAGAGTCGGAGTTCCGGCATCCGTTTACGGAAATTATCACCCAGAACAAACCGGAATCAGAAGCGAGAAAAGTCGATTGCATTGAATTATCCTGCCAAGAATAAATTGCATTCGATGTTGTGGCATCAATGAGATAATTACCTCCTTCGCAAATCGCCGTATCCGGGCCGAGATCGGGTTTCGGTGTCGCTGGATTTCTGCCAATAACAATGGTGTCGGATGAAAGGCAACCATCCAGATCAAGCACAACCGAATACGTTCCGGAATCTCTAACGATAAATGTTGAATTCGTTGAATGATCCTGCCAATCGTACATCACACCGGAAGTGGTTGCATCTAAAATCAATGTATCGATAGCACATATCGAAGTGTCGTTCCCAAGATTTGGTTTGGGCGGATCGGGTTTTAACGAAACATGAATCGTATCTGCCCGATGACATCCGTAAACATCAACGATTACATGATATGTTCCGCTGTCTGTCACGGTATAAACGGCACCGGTATCGCCATCCTGCCATAAATAAGTAGCAAAATTTGAGGCAGCATCCAGTACCAGAGAATCCACTTTGCAAAGAGCAGTATCTTCACCGAGATCGGGTTTGGGAGGGTATTTTTTAAATGTGATATCGACCGTGTCTGCAGCTTTGCAAAAATCTTTTTGAATCTCCACCCAATAGGTTCCCGCATTTGTAATTGCAAGTTTGGCTTGATTGCTTTTGTCGTTCCATTCGTAGGTTGCGCCGGAGGTTGTGGCATCTAACCAAATCGTATCGTTTTCGCAAACCGTTGTATCCGGATCAATGTCCGGTTTGGCAATTGCGGGATGAAGCAAAACATTAACAGTGTCGGAAGACGTGCATCCGTTTCGGTTAACCTCAACCCAATATTTCCCGGATTTTTTCGCGATAAAAATGGAATCCGTTGAATTATCCTGCCACAAAAAAGTGGAGTTGGCAGATTTTATTTCGAAGACCACACTGTCGTTTTCGCACACATCCCGATCGTCGCCGAGACTCGCAATATTGGGTGGGGCTTCGGTACTCACGAAATTCGGCAATCCCAGTTCAGCGGTTCGGCCACCAAGCGATTGTCCGTTCAATACAAAATAACAATTGGTGCCTTTTGCATTCGGGTAGTAGACAACACCCAATGAACTCTGATTTCGCGGCGATAAGTAAATTCGTCCGTTGATGGCGAGCTGTAGTTGTCCGAACCAGATATTTGACTGATTCGAAAGCAAAACCGAAGACCCTGCAATGGCTGAAGCCGATCCGTTACCCGCGTACAAATCGTATTGGTTGAGTTTTCCGGTTCCGGTTGGTGGAACAGAAGAACCGGAAGAGACATAGAGTAACGAATCATTTGGTGAAAAAGCAACACCATGTGTGAGTTCTCCCGGTTTAAGGCTGGCAATAAAACCCGTAACTTTTCCGGTACTGCGGTTAAACTCGAGCACGTCAACACAACTGGTGCTTTTATCGGTTCCCCGAATGGCGTTTGCGATGCGGTTGCCGTCTCCGGAGAATTTCATTTGTCCGGCTCTTTGCCATGAAGAGTTATGAGTTGTTCCGATGGAGGAAGTTACCGGACTTGATGACAAACCGCTTTTTGACAACAGATACGCGCGGTACTGATTGCTCCCGTAATCGTGAAACATCACCCAAACCGAAGTATTGTCGCAGTGATAAGTTGCCGCACATTTTTCACAACTTCCGGTGTACAGCAATGTGTTTTTGGAAGACGAGATCACATCACCGTAACCATAATCCAGCGACATATCGATTATGGAATAATATACGCTGATATTTCCGTCTTCCACCGCACCTGTAGTGAACAAATAATACAGACTATCCGATCCGGGAGCGGGCACAACTACGGAGCCCTGAGTTGCCGAAGCATGACCTTTTAATCCGGAACCGTTGTTCATCGGTTGGTGGTTTGAGTTGTAAACGATCTGGCCATTAGAATAAAAAAGCAGATTTCCGTTTTTGTCTGAAATGCTCGCTACTCCTTCTATTTGTTGCATTTGTCCGTCGGTGAGCACACTTACCGAATAAGATCCATTGTAAAATTTTAATCCGGCTTTCTGACCAAAGTACCAGATATTATGCTGGTTCTGTGCAATGACGGTTGAGAGAAATAAACTCCAAACCCAAATAATGAGGAAAGAAAATAAGTGGCTTTTTCTTCCGAAGAACATTCCCTTGGTCTTTTGGAAATCAAGGATAAAGAAAGTTGAACGGATCAGAAAATCAAGCCAACCACAAGGATGTCATTTTGTGTAGGTGTAGTGATTTTGGATACAGACGACTTCAGAATTGAAATGAAAAGAATGAAAGGAATTAAGAATGAAAGAGATTTAATTTTCGGATGAGCATTTTCGGTGGAAACCAAATGCACTGGCTGATTTTTTCTCAATTCCATATTTCTCCAATTTATACTGACAATGCCGTTTTAATAAAAAGCTGTTAAATGAAAAATTCAGTGGCATTCGTCAGTAATTCACAAATTCCCCATTTCTCCAATTGAACAATTCACCAATTCCATCCCGGGTTTCTTCGCTTTGCTCAGAATGACAGGGTTCTTTTGGGTCTCAGGGGATTCTTCGCAAACTCAGAATTTCGCGCAGATCAAAGGAATAATTCAATCGGATTTTGGGTTGGAGTTTCGCACAACTGCACAAAGTTCTTCTTCGAAAAATAGTTTTGGTGCATTAAATTCAGTGCCTTATATCAAGGATTTTTAAGAGCACGGAATCCATTTTATTTCGAAATGAGTTTTAAGAGCAAAATGTCGTTGTGACGTTGTGTGAAATTGAGGAGGTTTTCAATAATTCTCGAATTCCCCAATTCCCCATTTCTTCAATTTATGCTGACAAAGCCTCCCATAAATTTATCCTTATCCATTCTGCACTCAGGCTTTCGTCAGTGATTCCCCATTATTCCTTCTCCTTCTTCTTCTGTTGAGCTGTCGGGCCGGCAATGGAATCGCGCATATTAGTATCGGATTCAATATTCTTTAACCGGTAATAATCCATTACGCCCAAGTTACCCTGACGGAATGCCTCTGCGATCGCTTTTGGAATTTCTGCTTCGGCAAGAATTACCTGAGCACGAGCTTCCTGTGATTTTGCGCGCATTTCCTGTTCACTCGCAACAGCCAGCGCACGTCGCTCTTCCGCTTTTGCATTCGCCACTTTCAAATCCGCTTCCGCCTGATCGGTTTGAAGTCCGGCACCGATGTTCTTTCCTATGTCGATGTCGGCAATATCAATAGACAAGATTTCAAATGCAGTTCCGGCATCAAGTCCTTTTGCCAAAACCACTTTGGAAATCTGATCCGGGTTCTCGAGAACGGATTTGTGATTATCGGCCGAACCGATCGTGGTAACAATACCTTCCCCAACACGGGCGAGAATTGTCTCCTCTCCTGCTCCACCAACCAACTGATGAATATTAGCCCGAACCGTAACCCGCGCTTTTGCAATCAACTGAATACCGTCCTTGGCTACCGCAGCAACCGGTGGCGTATTTATTACCCGCGGATTAACACTCAGCTGAACCGCATCGAACACGTCTCTTCCCGCGAGGTCGATAGCCGCAGCGAGATTAAAGTCCAGCGCGATGTTCGCTTTATCCGCACTAATGAGAGCCTTGATTACATTGTTTACATTACCACCTGCCATATAGTGGGTTTCCAACTCATTCGTCGTCGTCTTGAGCCCGGCCTTTAATGAATTAATTTGTGCATTAATAATTAATGACGGTGGCACTTTACGGATTCGCATTAATATAAGCTGAACAATACTTACCCGAACTCCGGATACCCACGCTGTAAACCACAGACTTACCGGCACGAAGTACAGGAAGATAAAGATGAAAATAATAATGGCGACGATAACGAATATCAGTAATGGCCCTTCCATAGATGTATTTTTTTAGTGTTTAAGGTTTTTCTTGATTGGTCAAACTTCGGAATTCTGATGTTTTCTAACAATTATCTTATTCCTTTCGATCTGAATCACTTCAATGGTTTGTCCCGGTTCAACCGGTTCACCGAGTGTCGCCACTTCGGTTTTGTGCTCACCGAATACCGCATTCCCACTTGGTCTTAAAGCCGATAGCGTCTTTCCTATATCACCGACTTTAACAATCGTATTCACATCTTCAACCGCCCGTGATGCGATCGTTTCATTTGATGCCATCCGTTTCCAGACGCCTCCTTTTAGTGCAAGAATGATGGATGCAACAGTTCCCGTGAAAACTGAAATCAGCACAATGTTGCCGACGGTTGATCCGAAAGAATAATATGAACGCCAGATTCCAAGGGCGATAAAAAATATTCCGACAATGCCGAGCATTACTCCCGGGGTAATCAGAATTTCAATGAGCAGAAAAATCAGCCCAACAACAATAAAAAGAATGATCAGACCAATTTCCAATGGATTATAAGGTGAATGGTGTGGCCTGCAAGATATGAGATTCGGGGTTGACTTTTTCATCAACCCCAAAATTTATCAGATCAATTCAATTGAAAATGAGACTTACGCGTTGGCGGTGTCACTTTCATAAGCTTCTAACGGAAGGCAACTGCAAACCAGGTGACGATCACCGTATGTGTTATCAACGCGGGCAACGGTCGGCCAGAATTTTTTAGCTCTTACCCAATTCAACGGGAAGGCTGCTCTTTCGCGGGAATAACCGTGATTCCAGTTGTCGCTGATCACCATCTGGGCCGTGTGCGGAGCATTCACCAACATATTGTCTTCTTTATCGAGACGACCTTCTTCAATGTCTTTAATTTCGTTTCGAATCGAAATCATCACTTCGCAGAATCGGTCGAGTTCGGCTTTGCTCTCGCTTTCCGTCGGTTCCACCATTAATGTTCCGGCAATCGGGAATGAAACGGTTGGAGCGTGATATCCGTAATCCATTAAACGCTTGGCGATATCTTCCACTACAACTCCGGATGTTTGTTTGAAGCCTCGGGTGTCAATAATTTTTTCGTGGGCAACTGTTCCGTTTTTGCCTTTGAACAACATATCGTAATGACCTTCCAATCTCGCTTTAATGTAATTAGCATTAAGGATAGCCGTTTCGGTTGCTTCTTTAAGTCCGTTGTAACCCATCATTTTAATATAGGCGTAAGAAATCAGAAGAATAGAAGCACTTCCGAACGGAGCTGCTGAAACAGCATGCATGGCTTTGTCCTCTCCGATACGAACAACAGCATGTCCCGGCAAATACGGTTTGAGATGTTCGGCACAGCAAATCGGTCCCATTCCAGGCCCGCCACCACCGTGCGGAATACAGAAAGTTTTGTGCAGGTTGAGGTGACAAACGTCGGCTCCGATCATTCCCGGATTGGTTAATCCAACCTGAGCATTCATATTAGCGCCATCCATATAAACCTGACCTCCGTGTTTGTGAACCACAGAAGTAATTTGCTTGATAGTTTCTTCGTAAACACCGTTCGTTGAAGGGTAGGTGACCATGATGCAAGCGAGATCATTGGCATGTTCCTCCGCTTTGGCATTGAGATCTTCGAGATCGATGTATCCGTTTTCTAAACATTTCACAACCACGACCTTCATCCCTGCCATTACCGCACTCGCCGGATTGGTTCCGTGGGCTGAAGAAGGAATGAGTGCAATGTTTCTGTGCGATTCACCGCGATCTTTAAAATATTCACGGATAACCATCAGTCCGGCATACTCACCCTGTGAACCTGCATTTGGCTGAAGACTAACTCCCGCAAATCCGGTAATTTCCGCGAGATCATTTCCAAGTTCTTCCAGAATCTGAAGATATCCTTTCACCTGATCTTTAGGAACGAACGGATGAATAGAATTGAACTCGGGCCATGTAACCGGAATCATTTCCGTTGTAGCGTTGAGTTTCATGGTACAACTTCCCAGAGAAATCATGGAGTGAACCAAAGAGAGATCTTTGTTTTCCAACGACTTCATGTACCGGAGCATTTCGTGTTCGGTGTGGTAATTATGAAAGACTTCATGGGTCATGAAATCGCTTTTACGCACGAACATATCGTTCCATTCCACTTCCAGATCGTGTGTGAAATCCGAAACCTGCGTATGATTTCCGGAATCGGCTGCGAAACAATCTGAGATATCCTGAACATCCGCCAATGAAGTGGTTTCATCTAATGATATCTGAATCCAGTTACTGCCGATTGAAAGATTAATCTCTTTTGAAAGAGCGGCTTTATGAATTGAATCGATTTGTGAGCCAGACAAATTCTGAACGCGCAACGTATCGAAGAAATCGGTGTCACCGGTCTGGTAACCCTGACGTTTTAATGCTGAATTTAAAACCTTGGTTAAACCGTGAACCTTTCCGGCAATAGTTTTTAAACCCTCCGGCCCGTGATAAACAGCATACATTCCCGCCATTACCGCCAACAGGACCTGAGCCGTGCAAATATTGGAAGTTGCCTTATCCCGTTTGATGTGTTGTTCGCGGGTTTGAAGCGCCATTCTCAACGCATAATTACCCTGCGCATCTTTACTGATTCCGATGATTCTTCCGGGAACCTGACGTTTGTATTCTTCTCTGGTTGCGAAGAAGGCAGCGTGCGGTCCGCCATAACCGAGCGGTACACCAAATCTTTGAGAATTACCCACCACACAGTCGGCTCCCCATTCACCGGGAGGTGTTAACATGGTAAGAGAAAGAAGATCAGAAACGGCAACCACTAAAATATCATTGCTATGGGCAGCCTCGCAGAAACTTCTGTAATCGCGCACTTCGCCGTGTGCATCCGGATATTGAACCAACGCTCCGAAGAAAGACTCGTCGAGTTGAGCCGTTGCAAAATCACCGATCACGAGTTCCACTCCAACCGGTTCTGAGCGGGTAACCAATACATCGAGGGTTTGCGGGAAAATTCTTTCATCCACGAAGAATTTATTGGCATCTTTCTTCTTACAGATATCGTGGAACATGTGCATGGCTTCAGCAGCAGCAGTACCTTCATCAAGAAGAGAAGCGTTCGACAACTCCATTCCGGTAAGATCGTTAACCATAGTTTGGTAGTTGAGAAGTGCTTCGAGACGTCCCTGTGCAATCTCAGCCTGATAGGGTGTGTACTGGGTGTACCAACCCGGATTCTCCATAATATTTCTGAGAATTACATGCGGAGTGAAAGTGTTGTAATAACCCATTCCGATGTAGCTTCTGAAGATTTTATTCTGAGCGGCGATCTTCTTCAGATTCGAAAGAAATGCCTGCTCACTCATTGCGGGTGAAATGTCGAGATGCTCCGAAAGTCGGATGTCGGCAGGAATGGTTTTGTTGATCAGTTCATCGACGGAAGACACGCCGATTGTTTTCAGCATTTCGGCTCTTTCGGCTTCGGTAATGCTGTTGTGACGATTTTTAAAAAACTCTATTTGATCGATTTTGAGCGCCATGATGCGTTAAATTAAGCGCTGCAAAAATATATGTATTCGGCATATTCAAAGAGTTTCTGAAGTATGCCGGAAGAAGGCTATTTAGAGGTAGTGTCGGAAAGAGATTTTAGTATTCTGGCCAGATCTTCATCTTTGGCGGCAAGACTCGTCAGATATTCATTGACCATCCGGCTGATCCGCTGATAATCGGGTTCCACAGAATGCACCGGTTTTATGAGGTTTCGAACTCTTGTCATGTTTTCGATCTGATCATCGGTTTCTTTCGCATAATAAACCTTGAAAGAATCTTTTGAAATTTCCTTGCTCTCCACTGCCTTTCTCAGGTCTTCGGCTTGCTCGGTGAGTTCTTCTGTTTCTTCCAGACATTCGCTGTAGTTTTTTAAAAAGTTCTTGTAGATTTTTAGCACACCTTCGTATTTCCCGAGTTGCATCCCGAATTCCGGAGTCATGGTATCCCGAACATACATATCAATAAGTCGCAAATGAGATTCAATGAGATCTCTGCGGTTTTCAATAGTCTTGTAGTCTATTAACAGAAGTTTGCGGGTTTCCACCATTCGGTTATCGAGTGTGTCGAGCATTTTAAAGTACCGGTTATCGATACTGCTGCAACCCGTAAAAGTGACGGTGATGCCTGAAAAAAAAGTGAATATCAGAAGAAATAAACTTATAAATTGCCTCCTCATATCGGGTGTTGTTGAGCGTAATCTGGAATGAATAAATCCGGGTCAAAAGTAAAGAAAATCAAGCGGCTGCTTTTCCTGAAAGATGTGCTGGTTATTGCCGTGTCTGCTTTTGGCGGACCGGAAATGCATCTTGCTATGTTTCAGAAGCGGATGGTAGAAAGACGAAAATATCTCACGTCCGGTGAACTTTTAGAACTCTACAGCCTTGCTCAAATGTTGCCCGGTCCGAGTTCCACACAAACCATCACTTCGATGGGATATAAATTCGGTGGTGCTTTTCTGGCATTTCTTACATTAATCATTTGGATTCTTCCGGCTTTTTTAATCATGACCTGCTGCTCTTTTGCACTGGCGCATTTTTCCAATCTCGATAAAGACATTTTCCGGTTTGTGTCTCCGCTCGCAGTGGCTTTCGTGGTAACAGCCGGAATAACCATGGCTCGAAAAGTAACAAAGGGCAGGCTGCGTCTGGTTTTGCTCGGGATGTCATTTGCCATTGCTGCTTTGCTCCGTCATCGATTGGAAGATTATGTAAAAACTCCCTGGATTTTTCCCTTCCTGTTAGTCGGAGGCGGAATCATCAGTTATTTTCTGAATAAAAAAGACAGTGAACTCATCAATCAGGATGATGCGGGTAAACATTTTAAAATCAACTGGCGGTATCCGGTTGTGTTCACGGTAATTTTTATTGCTGCCGGAATATTCGAAAGGTTTGTTGAGATTGAACCCTTGCACCGTTCCGTGGCACTCTTTGAGAACACTTATCGTTTCGGAACATTAGTCTTTGGTGGCGGTAATGTTCTTATTCCGATGATGCTCGAACAATTCGTTCAGTTCAAACACTATATGAACATGGAGGAATTTCTTACCGGTATCGGATTAAATCAGGCGACACCCGGACCGATCTTTACAGTAGCAACATATTGTGGTGGACTTGTTATGCGGGATTACGGCACCACATGGCAAATTATCGGATGTTTTATCGGAACCGTTGGAATTTTTCTTCCCGGCACTTTAATGATCTTTTTCGTTTTCCCGATCTGGAACCGAATTAAAAAATACAAAATAATAAAGCGTTCATTAGACGGAGTAATTGCAGCATCTGCCGGTTTGGTGCTGGCGGCGGGTTATCTGTTATTTCTGTCGGTTGCCTTCCGATGGAAATTGCCGAACAGCTTTCATTATACAAATCTGGAGGAGACTAATTTTATTCAATACGATAACATCGCGCTCGTCGTAATTCTGTCTGCTTTGCTTTGGAAAGTAAAAGTTCCCGCTCCGGTTTGGGTATTATTGGCGATCATTGCAGGGATCGTTCTGTAACATTTACCTTCCGGATGTGTTTGGATTAATGAAACATTGAACAAGTTGAAAACACGAATACTCCTTTTAGCCCTAATTCTGTTCACAGCCTCAAGAGGAGTTGTGGCGCAGACCTCTTCATCTTCCAGCAAACCGGATACTGCTAATTCCAATAAATATGTTCAGTTCTCAGGTTTGGTTCTTACCGCCGACAGTTTAATGGCTGTGGCGTATGCCGAAATAAAAATTCCAAGAACAAGGAGAGGAACCTATTGCGACTTTAATGGTTTTTTCAATTTCGTTGCGGAAAAAGGTGATACGGTAATTTTCTCTCACGTTGGTTTTAAAACATCAACCTTCGTGATTCCAGATACGTTAAAAAGCAATAAATACAGCATGGTAAAGTTGCTTACAACCGATACGATGCACTTGCCGGAAGCAGTAATTTATCCTTTGCCGGGCAGACAAATGTTCGATTATTATTTCGTGAAAGCTGATATTCCGGACGACGATATGGAACGGGCCCGTAAAAATCTTGAGCGGGAATCACTTAAAGAAAGTGCACAATACTTAAAACCCGACGGACTCGAAGCCGGGAAATCTTATCTCGCTGCGAATGCCGCAAAATATTACTACAAAGGTCAGTTGCCTCCCAATAATCTTTTAAATCCTTTGGCCTGGGCTAAATTCTTCGAAGCCTGGAAACGTGGAGATTTTAAAAAGCAGAATTAGAAATTATTACTCCATAAAAACGTGCTTCCGTACCCACGTTTTACCCCAATTCTCCATTTCCTCAGCAGTCCAGAGTTCCGGAAAAAATATTCGTTTTTGAAATCGGGGCGGCAGGTACTTCTGCCAGTTTGTTCCGCCGGTTGCGGCAATATCAACCGGATTTCTCTGAAGATAGGCAACGGCTGTTTTGTAATGGGCTAATGGCCAATTCACATTCACATTGAGGTCGAGGTCACGAAGCATTTCCAGCAGTTCCGGATTTTCACGCTCTTCAATGGAGAGACTCAGATATTTCTTCCATACATTTTTATGCTGATACGCCTCTGCCATCTCTAATAATTGCTCATTGTATTTTAGCTCAAACTGGCGTAGCGTCAATGTTTTTTCACCCGTTGCCAGAACGGTAGCACCTGCTTGCCAGTAAATGTATTTGTACATTTCCGAAACAGGAGAATCATTCGTAAACCGGTTGCGGTAATCCTTGCTCACTAAGTTGATGAATTCGGTACTGGCAATCTCGATCATTCGGTATTGTGCCGATTGAAACCCGGAGGCAGGAAGCAAAGCCATCCGGAATTCGAGAAATTGTTTCTGTTCCATTCCTTCACTCATTACTGTGAAGGAATCCGTTAGAATAATAAAATAGCGGTTTATTCGCTTGAGTTTCTCCCTCAGATAGTCTCCGGTTATCCGGGTATTCGACGCAATCTGCTCCAGCTCATGCAAAATCATTTTAAAATAAAGCTCGGTGACCTGATGATACATTACGAAAATCATTTCGTCGGGTATCTGGGTTTTAGGCTTTTGAAGAGTGAGCAATGTGTCGAGATGAACGTAATCCCAGTAAGGCACGTAATCTTCATACAATCTGCCTTCGAGATATGAGGCCAGATCCTGCCCCATACTTTTGTACTTCTCTTCGAGTTTGTGAACGAGATTGAGAATGTCTTCCGAGAAAGGTTTACTCATATAAATGGAGATTTGAATTCGCTAAATGGTTTGTAAAGTTTGTCTTTGGAGGATAAAATCGGATCGCCGATCTGCCACGAAATTCCGAGGCCCGGATCGTTCCACATGAGGCCGTCCTCTGCTGCCGCCTGATAATATCCTGTGCATTTATACAGAAAGATCGTGTTGTCTTCCAATGTAAGAAATCCATGTGCGAAACCTTCCGGTACCCAAAGCATCTTCTTGTTTTCGGGAGTAAGTTCAACCCCGAAAGATTTACCGTAAGTGGGGCTAGATTTCCGGATGTCTACAATTACATCGTACGCACTGCCATTCACAACCCGAACCAGTTTCCCCTGAGCATGCGGCGGATTCTGAAAATGCAATCCGCGTAAAATCCCTTTATGCGACATGGATTGATTATCCTGCACAAAACGGGTTGGAATTCCCGCATCCTGAAAAAGTCTTTCGTGGTAACTTTCGTAAAAATAACCCCGGTGATCTCCGAATACTTTGGGTTCAATTACAAAGGCTCCGGAAAGAGGTGTTTCCTGTATTTGCAAGGGTTTTAGTTTCGCGCAAAGTTGCAGACTTTGATTCAAATTGTTTATAACAAAGCGTTTAAATAAACTTTTAGGTAAGGCAGAAATGTAATTTTGAACGGTGAAGCAAACCGATCCAAACGACTTTTTAAAAACCCTTAACGAACCACAACGGGCAGCAGTTCTTCAAACCGAAGGTCCTGTAATGATTGTGGCCGGCGCAGGTTCCGGAAAGACCCGAGTTCTCACTTACCGGATCGCCTATATGATCCACAAAGGAATCGATCCGTTTAACATTCTCGCCTTAACCTTTACCAATAAAGCTGCGAAAGAAATGCGCCACCGGATCGAAACCGCGATTGGTCCTGAAGCCCGCAATATCTGGATGGGAACTTTTCACTCTGTATTTGCTAAAATCCTCAGAATTGAAGCGGAGAAACTCGGCTATCCTTCCAACTTTACTATTTACGATACAGAGGATTCAAAGAGTCTTCTGAAGTCCATTATTAAGGAGATGCAACTCGATGATAAGGTGTATAAACCTTCCATTGTTTTAAGCAGAATTTCCGCAGCGAAGAATAGTCTCATCACCTATAAAATGTATGAGGGAAACGATGACCTCACATCGCACGATGCGGTTAGCAGTCGCCCGTACATTCATAAAATTTATTCCACGTACGCCAAAAGATGTTTCACTTCGGGAGCAATGGATTTTGATGATTTGTTGCTAAAGACTTACGAGCTTTTCACCAAACATCCGGATTCGCTCAACAAATACCAACACAAATTCAAGTATGTGATGGTTGATGAGTATCAGGATACCAATCATTGTCAGTACATGATTATTAAAAAACTGGCAGCGGTTAATGAAAATATTTGTGTAGTAGGTGATGATGCGCAGAGTATTTATTCGTTTCGGGGTGCGACGATCCGCAATATTCTCAACTTCGAAAAAGATTATCCGGATCTCAAAGTTTTCAAGCTCGAGCAGAATTATCGTTCAACCCAAACCATCGTAAATGCAGCCGGTGAAGTGATTGCCAACAATCGCGACCAACTCGAGAAAAAGGTCTGGACTTCCAATGATCAGGGAGATAAAATCAATGTGATTCGAGCGGTAACCGACAATGAAGAAGCTACTTTAATTGCACAATCCATCTTCGAAGAGAAGATGAAAAACCAATTGAGCAACAAAGATTTTTCGATTCTTTACCGAACGAATGCTCAATCGAGAAGTTTGGAAGAAGCGCTGAGAAGACACAACATTCCATATAGGATTTATGGCGGACTCTCTTTCTACCAGCGCAAAGAAATTAAGGATTTGCTGGCTTATCTGCGATTAACAATTAATCACAAAGACGAGGAAGCATTAAAAAGAATTATTAATTATCCGACTCGTGGAATTGGAAAAACCACTCTGGATCGCATTCAATTACTGGCGGCAGAACAAGGAGTTTCCTGGTGGGAGATAATTTCAAACCTTGAATTTTTTGCGGAACTAAAATCTGCCGCGTCAAAACTTGACGATTTTACCGTGATGATCCGAAGTTTTGCGACAATGCTGGAAAAGCAGGATGCATACGAACTGGCTATGCACATCGCCCGTTCCACCGGTATTTTAAAATCCCTTCACGACGATAAAACAGTTGAAGGTGTGAGCCGCTACGAAAACGTGGTTGAATTATTAAACGGGATCAAAGAATTTGTGGAAGACGACACCAGCGAAGTTTCAAAAGATCTTGGGTCGTATCTGCAAGACATTGCTCTTGTAACCGATGCAGATAAAGATGATGGTAACGATGACAAAGTTTCATTGATGACCATTCACAGTGCTAAAGGTCTGGAATTTCCGCATGTTTATATTTCGGGAATGGAGGAGAATCTTTTTCCCTCTCAAATGTCACTCGGCAGCCGGCAGGATCTTGAAGAGGAGCGCCGGTTGTTCTATGTGGGAATGACACGTGCAGAAAAGAGACTTACACTGGCATTTGCCAATTCCCGTTTTCGGTTCGGACAATTACTTCCGTGCGAACCCAGCCGGTTTATTGCTGAATTGAACGACGATTATTTGTCCTTTGCTCAGAGCAGATCCGGCAGAACTTCAAAGCCACAGAGTAATCAACCTTCCCGCACGGAAATTTCAAAAAATTCACCGGGTCGAAATTACGGTGTGCCTCAAAAATCGAGGGAAAATGTCATCCGGAATCTACCCCCTGTGATTGAAAACTTCGTTGCCGAAAATACTTCCAACATTAAGGTTGGTGATATTGTGGAACATCAGAGGTTCGGGAAAGGAAATGTTGCGGAAGTTGATGGTGCAGGAGATAATCGAAAAGCAACAATCGACTTCGAAAGTTTTGGCAAAAAGCAGTTAGTGCTTCGTTTTGCCAAACTCCGGTTTGTGAGATAACCTTTTCAGGCTACTTCTTTTACCTTGTTTCGCTCTTTATAAAAACTGAGTGTTTCAAGGAGTTCGCTGCGTTGGATGCAAACGTTCATTCCGTTATCAATTGCCTTGTACATGATATGCAAATCCGCGACATCCGTAACTCCGACGATCGGAATTTCTGAGTCACTCATCCTGATCTCACGGGCAAGATCAAAAGCTTCCAATCCCAATGCATCAATATCAATAAGAATTGCGAGATAGTTACTGGTGCCCATTCTGGTAGCGGCTGATTTGATGTCAAATACATAATCGACATCGAGACCGAGGAGCATCATCATCATCTTGGTGTATGCCTGATGAACAAAGTTGCCGTAAACAAATAATAGCTTTCTCATTTGTGCAGTAGTTTATAAGTCTAACAAAGTTATTCAATTAACATTCCTGCCAATACCGTCCATCACAAAACACTAATTTTCAGCGTTTTGATTTTTTTCGAATGTTGAAAACCTATTTTTCGAGTCCCATATTGGGATAATTCTCCCGATATTGACCTTACAAAGAGACCGTTTTAAGCAAGCTCCAGAGTTTGACTTTCTGATTGCGATCATTTTCCAGATCCTGTAAAAAGGGTGAATTAATCTGGGAAGTGCCGATATCCTCATTTTTCGAGACGGTGTACAAATTCTGAGAACCCGAGTCTGAGTTAAAAACTAAAATTAGTTTCAACCCATCCGTGCGGATGAGGGAAAGTGCGTGAGAAAGATCACCTTGGTGAATAAAGACTTCATCGGGATTCAGGTGAATTGCCTTCGTGATATTTATCAGAAGAAATCCCAATTCATTGTCTTTTTTAAAATTCTTGTCGCCAACAACCACCAGATAGACCGGAACTGGTCGTTCATCGGCAATGACTGGTGTTTCACCTATTTCTATATCACTTGATTCTGTTGGTAAATCATACAGTTCAGCGTACAAACCGATCAAATCTTCGTATTCGGGTAAACTGATTTTGTTACTGTTCATTGGTTTGTTGGTGAAAATATTTAGAACTTCGACGCGAAAATAGATTAGAAGCGAGTGAAGAATTCTATAAGCATCCAAAGATGTCAACATTCGAGAATTCAAAGTGTTGATTTCAATAACATCCCGTTCGGCAGAATCTTCGCCGACCATATGTTTGAGGTTGATTTTAAAAATGGTGAGTGGGTTAATCCACACATTAAGCCCTACGGAAATTTGTCTTTGAGTCCCGCACTAAGTTGCATGCATTATGGTCAGGCAATTTTCGAAGGGATGAAAGCTATTAAAACTGATGATGGAGAAATAACTCTGTTTCGACCATTTGACAACTGGGAACGACTGAACTTTTCTGCAAGGCGTTTAAAAATGCCGGAAATTCCAAAAGGTCTCTTTATGGATGCGATGGAACTTTGGCTGAAGTTAGATGAGCAATGGATTCCCAATGTTGGAGGAGCTTCATTATATATCAGACCTTTAATGATTGCAACGGATGATTATTTAGGTGTGAAGGCTTCTGAGTCGTACAAATTTCTTATGTACGGTTGTCCGGTTTCCAGCTATTATAGCGAACCACTCCGACTCAGAATTGAAGAACAATATGTTCGTGCCGTTAGAGGTGGAGTTGGTGAGGCAAAAGCTGCCGGCAATTATGCGGCTTCCATGTATCCTGCAAGTCTGGCGCAGGCGGAAGGATTTCATCAGCTTCTATGGACCGACGCAATAGAACACAAGTACATTGAAGAACTTGGAACCAGTAACTTCTTTGCGGTTATCGACAACAAACTATTTACACCTGCTACAAATGGCACCATACTTAAAGGTATAACAAGAGACAGTGTAATCAAACTTGCAGAATCCATGGGTGTCGAAGTAATACAGGCGCCACTCGAAAAGGGATTCTTGCTATCGAAGTATCAGGAAGGAAATTTCAAGGAAGCTTTTGCAACAGGTACAGCTGCCACAATCGCACCTATTAAACTGATTCGGTTCGGTGACGTGGATATGGAATTAACCGTTGATGAACATTCACTCTCCAGCTCATTGCATCGTTCTTTGGATGCCTTGAAATATGGGAAGACCGAAGATCAATTCGGGTGGATTTATTCAATATCACATGGAGTTTCATTTGAATCCAACTAATACGTACTATTGACTCCACCACAATCATGTAAATCTATTTCGTCATCCCGATATTGGACAAATAGCTCCCCAACACTGCTCAAATTTAGTGGCACGACATTTTTAATAACAAAAACATTATTAGCACTTTAACTCATTATTCCGAATACTGTCGGCAAGAAATGCTCTTTTACATTAAGCACAAAATACAGCGCATTCCGATTATTGGAAATTTATTTCCCGATATGGGACATTTGTAGCGCCGTTTATATTCTTTATCGCTCATTATCAACACCTTGACTAATGGCACGTTAATCGACAATTGTGTAACGTAGCTTTCGTGAGAAAGAGCACATGGTTAATAATTTTCATCATAAGTAGTAGTTTAGTATTTTATCTTTGATTTTAAGCCCTGACCTATACGGTCGGGGCTTTCTTTTTCTAAAGAATCCCGCAAGTTAACTATCTTTGAATTCACTTCAATAGTGAAATAAGATTATAACGTTCACGTTCGTGTTTAGAAATGTTGACCAGGAAAAGCATACTTCTTATTTGTCAAGTCTGCCTGACGTTTCTGATCATTTTCCCTTTAAGCCCTAAAACTTCTCTTTCTCAGGATCTCAATCAGAAAAGTATTCAGATATATTTTAATTCTGATGACTACGAACTGAATCCTGCCGCTAAAAACTTCATTCGAGAATCTATTTTAACTATCGGTTCGATGCGCATCCGGGAAATATATGTTGCCGGCCACACCGATAGTGATGCGTCTGATGAATACAATCAGGTATTATCTTCCAAGAGAGCTGAATACACGAAGGAATTTCTTAAGGATCAGGGTGTTCGCGAGAAAATGATTCACATGGAATACTTCGGCGAGTCCATGCCCAAAAGTGACATCAAATCTCAAAACCGAAGAGTTGAAATCACGTTTGTATATGAATTGGATTCTGAGCAAAACCTGTCCACTTCCAATCCGGAAAAACATGTTCTGAAGTTCAACACCTATAATTCCGCCACCCGAGAAAAGCTTCCATGTTCCTTTTCAATTGAAATCAACGGTCAAAATCAACATGGTGTTACCGACATTAACGGCAAATACGTTACACGAAAATTTCAAAAAGGGGCAGCTGTGGTGTTTAGCAGAGAAGGTTTTTTGAATGAAACCGTTCAAATTGAAAAATTCATTTCATCATCTCTCGGTGATACCATTTACATCGATGCCTATCTCAAACCGGTTAATGTGGTTCAGAAGCTTCGTTTTGATCACATATACTTTTATACGGATTCAGATATTCTGAAACCTGAGTCGGAACCTGAATTGGAAAACCTTTTGAAAGTGCTTCAGGAATATCCCGACCTCTACGTTGAAATTCAGGGACACATGAATTTCCCATCCTCCAGAAGATGCAGCCCTTTTCAGAAAATTTACAATCTCGACCTCTCCTACCGAAGAGCAAAGGCCGTATACAATTATTTAATTAAAAACGGGATTTCTAACTCTCGATTAACCTATAAAGGTCTCAGCAATTTCCAGATGGTTTATCCGGAACCTAAAAACCGGGAGCAGGAAGATATGAACAAAAGAGTAGAAGTATGGACTCTAAAAGTTGCTGAAGATCAGCAAAACTGATCCTTTTTAAACTCCGGTTCAATTCGAAAGTCTCCACTGAACCCCGAATCGTATCACTCGTCCGATCATTGGATAAGCCGGTTGAAGAAACCAATCAGATTTAAAATTTCCCTGACTGATATTCTCCACAAGAACGAACAATTTTACCGTGCTCACGTGCATATCAACATACACATCTGCCTGAGGAAATCCTCCGACCGCAGTTGATGAAAGTTTGTAATTTCTCAATGCCGGATCGTAGGTATATCCTTTAAATGAACTCATCCACCACGCCTCTGCCCCTATTCTGGCGAACATGTTTCCGTGAAATAATTTTCCCTCAACAAACAAATTAGTATGAGCCGAAAAATCCGGCGTTCTCCACACATCGGAGCCAGATTTCTGATACAACAATTCGTTGTTCCATCTCCATTTTTTCCCGAGATTTAAAAGAACTATAGCCTTTACTTTTTGAATGAGAAACGTTGAAGAATTCTGCTCAACGTCTCCGGATTCGTTCAGATAAACATATCCCTGAACCACAGTTACGGAAGGTTCCAAACTCAGTTTTTTGCCTTTAGAACCAATGAACAAATCAAGGCTCTGATAATTTGTTTTTGCCAGATCATTAAACCACCAGTAATAATTAGAAACGTAAAACTGATAATTGTAATCCGGTCGTTTTCGAATGCTCGTCAACGATGCTTTAATCTTCGCTTTACCAATGGAACTATTTGCTGCGAATTTCAAATTCCAATCACCTTTATTGTAACCATTCACCGTCCAATTTCCGGAAGGCCTCAGTTTCAACCGACCTATTGCTATTTTCCAATCCTGTATTACATGCACATTACTGTAAACAGAAGTATATCCATTGAGCTGAAGCACTCTTATTAATTCGTGTTCAACAGCGATATCATATCTACCATTTCCCTTAATCAATCCCATCCGATGCAATGAATTACTTATCGTTTGGCAACGAACCGAATCAAATGCCTTTAGCGAAATATTTCTGACCGGATATAATTCCTCATTTGGTGCATCATCGGTAAACCGGTATTGATTATTTCTAAAGTAAAATTCGTGAACCCACTGACTTTTGATGTTATTGTAGGTCGTGTCTGTAACTAATGTGTCGCCATCTTTAACTTTTCGACTCCCGTCGCGATACATCTGAACCAGATGAATTGATTTTTCTAAAAACTGATTTTGTGCATCCGACAAATACGCTGTTCCTCCGAATCGTCTTTGACGGCTGTTTAAACTGTCGAATTCCGCAGAATTGGTTATTCCTCCGGTTTCCTGAATTTTTGATTTATTCCAGGTATAGTCGGCTAAAACTTCATATTTAAGGTTTTCGGTTCTGAATCGTGTAAACAACTGTGCAGAAAAAGTATTGGTCATTCTTTGCAGATTTTGCTCTGCCATGTTCTGATAAAACCGGTTCTGAACCCTGTTTCTCACATAGTTCAATCCCACCAGCCAATTCTTTGATATGTTCTGAGAATGCTCTGCTTTAATAAACAATAAACCGTCTCCGCCCTGTGAATATTTGAGATCCGTTCTCGGATAACGACTGCTGTAAAACCGGATGTTCTCCGACTGAAGATGATTAACATTCATCACGCCCGGAAAAACCTGAAAATGGTCGGTAGCCGGCAATGAAAATTCCAATATGCGATACGGAGAATAATACGGTCCCGGATGTTGCCATGCGATTTGATTTTGTTTTAATGGAAGCACCCTGTGAACAAAGTCAAGCGCCGTATCTTCTGTCTGCGTTTTAAACTGAAAGTTGGAAACATCTTTATACGTAAGAAATTGCGCCCACTCCCGCTGATTAACCACAGAATCGTAATCCTGTGCCGAAGCCAGATTAAAACAGAGACAGAAAATTAGTACGGGAAAAATGCGCAACTCGCTCGGATTTGCCGCAAATTAAATCATAACCAGAATCAACTACGTCTGATCATTTTGATTTTTAGCCCAAAGTAGCAACCTCTTTTTCCTGCGTTATTAACCTTAACTTAATTTCGCACCGTGCATTTTGATGTATTGGTGATTGGGCAGGGACTCGCAGGAACGGTGCTTTCCCTGATGCTTGAATCGGATGGCAAATCAGTTTTGGTTGCCGACACACCCGAATTAAATCATTGCAGCACAGTTGCAGCCGGACTTCTGAATCCGATCACCGGAAAAAGGCAAACGCTTGCCTGGAAAGCTTCAGAATTTTTTCCATTCGCATCCGAATTTTATAAAGCGGCCGAAGGACTTCTCGAACATCGATTTTTTTACCCGATGCCCGTAAAAAGGGTGTTGTCTTCTGTTGGCGAATTAAACACCTGGAGTTCCAGAGTTGAAGAGCAACCTTTCTCAGATTTTATATCGACCCCGGCATTTTGCAAAAATCCGGAAGGCATTGTTTCCACCAACGGATGTCTGTCAATTGAATCCGGCGGATGGGTTGATTTTCCCGAATTTATCCTGAGAACCCGCGAACATTTTAGTTCAAAAAAGGCCTTCATTAATCTAAAAATCAACTGGACTGATATTACCCAAACACAAGACGGATTCGGGTTTGGCGAAAATACCTTTAGCAAAATTATTTTCAGCAACGGATGGCCGGCTGATCCCATCTGGAATTTTCTCCCGTTCACTCCCATGAAAGGGGAAATAATTACCATCGAAACGGAATATGATTTTTCAGACATTCTCGTCGGTTCCTGTTTCGTTCTGCCCGTTTGCACTAATACCATTAAAGCAGGAGCAACTTACGACTGGCGTAATATCAACACCGAAATTACTCCGGCTGCCCGCGAGGAATTGCTGAATAAAACCGATTCCTTTATTGCCGGAAATAAAACGGTGGTTAATCAGCAAGCAGGCATACGTCCTTCTGTTCGGGACCGGCGACCTCTGCTCGGAGAACATCCCGAAATTGATCATTTGTATTTGTTCAACGGACTGGGATCTAAAGGATCTTCAACGGCGCCACTGCTGGCAAAATGGTTAATTGATTTTATCTACCACGACCAATCCCTGATTCCCGAAGTTGACCTGAAACGATTCAAATGAAAAAGGTTTTACTCTTCGGCGTTCTGAATTTCATCTGCTGGTTCCTGCTTTTTCAGTTCAGCAGAATTGTCTTTCTAACTTTCACCAACGGATTTCATGAGATCACCTCATCCGAAATACTCAATTCCTTTCGGTTCGGTATCCGACTCGATCTTTCCATGTCGGCGTATATTACCTTCCTTCTCACTTTCACCTCTGTTTTTGCTGCAGCATTCTCCGTTAAAACAAGTAAGTTAATCTTTAAGACTTTGTATTTTCTAATTGCCATCATCACAGCCATAGCAATTGGAGCAGACGCAAGACTTTATAATTATTGGGGCGCCAAACTCGATATGAAAGCTATGCAATACCTCGCTTTCCCGAGAGAAGCCGCCGCCTCACTGCAGGTTAAAGACTTACTTCTTTTTGCACTTATTTTTATTTTATTCTTCGGTTCTACGTGGTTGTTGTGGCGATTTGTTCTAAAGAAAACCGCATTACCCAAAACCGATTTCACTTCCGGAATAACGGCATTATTGATTTGTGGTATTCTGATAATTCCGATTCGGGGAGGATTAGATGTTTCAACCTTAAACCTCAGTTCGGCATATCACAGTCGCAATCAATACGCTAATCACGTTTCGGTTAACACGGTTTGGAACGCAGTTTTTTCCATTTTAAACCGCAGCAAAACCCGCATTAATACAGACGGAATAAGTTTTCCGGAAGCAATGATGATCTTGAAAAAACATGCTTCCAAACAGAATTTATTTCCATTCGATTTACCCGACTCGACTAATGTTGTGGTGATCGTTCTTGAGAGCTATTCTGCGCGGCTCATATCCCAGCTAAATGGTCGGGATGATGTTGCTCCCCGGATGCAGGAATACATTAAACAAGGATGGTTGTTTGATAATTTTTATTCAAACGGCGACCGCTCTCATCAGGGACTTACCGCATTGTTTACCGGTTTTCCGGGGAATGCCGAAACCGAAATCTTAAAGCACCCCGATAAGTTACTCCGTCTTCCGAATCTGATGCAGGATTTCACCGACGCCGGTTATCACACCTCAATGACGTATGGCGGAAATCTGGAATTCGCCAACATTCAGTCGATTTTTTCCGTAGCAAACCGATGCAGCATTTACGATAAAAGCTATTTCAGCAAATTCGATGATTTAAAAAAAGGCAAATGGGGTGTTCACGACGAACATACTTTTGATCATTTACTAAAAATCTGCACCCAACAACCTGAGCCATTTCTCAACGGCATCTTTTCGTTGAGCAACCATGAACCATTTGATATTCCGGAAATCAATAAGACGTTTGATGACCCGTTAAATAAGTTGTTTAAAGCAGCATGGTACACCGATAGTTGCATCGGAGCATTTCTGGATGCTTTTTCCAAAACGGAAAGATGGAAACACACACTAGTCGTGATAACCGCAGATCACGCAATTCCTCAACCGGGAGATTTACCCATCTATCATCCCGATAAATTTCACATTCCCCTTATTCTTCTTGGTGGGGCGATCAAACAACCTCAAGTATTTCACCAGTTTGCCAGCCATGTTGATATTCCGGCAACTCTGTCTAAATGGGTTTTGAAGGAGCGGGAAAATAAATGGATGTTCAGCCGGTCTTTGTTCGACACCCCCCGGGATGAGTCGTATTTCTTTTATAATCTGGGATCCGGAATTATTTGTCGGGATGGCTGTGTTGTTTACGATTACATAGCCGACAAGGATTTGTACCGGAAGGCAGAGGGCAATGATCTAAAGTTAATGGATGAGCTGGAAGTCCGGAATCAAAATTTCACGAAGGCTATCTCGGTCTATTTTAAAGAGCTCTGATCCTATTCTTCTTTAATCTTCTGACCTTGGCAAAGGTTTGAAAAAACGAAAACCTTATAAAAAAAGAAGCCCCACTCAGAGTGAGCAGGGCAAATAAACCAAACTAACCATGAAAAAATTGCCTCTTTTCAAAGGCACTCACGAAATAAGTACAATTCTGAAAACTGCACAATACTTCCTTAAAAATTTTTCGAAAAATTATCTTAACAGAATGTTAAGATGCAGATAAAATAAGGAGACCGCGACCTTTTGTGACTTTTGTCACATACTTTATTGATCATCTCCATTTTTGGATTTCACCAAATGTTCTGAAGCTTCATCACCTTTTCCAGAATATCCCGAACGCATCCTTTACCTCCGCTGAATGGCGATATGTACCTGCTGATTTCTTTTATTTCAGAAACTGCATCTGCCGGGCAAGCGGGAAATTTTACCATTTGCATCAATTCAAGATCCGGTAAATCGTCTCCCATCATCAGGCTTTGGTGAACTGAAAGGTTGTTTTGCTCTAAATAGGAATTAAATGAACCAACCTTGTCTTTCACACCCAGAAATACATCCGTAACACCGAGTTTATTCAGCCGAATCCTTACACCTTCTGAAGTGCCGCCGCTGATCACTACGATTTTTAATCCGGAATCAACTGCTCTGCGAAGTGCATAGCCGTCTTTGATGTTCATCGTTCGAAGAAGGTTTCCATCTTCCGTGATGTGAACGTCACCATTGGTTAGAACTCCATCCACATCGAGAACAATCAGCCGGATATCTTTTAGTTCGGATAACACGATTACTGATTATCGCGCCATTCGTAAACCCAGGTCGACTGAATCATTTCCAAATGACCTTCGTTGCAATCTTCCCGTTTGCCGATAAAATTCGGAACTTCCAGAACCCACTCCAACAAATCTGTAAATCGTATCCGGTAAATTTTTCCTTCATCGAATTCGTCTCCGAATCTTTCGTACAACGCCATTGCGATGTCTTCGTAATCCTTCCAATCGATGGGTAATTCAAACTTTTCCATGTTTTAAAACGGGAAATTAATGTCCGTTAAATTGTGACTGATCGGGAATTTTAATGATCAGATCCGAAGCAATCTTACACTGGCAGGCAAGTCGCGAACTCAATGTCGGATTGATTGCCCTATCAATAAAATCTTCTTCCTTATCTGTAATTTCCGGCAAGTTATTCATTCCCTGCTCTACGTAAATGTGACAAGTGCTACATGCGCAAACAGCGCCGCAGTTGTGATGAAGGTCGATGTGATGATCCAGGGCAACGTCTAATACACTGTCACCGTCTAAACCTTGACAAGTCACTTCCGGAATGTTCTTATCCTCGAATTTGAATGTTATCTGGTATGCCATGTCGAGCGCGCAAAACTATTTATTTTAAAACGTTCTAAATAAAAAATTGTTGACCTTTCCGATTCACCCGGTATGTCATTACTTAATTTGCACAGACTAAAAAGAGATATGAAACTTCGATTAACCGGTCTTTTATTACTTGCAGGAATACGTGTTTTCGGGATGCCATCGGGTAATGAATTTCTCGATCTCATCGGCATGCCCGCCTCACACCCTCCCCTCGCAGCTCTTATTATGGAGATGGAAAAAGGGCAGCACAACGAATCGTACGAACCTTCAACTTACACCTATGAAATTAATTCGTACGACCTCGGAATCACCGCCAGATTCAATCAAAATTTTATTCTTTCTGAAATCAACTTTTACGATTCCGGTTATCTCTACTCCGCCTTTAAAGGGAAGTTGCCGATGAGCATGGAAGTACGGATGAACCACGGTTATTTTCAGGAACGATTCCGCAACTTCTACACAGATACGTTTAACCAGTTCGTAATGCACGGAAGTTTTACCAACGGCGATGTTGTTGTGTACTTCCGCGACCGACACATCGAATTGGTTAAGTTTATTGCCAACAAAAGTTACGTTGCCACACAAGATCACGAACATCTTGCCGAGTGGGGATTCCGCCTCATTCCAGACGGACAATGTACGGAGAAAGGGAGATGTTATACCGGCTCGGGAACTATGGTCTGGCCAAACGGAATGCGTTACACAGGCCAGTTTCAATACGGAATTCCACATGGCGAAGGAATAATTACCGACAGTTTCGGACTCACATATTCGGGTACACTGAAATTGGGATTTCTTTGGGATGAAGGCCGGTTAACCGTTCCCAATCAATACACGTACAAGGGTCATTTCCTGATGGGCAGAAGATACGGCGAAGGCGAAATTCGAAACTCCGACGGAACCTCTTATACCGGAGAATGGGAAAACGACCTGATGAGCGGGAAGGGAAAATTTACGTTTTCAGAATCGTATCGATACGAGGGATTTTTCGCAAACAACCAGTTTAACGGAAAAGGAATTCTGTACACCAAAGACGGTTATCTCGATGGTTACTTTAAAAACGGGAAACCACACGGGTACGGAACGCAGGTCGCCACTCTTAATAATTCCACCATTAAAGGAAAATGGGTGAACGGGAAAAAAGAAGGTGTATTCGATGTTTTTAATCCGGGTGTGGGTGAATACAAAGCCGAGTTTAAAGACGATATCGAAATACGTCGATTCCGGGAAGAGGGCAAGTAATTATTTCAAAACCAATTGCAGAGCATTACCGGTTTTATGTTCGAGTAATTGTTCTCTGGTTTCAATAAGCCGGTTCAAATTGGTTTCCTCATTAATATTAAAAACCGTGAGTAAAACCAACGAAGTCTGATTTTCTACTAAATAATCATCGCCGATCATTTCTAAAAACCGGTTAATTCTTCGGCCGTCATTATTAGCACAAATCGAAAATGAAATTGCGGTATTCTGCATCACGTTCACCTGAATTCCGCAGGTCGCCAGCGCATTAAAAATGTGTCCCAGATTGTCTTCTACGATAAATGAAAAATCTTTAGAAGAAAGGGAAAGCAAAATCTGATTGTCCTTTACAATATAACACGGCACTTCGATTACTTCCTGACGGTCGTGATCGGCCACGTGTGTTCCCGGCGCATCCGGATTTACAAACGATTTTACATACAGCGGAATACCCTTTCGCATTAACGGCTGAATGGTTTTCGGGTGAATTACCGAAGCTCCGTAATACGCCAGTTCGATGGCTTCTTTAAAAGAAATTTCCGGTAACAGAACCGCATCCGGAATTCGTTTCGGATCGCCATTCATCACGCCCGGAACATCTTTCCAAATCGTAACCGAATCGGCATTTAGTCCGTACGCAAAAATGGCTGCCGTATAATCGCTTCCCTCCCGCCCCAACGTTGTCATGGCGTTTCCGGAAGTTCGGCCGATAAATCCCTGCGTAATCGTGAGTTGTTTTTCCACTAATCTCCGGGCTTTTTTGCTGATGAGATCATCGGTTACCGACCAATCAACCCGGGCCCTTCTGTGATCGGAAGTCGTGTAAATGAAGTTGCGGGCATCGAGCCATCGGTTGTTAATTCCCGCGCTGTTTAAATAATGGCTAACGATTCGGGTTGAAATAAGTTCGCCGTATGGAACAATCTGATCGTAAACAAAATCGTAACTGCGGTTTACCAGGTCGCCATCGAGAGCGCATTCGAGTTCGATCAGCAAATTCTCAACTTCGTAATAACCCTGATCTTCGCCACCAATTAAATCACGAATGATCTGCCGGTGAAAAGAGGCAAATTCATTTAACACGTTCTGATATTCTTCCCCCTTGAGATACGATTCAACCAAAGCCTCCAGCAAATTGGTGTTCTTCCCCATTGCGGAAACCACGACCAAAACATCTTTAGAACCTTTGTTGCGGATTAGTTCTGCGACATTGCGCACCGCATCTGCGTCTTTTACCGACGCACCCCCGAATTTGAATACCTGCATATCCTGTGGCAGCGTGTTATATTTGCCGCCTCAAAAGTAGCGAATCTGCGGTGACCACTGCTGCGACGCTACCGGCCAGAAACTTTTACGGGTGTATGAAACAAAAGCAGAGAGTAATTACCCTCAGTCAGTTTATTGCTGAGGAACAACAAAAATTTCCGGGTGCGAGCGGCGAACTTTCCCGAATCTTCAGAGACATCAAACTCGCGGCAAAAATTGTAAACCGCGACGTGAACAAAGCCGGTCTCGTTGACATTCTCGGAAATCACGGAACCACCAACATTCAGGGGGAAACCGTTAAAAAATTAGATGTGCTGGCGAATGAAGAATTTATTGCCGCACTTGCAGCCGGCGGAGATTGCTGCGCGGTTATCAGCGAAGAAGAAGATTATATCCGTCCGTTAAATCCCGATGCCAAATACATTGTTGCCATGGACCCGCTCGACGGTTCTTCCAACATCGATGTGAACGCAGCCATCGGAACCATCTTCTCCATTTATAAAAGAGTAACTCCGGTGGGTTCGGAAGCGACGCTGGAAGATTGTCTTCAACCGGGCAACAAACAAGTGGCGGCGGGTTACGTGATTTACGGATCTTCTACCATGTTGGTGTACACAACCGGACAAGGTGTTAACGGATTTACGTTGGATATCGGAATCGGAGATTTCTGTTTGAGTCATCCGAATATTCAGGTTCCGCAAAACGGAAAAATTTATTCGGTTAACGAAGGAAACTTTGCCCAGTTCCCGCTGCCGTACCGCGAGTATATCAAGTACTGCAAGCAGGTTGATAAAGAATCGCACAGACCTTATTCAGCGCGATACATCGGTTCGATGGTAGCCGACTTTCACCGCAATATGATCAAAGGCGGAATTTTCATGTATCCGGAAACCGAAAGCGCTCCGAAAGGAAAGTTACGACTGATGTACGAATGCAATCCGATGTCGTGGATTATGGAACAAGCCGGCGGAACGGCATCCACCGGAACAGAAAGAATTCTCGATGTAATTCCCACCGAACTTCACCAACGTGTTCCGGTGATTCTCGGTTCTAAAAACATGGTGAGCAAACTCATGGAATTTCTTCAGCAAACCGCTGGATGAAACGCGTTCTGGCGATTGGAAATCCTTTCGCTCACGGCGGCAGAGCACTTCAGGTTTTTGAAGATTACAGAGCTTTTCTTCTTTCCAAAACGGACCTCGATTCCGGGTTTTATTTAACGCAAAAAGACAACGACATCGACGGAATGTCGGCGGCGATCCGCGATTTTAATCCGGATGTGATCAGCGTTATCGGTGGCGACGGAACCGTAAACGACGTGGTGAATGTTACCGAAGCCCGCGATCGGATTCTGCATTTAATTCCAGCCGGATCGGGAAATGATTTCAGCCGATTGATGAACGGAGAACTCAATCAGCAACAGGCTTTCGATCTCATTCATTCGGATAAAACCCGCGAATGCGATATCGGAATCTGCAACGACCGATGGTTTTTAAACGGCGTGGGAATTGGCTTCGACGGCAGTGTAGCCCGACAAACCGTTCGCATGAAACTTCCGTTTTCAACCACCTGGAAATACTGGATTGCGATTTTCCGGAACGTACTTTTCTACCGCAGCACCCCGATGATAATTGAGTCGGAAAGCCTTAAACTCAACGGACGTTTTTTCATGATTTCGATTGCCAACGGAACGGAATACGGCGGCGGTTTCCGGGTTTCTCCACTCAGCCTCCCCGACGATGGTTTTTTAGATCTGGTTACCATTGGTCCGTTAAATCCCATTGCCCGATTGTTTCAGATTCCGGCAGTAGAAAAAGGAAAACACCTCCATAAAAAATTTGTGCAGCACCAAAAAATCCGCACATTAAAAATCACCTCCGATCAGATTTTATACGCCCACCTCGACGGCGAACTCATGAACGGGAAAGAGTATGTGATTAAAGCGGAAGGGAAGGTGAGGTTGTTGGTGAGGTGAGGGGTTGAGTAAAGTGTTTCAGGGCATTTTTTAAAACATACTCTTTTCACTTACTGAAAGCCATTCTATTAATTTTTGAATTGAGGGGTTCGTTGCAGAATAAGACCATTTTTTAATGTGTGTCATGAGCACGCTTGGAATTTATATCTGCCCTCCAACACCTTTAAATTTGTCGACAAAAGAAGAGATCTTTTGAAATACACTTTGTTTTTTCGATAGATACTGAGGGTTCAACGGACTCATCTTTGGCAAGAGCGCATTGAGTTCGGTTCCGTTTTCACTTGCGTATTCCCGTCGTAAAGAAGCCAAAATATATCTCTTCGCTTCTTCCACATTCAGATTTTCATCAGTGATTAGTTCGTTTGCCTCAGCTCTCTGTTTTCCTTGTGCATACGTGAAAAAGGAATCAATGATGCCTGCCTTATCCTGTATGGAATCAAGTTCTGTTTCATTTATGAAATCAACCACTAAACTTTCCTTTGCTCTGTTTCCGATACTCGCCCGAATAACCCTCCGGATTTCTTCAATTAAAGAGGCTTTGTCTTTGGTTTTCTTGTTGTGTTCAAAGATGAGTTCGAGGATGTAATCCAGATTTATCTCCTGGGATTTAAGCAAGTCAACTTCAAAGACAACATCATCCCAATCAATGGTCGATTCTTCGGCTTCCTTTCCACTTCTTTCTCTCCTGAGCCAGTCGCGAATGTCGTTATAAGTGGATCGATAATCTTGAATGGTACGCTCAGAGGGCAATTGAATATTTTGCATCGCTGCAATGTCTTCGTCGGTTACGAAATTAGTTTCTTTAAATACTTCTACGGCTTCTGAATCCGTGACATCAATGGATTGAAGTTCTTTCAGGTGGGTAAACTCATCATAATTCTGGAGTATGTTTTCAACTCGTAAATACTCACCAAACAACTTGGCAAAGTCCCTTTTGTCTTTCTCAGTAGCAATCTCATCAGGGTTAGGAAATCTTTCATTTAGTTCCTGAACTACTTCCACATAACCTCTTCGGGCTTCTCCTGTAACGAGGTCGGTAAAGCCTTCCAGATATTCCTTGTAGCTTTTTTCTAATACAACATTCTTGGTGCTTTTATTTCCAAAAAGGGTAATGGCATCCACGGTTGCTTTTTCTAAATCCCGAAAGGTGATGATGTTTCCGAATGTTTTCGTTGCATCATAAATTCGGTTGGTACGTGAGAACGCTTGCAGTAAACCATGATAGCGCAGGTTCTTGTCAACAAACAATGTGTTCAGGGTAGGTGCATCAAAACCCGTGAGGAACATTCCCACTACTATAATGAGGTCGATTTCTTTATTCTTTACCCGTTTCGCAAGGTCACGGTAGTAGTTTTGGAATTCTTTGCTTTCAACGCCATACGTTGTTTTGAACAGGGCGTTGTAATCATTGATAGCCTTGGTCAAAAACTCTTTTGCGGTTTGATCCATTGCTAAAGGCTCAAAGGTCTCGTCAACAATTTCACCAATAGCGTTTTGTTCTTCGTTGGCTGCAAAAGAAAAGATCGTAGCTATTCTCAACGGTTTTTCACTGTCTTTTTGCAGGTTGTTCAGTTCCTCATAATAGCATTTTGCAGCATCCACACTGCTCACGGCGAACATGGCATTAAATCCATTGTTGCCGCCTTTTGTCCTGTGTGTTTTCTGTCTGTAATTCTGTAAAATGTACTGCGAGATCTCCTTGATGCGAACCGGATGTAATAAGGCCTTTTTGTTCTCGGCTGCACTCAGTTTTTTCTCATCAATCTCTGTTTCGATTCCTTTAAACTGAGGACGAACATCATTGTAGTCTACCTTAAATTTCAGAACCTTCTCATCTCTGATGGCATCGGTAATAACGTAAGAATGTAACTCTGTCCCAAAAACACTTGCCGTAGTTTCCGCTCCCAAAGCATTTTCAGGGAAAATTGGTGTTCCCGTAAATCCGAACTGATAAAACCTTTTGAACTTTTTATTGAGGTTTCTCTGAGCTTCACCGAATTGAGAACGGTGTGCTTCGTCAAAAATGAAAACGACTTGCTTTTGGTAAACCGGCAAATCCCCTTCGCTTTTCATGAGGTTGTTCAGCTTCTGAATGGTCGTTACAATGATCTTGTTATCGTCTTTTTCAATGTTCCGTTTTAACCCGGCTGTGCTATCCGATCCGTTTACGCTATCGGGAGAGAACCGCTGGTATTCTTTCATGGTTTGAAAGTCAAGATCTTTACGGTCAACCACAAAAAAGACTTTATCAATAAAATCGAGTTGGGTAGCGAGTCTTGCGGCTTTAAAACTGGTAAGTGTTTTACCGGATCCCGTGGTGTGCCAAATAAAGCCACCTCCTGCGTTGGTTGACCATTTTTTCGCTTCAAACGAACTTCTAATCTTCCATAAAATGCGCTCGGTTGCTGCAATCTGATAGGGCCTCATTACGAGCAACGTATCGCTGATATCAAATACGGAATACGTGAGCAACACATTTAAAAGGGTATGTTTTTGAAAGAAGGTAGCGGTAAAATCTTTTAAATCCTTAATTAAGGAATTATCTGCTTTTGCCCAGTTCATGGTAAAGTCGAAACTGTTCTTATCGCGTTTTACTGTGTTGGCAAAATAGCGGCTGTCTGTACCGTTCGATATAACAAATACTTGAAGGTATTTAAACAAAGAGTTTTCACTATTGAAGCTTTCCTTACTGTAGCGGTGCACTTGATTAAATGCCTCACGAATGGCGACTCCACGCTTCTTTAATTCCACTTGAACGAGTGGCAACCCATTCACCAAAATGGTTACATCATAGCGATTGGCGTGTTTCCCCTTTTGTTCGAATTGCGATATAACCTGAACCTTATTCCGAACGATATTCTTTTTATCGACCAGATAGATGTTCTGAATGCGACCATCGTCAAATACAAAATCATAAATGTAGTTGTCGTGTATCTTTCGGGTTTTGTCAACAATGTTATCACCGGGTTTATCCAAATACTCTTCAACAAACCGCGCCCACTCTCCATTATTAAATTCCATGTTGTTGAGAGCCTGCAATTGCACTCTCACATTTGTCAACATGGCTTCCAGCGTGTTTAAATGAATAGGATTCTCATAACCCAGATTTACTAAATCTTGTATGAACTCACGCTCAAGTGCTGATTCTGTTTGATAGGTTACGGGTGTTTCGTGTACCTCAGAGTATTTTATGTATTTGTCAAGTACAATAAAATTGTTGGATTCGGCTATGGTTTTGTAGTTCGTCATTTTTATATTTTCAATTGATCGCCATTCCAGTTTTGTGGATTGTTAATGATGTATTGCCTAATGCGTTGAAGGGATTGTTCATCTCTGATTATATGTTCGTAATAATTGCGCTGCCAGATTTTAAAATCTAAGGATTTTATCAATTCCGTAAGGGCGAATTGCAATTCGCCCTTACTTTTTTCTTCTTTTTGAATTAATTCCTTGATCTTTTTTATCGATGCTATTTTAAATCCTCTGATAATGGCGCCAATGGTTTGAGATGGTGATTGAAATTTTCCAATTTCTTGCTCTTCTCCTCTTTTATGCGTAATTTCTATAATGCCATGGATATGATCGGGCATTATGATCGATTCATGAATACAGCAATTTTCTCTTATCTCTTCTGTTTTTTTCCATTCTGCTAAGGCAATTTCTCCGTATGTGGTCAAGCGCATTTCACCATTTATGATTTCGCCAAATAAGCAGGCGCGATTTTGTGTGCAAATGGTAATGAAATACAATCCCGCCTGTGCGTAATCATATCCTTTTAGCCGGATGGATTTGCGCTGGTGCAGTTGAGGATTGTAAGGCATGGTGGCTAATTGTGCTTAGGAAAAGTTAGTAATTTCTCCCGGTAATACTCATACTGTTTCTGCCGTAGTTCAATCTCTTTGGGAAGCCCTTCGCTAATGGAAGTGGTGAGCGTATCAAACTTATCGAGGATAAAAACAATGCGGGCTTGTTCTTCAAGTGACTTTTTAGAATCTGTTGGAAATGGGATAGGAATTTTGAAATTTTTAATGATACTTGAATTAAGATCACCTCTTGCACCTTGCCCCAAACCTTTGAGGTTTTCATAGTTTAAGCAAACCCAATGAAAGACATATCGATACAATGCTTTCTTAGGATTTATTTCTAAACACAAACAGTGTTGATTTGTCGTAAGTGGTATTTTGTTGATCGCTGAACGGCCTGCAGTGGCGCCAGAAATTGCCACTATAACACAGTTCAAAGGTATCCATTTTGCGGCAGTGTTTTTTACCGCAAAATCTGTGATTTTAATTTCTGTTTCTACAATGTCTGTAAACTTAACTTCTTGTGTCCTTAACCAAGGAATGGTCCCATGATTATAAAATTCAGGTTTGCCAGCTTTTGGAGTGCTTCCTGAATATGATTTAACAATAATATCCCCCAACGTCTTCCACTCCACTTTTCTCCGACCACTAACCACTCCCCCCTCTTCACTAAAACTCAACAACTCCTCCCGATAATAACTATACTGTTTTTTACGAGCGGTAAGCTCGGCGGTAAGCTCGGCGGTAAGCTCGGTGAAAGTATCGAGAATTCGTACGATTTCTTTTTGGATGGGGAGAGGTGGGATTGGGAATAATTTTGTTGAGTAGTTACTAATCCATTGTCTCTTGTGATCGCCTTCAACCAAGCCACTCGGGAGAGAATTAAGCCCGTAGAAAATATACTTTAACAAAACTTTATCTTGATCTTTTGAAGTTATCATCTTCATGGCAGAAGACTTTGCTTTAAAGTCAAAATCAACCCATTTGTTAGCGGTTGTAAAATCATCAAAAATTATAACAGGGTTTTCAGATGCCGTGTAGATTCCATCCATTTCGTCTGTGTATCCCAGTATGAATGTTTTTCCTGCTGTTAAAACGGGGGTTTTAAATGTGTTACTGTAATTTTTCGATTCTACAAGATACTTTGTAGGCTGTTCGTAATTGGTTATATCACCTAAAGGCAGCCACTCCACCTCAACCCCTTTTAGTAAATTGCTCAACTGACTCATGCTTTATCTTCCTTTTTACGGCTCCCTTTTTTTGCTTTTTTTTCCAGCATCGCAATATTTTCTAAATAGTCCTTTTCTACCGCACTCAGTATTTTGTTTTTGTATTTCTTGTATTCCGTTTGTGCCTTTTCTTTGGCTTGCAAATGCGATATGTTGCCGGCATTGTCCAATATTTTACGCCCTGCAGAGGTGAGTATGTTGTCGAGTTCAGTGATATAGTCTGCCATACGCATTTCACGTTCTTCAATCGCATTTAACTCGGCTAAATCAAAATAAGCTGCCACCAGGTTATTGAGCACTTTTAATTCTTTTTCCTGCAAAAAGTTTTTGGCAATCATGGCTTCCGCCTGTGTAGGTTCGCTACCTTTAAAGTTGGTGAGGCCCGCAAAGGGCTTGTCACTGTCTACACGCATATAAATAACTTCACTTGCGGTATTACCATGCGCGGCAAAGTGAAGTTTGTTTTGCACTATTTTAAAAAAAGTCAGGCTTTCTTCGCTTTTCGGGTCATAATCGGTAGCCGTGGCATATAATTCCAGTACCTGACGATACATCACCTTTTCGCTGGAACGAATATCACGAATGCGATCCAACAACTCCTTCCAATAGCTTCCACCACCCAAATTTTTAAGGCGCTCGTCGTCTATCGCATATCCCTTTATGATGTACTCCTTTAATCGGGTAGTGGCCCACTGTCGAAATCGCGTAGCAATTTTCGAATTAATTCTGTAGCCAAGGGCAATGATCATATCCAGATTATAGTAATCCAACTCCCGGCTTACCTCTCTGTTACCTTCTTTTTGAACTGTTCGGATTTTCCGAACAGTTGCCTCTTGTGCTAATTCCTGCTCGGCGTAAATATTTTTTATATGCTCACTTACCGTTGATTTTGCCGCCTGGTATAACTCTGTCAACTGTTTCTGAGTAAGCCAAACATCTTCATTTTCTAAATGAACAGAAAGTTCTGCAACACCATCTGCACTTTTGTAAATAATAACTTCTCTATTGTCTTTACTCATGCCTCAATCTCCTTTATTATTTCATCAATTTCTGCACGCAGCTTAGTAATCTTCTCTACCGTTCTTAACACCTCTTTGTTCAATTCTACAATATCAATCTTCTCCCGGTTGTCTTTGGCCTCCACATACGAACTCACCGAAAGGTTATAATCGTTTTCAGCAATCTTAGCATTGTCTATGGAGGTTGCCACATGCGCTACTTCTTCTTTGTTGGCAAACATCTCCATCACCTTAGCAATGTGTTCGTCGGTCATCACATTGTTGTTGGTTACTTTCTTAAAGAAGTCTTCACCACTGGCATCAATAAATTGGGTTTTTGTCTCCGTTTTGTGTTTGGAAAGAACTAAAAGATTAACTGCGATGGATGTTCCGTAAAAAAGGTTCGGGGCTAATGAGATAACGGTTTCCACATAGTTGTTATCGACAAGATACTTCCGGATTTTCTGCTCCGCACCACCCCGGTAAAATATGCCGGGGAAACAGACAATGGCGGCTCGTCCTGTACCGGAAAGATAACTAAGTGCGTGCAGTACAAAGGCAAAATCGGCTTTAGACTTGGGAGCTAAAACACCGGCAGGTGCAAATCGGTCGTCATTGATTAAGGTGGGATCATCGTCGCCAATCCATTTTACCGAATAAGGCGGATTAGATACGATGGCGTCAAATGGCTTTTCATTCCCCAATTGTGGTTCCCGCAAGGTGTCACCCAGTACAATATGAAACTTGTCGTAATTAATGTTGTGCAAAAACATGTTCATGCGAGCCAGGTTGTACGTGGTGTGGTTTACTTCCTGTCCGAAGAATCCTTCCTGAATAATGTGGTCGTCGAAGTGTTTTTTGGCTTGTAAAAGCAAGGAACCGGAACCGGCCGCCGGATCGTAAATTTTGTTTACGGTTGTTTGCCCATGCATGGCCAATTGTGCAATGAGTTTTGAAACGTGCACTGGCGTAAAGAATTCGCCTCCCGATTTTCCGGCATTGGCAGCATAATTACCAATCAGAAATTCATAGGCATCACCAAAGAGTTCAATTTCGCTTTCTTCAAAACTTCGGAAATTAAGTTCTTCCACGCCTTTCAAAACAGCAGCTAATCGCCTGTTTTTATTTTCTACTGTATTCCCAAGTCTCGAACTGGTGGTGTCGAAATCGGCAAACAATCCTTTTATGTCTTGCTCCGATGGATAACCGTTGGCCGAACTTTCAATTGAGTCGAAAATGGCTTTTAAGTCGGTATTGAGATTTGGGTTGGTGTTGGCATTTTTAGCAACATTCACAAACAATTGGCTTGGGGAAATAAAGTAGCCTTTGGTTTTTATCGCATCGTCTTTTATTTCTGGTGTAATTACGTCATCTGATAGACTCGGATAGTTCACGCTCTCATCTCCACCTTCAATGTAATGGGTAAAATTCTCACTGATAAAACGGTAGAAAAGTGTTCCTAACACGAACTGTTTAAAATCCCAACCATCAACAGAACCGCGAACATCGTTAGCGATTTTCCATATTTTATTTTGCAGTTCTTGTCTTTGCGCTAAGCTCGTCATTATGTGTTTTAGTTTTAATCTTACAGTTTAACTTCTGGTATTTCAGGTCTTGAATATTGTTTGCACCGAGCAAATTAATTGGGCAGATTGTAACGCTGTCCCCATCTCTTCTATCTCTGCTTTGGTTCTGTAACTAAATCTTCAATCCCTTAATGGATTCGAATCTATTACCAGAAATTAGGAAAACTAAAAGAATTAAAAAGAAAACCGCTCTTATTATTTGTTAATGCTAATGCGCAACATGGCCCGTTTGCAAAATCTGAGTTTCGCGTTTAACTAATTAATGGAAGAACAAAAGCCGAGGAATAATTAAAATTTTCAAAACCCATCTCCCACCTCATTCCCTTTCATTCTTTAATTCTTTTCATTCCTTAATTCTTCAATTCTCTTCTAGTCCCACGGATTTTTACCCTGCAATCCGTCGCCGTCGTTGTTGGGTTTTTGTAATTTAATTCCGCCGTCTTCGGTTTTCTTTTCTTTGATGCCGTAGAAATTGAAGAAGTCTTCTTTTGTGTAGCTGTCGAGGTTCCACGATTTTTTGATTACTCCGTTTTCAATGGCGAGAATTCTCGGGAAACCTTCGCCTTCGAGCCATTTGTTGAATTGAACATAATCTTCGGTGCGGTAATGTGGTTTTTCGCAACCTCCGGCCTGCGTGAAAAAATATTTCTGCTCGAAGTCTTTTCCGAAATTAATTAATACCGTTTTCGGCCAACCCGCATCGCCATTCGTTTTGCACATGTCGCGATAGATTTCCTGACAATGGCTGCACGTCATGCTGAACATACACACCAACACTTTTCCGCTCGAAGCATTGAGCTTGCTTCCGTCTGAAAGAGCCGGAATTTTATTCAGCATCTGAATGGTTTTATTCACAGGTGTGCTGTTATCGGTTTTTGTAGAAGTGGATGTCTCCGTGGTTTTATCCGGATATTTAGGATCGCTCTTTTCTGTTTTATCATCTATTTTTCCTTCTTCGGAAATTGCATTTTGGATGGTATCAATACCTGAAGAATTATTGGTGTCGGAACTGATTTCTTCTTCAAATTCAGGTTCGGTTGGCATTTCGATTGGCGTACCGTAATCTTTAATGGTAGCGCCCAGTGTTGCAAAAGTTATTAAACCTAAAACCAATGGAGTCGTCCACACCGGAAATGCTTTTTGTTCACTCGGATTGTATTTCATCCAAACAAAAACACCGGCAATTATGGCGACCACATTTTTAATAATGCTCTCGAGATTATTCATCGGAAGAATGTCGCCGAAACATCCGCAATTGCCTTCGATAAATCCTTTGGAACTGGTAAATCCAACATAAAAAAGATGAATGGTAAAGATTAAAAGCATGGCCAGAATTCCGGGAATTACCAATCGTTTAATTTGAAATTCGAGAAGAATCGCAACGCCCAAAATTAATTCTGCACCAATGAGAAAACGGGTGAGCATCTGAGTGTACAAAAGCGGTTCGGGATTGTTGTAGTAATCCGGACCGAGAATTAACTCCGCCACCAAACCATCGAAAAAAGGAAGCGACAGCATTTTACTGACCGCTGAAAAGATGAACATTATTGCCAGAAAAATCCGACTGGCTTTAACCCAATTCTGCATGTTGTATCTGATTAAAATTCGCGTCGCGCTTCGCAAATATCAGACCTCACGGCAAACGAACCTAACCCCGGTGAAAAGGCTTTAACACTTTACCGGATTTTGATCATCGGTTTGGTTTGCTGATACATGCCCCGCTGGTACCGGTAATAATAAGTTCCGGCCGCATATTGCGAAGCATTAAACACCACTTCGTGTTCGCCCGGAGCGGTTACTTCATCTACCAAAGTTTCGATCAGTTGCGCCTGATGATTATAAATCTGAATTAAAATATGTCCGCCATCCGATTCGTAGCGTATCGTGGTGAAGTCACTGAACGGATTCGGATAATTGAGCACCCAGGCTTCTCCGGATTTTCGCAACCGTGCGCGTTCAACCGATGAAATTCCACAAGCCGATTCCTGAATGAGATCGAGAGGTTGGTGGGTGCTGGTTAAAACTTCATCCACTTCGGTGGTTTCGAGGCAGAACCAGTTTTTCAGAATGGAAGAGTACACAGACCGGAAATCGTATTGCATCGGAATATTGTCGTTTACCGTTACACTCGAACTAATGGTTGGGTTTGAACCGGTAATTCCACCTTTTGCATTTTTTCCGAATAAGAACATTGGCGCCGCTGCTCCGTGGTCGGTTCCCAACGAGAAATTCGACATGATTCTGCGACCGAATTCGGAATACGTCATTCCCAAAACCCGGTCATCTAATCCTAATTGTTCGATGTCGTCCTGAAACGCATCAATTGCCTCGCTGATCCATCCCAACAAATTCGCATGATATCCGGTTTCGGTTCCTCCGGTTGCATCTACTTGTCCGGCGTGGGTATCGAAACCATTCAGATTCACCACGTAAATCCGGGTTTTTAGTCCGCCGGAAATGAGTCTCGCCACGATCTTCAACTGATCTGCAAGAGAATTCACACCGGCATCCGGATATTTGCTGCTCTTGTTCGCACCTTTTTCTCCGGCTGTTTTTACAACCTGACCGTATTCATTGCTTTGTTCGGCAACCCGTCGGATGTAATCCAGTTCTTTTCCGGCATGTGTCGATGGCGAGGTCGTGTAATTACCGGTGACCAAAGCATAATATGCCGCAGGATCGCTGATCGCCATACCCATGTTTACACTCACACCCTGACAAACCGTTGAAACCACCGAACCTACCTGGAGAGCCAGCGGATCCGGCATATCGGAGTTGGGAAACCCAATCGGGAAGTTTGGAAATTCATGGCTGAGGTATCTCCCCACCCAACCTGAATACAAGATTTCATCAGAATCGGAAGCGGTGTTCCAGATGTCGGTCGCACGGAAATGCGAAAAGTTCGGATTCGGATACCCGACACTTTGAATGATGTTCAGTTTCCCTTCATTAAACATCGAACGCATGTGCGTCATGGCAGGATGAAGTCCGGTTCCGGTAACATCATTCAGCACTAAAACCTTGGCAACGGGAACCATAATATTCGACCGAACCTTCGCGAGATTGGTGTATTGATCTACCGGAATAACGGTGTTGAGTCCGTCGTTTCCGCCATTGAGTTGAATTAAAACTAAAACGTGATCGGTATTTACGAAGGCTCCCGAAAGCGCGTTCATAATTTCCGGTTTCCCCAATGCCGTGAGCGGTACGCCGTTCATCATAAATGGGAGTGCGGTAAACGGAGCGCTGGCTTTTAAAAATTCTCTTCTTTTCATCGCTTCAGTTTTTACGAGAGTTGAAATTCTCCCAGGTTCATGATGTATTTTAACAATCCTTTCAAACGGTTCTCAACTATTGTTTTGTTGAGCGCATTGGTTTTATCTCCCTGATAGGTATTCCAGGCATTCGTCCAGTAGCTGTCGTTCGATTGCCCCGAAAGCAGCAAACTTTTCATATAGGTTTTCTGATCCGAACTGACATCGAGCGTATAAAAGTTATCGAGCAAATCCTGAATCAGCTTATTCGGATCTTCTGGTTTGGAAGTCATTTCCGCAACGTGCGTGGTGTCGATCACCATCTTTTCTCCGTCGCGGCTCACTCCGGCAAAAACCATTATGTCGGTTATCTGATTTCGCTTCGGTAGCGTGTCGGTGTTGATCCAGATTTCATGGAATTGCGGGACCTGATAATATGCCGGCCAACCGGAAACATTTGGCGGATCTCCGACATCCTGTTGCTGCGCTGCCGAAACCTGCTGGGCAATCTGCCAGAAATAATATTGTTGAACAACTTTGGAAGAATCAGGAATCGCAACATCGCATTGCCGCAACATTCCAACTGTTGAGTTGATGGGGGATTTAATGAGACAACCCCGATTCGCAACATCAAAAAAGTGTTCGCTTTTAAACAGTGCTTCGAGTACCGGTTTTATATCGTAATTATTCGTTCTGAAAATTGCCGCCAACGGAGAAATTACATCGTCTTCCACACCCGCATCAATGTCGTAGTAAACGAACCATCGATAGAGTTTGCGGCAAAGAAATTTCGACACTTCCTCTTCATTAAAAATCATATCGAGCAAGTCGTCGAGTTCAGTTGCTCCGTCGGTTCCGCTTTTCCCGGTAATGGTATGGTTGCCATAGAAAGATGAGAAAGTTTTATTTCCGGTATCGTGTTGATTCGCCTGAAAAAAGGAAGTGTAATTCGTTCGGTTAATCCGGTAGCCGGTTAGAACTCTGGCCGCTTGTTTAACATCGTCTTCAGTGTATTTCGAATCGGGGCCTTTTCCTAAAGTGAAGAGCTCTTGTAGTTCTCTTCCATAATTTTCATCCGGCGCATTTTTAGAATTTTTCTGCCCGTTGAGATAGTCGAGCATCGCCGGATCGAGTGTTACTGATTTTACGAATGATTTAAAATTTCCGAGAGCATTTGCCCGCAACATCGCCACGTGTTTGTAGCCGTAAATCGGATCGCGGTACACGTTGGTTTCGGTCGAAAAATGGTTGTGCCAAAAGAGCGTCATCTGCTCGAGAACAGACCGGCTTTGGTTGATCATTAAACCAACCCACCAGGCTTTTAAAGACAACATCCGCACACCATACAAACCGGAATTATCCGGCCCGTTCACCCAGGTATCGCCCAAAGCAATATCCGGATCGGTAAGCCTGCTCGAATTATAATTGTTCACCGGAGGATCGGGTGGAGTCGATGAAACATTGAGTAATTCATCCACCGAATCGCTCATGTTTTTAGAAAGGAAATATTCAACATCCGATGGCTTGCAACCAAACATGGTTCGCCGAAGCAGGTGTCGAACTTCCGCTGCTGTCCATGACCCGGTGTATTCACTAAGTCCGGATTGAGTGCGTGTGGCTTTCTGCGTTGATGTTATCATGCTAAAGGAAATAACGGAATCTCAGGTAAAGATACGTTTTTCCCTTAGTCTGATACGTGGAGAAAAGGTTGCATCGGAGGAGCAAATTTCCTCCGGATAAAAAATTGGTAAATACTTCTCAGTATGGATACACCAAGATTGTAAATTGGTTGGGAGATCGATGTACAAACTATTTTCTTCTCACTTTTTTCTTGATAAAAAAGTAAGCAAAAAATCAAGTCGGATAGCAAATTCCCGCCGGGGCCATCCCGCCTTTCCCACGTCCCACCCACGCGATCCAATTCTTGTTTTAGAATCCGCTTCGCACAATTCATTTTGTTCTTTTAGTTCTAACCACAAGAAGGTGTGATGAAGCGGAGAAATAATTATTATTTAAAAAGATTGCCGAGTAATCCGCCAAGACCACCGGAACTTTTGCCACCTAATCCTCCCACAACTTTTAAAATATCGTTGAGGTCGAGACCGGTGTTTTTGTCTGCCTCACCTGCCCAGTTTCCTAAAAGTGAAGAGAGCCCGCCGAGATCAAATCCACCGGATTGGTTATTGGATTGTTTTTTCTGTTTTCCGAGATATCCCATTAAAATCGGCGCAACCATCGTGAGCAAACTGGAAATCTGATTGGATTGCAAACCGGTTTTCGCACTTAAGCCCTGTTCAACCGCAGATTGATTATCCCCCAAAACGTGTCGAAGAATTCCGGAGCCGGAGTTGTTGTCTCCACCGGTAATAAAACCCGTAATATCATCCAAAATGCTTCCGTCATGATCGCGGTCTAATGCTCCGAGTAAACCCGATGCACCGGATTCGGATTGCGAATTATTCGACATCGCACCGAGTAGTGTAGGCATTATTCCTTCTAAAGCAGATGCAGTTTGTTTTTTATCCGCTCCAATTTTTTCAGCCATGGCGGAAAGTCCGTTTTCGCCCAACTGGTCCATGATAATTTTGGTGATATCCATATTTACTAATGTGATTTTTTTACGCAAGGCAAATTAGTATTTACACTTAATAAATAGTGTAATCAGATTCGGTTAATTAACTTCAGACAACCAAAAAGTAAATCTGTACATCCTTAACAACAGATTCTACAAATAAGCCCGATAGAATTTCGGATTTATAACACACTAACTTATTTTAGCAAATCGACCCTGATGCACATGAAAAGAAACCTGATTTTACTCCTGTTGACCCTTTCCTTTTTTACTCAGACTAAAGCGACTCATTTAATGGGTGGAGACATCCGTTACGAGTTGGTTGGCGATTCTGTTTATGATTTTTACTTCACTTTTTACCGCGATTGCCGGGGGGTGAAATTCGACAACCCAGAGAGCGTAACGCATATAAAATGTAAAAACGGAAGCAAGTCTGTTGCGGTTTCCCTCACGTTGGTCGGCATTAAAAATATCTCCAATTATTGTTCATCGGGCTCTGTTCCCTGTTCCCCTGCCAACACGAATATGAGCGGTTCCGGCGAAGAACAACACACGTATAAAACCACGGTTGATTTTAGAACAACCAAATATAAATCGCTTTTGGGATGCGGAACATTGGTGGCAGAAAGCGGACAGTGTTGCCGCAATTCTTCGATCTCAACCGGCCCGGCCAATACCAACACGTATTTGTATTTAGAATTTGATCCGAACCAATTTCCCAAAAATTCAAGTCCGGTTTTTCTGAGTTCACCAAGACAAAAATTATGTTGTAATACGCCAAATTTTTTAAGTATCGGAGCTTACGATCCGGATGGAGACAGTTTGAGTTATGAGTTGGCAACTCCGCTTCAGGGTGCCGGTTCCAACGTAACTTTTTCAACCGGTTACAGTTATGCCAATCCGGTTAAAATTTATGACCCTACCGGTAAAGGAGTTATTAATCCTAAAGCAGATCCGCCTATCGGATTTTATTTAAATGCCCAAACCGGTGATCTCATTTTCACGCCAACAAAATGTGATGATTATTCTTTGTTGAACGTGCAGGTTAAAGAATGGAGAAAGAACTCTTCCGGTCTGTATGTGAATATTTCAACCGCTATCCGGGAGGTTCAGTTAGAAATGATGGTATGCGATCAGAACAATGCTCCAACCATGAGCGGCTTTGAGTTCTATCAGGTATGTGAAGGAGATTCGCTGAGCTTTTTTATAACCAGCGACGATAAAGTTAAAGTTCTCCCGCCGCCAAACCCGACACCCGATCCGGATACGGTTTCCATCAGAGTTCTCAATTCAATTAACGGCAGTACAACCCGATGGGAAGATTCTACAGCCAGATTGCGCAAACTGGTTTTCGGATGGAGACCTGCCGAAGGCGATGCTTCTGATCAGCTTTATCACTTATTGCTGGAAGCGAACGACAATCACTGTCCGGTTCCGGGATTTGCATACAAACATGTGATGATTAAGGTAAACCCGAGATCCTTCCCCGAGATCGGAATCGACACGCTGGGTTGCGAGAAGTTTGCTTTAAAAGTGGATTTCAGAAATCCGTCTGCTAAAACTTCCTTCGGTTGGTATGTGTTCGATACGTTGGGTGCGGTTATTACCAATTCCGGTAACCACACATTTTCCAGTAGCGGAGATGTGTTTGGGGAAGGAATCAGCGATACGGTTGAGTTTAAAAAATCAGGAGATTTCAAACTCTTTATTTCAACTCAGGGAACTTGTCGCGACAATGTTTTCAGGTATATGAAGGTGAGGCTGGGAAGCGCAACGCCAATCAACTGGCCCGACACAACCATTTTCTGCGACTCACTAAAGGGTGAACTAAATGCGAATAATCCCGATGCGGACATTCTATGGAACGACGGATCAACGGATAGCTCTCACATTGTTAATGCAATCGGAAATTATAAAGTTCGTGTTAAAACCCAATACTGCGGAACCTTTAGAGACAGTACTCAGGTTGCTCTGCAATACACTCCGGTCGTAAATCTCGGAAATGATACGCTTGTTAAAAAACCCTTCAGCATACAACTCAATGCTTCCAATGCCGATGCGAAATACACATGGAGTGATGGTTCTACTTCTTCCACTTTAACTGTAACTGATTTTGGAACCTATTGGGTTAAAGTGAGCAATGGTTGCGGCACCTATTACGATACCATTCAGATTTCAGATGCACTTTCAAGCCCCGTGATTGATGCTCCGGATTATAAAATATTCCCGAACCCTTCGCAGGGGAGAATATTTATTGAAGGAATTTCTTCTAATGCCGATAATCAGATCAGGATAATGGATTTGGCGGGGCGGGAAATTAATCACGACAGTAATCCGACTTCAAACGGAATAATGATCAATGTTGAAACCGCAAGTTACGGCATGTACATTTTAGAAATTAATGATGGGAAAGGTGGAGTCTTCCGGACTAAAATTCAGATCGAATAAGGTGATCAGATCGTCCACTCATCGTGAATGAGCGCGATGAGTTTCCATTGATCTTTCACTTTCACGAATCCCATTCTCAGGGTTCTCCAATCCATTCCCCCGTATTCTTCGGTTCCTTCGACATGAAAGTCGATATACTGTGCCGACGGATAACAGGATTTGAAATTATTTAAAGTATTGCCTGCGTGATAAACGCGATTAACCGAAGTGTCGGCCATGTCGAGAAAATCCGCACAATACACAAAAGACTTAATGTAATCCGGGAAAGTCATTAGAATGCTGTCGCCGGATCCATCGTAATAACCCCAGCAAAAAACAGAGTCTGATGCCAGATACCCGTTCAGTTCTTTAGGTTTAAAAACTAATGGAGAATCGATATATCCGTAGGGTGAAAATGCGACACCGCGCGATGGATGAATGTACGATTGAAGAGTATCGAAACGGAAGTTTTTAATCAGATGCAGGATTTTTACCGCAACAGAATACAAGCCGTCTGTTTCCTCATTTTCCTCTGAGACTTCTTCCGTTGTGATTTCCGCATCTGAGGTCTTCACCTGCTTTACGCTCTGTATCTCAGGTTCCGAATCCGTGGAGACTTCCTGCTCTTCAGAATGAGCAGTACGATTTCGATTACCGGGTTTGCATCCGGAAATCTGGCCGCTAATGGCAATGATCAGTATGATACCGACAGTACCGCGCATGATAACTCAGCCGGATCAGGCTTCACCAACCGGCCCGAAATTCATCGGGAAGGTAGGGAATTGTTCGTGAGATTCAATCTCCCCGAAATTGTCCTCGTATTTCCGGACATTTTCATTGAGTGCGGCCAAAAGTCTTTTGGCGTGCTGTGGTGAAAGGATGATGCGGGATTTCACTTTTGCTTTCGGAGTTCCGGGCATCATTCGAACGAAGTCAACAATGAATTCAGAATTAGAGTGAGAAATAATAGCGAGATTGGCGTAAATACCGTCTGCTACTTCTTCAGAGAGTTCGATGTCGATCTGCTGACCTTTGTTTTCGTTTTCGTCCATAACCTATTTTTTTAAACAGATAAGGGCGATGAAAGTTCACCGCCCTTACTTTAGTGTTAATGTATTATCAACTGTTGGAAGCGCCCACTTCTCCTAAGACTTCTGACTCTTCTTCTTTCGAACTCATCAGCATGTCGTACTCTTCACGTGAACCAACAATTATGTCTTCGTAATCTCTGAGACCGGTTCCTGCCGGGATAAGGTGACCCACGATCACGTTCTCCTTAAGACCTGTCATCTCATCAATTTTACCTGCAATCGCAGCCTCGTTGAGAACCTTAGTAGTTTCCTGGAATGAAGCGGCAGACATAAAGCTTTGCGTTCCAAGAGATGCTTTGGTAATACCCATCAGCAATGGTTCGCTCGTTGCCGGAACTGCGTCACGGATTTCAACGATCTTCATATCCTTACGTTTCAGAACCGAGTTAACATCACGAAGTTTTCTCAGACTCACGATCTGACCTGGTTTCAATTCATTTGAATCGCCCGCATCGGTAACTACTTTTTTGTCGTAGATCCAATCGTTCTCTTCTTTGAATTCGATTTTGTCAACTCCTTCGCCTTCGAGGAACTTGGTATCTCCCGGATCAACAATGGTAACCTTCTGCATCATCTGACGCACGATCACTTCAATGTGCTTGTCGTTGATCTTTACACCCTGTAGTCGGTATACTTCCTGAATTCCGTTTACGATGTATTTGTGTACAGCGCTCGGACCTTCAATCGCGAGAATATCTTTCGGCGTGATCGAACCATCGGATAATGGAGTTCCGGCTTTGATAAAGTCGTTGTCCTGAACCAGAATGTGTTTGGAAAGAGATACGAGGTATTTCTTCTGAACGCCTTCTTTGGATTCGATGATGATCTCACGGTTACCACGCTTGATCGCTCCGTAGGTAACAACACCGTCGATCTCGGAAACAACCGCCGGATTCGACGGGTTACGCGCTTCGAACAATTCAGTTACCCGTGGAAGACCTCCCGTGATATCCCCGGTTTTACCAATCACACGCGGAATCTTCGCGATGATGGTACCGGCCTTGATTTTTTGTTTGTCGTCAACTGCGATGTGCGCACCTACCGGAAGGTTGAATTCCTTAAGCGTTTCACCCTTCTTATCGTAAAGCATTACCGCAGGAACCAGTTTTTTATCCCGGTTCTCGATGAGTACTTTTTCCTTGAATCCGGTTTGTTCGTCAATTTCATCTTTATAAGTGAAACCTTCGATTACGTCTTTGAATTCAACCTGACCTTCCTGGTCAGAAATAATCACCGCGTTATATGGATCCCATGAGCAGATGAGGTCATCTTTCTCAACGGTATCTCCGTTTTTAACATGCAGGAAGGAACCATAAGGAACATTCATCGTATTGAGCAATTCCTTTGATTTCGGGTGAAGAACTTTAATCTCACCGGATCGACCGATGATGATTTCCTGTTTTTCTCCGTCTTCCGTGATTTTAGATACAGTTTTAACTTCGTCGAACTCGAGAATACCACTCACTTTAACATGCAATTCCGATTCGGATGCGATGTTGGAAGCCGTACCACCCACGTGGAATGTTCGAAGTGTAAGCTGTGTTCCCGGTTCCCCGATTGACTGTGCTGCAATTACACCCACTGCTTCACCTCGTTGAACCATTCTTCCGCTTGCCAGATTTCGTCCGTAACATTTAGCACAAACACCACGTTTCGCCTCACATGTCATTACCGAACGGATTTCAACGCGCTCGATGCCGCTGTCTTCAATCGACTTGGCAACGTCTTCGTTGATTTCACCGCCTGCCTCAACGATAATTTCTCCGGTTTCCGGATGTTCAACGTCGTAAAGGCTGGTTCTTCCGAGGATCCGGTCGTAGAGACTTTCCACGATTTCTTCATTTTCCTTAAGAGCGGAAATTTCAATACCCCTCAGCGTTTCACAATCCACATTGGTAACAACTACGTCCTGCGCAACGTCGTGCAAACGACGGGTAAGGTAACCCGCGTCGGCCGTTTTCAAAGCCGTATCCGCAAGACCTTTACGCGCACCGTGTGTAGAAATGAAGTATTCGAGAATCGAAAGACCTTCGCGGAAGTTGGAAAGAATCGGGTTTTCGATAATCTCCCCTGTTCCTCCGTGACCTGTCTTTTTCTGTGGTTTTGCCATCAATCCCCGCATACCTCCGAGCTGACGAATCTGCTCTTTAGAACCCCGCGCACCGGAATCGAGCATCATGTAGATCGGGTTAAAGCCCTGATCGTCATTCGTCAATTTCTTGATAAGTGCGTCGGAAACTCTGGAGTTAACACGTGTCCAGATGTCAATTACCTGGTTGTATCGTTCGTTGTTGGTAATGAAACCATTGTTGTAATTAGACCAGATTTCATCGACTTCTTCTTTAGCCGAAGCAATAAGCTGATCTTTTTCATCCGGCTGAACTACGTCATTAATAGAGAATGACAAGCCTCCGCGGAATGAATACTGGAATCCAAGATCTTTAATGTTGTCGAGGAATTCTGCAGTTGTTGCAATTCCCACTTCTTTCACCATGTCGCCGATGATGTTTCTCAAAGATTTTTTGGTGAGAAGAACATTCAGATAGCCCATGTCCTGAGGAACGTAGCGGTTGAAGATCACACGACCAACCGTGGTCTCGATTACCTTTTCAACCAGTTCGCCGTTCTCTCGAACTTTGGCTTTTATTTTAATGATGGAGTGCAAAGCTGCGCGTCCTTCATTATGCGCGATGGTAAGCTCTTCCTCGCTGTAGAAAGTAAGACCTTCCCCTTTAACGGGTTTTTCTTCGGTACTCTTTCTTGGCTTGGTGAGATAATACAGACCCAAAACCATGTCCTGAGAAGGAACCGCAATCGGAGCCCCATTCGCCGGGTTCAGAATGTTGTGCGGAGCGAGCATCAGAATCTGAGCTTCCAGAACCGCTGCGTTTCCGAGAGGTACGTGAACCGCCATCTGGTCACCGTCGAAGTCGGCGTTGAAACCGGTACAAACGAGCGGGTGTAACTGAATCGCTTTTCCTTCAACGAGTTTCGGCTGAAATGCCTGAATACCCAGTCTGTGAAGTGTTGGGGCCCGGTTGAGAAGAACCGGATGGCCTTTCAGAATATTTTCCAGAATCTCCCAAATCACCGGATCCTTTCGATCCACGATTTTCTTGGCAGATTTTACGGTTTTAACAATTCCTCTTTCAATGAGTTTCCGGATAATGAACGGCTTGAATAACTCGCTCGCCATTCCTTTTGGAAGTCCGCACTCGTGAAGTTTCAATGTAGGACCAACCACGATAACCGAACGACCGGAATAGTCAACCCTTTTACCGAGCAGGTTCTGACGGAAACGTCCCTGCTTTCCTTTCAGCATGTCGCTGAGAGATTTCAACGGACGGTTTCCACTTGCCTTCACCGCGTTCGCACGTCGGGTATTATCGAGCAATGAATCCACTGCTTCCTGAAGCATTCGTTTCTCGTTTCGGAGAATTACTTCCGGAGCCTTGATTTCCATCAATCGCTTCAAACGGTTGTTTCGGATGATAACCCGTCGATACAAATCGTTGAGGTCACTGGTTGCGAAACGTCCGCCATCCAAAGGCACAAGCGGTCTGAGTTCCGGTGGAATAACAGGAAGAATCTTCATGATCATCCATTCCGGACGGTTTTCGAAACGGGAATTTGCTTCACGGAAAGACTCAATAACTTTTAGTCTTTTTAAAGCTTCTGCCTTTCGTTGTTGTGAAGTCTCATTTGCTGCCTGGTGACGCAGGTCGTACGACAACTGGTCGAGATCCAGACGAGCAAGCAGATCCCAAAGCGCTTCGGCACCCATCTTCGCCACAAACTTGTTCGGATCGTGATCGTCGAGGTACTGATTTTCTTTTGGAAGACTGTCAAGAATATCAAGGTATTCTTCTTCTGTGAGGAAATCGAGATAGTTGATACCGTCTTCTTCTTTTACTCCTGATTGCACTACCACGTATCTTTCGTAGTAGATGATCATGTCGAGTTTCTTGGAAGGAAGACCGAGCAGGTATCCGATTTTATTCGGAAGAGAACGGAAGTACCAGATGTGTGCAACCGGAACCACCAATTCGATGTGTCCCATACGCTCACGACGTACTTTCTTCTCGGTTACCTCAACACCACAACGGTCACATACGATACCCTTGTAACGGATTCGCTTGTATTTACCGCAGTGACATTCATAGTCCTTTACCGGACCAAATATTCTCTCGCAAAAGAGTCCGCCCATCTCCGGCTTATACGACCGGTAGTTGATGGTTTCCGGCTTGATTACTTCACCGTGTGATCTTTGGAGAATCACTTCCGGAGAAGACAAACCGATACGGATTGTTTTAAAGTTACTTTTAACCTTTTGCTCTTTTTTATTGTAAGACATGTCGTTTAATCTCTAAGTTAATCCAGCTAAAAATTCATCAATCGAAGGTGATCTCAAGACCGAGTCCGCGCAATTCGTGGAGCAATACGTTGAACGACTCCGGAATTCCGGGTTCAACACTGTTATCTCCTTTAACAATGGCTTCGTATGTCTTGGCTCGTCCAACGATATCGTCGGATTTAACCGTCAGGATTTCGCGAAGGATGTTCGACGCACCGAAAGCTTCCAGTGCCCAAACTTCCATCTCCCCGAATCTCTGACCTCCGAATTGTGCCTTACCACCCAAAGGTTGCTGGGTAATGAGTGAGTATGGCCCAATAGATCTGGAGTGCATTTTATCATCAACCATGTGACCGAGTTTCAGCATGTAGATAACACCTACTGTTGTTTTCTGGTCGAAACGCTCACCGGTTAAACCGTTGTAGAGGTAGGTTGATCCCATCAACGGAAGGTTGGCTTGCTGAACATATTGATTGATGCTTTCTTCTGATGCACCGTCGAAAATCGGTGTGGCGAATTTCAAACCGAGTTCTTTACCTGCCCAACCGAGAACAGTTTCGTAAATCTGTCCGAGGTTCATACGGGAAGGTACCCCAAGCGGGTTAAGAACAATATCAACCGGCTTTCCGTCTTCGAGGAATGGCATGTCGGCTTCCGGTACGATTCGGGCAACAATACCCTTGTTACCGTGACGACCCGCCATCTTATCTCCCACTTTCAGTTTTCGCTTGGTTGCGAGATAAACTTTAGCGAGTTGAAGAATACCGGTTGGTAATTCATCTCCCACACTGATTGCAAAGTGCTGACGCTTGTAATCTGTAGTGATTGCATTAACACGTTGCTTGTAGTTATTTAGGATGTTGGCGATGAGTTTGTTTTTCGCTTCATCGGAAGTCCAGCCGTTGTAAGAAATCGAGTTGTAATCGATATCGGCAAGATTCTTCTGGGTGAACTTAGTGCCTTTCGGAACGATTTCCTCAAAGTACACGTTGTTCACTCCCTGCGAAGTTCTTCCGTTTACAACCTTGAAGAGTTTTTCGATAAGTACGGCTTTCAGTTTTGCCAGATTCTTTTCGTGTTCCGCATCCAGTTTAGACAACTTAACCTTATCATCGGCTTTCGCTGTTTTATCCTTTTTAACGCGTGAGAAAAGTTTCTTATCGATCACGATTCCGTTGGTAGACGGAGGTGCTTTCAAACTTGCATCTTTAACGTCACCGGCTTTATCACCGAAGATCGCACGAAGAAGTTTTTCTTCAGGTGATGGTTCAGACTCACCTTTAGGCGTAATCTTTCCAATCAGGATATCACCTTCCAGAACTCTCGCTCCGATTCGGATCAAACCGTTTTCGTCGAGGTTTCGGGTCGCTTCTTCACTCACATTCGGGATGTCGTTTGTGAGTTCTTCCTCTCCCCTTTTGGTATCCCGTACTTCAAGTTCGTATTCAACTATGTGAATAGAAGTGTAGAAGTCTTCTTTAACAACTTTCTCAGAAATAACGATCGCATCCTCGAAGTTGTAACCCTGCCATGGCATGAAGGCGACCATCAGGTTTCTTCCAAGTGCGAGTTCTCCTCCGTCGGTTGCGTAACCATCACAAAGTACCTGACCTTCTTTTACCCGATCTCCTTTTTTAACGATCGGTCTGAGGTTGATACACGTATTCTGATTGGTTCTTCGGAACTTGATCAGAGGATACGCTTTTACTTCACCGGTAAAGGAAACAGTTTGTTCATCTTCCGTCATGTCGTATCGCACCCGGATTTCATTCGCATCAACATATTCCACAACTCCATCACCTTCTGCATTAATAAGGTTTCTGGAATCCTGTGCAATTTTTCCTTCGAGACCGGTTCCTACAATCGGTGCTTGAGGGCGAAGCAATGGAACTGCCTGACGCTGCATGTTTGATCCCATGAGCGCACGGTTGGCGTCGTCGTGTTCGAGGAACGGAATGAGAGATGCGGCAATCGACACAATCTGGTTTGGAGCCACATCCATATAGTCTACCTGATCCGGAGTAACGATCGGGAAGTCTCCCTCGTTTCTGGCTTTGATATCATCTCTTTCGAAATGACCATCCTCAGCCACCGGAGCATTCGCCTGAGCGATAATTTTGGTATCCTCTTCTTCTGCGCTCAGATAAACAACTCCCTGTTGAACAACACCGCTATCCACCTTTCGGTATGGAGTTTCGATGAAGCCCATGGAGTTAATTTTAGCATGCACACACAGAGATGAAATAAGTCCGATGTTCGGTCCTTCCGGAGTTTCAATGGTACACAAACGTCCGTAGTGCGTATAGTGAACGTCCCGTACCTCGAAACCAGCTCTGTCTCTTGAGAGACCGCCTGGTCCGAGTGCCGACATTCTTCGTTTGTGGGTTATTTCCGCCAATGGATTCGTTTGATCCATGAACTGAGATAACTGATTGGTTCCGAAGAACGAATTGATTACCGACGACAAGGTTCTGGCGTTGATAAGATCCGTTGGAGTGAACACCTCATTATCACGGATGTTCATACGCTCGCGAATCGTTCTCGCCATTCTCGCAAGACCAACTCCGAACTGTGCGTACAATTGCTCACCCACCGTACGAACACGACGGTTACTCAGGTGGTCAATATCGTCAACGTCCGTTCTGGAGTTACTAAGTTCGATGAGGTAACGGATGATGCTGATGATGTCGTCGTTAGTTAACACCTTGGTATCTTCCGAAATCTCAAGTTTCAGTTTTTTGTTGATCCTGTAACGACCAACGTCTCCGAGGTCGTAACGTTTGTCGGAGAAGAACAACCGGTCGATAATACCGCGCGCTGTTTCTTCATCCGGTGGATCGGTATTTCTCAACTGACGGTAGATATGCTCCACAGCTTCTTTTCCGCTGTTGGAAGTATCTTTCTGAAGTGTGTTGTGAATGATGGCAAAGTCATTCTTGTTGCCTTCCTCATTGCTCAGGATGATGGTTTTAACACCGGACTCAAGAATTTCATCCACGTGATCATCTTCCAGAACTGTATCCCGCTCAATAATAACCTCGTTACGTTCGATAGATACCACTTCACCGGTATCCTCGTCAACGAAGTCTTCAATCCAGGAGCGAAGAACCCTTGCGGCGAGTCTTCTTCCAATTGATCTTTTGAGAGCGGCTTTGGAAACTTTCACTTCTTCAGCAAGACCAAAGATGTCGAGGATGTCTTTATCCGTTTCGAATCCAATGGCACGAAGAAGAGTTGTTACCGGGAATTTCTTTTTACGGTCGATGTAGGCATACATAACGTTATTCACGTCTGTTGCGAATTCGATCCAGCTTCCTTTGAAAGGAATTACCCTTGCCGAATACAACTTGGTTCCGTTGGTGTGATACGACTGTGCGAAGAACACACCCGGAGACCGGTGTAACTGAGAAACGATAACTCTTTCTGCACCATTAATAATAAATGTCCCGCGAGGGGTCATATATGGAATGGTACCCAGATAAACATCCTGTACGATCGTTTCGAAATCTTCGTGTTCGATATCGTTACAAGACAATTTAAGTTTGGCCTTCAGCGGAACCGCATAGGTCAGACCGCGATCGATGCACTCTTCCATTGTGTATCTCGGTGGATCCACGAAGTAGTCGAGGAATTCGAGAACGAAGATGTTACGTGTGTCTGTAATAGGGAAGTTCTCACTGAACACCTTATACAGTCCTTCGTTAGCACGATCCTCAGAAGAAGTTTCAAGCTGGAAGAATTCCTGAAACGACTTCACCTGAACATCCAGAAAATCGGGATAGGGAATGATTTCCGGGATGGAGGCAAAATTTATTCGAGTGTTTTGTTGTACGGTTGACAAGGTATTAAAATTAGGTTGGCGAAAAAATGAACTCTGCAAACGCACAAAAACACAGATAGACCCACAGATTTCTCTGGGGTCTATTGTGTTATAAGTGTGTTATTTTACTTGATCTCAACTTCAGCTCCTGCTTCTTCAAGTTTTGCTTTTAAAGCATCCGCTTCATCTTTTGAAACGTTTTCCTTGACTTCTTTTGGAGCTGAATCAACGATTTCTTTTGCTTCTTTTAGACCGAGTCCGGTAAGGTCTTTAACAACCTTAACAACGTTCAGTTTAGAAGCTCCGGCTGATTTTAAAACAACCGTAAATTCTGTTTTCTCTTCTACAGCTGCTGCGTCTCCGCCGCCTGCTGCAGGAGCGGCAACTGCAACTGCAGCTGCTGCTGGCTCAATACCGTATTCGTCTTTCAGAATAGCTGCCAGTTCGTTAACTTCTTTAACTGTGAGGTTAACAAGTTGTTCTGCGAATTCCTTTAAGTTTGACATTTTTAACTATTTAAAGTGCTGTTGATGATTTGATTAATTTTCTTTTTCGGATAAGGTTTGAAGGATGCCGTGAATAGTAGTTCCACCAGAACGAAGGGCGGAAATAACATTCTTGGCTGGTGATTGGAGCAATCCGATGAGTTCTCCGATCAAATCCTCTTTCGACTTGTAGTTCAGCAGGACTTCGAGTTGATCGTCACCTACATAAACACTACTGTCGAGGAAGGCGCCTTTTAAAACCGGTCTGTCGCCCTTTTTGCGAAAGTCTTTAATTGCGATCGCGGGAGCCTTGGGGTTGGAAGCAAAAAGTAAGGCTGTAGTCCCTTTGAGGGTGTCGGTTAATTCACCCCAATCCTTTTCGGCCCTCACTAATGCCTGACGGATTAAGGTGTTTTTAGCAACCTGCATCTTAACTCCATTTTTGTGGAGCATACGACGGAGTTCGTTGTTGTTGTTTGCGGTTAACTCAGAACTGTCCGTAACATATATAAATTCATAGGTATTGAGACTCTGAACGAGTTCGTCAATTACCTGATTTTTTTCGTCTCTTGTCATGGCTCAACTAATTAGATTCCCGGAATTGATTTAACATCTACTTTAATCCCAGGACTCATGGTGCTGGACATTGTTATTGACTGGAAGTACGTTCCTTTGGCAGCAGAAGGTTTCAATTTGTGCAAAGTGTTAACAAACTCCTGTGCGTTTTCGGTGATCTTGGTCGGATCAAAAGAAACTTTTCCGATTGAGCTGTGAATGATACCGGTTTTATCAACCTTGAAATCAATCTTACCGGCTTTTACCTCAGAAACAGCTTTTCCAACTTCCATGGTAACAGTACCGGATTTTGGGTTTGGCATGAGGTTTCTTGGCCCGAGGATTCTTCCCAGTTTACCGATCTTAGCCATAACACTCGGCATAGTAATAATAACATCGATATCTACCCAGCCTCCTGAGATTTTTTCGATGTAGTCATCCAATCCAACGTGATCAGCTCCGGCTTCTTTGGCTTCTGCTTCTTTGTCGGGGGTACAAAGTACCAATACCCGAACATTTTTACCGGTTCCGTGAGGAAGGCTAGCAACCCCTCTCACCATTTGATTTGCCTGACGCGGGTCAACACCGAGTTTAACATCGAGGTCAACTGATGCGTCAAACTTCGTGTAAGTGATGCTCTTAACGAGCTCCGCTGCTTCCGTTAAACTGTAAAGCTTTTGGCGATCCAGTTTCGTAAGAGCGTCTTTTCTCTTTTTTGAAACTTTTGACATAATGTGTTAGCGATAATTATTTATCTCCCGGAAACTGTCCGGTTACAGTGATACCCATACTTCTTGCAGTACCGGCAACCATTCTCATGGCTGATTCAACGGTGAAGGCATTGAGGTCGGGCATTTTATCTTCGGCGATAGTTCTTACCTGATCCCAGGTAACTTTCGCAACTTTTTGTCTGTTAGGTTCTGCAGATCCTTTTTTGGCTTTGGTAGCCTCCATCAGTTGAGAAGCAACCGGAGGAGTTTTAATGATGAAGTCAAAAGACTTATCCTGATAAACAGTAATTACAACCGGCAATACCTTTCCGGGTCTGTCCTGAGTTCTTGCATTAAATTGTTTGCAAAAATCCATAATGTTCACCCCTTTGGCACCAAGGGCCGGTCCGATTGGAGGAGCCGGATTTGCCGCTCCACCTTTAACCTGTAACTTAACGAAAGCTGAAATTTGCTTAGCCATTTTCTATTTTTCTTTTTCTACCTGTACGTAGTTCAATTCCATTGGTGTTTTTCGACCGAAGATTTTTACCATCACCTTCAGTTTTTTCTTTTCCTCATTCACTTCTTCGATCACACCCACAAATCCGGAGAAAGGTCCGTCGTTCACTTTCACCATTTCACCAACAATAAAAGGTTCGATCATGCTCTCACCCATTTCGTTGGTCTCATCCACCTGACCGAGAATCCGGTTAACTTCACTCTGGCGCATAGGTGTTGGAACACCTTCGTCTCCCAAAAAACCCACAACGCCATTAATACCTTTAATGGTAGGTAACACCTCACCCACCAGATTGGCATTTATTAAAATATACCCCGGATAGAAACTCTTTTCGCGGGACGTTTTTTTTCCGTTCTTGATTTCATAAACCTTGGTAGTCGGGATCAGAATCTGCGGAACGTAATCCGTTAGTTTTTCATGAGCGAGTTCAGACTCGATCATTGCTTTCACTTTCTTTTCCTGTCCGGTAATGGCTCGCACCACATACCATTTGTAATCTCCGTTCACCTGTTCCATGATCTCCGATTTTTAACCTTTCGGTTTATTACATGAGCTTGTAAAGCAAGTTCATAATGTTATCAAAGCTCAGGTCGATGATATACACCGCCAAAGCAAAGATGATGGAAGCGATGAGCACAATGATGGTACTTTGAACGAGTTCATCCCAGCTTGGCCAGGTTACTTTGTTCATCAACTCATCGATGGTCACGTTCCAAATATTTCTAAGTCGCTCCATTGACTATTTACTTTACGTTTTCAGCAGGAGAGACAGGGCTCGAACCTGCAACTTGCGGTTTTGGAGACCGCTGCTCTACCAATTGAACTACTCTCCTTTATTTACAGGAAGTCCGCGGATGCAGAAGCACCCGCGGATCCCGCAAAATTATTATTCCGATTACTCGAGGATTTCAGTTACCTGACCAGCACCTACGGTACGACCGCCTTCACGAATCGCGAACTTGAGTCCTTTTTCCATAGCTACCGGGTTGAGAAGTTCAACAGTAATAGTAACGTTATCACCAGGCATAACCATTTCGGTTCCTTCCGGCAACATGATTTCCCCTGTTACGTCTGTAGTTCTGAAGTAGAACTGTGGACGGTATTTGTTAAAGAATGGAGTGTGACGTCCACCTTCTTCTTTAGAAAGTACGTAAACCTCAGCTTTGAATTTTTTGTGTGGTTTAACTGAACCCGGCTTGCAGATAACCATACCACGACGGATATCGGTTTTCTCAATACCTCTCAGAAGAATACCGGCGTTATCTCCAGCTTCTCCCTGATCGAGGAGCTTACGGAACATCTCAACACCTGTACAGGTAGAAGTAAGTTTCTCTGCACCCATACCTACGATCTCAACAGGCTCACCAACTTTGATGACACCTCTTTCGATACGACCTGTAGCAACTGTTCCACGACCAGTGATTGAGAACACGTCTTCAACTGGCATAAGGAAAGGCTGATCAACCAATCTTGGAGGAACCGGAATCCACTCGTCTACTGCGCTCATGAGTTCCATAATGGTGTTCACCCATTTTTCTTCACCGTTGAGTCCGCCAAGGGCAGATCCTCTGATGATTGGTGTATTGTCTGCATCGAATCCATAGAAGTCGAGCAGTTCACGAATTTCCATTTCAACAAGCTCCAACAATTCCTCATCGTCAACCATGTCAACTTTGTTCATAAAAACAACCAGTCTAGGTACACCTACCTGACGAGCGAGAAGGATGTGCTCTTTGGTTTGTGGCATAGGACCATCGGTAGATGCTACCACGAGGATAGCTCCGTCCATCTGAGCCGCACCAGTAACCATGTTCTTTACATAGTCAGCGTGACCCGGACAGTCAACGTGAGCATAGTGACGATTTGCCGTTTGATACTCCACGTGTGCTGTGTTGATCGTGATACCACGCTCTTTTTCTTCGGGAGCAGAGTCGATAGTGTCAAAATCTTTCTTTTCAGCAAGACCCTGTGACGCCAGAACTGTTGTGATGGCGGCGGTCAGGGTAGTTTTACCGTGGTCAACGTGACCGATCGTTCCGATGTTTACGTGTGGTTTGGAACGGTCAAATGTTTCTTTAGCCATGACGATTAAATAATGTTACTTTTTGTTTTGTTTCTCTTATGAGGATTGTTAAAAAATCTTGGTGAGTCTTTCATCACCTTTGAGCCAATGATGGGAATTGAACCCACGACCTCTTCCTTACCAAGGAAACGCTCTACCCCTGAGCTACATCGGCTTGAATTCTTCGCCAATTTCACCGGATTATTCAGAGCGTCATTGGCTAAAAACCCTAACCGGTTGAAATCCGGAAACCCGAAATTCAACCGGCTTGAGCGGGAGACGAGGCTCGAACCCGCGACCTACAGCTTGGAAGGCTGTCGCTCTACCAACTGAGCTACTCCCGCAAATTTTTGTATCCTGTATTGTGAAGATCAACTTCACTCTACCGAACACAAGCGTTCTTAACTTTTCTGAAAGGTCATCCTCAACAACCTTTCGGACTTGCCAAATAACGAGTGGGGAGAGTAGGATTCGAACCTACGTAGCCGAAGCAACGGATTTACAGTCCGTCCCATTTGACCGCTCTGGTATCTCCCCGGATTAAGAGCCACCTGTCGGACTCGAACCAACGACCGGCTGATTACAAATCAGCTGCTCTACCAGCTGAGCTAAGGTGGCAATTTTATCCAATTTCACAGAAATCCTAAGACTTCTAACGAACCCTAATAACCTCCCACGATTTTTTAGGGTTGGCAAAAGTACATTTTTTTTGAATCGCAATCAAAAATTGGATAAAAATATTTGGGAAGAGTTTGAAACGTCGGAATGCCCGATTTTACTGATGTTTTGCGATGTAAAAAGTTTCAACTTGTGTCCTCAGGCAGGTAGTTTCAGACGCTCTTTATACTTAGTGATTTGAATTTTGAGAGCATCTACTGCTAAATCGGTTGCAGCTTCAAAACTTTGAGAGGTTTGTGTCTTGAAAATACTTTGATTCTGTACATTCAATTTCACTTCTATTGTCTTGTTGATTTTCTGATGATTGTTTTCAAGTTTGAGAAAAACCTGTGAGTCAATAATAGCATCGTATAAGTGATCAAGTTTGGAAAGTTTTCGCGCGATATAATCTTTGAGTTTTTGATCAGCTTTGAAGTGAATGGATTGAATTTGTACTTTCATTGGTCTAAGAATTAGGATGTAACTTATGTATTTTCTTCAACTGCTCAATGTCGTTGTGCGCGTAAATCTGGGTAGCCGCCAAACTCGAGTGCCCGAGTAATTCCTTGATGGCATTAATATCTGCCCCTCTCTGTAACAGATGAGTGGCAAAGGAATGTCTCAACACGTGTGGGCTTTTCTTCGCGACAGTAGATACTTCACTCAATGACTTTTTGACCAGCCGGTAAACCCATTTCTCATAAAGTGGCTTACCGTTCTCAAATATAAAAAAGTTGTCATGGAAATCTCCAAGAGTATTACGGGAATTCCTGTAATTATTGAGAAGTTCATTCATTTCTTCGGTCAACGGAACGATTCTCTCCTTACTCCCTTTTCCCATAACCTTTACGGTTTTTTGAATCGTATCAACATTAACATCCAGCAGATTTATTAGTTCTGATCTTCGCAAACCTGCCTGATATAAGAGCATTAGAGCAGTAAACTCCAGGATTTCTGTATACTCGGTTTCCCCGGTATTTACAGGTTTATGTGAATCGATTAAACGATCCATTTCGTATTGCTTCACGTATTGAGGCAACCTTCTTGGCTTCTTCAGATTTCCGACGCTATCTGCCGGATTCACAGAAACCAAATCCAACTTTTTCAGGTACTTATAAAAGCGCTTTACGGCACTGATTTTCCGATTGATGCTAGTTGGTGCCATTTTGCTTTTTGCCAGACTCGCAACCCAACTCCGTACATCATTGTACTTTACATTTAATATCGAATCGTCTGTTTCAAGGCTGTGAAAAGCACAGAACTGCTGGAGGTCTGAGCGATACGCATCAATTGTATGGTGCGACAGATTTCTCTGAAACGTCAGGTAATTCAGATATTTAACCAACAGTTGGTTCAAGATTATGAACTTAACAACCGCAAGTTAAAAAAGGATTAGAAGGAATAAAATTAATAGAATAAAAATGCGTGCAACTTAGTCAACGACCAACTGGAAGCAGCACCAAAGATTTCTAAAAGGAAAGAAGAATACAGGCCGATCTGTGATCAACCGTTTTGTTGTTGCTCTTTGTAAGCAGCTTTAATTTTCTCCATTCTGCGTTTTACAGAAGGTTTGGTAAACTGCTGACGCTCTCTCAATTCACGGAGAACACCGGTTTTTTCAAATTTCTTTTTGAAGCGCTTGAGCGCCTTTTCAACAGATTCGTTTTCTTTAACGTTTACTACTAACATAAGTACAAAAATGACTGGTCGTTTAAAAGGGCTGCAAATATCTAATTATTGAACTAAAATTCAAGCGACCCAAAAAGAATTTCTCAATCAGCCTTTTAAGATCTGCCGACTGATTACCAATTTCTGGATTTCAGAAGTTCCTTCACCAATGGTACAAAGCTTGGCATCCCGATAAAACTTCTCCGCCGGATAGTCTTTAGTGTATCCGTATCCTCCGAAAACCTGAACTGCGTCATTACCAATCTGAACCGCAATTTCTGAAGCATAATACTTGGCCATCGCAGACTCTTTGGTCATCGGTTTTCCTTCGTTCTTCATAACTGCTGCCTGAGAAGTCAACAGTTCGGCACATTCGATTTTTGTCGCCATATCGGCAAGTTTGAAAGCAATAGCCTGAAATTCAGAAATCGGCTTTCCGAATTGTTCGCGTTCTTTGGAATACGCCAAAGCAGCTTCATAGGCCCCTTTTGCAATTCCTAAAGCAAGAGAAGCAATGCTAATTCGCCCGCCATCCAAAACTTTCATTGCCTGAATGAATCCTTCACCTTCCTTACCGAGCATCTGATCCTGATGAATACGACAATTATCAAAGAACAAACAAGCGGTTTCTGAAGCCCGCATTCCAAGTTTGTTTTCTTTTTTGCCTCCACTGAAACCCGGTGTTTCTCTTTCTACAATAAAGGCCGTCATTCCATGTGAATCTCCCTTTTCGCCAGTTCTAACGATTACAACAGCAACATCTCCAGAAATGGCATGTGTAATAAAATTCTTGGAACCGTTGATCACCCAATAATCACCGTCTTTAACAGCCGTTGTATTCATTCCGCCGGCATCCGATCCGGTTCCGGTTTCTGTTAATCCCCACGCTCCGATAAATTCTCCGGTTGCCAGTTTGGGCAGGTATTTCTGCTTTTGGGCTTCGTTGCCAAATTGCAGAATATGCCCGGTGCAAAGAGAATTGTGAGCGGCCATCGACAAGCCGATGCTTCCGCAAACTTTTGAAAGCTCCACAATGGCCGTCATGTATTCAAGATAACCAAATCCTGACCCGCCGTATTCATGCGGAACCAAAACTCCCATTAAGCCTTGCTTACCCAGTTCTTTAAAAACTTCTACCGGAAAGTGTTGCGATTCGTCCCATTCCATCATCTTAGGTTTGATGTGTCGGGCTGCAAAATCCGCCACCATATCGGCGATCATTTTTTGATTTTCGGTCTGTTCGAAATTCATCAATTTGGTTCTTTAAAAAAGCTCAGCGAAAATAGAACTTATGATATTAAGGAGCGGTTGTGAAAATTAAAATTCGGTTGAAATCTGTTCCTGGCCGATCCGAAGTGATTTCGAACTCTACAGTTCCCAGAATTTAAATCACCTTTAAAACAAAAGAGTAAAATGTGTTGAAACTCCTTTCTATTCACTTCGTTTATAAACATAGTCACCTTTTTCGTTCACTGAAATTTCCGGCAGAATACCGTTTTCCTCAAAGTAGGTATAGCATGTACGAAGGTTTCCCCAAAACCGAACATTCGATTTGTTCGTGGTTTGTTTCGCGAGCATATTGTAATTGCCATAATTAAGACGTGCCGGAAAAATATGAATCGGAATTTGATTCTGGCCCTGATCTTTAGCAATAACCGACAGAACATACAACTCCTCAATTTTATCGTCGGTGATCGGGATGCAACCGATAGTCATGCATCCTCCGTGTATATATATAAGGTCTCCGAGTTTTCCTTTAACACCGAGAATACTGTCTGATTTGTTCGGGTAATTGAGTTTTAGTGATAGCAGAAAATCGCTATTCGGATTGAATTCCGACACGGTGTAAAAGCCTTCCGGAATCTGATAATCTCCTTCTTTCCTTTTCGGGCCTAATTGTCCTACCGTACTACAGAAATTATAATTAACCACATTGCACCATGTATTTGCACCCCGGGTTCTTCCCCAAACTTCCACAACTTGCTCCATTTTAAAAGCACGGATGTATATTTCAAAGTTCGTTTGATCAATGCCTTTCAAACCCAACATCGTATTCACATCCACCAACTTCTCTTTAAAAGCCATCTGAACTCGTTGATTTTTCAACTGACTGTCGCGAAATCCATTGTCGGTGGTGAAACTGTGCATAAACAAGACTACCAGCGGAATTGCCAGAAATTTTTTCAGATATTTTATCCTCTTCATCATGCGGAATTGATGCGCAAAATTATTAGCTCAAAGTTGTTTTCATTGTTAACCTGTTTCGAACAGATTAACCTTTCTAAAGAAATTACCGATTCATGTTCCATACGATTGTGAAGTAAATTCGCAGCGGTTAAATGATTTCAACTACGGGCAAACTAATCCTGGTTCCGACTCCCATCGGAAATCTCGGCGACATGACTTTCCGGGCAATTGAAGTGATGAAAAATTCAGATCTGATTTTAGCCGAAGACAGTCGTAATGTGCGCAAACTGATGAGTCATTTTGAAATACACGCGCCGGTAGATTCGCTCCATCAGAATAATGAACACCGAAAAGTTCCGGCCGTAATTCAGGAAATTCAATCCGGGAAAACCATTAGTTATTGCAGTGATGCCGGAACTCCGGGAATTTCGGATCCGGGATATCTGCTTATCCGGGAATGTGTTCGTCTCAACATTAAGGTGGAATGCCTACCGGGTGCTACTGCTTTCGTTCCGGCTCTTGTCGCATCCGGATTGCCCTGCGACCGATTTGTTTACGAAGGATTTCTTCCGCATAAAAAAGGAAGACAAAAAAGATTATTAGCACTAAAAGAGGAAGAACGAACCGTTGTGCTATATGAAAGTCCGCACAGAATTTTCCGGTTGCTCGAAGAACTGGCGGAACATTTCGGAGATCAACGGCAAATTGTAGTGGCAAGAGAGATCAGTAAAATTCACGAAACGTATTATCGGGGATCCGCCACAGAAGTAGCGATTCAATTAGAAAACGGAGTTGCAAAGGGGGAGTTTGTGGTAATAATCGGCGGTGTAAACGCGAGCATTTATGAATAAAAAAACGGCTCTCTGGATTCTCACTTTGTTATCGCCACTTCTATTATTTCTGGCGTGGCCTCCGCATCAGATGCCGTATCTGATGTTTGTTGCATTTGCCCCTTTATTAGGATTGGATCAGCTATTACAGGATAAAGGAAAAACCGGTGTTTACTTCCGGTATCTGTATCTGTCTTTGTTTCTTTTTAATCTAACCACTACCTGGTGGGTGTGGAACGCATCTCCCGGAGGTGCTGTATTTATGCTGATAGCGAACAGTCTGATCATGACTTTTCCTTTCATGTTTTATCGCTTCACCCGTCAGATTCTGGGATTGGAAAGAGCATTAGTCGCATTTATTCTATACTGGCTCGGTTACGAATTCCTGCATTATCGCTGGGATCTGGCGTATCCCTGGTTGGTTCTCGGAAATTCATTTGCTACCAGTACCTCCATTATTCAATGGTACGAATACACCGGAGTTTTAGGCGGGAGTCTCTGGATTTTACTGGCTAACGTGCTGCTGTTTTATTGGGTTGTTAATCACAACACCGGAACCGCTTACCGTTTAGCCGGGCTCCTTTTATTACCGATTGGCATATCCCATTTATTGCTAATTCGCCAGGAACTACGAGAATCTTATTTATCCCATAAAATCGTAGTTGTTCAGCCGAATATCGATCCGTACAACAAATTCAATTCGGGTGAGGAGATGAATCAAATGAAGATTTTTATCTCGCTTGCCGAACAACAAATCGATTCTACAACTGAGTACGTGGTTCTCCCGGAAACGGCAATTGTTGAAAATCTTGACGAAAGCAACTGGAATAGCTATACGTCCATCAGGATGCTGAGAGAATTATGTGAACGGCATTCCGGGTTAAAAATAATCACTGGAGCTTCCACGTATAAATTCTATTCTTCGGGCGAAGAACTGAGTGTTACCGCACGTCATTACGAACCCACTAATCAGTATTACGATTCGTATAACACCGCTTTATTTATTAATGAAAATGGTGTTGAACAAGCGTATCACAAATCACGACTGGTTCCCGGTGTTGAGATGATGCCTTATCCCGGATTTTTCAAAATTTTAGCACCGCTGGCCATTGATATGGGAGGAATTTCCGGCAGTTTGGGTAGTGATAAAGAATCCAAAATTCTGGATTCGAGCATGGCAACTACGATTTGTTACGAAAGTATTTTCGGAGAATATGTGGGTTCGTTTGTGCGAAAAGGTGCCGGGACGATTTTAGTGATTACGAACGATGGTTGGTGGGGAAACACACCCGGTTACCGGCAGCATTTGCATTACGGAAGATTGCGGGCAATTGAAAACAGGCGGTCGGTTGTTCGGGCAGCAAACACAGGAATTTCTTGTGTGATAAATAACACCGGTGAAATCATCACGCATACAGAATGGTGGGAACCCAAGGCGTTTTCATACGATGTTCCGGAATTCAGCGGGCTAACCTTTTATGCCACACACGGAGATTATATCGGCCGGATTGCAATCTTTATTTCCGTGTTTTTGTTGTTGAGTCTGATTGTTAAAAGGATTGTAAATGACAGAATTTGAAATTCAGCACCTCGGTTTGATCCGGTATGGCAATGCCTGGGATTTACAGAAAGAACTCCTTCAAAAACGGATTGAAGGTGCGATTGCGGACCAACTCCTTATATGCGAACACGAGCCGGTTTATACCTTAGGCAAAAGTGCAGATGCGAATAATTTATTAGTTAATCCGGTTTTCCTGAAAAATATCGGTGCAGAGGTATTTCAGATTGAACGGGGTGGCGATATAACATTTCACGGACCGGGTCAATTAGTTGGGTATCCGATTTTAAATCTGAACGATCGGAAGATGGGCATTCGAACTTATGTTGATTTGCTGGAAGAAAGCCTTATCCAAACCCTCCTGACTTACGGAATAAAAACACAACGCATCGAAGGACTAACCGGGATCTGGCTGATTGAAGGCGCACCCAGAAAAATTGCTGCCATCGGAATAAAAGTGAGCCGATGGGTTACGATGCACGGATTTGCTTTAAATGTTTCAACCGATCTATCGTATTTTAATCACATAGTTCCGTGTGGTATTACCGATAAAGGTGTGACATCCATATCCAAAGAACTTGGAAGAAAAATTCCGGTAAGTGAAGTTGCTGCCGAGTATGTAAAGCAATTTGAAAAGATTTTTAATACAGAAAAGATATCGGTATAAACTGCGTGCGGCTAAGGCGAAATGTGGATAAAGGTTATCTGGTTAGGATAGGTGCATTCATTCTCTCTGTCAGGGTGCTATCATTTCGAACAGTAATCTACATCGACGACACCTTTAATCTTCCCCCTTTACAATGTTCAAATTCTAATCTTGATTCTTTTATCAACTCAATTTCAACCGGTAATATATCGAGGATCATTTTTGATGAAATCAAGGTTGAAATCCTTCCTCGAAAGGGTTCTACCCCATATATATTTATTAGCCCCAAGAGGGTAGATCATTCTGAGATAAAAGAGGCCAATATGTGTTAATTAAGATTTGGTCTTTCTCGAGAATGCCGGGATTTTTTTGTGAATGGCGTTGGGTAACGCAGAACCAACTTTGGGAATAATTTGAGGTTTCGCTGATGGTGGATTTGGGAGGACCGGGTTAGATTCACGGGCGCGCTATGAGAAGGGCTTAAGCCCTTTCTATGCCTGATTCCCCAAAACATTTTCGGGTTATTTTCCTATCAATCCGTTTCACCAGCGACAACTACCAAAATCCTTCAGCGTCTTTTAGGTTGATGGTTTTCCAATCTGTCGATACCCAAGTTGACTGCGTTGAGTTAGAATTTTTAAGCGGTAATTTTCAAATGACAGATTTTGTTGCTCTTGGTCTGGTAAACAATCGTACTTGCGCACGAAGAAGGGCTTAAGCCCTTTCCCCGAACAAACCGAGGATCCATTCCAAATTAACCAACCGCCAGAAATCCTTCTTTTTCATCGCTCTTAGCATTCGTTCTCCGTTTTCTTCCGCTCTTCCGTTCCCGTTACTGTTTGGGTATCTTCGCTTCGCTCGGAATGACGGTCTTTTTTTGGGGAAAATCGGGATTCTCCGCTGGCTCAGAATTTTGATCGCTCTCCTGTCTCCAGCTCTTTCGCTCTCCTTCTCTTGTTACCGTTACGGTTACCGTTGCAGTTACCGTTGCAGTTACCGTTGCAGTTACCGCTACCGCTCCCTCCTCCTCTTCAAACCTTCCTCGCCGCCACAAAAAAGTTCCCCTCATTATCACTATCCACCCACTGTCCCGGATTTTTCGCATAACCAATCGAACGGATTTCTATCTCTACAAATCCGGTTTTATGGAGTAATTCTTCAATTTCTTCATGGGTGAAATAATGTAGAAAAGCGATGCTGTTGAATTCCGTTTTTTTATAGAACACATCGCCCCGGTCGAATCCGTTTTCCCCGAGATTGCGTTGGTCAAATGCCTTTGAAGCCTGAGGTCCCCATTCGTTTTGGTTGTTCAGACTAAAGACATCAAAGAAAATCATCCCGCCCGGTTTTAAAACCTGATGAACTTTTCGCAATGCACGCTCTCTCGATTCTATGTCGGCAATATGTCCGAATGCGTATAAGAACGTTACGGCATCGAAGTCCTTTTCATCCGGAATTTCAGCATTTACCCAGTCGTGGTGAATTGCCCTAATGCCCCGTTCACCCGCAATGGCACACATCTCTTCACTGATGTCGACCCCGGTTATGGAATAATTGAGTTCGCTGATTTCCCGTATGTGAAGAGCACGTCTTCCAGTACCCACTGCGATATCCATTACTTTTTTTATGGGTTCCGACTCCTGAAGCAAACGGGCAATTTCCCGGTCAATGCCATCGATATAAGCTTTTCTACGGGGCTGGTTGAAATCCGAAAAGTCGTATTTGTGTGCCTGCTCACTAAAGTATTCGTCGTTCATTTCCCGGATTCTTTCCGATGTCGGTTTCGGAATAACCGGAATCATTACGTGGGTTTTGGGTTGGTGATGCACATCAAACGGAACGAAGTCGAATGCATTGGTTTTTACTTCTGAAAAATGTCCGTCCTCATCCTGCCAACTGGCGGTATTGGCATTATCACTCAGACTACCAATGGCTCGCTTTTCTACATTGAACAACTGCATCCCCTCGAAACTTTCAATCGCCGGGTAATAAAAATGCAGTGTTATCGCGCGCGTGTTTGTGTTATTGGCGAGTTTGTGAATCACTCCGTCGGGTTCCGGAATCAATCCGTTTTTGCCATATCGGGCTACGGAATATTCGATGAGTTTACCATCCTGAAATTTATAAAAGACATTGTCGAGTTCTCCTTCCAGAACCCAGACATAACCAAAAAGTCCCTCGTGTAAATGAATTGCGCTTGAAACCCCGGCCGGCCAATGAATAAGAACGCATTCAAAAGGTTCAAGTGTTATAATATTTCTTCCGTAATCCCCGGCAGCTTCCGGTTCCGGAATGTGTTCATTGAAACGGAGGTTTTCAAGTGTAAGTTCTGTAATAAACGACCGGAGTGATTCGAAAGTAACCGGCGAAGTGAATTGTTGAATCTGGCTTTTTAATTCCTGCAAAACGCAATTTTGGTCACGAAAATAAGGTCATGTGCGTTTTAGAACAGGTTAAGGTTTCGATAAGAATGAATGTGAGAAGATGAATCTGCCCAAATGCAATTCTCTTAATCCAACTTGCAGAGCCTGTAAAAAGATAGTCGGAAACTGGAGGAAACTGCATTGCCGTTATTTACAATTTTCCAATCATCTCTGAATTTTTCATTTGAGTTCTCCGCTGTTAAATGTAACCGGTTATTCTGCAGAGTATAGGTTCCGTTAACTTTCGTCTTGTGGTTGGGAAGTGAGTAATCTTTAAAAACAAAGGTGTAATTGCTGTGCAGTTCCAGTGAAATGTGTGACGGGTCTCCGGGAGAAACGCCGTACGTTGCATCAACACCGTTTTCTGCTGTTGGAGAAAATGACTGAATTGCGCAAATGATACAACTGGCGAACATGTTTTTGAAAAGCTTCTTCATTTTTTTGATCTAAGGTTGTTGAACTAAAGTTTTACGACATCCACAATGCTGACGGATGGATATTCTTTGGGGTTGGAATCCTGACTTACTTTTCACTAAAAAAAAATTCAGCTCCGTTTTCGATTCATCGCTTTATCGTAATATTGCGATATAGAAATATAAATGGGACTTTCAAAAGCGGAACATTTTTCAGAAAAACACAATCAGATTTCGGGTCTGGCCAAAGCGCTTGCACATCCTGCCCGCATTGCCATTCTGGAATATCTGATGAAAACCAACGCCTGTGTTTGCGGCGACATTGTTAACGAATTGCCGCTGGCTCAACCCACCGTTTCACAACACCTCAAGGAGTTGAAACTGGCCGGTTTTATTAAAGGCAATATTGAAGGCAATGCCATTAACTATTGTATAAATCAGGGAGCCGTTGATGACCTTCTGAAATTTCTTTCCGGCGTTGCAAGTCATGCCGAATGTCTAAAAAATAATTGCTGCTAATTCAAATTAAAATGCTGCTATCTAAATTTAAAAATCATCTGAGCCACCTGAACGAATTAACATTTGTTCTCCCCGACTCGTCTTTGGTTCCCGCTCATTTTCACATCACCGAAGCCGGACTGGTTTCCAAACATGTGATTGATTGTGGAGGAACGGTTAAAAAAACACAATCCATTATATTTCAAATTTGGGTTGCCGGTGACACCGACCATCGTCTTAAACCTTCCAAACTTTTAGAAATAATTAAAAAGGCCGACGAAATTTTCGGAGACTCAGATCCGGAGGTTGAATTTGAATATCAATCCGGTACTATCGGTCGATTCGGTGTTGCTTTTACTAATGATCAATTTAATCTGCTGAATCTTTTTACGGATTGCCCGGCAAAAGACAAATGCGGAATTCCTGCTGAAAAACAAAAATTAAAACTCTCAGACCTTACACCCAAAACAACTTGCTGCTCTCCCAATGAAGTCTGCTGTTGAAATACTTACACATTTTTTTAATCGGTACAAAAAAGCCATCATTATTACCACTTCATTGTTGATTCTGCAATTAATCTGGGGGTTCGATCCCAAATTCTGCATCATCAATATTATCTGGCTTTTTGTCTGAACTGCTTATGAAGAAAATATTAGTTCTGTGCACCGGCAACAGTTGCCGCAGCCAGATGGCGGAAGCCTATCTCCGATTTTTCGGAAAAGACCGGGTTGAAGTTTTCAGCGCCGGAATCGAAGCTCACGGATTAAATCCGGATGCGGTTCAAACCATGCTGGAAGACGGAATCGACATTTCACACCATACTTCCAATGTGATCGATGAATACAAAAACATCCAATTCGATTATGTAATTACCGTCTGTGATAATGCCCGGGAAGTTTGTCCGTACTTACCCGGAACCGAAAATTTCCATCACAATTTTCGCGACCCTTCCAAATACTCCGGTAACCCCGAATTAAAACCGGAAAAATTCAGAAAGGTGAGAAATGAAATCCGGCATTATTGTAAAATGTGGATTAAGGATAATGTTACTTCCGGAAATAACAGGATTAATTAATAACTATCTTTTGAACTGTTGATCTGTACCCATCCACCACTTCCAACCAATAAAATCCCGGTTTAATCTGAGAAATATTAATTACACTTCCGGAATTTAATTCCCCGCTCATTTCCTCCTGACCCGAAATATTCCGGATTACCCATTTTTCATTTCCCGATATTTTACCCGAAACCTGAATTTCATTCTTTGCCGGATTCGGATAAATAGAAATAATTTTATTTCCCGGATTAAACATCACATATCCCGACCAGATGAACTCTCCGTTAAAATCAACTTGTTTTATCCGGTAATAAACTACCGAATTCGCAAACCGCAAATCCGTAAAAACATATTCACGGACGGATTCGGAATTACCCGCTGCCATTATTCGATCTGATTTAATCCAATTTTTTCCATCATTAGAATATTGAATTTCGAAATAATCAGAATTGTGTTCGGAGGCAGTTTGCCAAATTAATTCACGCTGATGTTCGTCTCCTTTTATATCAACTCCCAGCCATTGAACCGGAAGTGCGTCACACGGAAACGTACTTGCCACCGCATTGGCCACAATTGTCCAGCCCGAGATATCGGCCCGCAATCTTGTCTTCTCCTGCTCCATGTGAATGAAACGACCACTTGCAGATGACGGATTCTGGTCGCACGGATCCGAACTTCCGTTGATCATTCTTCCCTGCGTATTAACCAAGCCGGCCTGTTTATCCCAATTCTGATCCCAATGCACAACTTTAAAAGTGAGCACCGTATCTTCAATATATAATTCATCAACCAGTGTTTCTATATAATCTAATGTCGGTGTGTCGCGGGTTCCGTTACTGAGAATTACATACGGGTCGGAAGCGCCTTTTGTGAAACCGTGCAATTGCAAAAAATAACTTCCCGAATACCGGTTATATATCGATCTCGTTGCCAGATGAAACAAGGTACTGTCTTTATGCGCCATATCCGAAATACGAAAATCCTCATCAGCTCCGCACACATCTGTTGTTCCGTCGCACGTGCTGTAAATCGACTGATTACAGCGGTGCGTTCCGGCCATACAATAAAAAAATGCCTCTACTTCCCGAAATACATGTAGCGCCTGTTTTCCGGTGTTAAAATCAAATTTGGGATGCGGCGCCTGAACCACCAACGGCCGACAATAATCGAAATTACAGATATACGTTCCCCAGTAATTTGTACCTGTATTCTGGAATAAATAATACGTTGCATTCGGGCTCACAGAATTATCGTAATACTGTGTAAGAGTATAATCAATTAGATCGGCAGAATCGGCAGCATCATTAAAATTACCATCGAAAAAGGTTTCTAATGTGTTTTCCCAGATTTCCTGTTGTCGTTCGGTCGGCATGTGAAAATCATCACCGCCAATTCCGGGCATTGCATTAATTATAGAAGTTACATCATTAAAAATGTTTCCGGTGTCGAGCAACATTTGTGCTTTCACATTTCCGGAATTAGACATTAGTAATAAAAAGGTTGCGATTAAAAGGCAACAGGGTCGAAATGATTTGTGCGGCTTCATGGGTAATACGACAAAAGCGGGCAAATGTAAGAATTGAGCAGATACGTGCTTCACCCTTCTTCCATCACAACTTCTGATTCAGATTCTTCCACCTCTGTATCACCCAATTTCATTTTATCAAAATGCAGCAGTGGGTACATAATTATTGAATTCAGAATCGCAACAGACGGAATCCACGCAACCTGAAAATCGGGTAAGGCGAACGCAACAAAATAAATAAGAACCTGACTTCCCACGATCCACCACATGATTTTTTCGTATTGAATATAGACTAATATTAATACGAAATTTATAATCATTAATGAAAGTCCGATCAGGAAATTAGTTCCGCTTTCATCCGAGAACATAAAGCGAACAACGTTTATTATTCCGGCCAAAACCAACAGAAATTTAAACCATAAATTGCGGTTCGATGTTTCATACGTCCGTTGCTGCAAATCAAGCCAAGACTCTATTGATTCTGCCTCACCGCGTTCTTTCTTCTTTAAGAAAAGGGAAATAATCCAGGCGATAATATGTACAAAAGGCAGATACAGAAAAAAGTACAAAACACCGGGAGTTCTTCTATTTCTTACGTGGAATAAAGTCACTCCGTTTCGAAAATAAAATGCATAAAAGATCAGCGCAAAAAACATGGTTGCAATTAAAAAATAATCGAAAAAGGTTTTATGCGGCTGAACCATTTCAAAAGAATACGAAGAATCCGGCATGAGTTTCCGGAATAAAATACCCAACATCATAGTGCCGATAAGCATACGGCTCATAAGAAACCAAACCGACCACCGAAACCTATTTTGAACAAACGGAACCCTCGGCCATACATATTCCTTTAGCACACTATTTCCGGATCGCAGCGCCAGATAAAACGACACAAATACAAAAAGAATCAGCAAACTCAATCCCGAATCAAAAACGATTTCCAGAATATCCACCTCGCGCCAGGAATTCTCAGTTTGATAAAATTTTATAATTAAAAAAGAAAACCAACTTTCATCCATATTCATGGAATCCGATATCCATCGATAAAGGGGTTTGAAATAAAATGTGAGATTAACCAATCCGTAAATAATAAATGCCGGAACAATCATCCCCAAACCTTTTTTGCCGAATACTAAAAATCCGAACACCACAAAAACAGATAAAAACATGGCAATGCCGATAAACATTCTTGCACCTTCCGGAATCATTTTCTGAATAGGTAACGAATAGCGAAAAGCCACACTGAGTAGAGATAACACCAATGCCACCATCGACCCAATTTTCACCTTCTTATCTCCGGTAATCAACAGGGAAATCCAAAGTATAGCGTAGGTCACAAACGCTATTATTTGCTGTACGAATCTATTGATCCTCAGCTCCCCATCAACCTCGGTAAATATTAGTCCTGTGTATTCTAATAATAAATTTACCCCAACCAAAGCCAGACAGAAAATCAGATGAATAGTAAATATTTTTTTGACCTGAATTCCGTATTCCGAATTAATCATAAAAGACGTTTAACGAATGTGGATTTATTAGTTTTAAGATCATCAACATTTCCGATCAACAGAACTCCCGGCTTTTTTCCCGGTTCGAAACTTCCGGCCCAATCATCTATTTCCAAAGCCCTTGCGCCGTTCGACGTAGCCCACGTTAGCAATGTTTGCAAACCAATCTCCGGAAAATATTTGTCGATGGTTTTTATTTCTTCTAAAATCGAAAGTTGCCAGTTGGAAGCAATGCTGTCGGTTCCCAATGTAACGATCGCATCTGTCTCCAGAAAGTTCTCGTATTTCGGCAAACGGTCTTCGATATACAAATTCGCATTCGGATTCGTACACAAAAAAACTTCATCAAAATGATCCGTTGCCATTTCGATGTCGTCGATCTGAGAAAAGGTGTTGTGCACCAAAAGGGTTTTGCCTTTACTACTCATGTGCGGAATTACCGAAGGCAGCGATTTTTCTCCGGTTGGCTGAAAAAAAGAAATGTCCATTCCCCAGTCGCGATAGAAATCGGCAAACGCACCGGTTCCGGAAATAAAAAATTCGTTTTCTTGCGGAGTCTCCTGATTATGCATCGATGAAAGCGATTTTCTCTCGTCGTTAAATTCATTAATTAATGCAAATAATTCAGGCGAAACCGTATAAGGAGCGTGCGGTACAATGGAATGCGAAAGTCTGAGTTTGTTAAGCTCACCGGCATTCTGTTTTCCTTGTTGAATCATAGTTCCGGCTTTTTCGGGATCCAGATCAAATACCTCAATAAAGGTGTGATAATGAATTAAACTTTTAGCCTTTTGCGGAAATGTATCGGTCGTATTTGAAATATCGCCAACCGCCACAATTCCGTTTTCATACATTTCCCGATCGCAATCTTCAATCGCCTGAGAAATTACTTCTGCCGATGCTTCTCTTTTCGATAGAACCCCTTTTATAAATTCAATGAGTCCGGTTTTTTCTTTGAGCATTCCCCGCATGTGACTCAGCTCCAAATGGCAATGCGTATTAATAAAGCCCGGACAGATGATTCCATTATACGATTGAATATTTTCATCCGCACAATCATTTGTGTTTAATATCGAAACGGTAGTACCATCGTCCTCTGTCACTAAGACTGCATCTTTCTTAAATTCCCGGCCATCAAAAAGATATTCTCCTTTAAAATATTTCATGCGTTTTGTTTGGGTGCAAGATAAGGTTTACTGAAAAAGCACGGATAAAAATCCGACTCTTATTAAAATGCTTTTAACTGCAACCACCACATCCTCCACAACCACCGCATCCTCCACAGCCGCTGCAGCCACTGCAAGACGAACCACAACCAAAATCCCCGCCGGCATCAAATCCGCCGAAATCACCATGACTAAAAACATCTGAACCCACATCAGTGAAAATAGCGCATCCACCACAACCGGCAGCAGCCGTAAAATCTTGAAACTCTTCTGGCTTAAAATATTCTTTGAGTTCCTGAACCTTGCTCCAATCCACATTCGAAAGCAGATACATGTTTGAACCAATTGATCTTAAAATCATGGCAGCAGACTGTGGATCTGTTTCCAGTAATTCCGGAATTATATTGTTTAATTCATCCAATTCTGCAGAAAGCCGGTCTGCAATTAATTTCCCATTGGGTTTCAGTTTAACCTTTCCTACAAACCAGGTCAAAGGATTGCGCACAAAACAATTGGATAATTTTTCACTTTTCCAGAGCATTCTTTTTACATAACTCAACGGACCTCCCGAATCCCGCCGAACAATTTTTGCCAATTGCTTCACCTGTATTTTAATCCGGTTGATGCGAAAGGGTTTAATAAAAATACCTTCGTGCGGCAGATAGCTGTAATTTTCAATTGCCGGACCGGAATGCACATACAAATAGGTTCTGGTTTTTCCCCTGCTGGTTTTGTATTTCGGCTTAATCAGAAGAACCTTTTTCAGATGTAAATCGAGCAGGGTATATCGTAGCAATTCGCCGAGTTTAAAATCATCTTCTTGTATTAAAATGAGAACTTCGGCAGGAAGATAATCTGCCAGCAAATAATCGGATTTCGAAATATTCATGTTCATTGCTTTCGCCGGAATAATTTAGGAATTAACCAGTATTTGTGTCGATTTACTCGGGTAAAATGTATATCCCTGAATCGTTTTTCGTCGGGCGGCCAGATGTCTGACGGCGGTTTTGTTTTAAAAACATTTTCATACAAATCGAGTGTTTTATTATAAAGATTCGTGTAGTTCTCCCGTGATTCCGTTCCACCGGTTGTTGGGCCGTGATGTATTTCTCTGCCCAACGTATTCCGGCACCACTCGTTCCAGTACGATTCGGTATAAAGCAAATGCAGGTGCCAGACCTGATCAATTTCATCGGATGGAGTTAATGGCCCTTCACCCAAACAAATAAGAAACATGAATTTTTTATATTCATCAATCGCCCGAATGGCAAATTCTAATTTCCAGTCGTTTTCCCGACAAAGCCGATCGGAAAAGGAAAATTCCGAATCCGGATCATCCGGATCGAAGTCCTGAATTCGTTTCCAGAGTTCGGTTTGCGTTTTATTTATTTCCAATTGGTCCAAAACGTTGTATTAACTCAATAGCATAACCACAAACTGCAATACAAAACCCACGGAAAACAAAACCGCTCCAAGCTGTAATGCTGTTTTTCGGAATTGCTCAGATGCGATGAGTTTATTAATTAATGGAGTTGCATATTTACGTTTCATCCAGCGTGTGGTTTTGGCGGAAAACAATGCGAAATACAAGGTGGAAATAACGGAAACTCCCAGAATCACAAACATAAGATTAAGGTTCTCCGCGCCTTCCCTGCCGGCTTCCAGTCCGAACCTCACGCCAGCAATTGCCATAAAAACACCAAATACAATGGCACCTCCGGCAATCAGAATAACGGGTAACGAAGACACCAATCGAATCAGTCCGTTTTCCAATCTCTTCATGGTTGATTCTCCCAGCAATTCCGGTGCAGCGAACCAGAACGCTAAAAACTGTAGTGTGAGTCCGGCGAGATTTAACCATTTCATTGGCGGGAAGATAGCGGAAACAATATGCATTTAGAACTAACTTTTAATGTCAAGCTATCCTGTTTTTACAACCAAAACTTTCAATTTCAAACCTCAGGAACAAACAAAAAAGTACCGTCGACAGTGACGAATTGTGCAGAAATATGATTAAAATTGATTAAGAAAGTCTTAATAACAATGAAAAAATTAATTCAACTTGCATTGGCATTTCTTCTTGTATACGGCTGCTCTTCCAGACCGGAAAAAATTCTGAAAATATCTAAGGATAAATGTCAGAGCATCGAAAACGGCAGGTATCACATGGATCACATTACAAAATATATGACCCAAACTGATACAGTAAAGCGGGAATACGACTGCATATTTTCAAAACTTGAAAACGACACGATATATCCGGCGAAGTTTCACTACAGCTACACTTTTAATGGAAAATACGGCGGCGACATTCTGTACACTTCCAGCGAATTCGTAAATTATAAAACCACCGACAGTGCGGGTACCATTATGTCGAACGAAAAATGGTCGGACAAAATTGATGCATACAAACACAACTACAATTTCTACGATGTTGTGTTTCGAACAAACGCTTCACCGTTACCCGATGATTCGATGTATCACCATACAGGGTTTAACATTAAATCCCTAAAAGCGGCCAATCTGAATAATCATAAATGTTTCCGGATTCAAACCATTCAAACTCCCAAACCCGACACTTCGGAAGCGATGCAGATTCTGAGCATTACCAACGATTATTGGATTGATAAAAAGTCGATGATTCCGGTGAGATATTCATCGTTGTATTTAATCACCATGGAAAAAGATACCATGACCCAATTAAATATTAAAACCATACGCAATTCGCAGTTTGATATTCCCGGATTGGGTGATTCTATTTCTTTAAACCGGGTTCCGGAATACGTAAAACTGGAAGAATTTAAACCATACGTGCCTCCAACATTATTGCCTGTCGATACGATAGCACCTGTCTGGAAACTCCCGACATTGCGCGATTCTACCGACTCACTTTCTCTGATGGAATTAAAGGGCAAAATTGTTCTGATTGACTTTTTCTACAAAGGTTGTTACCCGTGTATGCAAGCGATACCCGGATTGCAGAAACTGAGCGAAGCCTATAAAGAAAAAGGTGTTGAAGTAGTTGGTATTGATCCGTTCGACAATAATGAAAACAATAATCTTTCTGATTTTCTTGAAAAACGCGGAGCCAGTTATCAGATATTGATGGATGGGAAATCAGCTTCAGATAATTATCACGTTTCCGGATATCCCACGATGTATGTAATCGACCGGGAAGGAATCATCCGACAGGTGAATGTTGGCTTCGGAGATGGGACTGACGAATTATTGGAACAATACATTGAAGAAATATTAGCGGAATCTCCGGTGAATTAGCCTCAAATTAATATTCATGTAAGGCAGTAACGGAAATTTCTTTGTTCAGCAGCTATAATAAACGCCAGTTTATGAAAATTTCATTGAGTTTCGCGCTAACAGTAACCCTTTTGGCTTCCTGCGCGCCAAATCCGAAAACCATTCTTCAAAAGAGTTGGAATAAATGCACGGAAATAAGAAATGGCACTTATGACGAGGAGTTTCAACACTTCACTAACTTAAGGTCTGACACAGTAAAGAACAGTTTCCATTGCGATTTCATAAAAGAAACACAAAGCAACAGCGTACCATTTCGTTTCCATCAGATCGATACTAATCAAAATAAAGCGGCTGTATATTCCGACTCAATATTAATTACATATACCCCTTCAGACAGCATAGGTGAAATAATAAATTACCGGGAAAAAAATTGTACATCTCTCAATGATTTGTACATGCTCCGGTTGTTTCAATTAGTAACAAACGACTCAGCTTACATTTTACCGCATGATAAACAATTAGAAAACAAACAGGCCCGATTTAAATTGATTGGAATAGAAAAAATAAACGGGGTAAAATGTTACAGAATAAAATATTCCTGTCCGATGTACTCCACAAACCACGACACTTTTAATGTTACAAATGAATTTTGGATCCAAAAAAAATCCTTTATTCCGATTCAATATAATGAATACTTCGAACAATTATCCGGATTTTATTTTTCTGAATTCAGAAATTACAGGTTGTTAAATTACCGGTTTAATGTACCAAACGATTCCATCGCAAATGCAATCGATGACATATCAAATCACCTATTTCTCTCCCCTTTCGACTTCAAAAGACCAGACCTGTTGGCAGACAGTTCCGTTGCTCCATATTGGAAATTGCCGAAAATGATGAATCCGAAAGATTCCGTTTCTCTCGATCAATTAAAAGGAAAGGTTGTACTTCTCGAATTTTTCTATAAAGGGTGTTCCCCTTGCATGCAGGCTGTTCCCGCTCTTCAGGCTCTATCTGAGAAATATAAAGATCAGGGTTTGGTGGTTATTGGTATTGACCCATACGATAACAATGATGAAAAAAATCTTTCTGATTTTTTACAGAAGCGCGGAGCCGGATATCAAATTTTACTGGAAGGGAAACCGGTTGCAAAGGATTATCATGTGTATGGTTTTCCTACACTTTATTTAATCGACCGTAAAGGAATCATTCGGAAAGTGAATGTCGGTTATGGAGGTGATACCGAAAAAAAAGTTGTAAAGTACATTGAAGAAATTTTAGCAGAATCAACGGGGAATTAGCATAAACTGGGATTCTCTTTTTTATGCACAAATATCTTTTCCGGTAGAAATAAATACCTTCAAATAGTTTAACAAAACAATGGATTTCATTTGAGCCATTAAAAGTATTAGAAACCGGATATACTCCAATTTACATGTCTGGAATCTCAAAATATAGCATTAAATGAGTCAAGGCTTGATTCAATTCAAGATAAATCTGATCCTTTGTATTGCCGTTGAAATATTCAGGATTATATACAACCCAGCCGCGAAAGGTGTGGTCCTGATTATATTCAAAAAAGGCTACGTCTGCTACGTCTTTATTTTGGTGTTTCCCGTCACTTGGGGGGGGGTGAAAACCTATTCTATATAAACCAAAATATCGTATATACTGAACATCGAAATTCCAATTTGTAGCACTATCAGCTTCAATCCATATTGAACTAATACTTTGATTTCCCTGAAAATCCGGTGAAAAAAAATTCACATTGCATTTTAAATCAAACCAAGAATAATGATGTTTCCTAATCTTAATATCCCCAAACTTATCATATAATCCGCAGGAAATATTGGATTCACTGAAAAATGAATCGTAAATCAAATAACCATTGCGGGGATTATATGCTTTTACAGTTTGAAGCAATCCATTTTCATACTCCCGACTTTTGATCAGTTTACCATGTTTGTATGCTGTTTCTTTAATAAGAATGCTGTCACAGAAATACTTCACTGTACATAAATTTTTTAATTTTTGCTTGTTCCTCTTATAACTATATATGGTATCGTAGGTTGATGTTGGTGTATCACACAAGGTCTGATTACCAAATGTACACTCCATGATTTCATGCGGATTTGACTGCAGATTAAAACAAATCGCCATCAACATACAGGTGTTAAAAATTGAATTCATATTTCAACAATTAAAGAAACATAGTTAAATAAATAAACGTAATGTTCACATTGTATGTGTTGATGAACTTTGGTTTATAAAATAAATTGCAATTGGGACATATTAGCTGAATATCCTGAGAATTAATTTAGTTCAATCACAAATTATTTTCAGCAGGCTCATATTCATTCTTCTCTTAATTCTTCCTTTCGCGCTTCAAACCGGGCTTTTCGCGTACCGCATAACTTGCTCGAAGTTGAGGCAATGTGTCACTGATCATCTTTTCTCGTTCCGCCATTTTACGGATAAAACGAACCGCCAACAACGCAGCAATCAAATACATGCCTTCCTGAAAAATATCGAGTTGTGTGGAGAAGGTAAGTGAAGCCGATCCAAAATTTTGTTGCAGATATTCTTCTAAAAACCGGTTACCTGTAATGCTTGCACTAATAAAAGCAAGCCACCATATTAAAATAAAATCCGCCGATTCCTCAAACCGTTGATCTTCAAAAGTCTGTTCAAGGCTTTTCGTCATTTTTCTCCAGATTTCTTTAGCCAACATAAAAGGTTTGAAAAGATTCGCAATCGGTATTACAAACCACCAGATAGCCATGGCATTATTCTCGTTAACCGAAATTTTTAATCTTTCAAGATTTGCATACGATCGTCTGAACCACCGTAAAAAGAAAATGGCACACAAAACCGTGGATATAAGCAGAGCCACATATCCGAATAGCAAAAGCAGTTTAATGCGATCAGAATGGTAATACGACAACCCACCTGAAAAATCGATGGAAACACCGCCGATTTTCATCAACCGGATTGAATACAAATTCACAAAAATTAGATAAATCAAAGAGACTCCGTTTGCGAGTAAAGCATTAATAGCATGCCTTGCCCGCACAGAATTATCTAAAATACCTACTTCAAATTCCAGTTCGCTGCTGTCTAATTCTTCCATGGCTGACTCAAATAATCATTCGCCAATTTATGATTTTTTGCATGAGCAGAATTAAAAATACTCCTGAATACATCCAAATTCTATAGTTTCCCGATCATGCAGCCGACTCCCGCATTAACCGAAACCGCATGTTTGTTGCCATAAGCCGTTGCATGAGCGTACATTCCGAACGCTTTAAAAACCGGGAATTCCCAACACGTTTGCAAGAGTATATTAAACTCCCGGGTAACTTTATTTGTGACTGTATAATAATGGGAGTTGTAATAAACACCTTGTTCCCAATGATAGTGGACGGGATACGTGATCTCACCCGGACCCGCACCAACAGATACATGCAACCTGCTTTTTCGTATCGGGTAAATTGTGCCCATGGCGAGGTAATACCCGCTAATCGCTTCGTACGGGTAGCTCCAGGTTCATCTATCCGACAAATCCATATCGGCCGGTCGCTGAGGATCGATGCGCCAATTCCAGATCGCACCCGCTGATACGGAGTACCGGGATTTATGAATAAAACTGAGACTCGCATTAAATGCATTGTAATTTAGTTCCCGAACCCGGTTGATAGAAAAATAGAATTTTTAGTGATGGAAATTTTTTCCGCACTTGCCTTGAAAGTTCAAAAACTCATCAATACACCTTTTTAATTCTTTTCAATCTGTTCTGGACGATTTACATTTCGGGAATTTAAACGTTCATTAAATAAACCCGAACGCGCTCAACTGCCGTACGTTCAGCAATTCGTCGTAAGTCGGACGATAAATCACTTCATTAACCACACGGTTTATTACTTTAATTACAACTTTAGTGAAATCATTTTCCGGATCTAATTGATGTGCTCTGGTCATTATTTCTTTAGCACCTTCATCGTCGCCGGCAACCAATAAATGCAGCGCATGTTCCTGTAAAATTGCCAGATCATCCGGAGCCAATTGCACCGCCATACGAGAATGTTCAACTCCCTTTTCGGTTTGTTTTAATTGCATATACAATTGCGATAAAAGCATTTGTATATCGTAATTTTCCGGTTCAACCCTAACTGCAAATTCCATTCGTTTTAGTGCATCTTTATATCTTTTCAATCGCGATTCTGATTTGGCAAGACGTAATAAAATTTCGGTATCTCCGGGCGATTGCTCCAAACATTGATTGAATTTTTTGATGGTCTTCCGCAATTTGCGTTTGGCAAAAAATCCGATTCCATATTTTTTATGATATCCCGAAAGCAGAATGCTGTCTTGTTCCCTGCAGGCTTGTTCAAATAAAAGATCCGAGTCGGCAACGTCTTTCATATTGGGAGCAAAGGTATTGGAAACGGGGTGTGTAACGGTAACGGTAACAGTAACGGTAACAGTAACAAGAGCCACAGAGCAAAAGAGCGGGAGAGCGATTAAAATTCTTAGCTCGCGAAGAATCCCCGATTTCCCCAAAAAGCCGCCGTCATTCTGAGCGAAGCGAAGAAACGGAAACAGTAACGGTAACGGTAACGGTCTCAGATCAAGTTTTGCAAAGTGAAGCAACTGAACAGTAAAAATGCAGGAACTTCTACAGTTTCTTCGCTTCGCTCAGAATGACGTAGTTCGATTCAGATAAAAGGGATTCTTCGCACGCTCAGAATTTCTATTATTCAGCGTCTCTCCGGCTCTTTCTCTTTAGCTCTCGCTACTGTTACAGTTACAGTTACTGCTCCTTCTCCCACTCCCCCAAAACCCTCTTCATAACATCCTCCGCGGCATTCAACGGGTGAATTTTTCCGGTTCGCAATTCGGGGAGTAGTGCTTCCCGAAGTAAGCGCACTTTTTCGGATCGCTTCACATATCTCCCAACGGCCTCTTCAAGATGGCGGTCGAACCAGGTGATGTTTTGAAGACTGCGATTTTCATCCCAGGCGGACGATTCTTTTTGTACGGATACAAATTCGGTTATGGTTTTCCAGATTTCTTCCATCCCGGAATTTTCGGTTGAAGACGCCAACAGAACCGGAGTTGACCAATTCGATCTGCGAGAGTGCATCAGCATTAATGCCTGCCGGTAAAACGATTGAGATTCTCCGGCTTTTTTCAGCATGTCGCCATCCGCTTTATTTACCACAACCAAATCGGTCATTTCCATAATTCCTTTTTTTATTCCCTGTAAATCGTCTCCCGAACCGGGTAGTAAAATCAACAGAAAAAAATCCACCATTTCGTGAACCGCCGTTTCACTTTGCCCCACCCCGACAGTTTCCACTAAGATCACGTCGTAACCTGCCGCTTCACACAACAAAACGGATTCGCGGGTTCGGGCAGCCACCCCGCCCAGATCCCCCCGACTGGGAGACGGCCTGATAAAAGCATCTTCGTCAACCGCCAATTCCGGCATTCGGGTTTTATCGCCTAAAATACTTCCGCCGCTGAGTCGGCTCGAGGGATCAACTGCCAACACCGCGACCCTTTTATTATGTTTATCGATCAGGTGTTTTCCGAACGCATTAATAAATGTGCTCTTGCCGGCTCCCGGCGAACCGGTAATTCCGATGCGTATTGATTTTCCGGTATAAGGCAGACATCTTTCCAATAATTCGGCGGCTTTGGCAATGTGTTTTTCAGAATCACTTTCAACCAGTGTAATAGCTTTGGCCAGAGACGCGCGGTTCCCGATCCTGATTCCATTAATTAGCGATGTTATCTCCGGACTTTCAGAGTATGGCATGTCCGGTAAAGAAATAAATGAACAATCCTAAAAGGTCGTTGCTGGTCGTGATAAAAGGCCCTGTTGCCAGCGCGGGATCGATTCCGAAGGTATTTAACATTATCGGAATTAACGAACCCATCAGCGACGCGAAAATGATAGCCGACAACATCGAAATGCAAACCACAATCGTAATGTCGTATCCCACTTTAGAAACCAGTCCGTATATCAAAACAATGGAAGCGCAGACCAATGCATTTATCAAAGCAACCATAAATTCCTTTCCGAGTCGCGGTAAAATTGTGATGTGGCCTAATGTGTTATTCGCCAGACCCTGAACCACGATTGCACTCGATTGAACACCTGCATTTCCGCCCATTGCCATTACTAACGGCATAAAAAAAGCGAGGCTCACATTTCTGGAAATCTCTCCCTCGAAACCTCCGATTACCAACGAACTCATCACACCGCCGAACAAACCGATGATTAGCCAGGGAAGACGCGCTCTCGACAAAACCCAGATGCGGTCGCTCACCTCAACATTTTCACTGATTCCGGAAAGCAGCTGGTAATCCTTGTCGGCTTCTTCTTTCACGAAATCCATCACGTCGTCGATGGTTATTCGCCCCACAAGCCGACCGAGAGCGTCTACAATCGGAAGTGAAACCAGGTCGTATTTATTCATTGTGCTCGCGACCTTTTCCCCGGGAGCATACACATTTTCGGAAACGAAATTTGATTCATAAATCTCCGAAACCCGGGAATTAGCCTTCGCCAGAATGATCTTTTTTAATGAAACAATTCCCAGTAATATGTCGTCGTCGTCGACCACATAAACCGTAAAAACCTTGCTTACTTCTTCTGCCTGTTTCCTAATTTCCGCTGTGCATTGAGCAACATCCCAATTGATGTTCACTTTGATAAGCTCGCTCGCCATAAGTCCGCCGGCTGCATCTTCCGGATATCGCAAAAGGGTAGCAAGCGACATGGAATACGCGTGATCCGGCATTTTGGAAAGAATCTCAGAAGTTCGTTCCGGTTCAAATTCGTTGAGCAAATCGGCTGCGTCATCCGAATCCATGTTCGAGATAAAATCAACTGCGATCTGTTCCGAATTAAAACCGTCGAGATAATTCTGGCGCGCCTCCGGTTCGAGCTCTGCCAGCACTTCCACCTTTTTGGGCGTTTCCAGCAACGATGTGAGATACACGGCCTCTTCCAGGTCGTAATCTTCAATAAGTTCAGCTATATCGGGAGCGTGTAACCTGTTGAGAACAGGTACGAGTTCATCACCTCTTCTTTCCTGAATCAGGGAAAGAATGTCTTCTGAAAATTCCTTCGTGATCTGGAACTTCTCCATTTTTTAACCCGTGTTTTTCCGTATCCAATCCGTAAGTTTTGCGAAATCCTCCACACCGAGGTTTTCAGCGCGCAATTTAAGGAAATGCTTGAGTTCGGGATGACCGGAATCGAGGTTAAATTTCTGCAAAGCATTGCTCAGCATCTTTCGTCTCTGTTGAAAAGCGGTTTTTACCACATCAAAAAACAACGTTCGATCTGCATTCAATGGCCGGTTGTGGCGTATGGCCGTTATCACCGCCGACTGTACTTTTGGCGGCGGAAAAAAAGCGCCGGGTGCAATTTTAAATTCCACTTTCACATCGTAAAAAGCCTGAGTGAGAACGGAAAGAATTCCATAGGTTTTATTGCCCGGATTCGCCGCCAGACGTTGGGCTACTTCCAATTGAAACATGCCAGCAAAGACCGGAATGCGATCGGTATGTTCTAATATTTTAAATACAATCTGGGATGAAATGTTATATGGAAAATTACCAATTACGCCCAATTCATCAGGCCAGTTGGAAGTATCCATTTCTAAAAAATCCCCTTCATGAATCACCAGATCCGGATAATGTTTTTTCAGATAAACCACCGATTCCGTATCAATTTCTGCAACCTCAAGATCAATGTCTTTAGTTAATAAAAATTGGGTTAACACACCGGTACCCGGACCAATTTCCAACCAATTTTTAAGTTCGGTACGATCGACAATATCGGCCGTTTTCCGGGCTATATTTTCGTCGCGCAGAAAATGTTGTCCGAGATGTTTTTTAGGTCTTACCATTAAAAGTAATTAAACCTCCGGTGCATTATCCAAATAACGCCGCATCATTTTATTCACCGCCTGAAACAGATGCTCGGGCTTGTTGGTTTTCCAAGACCAGGTAGTTTCATCGTCTTCTTCCACCGAAATATAATTGTGAATTCCGATCGATTCCATTTCATTGATAATGTGATCGCGCAAATGCAGAAAAGCTACCCAACCTCCCGGAACATCTTCCCACCACTCCTGATAATACGAATCGTCGCTGCCGTGAAAATTGAGAATGTTCTCGCACAGAAAAACAAACTTGTCGATTCCGTGATCGATCATGTCGTCAACAATTTCCCGCTTCAGCGTCATAATGTCGTTGTGCAGACAGTCGTTCCACTCGCCGATCATTTCAATTATGGCATATCCTTCATCGTAATCCACAAAAAGCACTTTCATTAAAAGTGTTTCGCTACCGAAATAATCCCATTGCGGATGAATGGCGTAATTATAAATGCGGTTGGTGTATTCAAACTGCGAATGTTCGGTTCGGTAAAAAGGAGAATTCGGGTCTTTGCTCGCTTTATACAGATGCCTCCATAAATAATGTGGTTCGATCTGGTGCATGTTAATTTCCTTTGATGTTCGTATCTTTTATTATATACAAAGGACGGCTCCGAATGTTATCATTCATGCGGCTGATATATTCCCCGATTATGCCTATTCCAATTAATTGAATGCCACCCAAAAATAAAATGGTGAGCATTTCGGAAGCCCAGCCCGGTTCGTAATTTTTAATCCAGAACCGCGAATACAGCGTGTAGAGAATTAGAATAAAACCGATAAACGCGAAGACAAATCCGGAAATAGTTGCCAGCCGAAGCGGCCAGTTACTGAAAGATGTAATTCCGTCTAACGCAAACCGGATCATTTTGCGATAACTGTAACCGGTTTTTCCATACAGCCGTTCGTCGCGTTCGTAGTTAACATAAGTCTGATGAAACCCGATCCAGGCAATTTGTCCGCGCAGAAATTTTTGTCGCTCGGGCATTTGTCTCAACTGTTCAACTACCTTTTTGTCGATTATTCTAAAATCGCCGGTATCGACCGGAATCGGAATTTGCGTGATGCGCTTTAAGATGCGGTAAAACCATTTTGCGGTCGCCTTCTTCATCCAGCTTTCTCCTTTGCGGCTAACACGTTGGGCGTACACAACTTCGAAACCGTCGAGACTTCTGAGGTAAAGTTGTTCGATTAACTCGGGCGGATCCTGACCATCGGCATCGATAATTACGACTTTGTCTCCCTTTGTGTGATCGAGTCCGGCGCTCACGGCTATCTGATGTCCGAAGTTGCGGCTGAAATTAATGAACCGCACTTCCGGATTCTTTTTGGCGAGCTCGCGAAGAACTTCTTCACTCTGGTCGTGACTTCCGTCGTTCACAAAAATGAATTCACGGGATTGATTGAGTTTATCTAAAACCTTTACCAGCCGTTCGTACAAAACTGGCAGGTTCGGGGCTTCATTGTATACCGGAATTACAACGGAAATCATGCTTCAAAGAACGGCAATTTAATGGTCTTAGAAATCTAAGCTGGTTCGGTCCACATTCATCCGCAAACACAAATAGAAAACAAAACTCGAATTGCTGATTAATGGAGATTGCCGCACATTCGATTGTTTAACAATTCTGAAATCCAGAAATGTGCGGTGATAAAATTGGTAACTGCAAGTGAGATCCAGAATCTGAATGTGCTCTTTTAGTCCGCTACCGATTTTCACATTATCGTCTTTCGCGCGGTTGTAATAATCGTTTAAAATTTCACCTCCGAAATGTGTTGTGGTCGCACTGATTGTGCTGTCGGCTCCGTGCATAATGTGAAAGTATTTTACCGAAAGGTTCCATCTCGGTTTAATCTGATAATACGCAACAGCAAGCAGCTCCCGGAAATTTGTCCCCACCGGATGCGCCAGACTCTGATTATAATTGGTATAATTCTGAGAAACCAGAAAGTGCGTATACGTATAAGGTCTTGCCACGTTTGATTCAACCTGCAAATCGAGATTCTGAACTTTTAGAACATTAAAATATTTCACACCAAACTGGCTTGCCCATTTGTTCACCCAGGCGTGTGACCGCGCAAACATTTCCTTTTTGTGAAATTCATCAAGCACAAACTGACCGTAAACCATCACACCTTTTCGCGGGATAAAACGAAAATCACCACCGAGCAATGCGTTGTCGGTACTGTTTAAACCGTGTTCAACCGCTCTATAAAAAATAATCGGGTTCATGTAATTTATTTCATACCCGCCGGTTCGCGCAAAAACTACATGCTCAAAGGCTCCGATATCTAATTTTCCGGGAATCACATTCAGATTTAAATAATGAAAAGCACCATATTTCTTTACCGAACCTTTTCCCGTGCCATCGGTGTATTGTGAAAATAAATTCATGTATTCAACCCGCCAGAATTTCCAACGGATTTTGAGGCTTAAATTCTCTTTTGAAAAATCGCTCAGAATCATGGAGCGATATCCGTTACCGATAAAATTGCGGTCGTGACCAAACTGCATGGTAATCTGTTTGATCGGACGAACCACAAAATAACCGCGGGCCACAAAAAAATCTTTCGCACGGGAACCAAACGGTTTAATGAATCCGGCGCCTGGCACAACACTGCGGGCGTTCATCCATTCTTCGTAGGCCGGCGGATACCGAAACTGATTTTCACTAACGAAACTATAAAAGGAAATTTTATCGGCAATGTTGCCCCGCACTTCCACTCCGCGTGTGTTTCTGAAAACCTGTTCCGACGAATCTTTGTCGTATCCCATGTCAAAACACAAAACAGGATTTACAGATAAAGTAAAATCTTCTTCTTCCACAGAAAACAACGAGCTTTCATAGGTGTAAAAATCTTTCCATTTCGAATGATTCATTTTCCAGTTTGCGCGCTCGTCTTTCGACAAAACGTTCCAGTTATCTTTTTTAAGAAAGCGGTAATTAAAAGAGTCCCGGGCATTCATCGGGTTTGCACCGATTACATTGGCAACGCGATTAGCCAATTCGCGGTTAAACGGTTTAATGGTGGTTTGAAAAGGCAGTGAATCGGGATGAAGAACAATATACCTTTCCAGCAGATGGTAACCATCGGCATCGGTCGGTAAATAGGTTGACTGAGCCCGGAGATTGTGAGCAAAAAGTGCAACAACAGCAAAAACGGTAGTGAGTTTCTTCATCTGATTTGGTGGTGTCAAAGGTAAAAGAATGCTTTGTTCAGAAGTACGTCCAGGGAACAGTTTCAGATGTCAGAAAATTTCGAAACCGGAATGCGATTCCTGTTCATGTGTTGCCCGTACATCCACTTTTTCCACTTTAGAAAAAGGAGAGCCTTTGTAACACCATTTTTCGAGTTCCTTTAATTGGTCTTCCGTTCCGGATGCATAAATAAAAACGCTTCCATCGGCTTGGTTTTTCACATAGCCGGTAACACCTAAAGTCTTTGCCTGAATCTGGGTGAACTTCCGGAAATACACACCCTGAACTTTCCCGGTTACAATAATTTTAACCTGCTTTTGAGACACGAAGCGAAGGTAAGGGAAGCATTTTCTCAAATCACCCTGAACCTAAAATATGATAAATCAAAAATGCGACACTGCTCACATTTTTACTAATTTCGAGTTGGTTGTACAGATTTGATATCCGCTTTAAACTCTTAACTTGTTTGCCCATGAAATACTCCATTTTTATCTGTTTGATAATTGCAATGGCGGGATTGTCGTGTAGTTCATCCAAAAAATCCATTCATAAACAAACAGCACCACTTATCGGAAAACACCTCATGGTGTATTCGGTAAATTATGATAAGATGACCGGGGAAATCCAGAAAGACAGTGCGTATCTGTTCATTGAAGATGCTAAATTCAAATCGTATCACGGTATGGATGTCTGGGGTACTTTTCATTTCTCCGGAGATAAAGTTGTTTATAACCGTCCTTCTGGTCAGGAAATTCAAAAGACTGAATTAGAAAGACCCGGTAGTGCATTTTCATTATTAATGCGAAAATTTAATAACCCCGGATTTTTTTGGAAGTGCCAAAAATGTACATCCACTTCTAACAATTTTCAATGGAAATTATATGATCGTTTAAACCTTGCACATGTTAAGAGTAGTTGCTCCATTGACTCCGGCGAAGTGTGTCCGTTGGTAACCGAAATTTTTAGCCTAAAAAGATTTGACGCGTATGATTCCACTATTTTTAATATTAAAATTCTGGAGGACAAGCCCTCAGATTCTTTTTTTACGAGTCGGATAATCCGAACACCGGTTCCGGTAAGCAATATGCTTACGTTTACATTGCACGATTCCTTAAACTTTTTTGAGGATCTCGAATCATTAACTTCTTTAGAATTAAGACCCGGTAAAAAAGTTGTGATCTACAGTTTTATCGGGTGTGCCGGCTGTTCAATTGTAAAGAATCTATTGATGGAATCGGTAGAAAAAGGGGAAGTGGATCCCAAAGATATTATTGTAGTTAATGTAAATAACGGAAGAGATGAATTGCTCAATTACATTAATAAAAAACAATATCCTTTTTTGTATTACCGATATAAAGAACCCATTAACATCACCGGCAATTCTTTTCCTGCAATTGTTGGTTACAACGAAAACGGGATAAAGGAATGGGTGCTGCACGGCGGTTCGTCCGGACGAAGGAACGAGATCGTGAAGTATTTGCGGGAATGATCAGGAAAAAGGTTTTTTTATTAAATCTATTTTTAGTAACTCTAATTTTTATACTAAATCGTTATAAAACCCGAAGGGTTGGCATTATTATAAAAACACCTCTAAACGAGAATGGTAAACCCCGAAGGGGTGATACCTAAACAATCTTTCTTCTGAACTATTTCTTCGTGGGAAAGCTTATACACCACAGGTTATAATCCCGAGTTAATTTCCCATAATGTGTCACCCCTTCGGGGTTGGGATTTGCATTTGTGTGGTTTTATAATCATTGCATCCCTTCGGGATTGGTTATGATCGTTGAAATAAATTTTCAGAGTAAACAAATCCTCTGCGATCAGGTGTTCTCAAACCTTATGGGTTTGCATTAATCTAAATCGATCTTCTGAACAAGGGTTTGTAAACCAGAAGGATTGAAATTGCCATTAAACATCTTGTGAACGAGGTTGTAAAACCCGAAGGGTTGGCATTATTATAAAAACAAAGGAAAGGAGTATGTGAAACCCCGAAGGGGTGGTATTATTATAAAACAAACTACACAGAGTTTGCAAAACCCCAAAGGGGTGATATTATTATAAAACAATCTACACAGGAGGACGTTCAACCCCAAAGGGGTGAAATGAATTTTTATCATAAAATCGCAGGCAGGTATCCAAACCAAAATTTCATTCATAGTTTGATATCAGTATATTTTAGGAGGATAAAAATGCTGATGGCACCATAATTATGCACGAATTCCCAAATGATTCAGAATCAAATATAAAAGCTGAAACGAATAATTTCTTTATGACTTTAACATAGTCTGAATACTATTATCTAAAAATTCGGTCCTTACCCAATAAGTCTCTAATATTTTTCTCATGTTGCTTTCGATTGATTTTGCTTCCACCATCAATAACAGCATTTGACAACTTCGATATAACTTCCGATTTATCCCAATATTTAACCGGAACACCATTTTTACGAATCTGTTTGAGAACCTGTAATATCCGGCTTGATTTAACTATATAGGTATCTTTCGGCACAAAGTCTATATCCTTTAACCGGCAATCACCGTAAAAAACAATGATTGAATAAAACGGGATCAAATGGGAATCCGGAATAATACTTTTCAATGCCAAAATGTGACTGTGATTTTGTTTGATAGGATTCTGAAATCTATATTTTTTTCTACCCTTTGCTAACACTTTTGTCCATTGTGCTGCGTATCCGCTGCCATAAATCCATCCACTATAGTCCTTTACTTCAATTACCAGAATCCCCTCATCGGTGAGAACTACCAAATCAATTTGAGAAAAATAATCATTGCCCTTGTGAACTAAAAGATCATGAAAAATATTTTCTGGCTGAAAACCTGATTTTAAAAGATTCACAACCATATTTCTTTCCGATGCTGTTCCCCTTTGATTTGTGGTTACCGACTTAAATAATCTGTTGTTTCGTAATAAAAAATAAACCACAGATACAAAAAGAATAAAAACAACCAACAAAAGTTCCGTAATAACGTAGCTACCGGGCTTTTTAACAAATTCAACAACGGAATGTAAGGCATCCATCAATTTCATTGTATCTTATGCTTTCCTTTCTTAGATCAAAATTGAGATCTTAAATTACGACCTTTAATTCTTCAATTTTTCTTGATAATTCTTCCATCCTCATCATAGTCCCAGCCACGGGTTGGCAAGCCATTTTCATCGTACCATTGATAATGACCGTATTTTTTCCCATCCTTTTTATACCCAACCGATTCAAGCCTCCCATTTTCATGATAAGATATATATGTCACCCAATTCAGTTCGTTCACAAATATTTCCTCATGTTCAATATGGCCATTTCTCCTGAATGCCCGTTTAATCATGATTTCGCCTTTATCATTATAAATCCATTCATCTTGTACTTGAATTTTATTATACAGTCTTATTAAAGAATCAATATCTCCATTTGGCAAACCAGATGATTTTAACATAAAATCGAGCGACTCGGAGGTATCAAAATATGTTACGTACTGTCCGACTAATTTACCATTTGCGGCGAAATGAATGGAGGAAATCTGTCCGGATGGATAATAACACACCGACTTCCCTTCCGAAGCACCATCTACATAAAGACCTGTACATTTCAAACCACCGTTGGGATACCAGCTTCTGGAAAGACCTGATAAGTGACCATTGACAAAAGTATCAATGCGCATTATCTGACCATTAGGATACCACATCTTTCTTTCACCGTGATACTTACCATTCAGATAATTTTCCTCAATCTCAATCTGACAGTTTCGGTAATACTCTCTGTTCACCCCGTCATCAATCTTTTTTTCCGGGTGATGATAATATTCACGCAAAACCGACAAGTGATCAGCTCCATACTTTTTTGTGCCATCTGATTCTCTGATTTGCACATAACGATCACAAATACTTTGGTAAAGTTCACCATTATAAATTTTACAAAAAACCACCCATTCCTCTCCGTCAAGGAACCCAACCTTACAAAATGAATTTTTGCCTTCTTCGCGAATTGAACTTACATTGCTACCCTTAAACAATTCAAGAATTTGAATGGTCGCAATTTTATCCGAAATATTATTTGTATCGCTGTTTGCATTGGTTATTAAAACATGGGCAATGAAATCGTACTCTTTCAATTCTGTCGTATCAACCCGGTAAGTTGGAAAAGGAACACAAGTACATGCTGTAGTAACAACTGGCAAAAGCGTATTAATAAAAATCAGCAACTTTTTTGCATAATTGACCATAATATTTCAACCGGATTTCAAAACCAAAATTATGTCGTGTGAAATACAAATCCATCAGATATCCGAATTTAATTCAACCTGCCATAGTGAAAAGTCGCGCACACTTACTCCAAAACACCTCTCATTTCACCACTGATCTACCTTACACCCCGAACCGAATGAAGTATCTGCCGCCAACAAAGGAAGATTTTTTGATAAAGCTTGGGCATCATGTGTTTTTCTAGTCTGGGTTTTATTTAAGATTTTGATTTCCGGATTATTTTCAAAATCCTGTTAAAAACAATTTCGGATAAATTCCATTCGTAACCATCAAAGTTCGTATGGTTGGTAAACTGAATTACTACAGCATCGAGGTCTTTTTCATATTTCGCTATACTCTGATAACCCGGAATTAAACCCGTGTGTTCGTATTTATATAATGTGGAATAAATTTCCTGTTCTCTTTTATCTTTAAAGACCGAACCGTTGTTTAACGCCCGGATAAATTTCCCCAGATCTTCGGCAGTTGCCAGCATTACTCCATTGTTGTCTGTCTTTAAATCCTTTTCATATCCTTCGTAATAACCGCTCATTACCTCGTCAAGGTTCACGTCATCTATGGAACCAAAGGTGTTTTTCAGATGGAGCGGATTTAATATTTCCTGTTGTATATATTGAAACTTACTTATACCAGTAACCTTTTCAATAATTCGGGCTAGTAATAAATAATTCGTGTTGCTGTATTCATATTTCTCACCCGGTTCGAAATGCGCCGGCAAGTCGAGCACCAGATCCAGACGATCCTGACCTGTTTGTTTCGGATGAACCCAATAGTCCGGGGTGCCCACGAAATCCGGAATTCCACTCCGGTGCCGTACCAGATTACTCACCGTAATTTTATTCGCGTATTCGATTCTATGGGAAAACTCGGGAAAAAAATCCGTGAGTTTATCATCTAAATTTAAGCGGCCATAATACGACAATCGGGTTATGGAAACGGCTGTATAAAGCTTTCCGATGCTGGCTATTTTAAATAATGAATGCGCATCTGCCGGTGTTTTGGCATCCCGGTTATGATAACCTGCCGCATAAAAAGCCGGTGGTTTCCCGGCTTCATCAACGTAAACAATAATTCCTTCAAATCCGAGGTCAACCGCTTCCTCCAATTGTTTCTGAACCGTATCCGGGAGGGGCTTTATCCAGGCTTTGACCAAAATCCACGGAACAAAAAACATTGAGATAACCGTTCCGGCCAATAAAACAATTCGAATAATTTTCTGTGTTCTTTTCCCCATTAATAATAGTTGTTAAATTATTTGAATTAAAGTCTGTAACCGATATTAAACTGAAAAGCCAGATTTAAGCCTGAATTATCAAACATTTTATTTTTAGAATAACTTAAATACGGATTTTCTGAATTTTTACTGTAGGTAAAACCGCCTGCACTCACATTTGTTCCGAGATACACACCAGTGAATGCATTTATCTCAAAACCATATCCTCCGTTAAGGAAAAGATAATTGTATGTGGTGGGGAAATACGTATCTCTTTTGTTATTAACATACGAAAAACGCCCTACCAGATACATATTTAATTTGTTAGCCATCCCATTCGGAAAATATTTGTAATTCATTTCTCCGCTTACCAATCTTTGTTTTTGCTTCAGGTATGGGTGAAATCCTGTACCCAATTCGATTTTATTTTTTCCTTTTGTGTACGTAACCCCCGGGACCAGTCTGATCGGATAAAGTTCACCATTAAAACCCGAATTCAATACAAATCCAAATTTGCGAATTGGTTCTTTGTGTTGGGCAGACACAAATAATGGAATCAGGAATAAAAGCGATAAAAGTATATTTTTCATTTTCGTCCTAATTTTCCTTTTCGAGAATTCGTACGATCCGGTTGTAAACGCGTTCCAATTTCAACCAATAAATCTCGTTGCTGCTGGTATTCACAAACTGAACAACGACCGCATCCATATCGCTATGATAGCGGGCAATACTCGTGTATCCATTCAACCAGCCGGTGTGTTCATATACATAAACCGAGGAATAAATGGCCTGCTCCTTTTCAGTAAATAAAGTTCCGTCGATCAGTGCTCTTAAAAAAATGGCAACGTCTTCAGCTGAAGCAACCATTGACCCGCCCGGACGGGTAAAATCATCGGATTTCAGATCCCGATTGTACCCGATATAATAACCACTCATTACTGCATTGGAATCGGCATCGCTATACACATTGTATGTATTTTTCAAACCGAGTGGAATTAATATATTCTGTTTGATATAATCGTGATGCGAATACCCCAGAGTTCTGTCAAGAATTTCTCCGATTAGTAAATAATTGGTATTTGAATACTTGTATTTTTTGTCCGGAGGAAAATCTGCAGGTTCATCATAAATGAGGGAAGCTGTGGTTAAGTAATCCTCATCCGGATCGCTGTTTTTAAATTCCGGATCAAATAGGAAATCCGGAATCCCGCTCCGGTGTTGCAACAACAATCGCAAAGTGATCTGATTTGCATTTTCTATTCTTCCGGAAACTTCGGGAATTAGTGCAGACAGCGTGTCATCCAACGACAACTGATCGTTGGCAACCAGCATTGTTGTGGCGGCTGCAATGTATAATTTGCTTATGCTCGCAATTTTGAATAAAGTGCTCGAATCAGCCGGAATTTTATTCTCGCGGTTCTTCCAGCCGGAACAGTAATGTCGTGAATTCCCCGGTCGATTAACATACACTATTATTCCGTCGAAACCTCGCTCAATAGCATGGTCGACCTCGGCTTCAACCGAATCGGGGAGCGGTTGAAGATCCATCGCACATCCTGATACAGCAACCAGCAAGCATATTAATGCTATGGACGGTATCCCTACAAGTGGTTTTAATCTTTTATACATGAATGTTAAATTTAAAATCTGGATTATTCCCAATTTCCGGTCGGCGAAAATATTGGAATTAATTTAAAACAATCTGATGTATAACCGGCCTTATATCTCCGCCGATCCGGTTTTTAACAGTCTTTAATTGACAGGACTCCGATTACTCTACATTGGTTTTGATGTTCATACTTTACGGGTAAGTCATACCTGGGCCAACTACCACATGCCAAGCATCCTCATGCTATAGCGATAGTTTTAACTACATAACTTTTTTAGTGGCAGATATACTTGAAATCGAACCAATCAATTTTGTTCTGTATGGGATCTTTTGTGTTGAAAATGCGCGATATAAATTAAAATGGTCATGACCATAACAGATACCAAAGAAGATTGCAATGTTCCCAAATCCAATCCTCCCTTCGATAAGGGTTTCGTTAAAAAATCGCCAAAGGTTGCACCAAAAGGTCTCGTAAATACAAAGGCAATCCAGAATAAAACAATATGATTAATTTTGGTCATGTAGTGTAATAGCACAACAATCAAAATAATTGCGCCTGTTACAAGCGCACCGTTCAAATAGCTTAAACCGACATCATCACTCAGAAAATCACCAAAAGCAGTCCCTAAACTATTGGAAAATAGGATGGCAATCCAATAATATATTTCCTTAGATCTTTCACTTATCGGATAAACTTCCAGCGATTTGTATTTCCGAAACCAAAAATACAAGGTTATTAAAAGTCCGGACACCAGAAGTAAGCTTCCAAACGTATATCCCAGATGTAAACTCCTATCAATAAAATCTGAAATCTCGGTTCCCAAAGTTGTTGTGCCAATAATCACAAGCCAATAAATAACGGGCTCATATTTTTTTGCAGCTAATTGAGCAATCAACACACCGATAAAAAATAACAATGTAATACCAATTCCGGCGCCATACCCCAATTTAAGTGTCATTGAAAAAAAATCTCCCAACGTTTCACCCAACGTGGTGGCTACAATTTTCATCAACCAAAAAATCAGGGATATTTTTGCTACTTTATTTAGGTGTTCCATTTTTCATTCAAATTATTCATTATACAGTAGAGATCACATATTGAGAATCATTTCAATTCCTTTCGTACAAATAACCACATTCTAAGTTTACAAAGGTACTTGCAGGCAGTCGATATCACCAACTATTTGAAGAGCTAAAAACAATTTATACCAAAGCCGATCAGGTTTTTAGCATTCTGTAATTCATTGGTCTTAGAGCTCCCGTCTCTGGATTATTTTCTTATGTTTTGCTGCCTGGGCTACTCTTGACAACATTCATTTCGAAGAATATCTCCGCCATTATGGTTATACAAACCTTGCTATATGCAAGATTACTTTTCAAATAATATCCGTTACACAGTTTTTAGAATAAAAAAGAACTGAAAGGCTTTCACTCCTTACCTTTTTAAGATTTCGTAACATAGATTTGGTCAGCTTTCAATTTAGAAATACTGTGATGCTGCCTGTACCAATCAACGGTTGCCTTAATGGCATCCTGCATAGGTGTTTTCTTAAAATCCGGGAATGTTTTATTGAATGTTGTGTCGTCCAAAACAATTGAGTTTTCAAATTGGTAGAAATTTTCCTTCAGGGATTTCACTTCCGGACTAACCAAGCCAATTAAGTTTAAGACAAATTTCGGAAGCACCTTTATTTCCGATGGTCCGTTCGTACATTTACTCACGTTTATACCAAATTCTTTAATGCTGGAAATAACTTCTCCTCCATAATTCAACAAATAAAAATCCGGCAATTCCTTTACTTGTGTGAGTTGATAAAAAACCGCAGCCACGTCCGGGGTAAAGGCAAATTGATGAGGAATATCCGCATTTATTATCCATTGCATTGGCTTTTGATGTATCGCATTTTCAAAGATGGGCTTAATTAAACCATTGGTAACATTCGGACCAAAAAAATCGGGAAGTCGTAAAACAACCGCTTTGCAATCACCGTGTTGAGAGGCAGCTTTTAACAGTTTTACCAATTCCAGCCGAATCAACCCTTTTTTAGTTGTAGGTACTGGTTCAGTAATCTCTGAAATAGGAGATGAAGTATTTCCAAAAGCATAATTATTTTCAGGAAAGAGTATGGTCGCGCGAGATTCTTTAGACGCATTAATTACGGTCTCCAGAGAAGGTTTAAATTTCGATTCCCAATCCTGATACGGGAAATTTATTCCGAAGAAAATAAACTTCTTTCCACCGGAGATTTTATGCAAAATATTGCTGTTGGTGATGTCACCTTCCACGATTTCCAGATATTCAGAATTCCCAAAAAGTTTGATTGCCTTTTCCCGGTTTCGCACTAAAATGGTTGAAGGAATTTGTCTTGAAATCAGTTCACGTGTAAAAGCATACCCCACTCCACCCGTTGCTCCAAGTGTTAGAAAAATGTTTTTCATTATTTTATTTCTTGTTTTTCAGACGGCAAAAGTAGATTGAAGGATCAGCCTGATTTGTTGATTTAGATCAAGAAATGATATGAAGGTATTTGAATCTGTTGTTTTAATATAGAGGTGAATATATTACCGGTTTGAAAGCAACAATAGAATTAATTACTGTTCACAGAATTTTCGCAGGCCACTATAAACCCAATAATCGATATAAATATTGAAGTTTTGATTGTGTAAGTTTTTCTTCTGCAAGCTCAGCAGTATCTTACTATTGAAGCTTATGATAATTGTAATTTTGGAAGATTCATTAAAATGTGATTCAGTCAACAATCTATTATTTTATTAAAAGTCTCCAATCAAGTTTTTTGACCTTCTGTATAGTTGAAAATATTGCGTTTTTTCCGGATAACCTTAGTGTGTCAGAACCATATCTTAGTTCTAAATATTGTAAGTGAATATCACTTGCTTTTGGAGTATACATGGCGGAAACGCTACCAATTGTAATTATTTCTCCTGAGTCTAAGGTTAGTATATTCATTTCCTGACCTCGAATATTAATCTTCTCTGTTTCTATTCCATTTAAATATCTGCCGTCTATTTCAGGCAGATAAATAACTTGAACGGTTTTATCTGTTTTATTCTCCAATGTCAAGTGGTGAGTTGGGTCACAACCTGTCAGCATTGTAAAAAGTGTCCAAAAGATGATAAAAAAAACGGCTTCATAGTTTGCGTCTTCATGTGATAACTTGATCATTTTAGCGATTTAATATTTAATGCTTCTCCGTTTGGATACACCAAGATTGTAAATCGGTTTGGGTATCAATTAACAATCTCTTTTCTCACTTTTTTCTTGATAAAAAAGTAAGCAAAAAATCAATCATTTCTCCGGATCCCCCTCACCTTAAAACTCAACCTTCATTAATTTTTTATAATTAATCTCTTCAAAAATGGTCGTGCCCGGCGTTGGAAACATTTCAATTCTTACTTTATTGTTCGATATTTTACCGGTAACCTTTGCAAATATTACTTCGCCATTAAGACCTTCAAATTGCACAAAATCACCCACAACAACATTTTCCTGCGTTGCATATTCAGTGACCTTTAAACTTTTAGCATTATACAATTTCTGTATGTATTTTTCATCCTCTGTTAAAACATAGCTATTAATTGTATCCGAATTATGTACACGGTTTAAAGTATCCACAAACCGATTAGAAGTATTACGTGATTCCGCTGCATTTCCCAACTGGTAAACATCTGCGCTGATGAATACCATTCTTTTGCAAACGACCGGAAAGAAAATCCAGGTTTGCCTTTCATCCAAAGTCACATTTGTAATGGTTTGATTTTCATCAAACGTATATCCTTCATACATCCGATTTTTTGCCTGCATAATTAAACCCGATGTTTTACTTCCGCCAAAACCCAATACATAGGTAACAGATGAAGAACCTTCAATCGTTTTTATATATCTGAAATTCGGATTATTAAACTGAACATTGGTTGATTGAATGGCCCCACGATGAAAGGACATGCAGCCCATTCCAAAAAATGAAACAATTAACATCAACAAAAAAGTAATCCTCTTCATTCGGTTTACATTTATACAGAGTGAGTCAATGTGGCTTGTTATTTTAGCGTATAAAAGTACAATCCTTCAAAACAAAAAGTATATTAAGTTTTTGTTGATTTAGATCACCGCAACACCTCTCTCAACACCAAATGCGATTTGATTTTATCGCCATGCAAGCCGTGAATTTCGTAATAGCGGAGTAGGTGGTCCATCAGGTTGGCCCGCACGGCAGAGGGCACTTCCGCTTCCGACCACTCTTCCAGATTGCTGTTTACCATCTTCCACCACCAAGCACTTTCCTCTTTATCAAGTTGCTGTAACCTCGGATGAATTACACTCGTAAATACACCTTCCTCCAAATCGAAAACATCTCCTTCGGTGTAATTTCCTTTGGGATAAACTCCGAGATATTTGGTTAGCTGAATTAATAAATAAACCGGATAATTTGCGATCCTTCCTTTTTCTAAATCAAGGATGTGGATGAAGTGCGTTAAAAACTGAAATAATTCGGGATTCGAACTTTCTTCTTTTAATACTTTGGAAAGTACTTCTGCCACAAATAACGAAATACTATTTTTCCGTAAATTAAAATGAATTGTTTGTAAAACGGGATCGCAACGCAATTCCCGAATCTGCTGAATGTCGGTATTCGATTTATTGTAAACCACTAAATCCACCAGACTCAAGGGTAAAATATGCGACGGACGAATGGCGCCCTTTTGTGTCCGAACGCCGTGCAGGATGTAACTCTGCCGACCGAAATGCAATGTATAGATATGAGAAATTACACTGCTGTCGCGGTAATTTATATTGTTGAGAATAATGCCTTTGGTCTTCTCAAGCATGTATTCTAATTAATTAATAACAGCTTCGAAACGTGAACGTCTTCGTCGTCTTTATTAGCCGTGATGAATAAATAAATTCCGGATTTTGCTCTTTCGCCATTAAAATTATTTCCGTCCCAAACAGCCGTTCCACCGTTGGAAACCATTTCGTAAACCACTTGTCCGGCCACGTCGGTAATTTTAACCGTTGCGGATTCCGGCAAACCGGTAATCGTAATCGGGCCTTTATAATCCGGACGAACGGGATTCGGGAAAACCACGACATCGCCGTGTACATCCGACCCGGCAGTTGCGTCTCCACGCGTTGAAACAATTCCTTTATCGGTTCCGAAAAATACTTCTCCGGTTGTTGGCATAATTCCGATGCAATTCACTGTATTGCTGATGAGCGGACTGTTATCCTTTGTGTAATGAACGATCACCGAAGAACCGTCGGCAGCAATTAACCAGGCTCCTGTATTCGTCGCAACCCATTTCCGGTTCGCACCATCAATTTTTATATCGTTAATTACTTCATTACCCAAAAGATATCCCACATCCTGACCGTCGTCTATTATAATTCTCTGTGCGTCTGCCTGCGTTCCACCTTCCAACACATTTTGAGGAAAGGAAAAAATACAGAGTCCTTCTTCGGTTCCAACCCAGATCTCTCCATCCTGATCAATGCAAAGCGCGGTTACGTCGTTTGAAGGCAGATTTCCGTTTTTCGGTGAATTCGTTAAAACCCGAATTGTCTGACTTTGGCCTAAAGGTCCGTCGAGTTCTTTAAAAACCATTATCCCCACATTCGATTCTTTGGGTGCTGTGATCCATTTTTGTCCTGCCGCGTCAATTACCAATTCTCCGGCACGGGTCGATGGCATGGTGAAACTCTTCCAGGTTCCGTTTTTAGTTCGCACTGAAAGAGAATTGTCTGCATCGTAATTAGAAATCCAAAGGTTCTGGTCTTTATCAAATGCCAATCCGTCAACTTGTAAAAATCCTCCCTGACTCTTTTGAAGTGAACTGTTATTTTCATTAAAAATATCAACAACTTGCCCGTCTCTCAATTGGAGTAAACCCCAACCGTGAGAGCCGATAAAAACGTCGCGGGTCGATTCGTTTCCGGCTAATGTAATAAAGTCAAATGTACCTTCAAGTCGGGAGTCGTTCGGACGGGCAAGCCAACGGGATCCGTCAAAAACGTAATATCCCGAATTGTTAAATGCCGGTTGGCGCGCAGGTGTTACTCCTCCTCCGGCGACATAAATGGAACCCATAAATTCCATCATTTCAAAAGCCGAAGCACCTTGCGGACCGTTTGGCCGAACATAACTGTACTGACCCGACGGAGAAATTTTTTCCAAACCTGTGAGATCGCCACCGGTCCAGATATTATTCTGAAAATCAACGATGGCAAAGTTGAGAACGTTCTCCACAACTTCCCTCCTGCTCCCGTCGGCCTGCACAATCGAAATCTTTCCCATTTGCGCCACCACCAATTGATTGTGCGTTATTTCTACGCTCCGGGTATCTTCTTCCTGAGGAATTTGCCCGCCGTCGAATAGTTTCCAGTTCACACCGTCGTACATATAAAAAATGCGGTCGATGTTTACATAAAGGGTATCGGCAAAAACGCGCAGGTGATTTGAATTTCTTACCGTTGGCCTGAACGAAGCTTTGGTAACATGCCAGTTGTTGTAATCGCTGAGCACCGGATTGTTTTTATAAGCCGCATAAACTCCACCTTCGCTGGCGATGTAAATTGAATCGCGGAAAAATGCAAGGGAATTAATGGGAATGGTTGTTCCGTTCGGACCAATATTGAGATACGAATCTTTCACACGACGTTCTTCGAGATCGACGATTACAATTCCGAATGAGCACGACAGATACGCGAGATTTCCCTGAAATTCGATGTCGTAAATTTTCTTAACTCCCGGAATTGATTTGCGCAAAATGTCAGAGATGTTGTAAATCCGGTTGTCTTTTAATATGTCAAGATTCGTGTTTTCATAGGCGATCAAAAGCAGATCAAGACCTTCGTGATATTTCAGCTTCGCAACTTCCACATCCGAAAAGCCATTCACTTTCGAAAAAATTTCCGTTTCACCCGACTGTTTGTGGAAGCGATAAAATCCACGCTCTGCACCTACATATAAATACACAGGAGTTTCAGCGATCGAATAAACACCGTTGTATGGCAGGTGAATCCTCCACTGTCCGATGCCAACATCAATCTGGGCTAATGAGGCCGAAACGGAAAAAACGATAATCAGTAAAAAAGAGAATGTCTTCTTCAACGCTTTACAATTCATGCAAACTTAAAAATTAAGAGTTTTACGATCCGGAAAGGAAACGCGTTCGGTTTCGGATTGTTGTCATTTTATCTCAGCGAACTTTATAAAACCAAGGAAACCATTTCAATCAAAAGCAGGTTTGTTTTAAAGAATAAATTTGCACCAACATTTTGCCATGCCTAACAAGATTGAGAATAAAGAAGCGGTAGTAATCCGGCAGAAAAAACGGGTAAAACCCGATTGGCTGAAAGTCGAAATTGCCGGCGGTGGGAAATATGCGGAGATGAAGGATCTTGTTAAACAACACGGCCTTCATACGATTTGTGAAAGCGGTAAATGTCCGAACATCGGTGAATGTTGGGGCGTTGGAACTGCCACTTTTATGATCGGCGGAAATACGTGCACCCGCTCCTGTCAGTTTTGCAATGTTGCCACCGGCAGAGGCGATGTTCTCGATCCGCTCGAACCCTTTAAGGTTGCGCAGTCGATCAGCATCATGGGTATTAAACACGCCGTTGTTACCAGTGTTGACCGCGATGACTTATCAGATGGCGGTGCCGGTCATTGGGCTAAAACGGTGTTGGAAATCCGGAAATGGAATCCGGATACAACATTAGAAACCCTCATCCCCGACTTTCAGGGAAAGACCGATCAGCTCGATATGATTGTGGAAGTGCATCCCGAAATTGTTTCTCATAACATAGAAACTGTGCGACGCTTAACCCGACAAGTTCGCGTTCAGGCGCAGTACGATCGGAGTATGAGCGTGTTGAAATACCTGCGTGAAAAAGGGATGAAAACCAAAAGCGGACTGATGCTCGGCATGGGTGAAACAGATGAAGAAATTAATGAAACTCTCGCTGACCTCAGAAGAGCCGGAGTCGATATTATTACCTTAGGACAATACCTTCAACCCACAGCAAAACACCTCGTCGTTGACCGATATGTTACCCCAGAGGATTTCGCCAAATACAAACAATGGGGAATCGACATGGGCTTTGAATATATTGAGAGCGGGCCTTTAGTGAGAAGTAGTTATCACGCCGAGAAACATTTGCAGAAGTAAGTCACGCCTCTCCTTCCGTAAATTGCACCCTTTCATTAAAGTTGGAAAGAAACTTCCACATTATTCTTCGGATCGTATCGATATCTTCATTCGACATCTTCAGTGAATCAAGCAGTGCATCGGGAACGTGAGATGCCTGTTCTTCCAAAGCTTTTCCCTTTTCTGTTAACTGAACAAAAACAGATCGCTCATCGGAACGCGACCGTTGCTTTTTAATGAGGTTCTTCTCCTTCATTTTTTTAATTAAAGGAGTGAGCGTGTTCGTATTTAGAAATAGCCGTTGTCCGAGCTCTGTGATGCTGAGTTTTTCTTCGTGCCATAAAACCATCAGCACCAAATATTGCGGATAGGTAATATCCAGCTTTTCGAGAAGCGGCTGATATAACCGGGTGATCATCCGCGAACTCGCATACATCGGAAAACAAATTTGCTCCGGCAGTAAGTGAATGCGTTTTTTCGATGCCTCTTCCTTCATAATTAAATAATGTGCGAATCGCAATTCCCCAATTTCGATTCGTCAAGATAATCGGCTAAACTAAAGAACCCATCTGAGTTTTCCAAACCGATCTCGCATGATTACATCGCACACGATATTTTTTTTGGATTTCTTTTTTAACTCAAATCAAAATACGTTTTTTGATGTTGACTAAAGACGGGTTTCCATCTTTTGATGAAGCCCGACATAAACGCAAATGCCAATACAATGAAAGGAGGAGAATTTCTCATCCGCGCTCAGGATGCGCAGGATGTTTTTATTCCGGAAGAACTGAACGAAGAACAGAAGATGTTCCGCGACATGACGACGGAATTTTCAAAAGCGAACATCTGGCCGCAAATTCCTGAGATTGATAAACAAAAAGATCATCCCGAACTGGTGCCGCAACTGCTCGATCAAGTGGCAGAACTCGGACTCCTCGGCGCTGGTGTTCCGGAGGAATACGGCGGAATGGGCGTTGATTTTAATACTGAAACCGTATTGAGCGAAGAACTCGGAAAAACACAATCGTTCGGAGTTGCCGTTGCCGCACATACGGGAATCGGAACGCTGCCGATTTTGTATTTCGGAACTGAAGAACAAAAGAAAAAATATCTCCCCGATCTGGCTACCGGAAAGCGAAAGGCAAGTTACTGTTTAACCGAACCGGGTTCAGGCTCCGACGCTTTAGCTGCCCGTACCAAAGCCGTTTTAGATGGAAACGAGTGGGTGCTTAACGGTCAGAAAATGTGGATCACGAACGCTGGATTCGCCGACTTATTTATCGTTTTTGCTAAAGTCGATGGTGAGTTGTTCTCGTGTTTTATAGTTGAAAAAAATACGCCCGGACTCACCCTCGGAGACGAAGAAGTAAAACTGGGAATAAAAGGTTCGAGCACACGTCAGGTGTTTTTTGAAAACGTTCGCATTCCAAAAGAAAATCTGCTGGGTGAAATCGGGAAAGGACACAAAATCGCCTTTAACGTTTTAAACATCGGTCGTTTCAAGTTGTGCGCAATGGTTATGGGCGGTAGCAAAAAAACTATCGACATCGCAGTAAATTATGCGAATGAGCGCCATCAATTCGGTGTGCCGATTTCTTCGTTCGGAGCTATTCGCCACAAACTCGCGGAAATGGTGGTTCGAACTTTTGCAACCGAATCTGCCACATACCGGGTTTCTGATTTAATCACCGATAAAATTAATGAGCTTGCGGAACAAGGTGTACCCAAAGCACAGGCAAAACTGCAGGCTGCCGAAGAATACAATATCGAATGTGCGATTCTGAAGGTGCTCGGTTCAGAGACGTTGGATTATGTGGTTGATGAAGCGGTTCAGACTTTTGGAGGAACCGGTTATTCGGAAGATTATCCCGTTGCCCGAATCTATCGCGACTCCAGAATCAACCGGATTTTCGAAGGAACGAACGAGATCAACCGGATGCTCGCAGTAGGTCAGATGATGAAGAAAGCGATGAAAGGCGAACTCGATCTGATGGGGCCGGCGATGAAGATTACCGAAGAACTCATGTCGATTCCCGATTTCGGCGACGAAGACGAAACCTCCCTTTTCCATGCGGAGAAAAAAGCCATTGAAAACGCTAAAAAGGCAATTCTGATGGCGGCAGGAGCAGCAGCTCAGAAATACATGATGGAACTCGAAAATCAGCAGGAGGTTCTGATGAATCTTGCCGATATGGCGATTGATGTTTTCACCGCCGAGAGTGCCATGTTGCGAACCGAAAAACTCATTTCCAAACGCGGCACCGAAGCCTGTGAATTGGAAATGATGTGTGTTAAAACGTATTTGTCGGATGCGTTAGAACGAATTCACATGGCCGGGAAACACGCAGTTTGTTGTTTCGCCGAAGGTGACGAATTGCGCATGATGTTGATCGGTTTGAAACGCTTCACCAAATACGATCCGGTAAACACAATTGCGGCCCGACAAGCCATCGCCGAAAAAATGATCGCCAAAAACGCCTATCCGTTTTAATTAAAATTAACCAACATGAGTACTCCGACAATTTCGGCCGATAAAAGAAAGATCAGAACCGTTGCCGTTTTAGGCTCCGGAGTAATGGGCAGCCGGCTCGCATTGCACTTTGCGAACATCGGACTAAAGGTTCATCTCCTCGATATTCTTCCCCGCGACGAAAATGAAAAGAACCGGAATCTGATTGCAGAAAGTGCATTAAAATCTGCACTAAAGTCCAACCCCTCTCCTGCGTATGTTTCCAAGGTTGCCGAACACATAACCATCGGAAATTTCACAGATCACATGTCGCGAATCGCACAATGCGACTGGGTTCTGGAAGCTGTTATTGAAGATTTAAAAATAAAGATTTCGGTATTTGATCAGGTTGAACAACATCGCAAGCCCGGTACATTAATTACCTCGAATACTTCCGGCATTCCGATTCATCTGATGTTGCAGGGAAGAAGCGAAGATTTTGCAGCACACTTCTGCGGATCGCACTTCTTTAATCCACCGAGATATCTGCGCTTGCTCGAAATTATTCCAACGGCTAAAACACATCCGGAAGTCGTGAATTTCCTGATGCACTACGGCGATTTGTTTTTAGGAAAGAAAACAGTTCTCTGCAAAGACACTCCCGCTTTTATCGCGAATCGGATCGGGGTTTTCAGCATAATGGCCATCTTTCATTTAATGGAAGAAATGGATTTCAGCATTGAAGAAGTTGATGCGGTAACCGGCCCGATTTCAGGAAGACCGAAGTCGGCAACGTTCCGTACCAGCGACCTCGTTGGAATCGATACGTTGGTGAAAGTGGCGAAAGGTGTGGGAGAAAATTGTCCGGATGACGAAAGCCGAGACATTTTTAAAATCCCGGATTTTCTCACTAAAATGGTTGAGAATAAATGGCTCGGTGATAAAACCGGTCAGGGATTTTATAAGAAAACAACCGATGCGAATGGCCAGCGGGTTATTCAGGCTTTAAATCTGAAAACCTTCGAATATGCAGTGTCTTCCAAACCCAGATTTGCTTCCATCGGAGAAGCCAGACAAGCCGGAAGTCTTCCCAAACAATTAAAGATTTTATCCCGCGGAACCGATAAAGCCGCGACCTTTTTCAACAAACTGCATTACCGGGTTTTTGCCTATTGCAGTCACCGGATCGGCGACATTGCAGATCATCTGTATCAGATGGATGATGGCATGCGCGCCGGTTTTAACTGGGAACTCGGCCCATTCGAAATCTGGGATGTTCTCGGCATTCGAAAGGTTGCCGAAAAAATGAAAGCAGAAGGAATTGCCTACGCTTCCTGGATTGATGAAATGCTGAATGCCGGAATCGAATCCTTTTACAAATCGGAAGGTGGTGCACGGTATTGTTACGATGTCGCGTCGAAATCGTACCAGATTATTAAAGGCAGCGATGAACTTATTATTCTGAATAATTACCGGAACAATACGCTGGTTTGGGGTAATAAGGGGTGCAGTTTGCACGACATCGGCGACGGCGTTTTGTGTTTAGAATTCCACACCAAAATGAATTCGATTGGTTCGGAAGTTTTGGCAGGTATTAACAAGTCGATCGAAATAGCGGAGAAAGAAGGCTGGAAAGGATTGGTGATCGGCAACGATGCTCCGAACTTCTCTGCCGGTGCGAATCTCGCCATGATTCTGATGCTCGCCATCGAACAGGAATACGACGAACTGAACATGGCTATCCGATATTTCCAGAACACGGTTATGCGATTGCGGTATTCGGCGATTCCGGTTGTAATTGCTCCGCATGGAATGACATTAGGCGGCGGTTGCGAAATGAGTTTGCACGCCGATTCAGCCGTCGCTGCTGCAGAAACGTATATCGGATTAGTGGAATTCGGAGCCGGAGTGATTCCCGGAGGAGGCGGAACCAAAGAATTTGTGGTGCGAACAAGCGATGCCTTTTATAATGGTGATCCGCAATTGCCGACACTTCAAGAAAGATTTACAACCATTGCTACGGCTAAAGTTGCAACTTCCGGTTATGAAGCCTTTGAAATCGGAGTGCTGCACGACGATAAAGACGAAGTGGTAATAAATCAGGATCGACTGATTGCCGAAGCCAAACGAAAAGTAATCGATCTGTATGAAGCCGGATACACACAACCGGTTTTGCGCGACGACATTCTGGTTCTCGGCAGAACGGCGTTGGGTGCTTTGTATGCCGGAATTGAAGCCTTCCGACTCAGCAACTTCGCAACCGATCACGACCAGAAAATAGCGAGAAAACTGGCGTTCGTAATGGCCGGAGGAGATTTGTCTTCACCCACCCACGTAAGCGAACAATATCTTCTCGATCTTGAAAGGGAAGCGTTTCTTTCGCTGCTCGGTGAGCGCAAAACTTTGGAAAGAATTCAGAGTTTGCTGAAAACCGGAAAGCCGCTTAGAAATTAATTTCAGTATAAACCTGTAAGAGATGATCAGAAAAGGTGAACCGAATGAAATGACAGAATGAAAAACAAACTTTCATTATTTGCCTGCATCACGGTTTGCCTGATTATGCTTGCCTACCGTATTTCTTATTCCGGATTGGTAAGGGATAAACCACTAAAGGTAATTTCATTCGACGTCTTCGGCTATTATATGTACCTGCCGTCGATGTTGATTTATCACGATGTAACCGAACTAAACTGGTTACCGGAAATTGAAAACGAATACGAAGTCACCGGAGGTTATTTATACCAGTCGAATAAATGTGATAACGGAAATTATGTAAACAAATACCTTGGCGGTGTGGCGATTCTGCAATTGCCATTCTTTTTAGCAGCTCATGTTGTTGCCCTAAATTCGGGATTTAAAGCCGACGGATTTTCACCCCCGTACCAATACGCTTCTGCACTCGCCGGTTTGTTTTATTGTATTCTGGCCATGTTTTTATTGCGGCGGATTCTGCTAAAATATTTCGATGATCTCGTGGTTGCCATTACTATTTTATTATTGGTTTTAGCATCTAATATGATTCAGTACACGTCCATCGACAGTGCTATGAGTCATGCGTATATTTTTCCATTATATGTGCTGATTATTTATGTCACAATTAAGTGGCACGAAAAGCCTAAAATCAAATGGGCAATGGCAATCGGATTTATCATCGGATTGGCGACGATCAGCCGGCCAACGGAGGCTATTATGTTTTTTATTCCGCTGCTTTGGAATACTCAGACAAAAGAAAAAAGCCGTGAAAAATGGCAATTGGTGAAACAGTATAAATCCCATTTAATTTTTGTTTTAGCATTCGGTTTAATTGGCATACTTCCACAATTAATTTATTGGAAATATACTACCGGGTCTTTTGTATATAATGTGGGAAGCAAGTGGGCATTTTTAAATCCGTGGTTCCGGGTTTTATTCGGTTTTGAAAAAGGATGGTTCATTTATACACCGGTTACGATTTTGTTTGTTGCCGGATTATTTTTCGTAAAACGCTTTCCGTTCCGGTATTCGGTAATTGTTTTTTGTTTAATTAATATCTGGGTGATTATCGCGTGGTTCGACTGGCAATACGGCGGAGCTTATTCAACCCGCGCACTTATGCAAAGCTATCCGGTTTTTGCCTTGCCTTTAGCCGCTATTGTTGACCGGGCGGTGCATCATAAAATCAAATATGTGTTTTATCCGGTTGGAGCGTATTTGATTTTAGTGAATGTCTTTCAGCTTTATCAATACAACAATTTCTTTTTGCATTACCGCGATATGAACCGCTTGTATTACGGAGCCATTTATTTAAATCCGGATCCGTCTCCTGCCGATATGAGTTTACTCGACACCGATGAAATTATTCGAAACGAAAAAAAATTCGAATCAAAAAATCTGTGGGGATTAGATGCTCCGGTTCAATTGGACAGAGATACATTAGTTCCGATACAAAATTCAGATGTTGCTGCGGCATCCGGCACCGAGCGCTGGATTAAGGTGGATGCCGTATTATCAACCGACAGTGCTTTTTATCAATCGTACATCCATTGTGATCTGGTTTTGAACGATTCGGTTAAGCACAAACGATTCAGAATATTCAGTCCGTTGGCGCGCCCCGAAAAAATGAATCCGTATACGTTTTATGTGCGTGTTCCGGAAGATCAGGAATTAAAGGAAGTCGACCTTTTTATTAGTTCAGATAAACGAATTCAAACAACAATAAACAGAGCGAACATTTCTCTGTTAACATTAAAATGAGATCAGAATGAATGCATACATTATAAATGGTTACCGAACTGCTGTTGGAAAATCCGGAAAAGGCGGATTCCGTTTCACTTCTCCGGTTGATTTCGGGGCTGCGGTAATTGATTATCTCATCGACAACACACCCGGATTTGATCCATCGGTGGTGGAAGATTTATTGGTTGGAAATGCCGTTCCCGAAGCCGAACAAGGACTTCAAATGGCCCGTTGGGTTGGCGTGCGTTCAAAACTGCCAATTAATGTCGGAGGAGCGACGGTGAATCGGTATTGCGGATCGGGGCTCGAAACAATATCAATGGCTGTTGCTAAAATTGAAGCCGGACTGGCAGATTGCATAATTGCCGGCGGAACGGAAAGCATGAGTCTTGTTCCGACGGTTGGTTTTAAAACAGTTCCGAATTACGAAATCGCAAAAGAGCATCCCGATTATTTTCTCGGAATGGGTTTAACCGCAGAAGAGGTTGCAACCAAATTTAATGTGAGTCGCGAAGACCAGGATGCGTTTGCTTTGGGTTCGCATAAAAAAGCAATCGCAGCAATTGAGAACGGAGTTTTCAAAAGTGAAATCGTTCCGGTTACGGTGGAAGAAGTTTATTACGATGCCGGAAAATCGAAACGAGCCACGAGAAGTTTTGTGGTGGACACAGATGAAGGCCCGAGAAAAGATACCAGTCTTGAAGCATTAGCTAAACTTAAGCCGGTGTTTAAACAAGGCGGAAGTGTTACTGCCGGAAATTCATCCCAAACCTCAGATGGTGCAGCCTTCGTAATTGTTATGAGCGAAGAATTGATGAAAGCACAAGGTCTCGAACCGATGGGGAGATTGGTGAGTGTAGCCAGTGCCGGTGTAAATCCGCGTTACATGGGAATTGGTCCGGTCGAGGCGGTTCCCAGAGCTTTGAAGCGTGCGGGATTAACGTTGGACGACATCGATCAGATTGAATTGAATGAAGCATTTGCCTCACAAAGTCTGGCTGTAATTCGTGAGCTTGGACTTAATCCGGAAATTGTAAATGTGAATGGTGGCGCGATTGCACTCGGTCATCCCTTGGGTTGTACCGGAGCGAAATTATCCATTCAATTACTCAATGAAATGAAGCGTCGGAACCAGCGATACGGCATTGTTACCGCGTGTATTGGCGGCGGTCAGGGAATCGCAGGCGTTTACGAAAGACTGTAAAAAATTTCCCGGTTCTTTCATTCAAAATTGATCACTATCACATAACTGTGGTCGTATCTTGTTGATAAACAGGATTGGTCAGAAAGGTTTGCATCACACGAGATGGGCGAACTTTACACTGAAGAAGAATGGGTAGAACGAGTAACAAGAAGATCTACGTGATCGACACATCCGTGATCCTTTATGATCACAATTCCGTAAAGCATTTCGAAGACAACGACGTAGCAATTCCGATCCAGGTTCTGGAGGAACTCGACACGTTTAAAAAGGGAGGCGACACCAAAAATTACGAAGCCAGAAGTTTTATCCGGTTTCTTAACACCATTGCCGGTGCCTCTTTATTAAACAATTGGGTTCGTATTGAAAAAGGACTCGGCATGTTAAAAGTCGTCAAGGAAAGTCCGAATCTGATCCTCAATGCATCCGCGACATTTGATGATTACAAAAACGACAACAAGATCATTAATGCGGCTTTAACACTGCAGGAGGAATTTCCGAAACGCAAGGTGATTCTTATATCAAAAGACATTTGCCTCCGGGTTAAAGCGCGGGCGTTTAATCTGCCGGCGGAGGATTATCTTACCGGAAAAGTCTCCAACGTCGATAATTTGTATACCGGAAAGTCTATCATAAATAATCTGGAATCTGCGGTGATCGACGACTTGTTTGCCAAGCATACACTCCCCAATAAAATGGTGAGCAAGAAAAAACATCCGTTCAACCACTTCCTGATTATGAATAACGGGAAGAAATCGGCACTTGGCTATTACAACACACAGGAAGACACGGTTGAAAAAGTTGAGAAACAAACTGTTTTCCGGATTAAACCAAGAAACGCGGAACAGGCCTTTGCCATCCACGCGTTATTAAAGCCGGAAATAAAACTAATCACCTTGCGGGGAGTCGCCGGAACCGGGAAAACCCTGCTGGCATTGGCCGCAGCATTAGAACAACGGCGCAATTTTCATCAGATTTACATTACCCGACCGATTGTTCCGCTTAGCAACCGCGACATCGGTTATCTGCCCGGCGATGTGAAATCCAAGATTGATCCGTATATGCAACCGATCTGGGATAATCTGAAATTCATTAAAAGTCAGTTTACCACCAAAGACAAGGAACTCAAGCAAATTGAGGAAATGGTGAATCAGGAAAAAATTGCCATTGCACCATTAGCATATATCCGGGGAAGAACTTTATCCAACGTTTTCTTTATTGTAGATGAAGCGCAGAACCTCACCCCGCATGAAGTAAAAACCATTATCACACGTGCAGGAGAAAATACCAAGATTGTGTTTACCGGCGATATTAATCAGATCGACACGCCTTACCTCGATGCCGAAAGTAACGGACTCTCCTTCCTGATCGACAAAGTGAAAAATCATTCCCTCTTCGCACATGTGAATTTAGAGAAAGGAGAGCGATCCGAATTAGCGAATTTAGCGAATGAGTTGTTATAGGGTTTGGAATTCCAAGACAATTGGCCTAAATTTGGGGGCAAATGTCTAAGAAATGAAACCATACCAAACTAATGAAGCAAACACATATTTAGCTGAAGAGATCACTTCCTACGTGGGTGAAGTTCAATCAGAGTACAATCTCACAAGCACATCAAAAATTTCCCGCTTTTCAGATTTTTTTCGAAATAAAATGTTGGTTGTTCACAGCATTCGTATGGGTGTGCCATTCACGTTATACAACGAAATTCAAAAAACCACTCCTTTCACCGAAGACGAATGGGCCGAGTTTCTCAACATTTCGTTAAAAACACTTCAACGCAACCGAAAAGAAAAGGGCTTTCGGTTCAAGCCTATTCACAGCGAAAAAATTCTTGAATTAGCCGAAGTCAATGAAATCGGCGCAGCAGTTTTTGATTCACGCGAACAATTTCATCAGTGGTTAAAAACTCCAGTTTATGCACTTGGCAACGAATTGCCCTACGATCTTCTCAAAGATTCATACGGTAAAGAACTGGTTCTCGACGAGCTCAATCGCATCGAAAACGGTGTATTTGCCTAATGCGCGTTTATCGGTTAACCCGCAGGGAGTACGCACGTCTCTTGGATGGAAAAGGTGCGGCAAAATCGAATAACCGCTGGAATACAAAAGGCGTTGAAATCGCATATACCGCAGAAAGCAGAGCACTTGCATTGTGTGAAGTCTTCGTTCATCTATCGCTGAATTTAATACCGGAATCCTTTGTTATGGTTGAAATTGAAATTCCGGACTCCCTTCATTATAAAACCATTTTAGAAGGCGAGCTTCCAAAAGGCTGGCGGACTCCTTTGCATTTTTCGGTTACGCAAAAAATCGGTGATACTTTTATTAATGCCGGGAAGGATTGTGTACTAAAAGTTCCGTCTGCCGTCGTACCGGGCGATTTTAATTTCCTCATCAATCCCCATCACTCAGATGCGAAAAAGATAAAAGTTCATTCCGTTTCAGATTTTCTATTCGATGATCGAATGAGGAAAAATCAGGAGTACTAAAATATCCAACTCAATACATAGTTATTCTATGTATATTTAAATTATGACTCCCGGAGATTTGTTAAAAGGCACCTTGTCTATTCTCATTATTAAGCTGCTTGATGTTCATGGCAAAATGTACGGTTATCAAATCTCGAAGGAACTAAAAAGCATTTCAGACGGTTTTTTAGAAATAAAGGAAGGCTCTCTGTATCCGGCGCTTCACAGACTTGAACTCGACAATTTAATTGAATCTGAAACCCAGAAAATTGGGGAGCGAACCCGGAAATATTACCGGTTAACACAAAGTGGCAAGAAGTTGAAGACGGAGAAATACCAGTTGCTGGAAGAATTCAATCAGGCACTTCAATCCATAATGTCACTTCAAAAAGGCTGAATAAAAGGCAATGCTTAATCAACCGGAAATACTGAAAATAAAGGAACGACTCGATGAATACGGCACATTTCCGGAGTCGGTTAAGAACGAATGGCTGGATCATATTTGCTGTCTGGTTGAAGAGTTTTTATCGCAGGGATTCGAATTTGAGAAAGCATCGGAATTTGCATTCGATCGGTTTTGTGCTAACGACCTGAGTTCAATTCACGAACAATTTCAACAAATGGTTAAACCCAATATAAATCTTATGAAAAAAATGATTCAAGCCGCAACAAGCCTCTGCCTGATGACACTTTGTGCCGGTATTCTATTGAACTACCTGCACATGAAATGGGGAAGAATAATGTTAGATCTCGGCTTACTCTCGTGTATGTTTTATGCAATACCGGTGCATTTGAGCATTGGTAACATTACCGATCTTTCGTTAAAAATTATCCGTTACCGCAAATCGCTTTTAGTATCCTCATTTGTTATTGGAGTTGGAACATTGTTATCTGTTCTTCACTTAAAAGGAGCCACCGTTTTATTAATTCTCGGTGTGTTCGTATTAATGATTTTAATACCGGGTATTGCTCTTTCAAAATTGCAGGTAGAATAATCAGGAGACTCCGCTCACCGCGATGCCTCGCTGAATTTTCACAATCATTCCCTGAAGCGCTCTTCCGGGTCCTACTTCGGTGAATTCAGTTGCACCATCGGCGATCATGTGTTGAATGCTCTGCGTCCATTTCACCGGAGCCGTTAACTGAGCAATCAGATTTTTGCGAATTGTTTCCGGATCGTTTTCCGCAACGGTTGAAACATTTTGATATACCGGACAATTCGGATTTGAAAAGTGGGTGTTCTCAATGGCTCTTGCCAGTTCTTCTCTTGCGGGTTCCATTAAAGGTGAATGAAAAGCACCTCCCACCGGAAGCGGTAAAGCCCTTTTCGCCCCTTTTTCTAATAAGATTTCACAGGCGATCCGGATGCCTTCATGACTTCCGGAAATCACCAGCTGACCGGGACAATTATAATTTGCGGCCACCACCACTTCATTGGTAATTGAACTGCAAACCTCCTCCACAACCGAATCTTCCAGACTGAGAATTGCGGCCATGGTTGACGGATTCATTTCACAAGCTCGTTGCATCGCCTGAGCCCGAAGACTAACGAGTTTCAAACCATCTTCAAAGTTCAAAGTTCCATTTGCTGTTAATGCCGACAGTTCTCCCAATGAGTGACCGGCAACCATATCCGGGTTAAAATTATCCATGGTTTTAGCCAGAATTACCGAATGCAAAAAGACGGCAGGTTGCGTAATTTTAGTCTGTTTGAGATCTTCATCGCTTCCGGTAAACATCACATCGGTGATGCGGAATCCCAAAATATCATTGGCTTGTTCAAATAATTCCTTTGCTTTTTCACTCTGGTTATAGAGTTCTTGTCCCATACCTGAGAATTGGGCGCCCTGACCCGGAAATACAAATGCTCTCATACTACTTTTTGATTTGCTGAATTCTTTCAGTTCTGATTCCGAAGAATCTGAGCAACAATTTTATAGTTTTCTTCCGACATCATCCGCGAATTGCGACTGCCGGCAACCGAATATCCTTTGTTGCGCGTATAACTCATTTTGCGATCAACGACCGAAAGCTGATTCTTCTGCCGGTATTCAACTTCCACCCGATTGAGTTCACCTGTTTCTGCCAGCGTCGCTAATGTAAGGCTCCGGATTTCCTGCTCCGGTCGAAGGGTATTAAATGTTCGGATAATTAATCCGTCGGTTTGTTGCGAATCCACCCGTTCGAATTCCGTTCTGAAAACTGCCAGAGGAATATTGAGATCGCGGAATAAAGTGAGTTCCTTATTCCAGTCAACACTATCCAGTGTGTCAACAGATGTTTCACCATTCCATTCAGAATATTTTAAAAGTTTCGGTTGCAGACTATCGAGATATTTGACCTCCGATTTAAAAAAAGATTTAATATCCGAATAATCGCTCGCATTAATGTAGTGAGATTTCTCACCACCACATGAGAACATGAAAATCAATGGAAGGAGAAATACGTATTTATGCATCTGCTCAAAACTAAATATTCGCCGATTCTTCCGTTTCACTTTGATGATAATCTTTGTAATCCGGCTTTTGCCCGATGTTCCACACTGTTTTTGTATTCCTTATTATTTTTAAAGGAAGTGGCTTTTGTGAAATAGCTTCGGGCTTCTGTTTTTTTACCTGTGCGTTCATATAATTCTCCCAGGTATAATGCCGCATAAGAAGCGTAATACACGGTGAGATCTGAACCATTTTCTATCGTAGCTTTATAGAATAATTCTGCCAGATCGTTCTCCTTGGTCTCGTCGTATATTCTCGCTTTTCGGTAACAGTATTCGGTTTTCAATAATTTAGAATCAAAATCTTCTGCCTGAAGAGGGCGAACAATCGAAAGCGCTTTTGTGTAATAACCGCCATCGAAAAGGAGTCGGGATTTTAGCAAACGTGCATCCGGGCGACCGCTTCTCTCCGCTTCCATTTCGGCCTGCTGATCTTCCTCCAAAAACAACGAACCGTGCGATTTCAGCTTTTGCATATAGCTGTCGTATGCTGTGTTATCTCCTTTTATGAGTGCATTCCAGGCCAATTTCTGATAACAACTCTTAACATAACTCGACCCTTTGTTTTCCCGGATAAATCGCTCGAGATACACACTTGCATCTGCATCAAGTCGCTGAAGTTTGGCCGTTCCAATCAGAAAATCGAGAAACGGAATCGGTTCGTACGGATCGCCTTTCGGAACACTCAGAATGGTTGTGATGAGGTCGTCGTTGTATTTACATTTATCTGCAAAATTGGCGCGAACAAAGACCATCAACGGATTGTGATGATAATCTTTTGTAATCGTCTCGGTCATTTTCCACGCCGTTTCCTGATCATTTTTTAAATACAGATGAATTGCCGTGAGATACAGTTTGGCTTCTTGCTGCATCCACGACCAACCTTTTTGAGGAGATGCTTTGGTAAATTTTTCGAGTTCCGAAATACCTTTATCGGTGGTGCCGGAATATCCCAGCATGCTCACTAATTTCCGGTAGGTCGCGGGCAGATTCCCAAATCCGGCGTGAATTAATCCTAGGGTTTTATAAGCCGGAAGAAAATCAGGGTGTTCTTTAATAAGCTTCTCTCCCGCTTTATAACTGAGTCGAACCTCGTTAGCTGCGGTAATCGCATTTCCCGATTTGCCATACACCACCGAGGTATAGAAGTGAATTTCTTCGCGAAAGAAATCATCCCAACCATCTTTTCCGGTATATCTTCCTATCGCACTTTTCGACTTAGAAGCAGTTGCATGAAAATTCCGGAACGACTCGGAAGATTCTTCTGTCAGCACTTTCAAGAGGTCATGAATTACATCGAGATACGACGGAATGAGGTTGTCGGGATTCGACTTTTTCTCAAGATCAATTAATGCCCGGGCTTCTTTTAGTTTTAAATAATAGAGTTTTTCCTGCGCCTGAAGACATCGGTCGTTGAAATCTACTTTTGGTTCCGCATGCATTTGGAACGCAAAAAGGTTGAGAATAAAAAACGGTAAAAACAACTTCAGCATGGACGCACAAAAATACGTCGCACGGTTCTCCGGTAAATGTTCGGATGTTGTGATTGCGTAAAGGAATCCTTTACAGGTTTTAAAGAAAAGAGGGAAGGCGATTATGCCTTTCTTCTTCTGCGTGACTTTGGCTTGTCGTCGGCAACTTCCTCAACAACACCGGCCATATCCGCATCAACATTGATTCTTCCGCAGTGTTCGCAGATCACAATTTTCTTGCGCTGACGAATATCAGATTGCAATTGTGGTGGAATTTTCGCGAAACAACCACCGCAAGATCCTCTCAATACCGGAGCTACAGCAATGCCGTTTAACACGCTTTTGCGGATTCGCTCGTACGCTTTGAGCAGTTTCGGATCGGTTGCATCAACTGCTTTCTGGCGATCCTTATCAATCTTGCTTTCTTCCTTTTCGGTTTCAGAAGAGATCTCTTCGAGTTCCTTTTTCTTGTTATCGAGGTCGATCTGACGTCCTTCAAGATCAGATTGAACGGAAGCAATCAATTCTTTTTTGGCTTCGATGCCTTTGTTGGCTTCACCAATTTTCTTCTCTGCGGCAAGAACTTCTAATCCCTGAATTTCAATCTCCTTATTAAGAGCATCGTATTCACGGTTGTTCTTCACATTGCTGAGCTGTTCGTTGTAACGCTTCGACAATCTTTGCGATTCGGCGATCTTTTCTTTTAAAGCAACAATGCTCTGCTCGTAATCTTTGATTTCCTGATCGAAGTTGTCTAACCGGGTTTGCAAACCGGCAATTTCGTCTTCGAGGTCAGCTACTTCCATGGGTAACTCTCCGCGGATCAATTGTAACTCGTCCAATTTGGTATCTATAGACTGGAGGTTCCACAATCCTCGGAGTTTTTCTTCTACTGTAGCCATACTCTTTTAGTGAAAATATTTAACGGGATTCGTAACTGCTTTTGTAAAAATGACTGCGAAATTAGGTATTTTTTGAGATAAAATATCTCCTAATAAATTGATGGTGAATTGCTCACTCTCAAAGTGCCCGATGTCGCATACCACAAGGCTTTGCTCGCCATCAAAGAATTCGTGATACTTAATATCTCCGGTAATAAATGCGTCGGCCCCGGCTCTCAAAGCGTCAGAAATCAGAAAACTTCCTGCTCCTCCGCACACCGCAACCTTCTTAATTTTTTCTTTCCCGGAAGTGTATTTCACCAATTCGGTTTGCATGTTGGTTTTTACATGATGAAGAAAATCCATCCGATCCATTTCTTCGCTTAACTCTCCGATTAATCCGGAACCGGTATCGCGCGACTCATTGATTAAGGCATATAAATCATACGCTACTTCCTCATACGGATGTGCATTTAATAAAGCCCGCACAACCCGGCTTTTGGCTCTCACCGGCAGAATCATTTCTAATCGTGCTTCTTCTTCTGTGTGATCAACTCCTTTATCTCCCACAAACGGATTTGTCCCTTCTCCTGCCCGAAAGGTTCCGTGACCAGTTGAGGAAAAACTGCAATGATCATAAGCACCGATCGATCCGGCGCCGGCTTCAAACAAAGCTGACTTCACTATTTCTAAATATTCAACCGGAACGAAGGTTACTAATTTGCAGATTTCACCATTGCGCGGACGAAGAATTCGCCGGTTATTCAATCCCAGTTTATCGGCAATGCGGCTGTTCACACCCTGATGCAATACGTTATCGAGATTCGTGTGAATGGCGTAAATGGCGATGTTGTTCTGAATGGCTTTGATCACCGTTCGCTCCACATAATTATTTCCGTTCAGTTTTTTTAGTCCGCGAAATACAATCGGGTGATGTGCGATAATGAGTCCGCAATTCTCACGAATGGCCTCGTCCACAATTTCCTCGGTTGCATCCAGACTGATCAATGCCCTTTCGACTTCGGTTGACGGATGCCCGACAATTAAACCGGCATTATCGTACGACTCCTGCAAATCGGGTGGGGCAACTTCTTCCAGTACCTTAATAATTTCTGAAATCTTCATGAGTGAGCGATTATTCGTGGCGGCCAAATTTCACTAAATTTTATCCAAATTTGCCTGCGTTGCAATTCCTTCGACAAATCCTGAGACCTTTTGGTTGGCTGTACGGCGGCGTGATGGAAGTCCGGAATTTTCTCTTTCGCAAAGGCATTTTAAAATCGGTTGGGTTTGATATTCCGGTGATTTGCGTTGGCAATTTATCGGTTGGCGGAACCGGAAAAACACCGATGGTAAAAGCATTGATAACACATTTATCACCAAATCTGAAAGTAGCAGTTTTGAGTCGGGGTTACGGGCGAAAAACCAAAGGCTATCGAAATGTTGAAGTGAATGATAACGCCGGAAACAGCGGAGATGAGCCATTAGAAATTAAACGGGCATTTCCGGAACTGACTGTGTGTGTATGTGAAGACCGGGTATTGGGAATTGCCGAATTGCTGCACGACTTCCCGGAAACTGAGCTTATTGTTTTAGATGATGCGTTTCAACATCAATACGTAAAACCCTCTGTGACTTTTTTGTTGACTAAAGCACATAAGCCATTTTACCGTGATTTTGTAATGCCGGCAGGAAGACTTCGAGAGTTTCGATGGAATTACAAACGAGCAGATGCAATCATTTTCACCTCCGCTCCCGATTCGTTCAAACCCGATTACCCATTGGAAAAACCCTGGTTTGTTTCGCACATTAAATATCGTGGACTTCGACAGGTCTGGGGTTCGGGAGAATATCAATCCGGCGGAATATTGATTACCGGAATCGCTGATGCCTCCGGATTAGCCGAATACGCAAAACAACACTGGGAAATTTCGAACCATATTAATAAAGGTGATCACCACACGTATTTCAAAAATGAAGTTCAGAATATGGTTCAATCTTTTCCCGACAAATGTTGGATTACAACGGAAAAGGATTGGGTAAAGCTGGAAACTTTGTTACAGGAAATTAATTCTAACGCAAATGTATTTGTGGTAGAAACGGAGGTTGATCCGGGTGACCAGTTTTGGATTTTTTTAGACGAGAAGGTTTAGAACATAATCAGAAGATCGGTCAGTTGAATTGGATTTAGTAATCTGATTTTGGTTGCTTGAAATAAAAATGTTCCGAAAACATCGGTTTTAACAAACTGCACGTACGTTATAAAACGTCATATAAATATTTCCCCAAACTCTATATGAAGTCCATTCTTTTGATCTTTCTGTTTCTGATTGTGATGACTTCAGTTAATGTATATGGACAGGACACCATTTCTATTTATTTCGAGTTTGGCGAATCCAAAATTAACGACGAACAAATAGCTGTAATTAACACGATTCCGTTGAGATTCGATTTAACAGATCTGGATTCCATATTATGTGTTGGTATGGCAGATTCAGTTGGTGATTTCAAATCAAATCTCAGACTTTCTGAAAAACGAGCCAGAAATACCGCAAAATATTGTGAGAAGATTATTCCGTCTACAATTCCAATACGAACCCTCCCACTTGGAGAGCTTGGCAATAACGATCAACAGAAAAACCGAAGAGTTAGCATCATTCTTTATTTCAGTTTCAGTTCTAGCGAAATGGAAACGGATTCGGAAGAAATTCAATTCAATAATTCGTGTTACAACATCGATTATGAATTACTTCATCAGTGCAATATCCGATCATTAGACAAAAGAAAAAAACAGATTGTCGTTATCGAAACTTCCGTTCCTAATTTGCGAAAAAGGAATGAACATTTTTATGGATCTACAGATTTGGACGGGAATTTTATCGCAATAAGGCTTAAATGGGTTACCAGAAAAACCGGAAATTTATGGTGGTTAAAGCATCGATTTGTTGCGACTCTTCCAAAAGAAGATTTCGACCGATTTAAAATTTTCAAAATAAGTCCTTATCCGTGTGATTCGTGCAGTGAAAACTTTAAGAATAATAACACAATTTCAAAGGAAGACACATGTCAAAAAATTGATCGGTTTCTCATGGAGAACATTCAATTTAAAACTCAATTTTTTAATGCGAATTGGGTAACAGTGAGGGCACCACGAGAATATGTTGACATCAAAGACAAATATTATATTGGATGTACTGATCTTAATCAATTGGTTTGGAATACCAAAAAAGGGAAGAAAGAACAGAAATATTATTATACGAAACTCCCCGTAAATATAAATCTTGTTGGCAACATAACACGTTTTATGGATTGCTGTAAAAACAATCCACAACCCTCTGATTGCGACTCACCACTAATTGGCATTCGATGGTTGTGTTTACCCAAAAAAAGACTTTTCATTTGCATGGAAACCGGGGGTCTTTATTCGCATTCAACTTGGTTGCCTTATACCGGATTGACTCTAGGTGAGGAAGATCTGTATAGTCGTTTCAGTTTTCTTTTGGGTATCGACATGAAGCGGCGATTTTGTGGTTCAATTCGCTATCAATATCACTTTCTTTCTTTTACTATGAGATCTTTAAACCCAGCCAGCAGATGGCAAAGTCCGTCAAATAAAAATCTGATTACCAAATACGGGCGTTTGTACATCGGTTCAGAAATGAATACAATGCTCATTAAACATGAGGGATATCGCATTGATCAAAATTTTCATTTTGGATTTGCCTTACATAATTCTGAGTACAGTGCCTTAATACCAAGAATATATTTGCAATATGGTTTAGGTTATAATTATTCTGAAGTGAAAGATGGTGTTTATTCGGTTTTTCAATTAGGAATAATTGTTCAAATACACACAACGGCAAAAATGTGCAATAAAAAAAGGCCGAAATAAATTCTAGGAATATTCATCTCTAACTTTAAACTTCCCTGATTATTAATTACGGCCTTAAAGAGCTTTATTGACTCTATATCTACCGCCTCTTCAAATCAAATTCATAACCCAGATAAAAAGTCTGGAACATGAATTTATTCAGCGGGTCGGCGACATTGTTTCGTTGCCAGAGATCGAGTCCGAGATCCAATCCCACAGTTAGCAATTGTTTGCCTTTGGTTTTTGCTTCATGAACGGGCAGCATGTAACGAACACCTGTAATTAATCCGACGCTGAAAGATCCGTTTCCGGAAGCCGTATATTCATCTTTATAACCGGCATCGCTTTTAGAATATACATCCCGCTGCGCCAGATGAGCCGTGTACAAACCCGATCCGTAAAGCAACTTCCCTGTTCCCAAAGAATGTACATACGATCGTGTTAAAGAAATTCGAAGCCAAACGTCGTCGTAGTTGAGCATTTTGCCATTCGGGCTAAACTGCGATTGCGTGTTGAAACCTTGAAATCCCAATCGATACATGATGTTTCGCTTGGTTAGTCTTTCTGCAAAAAATTCTGCATTAATATCGGTACAGGGTTGAGCGTGATAACCGTTAGCGGAACTGGTTCCGATCGCGTTCATCGACTTGAGATTCACACCTATATAGGTTTGTGAAAATGAGTAATTCGAACTAAAAAGCAACAACAGCGATAATGAAAAGTTGAGAGTGATGTTTTTCATACCGATGTCGAACGCTCAACCCGTGAATTATGTTACAAGGATTTTCTGCCCGAGCTAAACCTTTTTTAAAAATTATTTATTCAGGTGTAAATGAACCAGCTCCAATCGGTTGTCTGTTGATTTCAAAATCCGGAAAGTGAAGGGTTCGATTTCCAACGTTTCGCCACTTTCGGGAATACTTTCATACGAGGAAATGATAAATCCTCCGAGCGTTTCGTATTCGCCTTCCGGAATTTTAAATCCGTATTTTTCGTTTAGATAATCGACTTCGAGTGATGTTGAAAATTCGAACTCAAAATCGTTAATTTTCTTTTCGACGATGTCGTCATTGTCGTCGTGTTCGTCTTCGATCTCACCAAAAATTTCTTCGATAATATCTTCCGTTGTAACAATGCCGGCGGTTCCTCCGAACTCATCCACTACCACCGCGATGCTTTTTCGTTTTTGTGTGAATTCATTGAGCATTTCATTGGCAGGTTTCGATTCGTTGGTAATCATAATAGGAATAAGAATCGAACCGATGGTTTTGGGTTCTTTTAACAAATCGATGTGGTGAACATAACCGATAATGTTGTCGATGTTTTGCCGGTAAACCAAAATCTTGCTGTGCCCGCTTTCGATAAATAATTCTTCCAGTTCCTTGATGTCGCTGTCGATATCAATAGCAATCAGTGCCGTTCTCGGAATCATGCAATCGCGGATCTGAACATTACCAAAATCCAGGGCGTTTTTCAAAATTTCCGTATCCACATCGCGGTCGTCTTCGTGTTTGTGTTTCTGACTTTCGGTAATGTAATCGTCCAGATCAATTCGGGAAAAAGCCGGCGATTCTTCGGTGAATTCTTTTCCCAATACCACACGCAAAAGATTTTTAGAAAGCCATAAAGTGAACTTTACAATCGGAGATAAAAGAAATGCGAAAGCTTTGAACGGAAATATCAGAACACTCAAAATTCCGGACGGATTAATCCGGAATAACGCTTTAGGAAGAAACTCCGCAAAAAACAGAACAATGCCGGTTGATATTAATGTAATCAGCAGAAGAGCGCTGAGTTTATCAATGTTACTAAAGAAATCCGGCATCAGATACCGCAGCATTTCTTCCATCGCGATACCGTAAATAACGATGGCAATGTTGTTCCCGATGAGGATGGTTGAAATAAATTTCGAAGGTGTTTTGATGTACTCGGCACAGACCTTAGCCCAGCGAATTCCCTGATTGCTTTTGAGTTCAATACGCAGCTTATTCGCCGACAGAAATGCGATTTCCAAACCGGAAAAAAACGCCGATAACAGCAGGGTTATGAAAATCACCAAATAGGAAGGTTCCATATGGATCGATGCGCAAAGATATTAAACGGGAGGAGAAACGGTAACGGAAACAGTAACAGTAACTGTAACTGTAACGGGAGAGCAAAGAGCGGGAGAGCGAGAGAGCGAGAGAGCAAGAAATGGTAACTGGAACCGGAAGCAAAAGAAGAGCGATATCGATTCTGAGCCAGGCGAAGAATCTCTTGTTTCACAAAAAGCGAATCGTCATGCTGAGCGAAGCGAAGTAACTGAAGCGGTAAATGTAACGGAAACCGTAACGGTAACGGTAACCTTAACTAGAGAGCAAAGAGCGGGAGCGCGAAAGAGCAAGAAACAATAACTGGAAACAGAAGCAAAAGAACGAAGAGCGATGTCGTGGGGGCAAGGCACGCCTTGCCCGGATCTTGATTTAATAAATAATCTCCTTAAAAGCGAATTGCGTTTCCCTCTTCCTCAATCCCTCACCTCCATTTGATCCTGCAGTTCTTCGAGACTCACACCTTTGGTTTCCGGAACAATGAAAATTACCCACAACAATTGGAGCACCATCAAAGCCGCAAAAAAGAAAAAGATCGGTGCGGGATTTTGCCCGAAAACACCGTCGTCTTTATCCAGAAACAATGGAGTCAACAATGTTATGAGAGCTGCGAAAACCCAATGCACTCCGGTGCCGAATGATTGTCCGTAAGACCGGAAACGATTCGGAAAAATTTCAGCGATGTACACCCATAGTACAGCACCCTGTCCGATTGCGTGCGAAGCAATAAACAAACAAAGTGAACTCAAAAGAATAATGGAATTGAGTTTTAACTGAAAAGCCATTCCCACTAAAATCAAACTTAATATATAGCCGATTGATCCGTAAAAGAGCAATTTCTTACGGCCCAGTTTGTCGATCAGATACATGCCGAAAAGTGTAAAAACAAAATTTACGAATCCGATGGAAATACTGCTTTGCAACGAATCACGGGTTGCAAGACCTGCCCGTTCCAGAATTTCCGGTGCGTAATACAGAATGAAATTTATCCCGGACAACTGATTAAAAAACGAGAGTAAAAATGCAAGTGATAATGGTTTCCGCAAATGCCTCCAGTTGAATGAAACTTTTCCTTTTGATTGTTCAGAATGTTCGGTGATGCTTTTGATTTCCGAATCTGCTTTTTCTTCGCCCTGGATCGAAATCAAAATCTCCCGGGCTTTTTCAATGTTGTTTTTTCGAACGATCAACCAGCGCGGACTCTCCGGAATCATCATCACCATTATACAATATACAAAGGCAGGAATTCCTTCTACACCCAGCATCCATCGCCAGTCGTTCTCACCGTTAAAGCCGGAAAGAAGATAATTCGAAATAAAAGCTACCAAAATTCCGAACACTAAGTTAAACTGATACAAAGCCACCATTCTTCCGCGGTTGGCGGCCGACGTTATTTCGGAAATATAGGTTGGAGCCACCACCGATGAAATCCCGATTCCGAGTCCGCCGACAAATCTGAAAAATGAAAAACTATACGGATCCGGAGCTAATGCACTTCCAACCGCTGAAATAAGATACAACCAGCCAATCAGAATCAAGGTGGGTTTTCTCCCCCATCGCTCACACGGTATGCCGCCGCCGATTGATCCGAGAACTGTTCCCCACAATGCCATCGACATTATAAAGGTTCCGTGGAAGAGCGGTGAAGTGTGCCACAAATCTTTGATCGGCTGATTCGCTCCGGAAATTACAACGGTATCGAATCCGAAAAGAAATCCGGCCAACGCCGCGGATGTGATGTACCACAGCGCTTTATTGTTGTTTGATTTCAAATTGTTTTGTGTTTTGGCTTCCGCAAATTATTGGAGTGATTTCACATTCGCAAGCCTCGTATTTCCGCTTAGTTCAACTGCTTTCAATTCCTATCTTTGCCGCCATTTTTCAGTTATGGATCGAAAAGTAAGGGTTCGTTTTGCCCCCAGTCCTACCGGGCCTCTCCACATCGGAGGCGTTCGTACGGCGTTGTTCAATTATTTGTTTGCCCGAAAACACGGTGGAGATTTTCTTTTGAGAATTGAAGACACCGACCAGAAAAGATTTGTTCCCGGCGCGGAAGATTATATTAATGAAGCATTAGCCTGGCTGGGCATTTCTCCGGATGAAGGCGTTCGCGAAGGCGGCCCGTGTGCGCCCTATCGTCAGAGCGAAAGAATGGCGACTTACCGCCAATATGCCGATCAACTGATTGCTTCGGGTCATGCCTATTACGCTTTCGACACAACAGAAGAACTCGATGAGATGCGGGCGAAATTAGAAGCTGCCCGTATGCCGGCAAAATACGATGCCGCTTCCCGCATGAGCATGAAAAATTCGCTCACTCTGTCGGAAGACGAAGTTCAAAAGCGATTGGATAATGGTGATCCGTACATCATTCGCATCAAACTTCCGAGAAAGGAAGAAGTTCGTTTTCACGACGAAGTGCGCGGCTGGGTTGTGGTGCATACATCACAAATGGATGATAAAGTTCTGTTGAAAGAAGACGGCCTGCCCACCTATCACCTCGCCAATGTGGTGGACGATCACGTAATGGATATCACTCATGTGATACGCGGCGAAGAATGGTTACCTTCTGCTCCGCTGCACGTCTTGTTGTATCGTTATTTCGGTTGGGAAGATACGATGCCGAAATTCGCTCACCTGTCTTTATTACTAAAGCCGGATGGAAAAGGAAAACTCAGCAAACGCGACGGAGACCGACTCGGATTTCCGGTTTTCCCATTAGAATGGCACGATCCGTCAACCGGAGAAATCAGTTCCGGATATCGCGAAAACGGTTATTTACCGGATGCTGTAATTAATATGCTGGCGTTGTTAGGCTGGCATCCTTCAGACAACCGCGAGCTTTTTACCAAAGATGAATTGATTGATGCCTTTAGTCTTGAAAAGGTTTCGAAGAGCGGTGCCAAATTCGACGCGGATAAAGCCAAATGGTTTAATCATCAGTACTTAATGATGCAGGATAATTCGGTTACTGCTAATTCCCTTATGCCACTTATTAATGCTAAAGGCTGGAACTGTGAATTGAATTATCTCGAGTCGGTTGTCGGACTGATGAAGGAGAAAGTAAATTTTGCGAATGAAATCGTTGAAACCGGAACCTTCTTTTTTGAGGATCCGAAAGCATACGACGAGAAGGTTGTAGCTAAAAAATGGAACGCGGACGTTGCGGGACATATCAAAGCAATTGGTGAAATCTGGAACGCTCTGCCGGAATTTAAAGCTGCAGAATTAGAAGCATCCTTTAAAGAATATTGCACAGCACAAAACACCAATCCCGGTGGGTTGATGCAGCCGTTGCGTGTTGTTGTAAGCGGTGCAGCAGGCGGACCTCCGATTTTTGAAATGATCGAATTACTGAGCCGTGAAGTAATTGAGCGGCGTATGAAACAAGCACTCGAAAATCTCTCAGGAGCTGTTAAATAATTCCTGTTTCCAGTAATCAGAACAGACGTAAAATCCGTGTGGATTGGGTCTGGGCATTTGCCTTTATCTTTGGCGATATGTGGCACAAACTCATTCGCAACCGGTATTTTCTTGTCTTTTTTGCCCTGATGTTTTGGCTCACGTTTTTCGACGCCAACAACTTTCTCTATCAATACCGATTGCGGAAGGAAATAAAAGCGATGGAAACAGAAATGGATTTTTATCGCACCGAAATCGATAAACTCAAAGAACAGAAAAAGGCGCTCAACACCGATAAAAAAAGCCTTGAAGCCTATGCCCGCGAACATTATCTCATGAAAAAAGAAGACGAGGTTTTATTTCTGCTGAAAGAAGATCAATAAATTCAGATTTGTTAATGAAGAATTTATTCAATTAAAAAGCTCCCTACATGAAATATGTAATGCTCGGTTTTTTGTTTTTCACTTTTACACTTGTTAAAGCCGGTGAAATTGATTCTACTTCCAGGGTCGACACCGTATCTAATCCGCTTTCATATTGGTTCAATCCGTATTTGTCGGTTGGAATTGGAATGGATCGCGCTAATTTCTTCATGCCGGCATTCGGTATCAAAATCGGACCGGTAAATACACAATTCAGTGTGTGGGATGATTTAACCGCAGCCGGAAGTTCTGCGATTAACGTAATGGTGGATTTATTTGAAATGAAACCCGGCAAAAAAACAATAAATCAATTCGCCGTCGGATATAATTATTATTCATCGTACAGCGGGGATCTCAGCGGGAACAGCACCGAAATGCACGGTTGTATGATCGGGCGGTATTCGTATTTCAAAAATAAATTGTGGGATTTTAATATGAAGATTGGTGTCGGCAGGTTCGTTACCGAAAACTGGTCGTATGATTTCGACACCAATATCACAACATCAACTTACAAAAAAGGATATTTTCCATTAGTTGCAGTGGGATTTAATATTCACCTTTTTCATTTGAGTGAAAGTTGTGGAAAGACTGTATTTTAGGAAAAATGGCGTCTTATTATCCGCTGGTTTTCAGAGTCAATTAGAGATTAGTCAATAATCCTTTATTAATACTTCAGTAGGTATATTCAATGTTTCATTTAATTTTCGAATCATTGCCAAAGTAAGTTTTCGCTTTTTATTCAAGACTTCAGAAATTAAGCTTTTACCACCGATCAGGCCTACCAGATCTTTTTGCTTTAAATTTAATTCTTCCATTCTTATTTTTATTGCTTCAATGGGATCTGGCGCATCGATTGGATAATTAATCTTTTCATAATTATCAATTAACAAAGTGAGTATTTCCGCCTCGTCTCCTTCGACTGTATTGGGAGCGGCATCAAACACAGTTTCAAGCCTTTTTAATGCCTGCTCATAATCCTGATCATTTTTTATTAGAGTTATTTTCATTATTAAGTATTCTAAATTGTATTCACATCCACATTGTCATATTCATGGTGAGTCCCAACAAAACGGATAAATGCCCATTGCCTCTCATAGTTGAATTTAACCACCAAACGGTATGAATTACCTTTAATATTAAAAACCACTCTTCCGTGCTTCAATATACTTGCACTGGCGAATGAATTTTTCACATCATTTGGTGAACTCCAATTTGCATTTTTAGCCGTTTCGTACCACATTTTCAAATATTGTTCAGCATCCGAATGAATTGCCCAAAACTCCCTTAAGGTTCTTTTCGAAATGATTCGCTTCATTTCACTTCTTCATACAAACTTAATAAAAGTTCTCAAAGTGAGAACTTTTATTTTAAGTTATTTTTTCTGTAAAATAACTTACGTACCTTGCTTCCTGAAAATGAAAAATGCCGTTGCGCTATCTGTTCTACTTTTTGTGTTGAATCCTGCTCATTCATTTGCGTGTGTCCGTTCTTCCGACTCATCACATTTATTCATTAAATCCTTCTTTGCCAACAATCTCAATCCGGGTGCTTCAGTTGGTACCGGTGGATGCAGGGCTTATTATTTCACACCGCTCATTCGACTCAAAACGGGCCTGCTCACTACTTCTTTTAACCGTTTTAACATTAATGGAAAATCATTCGGAGGATTTCAGTTCGATCTCGATCTGTTCAGAATACATAAAAAAAGTGAACGATATCGGGATGTTGTTCAGATAGGTACTGCAATAACCGGTTATACGCAGGAGAATGATCCGGTTTCTCATTATTATAGAATGCTTTTAATAGGTGTGGCCCGTTACCAGCTTTTTTCACGCTTTTCTTATTCTGCTAAAATTGGTTTCCGAAGTATCGAAACCATATACTCCTCAGTTTCTGAACAATTATCATACTTTAAAAACCAGCCGTATGGTGAATTTTCAATTGGTTACAACCTATTTAAATTTCAACCGAAAACCAAAATCCGGTGAGTTGCTCTAAGATCTGTTGTTCATTTTTTCGCACTTGGTTTAATCCGTATTTGTCTATTGGTGCGGGAATGGACAGAACTATTTTCTTCCCTGCAATCGGACTAAAAACCGGTATTATTTCCGGCCAGTTTAGTGCGATATCTTCGGAAGTTAATTATTTACAAACCCTCAATTTAAGATCAGATTTAACGAATCTAATCCAGTCGGAAAAATACAATAACGTTTTAACTCTTGGATTTAACTACTGGGATTCATACAGTGGTTCTGAATTCGGTGATGCCCATTATCAAACCATATATGAGGGTATGATCGACCGAACAACTTACCAACGAAGCGGTTTCCGGGATGTGCAAATGAAAATCGGAGCCGGACAGACTACTAATACTAAAACCAACATCGATCCAAACTCCGGCGGTTTTAATAAAAGTGTAAATCATAATCTGGCATTTTTAATCGGAGTTGATTTTAACGTTCACATTCTTCGATTAATTGATAATCGGGGGCCGGTTGTTTTAAAACGTCAAAACAAATGAGCATACAGAAAATCCTTGTCGCACTTTTTTTAGTGGTTGAATGTATTCATTTTTCATTTGCACAATCTACCGATTCTTCCACGAATAAATTTGTTTGGAAAGTCTTTTGGACCAATAATTTTAATCCCGGTATTTCTGCCGGTGTTGGTGGCGGACGTTTGTTTTATTTTTTGCCCACTTTTCGGTTGAAATTCGGACCAGTAACCGGTTATTTTGAGCGCATCAAATACGGCGATTATGACAAACAAGCATTTCAGTTTGATCTAGACTTGTTCAGAATTAACAAATCCAGCACTCAATTTCGCGATGACTTTACCATTGGTGTCGGAATGATTAATTACCACCGGTACACTTATCCTGTTGAAAGCGATCATTTCTTTATTCACGGCGGCATCAATCGATACTTATTCAACAAACATTGGTCGTATTCAGCAAAGATTGGATATAAAACAAAAATTAAAACCATTAATAAACATCCCGATAATCAATACCAATATTACGAAATGCCGTATGGAGAAATTTCGGTTGCTTACAATCTATTCGCATTCAAAGAAAAGAACGACATACACATAAATCCGGATGCCGTTGAACGCGAAATCAAAAATTGGTTCAACCCATATCTGTCATTTGGAGTTGGCTTTGACCGTATTTTAGTGATGCCGGCGTGGGGTGTAAAAATCGGTCCACTAAACGCCCAAATGAGTGGCTTTGCAACAGATGCCTCCGGAGTTTATTTAATAAATGCGATGTTTGATTTGTTTAAATTAAAGGAAAATCAAAAGTATTGTCACCATTTCACCGCCGGCTTTAATTATATTAATTCATTCGGAGGAGATGGTCTTTCTCATACAGATAAGATATACCAAGGCGCCATGATTGGTCGTAAATCCTATCGAATAGGAAGCTTTTGGGATTTCGAAGTAAAAACAGGAATTTGCCAGTATGTAAAGACCGATGGCGGAATTGATTTAGACACCAATGAATCCTATGAGTTCCAAACTAAAAGTTATTTACCGATGATTGCTGCGGGCTTTACCTTTCATCTTTTTAAAATTTCCCAGACCCGCTTCTCCACACTGTTCAAATAATGGGAGAATAAAAGATTAATAATTGGTTTATGTTCATCGCCGCTAATTATTTCAATTTATTTGCTCAATCCCCGATTTGACCTAAAATAAATTTGTCTGGAAATTCTTCTGGGTCATCAATTTTTAATTCCTGTATTACTGCGGTGTCGGTGGCGGACGCATCTATTATTTACCACTCCCATGTCACAAAATGGCCCTGGCCGTTTTAAGTTCTGTAGAACTATTTCTTAATTGTTGTTCAGTGAGTTACCGAATTTATTTTCTTAAGTTATACCGAAGCCAATCAGGTTTTGCACTTCTAATTCAAATAGCTTCGAGTATCCGCCTATAGTTTTGTTGTTCGAAGGTTGCGATCGAGGTTTATCCATAAACAAAAAAAAGTCCGCGATGGACATACCGAAAAAACCGGATCGACTTTATTTTAATAATTAATCTTTCTCCGCATAATTACACCAACCTGGGATCACTTCCAATTTAGTAGAAAAAGAACAAAATGAATTGTGCGAAGCGGATCCTAAAACAAGAATAGGAACGCGTGGGTGGGCCGTCGGAAAGGCGGGATAGCCCCGGCGGGAATTTCTCATTTGGTAGAAAATCGGGAAAGTGCTTGTCACTTCTTTCCCCAGATTTTCAACAAATGAGAAAGGGCGCTTGCCAGCTTTCTTTCCGACTTGATTTTTTGCTTACTTTTTTATCAAGAAAAAAGTGAGAAACGAAATAATACATTGATCCCTAAACCATTTTGCAATCTTGTTGTATCCAACAGAGAACCAATTAACTATTAATAAATAATTACCCGAGTTGTAAATATTACCTTCTCAGAAGATCCGTCATTTATTTTATTTTCAAAAGAAACCTCCCGTTCGTTTTTCCAAATCCAGTTTCCCGCATCATCATAGCAATAGGATATAGTTGATTTTTCTACCAATTCTCCTCCCTTTTTATCATTAATTTTTCAATCATATTTCCCAGACTATCATATAAATAATTAACCATGAATTTTGCTGTATTCCTTTTCTGATCGTCTTTAAATTCACTAACCTTTATCTTTTCCTTGACCAATTTATTATTACTATCTCTAAAGGATTTAATCTCATTGAACATATAAGGCATGTCACAGCTGTAATAAATAATACGATTCACACTCTTTCTACTTTTCAACTTCCAGGCACAATCATGAGTTCTTATTTTACCGTTCATTACAATATGATATCGCCAACTTCCCTTGTTATAGCTGCTATCTTGCCGTGAATAATCAGTGGTGCTTTGTGAATGAAGGAGTTTTCCATTACGATCATAAAACTCAGTAATCTGATATAACGGACTGGAATCGAAACGAACACAACCGCTATCACTGTAAACACATCTTGTAACAGATAGAAAAGAATCCTCACCTAAATTTAAACTCGGTATAAAACACCGAACTACTATAGAATAACCATTGGAATCATAATGTGTAGTAGCGGAATTCAATATAGCCGTATCTTGTCCAATAATCTCAAAACAGCTTTCAATGGTTTTTCTGGCCCCGCCTTCTATTGCCTTAGAATAAACCTGCTGAGCCGAACTGCCCTTCGGACTAACAAAAAATAAAAGGAAAATCAGATTGAGACGTAATAGCATTTGAAACTAAAACTTAAATTAATAAGAATTAGTTCAATCCATTCCCGCCTTCTTCCTCTTAACAAAATGTTCCCGCATAAACGGATACCGGTTCAATTGAAACCCGATGGCTGCAATAAAACCCGGATGAATTTCCGGATTGCGTTCCCAGGTTTTTCCAATTACCGGATCTTTGAATAAATACTTCGACTTCATCATCCCCACCCCGGCCCGAATATGAAAGCTGGTAAAACCATTGAGTTCGTAGGTCGAATATCCGATCATGAGTCCGTTCGAAATAAAAATTGCCCGTGCATTATATAAAAATGCATAGGTCAGGCTGAGGCGATGTACATTGTTAACACCTACTTTCAGATTTTTAAATTCAAAACTCGAAGTGGCGGAAACCTCCGAAATCAGCGCGTGTTTTGTAACCGTCGGACTCGATGTTGAATTCTCGAAATACGGTGAAAAGCAAAACTGATTATTGAATCTCCCGGATTTTAAACCCAATGCGATCGAAGTGTATCGTCCGTAAAATCCCACCCCCATAAACATATACGGATTCACGTACCGGCTTCTGTAATTAAGCTGCTCCGGAGTAAGCGAATCAATCGGTATCGACGATAAAAACCGCTGAGAGTATACCGATGCCAGTGTTCCCGAACGCACCATCATCAACAGCAATATCAACGTACAAAACCGAATTAAACTTCTCATTTTTAACATGTCAGGCTTTTGGCAGATCTTACCTCAAAAATAACTTTTGCCGGCCTATCTCCATTCCGACATCGTAAACAGAACTCCAACCGAAGGTAAGATCCCGATTGTTGTACTTGAAATTTGTATTTATCTCTGATTTTTTAGGGGGCTTATACGCGCTTTCCGCTCAAACTTCATTTGGCAAAACCGGGCAATAATCTTCGCAAAACGAGCTTCCCTTGGTCGCTGTTTCGCTCGTTATTGCCAACCATTTTGCCCGCATTCCGTAACCGCTTCAATCGCTAAGCCGGCATCTTGTTTCGCCAAAAACTTTAGGTCTGTCGGTAGCGTCCCCGCTACCGACTCTATTCCATTAATTCATTTTCATTCAATTAAATTTTTTAATTATCTGAATCCTGTCGGTAGCGGGGACGCTACCGACAGGATTCAGGATTCCGTTTTTTTACTGAATCACAAATGTTCGATGCAGTTCACGGAAGACGGATCGATTTTCTCTTATTCGCTTTTCGATTTTTGTCAAAAGCTTTGCTTCAACCGCACAAATATTCCATTGCTCAGAAATCGCCATTTGTCTGAATCGCCGAGAAAACTTTGTCCGATTATATTGAGATCCAGATTGGTTTTCAGATTATAGGCAATAGTCGGCATCATGAAAACGCCTTTAATATCTATGGCGCCGATTACAGCCAAATTGAGTGACAACAGTGGCGTTACCGAACCACCGGCCTGAACAAAGAGACTGTATTTATTCGGCATCAAATGTTTCACATCCAACGTTCCGCCGGCTGTTGGAGTGAGTTGCAGAAGTTTATTGAGATCGCTGGTTCCGAGTGTATTATACAAAGTTGAAATAACTACGTAAGGACCTTTCTTCATTAGAAAATCCACCGAAACAGATGTAATAAAGGCCCGGTCTGAACTGTCCATTATAGGTTCAAAATAGGTTGCTTCCCCTTTAAATCCTGCGTTCTTTATGCTCCCTGCCCAGCCCAGTCCTACCGCCGCATCGCGGTGATATTTCCCGGCCAGAATCTGCACATCATAAAGCTTTTTATTAAACCGGTACATGGTTACAAAAACAGTCTCCTCCCACTTCTTCGCGAACTTGTATCCGAAATTTAAGCTTCCGCCTTTTTTTAGATAATGTTCGATTTTCAGCGCATCCGCAGGCGGTCGTTCTTCGTAATCGAAATTGGCAAAGTTGAGCACATTAAAAAGATCGTTCGGATTCCACACGATATTCTGTCCCCAGTTGATGCGTTGCCTTCCGATCCGGATATCCCATTTATCGTTACTCCAGTTAAGCCACATCCGATCAATAGTTGTGTGTGCCACAAATTCCCGGTTATTAATCCACGACCACGTCATGTCGATTACCCCCGGATCATATTCCAACTGGTCGCCATAGTTCGGAACATATTTTAGAAACTCACCGTAGAAAAACCGATTCCGCAATTCCAGTCCGAACTTGAGATTAGACTTTAACTGATATCGGAAATTGAACCGGTTGTGAATGAAATTCTGTTGAAGTGTATGGCCTTTTGCATCGATTGAAATCAGCCGCAAATCCTTCACATATCCACGATACGAAAAATTCTCTTTCCACTTCGTTTGGGCAGTGGCAGAACAGGAAATTAATACGAATAGAAAAGCGACTTTATGCTTTGGTTTCATCACTCACAATGTGTCCGTCTTCCAGCGTTATCACCCTTCTCGCGCGATCAATTACCCGTTGGTCGTGGGTCGAAAACACGAAAGTTGTCCCCTCTTCCTGATTTAACCGCGCCATGATATCCAAAAGATTTGAGGTAGAAACCGAATCGAGATTGGCGGTAGGTTCATCTGCCAAAACAAACCTAGGTCGGGATGCCAAGGCCCGAGCCACCGCAACTCTCTGCTGCTGACCACCACTCATTTGAGACGGTCGTTTATCTGCCTGAGATTCGAGCCCGACGGCTTTCAGCAAAGACATTGCTCTTTCGTGCCGTTCCTTTTTGTCGCGCTTCTGCATGAGCATAATGAACTCAACATTTTCCTGCGCCGTTAAAACCGGGATCAGGTTATACGCCTGAAAAACAAAGCCGATGTTGTGCAAACGAAAATCAATGAGATCATTTTCCGACATGCGCGTAATGTCTTTTCCGGCCACTTCCACATCGCCGCTGGTGGCATTATCCAACCCGCCGATTATGTTCAGTAGGGTTGTTTTTCCGCTGCCGCTCGGACCAACAATCGCCGTGAATTCTCCTTCTTCAATATGCAGATCAACTTTGTTTAATGCGTGAACTGCAACGGCCGAACCGTTGTAAATTTTTGAAAGCTGATGGGTTTTAATTACACTCATTTCTTTGCTTTTCTATATTTTTCGTATGGCTGTTGCCGGATTGAGTCTTAAAGATCGATAAGCGGGAACCAATGCCGCAAGTATTGAAATCACGATGATTTCGCCGGTTAGAATAAAATAATCCTTAACTGGAAGCGACGGGTACACCATGTTGCTGAAACCCATCGATGACAAGCCTTCTCCGTACATCGACAAATTAATTCCCGAATGATTTCCCCATGCGACCAAAGCCCATCCGAGGAAAATTCCGATGGGTGCTCCGGCCAGCGAAAGAAAGATGGTCTCGAGCATAAACATCGAAAACACTTTGTCTTTATTCATTCCCACCGCCATCAGCATTCCGATTTCCCGAACACGCTCTAAAACTGCCATTAGCATGGTATTAATAATTCCGATGGCAACGGCCAAAAACAGAATCAATACAATGATGAACATGGTTTTATCAAATGTGTCGATCGCAATGGCGAGTTCCGGAATGGATTCTTTCCAGGTTTCGACCATACTTTTCGTTCCGGATTGCAATTCGGTTTTCACATCGTCAACATCGCGTGCGTCGTTCAGCAAGATTGCAATTTCATTCACTCCTTTAATCTTCGCAGCATTTTGCAGTGCCTCCTTCGGAATAAAGACATTCATCCCGTCGAACATGCTGTTATTCGTTTTATACAATCCGACGATTTTAACTTTAATAGCAGTCATGTCACCGTTTGCATCCTGAAACTGGAGTACCGGTTTTTTCTTGAGTCCGAGTTTTAAATCCTTGGCGAGTTTTTCACCGACCAGCACCGGAATTCCTTTAGTTCCGGTAAAATATTCTCCTTCGGTTAGACTACCCGAGAGATCCGTGGTTTTATTTTCTTCGAGCGTATCTACTCCAATTATTCTGGCCGGAACATTCGAGCGGGAACTCAATGCCATTCCCATTACCACAAACCGGTTCGATACTGCTTTTACACGGGAATCTTTTCCGAGTTTCTGATCCAGTTGATTCGCGTCGGCGATGGTGAATTTCGCCTCCATAAATTCCTTGTATTTCGGATTGTGAATCTGAATGTGGCTGCTTTCTTTTTCAATGGCTTCCTTAATTCGGTAATCATACATTCCCCAGGAAAAGGCCATTAAAAAAATCACCGAGGAAATTCCCACTACCATGGCCATCATCACCACGAGACTTCTGCCGCGGTTTCGCCAAACATTTCTCCAGGCTATTTGTACGAGCATCATGATCTCAAATAATCAATTGACCTAATTTTCAAAATTTTCACCACCGGATAAATCGACAATCCGAGTGCGATCAGAAAAACCAATCCTGCATTTTCGAGCAAAATCCAGGGATAAATATCCGCCAGAATCAACGGTTCAAAACCGATTTTTTCGTACGCTTCTTTCATCTGTCCGGCCAGATTCACCGGAAAGTATTTCAGATATAAAACACCGGGAAGGGCGAGTATCATTCCGGCAACAGCACCGATCAAACCGCTGATGAAATTTTCGATCACCACAATTATGGCGAGTAATCTGCGCTTCATTCCGACTGCGGTTACAACACCGAATTCACGTCTTCGCTCCGACAGCATCATCAATACGGTTCCGAAGACTCCGAAGGCGATGATCACATACAAAATTCCGTACATGATATAACCGCCGGCAGCATCGCCTTCCACCATTTGTTTGAGTTCGGGAAGAAGTTCGGTCCAGTGTTTCGCCTCGTATTTATCACCCAGAACTGATTGCATCTCTTTAGAAATTTCGAGACTTTTTTTGTTGTCATCGAGTAAAATGGAAATATCGGAAACGTGAGTTCCAAGCGAAAAGAATCGCTGCGCCAGAGCTTCCGGCATGTACATCACTCGTTTGTTTAATTCGGGAGACGCGAGTTCGAGAATGGCTTTAACCGGGAATTTTCCGTTTGCCGAGTTCCCGTGATATCCCATGCTTACGATCACAATAGTGTCGCCAACGGAGAGTTGAAGTCTTTTAGCCAAACCTTTTGCAACCATCACGGATTGATCTTCGGCCTTAAAATACTCACCTTTAATTACATGTTTTTTCAGGCCAGTTTGTTCATCCTCAACTTCCGGCACCGTACCGAGAATCATCACATCTTTACTCATGGTATCGAGAGCGGCCAAACCGAAATTCTGAATTCTCGGCAGTATACCCCGAACACCTTTTATAGAAAGAATCTTTTCCCGAAGTTCTGGTGTAAGATCCACACTGGTTTCGAGCGTATTGTCTTCTTTGTGACCGGCAGCGGCAACCTGAATGTACCCTTTTGAGAAACGAACCATGTTGTCGATGTTGCGGTCGTACATGGCATTTTGCACACTTTGCATGGTTACCGAAAGAACCACGGCCCCCACGATCATGGCAATTGTGATGAAAGTTCGTCGGCGGTTTCGCCAAAGATTTCGCCAGGCTAATCGGAGTATCATGCTCAGTTAACCTTTTTCATGTTCTGGGTTGTGAAGAAATTGTCTTCGATCGGTTCATTAAAGGAGAGAGACAAATAATCGAGTCGGGTTTTATGCCCTTTTTTATCTGCCGGAACAATTTCCAATCGGCTTGCGAGTGTTTTCCCTCCCATCACTTTTATCACCGATGCTTTAAAAGTATTTACCAACTCCTCGTCCTCGTCGTAAAATTCGGTTTTCATCTGAATGAAATCTTTTACATCGATCCACGAAATAAGCTTTCCCCAAACAACAGCAGCATTCTCTTTCGGGATGGATTTTATTTTATAACACTGCCGGCCGTCAATGCTGTCTTTACCGAGTAAAGTGTGCGTGTAATCGTCGACCATGGATGATTCTTTTACCAGATCGTCGTTGGTAAGATCGGTACCCATCCAGTTGCTGGCCATCGCGCTCGGTGGTAATTTGGTAAGTTGTTCAATGGTCGGAATCCAGGTCCACACTTCTTTTTGCCTTTTCAGAAATACGGTTCCTTTGTCTTTTACCGGAGAAGTGATGAGTGTTAATGCGTAAGCCGAGCCTTTGCTCCACATTTTAAGATCCATGGTGCGCGTGTAACTCGGACGAATCGTTGTGATTTTGAGCGTTCCTTTGGTGGTTGCACCCTGCATTTTATCCTGTGCCTTCTGAATGATTTCGTTCACAGTAGGTTCTGCATTGGTGAAAGCTAAAACCGAGGCAGTAATCACAATTATAGCAGAAATGAGAAGCGTAATTTTTTTCGTTGCAGACATCCTGAGGTTCATATTGGTATCTCGCTGAAGAGGTCGGCAAAGTTTCCGAAACATTTATGGAAAAGAAAAGAAATACCGTGAAATCCATCAGACTTAATACTGATTTAATCGGATTGAGTGGATAGCATCAATTGTATTTCGAAGCGCCTGGTTTGAATAACCAGATGAAGTTTCTTTTTGCGATTGCATTGTTTTTCTTAGATTCATCTCCCTGTAGATACTTCAAGATTATAGGTAGGTTGGGGATTGATGTGCAATCTCCTTTCTTCTCACTTTTTTCTTGATTTAGGATCCGCTTCGTACAATGCATGGTGTTCTTATAATACTAAAATTGAAGTGATCCACAATTTGGTGTAATTAAGCGGAGAAACATTTTTTCTTAAAATCTAATACGCCGTTTGCATTAAAAACAGAATGAACGATTGATTCCATTGCGGATCTGTTTTTTATCTTTTCACCTATTCAACGTATTCGCTTCCTCCTCTTTTTTATCAAGAAAAATCGGTTTCCAGTATGAAATACTTAAAGAAATTTAAGGCCCCAAAAATTAGTACGCACTAACAATACTATTCACTAATTTAAATACAGAATTTAAACACTTAAAAAGTTCTCATTTGGCGATTGTCTGGCAGAAAAATGCGAACTTTCATCCGGGGAGGGGCGGCTATAGCCCGGCAGCAATAAGGTTTCAAAAGCAATTAAAATTAAAAGTGGGTCTGGCTGTTGAATGAAGATGCATTCTCATGATGCAGAATTCCATCCGTTTGTAATGCTCGTTCACGAGCAACTCTGCGAACTCTCCATTCTCCCTCGTAAAAAATGGGTTTTTTATAAAACCGGAACAACCAAATTTATAATTCCCTATTTCCTGCGTCTCTGCGTGAAACCAACTTCGAGCTATCTGATCCGATCATTACGAGGAAAGATAAGTGCTTAAATGAATCTGAATATTTGCAAACCATTCTAAAGAATGCGAACTTTCATCCGGGGAGGGGCGGCTATAGCCCGGCAGCAACAAGAATCCAATACCAATCAAAAATAGAAAGCCGGTTTGGCTATTCAATATGGATGTTTTCTCAAGCCCACTAATTCACCCAAAATGTAAAGCTCGTTCACGAGCAACTCTGCTAACTCTCCCTTCTTCCCCATTAAAATAGGTTTTAATAAAACCGGAACAACCAAATTTATAATTCCCTATTTCCTGCGTCTCTGCGTGAAACCAACTTCGTACCATCAGATCTCCGATCATTTCGAGGAAAAATAAGTGTTTAAATGCATCCGATATTTTGCAAACCATTCTAAAGAATGCGAACTTTCATCCGGGGAGGGGCGGCTATAGCCCCGTCCGATTCTAACATAGTGTTCTTTTCAAATAATGCCTTTGGCTTTCCGGGGAAATTAAAATTTAGCACATTCTGCTTTTTTGAATTTTGTATGCAGTGAGTATCACCCTGAATCAAAATTCGCATGATAATCTGGCACAAAGACCTGATTAATTATGCATCACAGAAAACGTTTCCACCCCCAATGAATGTTCTATTCTAATCCAATAAATTCCTAAACACAGATCATCAATCGAAACAGATTCCAAATCTTTATTGACATCTGAAATTTGTCGAACCAGTTTGCCATCAGATGCGTAAATGCCAATATTTCGGATCTGCGAATTATTTGTTGTAATGGTTATCGACTCTCCAGCCGGGTTGGGATAAACAACTGCCACCCGTGTATCCGGAACAGTCGGTGTAATATATTCAACCACCTTGGTCGATGTGGTATTTGTAACGACAGCAGGTTGAAAGTCAAAATAAATGTAGGCCGTATTTTCAATTACCTGACCGACTTTAATATCATCCGACAAACCGCTTTTGTAATTAACAAATCCACTGCTCTTTTCGTCGTCGGTAAGCATCAGGGGTGGTAGATTAATAACTTTAAACGACCAAATTATTGCATGTCCCCGAACTTTATAGGCTGTTGAATATTTTTCAAAATGACTGTTACCCAAAATCTGAATAAAATCAATCGGCAATAATGCGTCTATCGTATCAACAATATGAACATCCGTAGCGGGCGCAGTTCCGAGATTCTGAAACCGGATATTATACTCTAATATTTTTTCTCCGGTTAATAATTCCTTTTTATCACATTGCTTGTCGTTGGGATCAAAAGCAGAGACTACCTCCTGATTCAGATTTTCTGATCGTGTCCAGTCCATAGCGTCTGTGGCCGATAACCTGAATTTCAACGTGTCTCCCATTTTTATGGTCAAAGGATTTAATGGAAAATCAATTCGGATTTCCATGTCGTGGTCCACCTTCCAATTGAGTATTTTATCTGTTGATTTCGATAAATTGAGGGATGAGGTAAATTCAGTTAATCGTTCGTCCCTTGTTAAGATAAGATTTAAAGGATAACGGAATTTATTCGCACTTTTTACATGAATAAAATAAGTCCCAGTTAGTCCGTGCTTTACAATAAATCCGCTTGCAGAGGTAAAATCCGTTTCAATCCCCGCTGCTTCCGGTCTGGGCTTTAATGCATAATCAATATACCATAGTGAGTCGGTTGATCCGGTTTGTACAATGCGGGTAGCAGAAGTACATTCATGCGTAAACCCATCAATTGAAATAAAATCAATTTGATTTTTAACATTATTCGGAACGAACAGCATATACTTTCCTTCTGCATCTGTACTGGTATAATAAGATCCGTTATTTACAGAAAGAATCACATTATTGAGTCCGGTTTCAGTTTGATCTCTTTGGCAGTTTCCGTCATCATCTTTGTACACAAAACCGGTTACGGCACTAAAACCCGGCTTGGTCATAAGGATGTTTTTAGTGGCAGAATTTCCATTAGAATTAGAACTAAAATCACAATCACCTCCGGCAAAAAGCACATTGTCTTTTCCTTTAGCTAAAAATAAATTCCCGTCCGTTAAATAATTAAAGTAATCATTATGCAAAACCACCTGAGTCTCGGAATCCGACAACCGGATTAATGTGGCAGCTTCCCCTTTCGGATCAGTGAATTCACCACTTACAAAAAGGTCATTTCCAATTTGTACATGGGATATGATTCGTTTTATGGCAAATCCCGGCGATCCGATTAATTGCCAGTTCCCATTCATTCTTCTATAAAAACCATCATCCGTCGCGGCAATCAGATTTCCATTCAGACTCAACAAATCCAGTGTCTTTTTAGTTAACCCGTAATTCGATGCAAACCATTTTCCTTTGCAGAATACAACAAATCCGTTTGTTAAAATTCCATTAACCGAATTAAAATTACCTTTTACAAAAACGGAATCTCCGGCTTTGGAAACAAATTGAAAATCCGGATTATCAGCCAAAACTCCATTCCAGTTCACACCATCATACCAGGCAAGATTCCGCACTTTTTTATTGTCGGCTAAATCGAAATCACCGGCAGCTATCAGATATTTATTATCCGATACCAAATGATTAACCGACATTTCATCGTGAATTATCCAATCGGTATTTAACCCGCCGCCAATCGCTTCCCAACTTTGTCCGTTCCAGATTGTAGCTCCGGCTGCTCCATTATTAGTTTTAAAGGATCCCGCAATTATCACCTGGTTTTGGTAAGATGACATGATAAGTTCATGCTCAAAATCCCAGATAAATTCGGAAACCGGAATCGATGGAAGTGTAACCCAAAACAATCCGTTCCACATTTTCACCTTTAATTCACCAACCCGAAATCCAATTCCCCGATTCGCCGATAAAACATAAATATTCCCGGACGTGTCGGAAGTCATTTGCTGTACCGGAACGGGTAAGGGCTCGTCGAGCGGGAGTATGGCTTGCTGGGAGAAGGAGGTGTTGGGAAACAGTAACGGAAACAGTAACGGTAACGGTAACTGTAGCAGTTTACCAACGTTTAAGCTATGGCGGATAAATGCTCGAACGACTTTTTTAATTAATTTCAAAATCCGAAATACCGTTTGAATCCAAAATTAACCGAAAACGAATTCATTGTGGTTTTATACAAGCCTGTTGATTGTATAATTCCAAAATTACGGGAGTAGGCTGATCTCAAATAAACCGAATTACGATCTTTTATACTTCTTGTGAATCGCAAACCCGATTGCCATGAATAAGATGTTGATCGCATATTAGACAATCTTATTTGCTCAATCTCATCTAAAAATACCGGATGTGGAGTTGCACCCTTTACACCTTGTAATACCTGGGTAATCCACATCTGATCTGCAGAAACTTCCCACTTTCGATTCTGCAATAATGTGAATTGAATTCCCATCGGAATCTGAATGGAACTATACGATTGATGACTTGTAAATTCAATATGTTTAGGCGATTTAGACCGATATCCGAGAATGGTTCCGTCAACATCCAGAACCGGATATTCAGTGTAATCGAAGTTGTAGTTACCAATGATGTTCATTCGGGTAAAACCCAGTCCTAACAGTGGCTGCCATCGACCGAATGTAGCTGAGAAATTCACAGCAACCTGAAATCCGAGCGCACCTGTTTCAGACCGGTTACGAATGGATTGCAAGTCTTTGTGAATCATTTTTTGCCCCAGCGAACTCACGATATATGACGGATTTACCACTGCAGGACCTGCGTCTATCGAGAAAGAATATTTTTTATTTTGACTAGATATAAGCAGAGGTGCTCCGAATACTGAATCGGTTATGGATTCTGTTCCCGGTTTAATAATGTCGTCCACTTTAGGCTCGGTAAAAGGAAGATTCGGTTCGGAATCAACAATGGCATTCTGTGGTTCAGATACCGTTTCGTTTTCGGCAATCGTACCGGAATTTGTATTATTCGAATCCAGTGGAATGTTATAATTTTTCGATTCTTCAGGTGTAGTTATTACAGGGAATACAGTCGATTTTTTAATTTGTTGATTTTTCCAAAAAGCGAAATCTCGATTGTTGCCTTCCGGTTTCTCTGCATTTTCTGGATACTTATTTAAATGAGGCTTATACGATTGATTGAACAATTCCGGATGAACTTGATGGATTCCTTTTTTCTCACCCGCATTCGCAACACTATTTTCTCTGGTAACCGTATTAACTGAGAAATAAAAGATTGTCATAAATATAACGGCTGCACCCGGAATAGCAAAACTCCACCAAACAAACCATGCCCTGCGCTTTCGTCTTTGGGCAAATGCATCCCACCCGGCATTTGCATTGGCAATTGAAGCACTGCCGAGTTGATCGTTCAACCAGTTATCAAAAGTGTTTCGTTTGTCAGCCATTTGAATTCAATAACTTTTTTAATGCTTTTCTGGCCCGTAACAATTTTGATCTTGATGAAACCTCCTGTATTCCCAAACGATCTGCTATTTCGGCATGCGATAGATTTTCAACGGCATAAAGGTTAAGCACCAACCGATAATCGGGTCGTAACTTATTCATGGCTGCGAACACAGCAGATTTTTCAACTTCGGGTGTATCATCAGATTTAAAATCCATTTCCTCACTTTCGTTGCTGAATACTTCGTCGACATACGTGATGTACTTTTTATAGGCCGAGCGAACATAGTCGATGCAATTGTTGGTGAATACCCGCTTGATCCACGCAGCAAAATCCGCATCACCATTAAATGATGCCGCATATTTAAATACCTTGATGAAGCCTTCATGAAGAAGGTCGAGTGCTTCATCTTCGTCGCGACTGTATCTTAGGCAAATTGCGTACATGCGGGTATAAAAAATTTCATAAACCAAGCGTTGGCACTTCGTGTCACCAGAAGCACATCCCCGAATAATGTCCTCAGAAATTTCACTTCCAGCGCTGCCCGACATCAATTGATTTGCCTTATTCCGACAAATGTAGACCGTTCATTCCGACACGGTGCCTTTGTGTTAATGACGGATTGATTTTGATTCGTTGCAGTTGGTTACGATATTTTTTTCTTCCGCCGATTAATTGAACAATCACGATCATATCTAATGGGTACTGGTTACTATTACAGTTACGGTTGTCGTTTCCCGGGCAAGACATATCTTGCCCCTACTCCATCGCTCTTCCGCCCTTTGCTCTTTATCCATTTCTCCAATTATGTTACCGCTACTGATACCCGGGCAAGACATGTCTTGCCCCTACTATTTCCATTCAGACTTATTTTTGACACTCGATTCAAAATCCATCTGCAACGTTTTGAAATGTCTTCGTCATTAGGGAAAGACAAAAAACAAAAACATCAATTCTGTAGGTAAATGAGAAACAAGTACAAAAAGATTTTAATGGCTTTCATCGGTGGAGCGACGGCAATTTTTGCTTCTGCACAAACTACCGTTCCAAGTATTATTTCAACCAGCCAGACATGGAATGCTGCCGGCAGTCCGTACATCGTTAACCAAAACACCCTTATTCAACAAGGAGTTACGGTGAATGTAGGGCCGGGAACCGTAATCCAGACAAATGTGAATACCAACCGGATTATCGTCGACGGAGAACTGATCGCAGTTGGCAAAAAAGATTCAGTTATTACTTGCGACCTCATTACTTTTCAGTTCACAGATAAATCAACAGGTTACGATGCTGCATCCGGAAATGGTTCGCAGTTTCATTACGTTTTTTTTAAGGGAGACGGTTCTTCAGGCGGACTAAAAACATTGGATTTAAAAGAGACCGGATTGCTGGTTCGCAATTGTAAATTCATCGATAATTACTACTGCATCTATAGTTATAATTACAAAGACACCAATGATCTCATTATCGAAAAATCTGTTTTCAGAGGTGTAAAAACGGCTTATGGTTATCCGGTATACGCATCATCTTCATTCAATCAGCGATTGTTTTTCACCGATAATTATGCAGAACACATGAGCGGTATTTTCTTTGGTAGCTGGGCTGAAATAACCAACAGCACCTTCCGTGACTTTTCCAGTTACCCGGGAATTCGTCAGGCAGGTCAATACAACCACGTTAAATTGGAGTGTAACCTATTTTCAAATTTTGATTTTAGTGTAACCGAATTGAGTTATGCTAAACCGGGGGCGTCTCTTGAAATGTTGTATAACACATTTGATTCATCCCGTTCGTTTTTCGAATCGTATGCAACTACCCCACCTGCCACGTTTACTGCCCGATACAACAACTTCCTGAATTTCTCGGAGCACAGTGTAGTAATGAAAGGAATGGGAACTCCCGGAATCGCAGACACATTTGATTTCCAACAGAATTATTGGGGTTCTACAAATCCTTCGAGCATTGCCGCCGGGATAAAGGATTTTAACGACGATATAACCATCGGAGTAGTGGTTGACTTCAGTAACTATCTCACCTCACCGGTTACCAGCTGTAGCGGCGGCGGAACCATTGGTGACGCAGACACCGGATCTTCTCAGGGAGGTTCAACCGGTATTATGAAAATGGAACTAAACGGATTTGTAATGTATCCGAATCCGGCTAATTCCACAATTACCCTTTCTGTAGAAAACACTTTGATCAGTACTATTCGAATTACGGATTTAAGCGGAAAAGAAATTCTGATTCAACAGCCCAACGACGCAAAGGCAAGTGTTGACCTCTCCCACATAATCAATGGCGCATATGTGGTTGAGGTTGAATGCGAAGGTCAGGTTTTGAGGAGAAAACTCATTGTTTCGCATTAATGCCTGCAATTTCTGAAACGGCGATGTACGGGTTACATGCAGAGTACAACATGAAACCCTGTTCAATGTAGGTTGACCCGATCAGAAATGTAATAAGGTAATTTCCTTTGCCCTTATCTCCATGAGTCCGGATTTTTCCGGACTCTTTTTTTATACCAAAACAGATCCGGTATTTGCCACTTTCTTATACTCATGGCTTCGAGTACATTCCTCCTATCATGGATGCCAAATGTTAATTCGTTCGAATAATAAAAGATAAGTGCTTAAATGAATCTGAATATTTGCAAACCATTCTAAAGAATGCGAACTTTCATCCGGGGAGGGGCGGCTATAGCCCGGCAGCAACAAGAATCCAATACCAATCAAAAAATAGAAAGCCGGTTTGGCTATTCAATATGGATGTTTTCTCAAGCCCACTAATTCACCCAAAATGTAAAGCTCTTTCACGAGCAACTCTGCGAACTCTCTCTTCACCCTCATAAAAAAGAGGTTTTCATAAAACCAGAACAACCAAATTTATAATTCCCTATTTCCTGCGTCTCTGCGCGAAACCAACTTCTTGCCATCAGATCCGATCATTACGAGGAAAAATAAGTGCTTAAATGCCACTAAAATTTTGCAGAATATTCTAAAAAATGAGAACTTTCATCCGGGGAGGGGCGGCTATTGCCCTGCAGCAACAAGGTTTCAAAAGCAATCAAAATAGAAAACGGGTTTGGCTGTTGAATGTGGATGTTTCCTCAAAATGCAGAATTCCATTCGTTTAAAATGCTCGTTCACGAGCAACTCTGCGAACTCTCTTTTCACCCTCATAAAAAAGAGGTTTTCATAAAACCAGAACAACCAAATTTATAATTCCCTATTTCCTGCGTCTCTGCGTGAAACCAACTTCGCGCCACAAGATCTACGATCATTTCGAAGAAAAATAAGTGCTTAAATGCATCCGATATTTTGCAAACCATTCTAAAGAATGCGAACTTTCATCCAGGGAGGGGCGGCTATTGCCCTGCAGCAACAGGCATCCAATACCAATCAAAAATAGAAAGCGGGTTTGGCTGTTCAAGATGGAACTTCCTCAAACCATCTTTACCCAATTCAATAAATTAAACTGATTTCTATTTCTTTCTCAAAGAATTCAATTTCTGATATAACCTAAATAGGAAACCGAGTTTATTCTTTTCTATCTGATAATAAATTTCAGGTTCGGGATTAAAGCCCCGGAAATAATGTTCAATCGGTTCGATCATCGAGCCTTCAAAATCAAATTCGTTTAATCCCGGATCTTTGCATGCCCGCATAATCGCCGAATGAATCATTAATGAAGTGCATCCTGTTCTTTTAAATTCAGCCGCCGTAGCAGAAGTAGAATAAATTAATTTGTTCCTGTAAATCAGAAAGAGTCCGCCACATTGCAAATTCCCCGATTCATCATAAACTTTCAAACAAAATCCTCTTTTTCTTTCCTTTACTGCATTCCAGATTTTCAGCAACACCGCCGACTGATCAACATGTAAAATCCTCTGTTCTACACACAATTTTGCGATGTCATTTAAATCTTCCGATTCCCGACAATCAAGGCCGTTCTTTTTTGCTTTCTGCAAATCATTCCGGATTCGTTTGGAATACGATTTCAGCATTTCATCCGGAGTATTTGCGCATTTTAACACATAATTAAGACGCGGATTAATATTGTAATTATTCCAAAAAAACGGAAGGAAATAACGAAACGACGGACTAAAATTATAATTAAATAACGTAATAGACTCCGGGAGAATCTTATGGATTTCTTCTAAAACCGATTTGTTTCGCTCGGCTATCCGATTCGTGGTGTCATGAGTATTCCGGAATATAATTCCCCAGTATTGAGCAAAAATCGGTTGGAGAGAATAAAGCACTCCGAACTTACGGCTGAATGACAGCGGCATTATTGCTTCCCATTCTCCATCTCCGGAAACGACAATGGCTTTCCAACCCGGTGCAATTATCTGCATGTACCAACTTTCCGAATAAATGCTTCCCATTTCCGATCGAACGACAAACGCATCCCATTTTTCGGGATCAATGTCGTTTCCGGAAAGCAATTCTGCGGTATAATGCATCGGCCTAAAGACTTCCTTTTCCGTCCAATAATACAGTATCGTTCCGCGACATCAAAACTCCTTCTTTTTCATTACGCCGATCATGGGGCCAAATTCTCGATCCCCATGGGTGTATAATTTTAATTCCGAGACGTACATTGATGAAATCGTACCGTCCAGATATAAAGCATTCCCGCAATCTAATTTAGTTCTGAAGAATTCGGCAATTTCATAAAAGGAAATTTTAGAATCGGATATCACAAAAAACAAATTGCCATCTCCGTCTAAACCCACTCCGGATCGGATCTGGACATTACCGGAACCCTGGTTAAACGCCGGATGAATAAGAGAATCAGAAACCAGCATTGGTCCGGATTGAGTTGCCAATTCCGGAAATTGTTTCAGTTTCCTATATTGATCGGTGGTACCAATCCAGGGGTTGCCATGAAAGAATGCAAAAACTCCATTCGGTTTCAGATAGAAATTACCTGCTCTCACATCAGTATCAATTGCGACCATTTCTTTGCCTCCCTCTACATACAATCCTACCGGTTGCCGATTCGGGTGAAACATGCCCGCGTTGGTTGCCATGAGTAATTTATTATTTCGCGATTGCACAAAAGATTTGAGATTACCAATGATCTTTCCTTCCTGTTTCCAGGCTAGAATTATAGAATCTCGTGCTACATCAATTTTAAATACATGGAATTTTTGTGTTTGAAATTCAACCTGAGAATATCCAAAAGTTGTCGTCGCTTTATTTCTAAAAGCAAAAAATAAAATTAGTGCAACAGAAGAACATACAAAAATTGAAAGTACGATTCCCGACCTGATTCCGGATCTCAATTTCCCTTTTTCTGTTTTTCGAGATATTGGTTGTAATACACCATTGCCTGTGGCTGTAACTTCTGCAAATCCTGCATGCGTTTCTGATCACTGGGGTGCGTACTTAAAAATGCCGGCACTCCTGCTCCTCCCGACATCGACGACATTCGCTCCCAGAATTTAGGTGCTGTTGCAGGATCGTATCCGGCCATTGACATAAACATTAACCCAATGTGATCGGCCTCGCTTTCGTGTGTTCGACTAAACGGCAACATAATGCCAACCTGAGTTCCCACACCGTAAGCTATCTGAAATAATTGCTGCGTTTGCGCCGGTTTGTCTGCGATGGCAACCGATAAGGCAATTCCTCCCAATTGCTGAATCAATCCCTGACTCATGCGCTCGTTTCCGTGTCGGGCAACTGCATGGGAAATTTCGTGTCCCATAACAACCGCAACTCCGTTTTCATCCTGGCAAATCGGCATAATACCCGAATAAAAAACAACCTTACCACCCGGCATGCACCAGGCATTCACCGTGGGATTATCTACAAGATGAAATTCCCATTTGAATAAACCAACCGCCGAAGAATCTTTTGTTGTTCGGAGATAATCTTCCACCGCTTTGGAAATACGGGTTCCCACATTTGTGATCATCTGCTGCTGAGCTCCTGTTTTTACCACCACCGACGTATCCAGAAAGCCCTGATATTCGGTTAGGCTCATAGATACCAATTCACTTTCGGGTAAGAGTTTGGTCTGACGCCGACCCGTCATAGGGACACGGGCACAGCTGTAGACGAAAGCCACTAGGACAATTGTTATGATCGCTTTTAAATGCTTCACTACCATGAAATCTTTATTTAACGGGATGCCAGAAGCATTCCCAACCAGCAAATGTACGTAACTCAATCAACGCTCTTGCGCAATTTGATTACGGCTGTTTTATAAATCTGGAAACAAATCCATTTGAGCCGTCCTCAACTCGCAGGATATACGACCCCGGCTTTAAAAAAGACACATCGATCGATGCTGAATGTGTGATCGAACCGCTAAAAACTTCCAATCCATCCATCGAATAGATCCTTACCTTTCCTTGAACAGGTACATGCAGAATATCACTAACCGGATTGGGGTAAACAACTTTTTTACTATCCGGCAGATACAAATGCGTTGAAAGTCGCCTTCTCACAACAGTGGTTGCCGCATTCGTTTTAACAGCATCATTGTGATCGAAATAAATAAAAGCCGTGTTGTTCACTTCCTCTCCTTCCTTCAATCCATCTCTTAACTCGCATTCAAAGGTCACGTAACCATTGCTGCCGGTTTGGTTTGTATTGCTATCCGGTAACAGAATGTTGTCGAAAATAAAATGGACAACAGGGCCATTTACATACATCCTCATGGGATGACTATACTCCAGAATGTTCAACTTTTCTGACATAAGCCATTGATCAAGTGTATCGGCTATTACCACTTTGTACGCTGTGTCTGTACCTGTATTTTGAAACCGGATATGATATTGAATTTTTCTTCCAGTTGATGCGTGGTCGGGGTCAATATTCTCTGGCCAAACCGACTTATCATTTGGATCATAGGACGTGGTTACTCTCTGCTCAATTTCTCTATAGCTGTGGTTCGGATCAAATTCCTGATCGGAAGGCGACGCCATAAGTCTGAGGCGGATTGAATCATTGGAACTTAAGTTGGTCGATGTATCAATCACAAGTACACAGGAAATCGACTTGGCATCCATCGGTTTTAACTCAAGTTGCCATTGATAGGTGGAATCATTCAATTGTTCATATTGTTCTGAGCTTTTCGATATGCTCATATCCGGATGCACGACAAATCTCAACTTGGTTTTTACCGGCTTACCACCGCGATTGATGCATCCCAGATTATAGGTCCCCCCTCTTATGGTATTTATGCTGGAAGCTGCCGAGATAAAAGGTTGAAGTTCAAACCGTGTTGTATCAACTTGTAACCCAAAGTTCACGGTATCTGATGGTTTTGTGAACCAAAATCGATCGGTGTTGTGCGCGGTTAACACTGGACTATGTATGATCACAGAATCAGGACCGGAAACCAAATCAAATGAGTAATTCCCTAATGAGTTCGTGACACAAGCCCACCCACCGGTATTGAACCGCACCAGAACATTCGCAAGTCCCGTCTCGCCAACGTTCTGCACTCCGTCGGCATTTAAATCAAGATAAACCACCCCTTCTACATGTCGCTTTGTAAAATTGGGTCTTTTGAGTTGATGGATCCCTTGATATCCCGAGGTGAAAAAGTCGCCATTGTACAAAAACATGTTGGTTGGTGCTTGGGAGTAAGTTGATTTCGGAGATATACCCAGAAAGGTTTGAAAGGTATCATAGGTGATATAATACTCCTCAAGGTTATTGGATGCATCCCTCTTCATACAAAAAAAACCACCATCTGTTGCTTTAATCAACCATATACCATCCGAGTTTGGCCGGTTAATCCAGTTCTTTCCGGAGTCCAGTGATAGGTTGATTTTCTGTAGGTCATGACTTACGATTATTCCGTTATATAACTTAGACTTAATCAACCTATCATCCTTTACCTCCACCAGACCGGTGCCATCAAGATTGACCGAAAAATACTTGAGCGTCTTGTTACTTTCATACGCCTCGAAAAACAGTTTTGACCCCAGAAGCATTTTGGGAATCATTTCCTTATCCTCGTCTACTATCTGAACAGATTTAAAACTGCTGGCAGAATCAACGGACCAATAAAAGTTCTTGTTTGAAATGAATCCGAACACTCCTTCCTGCACGAAACAATGAACAATGTGCTTTGACACCGGAATGGGGAAACTGTCCCAAGTATCGCCATAGTCGTGACTAATAAACGGCACTTGCTCTGATGTACAAATGACGTGTCTCCCCATACATCTTATCTGATTCGAAACACTGAGCTTATCCCCGCCAAAAAAAGCTCCGGAATCCTTCTTCATATCCTTAATGGTCTTGTAAGTGGTATCCCGAAGATCAAGACGCTTGAACGCATTCTCCTCAATGTGTGTGTAGTAGAAGAGATAATTCCCGGAGAGATGAGATTCTGGTGCCCAATCTCCTTTTAACACCTTCCACTGAGCCATAGAAGTCAACGAAAAACACAGAAAAAGAAAAACGAATAAGGCTTTGTGGATTTTAGTCATGGTATATGTAAAGACACGAACTCGTCTATAGGTTGCGTCATATAACCATCACAGATGAAATTGTATTGAACCGTGCATAACAAAAGCAGATACACGTTATTTGCCATCCAATTTCAAATCCCATGACACAAAAAGAATATATCGATAAAAATCAGGAACGGTTTCTCAATGAATTATTCGACTGGTTGCGGATACCTTCCGTAAGTGCCGACAGCAAATTTGCCGGTGATGTAAAACGGGCTGCAGAATATGTTGCCAACAAATTAAAAATCGCTGGTGCAGATAATGTTTCCATAGAAGAAACCGCCGGTCATCCGATTGTGTACGGAGACAAAATTATTGATCCCGCTTTGCCAACGGTTTTGGTGTACGGACATTACGATGTGCAGCCTTCGGTTCCCGACAACCTGTGGGATACTCCTCCGTTTGAACCCACCATTCGCGATGGTAAAATATACGCTCGTGGTGCATGTGACGACAAAGGTCAGGTGTATATGCACGTGAAAGCATTCGAAACCATGATGCAAACCGATTCACTCACATGCAACGTAAAGTTTATGATCGAAGGCGAAGAAGAAGTGGGGTCTGTAAACCTCGGAACTTTTTGCCGGAATAATAAAGAGAAACTCGCCTGTGATGTAATTCTCATTTCAGACACATCCATGATCGCAAACGACACGCCTTCTCTGGATGTCGGTCTTCGCGGGTTAACGTATATGGAGGTTGAAGTTACTGGTCCGAGTATCGATCTGCACAGCGGAGTTTATGGGGGTGCGGTTGCCAATCCCGCCAATGTTCTTTGCACAATGATCGCTGCTCTGCACGATGAAAACCGACATATTACCATTCCCGGCTTTTACGACGATGTTTTAGAACTTTCTGCGGAGGAAAGAGCAGCAATGGCCAAAACTCCCTTTGATCTGGAAGAATATAAAAATGAATTAAAAATTAATGACGTGATGGGTGAAGCCGGATATTCTACAATTGAACGAACCGGTATTCGTCCGACTCTAGATGTAAACGGAATTTGGGGCGGCTACACAGGAGAAGGAAGCAAAACCGTATTGCCTTCGAAAGCGTCTGCAAAAATTTCGATGCGATTGGTTCCGAATCAGAACTGGGAGAAGATCGCAGATTTGTTCACCAATTATTTCCAGCAACTTGCTCCGCCTTCGGTAACGGTTAAGGTAACGCGGCATCATGGAGGAAATCCGTACGTTACGCCCTCAGATTCTCCGGCTTATCTTGCTGCGGTCGCGGCTTTAAAAGAAAGTTTTGGCAAAGAACCGGTTCCAACACGCAGCGGTGGCAGCATCCCGATTGTTGCTTTGTTTGAAGATGTTTTGGGTGTTAAATCCATACTGATGGGATTCGGATTAGACAGCGATGCGATTCACTCTCCAAATGAAAAATTCGGAATATTTAATTTCCTGAAAGGCATCGAAACCATTCCGTTGTTTTTCAAACATTATGTTGGGGGATAAAATTTAATTCTTGGCCAAAGTCGCCAGAGCACAAGTGCAATTAAGAATTAAAAATTAATTGAAGTAAGGGTTTTGGTAAATTCGATTTTCGTATTTTATTCCGCCGTAGCTTAGCGTAGACGGACAGATTTTCACTTTTGTTTTGTTATTAAAAAAGCTTGGAATAAAACCCGGATATAAAATTGAGCTTATCAACGCTCCGGAGAATTATTTTGAATTATTGGGGAATGTTCCGATTGATTTAATCATTAATTCCGGAAGCCCGGATTTACTAAATTTCATTCATGTTTTTGCTGAAAAAGCTGACGGATTGGAAAACCAATTGATTCGACTCCGAAAACGCATTTATCAGAACGGAATGATCTGGGTGAGCTGGCCGAAGAAAAGCTCGAAACGCAGTTCCGATGTTAACGAAGATCTCATCCGGAAATATGCATTGCAGATTGGTCTTGTAGATATTAAAGTGTGCTCGGTAGACGAAACCTGGTCGGCGCTAAAATTGGTGATTCCGTTAGTACTAAGAATTCAGGATAACCCCTAATTGTCAATTATTATTTCGTTTAATTGCTGATGAATTATGTTCGAATTCGTTAGCAAGGCTTTGCGAAGAGTAAATAATCCGGTTGCGAGAATTAAAATCAATACCACTTTTCTGAATTGTGTTTCGGAAATATGATTTAATAATTTTTTACCGATCCAGGTGCCGACAATGCTGACAACGAGCAAGACCGGAATCAGATACAAATCGTGCACATGCACATACCCGTTGGCCGTGTAAACCACACTCCGGCTAGCATCAATCGCCAGATCAATCGCGGCAGAGGTCGCAATAAATGCCTCTTTTTTGAATCGGAATGAAGTTAAAACCATACCTCTGATCGCTCCGCCGGTTCCAATCAGTCCGGCTAAAAATCCGGATAAAACTCCGCCGGATGCGGCATTGAACTTCGTGGGTTTAACTTGCCACCGATCGAAAATCAGAAATAAAACACTGAGTAAAATCAATACAACAGCTAAAATCAATTCCAGATTTTTAGCCCCTAAAAACTGAGACAGCCAGGCTCCGATTATTACCATTATTACAGATGGGATTCCGATGTACAGAATCAGCATTTTATCAAAGCCGTGTCGGAAAAACCCGATTTTCGTGAGGTTACTCATCACATGGTAGAGTGCGGTAATTCCCAACACTGTGTGAAGATCCAGGAAATAACCGGCCATCGGAACAAAGAATAACGACGAACCAAAACCACCAACGGTTCCCATAATTTCCGCCACTAAGGCGAGAAGAGCAAACAACCAGAGATATTCGATGATCACACGTATGATTTGTTGGGGAACTCAATTCTTATAATTGCCGAATCTCCCTCAATGGAAATATTCTCCGAAGCTCCGGTGATCTTAACCCATTTGTGTATTTGACGATTATTCATTTCTCCAACCGGAACTTTTATCGACAATAAAACCGAATCCTGCAGAGACTCGCATTGCATTCGGTGTACATATCCGGATTCCGGTTTTGCGGGTACAGTATCTCCGATTATTCTTACTAAAGCGTAATGTAATGCAACCGGAGTCTGAATTTTAATTGTATCGAATTGCCAATCGGTATGAAGTTTATTTTCCCGCTGAATCCGTTTTTCAAGTCGCTCCAAAATCGAGGTTAACGGAAGAGCATTCATCGAAGTCTCCCAATATCCTTTCTCGTCGAGTGAACTAATAATTTTCAGAAAATCATCTGTCTCGTTGTGAATGATGTTTTGTTCAACTTCTAATGTCTTGAGCACTTTCACCTCCGAAAAATATTTTCTGCGTACCAACCATCCTCCGGCCAGAACCAGAAATACACTCAACACAATTGCCACCCACATCAGCGAACGCATCGATTTATGTCCGCTTCTGGCTTCCGATAAATCCTCCTGCAAATCGGTTTTTTGCTGCTGAAGTTCCGCTAATTTTCGCGCTGCCTCCTGTTCTTTAAATGCGTCTTCCTCCATTTTTAATAAAGTGAGATAGCGATAAGCCGAATCAAATTGATTCAAACTCGCGTATGCCGTACTCAGATTTCCATAGGCCTTTCGCAGTTCGGTGCGCTTATTTTTAGATTTAGCCCAGATTACAACGGATTTAGCTTCTTTCACTGCCTTTTTAAATTGATGCCGAAAAAGATGAACAGAGGAAGATGTGAGGTTCACAGTTTGTTTCAATCCTTCATCGTTAATTTTATTTAAAAGTGCAGAAGCCTCAACAATTCGCAATTCCGCAGAATCGTATTTCTCCTCTTTCAGATATACTCTTGATAGCCTTTCTAATGCTGTTATCAGGCGTTCGTAATTATTGAATTTCCGAAATGAGGGAATACTCTTTAATTGATAATTCTTCAACAAGCCGATGTGTGTATTGGTAACATCATGCAACTCCGCCAGATGATCGAGTGCATCCGCAATTTCTTCTTCGTTGTCTGCTTTTTTCGCGATTTCCAGTTCCTTCTGATAATAAGGTTCGGCTTCCATCTGGCGATTGGCGCGTGCGAATACATACCCGATCGAATTAAATCCGGCCAGCATATTCACGGTATCATGATACACTTCAAAAATGTGCTGTGCTCTCAAAATGTCCTTTATCGCCGGATCAAACTTCCGCAATCGGGCATATTCATACGCCCGATTTTCTAACAATACGGCAAGTCTTGAACTGTCTTGTAGTTTGCCCGCCTTATTAATTCCGCTGGTAAGGGTTTTTATTCCTTCATCGGTTTCTCCGGTAAAAAGATACCAGATAGCTAACCTTTCCAAAACAAGCACTTCCGCTTCCCGGTCTTTGTGTTCAACCGCGTACTTGAGATTTTCGTCAATAATTTTTCGCGCTTCCTTCGGAGATCCGGAAGTCATTTTCTTGTTTGCGATTTCCAGATCCTTTTCTACCTGCTTGTACAATTCACTTTGAGGTAAAGCAATTCCATTAATCCATAAAGAAAAGAAAATGAAAAGGAGTTTTTTAAGCATGGCCTTTCGCAAGGCGGCAAAATAAGGCCATTTGTATGGAAGACCTTTAACTAAAGACTTCGATTTTACATGTAAAGGCTTATTAACGAACGATTACAAGCCGTTCGGTTCGTGTTAAATTATTCTGAATAATCAGGCAGATATAAATACCGGTTGGCAAATCCACAGATAATTCGTTACCGGGAAAGATGCTCTTATCTTCAAGCAGACTTCCATCCGCTCCATAAATAACAATTTTAATTTCTTCCTTTTGTGATGATGTAATGGTGAATTGTCCGCCTGATGGATTGGGAAACAATTTGATATTTTGATCCCGTGTAATGGGAACGATCACATCCGAAATCTGAACCGAGGGTTGCTGAAATCCCGCACAAAGTCCGGTGTCTTTTGCCGTTGTTAAAACCTCTCCCATGGTTACACTAAGTTCTACACTTTCATATCCAAAAGAGCTGATCGCATATCGGCTCAGGGTTTGGGCCTGTACCAATCCGGAACCGACCCAAACACAAAAACCTATTGTGGCGATTATGAACGTATTTTTCATAGCTGTTGAATTATTGATTGGCAGACTGCAACATTTTCAGAATTTCTTCGAGTCTTTCGGTATTGGTTGTAACCTGATTTCTCAATTCCGAATTGGTGTTTGAAAGTTCATTATTCTGTTGCTGCAATTCTTTAATGGCCTCCACTAAAACCGGAATAAGAGATGTGTAATTCACAGACAGATATCCTTCATCATCTTCCTGCACAAGATCCGGAAGCACTTCTCTAACCTGCTGGGCAATAAAGCCATATTGAACCGCGCTCGTGTCGTGATTTCGGAGTCCGTTCCAGTTGTAGTTAACGCCTTCTAATGCATTTATGCGGGTTAAAGCAGATCGAATCGGAGTAATATTTTTCTTAAGCCGGGCATCTGAACTCTGTGTTAATGTTCCGGATAAAAGTGCGTTTCCGTTTTTGTAAACCACGAATGCAGAGGATCGGGAAGAATAAGCCGATCCGTTTCCTAAAACAAACAACCGATTTCCAGAGGTAATCCCATTAGCGTTCCAAGATGTTGCCGTGTCATTAAAACTTCCGAAAACAGTTTCACCATAACTCTGGGCAATCAATCCGTTTCCGCTACCGGTTGTGCTATACTTACCGTAAGCTTTGTTGTAATCTCCACCTGCAATAAATGCTCCGTAACGCAAAGCCATGTTGTTGTTTCCACCTCCGATAAAGGTCGCTGTATCCATTGCATAATTGCTGTCGCCGTTAACAATGGTTGCGTATTCGGAAATCATATAGTTGTTGCTTCCACCCACAATTACCCCGAAATAAGAGGAGTCGTAATTCTGAGATCCGGCACCAACAAAACCATAATCATTTACCAGTTTGTGTCCGAGACCGCCGGTTATAACACCTGCATACGTATTTTGAAAATGATAGCTTCCGCCCAGAATGGAATTCAGATTTCCATAGAGTTCGTTGTTCACTCCACCCACAATTACTCCGTATTCACATTGAACGGTGTTGTAATCTCCGCTTCCGATCAAACTTGCGTATCCACCGGCATTGTTGTTAGAACCGGTAATTACTGCACTGGAACTTCCTGAAATGGTGTTGTAAATTCCGTTGCCAATAAATCCGAACTGAACATAATCTCCGGTGCGGTTTGATTCACCACCGAGAATCGAATTAAAATTTCCTAAAACCTGATTTGATTTTCCAAAAATATAAGTGCATTCAATCTGAATGCTGTCTTTATTCCAAAGTCCGGATGCATCTTTTCCAACTCTGAGTGAAGCATTTCGGGTATCATACATCAACCGGGAATCATCGCTGCTGCTGTTGAGATCATTGTCAATGGCCTGAGCTCCAAAGATGAAGATCAGAGAGTCCGAATGATCTTTAACATAAATGCGCGATGAATCATTTACAAAAGCTCCGGATGCTCCTCCGCCTGATGAATTCGTCCAGAATAATTTTCCGCTTCCGTCGGTTGTGAGAACCTGGCCGTTGCTTCCATCAAAGGCGGGATAGAAAATGGTATCACTTCCATTCGACAACGACATATTTCCATTGAGATGAAGATGATTGTTTTTGCTGAGCACCAATGCATCATGGCGATTGGCTGCAGTTCCGTTTCCGATAACAAAAAGCCTGTCGTTCGTGTCTAAAGAAGATGTGCTTTTCGGTGAATACGTCGTGTTGTAATACCCCAGAGCAACTTCACCATAAGAAGCGGCCAACGAGTTTCGGCCGGAGGCAAAACCGTATTCACCCAAAACACCGTTCGCATAACCTCCCGGAATTACTGCATATTTTGAAACGATGGCATTTGAACGACCACCGGAAATTACGGAAGATGTACCCTGAATAACATTGGTATCTCCACCTCCTACAAAGTTGTACTGACCAGAAACAATGTTTACCAAACCTCCGCTCACAGCAGAATAATCACCGTTGACGTGGTTGTACCGTCCTCCTCCAATGGAGTTGTAATCTGAATTGGCTGAATTGCTTTTACCCGAACCGATAAAAGAATAATCCCCGCCAATAGTATTTGAGTCTCCACCGGCAATTGCAACGTTTCGCCCAACCGCCTGATTAAAGGAACCGCCTCCAACGGTTGCGTAATCCCCCATTGCCAGATTTTTTAATCCGCCGTTGACAGAAGAAAGAGTGTCGCGGACTTCGTTGAGATAACCTCCGGAAACAGATGAACCCAAACCCAGTGCCTGATTGGAAATACCCCCGCTGATCACGGCATAATCCGCTTCAACCTGATTTTCGTATCCGCCCCCAATGGTATTATAAGCTCCGATTTCATCATTGGCATATCCGCCCGAAATGGTTCCGGTGTTCCCTTTCGATACATTGCTGTTACCACCTGCGATGGTGGAATTAACACCTTCCGCACTGTTGTTGTTTCCCCCGCCAACAACCGACATCCGGCCTTTAGCCACGTTATTGGATCCGGATAAAACTCCACTGGCATAAGCTGAAGCTTCATTGGAAATACCTCCGCCAACAACCGATAATGTATCGGAAGCCTTGTTGTATGTACCGCCAAGAACAGCGGAGGCATTCCCAGTGGCTTTATTATTTAATCCGGAATGAACTCCGGAATACACTCCCTCTGATGTATTGAGCACACCGCCACCCACAATCGAAAAATTATTCGTCGCCTTATTCAGACTTCCTCCGCTAACGACCGCAAAGGAATCCGTGGCCTCGTTTAAATAACCTCCCGTAACAACGGTACCCGCTGATGTTGCTTTGTTATCATAACCGGATGAAAAAGAAAATACACCAATGCTGTCATTGTTATTTTGTCCGGCAGATGCATAACCAGAGCGGAATGCCGCTTTATTTTTAATGTACATGAGCCGGCTGTTGTCATCCGTACTTGCGGGATTGTTATTTATAGAATCCGCGCCAAACACCAGATTAATATCATCATCCCATTTTTTCACGGTAACTAATTGACCATCATTTTTCCAGACAGAATACGATGAAAGGAAAACTGTGTCTTTGCCGGAAATAACCGTATCATTTTTAACCTGAACCCCCGTTACATCTTTCCAGAAAACGTTGCCGGAACCATCTGTTGCAAGGAATTGCCCGTTTGATCCATCCGTCTTAGGGAAGGTGTAGGAGCTGTCTATTGTGAGTGATCCATTAATAGCGAGCGTGCGATCCTGAAAATTTCCGCGTATTAATTCACCCCGATAATCGCGAAATCCAATTACAAGGGTATTGCTTGACGCTGTATCATTGAAGCCTGCTCCATACCCAATAAATATATTTTGATCTCCCTCATTTTGTAGCCCGGATTGAGAACCAATCATTACATTTTTTCTGGAGATTTTGCTTTTGGTACCTTCACCTGCGCGGTAACCAACATAAACATTCTCCGTTGAAACGGTATCGTTCTCCCCTGCACTAACTCCAATCGATACGTTGTATAAAGAGGCTTTAGCATTCGTAAGTGAGAAATTACCTACCGAAACATTTGCTGTTGCCGTAACTGCTTTACCGAGATTTAAATATCCGATTACCGAATTACTATTGCTGGAATTGGCCATGCTTAGCCCATTATTTCCCAAAACAATATTTTGCCCTTGCTTACCAATAAATTCAGAAGAATTATGCCCGAGGTAAAGTGAATATTCATTTAAAATTCCGATTGGCAAACCTTGTCTTAAAAACACTACCGGTTGATTGTTTAATGTTCCGATAGAAAATCCTGAATCGGCCACATTTCCCCCGGTTGACCAGAATGCGGTTGAGAAATCAAGCGTATCGGAAGGGGAAGTCAGGGAATTATTTTGAAATCCGACTTCGCCTTTTTGCTTTGGAATAATAACAAATCCGCCGTTTTCCAGAAAAATAGAGTCAGCATGAATGGAAATTTTCTGAATTTCATTTAACGGATCGGCATCGGCATCATCCACCTTGTCATTCGCCACATTCAAAGCTGATTCGGCAACCCGGGCATACGGAACATATTGCATTATGGAACCCGGTAACATTAACTCTCCGTTCACCCGAACATTTATCGCATACGGTCGGATAACCAACGATTGATCCGGCATTGTATCGTACCAAACTACATCGGATTGTCGCCCGTATACAGCTTGCCCGTCACCAATAATGGTATTAATAACCCCGAATTCGGTGGTATTTAAATAATGTTGTTCTATGTAAACCGTGTCGTAACTCGAAGTCTGGGAAACATATCTCATTATTTCAAAGCGAACCGTAACCGATTCATTTGCTCTCGGCTTGCCCTTATCATCGCGCAGAACAGCCTGAAAATTAAAACCTGTTTGCCCTAAAGTAATAAGGGATAAAAAGGTAAAAATGGTGGTAAGTAAAAGATTTTTCATTGCGGTACAATTGGATGAACAAAGCTGCAATGCGCCTCTTTTTCTTTTTAGAGGGTAAATCCCCGATTTAATTTTTAAGGGTTTTCCCTGATTATCAAAATTGAAGTTTAAATAAATGTATTAATTCCTGGCTTTTACTTAAGGGAGTACTAAATTAAACCTCTGTCAAAAGCAACAGCAATCAGATGCGCCATGTTTTTGGCATCCATTTTTAACATAAGATTGGAACGATGAGCCTCCACGGTTTTAATACTGAGAAATAAACGATCGGCTATTTCTTTTGTCGACAAACCATCTGCAATTAATTTCAGAATTTCGCTTTCACGTCGGGTTAAAGAAACGTCGTTCTTTTTAATGCCCAATTGTGTTTCCAGAAACACTTCTTTTATTTTCGGATCAATAACCTGTTCTCCTGCCATCACCTTTTCAATGCTTTCCAATACCAACGATTCATCCGATTCTTTTAATAAATAACCAACCGCTCCGTTTCGTATCATATTCCGGATAAAACTTCCGTCGCTGAACGATGAAAAACCGATCACTTTTACATGCTTATTTACCGACAATATTTCTTTGCAATAATGAATACCATCACCATCCGGTAGCTGAATATCCGAAAAAATTATATCGACCTGAATCGCTGATTTTGCCATTGCATCTGTAACCGAATTACTAGTCCATACGACCTGATGGCCATGCTTTAACAGCACATCCTGTAATCCTTTTACCACAACCGGATGATCGTCGAGGATGCCGATTCTGTATTTCATTTCGTGAGATGAATTTCAATATTTACGCTGGTTCCCACCTCGTTTGCACTATCGATTTCCAGAGTCCCGTTCAGAACTTTAATCCGCTCTTTAATTGTTTGCATTCCGATTCCATTCGATTCAGTTCCGGGAGAAAAACCCTTTCCATTATCTTCCACAGCGATCATTAAAATATCTTCATTTTGTGAAAGCTGAATTAAGGCTTTTGTTGCTTCGCTGTGTTTAATAATATTATTCATCAATTCCTGAATAATCCGGTATATGGTAAGTTCAACTGTTTTTCGGAGTGTTGTATTCACATTAATAAAATTGAGCTCAACCTGTAATGCTTTGCCCGAATTAATAGAATCCACATAATCCTGAAGGGCTTCCTGCAAACCAAATTTCACCAAATTAGCCGGCATAAGATTGTGCGAAATATTCCGGACTTCACTAATGGCATTTTCCACCATAGAAGTGAGTGCAGGATTTGAAACCGTCTGCACATTTAATTTAACCGCACTCAAAATTCCGTTTACTCCATCGTGCAATTCTCTGGCAATCCGACTCCTTTCGCGCTCCTCTCCTTCAACCAGACTATTTAATACATCAATTTCATAGCGTTGCTGAATACGGTTTAGTTCCGCTTCTTTTAATCGTGCCCGTTGCAATGCGGCATTTCGCCAACCAACAAAGAGCGTAATTACCAGAGCAATCAGGCCGAATGCGATAGCCAGCCACAAATTTCTTTTCCGGATTTCTGAACGCCCTTTTTCAATCTGTAACTCCTTTTTCGACGTTTCGTATTTTGTTTCGAGTTCGTGAATATTTTTTAATGTCTCCTGCTTTTTAAATTCATCTTCCACATTTTTCAATTTTTGAAGAAAGTAAAAAGCAGAATCAAACTGACCAAGTTCCGAATATGCTTTACTGAGATTTCCAAACGCCTTCGTCTGGTGATCAACATTCTCATTCGACTCCGCCCATTCCAATACCTGCCGGGCTTCTTCAACCGATCTTTTGAATTGTTTTTTATTGAGAAAAACCGTTGAAAGAGTAAGATGTACCTCCTGAACCAAATCAAAATAACCAATCGCCTCCGCCATTTTAACGGCTTTTAATCCATGCCATTCCGCCGAATCGAAATTGGATTCCAAAACATACCGGTTTGCCAGATTTGAATGACCGGCAGCTTGTCCCTCCTTGTCATCTATTTCTTCTGCTATTCGCAAACTTTTAATGTGATACGATTTGGCGAGTTCCGGACTTCTGTTTGTTTCTCCGAATAAAATTGCCAGGTTGTCGTACGCAATAGAAATTTCTTTTTTATACCCACCAAACAGGGCGAGATCCAGTTCCTTTCGATAATATCTTTCTGCTTTTTCGGGCTGATTGCTCAACGAAAAAATATAGCCCACCGAATTGTAGCCATTCAGCATGTAAGCCGTGTCCCGATAGGTTTCAAAAATATTCAGTGCGCGAAGGGCATCGTGAATTGCCGGTTGAAATTCGTTTTTTCTCGCAAACTCGTAGGCCCGGTTCCCAAGTAATAGTGCGAGAGGAATGCTGTCTTGCAGTTTTATCGCTTTTTCAATTCCGCGATTCAGCCAGATCATTCCGTTTTTACTGTCACCCGTAAAAAGATACCATACCGCCAATCGCTCGAGAGCCAGAACCTCGGCATCCTTGTCACCTTTCTCAATGGCGATTTTCAGATTTTTATCAATAATGACCCGGGCCACTTCCGTTAAACCAGAGAACATCATTTCATTCGCCTCGTTCAGTTGTTTTTCAATTTCGAGGTGCAAATTGCTTTTGGTAAATGCGAATCCCGCCCAAATAAAAATCAGGAACAGGAGGAGTGACTTTTTGTACATGATCTTTTGGATTTCAGCAAATTAATATCTTTCGAATAAAGTCATCTGTTATTTAATGGTTTTCGGTACCAGAGGCGAATTGCATCACATTTTCAGCTCAACTTAAGCAAAGCAAACCTTTACTTAAATTTAGTTAAGTTAAGTTTTTAGCCATTTTTCTTAACTTAAAATATTTTAACCAAAGCTTTTCGTCAATTTTCTTAACTTAGCAAAATTTAACTAAAGATTTCAGTGAAAAACTTCATATCCGGAACATTTGTAAAACAAGACGAATACAAAGCTTTCATGCCCGCATCAATTAATCAGCGATGGGCAATCGACGACATGGAGCTGATTAGTCTGTTGAGTGTGACCGATCGCAATCTGGGACGGCTCGACATGTATTCAGAATATGTGAACATCGATCTTTTCACCAGTATGCACGTGGCGAAAGAGGCCACACAATCTTCCAGAATCGAAGGAACGCAAACCAAAATGGAAGATGTGTTTCTGAACGATCAGGATCTCAATCCGGAGTTGCGGAATGATTGGCTTGAGGTACACAATTATATCACGGCGATGAATCAGGCAATGGCGGAATTGGAAAAGCTTCCGTTCTCCAGCCGGTTGATCCGCAATGCGCATAAGTCGCTGATGAAAGGTGTTCGCGGTGAAAACAAAACACCCGGCAATTTTCGCCGGAGTCAGAATTGGATTGGCGGAGCTACTCTTAAAGACGCTCGATTTGTTCCACCGCCACATACCGAAATTGCCAATCTGATGAGCGATCTCGAAAAGTTTGCAAACGACAATCACAACCCGATGCCGGAGCTGTTGAAAATTGCTTTGATCCACTATCAGTTCGAAACCATTCACCCGTTTCTGGATGGTAACGGGCGTGTCGGACGATTGATGATCGCACTCTACCTTGTTTCCGAAGGGATTTTAAAAGCTCCGGTTTTGTATTTATCCGATTTTTTTGAAAAACATCGTCAGTTGTATTACGATAATCTCATGCGGGTTCGAACGCACAACGAAATTGACCAGTGGTTTAAATTTTTCCTGACCGGTGTAAATGAAACTGCCAAAAAAGGCATCAGCACATTTGATGGCATTTTGCAATTGCAGAAAACGATAGATGAAAAATTGAAAAAGTTTGGCAGCCGGGCCTCAGATGCGCAGAAAGTAATTCATCAATTGTACAAAAAACCCGTGACGAACGTGAACGAGATTTCCGGCATCACAGGTAAAACCAACGTGAGTGCGTATAAACTGATTTCTGATCTGGAAAAAGTAGGTATTCTGCAAGAAATGACCGGCTCGCAGCGATATCGGATGTACGCATTCAGAACGTATTTAAATCTTTTTGAATGATGTCGTCAGGATTAACATACCATCTCGACAAAATAAAAAACAGCATTTAAAAATGAAATTGCGATTGGCTTTGATATCAGTTTTACTCTTTATGATCGGCTCTCAAAAAACGTATTCACAAACGGCGGAGGTACGGGTAAAACAATACAATTTATCTTCGGGAAGACTGGCCATGGAAGGCTGGGATCCGGTTTCCTATTTTCAGGGAAGTCCGAAAAAAGGCAGCAAGACCTACAGCTACGAATACGAAAAAGTGATTTACTATTTTGTGAGTTCGGCGAACCGCGAAATCTTTAAAAAGAACCCGACGAAATACGAGCCGGCGTACGGTGGCTGGTGTGCTTATGCTATGGGCAACAGTGGCGAAAAGGTTGAGGTAGATCCGGAAACCTATAAAATCTTCGACGGCAAATTGTATTTATTCTATAATGCATATTTCAACAACACAAAAAATTCGTGGAATAAAGACGAAACCAACCTGAAGAAAAAGGCGGATGCCAATTGGAAGAAGTTTATTAAATAATTAAACCCAGATTTATTCAACCCTATATTTAATCGAATACACATCAAACTTCTTATCCGGATTTGTGCTTCTGATGTGCAACACCACATTTTTATTCTGCGGTTTAAAAGGCGGATCTCCATTAATAGTGTTTAACTGAAAATACCCCCACGACGCCGGCGGAATGGTACGTGAAAAATTCATAATTACTGCATTTGCGGCAGAAGAATAACACTCTGTTATAAATAAAGTATCACTTCCGCCATTGTAAATCTGAAGGTCACCTTTTGTGTTAAATGCATTAGTATCGTATTTCAGAACCCATGTTTTAGTTTTATAATTAAAATTACCGGTTTGAGTTTTAAAAAATAAATTCCGCGACGAATCCCAGGTCTTTACGTATTCCGGAATGGTTAAATCCGCCCGACCGGCGCCGATTGAAATATTCTCCACCGGAAGTGTTACCCAAAACGTAGTTGCCGTGTTCTTGATCGTTCGAAATTTACTCACTTTATAACATTCGGGTAGCAGTTTGCCGTCAATGGTTTGTGGATGTTGAAAGGTTAACGGACAATCACCAAAAGGAAAATTATTAAAACACGAATTCGATTTATTTCCTGTGGCTTTCCGCAATTCAATTTCTTTGGTTCGTATTTCACTTACGGGATTTTCCGTGTCGAAGTTGAACAGAAATAACGAATCCCCAACTCTTCTAACAGCAAGGCGTTTAAATTGTTCCGGTGTGTAAGTGGCCGAATCAATTTGCGTGTAATTACTTAAATTATTCTGATCTACCTGATCGTAATTTCCAAAAAATCGGCAGGCCATTTTTACAAAGCGCGCATCGTTCGAAATGTAAACCGAGTCGGTTACGATGTGCTCCATAAACGGAGCCGGACAACCGCCCATTGTTATTCCGTTATCACAATCGGAGTGCCCGTGAAAAGGAGACCGGCTGAACATAAAAGGGGTTGAACTCACTCTCACCCACGCCGTATCTTGTGCATTCGAACCGAAATTCATCAGAATAAAAAATAGGAATATCAGCGGTGATTTTAATTTACTCAACTTTGCCAACAGTCTGATTTTATTTCTACCTTTCATGTGAACCCATTGAATTTATCTGCTGTGAAAATTACAAATGTTTGCAGGTATGTTTCCATCTGTTTTTTGTAAAGAAAAAAAGCCGGAGAAAGTATGATTTCAGATCGACGATATCAGATCGACGATGTTAGATCGATGATTTTAGATCGGATATTTCCGAAGAATTTCACGCTTCAAAAGGCTCTTCGATCTAGCCCGTCATAGCCGATAGGCGACGGCGGGTCCGATTTTATCCGCCTTAGCCGATAGTCGACGGCGGGTCCGATTTTCATTATTCGCTTTTCGCTTTTCGATTTTTGATTCAAGCTATCCGATCGTGTTTCAATTATAAAATTCCATGGCGTTTGCGGGCCATTCACTTCAAATCCTCGCATGTGCCGGAGATTTGTCTCACAAGTATATGCCTCATTTTAGCGGGAAAGATCGTCCGTAAAAAACGAGCTTCCTGCCGGTCGCTGTTTTTTGCGGGTCAAATCAACCGGCACGTGCTGCGGGTTTTCCGTTGCTGTCCCTAACGCAACTTCTCAAAAGTATAAAGGTCTGATAAGGTGAGTTGATCTGGTTTTCGGCTTTATTAAGTTTAGCGGTTTTGGTATAACTTGCGATCTTACTCACAGACAAAAGGAAAGACATGTTTCGTATAACTACTTCTCTGATTAAAAAGCCCCACTTAATTTTATTTCTGATTTCCTGTTCATCGCTGCTGAAGGCCCAGACCGGTTCTTACAAAGCTCTTGACTTCGACGGATCCACGCAATATGTGGTCGTCGCCGACAACTCAGCTTTGAATTCCGATTCAACAATCACGGTTGAAGCCTGGATTAATGCCGGAAGCTACGGAACCAACAGTTGGAGCAATTCCATTTTTTGCAAACACGGTTGGGGAAGTGGTAATCAGGGATATGTTTTGCGTTGCGGCGATAACGGAAAGCTTTCCTTTAATCTCTGCAACAGTTCAGGTGCATGGACCGAGGCAATTTCCGCTTCTTTAATGACGACCGGAAAATGGTATCATGTTGCGGGAACTTTTGATGGCGACACCATTTCCTGTTACATCAATGGTGTTCGGGTTGCCTACACGCTGTATTCCGGCAGCATCCGCACTTCAAACGGATTGGATCCGCGAATCGGAGATCTTTCGTATGGCGGCGGACGTTACTTCGATGGTTCCATCGACGAGGTACGCGTCTGGAGTACATGCCTTGAAGGAAATACGCTCAAAGATTTTATGTGCCGAAAAGCCGATAAAAGCCATCCGTATTTTAAGAATCTTGCCGGTTACTGGAAATTAGATGAAGGTTCCGGAACTTCTGCTAAAGACGAAACCGGAAATTCTACCAAAAGTGCTTTAACAAATGGTCCGACCTGGATTTTATCGGGTGCTGCGATCGGAGACGTTAGTGCATATACCTATTCCGGTGATGATGTTTCCTTGTCGACCAAGTTCGGCGATGTGTTTCATGTAAAAGATATTACGTCTTCCTCTGCTCCGGAAGCATTTCAGGTTTTTGCCGCATACGAGGCAACCGAACAAGGTGTAAGTTCCGGTGTAAACGGAACTCCGGCTAAAACCCATTATTACGGAATTTATTCCATGAATCCGACCAACCCCACCTTCCGCATTGTTTACGATTATTCCGGAACAACTGCCGCCAAAGGCAAAGAAGAATGTGGAATCGATATGTTCCAAAAAACCAGTGGGTATCAGGGAAGCTGGAATTATACTCCTTCGCGTTTGTACGACAACGGCGATTCTTTAGTCATCACCAACTGCAGCGTGAAAGAATACGTGGTTGCGATGTACGAAACCGACAGTACCAAAATTCTCAGTTCCTCCATTGGTAAGCCCTGGTACTGCGGAACGAATGCCATCACCCTCACAGCTTCCGCCAGCGACTCTTTTTCATTTGTCTGGTATCTCGATGGCAATGTGATTTCGGGGGCAAACGGCAATACACTATCCGTTGATTCAGTTGGGAAATATTCGGTAAAAGTTACCCGAAACAACAGTTCATGCAGTTTCAGCAGTTCTGAAATGAGCATTAGTCATAAACCGGCACCCAGCGTTGCAATGGGTGCTTTAACCGGGGTTTGCGAAGACGTGGATTCCGTCGGACTCACAACCGGAAGTCCGGCAGGTGGGATTTATTCGGGATCAGGAGTGATTAAAAATACGTGGTTCTCTCCATCTTCAGTCGGTGGCGGAAATTACAAAGTCACGTATTCAATGACCGACACAAACAATTGCACCGGTTACGCTTCGCAAACCATGACCGTTTACAGTCTGCCCGATATTAAGCGAATTAAAAATATGGAGGAGTGCGACAATCAGGCATTTATTCCATTAAATCATCATAGTCCGACTGGTGGAACCTATACCGGAAAATGGGTTTACAACAACAACTTCCGGCTCGATAGTGCCGGTTACCCCAACGGATGGTTTCCGTTTGTTTATAGTTATACCGACACCCACGGCTGCTCAAATTCTTATAAAGATTCCATTAAAATTAAATCGGCCACTCCCTGCACTTTTCCGGCAGTCGGAATTCTCTGTTCTCAGGACAATGCCATTACCCTTCAGGCTTATCCGAAACCTGGCACCTATACCGGAACCGGAATCAATAATGACCAGTTTGATCCGGCCAAAGCAGGTGCGGGAAAACACACCATTATTTATTCTTTTACCAATCAGTTAAATTGTACAACAACCGACACACAGGTAATTACCGTAAAAGCAAATTCCGCTATTTCGTGGTCTCAGAGCATTAAACTCTGCCAGAATGGAGACAGTATTAAACTCACAGGCGGAACACCAACCGGAGGTTATTTTTCCGGAACGGGAGTTACCAACGGAGGTTCATTTAATCCTAAAGGTTTAACCGGAGGAAAATATGCGGTAACCTATAATTTTAAAGATACCGCCGGATGTGTAAATAAAACTTCGGTTCAGGCGGAAGTGTTGGATACAGCGGTTATTTCTTACACACCTCCGAAAGAATACTGCCGCGAATCGGATAGCATTAGTCTTACAAAAGTGGTAACCTCCCCGGCGGGAACATTCACAGGTCCAACCGTGAAAGGAGATTATTTCTATCCGGCAGAAGCATCATACGGAATGCACCACATTTTTTTCACCCATTCTGCAACTTCCGGATGTGTGAGTAAAACTGATTTCATGATGACCATTCTCAAACCGGATAGTGTGAGCCTTTCACTTCCGGATAAAATGTGCACAGAGGACAATGCTGCATTTGCCTCAACCTATCCGGCAGGTGGTACATTAAAAGGAAATGGAATAATTGCCGGGTTGTTTTCTCCTCAAAGTGCGGGTGAAGGCAATCATTTAATTACGTATCAGATTACCGGGCAAAACGGATGCAAGGCAATCGACAGCGCGTGGGTTTTGGTTGGAGCGAAACCGGATGTTAAACTGATGCAACATGCTTCGGTTTGCGAAAAAGACAATTCCTTTTTGTTAACCGGCGGCACTCCGGTTGATGGCGGAACATATTATATCGACGGTGTTAAAAATGATGAATTTAATCCGGGAGCTTACAAAACCGGAAATCATACAATTCGTTATACAGTAATTAATGCTGCAGGCTGTAAAGATTCCACCGAACGGCAAATCCGGGTAAATCCGAATCCGACAAAGCCCGGAATTACCCAAACCAAAAATTCACTAAAATCCTCTTCCCCTTCCGGAAATCAATGGTACAATCTCAGTGGAAAAATTAGCGGAGCAACCGACAGAAATTATGATGCAACAGAAAGCGGATCGTATTACGTGGTTGTGTCAACCGATTCGGGTTGCACGAACGTTTCTGATACGTTCGCCTTTACGTATGTTTCGGTTCGGGATTTTGCGCAGGCTGCCATCCGGTTTTATCCAAATCCGGCAAATGAAAGTGTAATTGTTACCGGGGTTTCTGATGGCACTTTAGAAATTACCGATCTCAATGGAAGAGTAATTATTACACAAAAAATTATCGGTTTAACCACCGAATTAAATACACAGGAATTACCGGCCGGTACTTATTTATTGCGCTGGAGTAATGGTGTACGAGTCGCCAACGATGTGTTGATGGTAAATCATTGAGGAAGATCGTTGTTGAATAATTGGGCAATTTGAGAATTCGTGAATTACTGTCGAAAGCCTAAATGTACGTGGAACCAAGGGAAATATTGAATGGCTTTGTCAGCATAAATGGTGAATTACTGACTAGTGCCTTCCGGATTTGAGGCTTCAATCTGAAAAAGGCTTTGTCAGCTTAAATTCGGGAATGATACTGGAAACACATTCATCCGATACGTTTCATGTAATGGCTCAAAGCATTTCAGTTATTCATTTCTTTCGGAAATAAATAACCATTGTGTTCTTGAAAATACTTTTTATGATTAACGAATTTAATTTTTAATGGCACTATATTTCTGAAAAGAACTTGGTGTCTTTGTATAAAATAGTCGGAATAACCTTTCACCCCCTACCCGACTTCTTTTCCTAAAAACAATGTTTAAAGAGAAATTATAAACCGCAACGCATAAACAAAAAAACACAGATGTGAAATCGAAGACGTTAAATCCGCTACGGAGCAGATCGCTTTTTTGATTTTTCACTTTTCATATTCAACTCACAATATTATCTTCGATACCATCAATCTTCCAAACGTGAAAATTCCCCAAATACCTTATTTCGTTGTGGCTTCCCTTTTTATAGTATTGCTAAGCGGAATGATACAGCGTGAATCGGCCCCATTAGTGGCGGACATCAATGGAAATCAATTTACCATCCGCATTAAACCCAATACCATTACACAAGCGCTTCAAAAGGAAATTATAATTGTCCCGGGCGACACCTCCGTTAAAGGCCGCTTAAACGATCTTACCATTTCGCAATTAAAAATTGTTCAGAATGGAGAAACATTTACACTGATTGCCATTGGAAAAAATTATTTTAATTGTGCCATTCCCTTAATTAAAATAAAAGACAAACTGTACGAGGCGGATCACAATACGCACCCCTATGCCATTTGCGTAAGTGATAATAATTCATGTCGCGCCACGATATCTGAGGAGGGAGCATATTGCGATGGAACACATAATTGCCTGAAGATAGTTACAGCTTCCAGCGCTTTTCTTTGTCGGTGATTACAATCCGGATTAAATTTTTGTTTCAGAACTTTGGCCTAAAGGATTTTGAAAATCCAATATTTTCAACGGCTTCAGGCTTAAATCGATCGACTTTGAAAAACCCGAATCCCCATAAATTCTGATATGGTATAGATTCGTTACCAGACAATCGGTATGAAACACAAACTTCTTAATCTGGCGCTTATTCTCACGTCGCTGTTGGGTTACCTCGAATGGGGCGAAGACCAACATCAGTTTTTATTTCAAACAGAAGGACTTATTCTTTCAAAACTGTTTACTTCTCCGAAAGAAGTTATTCACCCCTTTGTACTAATTCCTTTGTTCGGGCAGCTCATTTTGCTAATCACATTGTTTCAAAAAAATCCTTCCAAATGGCTTACCTATCTCGGGATGTTTTCTCTTGCCGTATTGTTAGGTTTTATGCTTTTTATCGGACTGCTGGGTTTTAATGCTAAAATTATTCTCTCTACTCTTCCTTTTGTAACCACTTGTGTTCTTTTTTCCGTTCTGAAACCTTTGCGAAAAATAGAATTGTAGGAATATCCATTAAGTTCCGGATTTAGTTATACTCAAAAAGTGTATTATTGACCGATAAATAGTCACTACATGAACATTGAATTTTCCGGGAACCCGCGTCCGTTCGGTATTATTGGTTTGGTGATCGGGATTGTAGCTCTGCTCATTTCCTTTATTCCCTGCATCGGATTTTATGCATTAATTCCGGCCATACTCGCATTGATTTTTTGCGTGATTGCCTTTTTATTTTTAAAACAAAATAACGAAAACACTGCAGTACCTTTCAGCGGAATCATTATAGGTATTGTTGCTATTGGTATGTCGGTGTACCAGTATTATCATTATAAGGAAGTGTATGATACCAAATCAGAAATTGAGAAATCCATTAATGAATCCACTGAAGAAGTTGTAAAAGATTTACTGAAACGCGAGATGGAAGAAATTAAAAAGCATACCGATTCGACCGGGAAAGTTTCGAACGATACAATTGATCATGTCGACTCCATCCGATAAACCGATACGGGATTATCACCTTTTCAATTTTCTTATTCTTTTACTATTTATTTCGCTCATAGTTGGACTTAAATACCAATTAATCCATATTACCTGTGTTTATACTAAAGCAGGAATGGCCTGTAAAACCTGTGGATCAACACGTTCGTTTGAGCGTATGGCAAATTTTCACTTTAATGGAATTTCTGCGTCGTTTCAGTCGTTATTTTTTCTTTTTATTTTTCAGGCTCTGATGCGACCGGCTATAAGCTACCTTTTGTTAAAGCACATTTCTCTGATGCGCATTCTCAAAACCGATGTTGTAATTTCTTCAATCTGGTTTGTTTGGGTTGCCGTATTGTTGACGTACTGACAATATTTTGAACTTTGGCCAAATTGATTTCAAACCTTAGCTTTGGCGACTTGTAAAAAATGAAACGATTTTTCTCCGTTGCAATAGCCTTTTTCATTGTATTGATTTGCGGAACCCCGGTTTATGCGCAATACAATGATTCCACAACACACACTTTAAGACAGGCGGTTGTAACTTCATACAAAGAGAAACCGGCAGAACAAACATCCCTACAGATAACTCCGATCGATATCGATAGTCTTTCCAATTACGGCAACTACAACCTCACCGATCTTTTAGCTAAAACACCGGGAGTAACCATGCTCTCAACCGGTCCGTCGATTATGAAACCGGTAATTCGTGGTTTATACGGCAACCGGGTTTTGGTATTGATATCGGGATTAAAATTCGACAATCAGCAGTGGCAGGATGAACACGGAATGGGATTATCCGACATCGGACTTTCGAAAACTGAAGTGATCAAAGGTCCGATGAGCGTGTTGTACGGAACCGAAGCTGTTGGTGGTGTAATCAACATTCTGGAAGAAGAAAAACCAGCCAAAAACACAAAAGTTTGGGAAAAGGGAATTCAGTTTAATTCAAATACACTGGGCGGACTTACCCAAATCGGTTACAAAGCGTCGAATGATAACCGCTGGTTCCGGATTCGCGTGGGAGTTGAAAATAATGGCGATTATTCCGACGGTAAAAACAATCGGGTTCTTAACAGCCGTTTTGATGGATATTATTTAAAAGCTTCGTATGGTTTTCACCGAAAAAACTGGACTTCGGTAAATCACCTGATGTCGTCATACAATCGCTTTGGATTTATTTTTAATGACGTTTACACTTTTGTAAAACCCGATGCACGCTGGAGCCGCGATCTTGCAGACAATCCTGCGCACTTCGTAATTTTAAATATGGCGTCTTCCGAAAACAAAATCTATCTGAAAAACGGTTCGAAACTCAACATCAATTTTGGTGTACAATCGAACGAACGGATGGAAAATGAAGGCAGCGGAAAAATTAGTCTTGACATGCACCTGATTACCATTCAGCATTTAATTAAATGGGAAAAGAAACTTTCGGATAAAAACAAACTAATTCTCTCCCATCTTCATTCCTTTGAAATAAATACCAATTACGGATCGAGGAAAATTGTTCCCAATGCACGTATGCAGGAAAGTAATCAGTCGGCTTATTTAGAAACTCAATTAAAAAAAGGATTGGTTTGGGAAGTTGGAGTCGGATTTGGTGAAAAATACATTAAAACATTACTGACCGCCACGGTTAATACGGAAGAGAAAGTTATCAACCCGTTCACCAAATTTTCGATGTTCGGAAACTTTTTCAGTGGAATCACCTGGTTTGCCAATCCAAAAACGAACATTAAATTCAATATTGCTTCCGGAGTTCGGGTTCCGAATCTTGCGGAATTATCTTCCAATGGTTTGCACGAAGGTGTATTTACATACGAAATCGGCGACCCAAACATGAAGAACGAGCAGAATATCGAATTCAATTTTCTTTTTACGAGAAGAACCACACGATACTATTTTACCGCTACTCCGTTCTTTAATCGTTTTTACAACTATGTTTATTTAGCTCCAACAACCCGCGACTGGTACGGGTTTCCGGTATATGTTTACGAACAAAAACACGTGAGTCAGTACGGCGGAGAGGCCGAGGCAGGTTATTCACTCAACAAAAACAGCGTGCTTTCTGTCACCTATTCCGGAATGATCAGCAAGTCGGATGATGGAACCTATACGCCGTTTATTCCCGCTCAGCGATTTAAGCCGATGATTACTAAAAGATTTGTAATGAAGAACGGCTCACTCCTTAATTTTTACATCAATGCCGATATTGTTTTGCAACAGAATTTACTGGCCCGTTTGGAAACCCGAACGCCGGGATATCAGCTTTTGAATGCCGGAATCAATACGGTGATAAACAAAGACGGACGAATCTGGAAACTGAGCATCGCGGGAAATAATCTTACAAATACGTATTATTACGACCATCTTTCCCGGTTCAAAAACTATGGAATTTACAACCAGGGAAGAAATATTGTTTTTAACGTAAAAACCAGTATTACAAAGTCTCGCAGTTGATTTGAGAAAGTACGGCGCCATACTTTTAATCTGCATCTGGGTATTACCCGGCTGGTTTCTTATGCTCGGTCATCATGTTGCCAAACAATACTTCCGAACCGAATTCAGGAAAGAAATAGGGGAAAATCCTGAAAAAACCTTTACTGTTCAGGTTCAATCTCTGACTGAACTTAATTGGGTAAAGTTTAAAAAAGAGTTTCAGTTCAATCATTCACTTTGTGATGTTGTTGAAATTAGTAAAACAAAGAATGGATTCAGCATAATCGCATTCGCAGATGGCAAGGATCAGCAATTCGAAAAAAAATGGTCTAAAACAAAACGCGAAAGATCACCGGATATCCAAAAACAAAAAGATCCGGTTAAGTTTATTAAAATCATTCCGACAGTCGGTGATTTGATACCTGAAAATGAAAATGTTCTGTGTGCATCAGTTCCCGAACAAATGCCCGTTTCGACGGCAGATGTTCCAACACCTCCACCCAGGTGCCTGGCTTAATTTAAGGACTTTCATTCTCAATTAAATTTCATTGACATCCGTATTCGGGTGTTGCTTTTACCATTTCAACATCGTGTTGTACGTGGTTATTTTTATTAGTATTAACAATTCACAAAAAACAAAATGAAAAATATATATAAAGTAGCACTTCTTATTGCATTAACAACATTGGTTTATTCCTGTAAAGAAGAAGACGAAGGGAAATTGCCGGAAATAGAATTTAAAACGGGATCCGGTTATATAAGTTCCGATCAAACGTTAGCAAAAGGTGCCAGTTTTAAAATCGGCATTGAAGCGAATAAAGAGGAAGACAAAGATGTTCTAACCAAATTCAATATTTCACGAAGTGTGAACGGTGCCGCGTCAACCACGGTTAAAGATCAAAGTCTGAGCGGAAGCGATGCCGATCATTACGAATACGATTTCACCGGCACGATGGACACAATTTCCGGTCAGACCAACAAATACACATTTACCATAACCAACCGAGACGGACTTGTTAATCAGGTTTCTCTTACGCTTACAGTAGAATAATTTTATTTTTGAAGTACCCGAAAAACAGGAGTTGGTTTCAGCTCCTGTTTTTTTGTGCTCCACTTTTTATTTTTAAGTTTGGAATTCGTATGAGCCGAAAACTCTGGATTTATATTGCCTCGTCAATTGACGGATTTATTGCTGCACCCGGTGAGGATCTGAGTTTCTTAGATTCAATTGATCACGGAGAAAACGATTATGGATATGCCGACTTTATTTCTAAAATAGATACGGTAATTCTGGGCCGGAAAACCTACGATTGGGTGATGACACAGGTTGAGGAATTTCCACACGCTGATAAAAAGACGTATGTAATTACACGTTCTTCAAAACCGGATATCGGAAACATATCTTTTTACAACGGAGATTTACAAACCTTAATTCAACGTTTGAAATCCGAAGAAGGCAAAGACATTTTTTGTGATGGGGGTGCGGAAGTGATTCACGAACTGTTAAAAAACCAATGGGTCGACGAACTCATTATTTCTGTAGTGCCGATTTTATTGGGTGATGGCGTTCGGTTATTCAAAGATGGCCGGAATCTTCAAAAAGTCGAGTTGATTTCCTCACGATCTTTTTCCAGCGGAATGGTGCAGCAGCATTGGAGGTTAGCGAAATAATCACCATGACGATATATGGCCCATCTCCATTAAATTTGTTCACATGTTTATCTCTGAAGTTGAAATTAAGAATTTTAAGTCTATAAAGGAATTAAAATTTGAAACCAACCGGATCAATGTCTTCATTGGAGAGCCCAATTCCGGTAAGACGAATATTCTTGAGGCGTTGAGCTTTTTTTCAATTAATGCTTTAGACTCAGCTTTTAAGGATGTCATTAGATACAGGAATATCGCAAACCTGTTCTACGATTCTTTGTTGGATAGCCCTGTAGAAGTAAACACGGATATAAAAAAATTCCGTTTGGATTTTGCAGTTAACAATAGTGGTGCATTTGCAAATTATTTTGAAGGAGTTTTTTACAACAATGATGAAGAACTCCAGAATTACCGAAAAAATCGTGATGGTTCCGGACTTTATAACTTCACTTTAGAACACAATGGTAATATTCGGTCGCAAAATGTTGGAGAAAAAAATGTAATGAAGTGTGCCACCTACATTTTTAAAAAAATAGAAAAATTTATTCCATCATTCAGACCATTTCTTAATCCTCCATTCGGAGATAATATTCCTAACCTTTTAATTTCAAATTCCACATACAAAAATCTTGTCTCCTTATTCTTTAGAGAAAAAGGTTTTCGGATTAATCTTAAACCGGGTGAAAATGATCTGGAAATAGTAAAAGAAGTTGACGAAGTTCTTTATAGTTATCCATACATGACCATTTCGGAAACACTTCAACGATTGGTGTTTTTGATGTTGGCTATAGATTCGAACACTGACATGACGCTGATTATGGATGAACCGGAATCTAATACCTTTCCCTTTTACACAAAGTTTATTGCAGAGAAAATTGCCAAAGACATCTCCAATCAATATTTCATAACCACGCACAATCCATACGTGTTGATTAACCTGATCGACAAGACTCCTTCAAAGGATTTAAGTGTTTATGTTACCCGCATGAAGGATTATTCTACCGAAATTCACAAACTGAATTCTGACCAAATTGTATCTGCCATGGAATATCAACACGACATTTTTTTCAATCTGGACAATATAACAGGATGACCCGTTTTCGGATTGAATGTAAACCGGAAGAAATTCTGCTTAAGAATCTGAACATATCGCCATCCGAAATTACACATCATTCCGGGAGTGGTTCAGTTTGTAAGTTTCTGCAAAATTCCGAGAATTCAATCGGACTTATCGATCAGGATCCTTCCAGAACTACACAACATCCCTATTTCAGGAAGTTGTTTAATTCAAATGTATCTGATGAATTTGATATACGCTTTGGTTTTGATCCTGATAAAAATAATGGTCTTATCATTCTCAAACCCTTTTTTGAAAGTTGGATTATAAACGCAGCAACACTATCAAAAGTAGATATGGCGGATTTTGCTCTGAGCGCTGATCCAACAGAGTTGCATTCAGAAATCCTTTTTAAAATCGGAAAACTTCAAAGTCTGATACACCAACTGATAAAAAGGAAGAACAAAGGAATTCTAAGAATTCTGGAGCTGTTGACAACTTGAAGTCGCAATTTGCGACCTCAAGTTGCGTGGTAGACGAACACCTCCGTATGTTTTTACAGAACAAGGCGTGGCGATGTTGTCGTCGGTTTTGAAAAGTGAGGTTGCCATTCAGGTAAATATTTCAATCATGCGCGTCTTCGTTCAAATCCGCAAAAGGGCGATTAACTATGATGATCTTCTGGAAAAAATCAAAGAATTAGAACTGTCTCAAAACGAACAAAATCAACACATTTCGAGGATTTACCGCACAATTGAAGAATTACTTAAACCACACTTTCAAACTTCAAAGCGAATCGGTTTCGTCCTACTCAATCCACATACTTTGTATGGAGTGATTTCATTCTGTCTTTAATCAATACCAATCTGTAAAGTCCTTCTATTACCGAGTGTTTGGTCAGTTAAACCCATTTATCTAAAAACAGCAAACAATAACTAACAGTAACAAACAGTATTTTAAAAATTTATTCTATCTTCGATCAAAATTCGGGTTATGAACTTCAGACAAAACATTCGTTCCGTGTTCCGGGTATTGTCCGACAAGGATGCCTACTTCGAAAATCTTGATGGTAAATCCGGGAAGTTGTTGTTGTATCAGACGCTGGTTTTAACAACTCTGGCCTTTGTGATCGGACTTATCATGGGCGGTTACCACAGCTTTGCACAATCACTGAGTTCCGGAATTAAACTCGTAGTGATGTTGTTCTCGGTAATGCTCATTTGCTTCCCATCTTTCTTTATTATTCAAAGGGTTCTGGGTTCCCGAATGAAATTCTGGCAAATGACCATGATCGTGATGAGCGGATTCATTCTCACCTCAGTAATTGTTCTTTCGTTTACGCCGATCATAATCTTCTTTATGGCGATTGGCAGTCGCTACCATTTCCTGCAATTACTGCATGTTGCAATATTTATCTTCGGCGGATTTTGGGGACTCCGACTCATGGTTGATGCCTTGAAATATGCGTGTGAACAAAAGAATATCTATCCGCAAACCGGGGTTTCTGTTTTTAAAGTCTGGATCGTAATTATGGCATTTGTGAGTATTCAACTAGCCTGGAATCTGCGTCCGTTTGTAGGACAGCGAGGAGAAGAATTCAAAATTTTCAGGCATTATAAAGGCAATTTTTACACGGCAATTCTGTACTCGTTTCATCAACTCTCATCAGGAAACGGTGAAGAACATGAAGATGATAACGATCCTCACGAAGTACGACATTATGATCAGGGCGGACATTATTACGATTCAACCCGAACCATTGAACCCATAAAAACAGAGGAAGAATAAAATGGAAGATGAGATAATGACCTTAGAAGAGGTTGCGCAATATTTAAAACTAAAACCTCAAACTATATACACGTGGGTTCAGAACGACAAAATCCCGGCAGTAAAACTGGGAAAAGAATGGCGGTTCAAAAAATCACTAATCGACAAATGGTTCAATTCGCACTTTTCGGAAAAGTTTAAAGACATAATTGAATAGGTACGATTTACGAAGGTTGATTTTGGATCGGATTTTAACACTAAAAAGAATTTTTTTTAATTATAAAATAAAAATGAAAACAACATTAATTAAAACAACCGTATTACTGGGAATTTCAATTACCGTAATGTCATTCGACAATGCTACCGCCTGGTTTAAAGCAGGGAGTCAACCAAAAAGTTATGAAATGGGAATCGATAAGGGAACTGGAATTAATGGGGCAAATGCAGCCAGTATAAAATCTAAAGAAAAAAAGATCGATGGCTTCGGCACTTTAATGCAACAATGTTTGCCTGGAAAATATCTGGGTAAACGAATTCGCATGTCGGGGTATCTAAAATCTGAAAATGTACAGAGTTGGGCAGGCTTCTGGTTACGCGTTGATCAAAGTGGTTCAAACGATCCTCTTTCATTCGACAATATGAGTAACCGCCCTATAACCGGCACAACGGAATGGAAGAAGTATGATCTCGTACTCGATGTTCCGGAAACAGCATCCAAATTAGCCTACGGCGCGCTTCTGCATGGCACCGGACAGATTTGGTTTACGAACATCACATTTGAAATTGTAAGCGACAGCATTCCGACAACAGGAGACAGAGGTATTAATACATCGCTCACCCAAAAGGAACCGACCAATTTAAATTTCGAAAAATAAGTTAGAAAATATATCGTACATTCAACGTCCCCAAATAACAATCTGAATAGGGATGATTGATGACATGAAAACAATTAGACTAATTCTATTAGGAATTCTATTTTCCTTCAGCTACCAGGTTAATGCACAATTCGTCGCAAAAGTCGAAGTAAAAGAACACATCGAGGGTTTATGTGATTCCACTGAAGTATATGCATTGTTTCCGGGATTCACCGGTCAGGAAGAAGCGAAATGCACGGTTACCGAAGACTCAATGCGCAGTGCCATCGAACAATTAGAATTTCTACAGGCGAATCCCAAATTTAAAGGAGAAGGAATGGCGCAGTTTATTGTTAACTGCAAAGGTGAAGTGGTGAAATGCGACATCGACAATTCATCGGGCGATACAGAATTCGACCGGCAGATTGTTGAATTACTAAAAACATATACCCAATGGCAGCCCGGGAAACTGAATGATAAAAAAGTGGATTCGATTCAGTTTGTTAGTTTTAAAGTTGCAAAAGGAAAAGTTAAACCGCGATAAATCATTTCAGATTATTGAACAGAAGTTCTCGACAACTTCGTTCCATCTGTATTATGACCCATTCACGCATCTGTTTCTGTTTTATTATTGTTAGTTTTCTATTTAACAATCCAGCGGCAAAGGCACAGAATATAGCAACTCCGAGGTTGGTAAAAATGTATTCGGTGTTGGGCGGTTTAAATGCTGGAAAAACACTTTTTGGGGAAGTAGGATTAGCCCGCAATTCGTATGGCTTGCACACACATCATCCAATGGCAGGAGCATCCTTTATTTCCTGCGAATTCGGCCATCATTCCAACTGGATTGTAGCTCCGAAAATAGGGGGATGGGTTGCCGGGGGTGTTGCCGCACAGGCATTTGGAATAAACGCAATTGCTTATTTATCGAAAGGAAATTTTACTCCAGTGATTCGTCCGGAATACGGATTTGGATTTGGTCGGTTTAAATGTTCGTATGGCTACAACCTCCGACTAAAAGAGAACGAAATAAAGTATTTGAATAAACACGTGTTTTCCGTAACCATTTTATTTCCGGTAAAGCAAATTGGAGTTGAACCACTAACAGATTCTGATCTTTGATGTGCATTCCATCACGATTGATGTTTAACCCTATTAATGTTTCTCCGCTCTATTACACCAACTTGTTGGATAATTTCAATCCAAGTTTTAACAAGTACTTAATGAAATGTGTGAAGCGGATCCTAAAGCAAGAATAGGATCGCGTGGGTGGGCCGTCGGAAAGGCGGGATAGCCCCGGCGGGAATTTGTCATTTGGTAGAAAATCGGGAAAGTGCTTGACACTTCTTTCCCCAGATTTTCAACAAATGATGAAGGGCGCTTGGGCAGCTTTCTTTCCGACTTGATTTTTTGCTTACTTTTTTATCAAGAAAAAAGTGAGAAGAAATGAGTTTGTACATTGATCCCTAAAGCAATTTATAATCTTGTTGCACCCAAATGGAGAAGCATTAATCCTTTTATTTTAATAATTGTATAAAGTCCATGCTAATTCATATGAGTTTACTTGATGATCGCGTATTTCAAAAAAGAATGCTTCCTGTCCTCTAAATAAACTTGCGTTCTGCATAGCGTTCAGTAAATCCATTTTTTGCGGCATCCTCATTTTACATAATTTCGGATACTAATAAAACACATTAATTATGAAAAAAACACTAACGCTAACCTTTGCTTTCCTTTCCTTGCTCTCAATTAATTTGTTGGCAAAAGAAGTAACAATAACTATCCCCGGCTCACCGGTGGATGGAAGTGGGTCGCAATCCGACAATCCCTCCGATTGCACAACCACCACAACCTTTAAATGTGCAGGAGCAGGAGAATGCTACACCATTACCTATGATGATGGAAAATCCATTTGTGTTCCAAACAATAGCCCCGGAACTTCGATTATGCCCAAAGGAGTTTACTGCGACCCATTTCCTGTAACAATTACGCCATTTGATGGCAGTCCAATTATCTATATCCCGAATGTTATTGAGTATGATGAGCACAATGTAATACCACCAGACGGATTAATTTACAGGGCTTATATATTCGTTAATCAAAATTGCACCAATTAAAAGAACCATCATGAAAAAATATATTTTATTGTTGATCGCTGTCGCTTTATCTTCCAGCTTATTTGCACAGGTTCCTCCCGGTGGAATCTCCATAACAGAACCCGGAGACAACTTGGGAACAACCACTACTACTACAGAAGACGGCACCACCATAGTTGTAATAGTATGTGCATGTTCAGAGGCGACCTGCTATACTGTAACCAGAGGAATAAATGTTGGCGGAAGTCAAAGCGATGATTGTGGTGGAACCGGATTGAATGCCTGGACAAATGAACCACAGCCTGTAAATGTTACTATCAAAGTGAATGGGGTAGTAATTGCCAACGGTGATCTCAGCGATTATCAAAACTCCGGCACTAACGGTGATGTGATAACAAGAACCCACCAGATTAAATTATCACATCCATAATTCGTAAATCTATGACCAGAAAGATTGCAGCCCTAAGTATTATAATACTCACCCACTTCTCTCATTCATTCGGAGAAGTGGGTTCTTTTTTCGCAAAAAAATCAACTATTAATTTCATCCATAAAACACTTAATTGGTCAAATGACCCATTAGCTAAAAAGTATCTGATAATACTGAATCCGAATGATTGCGGTTATTGCATGACTTCATTACATTATCTGAAATCGGATAATTCCGTCACGAATATCAGTGTAGCCTTATCGTCTGATTTAAATTCCCAGCAAATGATCGCATTGCGGCATGAATTTAACCTCGACAGCTCTATTCAGATCCTATTCAGCAAACCATTACTCGATACGTTATTACATCACCCGAATATTCGGAATCTGGAACATTCCACCTTATTTCATTTCAATGGAAATGTAGTAACACAATTATTATTAAAGGAATTTAACAGCAATAAAATCTATCGGAATTACCACATAGATACGTCCCTGAAACTTGAACTAAGTCAATATTTCTTTTCCAACATCGGCAACATGGTTCAAATTGAAAAGGGATATGTCGCCATCACATACCCCAAAGCAGATATCGCATACTTCAATAAAAATGGTCGGTTTATTTCGATCGTTAACCTATCTGCCAAAGAATTGAAAAAGGTATATGATCTGAACCTTGGACTAATCCCCGAAGAATTTGTTAACCGGAATAATTTTGATTCTTCGCTTCATACATTTGAGATGGTTATGAAACCGATGGGATTCAGAACTATTCAGGCAGAAAATATATCAATAGTCGACAACACGGTCTGGGCAGTTGTTTCCGGTAAATGTCCGGTACTGAATTCCGAAACCAACTACACCTTTTATGGTCAAAAGTTATTATTAAAATTAGATATAAAGGATACCGGAATTTGCATTAAGGAATGTTATCCCATACATACACCTGTCAAACCCTCAAACCAAAATATGTTCTTATACGGTTCCAATGCTTTTTACCTTTCGAAAAACAATGAACTTTACATCGGATACGGCAATGGAAAATCCGGGACTTTTTCAATCGGCGACAGCTTATTCTTAGAAAAATTCAAATTAATCCACGACAGCCTGATTTATCAGGGCCGAATACTTCTTGGCGAAGCAGAGGACGATTTCATCATAGCCAATGATACCCTTAAAAATTTAGCTATGGTTTTAGCGCCGGTTCATAACGGTTCCGACAAAGATTGGTACTATTGCCACATACCGGACGTGCGGATTTCCGGTAAAAAAATCACCTATGCATTTGATCTTTCTGACTACCCGTTTGGCTACCATAATCAGCTTACACAGCTAAATAATGACCATACGGTTGAATCAATAATTACCTATAAAGGAATAAATTATTTCATATTTAAAAATATAAAAACAAACGAAATTCTCGAATTCTATCCCGTTGTTTTTGAGAGGGATTTCCTGCTGACTGGCATGTTTCCGAATACGAATAGGATCAATATACTGGCAAAAAATCGGAATAAAGAATTTGTTGTTGGAAACCTGAATTTAGAAGTGAAACCCACTCCGAAAAAGTCAACACAAACGGATTAATTCTCGTCGCTGATGTTTCTATCAGGTTGATGTATATTGCATTTGAAAACGAACATCATCCCTAATTACTGTGAAAAAGCACTTGTATGTTTTGATAATAACGGCTCTGATATTTGCCGGATTCTCGTATTATCACCCACATGAAATCTCCGGCACCTGGCATATAAAAAAAATGATAGCCTATATGCCATATTTGTCTCCTGATCTGATCAAAGCCGCAGAAGAAGAAGCACTTTCAAGTGTGTATTCTTTCCAATCAGACACTGTTTTCCAAATGCATTCAAATTATGTATCCACGCCGGAAGGTGGAACATACCAGATAATTTCAGATAAGACCCTAAAGATGACGTATCGCTCCCATGGAAAACAAAATCGGGAAGAATATCAAATCGTGTATTTGAAAAATGACTCGATGGTTTGGAGACAAACAATTGTAGATTTCGGAAGCGTGGAGATGGTGCTGAAGCGGGAATAAAATTTTAGGCCTCTTGATGATAGAATATGATTCGTATCCGATTCCTATTCCCTATATTCCCTCCCAATCCAAAACAATAAACTTCATGAAACCAATAGCCTTGTTTCTTAATTGCTTTTTCGCATTCTTAATCTTTTCCTGTTCCAATACCAAAACAGATTCATCCGAAACGGAAACTATAAATATGGAAGAAGAAATGCCGGCCGAAATATCTGAAAACGGTCCTGAGCGCATAGAAACACCGGATTTCAAATCAAAAGATTATTATGTTTCGGAAGAAGAACTTACCCGGTCGCGGGAGGCAATTGAAAAAATTGACGATTCTGAATCCAATTCGAATAATTCTACTTTCAGATCTCTTTGTCACAAATGGTATATGAAAAATGTTTCTGTAAACGGCGAATCCCAAACAGATATGTCGCCGAAAGAGGTTGGCGCCATGAAGTTCAAGAGCAACAAAACTTTTGAGCTTTCGGATAAAACCGGAATTATCGAAAAAGGTTTCTGGAGGTTTAAATCACCGAAAACCGTGTACATTGCCACAGGTGGAGAGGTTATGCCTCTTCAAATCGATTTTATTTCCAAAGATTCACTGCAACTGTCGGCAACGGAAGATTCGGAAAATATGGTTATATCTTATTCCATTCAGGCTCCTCTCAAATAATTCGGTTGATTCCGAAAATTATTTCAATGCCATTTCCTAATTTGGTCGCCATTATGAAAGCCACATCCAATTTTATTACCACCTTGTGTGCTGTACTGTTACTCAGCGCATGTAATCAGAAATCAACTTTCGAAATAAAAGCTCCGGAGGGTTGGTCGACTTACCAGACAAAAGAGTACGCCATTTTTTATCCTTCCGACTGGCAATTAGATACCAGCGGAATGTATGGTTCCCGACTTTTTGTGTTGCACGAAGACGAAAGCGACAGCAACGGATTCGGTGAAAATATTAACTTATTGGTGAGAGAATTAGGGAAAGATGCAAAGGATCTGGATTATTATGTAACAGAATCCGAAAAACAAATTACGCAAATGTTCGTGGATGGGAATCTCGAAAAAAGCGAACGAAAAAATGCCAATGGAAACGAATATCACACCGTAATTTTTTCGGCTAATCAGGGCGGAAGAATTATGAAATTCAGACAGTGTTATTGGATAAAAAATAACAAAGCCTACATCTTAACATTTACCACCCTCATTAATGATTTCGACACCTATATTTCAACGGCGAATCAAATGATGGATGGCTTTGTTTTAAAATAGAAACTATTTAATCGCAATAGCTAATTCGTTAATTACAATTTTTTTCATGGCAAAAAAAGCAGATCGTACTTTTTGAGATTTTTCCGGATCTGCCACCGACAAATATTTCCATAAATCTGCAGGTAATATCTGCCACGTAATTCCGAACGGATCGCGAATCCAACCACAACGCAACTCCACACCACCATTGTCCTTAAACGCATTCCAGTATCGGTCAATTTCTTCCTGAGAAGCACAATTCACCACAAATGAAATGGCGTCGGTAAACGGCTGATCGCGATTGCCGTTGAGTGCAATAAAATGTTGATCCAGCATTGTAAAATCAACCGACATCACACTTCCATCCGGCATTTTTGAGATGTTATTAATCTGCACATCCGGAAATAGTTTTGCATAAAAATGAGCTGCTTCTTCAGCACGGCCATCAAACCAAAGACAAGTTGAATAAGACATAAATATTTTGGAAGGTTGATTTGCGAATTACGATCTGAATGTTCAAATAAACCGGGAAGTCACACAAAGTTTTTTCATCTGCATTGCTGCGGCGTAAAAGAAAGTCCATAAGCAAAGGTGTATTCGATTTTTAATATTTATCCGCCGAAGCCCATACTAAAGTTTTTCTGATTCAACAATATAATCCGGCGTAGGTGGATTCGCTTTTTGTTCTAACCGCAGATTCACGCAAAGTTTTTCGCGAAGTATCGCAGTTTGAGTCATTGTTAAATTTGTAGTGCAAGGCAGGAGGATCGTTTTTCCTGTTTCGATTTTTATCCGCCAAAGCCCGTACTAAAGTTTTTCTAATTCAACTATATAACCTAGCGAAGGTGGATTCGCTTTTTGTTCTAACCGCAGATTCACGCAAAGTTTTTCGCAAAGTATCGCAGTTTGAGTCATTGTTAAATTTGTAGTGCAAGGCAGGAGGATCGTTTTTCCTGTTTCGATTTTTATCCGCCAAAGCCCGTACTAAAGTTTTTCTAATTCAACTATATAACCTGGCGAAGGTGGATTCGTTTTTTGTTCTAACCGCAGATTCACGCAAAGTTTTTCGCGAAGTATCGCAGTTTGAGTCATTGTTAAATTTGTAGTGCAAGGCAGGAGGATCGTTTTTCCTGTTTCGATTTTTATCCGCTGTGCTCCTTCGCTTTTCGATTTTCGATTTTCGCTTTTCCTCAAAGTCTTTTCTGCGCCAGATCATCCAGACAGTTTTTGTCAAACTCCGGAACTGTATTTCGGCTAAAGAGTTGGTCAACAAAATTGTTGGTTTCGATCGACCAGTACATCAGGCATTGCTCATTGTTGCAATGGTGGCCATTTTCAACATCCTGATGTTCGGTTACCATCGATGTGCCGGCGTTCACCAATCCGAGCAGGTGTCCGAATTCATGATATAAAACGGTTCGCTCCAATTTCGAACGTTTGGGTTCAATCAAAGGCTGGTCACTGAATTCCTCAATGGATTTTTCAAAAATTACGATTGAAGTATTGTGATAGGCAATTCCAAGAACCTGCGTACGGGTTGTATCGGTTTCGTCTCCGCTGTATCCGGCATCGGCAAAAAAGATGGTAATCGCCAGTTTATCTCCAATGGATTTTTCAGTTCTGAAACGGTCTTCCACAACCTGTACTTCCCCGATTGAAAACGATTCTTCGTTCAAAGAATTTATTGGCGTTTTCACCACCCGTATTCCCTTTGGTTTTACACACAAATCATCAACCCACGACACAAAACTGTCAATGGTTTCCTGTTGCGGGGCGTGCTCTTCAACATAAATAAATTCGAGTACGAGTTCATTCACATCTCCCGAAACCAATATGTTTTTGGCAGAGACACCCACATCCTGCCCATCAATTGAAAAATCGTCTTTATGCCCGTCGTTGCACCCGGAAAAAGCCGCTACAAGTGCAGCCAATAAACCCGTTAGTACAAAAGTCCGGATGTTAAGAGTCTTCGTAATGCTAATAATCATATGGCATACGAATCAAAGGAATATTTGCCCGAAAAGAAAATTTCTCTTGTCACGAATTTCATTCATCATCCTGTCGAATCTCTCAACCACAAATCCCATCATTGAAAATCCAATCTAAATCAGACTTTTAAGTTCAACTCCTTAAAACATCCGATCCAACATCTAAAATCTGCGATCGTCAATTAAAATACCGGGCTTTTTACACGCTTTCCGCTCAAACTTCATACGGGCTCACGGGGCGTTGTAGCCAACAAAAAGAGCTTCTGTCAGTCGCTTTTTTATTTGGCCACCGCCATCCGTTTGCCCGTCTTTCGTAACCGCTTCAATCGTTAAGCCCTCGTCCGCCGAAGCTTTAGCGCCAGCTATTGCGTAGGCGGACCGTCCGCCGAACTCCCACCAATTCCCTGTCGGTAACATCCCCACCACCGACTCAATTTTTTTCATTCCTTTCATTCTTTTCATTTTTTAATTATTTCAAAGCTTTAGCGCAGGCGGACCGTCCGCCGAACTCCCACCATTCCCCTGTCCGTAGCATCCCCGTTACCGACCCAATTCTTTTTCATTCTTTTCATTCTTTTCATTAATTAAAGTCGGTTTCTAAATAAATTTCTGGGTAGAGCGAAGAAAAATTAATTCGGATTCACAAACCATCCTGATTAAGCCGATCTAAATTCAAAAATCAGCAATCGTAAATAAAAAAAATCGGCCCCGAAGAATGATCTCCGGGGCCGATTTAAGAACCGACTTTGTTGATTTAAAATATTCGGATTCCCGCCTGAAATCCGGGATACATTACCCAATTGAAATCATTTCCGGAACCGTGATTTCCGGTAGATCGCAAATACGACGGCCTTGACTGATCCGGATCGGAAAACCACATATTTACATTGCCGCCGGCATATACTTCTACGTATTTATTAATTCTTCGTGCAAACGACAACTCCAGTTTATTGAATGATTGCCAGTGATCGTCTTCAAATTTATCCGGCAACACTCCGTACGTTCTCAAATCAGCAGAGAGTGAATACAAATTGCCAAACATTTTGCGCGTTCCGATACCATAACCAAAGGCCCAAACAGATTTATCGCCGTTCCATTGCACCCCGGCCGACAACGAATTATAAAATTGATTTACTCCCGTTTTAAAAGTAAGATTGGTTTGAAATGTTTCGTTCGAACTGATCTCAAATGTGTGATATCCGTTTTTGGCAAAACTCAAAAACCCGATGGCAATTCCGTGCAGTGTATCGGCCACATTGATAAAGCCGAGCTGAGCACCTTTTATTTTTTTAGCATAATTAACGAATCCGGAAATCTGCAAGCCTTCCATGCTGCCGGTAGTAACGTTTGAAAATCCCGCAATCTGTAATCCGTCCATGGTTTCCGTTGCCACATTAATATAACCGGCAATCTGATTTCCCTTTGTGTTGTGCAAACTGGTGTTCGCAAATCCGGAGACCTGAATTCCGGCCATCGAATCCATCGCCACATTGGCAAATCCGGAAATCTGGGCGCCCTGCATTTTCATTCCGGAATAGTTCGCAAAACCGGCCGCCTGAACTCCTGTGTGCCGACCAAGTGTAACATTCGCAAATCCGGATCCCTGGGCAGCCTGTACGTCTTTCATCACCACGTTTGCAGTCCCGGCTAATTGCAATCCTTTCAGCGTATCCATAACCAGATTAGCGGTTCCGGCGATCTGAACTCCGTTTACAGAACCTTTGGTAAAATTGGCAACACCTCCCACTTCCACTCCATCGATTTCCTTATTGGCACCGGCAATTATGTTAATGGAAACATTCTGAGTTTCGCGAATCGAATGGGTTCCGCTGGTTCCTAAAGGATAGAGAAAACTCAATTGAACATGCGGCATTGTAGTATTGGTGTCGCTTGTGTTCTGGCTTTTTAATGTCTGACCGATGAACAGCGCGGCCAGCAAAATAATTAGATTCTTCATCTGATATTCCTGTTTATTTGGGTCTATGACAACCCATTTCCGGAATACCCTTATCGCGATTAAAAAATATTTTAGAAAAAAAACGCCACCTTGTATCCGAGCGACATTTCAAGGCTGTCGGTGGTTCCATTCGACTTGTAAAATGCATTTGAAAGAATGTTGTAATCGTCGATCACATTGTTGTGATGTAAACTGTACCGGTAATAAATATTCAAAACCGGCCCGAAACTCACGTTGGCATGTTTCCAGATTTTATATCCTAAAAAAGGAGTTATCTGCGACAGGAAATTCAACGACAACGGATCGTTATCCGACTTCTGAACCGAATTAAACTGAAACTCGGTTCCGGTAAATATCCCGCTTTTGTAGCGATGCATCGAACCGATTCCATAACCAAACATCCAGATAGAATCTTTTCTCAAACCGGCGGATAAAATATTGTAAAAGCGATCGGTTCCGGTTTTAAAAGAAAGATTAAACGGCATATTTTCCGTTGTATGAATTTGAAGTGTATGCAATCCTTTCCGAACAAAATTGAACAAACCAACGTTCACTCCGGATTCAACCGTATCGCACAGATTAATTACACCGAGCTGCAAACCGTTGAGTTTACCGCAAACATTGAGTAGTGAACTAATCTGTAAACCGTTCATTTCCCGTCCGGCAATGTTCAGCAGGGAAGCGAACTGAATTCCGTTCACTTTTCCCGCATAATTAATTAAGCCCGAAAACTGAATTCCCTGCACTTTTCTATACCCGAAATTTATGAGTCCCGAGCATTGAATCCCATCCACATTTCCAACATTGATCATCCCTGCCAATTGAATTCCCGACACATATCCGGCAGTATTCATTATTCCGGAAATCTGATTTCCTTTCACACTCCATCCGTAATTAGAAATACCCGAAAGCTGCATACCATACACCTGCATTTTGGAATGATTAAATATCCCCGCAACCTGTAGTCCGTATGTTCTATATAAATTAACATTCGACATACCGCCTACCTGAATTCCCCTCACCTCTCCTCCGGCAATATTCGTTAATCCTGCAACCTGAATACCGGTAACGCTGCGCCGATCGATATTGCACAAACCCCCAACTTCAATTCCGGTTGTGGAATAACTATAACCCGCCAAAATATTTAATGAAAAATAATTCGTGATCTTCCCGCTCATTCTTGCATTGGTTCCGGCGAAAGGCAAAAAAGAAATCTGAGCCGGACGTATTTTTTCCAGATGCACATTCGACATGGTAAAAAATGCATCTTTACTCACTAATCTCTGCACAATCGGCATGCTGTCGGTCATTGAAATATCCGAATCAAAATACGAATCAGCGGGTTTCAGATTTATATTTAACGCATTTAAATCTTCCTGATAAATGCGTATTACCGTGTCTTTATAATTTTCCCGGGCAACAGCAACTTCTGCATATTTGGTTTTAGAGCCGAACTTTAATTCATAATTTCCATTACTATCGGTTTGAACGGTCGTTAAAGAATTAACATCATAAATGGTCGCATTGGAAATTTTCTTTCCGGTTTCTGCATCCACAAGTTGCCCTTTTATGGTTACCTCTTTTTTTGAAACTCTCGCCGGACGATCAGCCTGAATAATGATGTAACTACCGCGCTCCACAAAACGAAATCCGGCTCCGAGCACATCCCGTAACACCATTCGTAACGGAACTTTATGAAATGTTTTATTAATAATTTTTTCGGTGGGAATGAGATCCGACGGATAGGAAAAAATGAGGTCAAAATCCTCTTCAATTACCGCCAGCACGTCATCGAGTCTTTTATTTTGAAATGTCTGACTGTATTTCATATCCAAAAAATGCTGTGCGAATCCACTTGATGAATTTCCCAGATAAAACCCGATGAATAATAGAATTCCGAAAATTTTATTCATTGGTATTTCGGATTAACAGAAATTCATCCGGGCCGGTGGTTTCGTATTGCATATTGAGTGTGGCAGACAGCACTTCCAAAACCGTTTGCAAATCCTGATCACGGAAGCGAACGGTAATGGGCTGATCCCGCATTTCCGGATTTTCCAATTGAATATGCACACCGTATGATTCATTCACAATCCGGATAACTTCCTGCAAAGGTGTTTTCCGGAAAACCAACCGTCGATCCCGCCAAAACTGATTGATCACCGGAATTTCACCGCGTTTAAAAAGCTGATGTCCGTTACGATAATACACACCGGTTTCTCCCGGATGCAACAGAATAAATCCGTTCTCAAACCGCATTTCAACTTTTCCGGTTTCCACCGACACCACAACGCTGTCGGGATTGTTTGCCAGCACATTAAAACTGGTACCCACAACCCGGATATCCATATCGAGCGACTGTACAATAAAAGGCTTCGAAGTATCCGGCTCCACTTCAAAAAAAGCCTCTCCTTTTAATTCCACCTTCCGGTCCTTTTTGCCAAAATCCTTTGCATAGCGGATGTCGGAACCGGAATTAATATGGACAACCGAACCGTCAGCCAATGCGAGTTTTTCGGTGTGATCAACTTTGTGTTCCACCATTTGCGGCGGTTGATTCAGCGAACGGAAATACGAAATGCCGGCTGCAATAAAAATTATAATAGCAGCCACTGCCTGAAGCCATCTGCGTATCGGCCGAATGTTGCTCTTAGGTGAAGTGGTTTTCAATTTCACCTTCTCCCAGGCTGCATTTGTATCGGGACTAAAAGACGGATCGGTGGTAAAATGTTCCGAAGAAGTTTCTTCCCACATCAATTTAAGAGAAGCAAAAAGTTCCCGGTTGTCGTGGTTTTCCTGAGCCCAGTTTTGAACACGGCGTTCTTCCTCCGCATCCGCTTCTCCGGACAGAACGCGGGCAATCGCTTCGTAGTCGATATGGAAACCCGATTCTTCTTTCATTACTCGTTCGTTATGACAACCAATTTTGCTTTCACCCTTATTCCTATTTCAGATTTTCTAACCAGATAAACCAAATCAGCGGAAGATACGACTGCAATTCCTTTCGCAAAATGCTGAGCGCTTTTCCCATTTGAACCTCTACCGTCTTTACCGAAATGTTCATCTCATCCGCTATTTCCCGGTATTTTAATCCGCGCTGACGACTGAGCATAAACACTTCACGACATCGATCCGGCAATTTGCTTATGGCTGCCGCAATTTGTGACTGCAATTCACCCACTTCAACCTGCGAATCGGTCTCAAAAGCATCGTTTTGTTTTGTATAATTTTCGGCGTGTTGCTGAATTAATAATTGATGTTTTAAAAAATTAAAGGAGGCATTACGCACCGAAGAATACAAATACGATTTCAAACTGGTCTGAATGGAAATGGAATCCAATTTCTGCCACAACCTGCAAAAAACATCCTGCACCAATTCTTCCGATTCGGCCTCGCTTTTCAAATATTTATTGGCAAAATGACACAGCTCCGCGTAATACGTACGGAACACCAACTCAAACGCCTTTTGATCGCGTTGCATGAGTTGCTGAACTATATCTGCGGAAGTCGCTGCCATGGGGCAAAAGTAAAAGAATCGGGAACGGTAACAGTAACAGTAACGGAAGAGCGACAGAACGGAGAGCGCTCAATTCTGAGCAGAGCGAAGAAACCCGGTTCGGTAACAGTAACTGAAACGGTAGCGGGAACAGAATCGGCAGAGCGAAAGAACTTCGATTTGTAATCAATTAAAAAATGAAAAGAAAGAAGGAAATTAAGAAATGGAGAATTCGGGAATTGAAGAATTCCACCACGGAGCGTCATCCTACTGACGAACTCTTAAATATTTCAAACAGAATTAAACTTTTGAGAAGAGTTGTCAGTATGAACCACCATACAACGTTCCTGGATCTATTAGATAGAAACTACCATTTTCCCAAAATCGCACTTTATAGATGGGCATGCCTTACCCAACAATTCCCCGCAACCGTAATCATTCAATCCAACCTGTCCGTAGTGTCCTCACTACGGACTTAATTTTTTTCATTCATTTCATTTTTTTCATTCTTTTCATTTCAAATGTCCCGAAGTCGGTAGCGAGGACGCTACCGACAGATTCCGGTTTTATTTATCCGCCATAGCCAACAGGCGAAGGCGGATCGATTTTCAATTCTTCGTTTTTCGCTTTTCAAAACACCATCACTCTCACATACATCAACTGAGCATTTACTTCAAAAGCAAAAACATACATCCCGGCGGATAAATCAACAGGCACCAAAAAATCAGAGGTGTTTTCAATTGACGTATTCAGAGAAATTACCTCACCTTTCATTGAAATGAGACGAAGATTTTGTCCCGTAAATGCATAAAGAGAAATATGCGTTCCGGATTTCCAAAGAGTGGGAAAAGCATATCGCGATTCTATTTCCTCAACACTTACCGAAGCACCCAAAGAGTTAGCGGCGTTCATTCGTCCGTGTCCCAATTTGCCGGAATATCCCGGATTCAGCGAATCAATATTATCCGCTCCGTCGAAAACCTTTTGCTCAATTTGCGAAGGCGAAAAAGAAGGGTTTTGAGATTTCAGTAGTCCGCACAACGAAGCAACGAGCGGACAAGCCAACGACGTTCCGCCCGGATATGAATACGCGTTATCCGCCGCGCCATTGGTAGTCTGTATTCCAACTCCCGGAGCCATTATGTCGACATACGAACCGAAATTGGAAAAGGAAGCTCTTTTGTCGTCGCGGTCACTCGCCCCAACTCCGATTACTCCGTTATAGCCTGCCGGATAAAATGTCTGGTCGGTATTTGAATTCCCTGCCGCAGCCACCACAACAATTCCTGCTTGTCTGGCCGAGGAAATCAGATTCAGTCCGGTGGTGAGATTTCCCGAAGGTCCGCCCCACGAGAGACTTATCACATCGGCTCCGTTTCGGATAGCGTAATATATTCCATCGTATCCGTCGTACACACTTTCTCCGTGATCAGAAGCATTATCAGGTGTGCATTTTACAGCCATTATTCTAAGGCCAAAACCCAGTGAAGCAATTCCGATGTTGTTATCAGTTGTGGCAGAAACGGCTCCGGCACATAAGGTTCCGTGTACAAACGGACTATCAACGGCAATGGGCTGCGGAGGGTTCGGATTTCCATCGCCATCCGAAACATCCGCGCCATGAACATCATCGACGTAGCCGTTTAAATCATCATCGATTCCGTTTCCGGCAATTTCAGACGGATTTGTCCAGAGATTCGCTTTGATATCTTCGTGACTCAACCGAACCGCATTATCCACCACGGCAACGATTACTGATGACTTTCCCTTTTGAACATCCCAGGCATCTTTCGCCCGAATTTTATCCAGATACCACTGCGACGACTGATAATCGTTTGGTGTAAAATCAATCGAATAAACCGGTGCTTTTTCTGCGTATTCAATAAACGGAATCTGTGCTAAGGTTGAAATTAGCAAATCGATTTTGGCAGTTTGGGTAAAGTGCACACGATACGTTTTATTCATTGTGTTGTTGAGTTCGGGAAACGGCCGGTAAATCGAATCAATACCGTAAAGAATGATTGCCGAGTTAAGGGCGATATTCAAATTATCGTATGGCTCCAGAACAACCGAAGAAGAATCTTTTATTTTTAAATAAATAACATCATCCCGGAATTGCGCTTTAGCATTAATGAATAATAAAACAAAGAGCAGCAGAACTAAAATCCTTTTCACTTTCATTGCGGTAATATAGTAATTACGTTTGACAACAGTATTCAGATTTTAAATATCAAAACCTTTATATGACTGTATTTTAGAAATAGGGACTCCTTTCTTTTTGGATTTTTAAAATTAAGATCACTTTCTCATTTTATCCAGTCAAAATTTCAGGGATACTTACAATACATACACATAAATTATGGGCAGAGAAAACAATAATTTAATTCGGAGTTTTGTGGAATTAAAATTCGCAGCTAATTCTGAAATAATAAAAATATGTAGAGTCCGTAGCGGGGACGCTACGGACAGCGTTCTACCGACAGACAGACATCAAAGTTCCATCGCTAAAAACTTCGCCGTATGGCCAATTCCTTTTTTAACGATTTGTTCGGGTGTGCCGGTCGCGATGATTTGTCCGCCACCTTTGCCGCCTTCTGGCCCAAGGTCGATGATATGATCCGCCACTTTTACCACATCTAAATTATGCTCAATTACGAGAACGGTATTTCCAAGATTTACCAATTCCTGTAACACTAAAAGCAAAACGTGAATATCTTCGAAATGCAATCCGGTTGTAGGCTCGTCTAAAATATAAAAGGTATTTCCCGTACTTATTTTACTGAGCTCACTCGCTAATTTCACCCGCTGCGCTTCACCTCCGGAAATGGTTACCGATGATTGTCCGAGTGTTAAATAGCCCAATCCAACATCCTGCAAGGCTTTTATTTTTCGATGAATCGCCGGAATATTTTCAAAGAAATGAACGGCATCTTCCACACTCATGTCCAACACATCGCTGATCGATTTCCCACGATATCGAACTTCCAGTGTATCTCGGTTATAGCGTTTGCCCTGACACGTTTCGCATTCCACTTCCACATCCGGCAGGAAATTCATTTCGATTAATCTTCGACCACCGCCCTTGCAGGTTTCACATCTACCGCCTTTAACATTAAATGAAAATCTTCCCGGCTTATATCCGCGGATTTTTGCCTCCGGTAATTCACTGAACAGATTTCGTATTTCCGTAAAAAAACCAACGTACGTAGCAGGATTTGATCGCGGTGAACGACCAATCGGAGACTGATCTATTTTAATCACCTTATCAATATGTTTTAATCCTTTTACCTCTTTATACGGCAATGGTCTTTTTCTCGAATTATAAACGAATTCCGATAAAACGGGATGCAGTGTTTCATTAATTAAAGAGCTCTTTCCGCTTCCTGAAACACCCGTTACACAGATGAAACAACCCAACGGAAAATCCACATCAACACCTTTTAAATTATTTCCGGAACAACCTTTTAAAGATATTTTTTTGCCATTGCCTTTGCTCCTTTTTTCCGGAACGGCAATTTGCTTTCTGCCATTTAAATACTCGGAAGTAAGTGTATCTGCATTTTTAACTGCGTCCCAATTTCCGGCGGCTGTAATTTGCCCGCCATGCATTCCGGCTCTCGGACCAATATCCACCACAAAATCGCTTTGCAGAATCATGTCTTTATCGTGTTCCACCACAATTACCGTGTTCCCGACATCGCGCAAATGTTTCAGCGATTCGATTAATTGATGATTGTCGCGCTGATGCAAACCGATACTCGGCTCATCCAGAATATACAACACCTCTTCTAATTGCGAACCGATCTGTGTTGCGAGGCGAATGCGCTGCGCCTCTCCCCCGCTGAGGGTTCTGGCCGGATTGTTCAGACTGAGATAGCCAAGACCGACATTGGTGAGAAAACCAACACGGCCCCGGATTTCCTTTAGCAATTCACAGGCGATGGTTTGTTGTCTTTCCGATAATTTATCATCCAAATTACCCAACCACGATTCGAGTTCGGTAATATTCATTTCACCTAATTCACCAATGTGTTTGCCGGCAATAAAATAATGAAGTGCTTCTTTTTTTAGTCTGAAACCACTGCATTCCGGGCAGTTCTCCATCGACATAAACTCCTCAGCCCATTGATACAGGCTGTCGTGAGATTTCTGCAAATACGAATTGAGGATCATCGGAATCACACCTTTGAAATTGGTTTCCCAGGTCTGATTGGTTCCGGCATATTTGGTCACCACTTCAAACTTCTCGTCGCTTCCGTGAAGAATATCGTGGAGTGCAGCTTTCGGCAGTTTTTCAATCGGATCGGCGAGACTAAATTTTTTCTTCTTCGCCATTGCCCGCAATTGGGTGAACGTCCAGTTTTCGCGGAACGGTCCGAGCGGAACAATTCCACCTTTATTAATGCTGAGTTTGGGATCCGGAATAATGAGTGTTTCGGCAATATCGGCAATGGTTCCAAGTCCGTTGCAACGCTCACAGGCTCCGTATGGTGAATTAAAAGAAAAGGTATTCGGTTGCGGTTCATCATACGACAAACCTGTTTCGGGATCCATCAGTGTTTTGCTGAAATGCCGTACCTGATCGGTGTCGTAGTCGTACGTCATAAGCACGCCGTTCCCCGCAAGAAAAGATGCCTTTACCGATTCGGTTAAACGGAACCGGTTGTCGTCGGAAACTTCAATGCGATCAATCACCAATTCGATGTCGTGAACTTTGTAGCGGTCTAATTGCATCCCGGGCTCAATCTTCACCATCTCGCCGTCAACCCGCATTTTGCTGTATCCTTTTTTGGCGTATTGTTCAAACAGATCGCGGTAATGTCCTTTTCGTCCTTTTACGATCGGTGCGAGCAGGGCGATTTTCATTCCGTCAAAATCCTTCATCAGCAAATCGATGATCTCGTCTTCCGAGAATTTGATCATCTTCTTTCCCGACAAATAACTGTGTGCCTCACCTGCTCTGGCATACAGAAGCCGGAGGAAATCGTAAATCTCCGTTATCGTTCCAACGGTTGATCTCGGATTCTTACTAACGGTCTTTTGTTCGATGGAAATTACCGGGGAAAGTCCGTCGATTTTGTCGACATCCGGACGTTTCATATCGCCGATAAACTGTCGTGCATACGCCGAAAACGTTTCCATATACCGGCGCTGACCTTCAGCAAAAATGGTATCGAAAGCCAACGAAGATTTCCCGCTGCCACTGAGTCCGGTAAAGACAACGAGCTTTCCTCTCGGGATTTTGAGATCCACATTTTTCAGGTTGTGTTCGCGGGCTCCGATGACCTCGATCGCGCCTTGTTCGAATATGTCTTTTTTGCTTTTTGCCACGGAAGTCGGCAAATTTAGCGGAAACCTTTGCCGGAAACTACGATTGACAATACAGTTGTCTGAGTAAAATGTTTGCGTTGGGAGAAAAAAATACGGCGTTGGGTGGATGAGACGGTCAAAAATTTTCAGGATTCATTCTGACTTTCGAATTTGGCTGTACCAAACTCATGAAACTATTTGCCCTCTATTGGCTCGTATTTATTGTGTTCATCCCCGGCCTGTGCTTTGGCCAGGTGCTGATTCACGATGACTTTTCGGACGGCGGGAAAAGTGCTTCGTTCTGGTCTTTCAGAGATAGCATCTTTGATTTCGAAGCCTCTTCCTGTCGCTCGAATTCGTTTATTGCCAACGATACATTTTCGATTCGCTCCAAACTTTCATTTCCACGACCGGATTCCTTCGTTCTGCAATTCGATGTACGGCTGGATTTTGAAACTTCCTCAGCCAATTATGTTGATTTCTTTTGGGAGGAAGGAGATACCGGTTCTTTCATTCGATTGGGTGGGAAGGATGATGCCATTTCCTTAATGTATGGAAGGCCCGGGATTTCGATATCATCTGAAATTTATACTTTTTTAAAAGGAATCACCGGTCACTCACATCTGGTTTTATGGATTGAATTAATTCAGAATAAATTAACTCTTAAAACGGCAGATTTAACCGCAGACACTTTATATTCTTTCCCATCATCCGAAATTAATTCTTCAACTAAAAAAATACGTCCGGGCCTGTGTATCCGCCAATCCACCACTTCCTTTTTCCGAAAACATTATTGGAATGAATTTTCACTTTTTACTAAAAATACAAAAACGGAAGCTCCGGCTTTAACCCAAACAACTTTAAGAGGCGATTCAATAATTGATGTCTTTTTTAATGTGGATGTTAAACTGTATTCCATAAATCCTGAAATACGGATAAATGGAAATGTAGTTAAAAGCTGTAACTGGGTTCGTGACGATCAATTGACTGTTCGACCGGAATTAATGTTAGCAGAAGAACAAACGATCCGGATTCGGGGAATTAATTCTTCACCGTATTCAAAAGAATTAGATACCACTTTTACGCTGCATTATAAAAAGCCCTATCGGGCGGCTAAAGGGGAAATATTTATTACGGAAATTATGTGTGATCCGGAGCCGGTGATTGGTTTGCCGGATGTGGAATACATCGAGCTTTATAATGCAACTCATGAGATTCTTTCTGTAAAAAACTTCGGGATTGCCGATCCCACAAGAACTGCGCTTTTCCCGGATTCCGTTGTTCCGCCCCGATCGTATGTCGTCTTATGCGATGAACGACTTACGCATTTGTGGGCGGACGGAATTCCGGTTATCGGCATAAAAGATTTTCCATCTCTGAACAACAGTGGTGACAGCATTCTGCTCATCAATTCATTCGGAGATACGATAGACGTTGTTTGTTATTCTTCTGATTTGTGGGTGCCTGCGTGGAAAGGTTCGGGGGGCTGGAGCCTCGAAATGATCGACAAGGATGAACCTTGTTTGGATGCGAACTGGACATGCTCGGTATCTCATGAGGGTGGAAGTCCCGGAATCGTTAATTCGGTAGATCGACGGATCCGGGACGACATTCCACCTGAGGTTGCAAATATTTTTATGGAATCGCCTACTGAAATCCGAATCACTTTTACTGAAAAAACCGAGGAAAATTTTTGTACATCTTCCGTTAAAATCAATCAGAGTGAAACCGGTTTTATCCGGATTGATAAAAACACTATTTCTATTCAACTAAAAGAATCCTTACAACCGGAGCAGCATTATTCTGTTGAAATTTCCGGCTTTTGTGATTGCAGCGGAAATGCAAATCGAGACACGGCTCTTCAAATTACCTGGCCCGTTATCGTTGGGAAAGAAGATATTCTGATTACCGAAATTTTATTTAATCCGAATAATGGTGTTCCCGAATTTATTGAAATTCAAAACCGCAATAAAAACGCGATTGATCTTTCATCGCTCAGAGTTACAACCATCAATTCGGATGGTGAATTCGAAACTTTAAAACCCCTAACTTCCCTTCACAAACCTATTTTTCCGAATGATTTTTTATGTTTAACGGTTGATGAAAATGCCATTCGAAAAGCTTATCCGAATTCTGAAAAGATGCACATTCTTCAGGTTGAATCGTTGCCTGCACTTTCAAATTCCGGCGGAACCGTTGTGATAACCGACATCTCCGGAACGTTGATCGACAGTGCTTCCTTTAACGAAGAAATGCATGCTCATCTTCCGGAAACCAAAGGTGTGAGTCTGGAAAGAATAAATGCAGAACTCCCGAATCAAACCGAATTTTGGACTTCCGCATCCTACACAACCGGATATGCAACCCCGGGTTATCAGAATGCTTCGTGGCAATATTTAGCATTAAAACCCGAATCCAAAATTCATATTTATCCCGATCCTTTTTCGCCCAATCTGGATGGTTATAACGATGCATTAAATATTGAAGTGACCGCCGGAAATGTAGAATGTCTCGTAACAATTTCTGTTTTTACCATTGAAGGAATTCTCGTTTCACAACCGGTTCAGAACGCACATATCAATGGTAGCGGATTACTTATCTGGGACGGCTCCACAGATGACGGCGGAGTCTTAAATGAAGGGATTTACCTGATTTCGGTAGAAACCCTGATTGACAAATCGTACCACCGGCAACAATTTCCGGTTACGCTTCGGTGGCAGTAAGAAATATCAGATTGTATCCAGAATATTGTTGATCTGCAACGGTCTTTCCACCGTAAATCCTTCGCCGAACGAAGTTTCAATACACGCACCCATTTCCCGGCTTCGGGCTTCGACGTGTTTCAGAAAATCTTCGGAGGCAATCATGGTTGAAGGCTCGTCTGAATTCGGATCGTAAAACTGGCTTTTGAACGCCTTGATGGCCGCGAGTTTTTTCGGCCATTCATCGGTGATATCGATTACGAAATCCGGCTGAATATACCGGAACTGGATGTAATGATAAATTACTTTTGGTCTCCAGCGATCCTGTCCGGTGTCGATGCGGTTTAGTCCGCTGAGAAACGTTGCCCGGGAAACAATTGCCGATCCTCTTCCGTGATCCGGATGTCGGTCTGAAACGGCGTTCGCCAGAACAATTTCCGGTTTGTATTTCCGAATGGCTGAAATAATCTTCCGGAGATTTTCGGGTGATTCTTCAAAAAATCCGTCGGGCATGTAGAGATTTTCCCTGGCCGAAAGTCCCATAATTTTTGCAGAATCCTGTGCTTCCTGAAGCCGGATTTCCGAAGTTCCGCGTGTTCCCAAATCCCCGGTTGTGAGATCTACAATTCCGACTTTTTTGCCGAGAGCTGCATTTTTAATCAGCGTTCCCGAGCAGGAAAGTTCGGCGTCATCGGGGTGAGCGGCAAATGCGAGAATATCAAGTTTTAGAGGTGATGGGGTCATTAAGATATTGTAAACCTTTCAAAGTTATAAATCCAAACAACAACCTTTTGTAGCTAATGTTTGAAGATTTAAGATAATAAAATCCCACTCACTCCAACTTATACTTCTCAATTATCATCTCAATCTGATAGTCGAGAATCGGGTCGTATTCGGTTTTGAGATCAGCGTTGTAAAGTTTGGCAAACATCGACCAGTAGAAGGTTTCCGCACTACCACGATATCCCTTTAATATTTCGTAAGTTGTTTTTCCGCATTCCCGGTGAATCAGTTTTATGAGTAATAAACCCTGCGATCGGGAAAAGCCTTTCATGGTTTCCATAAATTCATCTTTGATCGCTTTGTCTGTTTCCTTAATGTATTTTTCCCGCGCCTTTTCCTCGGTTAATAATTGTAAATTATCTTCCATTAATTGCAATCTGAACGCCGCGAGTTTTGCATAAGGCAGTACTTTCCGGGTATTGTAAACAAGTTTCAGATACGCTTCTCTTTGCTCCTTGGTTTCGAAATCCATGATCGCAACCTCGTCGTATTCGTAAACAAAAAAGGTATCATGGGTAATCGTGTCAATCACCATGCGAACCACATTGATCGAATCGAGATTTACCGGTTTTCGCATGATCACACTGTCTTTGGTCTGCGCAGATGCAAAAGCCGATAACATCAGCAGGCCGGAGAGTATTTTTACATTTTTCATCATGGTGATTCTTTAAAACGCTTTCTCAAGTTTTATTCCTTCCAATAGAAGAACGTCAATGCTTCAGTTTGTTTTTTAATTCTAAAATAAACTTTTCAAAGTTGCCGGGCTTTCTCGGGTTCGGATTTTTAATATCACCAAACTCAGGATTTGCAAAGACCTGCAGGTAAACGTTTCCTTTTTCAAACGTTCGAACCGGCCATGTGTTCAATATATTTTTCTCTTCATCCGAAAAGTCTCCCCCGATATTACTTGCCATTACATACGCGACTTCTGTCATGGATGTATCGTACATCAGATTAAAAATATTTTTCTCCGTTTCCAACACTGTGAATTTTTCCGGGTTTCCCAACGGAGCGTATGAATAAATCTGAACACTATCGAATTCTGATTTAACTTCGGTTAACAGCGGAAAAACATTTCGGTACGTTAGCGTTGCATCTCCCAATACTTTACCGGGATAAAACCAGAAATGACCGGAAAGTAAAATGGCAAATAACCCGATTCTGTACGGAAGCCGTATTTGTCTTAATCCATAAACATTCGCTAAAACCAAAAACGGCAATGCAGGAAAAACATAACGGTGCGCCGGTCCGGTTTGCGTGGTGACTGCTAAAGCCAACGCATTAAATGCGAATACTATCAGAAATAAAATAATCGGATCTTTCCGGCTGATTTCTTTTCTCTTTTTTAAAATTAAAAACGCAGGAATTATAAAAAGAGCGATCTGACCATAATCCGAAATTCTCCAAACCGCTAAAAACAAATTATAAATTATTCCTCCCGGAGAAGGCATTCCGCGATGCGATGCATAATCCGGTGAACTGATCCACCAACCGGTTTTGTGATGATGCCAGAACAACCACAACGCAAATGTGAGAACGGGCAGTAAAGAATTTAGCAGGGTATATCTTACCTTTTCCGCAATGGTTTTTTTATTGATCCAGAACCACCAGAGCCAAACCGGAACCAGATAATATAGTCCCTGTAGATGGGTGATCAACAGCAAAACGCTCCAGATTGCCGGCTCATATTTTTTTCCCCATTGCAAACTAATGGCAAGCGAAAGCACAAAAAAAGTGAGCGGAAGATGCGTATTCATTTGCGCCGTATGAGAAATAAACTGCGGAACGCAAAGCATTAAAAAAGCGGCTAACCATGCGGATTCGTCTCTTCCGGAAAGTCGCATCCAGCGCACTAATTGCCACACAATTCCGAAACTTAACAGAATATTTATACTATGACTTTGCGGCAAACCTGTTCCAAATACTCTCCAAATTAATGCATATAAAAAGGGGAAAGTTGTCGGGTGCCCGGGATCCTGCCCCATGGGATAACGAATATCTGAGAAGCCGGAATCATAAATCTGCCAGGCACATCTGGATACCGTGGAAATTGCGTCTCCGAAGAAAGGATCGCCCATAAAAATCAAAAAAAGTAAGACGTAAACAGGCAGAATTAGAATTAAGGGTTGCCTTTGAATTTTATGCACTAATGACTTCAACTGAATCAGATTTCAATCTTTCCGGAAAATACAAATTCAGCCGGACCCTGCAGATAAATTTCATCGTAATGATTTCCATCGAACCGAAATTCAACGGTTAACATCCCGCCCATCGACTGAACCTTCTGGCTAAAATTACCAACCGGCTTTCCTGATGCAAAATGCGCAGCCAGCGCCGCAGCCGTTACGCCGGTTCCGCAACTCAGGGTTTCGTCTTCAACCCCGCGTTCGTACGTCCGAATGTTGAGAGTATCCCCCGATTCTTTAATGAAATTAACATTAATTCCGTCTTTTTTGAAATCATCAGAATACCGCACTACCCTTGCACAACCCACAACATCAAGATTTGAAAGATCTTTTTCAAACCGGATGTAATGCGGCGATCCAGTATTGAGTATAAGATCGTTGCCCGAAACAGAAATGCCGGAAACATCGTGCATGTGCAATTTCACTTCTCCACTCGTCAGAATTTCCGCATTGTGATCTCCATCGGTGGAGAGAAATTCGGTTTTGCCAGAAATAATGCCGAGGCTTTTGGCAAAGTTTACGGCACACCGGCTTCCGTTTCCACAAAAACTCTGGGATCCGTCGGAATTGAAATAAATCATCGTGAAATCGAGATGATCGTGCGGTTCGAGAACAATTAAACCATCGGCACCAATTCCAAATCTGCGATCACACAATTGCGAAACCGGAATGGATTGCACATTAAGAAACCGGTTCATATTGTCGACCATAATAAAGTCGTTTCCGGTTCCCTGATATTTCTGAAATTGAAGTTTCAACGGATCTTATTTGCCCACCACTTCCAGAATCTTCACGTCGGTTACCAATTTAAATTTCTCCTCGGTGGAAGAGTTATTAATAAGGTATACACTTCCTGCCCATTTGAGATAGGTTTTACCGAGATAATTTACCATTTGCAAACGGGCGTCCGGCGGAACATCGTAGAGTTTTAGTTTTTTCCCATCGTAATAATATCCCCGGAAGTTCAAAACATTTCTCCAGTATTCGATTATGATGGTAGATCCCGGTGTTTGTACTATCTGGGGTTCGGCAGGGGCAGAAATAACCTCATCCGCATTTGATGCTTTGTCGGCAACTTGCGCGAGTTTCTTTCTCTCCTTTTTTGTAAGCGATGAAGACGACACAGCTTGCAATGTTGTATCATCAGCCGGCACCTTTTCGACCATCTTCATGGTATAAACCATTACCATCAAATCGCGGGTTGTGATGAGTTCATCCTTTCGGGCATTAATATCCTTAGCATTCAGGAGTTCCTCTTTTTTTCGCATATCCGTGAGCGGATCACTTTCGGCATCCTCACTCATAACAGAACTGGATGGAGAGGGTCGCGCCGCATCCGTATCCTTAGTTTCTTCGGTCTCGGTTGAGGCAATCAGATTTTCTTTCACCTCTTCGAGGGAATCAATCAGTGCTTCGGCATTTTCAAATGATTCTTCATCATCAGATGAATCAACCGAATTATCTACCACCGCCGGATCTTCGTTTTTGGAACCTGCAATATCCATTTTGGGCAGATACATTTTCAGAACCATGGCGATCGCGGTAATCGAAAGAATTACCGCTGCCACACTCAAGACTTTCCTGTTAAAAGGAATGATGAGTCCTTTTCGATTCGAATTTTTCTTTGCGAATATTTTTCGGAGTTCAGCTTCCCGAACAACCTGAATTTCCTCAATTATGGCCTTTTGCAATTGTACCTGCAAAGCGAATGAACTGTCTTCCCGAAGTTTAATTTTAAACAGATCCAGATCTTCTCCAATCAACTCTCCTCTCAGGTAGAGATCAATTGTTTCGTGTATGTGTCTTTCCTCGTTCACGGCCTGCTCATCTGAAAAAATCTTCCTGTTTGTAATTCTCTTTCACAATGGCTTCGAGTTTTTTGAAGCATTGATACTTTTTCGATTTCACCGTATCTGTATTGGCAAAACCCATCTTTTCCGCAATTATCTTATTCTCGAGTCCGTCGAAATAAAAGTAGCCGAGCAGTCGCTTGCAGGTATCATCAAGATTGGCAACCATTTCGTGAATCAGGCTATGGTCGAGATGGTCGGTTGAAATATCATCGGCCATTATTTTTTCCTGATACGATTCGTCCACAACTGTAAATCGGGTCTTCTTTTTCAGTTGCTTAAACCAAAGATTTTTAACGATGGCCATCAGGTAGGTGGACATCTTAACTGTGAGTGTGAACCCGGGCTTGTTCACATTGCGCCAGACGGCGATGAGACTGTCCTGAAACACGTCTTCCACTTCGTCCTCGGTCCCGTTGTTTTTAAGGATAAAGCTCTTTACCATAGAATAAAACATTTTATACATACTCATTAGGGCATCCTCGTTCCCAGCTTTAATCTCATCCACTAATTGGGAATCAGAAAATCGTCGGTATCCGAGCATTCTTGTAGAGCGTTAATGTTTATTTATCGATAATGGTAAATGGGCCAAAGCAAGTTCAACCGCTCAGGCGTTGCAAATATCGAAATTATATGCAGATGTGTATGGTTACACGTATTTTGCGCAACCTCTAACAACTTAATAACACTGACAATATGAAAAGAATACTGGGAATTTTGACGATCGCTTTGTTCGGGGGACTCGCGGCCCTCGGCCTGAATTATCTGTTCTTTGGCGGCTCCAACAAACCGCAATCGCTCGAAGACAGACAGCGCGTTCAATTTGCTAATCAACAACTTTTGAACGATCAGCCGGGAGTTGATTTTGTTAATGTTTCCGAAAAGGCAACCCCGACAGTTGTACACATTAAAACCACATTGCAGGCGCCAACTGCGTCCTCAGACCAACCCGAAATGTTTGACCCTTTCGGGTTTTTTAATGACCCGAGATTTCAGCAAAATGTTCCGAGAGAAGCTTCCGGTTCCGGAGTTATTATTACCAACGACGGCTACATCGCCACCAATAACCACGTGATTGAAAATGCCAATAAGATCGAAGTAATTCTGGAAGACAAGAGAAGTTATGTCGCTGAACTTGTGGGACGCGATCCGGAGACCGATCTGGCTCTGCTCAAGATTGAAGAAAAATCGTTGCCGTTTCTTTCTTTCGGTAATTCAGATGAACTAAAAGTTGGCGAGTGGGTAATTGCCGTGGGGAATCCTTTTAATTTAACTTCAACAGTTACCGCTGGCATCGTGAGTGCAAAAGGGAGAAACATTAATCTCCTCCGCCAAAACAGCGAGTATGCCATCGAAAACTTTATACAAACAGATGCGGCTGTTAATCCCGGAAACTCTGGTGGTGCATTGGTAAATACACGGGGTGAACTCATTGGAATTAATACAGCCATCGCTTCGCAAACCGGTTCGTATGCAGGATATTCTTTCGCGGTTCCGGTAAACATTGCTAAAAAAGTTCTCGACGATATTCTGAAGTACGGAGAAGTAAAACGCGCCATTCTCGGTGTGAGAATTCAGGACATCACCGCGGAACTCGCAGATGAAAAAGGGATAAAAGATATTAAAGGTGTTTATGTTCCGGAAGTAATTGAAGACGGTGCCGCAGCCAAAGCCGGACTAAAAGACGGCGATGTAATTCTTAAGATTAATAATGTGGCGGTTAATAAAGCATCCGAACTTCAGGAACAAATCAGCAAATACCATCCGGGTGATAAAATTACCGTTTCCATCCAACGCGGCGGAAAAGACATGGAAAAGGAAATAACCCTTTTGAGCCGCGAAGGCAAAAAAGAATTCTCCGAAACGGTAAAACGGGAAGAAGCATCAGTGCTCGGTGGAACTTTTGAAAACCTTACCCGCGACGAAAAACTCGAATTAAAAGTTCGTAACGGTGTCCGGGTTAAAAAGATCGCCAAAGGCCCTTTGAAAGATAAAAACATTCCGGAAGGTTTTGTGATTACTCAAATTGACAAACAACGGGTTTACACAACTCAGGATGTTGAAAAGATATTAAAAACTAAAAAAGGTTCGGTTCTTATCGACGGTGTTTTACCCGGTGGTAAGGAAGAATCTTTTGCAATCCGAATTGATTAGAAGCTTTCTTAAAAATTGTCGTCAGGGATATATACAAGGCAAATTCGTTTCGAGAATGCGATTCCGCCAGCCGGCGGATGACCTCGAAGAAACGTATTTAACGATGTAGATAGCCCTGTTATATTTTAACGACAATTTTGAGATAGGTTCTGAAGCTATTATTTTAAGGTACATAGAACACACGTTTTGTAATTTAAAATCCCGGGCTGTGAAGTCCGGGATTTTTTTTGTTTCGCACTAGATCATTGAATTAATTCATGCAGAAAACTGTTTGAGGAAATCCATTTTTCGATCCCGGGAAACGGGAATACTTGTGCCGTCCTTCAGCAGTATATATCCGGTTTTTCCTCTCACATATTTGCGGATGTGTCTCAGATTAATGAGGTGCGACTGATGAACTCTGAAAAACTGCTCAGCCGGCAGTAGCTTTTCAATATCTTTCAGTGTTCTTGAAATAAGTAATTTCTCATTCGTGAGGTAAACATGTGTGTAATTGCTATCGGCTTCACATCGTACAATATCCCGGATTTCAATAAAATCGAGTCCATCTGCATTCGGTAGTGCAATTGTTTGAAAGGTGGAATCATCTTTTCTCAGATTTTCAAAAAGTGTTTCTAATTTCCGGCTCATTAAGCCCTGTTCCCTTCGATCTGTAATTTTTCGGATTGCTTTGTCCAGACTGTCTTCATCAACCGGCTTCAGCAAATAATCAATTGCCGAAACCTCAAAGGCCTTTAGTGCAAACTCATCAAAAGCGGTAATAAAAATCAATTCAAAAAATATTTCTCCGATATCTTCCAAAAGCTCGAATCCACTTTTCCCAGGCATTTCAATATCCAGAAAAACCAGATCGGGTTTAAGCGTTTTAATTCTCTCCTCCGCGCGAAACGGATCCTGAATTTCATCAATAATCTGGATGGGAGCATTTATTCCCTGCAATTCCCATTTTAACGCCCTGATGCTTCCCAGTTCGTCGTCAATTATTATCGCTCGTATCATGTATTTGTTAGTATTGGCAACCACAATCTAACCTCAGTCCCTGTGGCGTTTTCATCTTCATATAAATCCTTTATTTCAATTCGTGTACTCCCTTTCTTTTCGTTTGAATAAAGCTCTAATCTTTCCTTAGTAAGCCGCATTCCCTGCCCTTTAAAGCTCGAAAATTTACTTTTAAGCTGTGCCGAAACCACTCGACCTACTCCATTATCACGTACAATTATTTTCAACATATCTGATTCTCTTTCTACCGAAATCAGAATTCTGCCAATTGCATCTTTTTTATGCAGAATCCCGTGCCAGATGGCATTTTCGACATACGGCTGAAAAATCAGCGAAGGAATTAAAATGCTTTCCGTATCGAGATTTTTGTCAACCTCAATATCGAACTGAAATCCGTCTTCAAATCTCAATTGTTCCAGTTCCAAATACATTTGAATGGTTTTTAATTCCTTGGCAAGAGTCACCATATTATCCTGACTCGCATTTAAAATATTACGGATTAGCAATGCAAATGTGTTGAGATATTTGGTTGCCTTTCTTGGTTCATTTGCGGCAATAAAACTTTTAATTGAATTAAGACTGTTAAAAATAAAATGCGAATTCATCTGAGCCTTGATAAGACTGTTCTCTAAGTAAACCAAACGGTTCCTCACTTCAACTTCCTTTTTCTTTTCAATTCTGATCATTACCATCCGGTAATATAAAAAGCCCGATAAAATAAGAACCGGAATTAAAATCATAGCCCATTTAAACCAAGGCATTTGCCAGAAATGCCGTTGCACAACGACGGTTAAAATTGCGACCACACCCGTTTCCCCGTATTTTAATTGAATGATATTTCGTCCGGTTGGTAAATCATGCAAATCCAACAGGTTGTTCGACTGCGAGGAGTACCAACCGCTGTCACTTCGCACCACCCTGTAGAACAAAGTACCTAAAATTACCGGTGTCTGCATCGCCGGATGCACTTTGAGACGAATTGAATTTTCACCCGGATTCAGATATACCGTGTGTTCATTCCAAACCGCACAAATTTCGTTTTTGTTTATGCCGTTGCCGGATTCCACCGCCTCAATAGTTAGTTTTAATGCCGGGCTTTTTGTTGGTGGGCGAAACTGATAATACCCGCCGAACATCCCGGCGTTTACAATGCCTTTCGACTGGAAAGAAAGATATATATAATAGAAATCATCCCTTATTAAACCATGCGAAGAATTGTACAAATTTGTTTCTCCGTTTTCCGGATTATATGCAATGAGACCGTTGGCTGCACAACACCACAAGATTCCGTCGGGTGCCAGAAACATATCCGAAATTTTAATGAGACTGCCACTTCCAAGGGATGGTTTTTTAAGCGTATTGGTTCGGATGTCGTATTCGAATAATCCGTAACTGAAAGAACCCAATATTAAGGTGCTGTCGTTTACATAATGGATAGACGACAATTCATGAGTTGGTAAAACCTGAAGCCCGGGAAATATTTCAATTGCCGGCAAAAAAGTATCCTTTTCCGTATTCCAGTAATTAACTCCATCCTGGTTTAAAACTAAAACCGGATTCGTTTTATGAATCGCTATTTCATATACAATGGGTTTGTATTTGTATGGTTGAAGTGGCGACAGATAATAAATTTTCACCTTTCCGGTCTTCCGGTCGTATCGCATTATATTGGACCCTTTGTTCCCTGCCCAGATAAATTGTGGCGACATATTCAGGCAATTCAGCATATCGTGATTGCCATCCGGACGGGGAACCAGATTTCTGGGATAAATCAACGTTTTGGTTTCCAGTGTTTTTAAGTGAATCTGATAACAGCCCTGTAATGAATAAACAAATAACGTATCGCCGTATGGGTGCAGATAAAACGAATTTGTGCGCTTCTCATCCGGTGAAATATTTATTCGTCTTTCAATTTTATTGTTTGATTTATATACCCTCAAAACACCTCTTGAACTTGCCACATAATAATAACTCCCGGCATCCGGAGAATAAATCTGATAACAATTATTTGTACAGGGCGAACCGTCTTCGTCGATGAGTTCAACCCAACGGAAATAAACCGCCGAGCGCTCGAACTGATACAATATGTTCCGTTTGATTACATTGCAATAATTACCTCCGGAATAAAATAAATCGGTGCTGTCAATACTCAGTTCAGAGGCACTCACAAAGTGAAACCCGGTAAGTGTTAATTCATCAACATCAGAATTATCCCCAACAAAACACCACACTCCTTCATTATTCACCAGAAACCGAATGGCATGAATGTTCAACACCGTTCTCCATTCTCCCGATTCAAATTTTTTTAATTCGTTATTTCCATAAGCATATAATCCGGTTTTGGAAACAAAGGCCTGTTTGTCTTCATCCGGAAGTGGAAGACGCTGAATTACTTTTCCGTTATACGCATTAAATTTCAGGATCTCTGATTCGCTTTTCAACCAGATGGCATCTTTCTCACAGTTGAGTAACTGTGCATTTTTAACCCGGATGCCTGAAGTCTGTAAACTCCCCCCTTCGTGCCAGTTGTAAATCGTTCCCGATTGGTTGAGGATCCATATCTGGCGGTTCCACAAATACAGATCAACAGGAAATTCTCCCTCGGGAAGCCGGGTCGAATCCAGCGTTCCCTCTGTAAAATTCAATTGATAAAACCAACGATCCGCCAGAATAAATAATTCGTTTTCGCTTACCTCAAAATCTACACATTGGTTCCGGAAGTATTTTACCTCTGTAAGTTCACTTCCGTTGAACCGGAAAATTTTGTGATTGGTAAGTATCCAGATTCCTCCGTATTTATCGTATCGGAGTTGTTTTACATTTTGGGTATTGAGTTCAAGTGGAATATAAGACGTACTCAATTTAAAGTCCCCCTCCGGTGTCGATGCATCTGCACATGTTACCAACAACATCAGCAACAACATCATTCCCACAATCCGGGCACAATTGATTATTCGGGTCTTCAATCTGCCAAAGATAAAAACCCGGTACATATTTAATTAGTGCAATGCGTATCCGGGGTGATTCGGGTAGTAACCTGTCGTTTTAATGAGCATCCGGAACTACTCTTACCCACAGACCAAATCTTCCGGATAATATCTGGCCGAAACAGAATACTAATTCGTTTTGCCGCAATGCTAATTCGGTTGTGAACGGTTTAAAACCGCCCGTAAAATTTGAAAGCTACAGATGTAACTCCAAGTCAGAAATCATGAGAAATAAAACATTAAAAAGCCACTCTTTTTTTAATCGGATTTACCTGCTCGCGGTGGGCATAGTTACCCCGTTATTTTCTTTTGCCCAATACGGCGGAACCTACACCGTTCATCCGGCAACAGGGCATTTCACCTCTGTTCAGGAAGCCGCAGACAGTTTAATGTTGTACGGAATTTCCTCTAACGTTGTTATTGAAATTGAATCCGGCACCTACAACGAGCAGGTAGAATTGGGGCTTATACCCGGCACCGGAGGAAGCGATTCTGTTGTGTTTCGCTCGGCAAGCGGCAACCGCGATGATGTTTTGATCACATACAGTTCATCCAATTCTGCCAAACCCTTTACGCTGAATTTAGCAAAAAGCAGAAATGTAACTTTCCGGAATTTACGCCTGAGTTCAACCGGTACTTATGCCAGAACTATTCAGATCGGCGACAGTTGTAAACATCTCCGATTCGACAATTGTCTGGTGGAAAGCGGTATTACCAACTCCCACAATCAATCCGGATTTTATTCTGTGGCAAATGGAATTGACTCCCTTACGATATTAAATTCCGTTATTAATCATTGTGCATACGGAATGTATTTTAGTCATTCGTTTGCCGGGAGAATCCGGAATTTATCTCTTATAAACGACAGCATCACGGGTTTCAGCAGTACCGGTTTATATATTTCAGGATTTGAAGATTTTGTTGGAACCGGGAACTATGTCGGAGACGATATTTCCAGCTCAACCTACGGACTTTATTTATACTCAAATCCCGGTAATTTCCGCTTTTCTTCAAATCAGGTGAACTGCGGTTTCGCCCAATACGGCTTGCTTTTAACGTATATAAACGGAACTCAATCAACCTCCCGAATTTTGTCGAATAATTTTGTTTCCCTCACCAAAACAAGCGGAACCCAGTATGCGGCATATTTCTCTTATTGCGACACCCTTTCTGCACTAAATAATAGTTTTTCGTGCAACAGCACAACATCGTCTACACAAAATGTTGTACTCTATTTATCCGGGAGCCGAAACATTAATTTAACCAATAATATTGCAAACCATGCGGGATCCGGATTTGCCATGCTAACAGCAAATTCGACGTCAATTATTTCGGATTATAATTGTTTTTATTCTTTAGGTTATCAAAAATTCAGAATCGGAAACAATGGTTACAACAGTTTTAGTGAATATGTAAATTCAGGATCGAACGATCAGCACTCTATTTTCAGAAATCCGTATTTTAATTCTGTAAGTGATCTGCACACTAACCTGCCATTTCTCGATAATGCAGGAATTACAGTTTCTTCCGTTACAGTAGATTTCGACGGAGAAAGCAGAAATAATCCCCCGTGTATCGGGGCAGACGAATTTACCGCATCTGCGGCGAATCCTCTCCGGGGCTTTTATACAATCGATTCTTCTGGTAGCGGAAACCGAAATTATCTTTCATTTACCGAAGCAGCCGAGGCACTTTCATATTATGGAATTGATTCTTCCGTAATTTTTGAAGTCGCGACAGGCACCTATCGCGAAGCCGTAAATTTTGGCATTGTTGCCGGTGCATCTTCCCAGAATCGAATTTATTTCCGTCCTCAATCCGGGAATGTTTCGGATGTAGTGGTTTGTTACCCCACCGGTTCCGGATCAACTTCGGTTTTTACCATTAATTCCACATATCTCAATTTTTCCAATCTCACTTTCAGAGCCGCGCAAACCGATGTTTACAACGATCTGATCCGTTTTAATTTGTCGGCAGATTTTATTCGAATAGATTCTTGTCTGTTCAAAGGCAGAAAAGTTTCCTCCTCTTCTCAATACAAAGCGCTGTACTCCAATGCGCAGGGATTTCGCGAACTGATTGTCACCCATTGCGAATTCGACAGTTGTTCGTATGCAATTCAATTTGCCAATGCATCGGGTGTTTACGGAAATTACGTAAACATCAGCAACAACCGGTTTACCAATTTTACGGAATCTGGTGTTTATATTCAGTATGCGACCAGAGTAGTTACCAATAATAATTATATCAATAATACCTTTTCGTATACCGGATATGGATTATATATTTCATTAACCGACAGCAGTGTTGTTGCGGAAGGAAATGAGATTTATCTTAATGGCGGTTCGTACGGACTTTACGTATATTATTTATTGGGTAAGGATGCCGATTCAAGTCGTTTGGCAAATAACCTGATTTCCATGTATTCCACAGCGAACTACGCAAGTGCAATATATTTATACAGCTCTTCCAATTGTCGGGTCTACCACAACAACCTGTTCCGGAACGCATCAACATTAAACACCTCCGACATTGCATTAAACATTCGCTATTCTACCAATATTAATGTTAAAAATAATATTCTGCACGGCGGTGAAAGTCTCACCATGGTATTTTACAGTTGTACTCAAATAAATTCTGATTACAACTGTCATTTTTCGGGTTCGGCTTATAAATGCGGAATATCCAATACGTTTTACACAACGCTTTCTTCCTTTACTTCCGCAACAGCATTAGATTCTCATTCTATAAATATTGACCCTAAATTTTTTAGTTCTACAGATATACACACTACCCGTTTCTATCTGTATGGTGCCGGAATTTTTCTGTCTGATGCCCCTGCCGATATCAATGGAAACAATCGACAGAATCCGCCGTGTATCGGAGCGGACGAATTTTCGCTTAGCGGCGATCAACCCATGAGTGGAAATTATACCATCGACTCTTCCGGCAGTGGAAACCGCAATTTTATTAGTTTAAGCAAAGCTGTTGCGGCACTCGATTCGTTGGGAATTTCTGCGGATGTAAACTTCACCATCGCCAACGGAATATACATAGATCCGGTCACTATCGGGCAGATTTCGGGTTCAGATGACTCACGGAAAATTACCTTCAGAGGATCCGGTTCAACCGTATTTTCTTTCGTTTCCGGAAGCTCCGGAAATACAAAACTCATTTTATTAAATGATGCAATTAATATCCGATTTGCCGGAATTAATTTTTACGGTTCCACATCCAATTCGTACACCCAATTAGTTCAGTTGTCCGGAGCATTGCGAAAGATCACATTTGATTCCTGTTCCTTTATCGGAAAAACCGGAACATCATCTTATCCCGGTACGCTCGTGGGCGGAAGTCTTCAATATGCCGAGAATATTCGCATTTCCGAATGTATACTCGATTCATCTTCGTATGGAATTTATCTGAACTCAACCACCGGCAATACGAATGGAATTGAAATAACCCATTGCGAAATCACAAATTTCTCTTACGCAGGATTGTATGTAAATCAAGCACTCAACATGAACTTTTCAGAAAATCATGTGGAGTCAAACGGATTTTATTACACGTATGGAATGTACGTCACCAATACCGACAGCAATCTCTTGATGGAACAAAATAATATTCTGATCGGCAATGGATATTATGCTTTGTATATGGGATACTGCGACGGGAACAGCAGTCACCGCGCCCGCATCGTGAATAACAGAATTTCAAACAATTCAAACGGCAATTACGGATATTTTCTCTTTAGCAATACCTACATTGATTTTATTCACAATTCGGTGAGAGCGGCTGGTACAACTTTCGGTTCTTCCAATGCCGGATACATTAGCGGCGGCTCCAATTACCGTCATTACAACAATATTTACGATGGAACCGGATCGTATGCGTTTCGAATTACAGATAAAACTATTTTAACGGAAAGCGATTACAACAGTTATTTTTCGAATGGTGTTTATTTAGTTTATTCAAACGGTATTTCAATCACCAACTTAGCAAGCTGGCAAAACTACTCTTCTCTTGATTCTCACTCTATTGTTGTAAACCCCTATTTCACAGATTGGAATAATCTGGTTACAGCACATTCTTATTTTGATAACGCCGGAATTCTGCGATCCGGAATTAATTCGGACTTCAGTGGAAATTCCCGGGCAAATCCCCCGTGTATCGGAGCTGATGAATTTGTTGTTGCACAGGCGAGTGCGCTCAGTGGAAATTACACGATTAATCCGGCCTTAAATTCTTCCAATAATTTTAAGAGTTTTAATAAAGCTGTTCGTGCTTTGGATTCACTGGGAATATCCGGACCGGTCGAATTTGAGGTTGCGAGCGGAATTTATACCGAACAATTCACGCTCGGAAGAATAATCGGATCGAGCAGCACCAATACGGTAATTTTTTATTCGGGAAGTGCGAACCGGAATGATGTTCAATTAAAACATACGGCTTCCGGTGCGTCTGATAACTATGTTGTTCGATTTAAAAACACGCGCTTTGTTACCTTCCGGGGAATGAGTATTATGCCTCAGGGAGCACAATTTACGAGGGCCGTGGAATTTGTAGAAAGTAGCAGTCATGTTTGGCTCGATAGCATGTTTTTAACCAACTCCGGAGGTACTACCAGTAATTCAGCATCTCTTGTATATGGGGCGGGTTTACTGCTTGATTCCTTTAACCGAATTACCAATTCACTCCTTGACGGAGGGTCTTTCGGAATAAATTATCAATCCGTTACGGGTGGCAGTGAACATCAATTTTTAAACGACAGCATAATTAATTTCTATTATCAGGGAATTTATGCCTACCGCGCTCCGGGAATTATTTCCGGGAATATAATTTCAACAACCAACGGCAGCAATTGCTTTGGAATTTCCAGTTCATACAACAACCAGCCGATTGAAATCAGTTACAACCAGATTTATATTTCTAATGCCGCCCGTGGTCTGGAAGTAAACTATTCCCCGTTCTCCGTTAATTCTCCCGGCAAAGTGTATAATAATTTTATTTCCGGAACTGCAAGTGGTTCCATGGAACTGGTGTACATAACAGCCACCGAACACCTTCATTTTTATCATAATAATATTTACGCTTCAACCTCTGCCGGCGGTTCTGCAATGCGGGTTTACGGAAGTAACGACAGCATCCTTTTTAATGGAAATATCTTTCATAATACCTCCGGTTATGCCGTAAACATTACAAATTCATCTTATTTGAGATATTCGGATTACAACGATTTTTTTACCACAGGATCTCAATTATTTTTAATTAATGCAACTGCCCACAACAGTCTGGCGGCCTGGCAATCCGCAACCGGTTTTGATGCCAACAGTCTTGATGTTTTACCCGGATTTACCGGAGCAAGTGACTTGCACACCTCCACTGCCGATCTCTATAATGCGGGAGATGCTTCTGCAAAATCTGTGGTTTCCGACGACATAGACGGAGAGGAAAGAACTACGGCCCGGCCCTGTATCGGTGCAGATGAGTTTACACCGGATTACACCTATGATATTATTTTATCTAACATTATTTCGCCATACACCGAATGCGGACTCGACAGCATTTTAATTCGTCTGGAAATTATTAATAACAGTAATTCGAGTCAGGACAGTATTCCTTTTTCGTATTCGATAAATGGAGGAAATATAATTACCGATACCTTATTTACAGCCGTTGGACCGGGCGAAAAAGACACTTTTACCTTCCCGGATAAAGTGAGTATTTCGGCACTTTCCTCTTTCACTTTCGAATCTTTTATTGATTTTAGTTCAGATGAAAATTCGGCTAACGACACACTCAGAAATACATTTAATAATTACGCAGCGTGGTCACATTCGGTAACGGAAGACACGTCTGTTTGTGCAGGTAGTTATGTTGTACTGGAAGCAATAGGCGGCACTCATTTTTTGTGGAATAACGGTTCAACTTCGAACCTGAACACCATTTATGTGGGCAATTCAAATCAAACACATAGAGTAACCATTACGAATGCTTTGGGATGCCGCCGGTACGACACGATTCAGGTGTACAGCCTCGCGAGACCAACGCTCACCTATGTGGGTGAAACCGGATATGCAGGCTCGTATGTAGAACCACAAATTGGCCCGTCGACAACTGCCTTTATGTTTAAGGTTAAGTATTCCGATGCCGGAAATAATCCTCCGGTTGTAAACCCGATACTCCAGATCGACGGCAATAACAACTACGCTTTTTCAGATCTTCTGGATTACAGTTTCAATACAATCGAAGTGGATCTTTCCGATACCCTTTACAGCGATGGTAAATTATATCGTGTAAAGGTTACCGGATTAACCGACAACGATTATTTGAGATCCCGTTTTACCGCGACCAATTCAAACGGCTGTGCGGTGAATTCAACCTCATTGGCCGAACCGCTGGTAGATGACGATTTGGTTGATCTCCGGATCTGGGCGAACAGCATTTCCTTTTCAGACTGGAATCCCGAACCTACAGAAGGGGTTACTATTGATGTTGTGGTGAACAACACGAGCAACTATTCATCCGATAGTTTTCTGGTTGCCCTGTATGTTGCGGGATCATTAGAAAAAACCTGGTGGGTCAGCAATGTCGGTCCCAAATCCTCTGTTTCGCTCTCGCATATCACATCGTTTGATACTTCCGGATTTTATCCGATCCGGGTCTTGGTTGACAGCACCAATCGGGTAACGGAAAGCAATGAGCTCAACAATCTGGCAATTCGTCCGGTGATCGTCGGGGACTTCAATACCGGTGCAACCATTGCCATTACCGATTCATTGAGTTCTGACAAAGTTTATCCAGGTGAGATAATATCCTTTGCCGGTTATGCGCAATACATCGGAACCAATTCAGACAATTCCGCAGTTCAGGGAGCTCAAATAGAATTTTCACTTTCCGGAGAAAATAAAACCATTCGGGGTTTTACGAATTCACAGGGAAGTTTTAACGTGAGTTTTGCGGCACCTACAATTCCGGGTAAATATGTAATCAACGGTGAATTCACAGATTACACCTTAACAACCCGGTTTGGTCCCGACACAATTGAAGTAATTTCCAGACCGGTAAACCCGTACAATCTCACCGCCTGGATTGATGTTGACAGTTCCATTCTGGTGCAGCACGATTCCAGTGCCTTTCATGCACGGGTCACAAACACGGGAGATTCGGTTTGCCGTGATTTTTATATCCGGTTGCGATACGATAATCAGGTTATTTTAAATCAATTTGTCGCTTCGCTGGAGCCAGACAGTTTTCTCACGTTCGACAGCATTGTTGTTTTCCCGGTTCTGGGTTCGCACTCGATCAGTGTAATGGCAGATGCAACGTATTTAATTAAAGAGAATACCGAATCAGATAATTATTACTCAGAGGCAGTTCTTGTACTTCCACCATTACCGGATTTAGAAGCTCAAATCACTTCGTCGGTTGTAAACAATCTCAGCACACCGTATAATCTTTCCTATTATATCACGAATCAGGGAGGAATGCCTTCCGGTAAATTTTATTTCCGGGTAATCGACAGCACGGTGAGTGGTAGCCGGATCATCAGATACGATTCGGTAAACAGCATTCAACGACTTTCAACCCGTGCTTTTACAGATAATATCGAATTTGAAACTCTCGGTTGCCATCTTTTGATTGTTGAAGCAGATTTACCGGTCGTTTCCGGTGGAATCGTTACCGAAGTAAGAGAAGATAACAATACCAGCAACATCACTCTATGCCATTCAGTTATTGCCGATCTCGCAACTGCAAACGGACATATTAATGCGCAACCGGTTAAACCCGTTCAGGCAGGAGACACTTTGTATCTAACCAATACTTTCTTCAATATCGGAACTGCTGATGTAGCGGATGGCGACAGTATTGAAGTTAAATTTATTGTTACTACCGAAAACCATCTTGAAGACACAACGCTAAAGGTTTATTATAAAAACGGACTCGCAACCGGAGCTTCCCGAACAGAAATTATTTCCATTCCCACGCCTCAATTCGGCGATAATCTTTTGCAGGTGCGAATTGACGATCCCAATTACATTGTGGAATCAACGAACCTGAACAACATTGCCAGAATTCCTTTGTGCTGGGACTTCTCCGTTAGTGCTGCCAAAGGGTATTCTTACAATAACATCTATGTCGGCGACTATATAAACCTTGTATTCGATGTGAGCAACCGCGGCTTATACACCGGAACAAACGTGAAAGTTCACATGATCGTCGATGATACAGTTGACGGAGGCTGGTATAATTTCACCTCCGTTTATCCGACCGGAAGAAACTATGTTACCGGCGGAACCAATCTTCCTTATCGCGGTTCTCTCGGTTACGCTTTCCCGACCTCAGGAGATCACAAAGTAAAATTTGTTGTTGATGCCGATAGTGCCTACATCGAATGCAGGGAATTCGACAATGCCGACAGCATGACAATTCACATCAATGAACTTAAACCCGATCTGGTTATCCGGTCGTATCATATCGCACCCGAAGCATTAAATCCGAACAATGGCGACAGTGTAGCGATTGTGCTGAATTACGAAAATCAAGGAAAAGTAGAAACCGATTCCTTCGTGGTTCGCTGTACTGTAAACGACGATCAACTGGGTTCTGAGATTACCGTTCCGGGATTGCGCCCCGGAAGAGACACCAGCATTTTGGTAGACGAGAAATGGAAAACCATCGGTGGCATCAGTGTGATTCGGGGAGAAGTAGATTATCTGAACGAGATTACCGAAACCGATGAGTTAAACAACATCGCTTCCAGAGCAATTGTGGGAGGGCCAGATGATGCGACTAACCTCCGTTTTACGGATCTTGTTTACAGTAACGCTCCCTGCAATTACAAAGGCAATGTTAGTATTACCGCCAGAGTTTTTAACGATGGTCATAAAAACAACCGGGCAGACATCGGACTTTACGGATATGTTTTGCTCAACGGAGATACGGTTGGTTTTCCGGCATTCGTGCACTGGAATGAAGAAATTGGTTTTCCGGCGGGTGATACAACCGACGTAGTATTTACGAATGCAATTCCGATTAACATCGCAGCGAGTACGAATATTCAGATTCTTGCGGTGGTCGGCTATATCGACGATGTTCAATTTCAGGAATACAATGAATTCGACAATCAGATTCTCGATACGGCTTGCTGGAAAGTTCCGGCAATACAATTAGCCGGAAAAAATGCGACGTGTAATGGATTTTCAAATGGTTACATCGCGTATAATATCGACTATGCCCAAGGTCCGTACGACATTAGCATTTCTAAATACGACAGCAGTTTGTCTCCGGTATATCTCACCACATTTCAATCTGGAGAATATCGGGATACAATTCGAAATCTGGCTCCTGGTCTGTATCGGGTTGAGGTATTTGCGAGCGGAAATACCCGACCGTTAACCGACACGGTAAGAATTGGTGAACCGGATCCCATCGTGATAGAAGGGGTGGTTTCCACGACCTCTTGTGCGGGTGGAATTGATGTAACCGTAACCGGAGGAACACCATGCGGAGATGAAGAAAATCCGCATTACAATTATCTGTGGTTGTCGGTTGATAGCTCATACCATCTGTTGCATGTGTACGATCAGGATTTAGAAAGAACAGCTTCCGGTGATTATATGGTTATCGTTCAGGATTGCAATCTCTGTTATGCACGCGACACCTTTAGTCTTGAGTTTGAACAAAATTCACTTGCCGGTGCCAGCATTGATACATCTTGTAGTTACCGCGATACGCAGGAATGGACCTACCTCCTGCATCCGACCAACAACGGATTGATCTCCGGAATTTACAATGTGCACCCCGACAGCACATACGCGAGAATTACAATAAATCCCTTGCACAAAACCATTACTTCCCGTTCCCGAACAATGGGAAGCCGGGTTGTTCAGTTGCATACACTTGATACGGCGGGCACCGACTCATTCGACGTGAGGTTGTATTATTCTTTCGGAGAGATCGATTCCCTCATTGCCAATAATCCGTACATCAGCAGTATTTCGGATATAAGAATTCATAAATATTCCGGGCCCAATCAAAACGGTGCGCTGGGAGACAACTCACTCGACAGCACATATTGGCAGGTATTTACTCCCACCGCAGATACCGTTATGAATGCTATTTGTCTTCAGATCCGGGTTCCGGGATTCTCTGAATTTTATATTTCCGATACAGTTCCCGGGCCGTTGGGCGGCGGGGTTCTGCTCGATGCCCGGGTGTTATTGGGAGGTAACTTTAATACTTCATCCGGTTTAATGCACGACAGCCTGAGAGTGAAAGAACTGCTGCCGGTAATCAATCCGTATGAAGATGATAATCTGTATCCAGTTGTTGGAGAGGATATTGAAATTTCATATTCCGGGATTCTGGAGGATCTGGGTGATTCGGCCAGCATTGTTGACTGGGTATTTATCGAATTACGTGATGCATCCGATACCTCAACCGTAATTGCTTCAAGAGCAGCCTTATTGCGAAGAGACGGAAAAGTGGTGGAAGCGGATGGTATAAGTGCCGTTCGGTTCACGAATGTGGATCCGGGAAATTATTTCGTCGTGATTAAACACCGGAATCATTTATCAGTTTGTACCGCCAGTCCTGTAAATCTGGATGTAACCGCAACAACTGTAGACTTCACCGACACATCCGGAGTGGATTTGTATGGAACAGATGCCGTAAAAATTGTGAACGGACGACAACTCATGTGGCCGGGCGACGCGGGTGATAATGGTCAGGTGAAATATAACGGCAGCGTAAATGATAAAAATTCGGTTCTGCTAAAAGTAGGATTAGGAAATCCGAACGGAATTATCACTGCCTACGATAAAGCCGATGTAAATCTGGATGGAAATGTAAAATATAACGGCGGCAATAATGATAAAAACATCATTCTGCAAACTGTTGGTTTAGGGAATTTAAATAATACTAAAACGGAACAAATCAAATAATTGAACTAAAATGAAAATAATTATAAATCTCTTTTTTGCATTATTTTTAATATCGGCAGCAACCGCTCAGACGTACGAAATACGGACGGTGCACAAAGGGTCGGGCGTTATCGGAATTGAAATGAGAGAAACCAGCGGCAGCTCCACTCCCACCACATCGGATTACGTTTGTGATATTGTGTTCGGAATTACCTGGGACACGGCATACAGAGTAAATCTCGGCAGTATTTCAACCACATTTAATATTTCGAAAGCCGGATCGAGATCTGTGCAGGGAACCAAGTATTATCAGGCGTTTTATGCGAACAATACGCCTTTTGCATTTCCCGCAGACTGGACAACCGGTACGTGGGTTGAGATTGCTTCAATTCCGAATACAATGGACGGAATATCATCCGATGGAACATTTGAAATAGCGGCATCCGGATTTAACCAAACCACCGAACCGAATTTTAATGTAAATCTCGTTGCTGATTATACGCCAACTATTGCCGGAAGTGCATCCAATGTTCCCCTTCCGGTAACGCTGATGCAATTTGAAGGAAAAAAAGCAGGGGAAGCGGTTGTGCTGAACTGGACTACTGCGTCATCACACAATTTCAGTCATTTCGAAATTGAGCGCAGTGATGAAAGCGGAAAATTTGTTTTTATAAAAAGTGAAACCGGTGAAACAGAATCTCAGGTTATTACCCATTACCAATTTATTGATTTTAATCCCAACAAACCGGTTAATTATTACCGATTAAAATTGGTTGATCTGGATGGAAGTTATACGTATTCCAAAATTATTATCGTGCATTTCGGTTCAGATGAAATTGCTAAAATTAACATTTACCCGAATCCGGTCGAAAGTGAAATAAATATTCAATCCGCCGAAGGATACGATCACGTGTATTTATACGATGCGAATTCGGTTCTCACCAACGACTGGGATGTTTCGGAAACCATCCGTATGAATCAGGTTGCATCCGGAACGTATTTTTTAGTTCTCACCGGAAACAACCGGATTTTTGTTAAACGAATTACTAAAATTTAGTTTTCTAATTCATTTGTTGATGTATCAGGGTTGATCGTTTAAAATGATCAACCCTGATTTTTATTGTCGGTTCAGACGTCCACCGGAAATAGTTCAGGTCTTTCCTGATTGATTTCGCGAAAGGTTTAATTCTTGTTTCATGCAGTTCCAACAAAAAACGTATTACATGAAACACCTTTACATCACGCTGTTTTCGCTGTTATTTTCCCTCTCTTCTTTTGCCCAACGTTCCTATCTTCAATACAAAATCCTGTTCGACTCGTCCAGAAATATATGCTACGTTAAAGATACCGCAACCGGATTTCAATTCGACATTCCGAGTTATTTTGGCCACGCTTCACCTTATTTCAGTCACCGCTTTGAATGTGGTTTTGTTCGGGTGAAGGCCGGTGATATGTACGCGTTAATGGATCTGAACGGTCGAATTCTTCTATCCCCTTCGCATTTCATTCTCATGAACCGAACCGATAGCTTGGTGAGTGCGTACGTATGCGGTTTGGGCGGTTGGGTAATTATGGATTTTAACGGTGATACAATGTCGTACGGTCGGGCACATCAAAACAATTATATTCCGTATTTAAAAGATTCCATAAACCCCGCTGCCGTGGTGAATGATGACCGAAGAAAGGTACTCTGGGGTTATCTCAACAAAAAAGGAAAATGGGTAATTGAACCCCAATACCAGCAGGCCGAAGAATTTAAAAACGGAGTTGCCTTGGTAGTGATCGAAGATAAATGGTACGAGATTGATACATCGGGGAAGGTTTTGAGAAAGGTCAAGAAATGAGAATTGATAAGAGGTTTTTAGAAACCCAATATTGATTTATTCAGCTTCAGCAGTAAATTGCATTGTAAAAACCTAAGACACCAAACATTTTTTCATCATGAAAAACCCCAATCGCATTTTTTATTTTCTTCTTTTTTCTTCTTTCCTTTCGGGTTGTAAGCCTGATGATCCGATAGTTAGCTCAGAAGAAACGTTTGAAATTAACCCGAATGTTGAAATGATCTGGTCTCACGAACATGGTGGCCAATACTCCCCGGCGATTCTTTCATTGCTAACTGAACAATATGCCGTTTTCGTCACATTGAATGATACAACATATTCGTCAAAACTTCTTGTGATTGAGAAATCTACCGGTGATACACAGTGGTGTTGGGACAAAGAATTAGCTACAATTGAAAATGTGCTGTTTCACGATCAAAAATTATATATAAACAGCAGAGGTAAGGGAATTATTTGCGTGGATGTAAATGATGGCAAAACTCTTTGGCAATGGGATGATGGAGTTGATCTCATCACTAATCCCGTCTTCTTTGAAAATAAATTATATCTTGCTGCTCATTACGGAAACTCAAACCGGAGTTGTCGAATAACCAGTCTTGATCCAAACAGCGGAAATGCATCTATTGCTTATGAACTGATTCCTTCAGAAAGAGGTGTAAATTCAAATACGCTTTATTCTGCATCATACTGGAGACATCCAAATGGGAATTTAATTGCGTTTTACAGTTCTCTGGTGTATCCTAATAATTTACCAACGCCTTATTCCGAATTTCTGGCAATTGACCTAACCGCCGATACCATATTCCACAACTGGGGTAATTACACCAAATCGTCAACACCGGGCAGCTCAGTAATGGTAGGTGATAATGTTTATTTTGGCGGGATGACTTCTGCCACCAATGAATGGAAAACCGGCTGTATAAATCTTGCATCCGAAAAAATAAAATGGGATAACCGGTTGAGTGTTACATCACCGAGTTATACCGAATATTTCGTTGTCGGAAACAGAGTTTTAATGAACAGTGGTAATACTGTTTTCATCAACGCCCTTGATACCGGCACCGGAAAATTAGCATGGACGAATAAAAGTTGTGGAGATAATACAGGAGAATATCAACATCTCAACAATATCGTTTGGTTTAAAAACGGCAATGGTTTATTTGGCTTAAATCCCTCCACCGGTGCCGTAAAATATCACATTCACAATTATTCGCTCTTTGAAGATTTATCTAAAAAACAAAAGCTGGGATGGTCGGTCGGGGAATTCAGCACTTTTATTATTGATGAAAAAACCGAATTATTTTATGCCTGGACTGAAACGCATGTTATGTGTTTTAAAATAAAGTGAAATACACTGAGAATATCGCGATGATAACGAATCTGATTATACCTGAACAATCGCGCATCAACCTACTTTTGATATTGACTATTATTAATTGCCATGTAGCCAATTCTCAGGACACCATTAAAACCGAACCCTCTATTCATTATTCATCTGCAAAGCATCCGGTACGCGGAAAACAATTCGTTTCCGGTCTAAAGTACGCCAGAGAAGATATTGTTTTTTCCGAAACCAAAAGACGTGTAGAGTACTGTTATTACTACGACAACGAACGGAATTGCCACGGCTCTGACTATGAATTTTTAAATGATTCTATACTGCTAATCGACAATCAAAAGTGGATTTATTATTCCATTGATTCCATCTCGTGGGAGGTAAAAACCACAATCAATGATAATAAAACGTTTCGCAAAACCGGCAAAGTTCTCTCTCTTGTACCGCTTACTCCTATTGACAAATTGTACATTATTTCCAGTTCTAACCCGGATACGATGTGGATTGAAAATTATTTATCAAAAAATCATCGAAAACATCTTGGCAGTTCTGGTGGAGTAATGGTCTCATATCCCAAAGTTCAATTCAACAGTAAGATTTATCCGGATACTGAGGTTGATCAGCCTCCGGTAATGCCCGGTTCCGATAGTCTCCCGGTACTGCGAATGAAACGAAATGATTATTGTGTTTCCGAACCTGTTCGCGCGATCCGAAATCTCACCTTTGTGGTAGACACCTCAGGTTATATTTTTAACATCGAAATGTTTGAAGGAAATCTGGATACCACTTCGTGTCCGTATTATTTTCAGGATTTAATGCTTCTGTTAAAATCCTTTGAACCATTTACACCCGGCGTAAAAAATGGGGAAAAAGTACCGACCCGTTGTTATGTGGAGGTTGATATGATGGATGAATTTTATAATGCATTTGCGCGACATCCGGCGTTAGACCGCAAAAAAACCAAACAGATAAGACCGACGAAACATGAATAAATATCTCTCCTTTGTTTTTATCCTACTTCTTTTTACCGGATGTTCATTTGATAAATCGACTTGGCATGAAATCGATTCCATTTTTTATTTCGCACATGATGTTCCGGATTTCAAAACCAAAAGTGCTGTCAAAATTATTGCTGATAGTGAGTATCAATTAATGGATACCTCAAAATGTCTTTCCGTATTTAAAAGTGCTGTTCAGAACGGAAACAGCAAAAAATGGAAAGGAGGCAGTCGATACGCCATTATTCAGTTTCGGAATGGCAATTATTTCAAACTCGAACTGTCGATGGTGTATGGCAAATTCAACATTCTGGAGTTAGATAAGAACTTTCTTTTGCCCGAATACTCAAAGCTTGGAGAGGCTCCCTGGGATGCCTTGGTGATCGACAACACGCCAAAAATAAATTGATGGGAATTAGTAGTTTACTTCACTCCGGTTCGAGGTATTGAGCGATAACTTTGACCCGAATGAAACTAAGATCTGCACTCGTTATTCTGATTAATCTTGTATGCTTTAAAGTAAATGCCAACGACGGCGTTTATTACTCTTCCGGCAATCATCTTATTCCCATAACCGAATCCGACATCAGCATTAAAAAAGAAGTTTTAAAGCTGACGAAATTGGGTGACAAGCATATTGGAGTTTCCGTTCAGTATGAATTTTTCAATCCGGGAGAAGACAAAGAGGTTATCGTTGGTTTTGAAGCATTTTCCCCTTCCGGAGATGTGAACGCCGCGCCAAAATATGGTCAGCACCCTTTTATTTCAGGCTTTACTGTTACATTGAACAATGACGATCTTTTGTGGGAATGTGCCATTGTAAGCGACACCGGCCAATACGTACACGGCAAAATTTCAGGGATCAATCTCGACACTTTCAAAGGAGTTAAAGAAGGAAATTATGTCGACTTTTATTATGTCTATCATTTTAAAGCGAATTTCAAAAAAGGTATTAATCACATAGAGCATACATATTATTACAACCTTTCCGGATCCGTTGATTACCGGTATAATTTCGAGTATATTCTCACTGCGGCCAATCGCTGGGCAAATCACCAGATCGATGATTTTCATTTAATAATTGATCCGGGAATCGGAGAAGAATTAAATATTATGAATTCGTTTTTTGATTTCGCATCCGACTGGCATTTATCCGGACATGGAAAAGCAATTTCTTCTGTATTTTCTTACGACACTTCTAAAAAGACAACTGTATTTTACGTTCAATCGGGCACTGTAGAATTCCGCACATTAAATTTCAAACCCAAAGGTGAACTCTTTGTTTTCGACTGGAATTACTATGGCTTCCACGCAAATGAAGCCGATAGTTTCGATCATTTCACGAGCGAGTTGCCGTTTGCAATTGAAAAACAGGATTATATATTACCCCCGAAAACCAAATACGATCGCGATATCCTAAACAATCTGCCATTTGCCCGAAGAGGATATGTATTTCATAAAAATTGGATTCAGGATTATTTCGAAAACCATGTTGAATGGTATGTGCCGGACCCGAATTATAAAATTGATCTTTCTGCCTTAACATCCAAAGAAATTGAATGGGTCTTGAAATGGTGAAAAATATGAAAGTTTTGAAAGATATTTAAAATAGAATCCTGTTTGTTTTTGGCATAATTTCGCCGTCAAAACCAGGCATGAAAAAAATAGTAATTACCGGCGGAACAGGATTTCTCGGCACCAGTCTCGCCCGCCATCTTCAATCCAAAGGTTATCATCCGGTAATTATCGCCCGCAATCGTCCGGATAAAAATTTCCCGTTTGATTTTGTTTTCTGGGATGCGCGCACAACCGGCGACTGGATCCGGACTTTAGAAGATGCAATTGCCGTTGTAAACCTCACCGGAAAATCGGTGGACTGCATTAAAACGCCCGACAATTGCGATCTGATTCTTCGTTCGCGAATTGAATCTACGCGGGTAATTGGTGAAGCGCTGCGGATGCTCGAACGTCCGCCCGAAGTATGGATTCAAATGTCGACCGCTCACATTTATGGTGACCCGCCCAAAGTTTTGTGCACCGAGAATTCAGCCACCGGTTACGGTTTTGCACCCAACATTGGAAGAGCCTGGGAAGATGCTTTTTTGCAATCGTTGCCAGAAGGAATGCGAGAAGTACGCCTGCGAACCAGTTTTGTAATTGGAAAAAACGGAGGTGCGATGAAACGCCTTAAAGCCATTACGCGTCTCGGACTCGGAGGAAAAATAGGAAGCGGCAAACAGGGATTTAGCTGGATCCACGAATTTGATTTTAATGAAATCGTCTTGCACGCAATACTGCACGATTCCTTTAACGGAGTGTATGTGGTAAGTTCTCCAAATCCGGTTTCACAAAGGCAATTTATGAAAGCGCTTCGCAAAAAAATGAAAATGCCCATCGGACTTCCCGCTCCCGAATGGATGACGCGCATTGGGGCGAAATTGCTTTTTAAAACAGATCCGGAACTGGCAATCTATGGTCGGTATGTTAAATCCGAACGACTCGAAAAAGAAGGATTTTCATTCCGCTTTCCGGATTTGGAAAATGCGGTGGATGATTTGGTGTAAAGCTTAAACCATCATCGTCAACTTTATATTTGGGTGTTTGCTTTTTAATGAGAATAGTGTTGAAACCGATAAAGCGCATGGTTTTGTTTGATCATTTGAAGTTCGCAGCGTATTGCTTTATTACAACCTTTGCTTTTTTCTGCTCATCTTGTTCCCATGAACAAAAACAAAACGATCAAATTGAAGGAGAAATTCAACTGAATAATGGTTCTAATGACAGTGTTGAAATTACTGAATTAATCCGAAATGTAATGGTTTGGACTCACTCCGACACTGCACCGGACATAATTCCCGCTATCCTTGATAAGGATTCAGAATATTACATGGGAATCGACATTAATACGCACAATAAAACTGTTAATGCGCTCTTGAATTCAGGATTTTTTACGGATTCATTTATTATTAGATTTGACCATTTAATTCATCAAATTAATGATACACTATTAAAAGAAAAGGAGTTTTGGGGATTAAATGAGCTACCTCCCTTTTTGTTCGGTGAAGTTGACCCATGGTGTTTGTGTCAGGACAATCTGCCATGGAATGAGATGGACATAAGAGTTATTTCATTAGATTCCCACTCCGGAGATTTTTATTGGAAGTGGAAGATCCCGGAACAAGGTTATCACAAAAGCTGGTCAAAATTTCAATACCGGTTTAAAGTTAAAAAGCAAAATAAGATTTGGAAAATATCCTATTTACAGGGGTTTCCATAACACCAAACTCAACCTTAAAATGAAAAGTGCATTTGTTAGTGTTTCACTTCTGGTTATTTGTTTCATAACTGTATTGTTAATACTTTTCTTGATTCCCGTTACTTCACAATTGCAAATTGGAGCAGATTCATTCAAGATACAGGCACCCGCTTTGTACACTTATCATACGGCATTAACCTATATTGTGGCTGGAGGATTATTTGTTTTAATTACCCTCAATTATTTCAAATTGAAACGAAAACTTCCCGGCGATTTCCAACTAACACAGATTGGCCACACGTACCTCACTCGGCAAATTCTGGAAGTTGTTCCGTGGATGACTCTGTGTGGGTTGATTCCCCGTTCTGCGGTTTTATATAACAATCTTTTGCTCTATTTCCTTGTGGCGCTTATCATCTATTTCCTATTGAATTCCGCGATGATCAATTTTATTAAACCAGTTGTACTTTCCATTGATGGAGACAACATGATTTCAAATAAATTCCTAAGACAAAAAAGAAGATTAATTCAAGATATCTATGCCATAAACCGAAAAAAGGGGGAAATTGAAATTCATTTTAATGAGGGTTTGCAAAACATTATCATACTTGAAACGGATTTTGACGCAGCAGCTTTGAGACAGTTTATTAAGGTTATTCAAACAAATCCTGCATTTGTTGGTCAATCGGATTTTGATTTAACAGATATAATTAAGGCATAATAATATGTAATTTTAGTCGGAATAAGATAAGATGATCAAACATGCAAAAAGAAAAATGCGTTTCTGGTTCAATTTCAATTCAGTTTGGTCTTTTTTCTTTAACACGCCATTTCATTTATTTCATTCTTTTCATTGTCTTTAATTTAATTATTTCCTCCATTCCCAAAGCATTATTCGCAACCAACACTACCTCTTCTCCTCATTTTAAAAATCCGGAAGACTCTGAGATCTGGGCTGAAGCAGACACAATTCCCGGTAGAGTATACGCACAATCAGAACGGGATTCAATTGTTCTTTCCATTCGCCAGACAAAGGTTATGGAAGCCATTAGAAAAATGTATCCCGAAGCAACGGAACAGCAGGTCGATTCGCTTTATAACCGGTTCTATGAAAATTTTATAAACCGAAATTCTCTGCTTCCTGAATTTCCAAACCAGCCCACCAGAAAAAAGGATGCTGATCCGGCAATGGTACTTTTGGTCGTAGGAATAATAGTATTTATCTCAATGTTGTGGCACTTTATACCCGCCTTGGTAAAAAGAAATGCAAGCGGAATAAAAGTGATCGATAATGAGATCACCATTATTAACTCAAACGAGAAAAGAAAGGAACTAAGGCGGTCGCTTTTCAATCTGGAAACCCATGGAGATTTTATCGATCTGTTGATTTATGAAAATGAACAATTATACCGCAAAGCACGAATTCAATTACAGGACTATCCGGAACACCGAAAGGGTTTGTTTTTGCATTTCGAGATTCGGGTGAATACTAATTCTTCTGTTCAGATCGAAGCAGCCGTTTCCAAATCTAAACACGAAACAAAAAATGCATTGGGAACTATCGTTATTCAACCCTTTTTTCTTTCAGATCAGCAACAAATGAATGATCATTTCGCAGGCAGAGGAGGTTTTGAAAGAGGTTTGCATTTCAGGGGAATTATTTCCGGTAATATGCAGATGATCGCATTTTGTGATGTCTGCAAAAAGAGTTTTAGCATGCGGGCCTTTCACATGGGCTTTGCGGAAAAAGGATATGCATATTCTGACGACGGGAAAGAATTGCTCACCCTATCGCATAGCAAAAACAGCCAACTTGATAATTATCTGATCCGATACGCGAATCCAATTGCTCTGACCAAATCGGAAATCGAATATGTTGATCGCGAATTATTCGGAATAGAGGGAGGCCGGTTTAAATATCTCAATCCGCTTCGTTGTCCGCATTGCAGAGAGCCCTATTTTGATTATAAAAAATTTCCGGAAATGCGGCCCGGTGAGTATTATGCACATTATACGAGAGACATGAAAATTACCGATAGTGCATTATGAAAAGTACATCAACAGGAACTAAGGGAAGTACTGTGTTGTTAATTGTTTTCATAGCTTATTCTCTTTTTGAAATTTTATTAAACCCACTTTATGCATTAGAAAATCTACTGCGAGCACAAACCCCATCACCACATGGATGAACGGCATTTTTCTCATTCACCATAGCGGCGCTATGCTTCATTCGTTCAATGCCGCGTGGTTTCGGGCTTTGCACTCTCGCTACGAAGTTCCAATTCATAAAGTGGGTTAAAGTATCATCTGGCAAAAGGAAATCTTAATGGATATGCTCTTCACATTACTGAAGAAAATTATGAATCATTAGAATGTGCAGATAGTGTACAAAGAGTAAGATTCGGAATTTTTCAAATTAAAGCCGGATGGATCACCCGTAGTCTTTACCGGGAGAATTACTCCACCGGCAATGGAACCGTAAATTATGCTTACGGCATTAAATGGATTGGGCCCTGTGAATATCAAGCCTACAATCTCACAGATTCTTCATTGGTGTATTCAGCCAAGATAGTAGATGTTCAAAAAGACCGGTACATCGCCTATATCCGAAGAGGTGAAAAAATTGAGCGGATGATTGGTAAGATGGTGAAATGAGAATGCACTTCGAATGAACTTGAATGAAAAACGAATCGATTTCACTTTACCCTAAATTCGAGTTCGTGCATTAGTAGAATTGCTGTCTGATTTTGCATGCGAAAACCCGCTGATATTAAGTATGAGTTCTTTTTTTTGTAACTTCTCAGCATAAAAACCGATCAGGTCGAAGAATGACTCAAATGAAGCATGCCACTATATTTCAATGCATTCCGGCATACAAGCCATCGGTAATTGCAAGACTCATTCGATCTCTTGACCCTTTTTCCTGTAAAATAGTTTTGGATCTTGAAGATGGAATTCAAGATGTTGTAAATCCTAAAAATTCCACAATTCTCAAAGCAGATGCGAGGAAAGCTTTTGAAGAAATTCTGTCTTTATTTCCTGATCGAAAATTCTGCATTAGAATCAATGCCATTTCCTCTGACGAATTTCAAAAGGACATCCCCCTGCTTGAAAAATATGGAGACAGAATCGAAATTCTTTGCCTTCCCAAAGTAGAGAATGAGCTCGCAATTACAACTGTTCAATCATGCACTTCCCGCAAGTTCAGGATAAATTTAATAATAGAGACACAAATTGGAATTCGGCAACTTCCACAAATTGTTAATAAGGACAATCACCACGATATAGAATATGTTATGTTCGGAAACTATGATTATCATTTGGATCTCGGAATATTTCCAATCGTTGAGCAATGCTCCGATGAATACTGGCAAATGATTGCACCTCTGATAAAAGTTACCGAAGATCTGAATCTTAAATTTTGCAATAGCCCCTATGTAAATTTAGCAGATCAGGCAACCTTACATTATTCATATCAACAATTAAATTGTATGTGTTCCGATGATTTTGCCCTTTTATCCTTGCATAAACAGCAGACATGTTACTTATTCAACCTAATCAATAACATTCCAACCCCGACTTTAGAGAATGCACGAAAGGAAAATGCTGAATTTGAATTGGATTATTTTAGGAAACACCGGCAAAAAGGGCGAAGTTTTTCGCTTTTGGGCAATCGAATTTTAACTCCTCAGGAATACCTGTTAATCAACCGAAAAAAGTGACGAGTAACCTCAAAATTGGTTTTATGGGAGGGTGTATTAACCAACAACCAGGGATGGAAGATAACAAACTATTTCATTCGGTTTTAGAAGTATTACTTTCGGAAAAATTCACAAACGTTTCGTTTTCGATTTCACATGGAATGTATTTCACATTTGATCATCTCATACAAAAATGTAGCAGCTTCATACAAATAAATAAACCAGATATCCTTTACTTATTCGTCAGACCTTTTGCATTGATGCCATTGCAAAAACTTCTTATTAAATATAATGTAAATCGTGATATTCAGAAAAGAGCAATACATCCCGCATTCATTAACAGAAAATTACTCTGGGACAATTTACTTACAGAGAAGTATTATACCAGAAATTATGTCTTTATCCCTCGAAAATTTATTGATCTGCGCGACCTGAATTTACTGTTGGGATTTGTAACTGGTCTACATCATTGGAGTCGGTTGTATGTTTCTAAGCAAATACAATTACTGAATGATGTATGTCATGAAAAGAATGTGGATCTCAGAATCATATCTCCTCCCGGGAATCCGGAAGCCGCACTAATGAACGTTACTTTGAAATGGTATTCAGATTTCCTGTATAATTTCTGCCAAAAAAAACATATTTGTTTCATCAATGCCAATGCGATCACTACAAATTATTTTGAGGCAGATGGCGTGCATTTAAATGAAGAGGGACATCGGAAACTTGGAACTGCCTTGTATAACAGTTGTTTAAATGATTCCCGCTTAACTTAATCATAACTCTGTCGATGGTCCACAATTCTCAGCATAATTTCCCTTTAATTCGTAATATGAACAATTTCACCATCCTCGACGAATCAGAAACCGCCGTTCGACCCAAAGTCGCGAAAAAAATCTCGCGATTGGTAAATTATGTGATTGACACAACTTGTATCATGTTAATTCTGGGATTGCTTCTTGGGTTCATTTTCGCATTCAATCTGATTGATGAAGATAATGAGCCTGTGTTGGTGTTTTTCCTGTTTTGGGGCGTTATGATGAGTTATTTCACGGTATTTGAGTTTTACCTTTCTAAAACTCCGGGTAAATTGATTTCCAAAACCCATGTAATTACAATCAATGGCGACAAACCAACCTTTTTAAATATTTTAGGAAGAAGCCTTTGCCGGTTTATTCCACTCGATAATATATCCCTGCTTTTTTCGGATTACGCCTGGCACGATGAAGTGTCAAACACCATGGTGGTTCAGGATGAAGAACATTAAACTCTGCATCATAAAATGAAAGATAATTCAAATGGCAACAGATCAAATATTCGTTGATTATATAATTGAACAGATGCCCAAAGCCGGTGATATCACTGCTAAAAAAATGTTTGGTGAATACGGTATTTATTCAAACGGAAAAATATTCGGATTGATTTGCGACAATAGATTATTTATTAAACCCACAAACGCCGGAAGACAATATCTCGGCGAAGTGACAGAAGCACCACCTTATCCCGGCGCAAAAATGTACTTCCTGATTGAAGACCTGCTCGAAGACCGTGACCGACTCAGCGAATTGGTGCGAATTACAGTAAACGAATTACCAGAACCGAAGCCGAAAAAGAAGAAATAAATCTATGCTAATAATTTATCGTTGAATTTAAATGAACACCGAGGAACAAATTAACGCATATATCGACAGTCAACCGGAAATCAAAAGAAACGATTTAACCGAATTACATCAATTCATTCAACGGGAATCTCCCGATTGCAAACTTTGGTTTTTAGACGGACTAAACCCCGAGGGCAAGGTGGTTTCGAATCCGAATATCGGTTACGGTTCCCGAATGATTCATTATGCAAATGGTGATTCAAAAGAGTTTTATCAGGTTGGTATCAGTGCCAACACAACCGGAATTTCGGTTTACATAATGGGGATTGAAGACAAACATTATCTTAAGGAAACATTTGAAAAAAACATCGGAAAAGCCAGCGTAACCGGGTATTGTATTAAATTTAAAAAATTACAAGATGTTAATTCAGATGTATTGAAGAAGGCGATAAAAATGGGAATTGAAAAAAATTAGAAAATGATTAGAACCGTATTTCTCGCAATCTTCTCGTTGGCTTTGATTAAAGTAAAGGCCGGCGATACCCTTCGGTTGAACATCACCCCACAAATAGGCTATGGAAATCTCTCGAAGAGTTTCGGCATAATTTCAATGAACCCCATGCCAGAGAGCAATCCCTGGAAATCAACTGAGTCCAAAGTTAAAGGAATACCAGCCGAATGGAAAGATCCGGTCGTACACCAGATTTGGTTTGATGCACATCAGTTCGCCTATCAGAATTACAAATTGGGAAAAATTACGCGAGAAAGATTTCTGAGTTTAACGGAATCCTGGAATATTGACACCACAAAAAACCTTTCAACCAGACCCATTAACTGTTTCGTGAATATTGTTCTGGGTAAGGTTCACAATGACTCAATCGTTTATCGAATCGATACCAATCACAATTTGGATTTCTCGGATGAAAAAACAACGAGTATTTATTATTGCGAGAAGCCATTTGACCCTGGTCGTTTAACAGACTCCGTTGTTCGTTCAAACTCTGTTTTCGTTTATGGGGATTTTCAAATTGGCGGAAAAATAGTTTCCAGAGAAATACCCATTTTTATTTTGAGACACAAAGACGGAGAAATTCTTCAAAACTTTCCTGTTCATTACAGATCTTTTTTAAAAAATAATACCCTTTTTATAGCAGGCCCAAGTAGCGGTGTCACATTTTATAGTGGCACCATTTTATATAATGAAACCGATATAAAAAATAAAATAAACAAAGGAGAATACATTTTACTGGATGGCAAATATTATAAATATCTTAAAGCGGATTTCAGAAGTTTAACCCTTAGTCTTGAAGAAATGCCGGGTGATACAGTTCCCTTTTCATCACAGATAGGTATGAGAGCTATACCATTTAAGGCCCGAAAATTTGGATCCGATTCCGCTGTTATCTCACTCTCCGACTTTAAAGGAAAATTCGTTTACCTTGATTTCTGGGGTACATGGTGTGCACCGTGTGTAGAAGAAATTGCCAATATTAGAAGAGCGCACTCAAACTTGGATTCCAGCAAAATTGTATTTATCGGAATTGCTGTAGACAGCCCAGACCCTCTGAAATCCGCTATTGAAAAATACGCCATTAAATGGATCCAAATATTATCGGATGAGGAAAACGATTTCCGAAAACTATATAACATTAATGCATACCCTACGACCATTTTAATCGACCCAAGTGGTGTTATTATAGCCAGAGCAATAAGGGGAGAAGATTTGAAGGAACAGTTGATGGTATATATTGATAGCTGGTAATTCTAATAGTTTGATTATGTAAAATCAACTAAAACGGGAATTGGAAGAATCAATTCTGATCAATATAGAAGATCACCGGATTCTCAAATTACCTCAGGCATAAGATTTACCACCGAGCGTAATCCCACTGAAGACCTCCTGTTTCCATAGTCTCACAATTTGAGATGGGATATGAGTTGTCAGTGTGAACCAAACACAACATTCCGGGATCTCATTTTTGTTTTTATAGCTGGTATTTGAATCATTAAATTTCTTTTGACTTGAGGTTTTATTTGATTTGGGTTTACCTTTTTTATTCGGTTTTCCGATTCACAACAACCAGATCCCGGAACGCGGCCCGGGATGACGCTCCGTGGTAGCATTTTCGGAGACATAATACGAATAAGATATACTCAAATACTTTGAATGGTCAAATCAAAAAGCAATCTCCTACGCTGAGCTTTCCCTTAGACCGTGCCCCTTCGTTGATACTTAGGCTTGCGCTGCGCCCCTACGCTGAAGCTTCGGCGTAAGAGAAAGCTATAGCAAACAGGGGCGGCGGATGATCCGCCTGCGCTGAAGCTTACGCTTGCGCCGAAGCTACAGCATAGGAGCGCGGCGGATGAAACATATTATCGAATATTGTAAACTAATGTGTTGGATCAACTGTTAATTTATAAGGTGAAGAAAAATGTGGTAGTCGTTGGCGGTGGGTTCGCCGGAATTAATCTGGCAAAAGAACTCGACCCCGGATTGTTTGAGGTTCTTCTTATCGACAAAATCAACTATCATCAGTTTCAGCCACTCTTATATCAGGTTGCAACAGCACAGATAGAACCCTCAAGCGTTTCCTTTCCCATCCGGTACGTTTTCCGGAACAACAAACACATCCGGATACGATTGGCTAATGCCGAAGCTGTAGATGCTCCGAATAAAAAACTGGAGACCAGCATTGGTGACATCGAATACGACTATCTCATTTTAGCCTTAGGTGGAAAAACCAATTTCTTTGGAAATAATGAATTAGCCCAAAATGCCATTTCATTAAAATCCACTTCTGATGCATTAAAAATTAGAAACCACATTTTACAGGTCTTCGAAAAAATTGTGAATCAACAAAACAATGATGTCGAAGCATTGTGCAATATTGTAATCGTAGGTGGCGGTCCGACCGGAGTGGAATTGAGCGGTGCTTTTGCCGAAATAAAAAAGTACATCCTTCCTAAAGATTTTCACCGGATCGATTTCTCCAAACTCAAAATAATTCTCATCGAAGGCAGTGATCACACTCTGGGAAGCATGAGCAAAAAAAGTCAGGAAGATTCGCAACGCTACCTCGAAAAAATGGGGGTTGAAATTCGCACCAACACCATCGTAAAATCATACGACGGGGAAGTGCTGACAACTCAGTCCGGAGAAACCATTAAAACGAAAACTGTAATCTGGTCTGCCGGTATTATGGCGAACGGAATCAAAGGTATTCCAACCGAATGTATCGGGCGCGGCGGTCGTATTAAGGTGAATCGCATCAATCAGTTAACCGATCATCCCAACATTTTTGTGGTGGGCGACATGGCAATGATGGAAACTCCCAAATATCCGAACGGACATCCGCAACTGGCAAACGTTGCCATTCAACAGGCAAATAATCTCGCCAAAAACCTTCGTCGGATTGAACAGCAAAAACCAACTACGGAATACGAATACCGGGACCTCGGAACGATGGCAACTATTGGCCGGAACCGTTCGGTGGTGGATATAAAATCACTCCACATCAAAGGCTTTTTTGCCTGGGTGATCTGGATGTTTCTCCACCTCATGCTCATTCTGAGTGTTCGCAACAAGCTCATTATTTTCATCAATTGGGCTTGGGCCTATATCTCGAAAAATACTGCGTTGCGGTTGATTCTGGAAGACAAGGAAGATTAAGACATGAGAAAAGTACGATCTTAGATTTACGATTTTGGATCGGGACTGAAATACCAACCGATGGACGATCGCAGATTTACGATTTTTGATCGGGACTGAAATATCATCCGATGGACGATCGCAGATTTACGAGTTTTGATCGGGACTGAAATACCATCCGATGGACGATCGCAGATTTACGATTTTTGATCGGGACTGAAATACCATCCGATGGACGATCGCAGATTTACGATTTTGGATCGCATCTGCCGGAATGAAATCGGATCATCGCTAAACAAAAGTTCAAAAGTTTTTTCAGTTCACTATTGCGTGAACCAAATAGGTGTTTTAATTTCGCCCCGTCAAATTGAGACGATATGGAAAGAACCATAGAATTATCAGAAGATCAGAAACACCTCATTGAAAAATTTGGTGTGTATATGGAGCGATCCGGATCTGCACCTGCCGAAGCCCGCATTCTTGCACTTCTCGCGGTTTGTGATATCACCGAACTCACATTTGAGGAAATTTACCAAACTCTGTTGATCAGTAAAGGTGCCGCCAGTAACGGAATTAACCGGTTGCTCGGACACGGAAGAATCGAGTATATCACCAAACCCGGCGATCGAAAAAGATATTTCCGGCTCCGACTCGATATCTGGGAAAAGAACTCTCAGGAAAAACTGGAAAGCTTTTCAAACATCGGTTTGCTCTGGCAGGAAATCCTCGATCAACGCACCAAAGAAACACCCGAATTCAACCAGGGACTCGATCGCATGGTGCGCTTCATGAAATTTATTCAGGGCGAACTCCCCGCCATATTTGAGAAATGGCGCAAAATGAACCCCTGATATTTTTTTACCATAATTAGTTCATTTAATTCTAAACTAAATAATTGTTACCGAAATGATAAAAATCAAAAGAACCAAAGCCCTCTTAGCCTTTTTTGCTTTGGTTTTTCAATCAACTGCATGGGCTCAAGACACTGGTCAGGCGATGTCGCTGAAAGACTGTATTGTCTTTAGTCTAAAAAACCATCCCAGCATTAAAGCCGCGGGATACGACGAGGAAGCTGCCAACAAAAAAGCCACGGAAGCCCTCTCCTACTACCTGCCGCAAATTACCGCAACCGGAACCATGGATGACAACCTGAAACGAATGACAACCGTTATTCCGGCCGGTGCATTAGGCCCGAAAGACACAAAAGTTCAGTTTGGAAACCAATACACTTCCAATGTATTCGGACAGCTCGATCAGGTAATTTTTGATCAGTCGCTTTTAACCGGCATCAAAGCCAGCCGGCCAAATTCGGAACTCGCCGCTTTGCAAAAAGCCAAGGTCGAAGACGAAGTTGCCTACAATACAATAATGGCATTTTATCAGGTAGTGGTTCAGCGCGAACAACTCGACCTGCTGGCTGAAAACGAAAAGAAAATTTCGGAACTACTGCGCATTCAGCAAAACCGACTCGAAAAGGGGATCATTCAACCGTTGGATGTGAACCGTGTAAAAGTGAATTACAACAACACGCTTGCGAAACAAAAAAGCTGCATGAACAGCTACGAACTTGCAATGAATCAACTCCGGATTTCCATGGGAATGGATGCCGAAACTCCATTAGTAATAAACGAGACTTTTAATTACGATTCGGTTAAAGTATATGACGAGCAGGTGCAAATGGATGTAAACAACGCACTCGATTATCAGATTCAGATGCAAACATTAAAACTAAAGGAAATCGACCTCGACCGCAACCGGGCCAGCGTTCTTCCTAAAGTTTCTGCCTATGCCCGTTATGGCGCTCAGACTTTCAACAACACTTTTAGTGAACAATTCAAAAACCTCTACGATTATTCCGTAGTTGGCGTAAAACTGAGCGTACCCATTTTCAGCAGCATGAAACTGAGCAGTCAGATTCAGCAAAGTGAATTGAATCTGAACAGTGCACGCGAAAAATTTGAAGTAACCACTAATAATCTTCAGCTCGCAATTGCCAATGCATATTCAACTTTAAAAACCAGTGAAAACACATTAGAGATTAATAAACAAAATCTGGATCTGGCAAAAGAAGTATTCGACAATACCAATCTTCAGTATCAACAGGGAGTTACCTCGCTTTCCGATTTGCTGAATGCCCAATACGCGTGGCAGGAAGCTCAGAACAATTACATCTCTTCTTTGCTCACCTACTGCATGAACCGACTCAACCTCGAAAAATCAAAAGGAACTTTAAGACAATACATCGAACAGCTTTAATTCAATCATAAAAATGAAACGCAAAATCTTTATCACGCTCTCCATTGTAATTCTTGTGGCACTGATCGCATTCCGACTTGCCGCCAATAAACACAAAATCGAAGAAAGCAATCAGGTCGTTGATCGCTCGGAAATTCCGATTCCGGTAACGACTGTTAAAACCGGAATGCAGGCACCCGAATCGGTGATTTCTTTACCGGCAGAAACCGAAGCTTTTGAAGAAGTGAAACTCACTGTTAACACTTCCGGCCGACTGGCAACCATCAATTTTGATCGCGGAAGCCGGGTTGTAAAGGGTCAGCGTCTGGGCGGAATCGACGTAACCCAAAAACAACTGAGTTTAGAAGCCGCTCAGCTTTTAGTGGACAAAACCGAACGCGATTATAAAAACTTCAAATCTCTTTTCGAATCCAAAGCCGCTTCCGAAAACGATTATAAAAACGCTCAGTACAATTACGAAAATGCCAAATCGCAGGCAGCTCAGATCCGACAGCAAATTGCCGACGGATCGATTGTGAGTCCGATCAGCGGTGAAGTTGTCGACAAACGTGTTCAGCAGGGCGAGTTCGTGAATATCGGAACTACGCTCGGAACCGTGGTAGATGTTTCACGACTGAAGGCTACCGTAATGGTGAGTGAAAGCGTGGTGTACCGGTTAAAAGAAGGCATGACTGTTTCGGTAACTTCCGATGTTTACGCCGGGCAAAAATTTCAGGGCAAGGTTCGGTTTATCAGTCCGAAAGGCGATCAGAACCACAATTATCCGGTGGAAATCACCATCGACAACAACAAGAAAAATTCACTCAAAGCCGGAACCTTCGTTCGGGTAACATTCGACATTAAATCAAACGATAAAATTCTGATGATACCGAAATCAGCATTGGCGGAAGGTTTGGCGAATCCGTATGTGTATGTGGTTGAAAATGGTCATGCTAAAGTGCGGAAGATTGTGGTTGGACGCGAATCCGGTGAATCGATCGAAGCGATAAGCGGACTTAATGCCGGTGAAGAAATTATCCTGAGCGGACTCATTAACCTCCGCGATGGAAGTGTGGTTGAAGTGATTTCAAAATAAGCGCAGATGTCAGTTACAGAATTATCCATCAAGCGGCCGCTGCTGATCACCGTGATCTTTTTCACGCTGATTTTGTTCGGCTTCCTCAGTTACAAATCGCTCAATTATAATTTGCTTCCGAAGTTTGAAGCGAGTGTAATTGCCATAAATACTACCTACCGCGGGGCTTCTGCCGAAGAAATGCAAAGCACCGTTACCAAACCGGTTGAAGACGCCATCTCGGCAATCGAAGGTGTCGATAATATCACTTCCAGTTCTATGCAGGGTTTGTCGAGCATCGTTGTTCGGTTGAAACCCAACATTAATACGGTAACCGCACAGTTGGATGCCGAACGAAGAATAAACAGAATAAAGGCGGTTTTGCCGGAAGATGCAGATGATCCGATTGTTAGCCGGTTCAATTCAGAAGAACTTCCGGTTCTAAGGGTGAGTGCGTCGGCCGATCTCAATCCGGCTCAGTTGTATGATCTCGTGGATCAGCAAATCAAACCCATTATTTCAAACGTTGCCGGCGTGGGAAGCGTGAATCTCATCGGCGGAACCAAGCGCGAGATTAAAGTGAATCTGGATTTGGATAAACTCAATTCATACGGAGTTTCCATCGCTCAGGTGAATCGCGCCATTGCCAATGCGAACGTTTCTTTTCCCGCGGGTGATGTGGAAGACGACAACAGCCGTTTTTCTATTCGTCTGGATGAAAAACTGCGATCGGTAGACGACATACGAAATGTTGAAGTACTCCGGAACTCCGATGGCGGCCGGGTTCTATTAAAAGATATCGCTTCGGTTACCGATGCTCAGACCGATCCTTCAACCGTAAACCGGGTGAATGGAAAACCGGGAATTGGTATCGAAATTATTAAACAAGCCGACGCGAATGCGGTTGAAGTTTCGAATCAGGTTAAAAAGCAGATGGACAAACTCACTGCCGATTATAAATCCGATAATCTCGGTTTCGACATCGCGGTTGACCAAAGCGTTTATACCGAATCATCAGCAGACGCCGTGATCGACGACATTATGCTCGCCGTGTTAATTGTGGCTTCCGTGATGTTGCTGTTTTTGCACAGCTTCCGAAGTTCACTGTTTGTTTTGGTCGCTCTTCCTTCGGCAATGATTCCGACTTTCGTTTTAATGTATGCATTCGGTTTTTCATTAAACCTGATGACATTAATGGCACTCTCGTTAGTGGTCGGAATTCTGGTTGACGACAGCATCGTAATTCTCGAAAATATTTTCCGTCACATGGAAATGGGCAAAGACCGCGTGAAAGCATCGATTGAAGGTCGGGCGGAAATTGGTTTTACCGCTGTAGCTATTACGTTGGTAGACGTGGTGGTTTTTGTTCCAATGGCACTCAGCGGCGGAATGATCGGAAATATTCTCCGCGAGTTTTCGCTGGTTGTGGTGTTCAGTACACTCATGAGTCTCGTGGTTTCTTTTACACTCACACCTTTGCTCGCATCCCGTTGGGCAAAGCTCGAAGTGCTGAAAAAAGACAGTTTGTGGGGACGCATCAGTCTGGGTTTTGAAGGTATGATCGATTCCTTAAAAGATTCGTACGGCAAAATTCTCGGATGGGCACTCGGTCATAAACGCTATGTTTTATTAGGAATAATTGTTCTCTTCATCGGTGCATTCGCTTTGGTTCCGGCTGGATTCATCGGAACCGCTTTTATTAGTCCGAGTGATCGCGGTGAAGTGAATATCGCTCTCGAAATGTCGACCGAAACACCTCTCTATGAAACAAATCAGATGATGCTGAAAGCCGAGCAGGTAGTGATGTCTCAACCGGAAGTTCTAAAGGTATTTTCGAATGTGGGAACACAAAGTGGAAATGCGTTGAGCGGAGGAACGGCAACGGCCAACATCGGTGAAATTGTGGCAACCTTAGTCGATAAAGATGAACGCGATGTGAGTTCAGATGAGTTCGGAGAGCGCGTTCGAAATCTGATTTCTAAAATTCCGGGAGTAAAAGTGACCATTCGTCCGACTTCGATTACCGGAAACAGCGACGCTCCGATTCAGATTGCGGTGAAAGGAGTGAATATGGATCAGATCTGGGAAGGAGCCAAAATCGTAAAAGAAGTAACGGCTGCTGTTCCGGGAACCGATTACGTTGAGTACAGCACGAAAACTCCGAGCAACGAAATCGACATTCAACTCGATCGCGAAAAGATGAATATGGTGGGGTTAACCATTCCGGATGTCGGAACGGCATTGCAGATTGCTTTTCGCGGAAATAACAGCATGAATTACACAGACAAAGGAGAAGAATACGCGATCAATATTATTTCGGAAGAAGGTTCCCGACGCGATATTGAAAGCGTTCGCAACATGACCGTTCGCAACAATCAGGGAGCGAATGTTCGTCTGGGTGATATCGCAGTAGTGAGTGAGAAATTAGGGCAATCTGTTTTGCAGCGTTCAGATCGTTTGAACAGCATCCGGATTACCGCGTATGCGAACGGCCGGCCTGTGGGAACGATCATGGATGAAATAAAAGCCGGACTTGCGAAAAAAGAAATTCCCGCCGGAGTAATCGTGGATTATCAGGGTCAGGCTCAGCAACAGGGCGATGCATTTTCCAGTCTGGGACTCGCGATGTTGATCGGCTTTTTATTGGTTTACCTGATTATGGTGGCTTTGTACGAAAGCGTTGTTTATCCGCTGGTGGTAATGTTCTCCATTCCGGTTGCGCTAATCGGAGCGTTGCTGGCTCTGGCCCTAAGCATGCAATCGCTCACCATGTTTGCCATCATTGGTTTAATTATGTTGATGGGTCTTGTTGCTAAAAACGGTATTCTGATCGTTGACTTTACAAATCATTTAAAAGCACAGGGAATGGGATTGAAAGAAGCATTGGTGGAAGCAGGTCGCGAACGTCTGCGCCCGATTCTGATGACCACCGTTGCCATGATTTTCGGTATGCTTCCGATTGCCATGTCGAATGCCGCCGGTGCGGAAGTTAAAAACGGAATGGCCTGGGTAATTATCGGCGGACTCAGCAGTTCGTTGTTGCTCACCCTGGTTTTGGTTCCAACGGTTTATTACATCGTTGATAAACTCAAAGACCGGATGAGCAGTTGGTTTAGAAGAAAAGAAGTTGTGGTTCCGGCAACAGCTTAATCAATAATAATTGGTTTACAGGAATAAAAGGGGTAAGAGATGTCTTACCCCTTTTTTATTTTAAGATTCTCTTTTGATAAAAATTTATTGGCTAATACAATCGGTATCAAAAGACAAAACTTAATTCATTAATTTTGGTTTGAATTATTTCGTATGACAACAAAGGAAATAAAGACTGAAATTCAGCAAGCATTAAATAATATTCCTGATTCAGTTTTGCAGGATGTTTTAGATTATCTGAATAGTTTAAAAGGAAAATCTACCGTGGAGATTAAACGCGCCCAAAATCTCCGCCAAATTTTACAGGAAGACAAAGACCTACTTCGCAAACTTGCCGAATGATATCATTAACGGAATCCTTAAAGATTCATGAATTATTAATTGAAAAATTCGGAGGTTCAAAAGGTATTCGGGATGAGTCTGCTTTGCAGGCCGCGTTAAGCAGACCCTAAAGCACATTCGACGGGATTGATCTTTATCCAACAGCAATAGAAAAAGCTGCTTCAATCTTACAAAGCATATTAATTAACCATCCATTTATCGATGGAAATAAAAGAACAGGATATGTTTTAATGCGGTTAATATTAATGGAAGATCATATTAACCTAATTGCCAATGAACAGGACAAATACGAATTTGTGATTAATATAATTCAAGGCAATCTTGAAATTGAAGAGATAATCAATTGGATCAAATTGCACTCGGCCTGAAGATTCCCTCCTCATAAACAAAACCTTTTCCCTCCAAGAAATTTCTGATGATACCGAATTGAACTCACGGTTAAATTCGAATGTTAGTCTTACTAAAATATTATCAGATCTATGGAACACAATAACGGAAATGAAGCCAAGTGCCCTGTAACCGGTGCTACCGGAAAGCACGCTGTTAGCGGAACACACAACAGCGAATGGTGGCCGAACCGGCTCCCCCTCAATATCCTGAGGCAAAACTCAAATCTCTCAAATCCGATGAATCCGGATTTTGATTACGCCGAAGCATTTAAAAGTCTCGATTACGAAAGATTGAAAAAAGACCTCGAAAATCTGATGACCGACTCACAGGATTGGTGGCCGGCAGACTTCGGACATTATGGTCCGTTTTTCATTCGTATGGCATGGCACAGCGCCGGAACATACCGAACCGGTGATGGTCGCGGTGGTGCGGGTGCCGGACAACAACGATTTGCCCCGCTCAATAGCTGGCCCGATAACGCAAACCTTGACAAGGCCCGAAGACTGTTGTGGCCGATCAAACAGAAATACGGAAACAAAATCTCGTGGGCCGACCTCATGATCCTCGCCGGAAATGTGGCGTTGGAATCGATGGGCTTTGAAACTTTTGGATTCGGTGGCGGACGCGAAGATGTATGGGAACCGGAGGAAGATGTTTACTGGGGTTCCGAAAAAACCTGGCTCGGAGGCGAAAAACGATATTCGGGAGATCGCGATTTGGAAAATCCTTTGGCAGCCGTTCAGATGGGATTGATATACGTAAACCCGGAAGGCCCGGAAGGAAATCCGGATCCGATTGCTGCAGCCCGCGACATCCGCGAAACTTTTGCCCGAATGGCGATGAACGATGAGGAAACCGTTGCCCTGATTGCCGGCGGTCATACATTCGGAAAATCCCATGGTGCCGGTCCGGTTGAAAATGTTGGCCCCGAACCCGAAGCCGCTCCGATTGAAGCGCAGGGTCTCGGTTGGCACAGCACATACGGATCCGGAAAAGCAGGCGATACCATTACCGGCGGCCCGGAAGTAACCTGGACTAAAACACCAACAAAATGGAGCAACAACTTCTTCGAAAACCTTTTTGGTTATGAATGGGAGCTCACAAAAAGTCCTGCCGGAGCGAAACAATGGGTTGCCAAAGACGGAAGTGGCGCCGGATTGATTCCGGATGCGCACGACCCGAATAAAAAACATCAACCCACCATGCTCACTACGGATTTGTCATTGAGATTTGATCCGGCGTACGAAAAAATTTCCCGTCACTTTTACGAAAATCCGGAAGCCTTTGCAGATGCTTTTGCACGGGCATGGTTCAAACTTACGCACCGCGATATGGGACCGCGATCCCGATATCTGGGCCCGGAAGTTCCGGCGGAAGAACTCATCTGGCAGGATCCTGTTCCGGCGGCAGCAGGTGCTTTAGTCGATGCTAATGATATCCATTTATTAAAAGATAAAATCCGAAACTCCGGACTTACGGTTTCACAATTGGTTTCAACCGCATGGGCTTCGGCATCGACCTTCCGTGGTTCCGATAAACGCGGCGGTGCGAATGGCGGTCGGATTCGTCTGGCTCCACAGAAATACTGGGAGGTAAATAATCCGGCGGAATTGTCGAATGTGCTCGGGAAACTCGAATCCATTCAAAAAGAATTCAACGATTCTCAATCCGGAAATAAAAAAATCTCTATGGCAGATCTAATCATTCTGGCTGGGAATACCGGAGTGGAATTGGCCGCAAAAAATGCCGGTCGCACGATTGAAATTCCGTTTAATCCCGGAAGAACCGACGCCACACAAGAGCAAACCGATGTTGAATCTTTCGCAGTTCTGGAACCCAATGCCGACGGTTTCCGCAATTATGTAAAAGCGCGATACAGCATTTTACCGGAGGCCATGCTGATCGACAAAGCTCAGTTGCTTACACTCACTGCCCCGGAAATGACGGTTTTGGTTGGTGGAATGCGCGCTATGAATGCAAATTACAACGGATCATCCACGGGTGTTTTTACTAAAAATCCGGGAGCCTTAACCAATGATTTCTTTGTGAATCTGTTGGACATGGCAACAGATTGGAAACCCAAATCCGACAACAAGGATTTGTATGAAGGCAGAGACAGAGCAACGGGCGATCTCAAGTGGACAGGAAGCCGGGTTGATCTGGTCTTCGGATCGAATTCGGAATTGCGGGCGATTTCTGAAGTATATGCCAGCGGTGATGCCGGAGATAAATTCATCCACGATTTTGTGGCAGCATGGAACAAGGTGATGAATCTCGACCGCTTTGATTTAAATTAATTCAATTTTCTTTTTGCGATAAAAACGGGCAGCCTCGGTTGCCCGTTTTTTTTATATGCTGTAGCTAATTTATTGTTACTCCGGACACCTTGTGTAGTTGTGTGAAACAAGCCAATATTTCACACAACTACACGAAGAATTTTAAAATCTAAAATACAATTCATACTAATTTTTTCCATACAACTAATTTCAACAGCGTAAAGATCACCACGTTCACATACCTTCGCTAATTATGTTTATACAGATCCGGTATTTCGCGAAAGACATTGGTAAGATGGTCGGTAAAAAGCCCGGCAGCATTATCACTATCTGGTTGAGCCGACCGTTTTGGGGAATTTTTATATATCGTGTAGAACGAAGTTTATTTCTGATTTTCGGACGGTTTTATTCCATTCTCCGCATTGTGTTTATTCCGTTGTTCAATTTGATTTATGCCTATTCAAATGTTGAAATTCATTATCAGGCAGATATTAAAGAAGGGCTCCTGATTTTGCATACTTCACCGGGAATTATTATTTCGAGATTTACAGTGGCCGGCAGAAATCTTATTCTTACCGGTGGAAATATTATCGGAGAAAAACCCGGTTGCGGTTATGGTGATATTCAGATCGGAAATGACTGTTTTATGGGCGCAAATGCCGTAATTCTTGGACCGGTAAAATTAGCCGACCACATACAAATCGGAGCACTTGCCTGTGTTGTAAACGATTGTTTAACTAATAATTTAACGCTGATTGGAGTTCCGGCTAAAGAAATTGTACGTTAAATGAAATATCTGTTCATCCTTTTGCTGTTTATTCCGAATCCGTTTATAATTTTAAAATGTGAAGAATTAAACAGTCTAAAATATTTTCCCTTTTCAAGTATTTATGGCCAAGAATTATCCCGATCCGGGTATAATTTCCAGTCAGCTTATTCAACTACAAAAGCCTGGGACAAATCATCCAGGATTTTAAAAAAGTATCAGGCTTCATATAAAATCGCAGAAATAAAAGGCGACACCGAAAAAGAATTCTCATATCTGTTGCAAATGAATTTGTTCATTTGTCATGATGGGCATTATGGCACATATTCAAAAGCAGAGAATGAAATAACATTAATGTGTTGCTGGAAAGGTGATGGCGTGGTTGTCGAAATCAAAGAACCAGAATGGCACTGCGTTTTTCATGCAAAAAAATGGGGCAAAAGCAATTTAGTATTAATTCCAGCTGGACATCCGGAAATAGAGATAATCTTTTTGAAATAATTGTTATTGCGAAACTTAAACCCATCACGGATAGATTCTTGGCAAGTGAAAGTTTTCCAGAGAATATCTCGCCCGCATTTCGTGATTTTAAAAGCACATGGCGGGTACTCGAAACCACGAGAATTAGAATTGCCAAAAAATCGGCCGACTTCGATACAATTAGCCAAATCGCACCTTTTGCCCCTATCTTCGAATCAATTATGAAACTTAATTTCCTGATTGCATTATTCTGCCTTACACACTTTGCATCCGCTCAAACGGTTCCGACGCAATACGGACCGGTGACCGGACATAAAAACGGAACCATCTATGAATTTCTCGGGATTCCTTTTGCCTCGCCTCCCACCGGAAATTTCAGATGGAAATCACCCATTGCTCCGGCGAATTGGGCATCATTTCTCGCCGACAGCTTTCCACCCGCATGTCCGCAGAGACGCTATGTTCAGGGCGACACCACCTCGTATATTACCGGTGAAGAAGATTGTTTAAAACTGAATATCTGGTCACCCGACACAGCTGCGAATCTTCCGGTTATGGTATTTATTCATGGTGGTGGAAACACTCAGGGATCGACCGGAGAAAAAAGCGCGGGAACCTATTTATATCATGGGAAACATATCGCCGAACGGGGTGGAGTTGTTGTGGTTACTATTCAGTACCGGCTTGGTGTTCTGGGTTATATGGTTCATCCGGGACTTGAATTGGAAAACACCAACCGCATTTCCGGAAATTACGGCGTGTTGGATCAGATTATGGCACTTCAATGGGTTCAGAAAAACATTGGAAATTTTGGTGGCGATGCCGGAAATGTTACCATTTTCGGGGAAAGTGCCGGTGGTGTAAATGTCGGGAACCTTCTTACTACTCCTTTTGCGAAGGATCTTTTTCACAAAGCAATAATTGAATCGGCTGCTCCTTCCATCGGAACTTATTCAACAAACAAAACAATGGGAGTTGATTTCGTGGACAGCTTCGTATCAACCGGAAGCGATGAAGAAAAAATTCAACTTATGCGAAAAATTCCATCCGACAGTCTGGTGATGAATGATAAGAGTCCGTTGGCAGGCGGACTCGTTCAGATGAAATGGCAACCGGTAATAGACAAATACATTTTCTCAGACTTCCCTCAAACCATTTTTCAAAGCGGGAATTTCAATAAAGTTCCGCTGATCATTGGTTCAAACGCCGATGAAATGAGTCTAAATGCTCCGGCAGTGGTTCCCCCGGTAGCGGTAACTGCGCTTATTAAAACCTATGTTCCATCCTCGTTGCAAAGTGAAGCTCAGAGTCTCTATCCCGCAGGCTCCAATTCAACCGAGGCGCGTGAATCGTATGTCGCAATTTTAACCGATGCTCAATTTACAGTTTCAACCCGACGCACCGCAGCGTGTATCAGTCGCAATCAGACCGAACCGGTGTACCGTTATTTTTTCACGCACCGACATACCGTTCCGCAATTAGAACAATTCGGAAGTTATCATGGCATGGAACTTTTTTATGTTTTTAATACCTGGGAAGACGCCACTTTGGGTTCGGGTATTTTCTTTAAACCGGCCGACGATTCGGTTCAAAAAAACATGTTGAAATACTGGACGACCTTTGCTAAAACGGGTGTTTTAAATGAATGGCCTTTATATAATTCCAAAACCGATTGTTATATGGAATTAAAAGCCACACCGAATTCCAATAATTGCGGATTGCGAACTGAAAAATGCGATTTGTGGGATGATGCTTTCGGATTCACTCCCTGTACAGCTTCGGTAAACATTGATGAATTAAATCAATCACCGGAAATTTCAATTTACCCGAATCCGGCGAATGGAAATATAAAAATTCATTTTCCGGGATCGGAAACTTTTAAGATTACTTTTTATACTGTTCAGGGACAAATCGCAAAATCAATAGAAATAAAAGCCAATACAGAAATAGATATTTCAGATTTGATTACTGGCTTTTATTCCGTTGTAATTAATTCGGATAATAATCAATTTGTTGGCAAACTGTTAAAACTATACATGCTTCTCGGTTTGGATACACCAAGTTTGAACATCGGTTTGGGTATCGATGTACCATCTCTTATCTCACTTTTTTCTTGATAAAAAAGTAAGCAAAAAATCAAGTCGGAAAGAAAGCTGCCCAAGCGCCCTTTATCATTTGTTGAAAATCTGGGGAAAGAAGTGTCAAGCACTTTCCCCGATTTTCTACCAAATGACAAATTCCCGCCGGGGCTATCCCGCCTTTCCGACAGCCCACCCACGCGTTCCTATTCTTGTTTTAAGATCCGCTTCGCATTTCATTTCTGTTCTTTTTTACACTAAAATTGAAGTGATTGAACGAGGTGGTGAAATGCGCAATGCAGCGCTGATTGACATAGCAATCATATATAATTTATCCTAATCATTGATAAATGAAAAATTCAAATGGCACTTTTTAGAATAACTGTAAAACAAAAAACAATGCGAATGGCATACACTAGGAAAAAGGCATGTCCGTTGATGTTTCTTCTCGATACTCAAACCTTGTAACATCTAATGGGGGACATGAAGTTATTGATGCCTTTTAAAAGAATTTACGGAATTGACATCAAGAAAAATGTCGGCTTGTCCACAGTATATCTTGATGTAAAAAAAAATGGTTAATGAACACAACTTTAGACCCTATGCTTTCTCAGATTAACGGCTTAAAATGGTTGCCATGGATAGGTGCTAAATATCAAAATCTGGCACCTGAACATAAAATCCTTATAGTAGGAGAAAGCCATTATCAAGGAGATGACAAAGAATCCATAGTTAAACATCAATCGCCAGGGTACACAAGGAGGGTAGTCAATGAAATGGCAATTAAACGGGACTATTACCAAACCAGAATATTTCCGAACCTTCATCGAGCAATCTTTCAACACGACACATTTGAATGCACCGAATTTTGGAGTTTGGTGTCTTTTTACAATTTTGTTCAACGCCCAATGAATACAATAAAAGAAAGACCCAAGTATGAAGACTTGATGAAAAGTTGGGAAACCTTCTTTGAACTAATTGAGTTGATCGATCCTCATCTATGCCTCTTCATTGGGGTAAATGCGTCTAACTCTTTCATGAATGCAGCAATCCAATTCCAGGTTACCTTACCTCAAATAAGTCGTGCCCCAAAAGTTGACAACACCTTCCCACGAATAGCAAGTTTCCGGGACAAGTCCGGCGGTAATCACAAAGTTGTCTTTATTAAACATACAAGTAGGAGATTTAGCTGGCCAAAATGGAATTTGTTTTTAAACCAAGAAATTCCAAAAAGCATAAACTGGTTGAATAGTCAGTTGCAATAAGCACTACACCCAACCCTCGGTATAGCCAAAGCTTACAGCAGATACAAATTGAAGGCTTTCTCACCCTCTTGTCTTATCTTGCGAAAGCAATCCGGTGTTCCCAAAACGCACTGGTCATGCCGCAAACCGTTGGTGAAATGAAGCGGAGAAAGATTAAACTATAAATGCTGTTCATCCTTCCCAATTAATACAGGAAGCAGAGCGAACAATTTCACCAAATGGATTTGGGATTAAAGCTAACCCGTGCGTTATGAACCTCAATCATTAGTTCACATAACAACACAAACCTTCCGGATTCTGAGAAACGAAAAAGGCAAAGAATGCTACTTTTGACACTCAAAATCAATTCATGACCAAAATAAAATTCTGCGGAGCTGATCAGACTGTTACCGGAAGTTGTCACTTGATAACTCTCGACGACGACACGAAAATTCTTCTCGATTGCGGGCTGTACCAAGGCTATGAAGAGCAATACGAAACCTTCAACCGCGAATGGCTCTTTAATCCGGAAGATATTGATTACATGATTCTCAGTCATGCCCATATCGATCACAGCGGCCGTATTCCGAAACTTTGTAAAGACGGATATACCGGTGAAATTTTCTGCACGAGCGCAACCCGGGATTTATCAGCGATCATGTTGCTCGACAGCGCATATATTCAAGAGAAAGATGTTGTTTACATCAACAAATCAAAAGAGCGACTCGGACTCAAACCCGTTGATCCGCTATATACGGTGAATGATGCCCGAAACTGCATGGATCAGTTTGTCGGCATTGGTTACAATCGTTGGTTTAAAATTCGGGAAGATATTGCGGTTCGTTTCCGCGACAGTGGCCACATTCTCGGAAGCGCGAGTGTAACTCTGCGAATTTCTCACCCCGACGGATACGACAAATACGTCGCTTTTACGGGAGATATTGGTCGTCCAGACCGACCGATATTACGCGATCCGCATCCGCTCGATGATGTCGATTATTTGGTTTGCGAGTCAACATACGGCGGCCAAAAACATGAAGGAACACCCGACAGCCGCAAACAACTGTTAGACGTAATTCACCGAACCTGTGTTGAAGACAAAGGCAAACTCATTATTCCGGCCTTTAGCGTTGGTCGGACTCAGGAAATTGTGTACATGCTCGATCAGTTGGCAAATGAGAAGAAACTTCCTTCCATTCCGGTTTTTGTCGATAGTCCGCTCGCAGTAAATGCCACTGATATTTTCACCATGCATCCCGAATGTTACGACGGAGACATTTTAGAATATATGACACACGATCCGAATCCGTTCGGATTTAACACATTGAAATACGTGCGCAGTGTGGAACAATCAAAAGCTATAAATAATCTGAAAGGTCCGGCTGTAATCATCAGTGCGAGTGGAATGATGAACGCAGGCCGCGTTAAACATCACCTTGCAAATAATATTGAAGACGGTAAAAACTGTGTGTTAATAGTTGGTTATTGTTCTCAGGGAACGCTGGGCGGACAACTTCGCGGCGGTGCGGAAGAAGTGCACATTTTTGGAAATACTTTTAAAGTGAATGCCCGAATTGAAATAATGGATTCGTTCTCAGCACACGGCGATCAGGACGAAATGCTTAGCTATCTGGATAATCTTAATCGTCATAAATTGAAAAAAATCTTTTTGGTTCACGGCGAAATCGAACGACAGGAAATGTTTAAGACAGCCCTGCTAAATCATAAATTTCAAAAAGTTGAAATTCCGCATTTCGGGCAGGTTTATAATTTGGATGATGTAAGTGTGAGAACAAGATAATGCGATATTTAAAAACATTTTTTCTGATTCTGATGGGCCTCACATCATTAGCCCAAACCGGAAAAACTCCGTATCAAAAAATTTTCAGCAGTAAAACCGGAGAAATAATTGCCCGGTCCTATGCAGATTCCGTGCGGTTGTATTCGGTAACGCTAAACGATACTGTGAGGATGCACACCGTTCTTGCCTGGTCAGTTAGTCTTGATTCCTCATTTCAGAGAACGCTCTCATCGCGCAAAGAACAATGGGTTATAATTAACTGTACACGAACAGATAATCTCGGCGAAAACGGCGGCTATAAAGAAGTTGAAAAAGTGTGTCTTGTGTTCACACCGGATTTAAAAACAGTGCTCACTCATTTCCAGATTGAATTGCATTACACCGAAGATTTTATTCGCTTACCGGATGACACCACGTCAGAAGAATCGCACTCAGACTGTCTTTATCAGTTAAAATTGAATTTTTCAGGTGAAGATGTTCAATTAACAAAAAAGACGAATCGATGCTCAACCGAATTGAGTCGTATATCGACACACAAAAACGACTTCTATCAGATTTTCGGACAGGATCAGATCCACTCAGAATTAATACTTCAAAACGAAGGTGTGTTCAAATGGAACGGTAGATCGTATTCTTTTAACGTTCGCTAATTGGTTGTTGTGCTCCCGGTATTCGGGCAACTTATTTGTTGTTTATTTTGGCAAACAATAACGGAATGACACCAAACCGTAACACAATCCATCACTTCTTTGCTATTATTTTTTTGATATTCATAACCAATAATGGTTATGCAAGCGACACTCTTTCTTATTCTGATAAATCGCAATTAGAACAGTATAAAGTCAATCGCTTTTTTATGCTGAAGGACTTTCCGTTGTTGGAGAGTTGGAATCGATTTGCCGCCGTAATTACAGACCAAAACACTGATTCATTTGCCATTCTTATTAATGAATTCAAGCAATGCTCTGGTTTTATTAAAAGTGAGGTAGGTAATAGAACAAATTACTGGTTTAGTAAATCAAATTATCCGATGCGTTTTTACATGAGTCCGGATTTTAGGATGGAAACCGAAAAGCTAAAAAACGGAACACTTTGCATTTTTTACTACATTATGTCGTATGCCCATCATGAAAAGGACACAGACAAAAGATCCAAACAAAAAGTTGAATCCGTTTCATCCTCCGAAGAATTGATATTGGACATGGGAAGTGCGTTGTGCCGTACCCGTTTCGGAACGCCCATGTTTGCCACGTTTAACTATGGTCAGACAGATAAAGTGTATTCGATTCTAGCAGAGCAATTGCGCTTTGAAGGTGTACATATAATATCGGAAGTACATTCAATGCACACCGTTGAGGATTCAACCGTTTGGTCAATTAAAAATTATGAGTTCATAACAGACACCAATTTGCTGGTCCGGAATTATTTGAAAACAAGTTCTACCAAACAATCCGTCAACTTAGATTGGCTGAATAACAATCATACTTCCGTTGAATCAGAAGTGCAAATGTTTTTCGAAGACGACCACATGGTGCGAATGAAAAATTCATTTGGAAATTTTACCCGACATAAATTGTGTGAAGAAGCGCATCCACCCTTTCTTCTTTTTGAAAAAACTGTAGATTCCAACCCGGGAATTTCTAATTTGATATTTCGTGAAAATTATTCAAATACCTTTACAAGGACGGAAATCAGCTTCCCGTCAGTAAATATTCCGGATTCTACTAATCAAAATAATTGTTTGGAACTTTTAGATTATTTGAATTTACTTTCCAGAAATAAATCAATTAAACCCGACACCACCTATTACACATTCGACTATTTAGGAGGTTTGATTTCGATAGTCAGGAATAGAGCTATTTCCCCGGACTTATTGCCTTTTCAATTGCTGTATGCAATGAAATCCAATGATGAATTACACCCAAAACCCAATCCTCCCGCAAACACGCAATTATATGTTAATGGAATAACTATGAAAGATTTCATAAAGTCTGTTTGCGGATTTACACCCCAAATTCTCGTTTTAGAAGTGTATGAGAATGGCTGCCTCACATTTGCATTAGACCAACAATCCCAAAAGTATTTTTCGGTTGGTAGTATTTTTATAGAAGAATAAACCCAATTCTTCTACTCCGAATATTTTGCAATTTATGCCAGTGGCTTATATTTGTTCAGACGTATTCTCTGATGATCAAAATCTTCACAATACTTTTGGGAATTGTATTCCTCGGTTCCTGCACTGTTGAAGATAATGGAATAAAAAAATCTGCGGTTGCCTTTTATGGGGACGGTTCGTACATAAAACTTAATTCGATGTATGCCACAAGTGACGGCGGTTTCGTAATTGGCATCAATACCACTTCTAACCGCAATCAGGATGTATTAGTGGTAAAATTCAACAGCCAGTTAAAACAGGAATGGCAAATCACACTTGGCGGGAAAGGCGATGAAATTATTCATGACATGTTGGTGATGAAATCCGGTGAAATTATTGTCGCGTGCATCGCCAATACCGATGAAAACAAAAATCCGGTGAACACGACAAAAGGGCTTCTGTATTTAACTGCTTTAAATACGGATGGAACCATTAAATGGGAATCGTATAATGATATTGATGATAAAACTCTCTCTGCTTATACTTCTAATTATCAAATAACCGATATGGTTGAGTCGGAGGATCAATCGATTCTCATCACAACCTACGATGTGTTCAGCTTCCGGCCTTCCATTGCGGTACAGGCATTTTTCAATGTGGGGGCATTTCTGGTAGTTGACAATTCCGGTAAAACACTGCATAAGCATACCAATCCGATGCAGCCTTTGTCGGTTATCGAAAGCGACGAGAACTATTATATAATGACGTGCGACCCGAATGGCGACAGCGACATTAAAACCATCAGCTATCCCAAAAATCAACCCACCGGAAATAATTATCAGATCAGCAATACGCTTGACTTTTATTTAGATCTCAATAATCTGTCTTCGTCTTTCTTAGGACTTTATTCCGATCACTTGCATTCCGGTGTACTCACAACCTCGCTCTTTTTTGAAGATGTCATTTATACTCTAAAATTTGATCTCGCAAAAAATAGCACAACTGAGACAGAAGTTTCCATGTTAAATTCTCCTTTGCGGTCTGTTGCTCAACAAAATGATGACAGCTATGTAGTCACCACTTTTGACCGCAGAGCACACATATTCTCGAGTGAACTCGCCGAATCAAGGGTTTTGCCGATAGCATTTCCGGCCACAACCGCCTGTGTTTTAACTTCAGGAGAATTCATTTTTGCCAATAACGACGACGGCAAGAAAATTCTCTTCACCAAAACCACTTCAGATGGCAAGCTGGTTCAGGAATAGTACACGGATATTAATAGCAGCAGCCTTTTTACAGGGCTGTTCGGGTGATGAATCCCAGATCAATAAATCCGCTTTAAAAATTAATTCTATCGATCCGTATTTTGTTATTTCAGATATTGTACAGAATGAAAACGGAGGATATTATTTTATTTATAATGACAACATTGAGGGAGTTGTCGTAGATATATACAATATTATTCTTGAATACGACGCGAATCTATCCTTTGTCGATTCTACGAATATGATCGGGAGGTCGGATCTCACCGGTTTCCGGAATTTCCGGAGATTACCCAACCACAACTGGCTGGTGAGTGAAACCTATACCATATTTGGTGATAATTATTTTCATTTATACGAAATGGATAATACGTTCCAATTCGTAAATAAACAGGATGTTAATTTTGATTTATCCAGCGATCCCTGGGTTCGGGATTTGGTGCCCATGAACGATGGAACCAGTTTGATTGCGATGGATTATAACATTACCTTTAATTCAGACTCGCATGTAGAATTCAATAAATTCAGCAATGATTTTAAACGGATCTGGTCCCGACCCGGTGACAGTTTATTTCATAAGACTCCTTTGTTTAAAGCAGCCGACAACTCCTGTATGGCACCTATTCGCAATAATGAGATTCTGTATGCATTTCGCGCTATATACCGAATTGCAGATTCTACGAATATTATAGTGGGTAAACTTCGCAACGACGGTTCTGCTTTATATGAAACTACAATTTCTCCGGCTCCGGATCTCATTCCGGTGAACATTGTCGAATACGGAAACCATGTATTATTAATGGCCATTCAGGGTTCGCAGAAACGGCCTTTTTATATTGAAATAAATCCGGATGACGGTTCTGTTGTGAAAGTGATGAAACCGGTTGACGGTCTTGTTAACGGCCCGGGATTCGAATTAAATAAGCTATCATCCAAACCTGGGCAATTTCTGTATGATCCGTATGAAAAGCATTTGCAAATGGTGGATTTCGAAAACGATGAAGCGAAAGTACGGTTTGATTTATTGCTTCCGGAAGTGAACGACATTTTATCCTGCCGCCAACTCGCAACGGATCACAACACCTGGATTGTCGCCTGTTCATACGTTTTCAAAGGGGAAGTCTGCCAGTTGATCGGCGAGGTAGATTTTGATGGTAAGTGGGTGAAGAGATTAGATTAGAAGCTATCTCAAACTATCCGGTTATCAGTTGATTTTCAAACGATAATCTTTAAGGTTCCTTTTCCAATTTTATCAATATCCATTCTCCGTGTTTATGCTTGTACAACATCGAAACACAGTTACTATTTTCTTTTTCCATATCATAAAAGCAATTATAACATATAAATTTCCGGTTGGTGATTGCAATTCCGTAGGATGAATAAAATTCAAAAGTAACGACAGAGTCTATGTAATGGATAAATGAATCGGTCTCGGCTTGATGATTACGCATAATACGAGGGTTAGATCGAAATGTATCCAAATAAATAGGATTGGAATGGTTCGAATCAATTATTTCTACATACGGCATCACCCACCACTGAAAATCACATCTACGGTTCCAGGCTTTTTCAGAACCATAGAAGTCAATTCGCTTACCCGGCTGCTTTATATATATGATATCAGTTGAGTCACAAGGAATTCTAATGTCCCCTGCAATTTTTAATTTCAGTTCTTCAAAATCGCGCAGATTCCGCATCGAAGTTGTTTTACATCCAATGAAAAGGATAAAATACAAGACCACAGGATGTTTCATTCTCTGCATTAACCGGATTTTATTTCTTCACCACCTTAAACCGAATCGGTGCCTGATAAGAAAAAACAAATCCCAGTGAAGAAATGCGGAAATCGGAATCAACGTATTGGGAAGCAATGATAAAATCTACATTGCTGTATCGTTTTTCCGGAATAACCACATTATTATTAAAATAAAAATAATTCAATCCAAAGGTAAGTTTATTGCCTCCGATCTGCAGACAGGAACCGATTCCGGCGTGGTAACCAAACCACCTGCTGTTCCTGTAAGAAGTGGTTTCCGTACTGTTCTGAATGACTTTTCCGTCATTGAGATCGATGGATTGCACATCGGCAAAACTGTTCACCAATTTATTAAATTGAATTCCTGCCTGAATATAATGTTGCCATTTCCCTTTCTGTACATAATACCTCGCTGAAACCGGAAGTTCAATTGTATTAATTAATTCCCGGTATTGCTTTTTTTGTCCGGCGATGTTGTCCAGATCGTGCCGGTAACCTCGCAAATTGTAATTCGGCATAAAAAGAACTGACCATTTGTTTTTAACATAATATTCGGCGAGTAAACCAAGATTCAACCCCATTCGGGAATAATAGGTTGAATTTGTCTGTGTAGTCGCAAAGCTGTTCATCACGTGCACCTGATTAAGCGTTGTGCCGGATCGGATGCCGATATCTAACTTTCGAATCACTTTATGACTTTCCACCAAAAGCGTCAATTCTCTGGGATCTACATAGTGAAATTGCTGATAATCATGCCGTATTTTCAGCATTTCGGTTACACACAAATCTGCGCTGTCTTTATTTCCTAAAAACAAATAACACAAACTCATCAGCCGAACCGCATCGAATCTTTCGTCACCCGAAAAATTATGGTTATCGATACATGGTTTTAATGAATTTAATGCCTCGCGAACCTGACCACCTTCGTACAAGCGATTTGCTGAATATAACGAATTAGAACAATCAGTAGCGTGCTGAGCAAAGAGGTTACAGAAAGTAACAAAAAGGCATGATGTGAAAATCAACTTCCTCATTTCCGAACTTTAAAATTGAGGTATTTACTGTATCCCACCGAAAACATAAAACTATCCATTCTAAAGTCATCGTCCAGATATAAATAGTCGTAAACCAACACTGGATTTTTGTACCGGCTTCCGGCATCCGTGAAGTTACTGAGTGCTTTAAAATAGCAGATACCCGCGGTTATATGACCTTCCCTGAATTTAATGTTAACCCCGGCATTTGCTGCAACTCCATAATTAAATGTATTGCGTCGGGTACGGGAGCCATAGTGTTTAATTTCCTGTTTTCCTTCCGGAGAAGAAATAATAAAATCGTTATACGAATGCAGCAGAACCGAAGAATAAAAACCCGCACCGGCGAATAAACGAACAGCCTTTCCTTTTCTGAAATTGAATTTATAAAACAAAGGAAAATTTATGGTTCGAAGTATTTCGGAAACCTTGTATTGCTTTTCAAAGACCTCATAGTTTAGTGAGTAACGGCTGGTTTGAGGCATGATGTTAAATTCCAGTCCGTGTGTATTATTAAAATTATAATTAATGGCAAAACGAAAATGCGATCCGGTTCCACTCGAATACGATTTGGTGTAATCAGCCGGGGCATAAAAACCGATGACATTAACGTGAGTAGAATTGAGTCCGTACATTCCGGCAAGTCCTAACGAAAAAGCAGGAACGACATCAATTTTAGAAAGCAATTGTGTGAATTCTTTGGGATCTTTTAGTAAATCGGGTTTATACCGGGGATTTAATTCCAGCATTTTAACCGCCGCGTTTAATGCATCCGACGATTGATTGTTGATGAGATACGCCATGGCCAATAACCGGTAGGCTTGTGCTTTATCGGATATTTCAGATGATGACAAACAAACATTCGCCAATTCGATTACCTTGCTAATGTCTCCGTTATCGTAAGCAGAAGCTGCTTCGGCCAGTTTGTCGTTGTAGTTGGTCTGAGCAGTTGACGTGAAATAAAAAAAATGGGTAAACAGAATTATGAAAAACCATTTGGAAATTAAAATTGGAGTATTGGTGTATTCACATTCTCTTTTATCCCCCGACATTCTTCTTTAGATTTTGGCAAATCAAAAATATATGAATATTCCGGTGCGGCACAATTAAAATTAACCGGATGACTTACATCTTCGCATCCAATGCATCCCGGAGTCCGTTGCCCACAAAGTTGAAAGACATCACCAATAGCATTATTGCGATGCCAGGAGCCAATGCCAGATGTGCAGCATTGAGAGTGGAATTGGCGTATATGTACGCATAATTTTCATTGAGCATTTGCCCCCAGCTCGGCATCGGAGGTTGCACTCCCAGACCAAGAAAACTGAGTCCGGCTTCCAATAAAATAGCCGAAGCGAAATTGGCGGCAGCTATTACGACAATAGGACCAACAAGATTTGGGAGGATGTGTTTGAACATAATCCGGAAATCGCTGAAGCCCAGCATTCGTGCGGCTTGTATAAATTCTCTTTCGCGTAACGAAAATACCTGTCCACGAACAATTCTTGCCAGTTCCACCCACATGGTAATTCCGACGGCAACAAAAATCTGCCAGAAACCTTTACCCAAAGCGAAGGTGATGGCAATTACCAAAAGTAAGGTTGGCAACGACCAGATTACGTTGATCAGCCACATAACTATCTTATCTACCCAACCGCGATAATAGCCGGCGATCATTCCGAGTAGAATCCCAAGCACCAGCGAAATGAACACAGAAATTAACCCGACAGACAGGGAGATTCGGGTACCGAGTAACAGTCGGCTGAGTACATCGCGTCCAAAAACATCGGTTCCCAGCCAGAAAGTTTTTTGCGTGAGGTTTTTATTCAGTTCCTTTCCGTATGATTCCTGAGCCGCTATAACGTTGGCCACGGCAGTATCCCCGGAATTATCCCAAAGAAAAGATGAACCCGGATCTTCCCGACCGGCGAATAATTCCCGCAAGCCGTTTTTAGAAGCCGTTTCGGGAGGATTCAGAATTGTTGCCGAAAACCCCGGTTTGCGAAGACTTATTTCCAGAAACATCTGGTTTGCCGCGTGGGTTTTGTCTGGAACAATAAGATAACCCGAGAGAGCAATTAAAGCACAAAGCGCAATAAAAGCCAATCCGATAGTGGCTAATGGATTCCGGAAAAACTTTTTAGCGGTCGCGTTCAGGGCGGATAGATTTGATGGCAAAGAAACTGAGAATACTTTTTATAAGAACAGTTCAGCACAAAATCAATGAGAAAACGGATTGCAGAATTGGATGATGCAGTTGAGAAACTAAACACTTAAATCAGTATGGATTTCCTCTACTACAGAAAAAATTCGCGATCTTTCATCTGGGTATGGGGGGCTATAGCCCGCACAAAACAAGACGGTTCCTAAAATCCTTCCGATCAATATTTTAACCTTTTATTTAATCTGGAATTGGCACAATGAGAATATCGACAATCCTCATCATTAAATAAATCTAACAAGGAATAAATCACCATCAATGTTTTTTAAGTGTTTCCAAATAATTCTCCAGTTGTGTACATGAACCGGCAAAGCCCTGTTGTATGCTCCCCGACATTTTAGAAAAGAATTCCAACTCTTCCTCAGTGGCATTTAAGGGAGTGCCTCTCAGAACAATTGTTGTTCTTTCATTTTGCTCTGAAAAAATTACACTATTAAATATTTCAAGGGGAAATTTTTCATTAAAAGGTGCGCGGATGGTTTGTCCGTTTTCATCAGAAAAAGAGGTTATATATTCCAACAATTCCTGTTTTATAATGCGGTGGTAAACAAATTTTCCAAATGAAGATTGCCCCTGAACAGATGCGCTATAAAGAAATATGCCCTGAGGTGCGAACTCATACTTCTCCACGGTAATCGGCAAGCCCGGAGGTCCCCACCAGTTTGCAAGATGTTCCGGTTTTGTCCAAACTTCCCACACCATTTCCAGTTTGGCATCAAACTCACGGATTATTTCAATCGTGTGCTTTTCTTCGTCAAATGAAAATTCAGATTTTAAGTTGCTATTCATTCGTCTTATTTTTTAATTTTAATAAAATATCATCGATTTGATTAAAGCGGTCTTCCCATATTTTTCGAAACTGATTTAACCATTGATCAATTTCTTTCATTTTGTTTATTTCAAGCTGGTAGTAAATTTCCCTTCCTTGTTGTTTCTGCGTTAACAGTTCACACTCCGTTAAAATTTGCAAGTGCTTGGAAACAGCTTGTCTGCTCGTGTTAAATTGCTCAGCGATGGCGTTCGGTGTCATGGCCTGTAAAGCAATTAATGAAATGATGGCCCGCCTTGTGGGGTCGGCTACTGCTTGAAAAATATCCCGTCTCGCTTTCATAGTGCAACAATTTGATTGCAAATATATGTGCAATTATTCGGTTGCACAAAAGTGATGTCAATTTTTCTCTCTACTAAAAGTTGGTTTCAACCCCAAAAAGCTGATCAGGTTATTTATTTCGCGGATCGTAGGCAATTCAAAGTGCCCGCTCAGGTAATTCCGAGAAGTCTGACTCTATTTTGTGATACTCAGAACAAATTGGAGTTTAGGATAAATCATTCGATTAGAGCTCAACAAACTATGATAACGCGGAAATCTAAGCACTTAATTGCCTCCCGTTTTTTGCGACGTATTTTGAAATTGCCGATCTTTCGTCCGGGGAGGGGTGGCTATAGCCCCGGCCTCTTCTCCCATGACTTTTTGCACATAAATATTCTGTTTTTTCACAATTACAACCCTCAAAAAAAGGTGGATTCATTTACTACCGATTATTTTTTTTGAAGGATGCGGCTTAGGGATAGCAGCGGCAGCCCGCAGGAAACGGAGTTGTAAACAACAGCAGGTTGGTGGCGATGGGCACAGAGCCGCGAACCTGCCAGTTGTTACACGACGGGGCCGAGGACTAAAGTGGATAGCCCGTAAAGCCCAAAAAAATCGTCTCACTTTTTTTCTGCGCTAACCATGTAGTAGGAAAAGTTTCGAAAACTGAGTCCGATGATTATGGATAACAAAACAGCCTTCAGGTTTTTTCGGGTTTGCGTTTGGTTTTTTTGCCCTTTTAAAAATCGGTTGATGAGAAATTGCAAGACGATAAACGGTGAGTGAAATACGCTCGGAGCGACCTGCCAGCGCAGGTTTTCGGTTGTAATATTTTGAAATCCGGCTTCGGTTAACAACGATTGAAAATGGTTTATTTCTGCCAGATGCGGGACGCTCCAACAGCGGCGGAATTCGGAATACGCCCATCGTGTTACCGCCGACATTTTGCGATTCGGGTTACGCAAGAAGCAATCGGCGATTACGATTTTACCACCGGATTTCAAGGTTCGGGAACATTCTTTTAGTACCTGAAATTTGTTGGTAGCATGGCAAAGACTTTCCATAAAAAAAATGCCGTTGAACGTTTCTTCGGCGAACGGAATATGTTGATAATCTCCGTGCACCATCGTAATTCTTTCATTTCCCATGGTGGTTCTATTGAGTTCTTTTCCGCGGAGAATATGGGATTTCACAATATTCAGTGCGGTTACTTCTACACTATTATATGATGAAACCAACGCACGGGAAGTGGCGCCGGTTCCACATCCGGCGTCGAGGAATTTTCCGTTGGTTTGAGGATTGAGTCGCTTAAAAACCTCCAGATTCATATTTTCAAGCATTCGCTCCCGATGAAAAAAATCACTGAATTTTCTCAAAAAGCCGTAATGCATATTCAAGTTTTTACTCCAATAGGAATAATCGGAAGTGGCTTCGTCGTAGAATTCAATAATGTCGCGGATGTGCTGTGAATTCCGGGTTTCTGTGGTGGATATGAGTGTGTTCATTGGATTGAATTATCGAGAATAGCGCGGGTTGAATGGCTTGATTTTGATTCCGGTTTTACAACGGTATAGGTAAGAATCCAGTAATAGATTGCGAGGAGTCCTCCGCCAAACATTATAAAATAACCAAGGGAAGTGAGTACGAGTGCGGAAAGAATCAGGTGAAAAATGAAGTACCATCGCTTCTCACTGAATATGGCGAATATCAGCGAAAACAAAACCTGAGTGAGACCCAATAACGCCATATAAACCAGCAGATAACCGATAAATGTGGGGCTGAAGAGTGACAACAGGATTAAGAAGAATCCGATAACCAACAGAAAGGATTGAATGAGTAGGTTGATATTTTTCATACTGATATTTTTATATTTTCAATATTTACTGAAAGTTTATAGCTAAAAAAAAGCTCATTTGGTGAGCCATTTAAAAAATACGTTTTCCTCGAGCCGGGTAACCATGTCGAGCATACTTTCGGCTCGACCGGCCATTTTTCGAACATCCTCTGCCAAGGCGCGGAAAGCTTTGGTCTCATCGTCGTTTCCTTTTACGGCCTTCACTTCATCGAGCATTCGCACCAGCGGTTCCAACTCGCGTTTTTTGCGTTCCCGGCTAACTTTTTTTGCCAGCTCCCACATGGATTTTTCGGAGTAATAATATTCTTTTCGGTCACCGGGAATAAAGGATTTGTACACGAGTCCCCATGCAATGAGATCACGAATATTCATATTGGCATTCCCGCGCGAGATCATAAGCTTCTCCATGATTTCGTCGGTCGACAATGGTTTGGTTGAAATGAGTAAAAGGGCCTGAATCTGCGCCATGGTTCGGTTGATGCCCCAACTGGCTCCCAATTGGCCCCATCCCTGTATAAATCGTTGTTTTGCTTCTTCGAGTTCCATTTCGCGTTCAAATGTACGTAAATATTTTATAGTTTCAATATTTTCTGAAAGTTTGGATTCGGCAATAACGATTGAGAGTCATTTCACACAGCGACACGACGTATATACTCAGTGAAAAAATCATCTGTTGCTTATTCGTTCCTAAATCTATTGAACACAAAAAAGCTCACTACGTTTTCTCCATCGATGTAACGCTGATTTTATTTTAACCACAATTTAGTTTGATGTAAATCCGATTCGGGGACGTTCCTCAGGATTATTTTGCAAGCTCATCAAATTGGAAAGGATCAGAAATATTTCTTGGAACTGAGAATCGATGCGATCTTCCAATTCTTCCATTCGTTTGCTCAATAAAGAGTTTTGCATCGCCAATTCCCGAAGGCGAACAAAGGCCCGCACCACATGCACACTGGTTTTAATAGCGGTTTCAGAACTTACAACATTTGCCAACATCAACACTCCGTATTCTGTAAAAGCGAAGGGGGTTGTATTGGAATATTTCAACTTTTCGAGGTGGTCGCAATTTGCGACCACCTCGTCTTTTTCTACACGAGTTAACTGAAACATAAAATCCTCGGGAAATCGATTGCGGTTTCTTTTAACCTGTTCGTTGAGACGTTTGGTGCTAACTCCGTAAATAGCCGCCAAATCCGTATCCAGCATTACCTGAACCCCTCGGATATTCAAAATAAATTGCACAAATTTCGCGTCGTGATTGGTTAGCATGACCGGATTATTTCGGGTAAATTAAGTTCCTAACTCAAGCCATAAAAGAATGAAACAACATTTATTACCAAACGCTTCATCGTACAAACTAACCGCCTGTTCTAATTATATTAATGGCTGCTTCCTGTTGTGAACCGACGTCTTCAGAAATTGAAATCAAATCGTAAATTTCTTTCGATTGGGATTACGACCTAATTAATTACATCAATCGTATTAAAGCACTAACCGACCATAGTCTTTGATTAACAATTGTCTTCTCAAAATCCGACACAAATCAATCTTCATCACGTGACGTTGAATATATTCTGTTAATAAAATGAAAAGGTACTGGTTCGTAATAAATCCAGACACGTGTAGCCCAAATCACGCCAATAACAACCCCGATCCCGAATAATACCCATCCGGTTTGCAAACTTTCCGCTGTTTCATATTTCGAATAGTAACACAGCCCTGCAATTGCTCCAATCAAGGAGGGTGATAATGCGATGCTAAACCAGCCAAACAAATCCAGCAAGAACATCAGAATTTTAAACATCATTATTATTACTACGAAATGTGTTTTCCTGTGTTTTGTTTATTCATTTTAAAATTCATCAATCCCGCAATCTGCTCTGCCTTGGAAATAGCATTTTCGGCATTTGTACCCTTAAACATTTCGTTCACCGTTTCTCTCCAGAGTTTTAGCCATCGTTCAAAATGTTCAGCTTTCATTGGCGATTTTTCGTTCAGTTCGAAATGAATTCCCATAGCATTTCCCTTATACACTCCGTCGGGTAATAACAACGAATTCCAGAATGCATAAATGCGGGGTAGATGTTTCTCCCAATCGAGTTGCACAACCGTTGTAAAAAAATGTGCGATCAGGTCGTCCTTCAAAACCTTCCGGTAAAAAGCATCAACCAGATCGCGCACATCCTGTTGGTTATTAATATCGCTTCGTTGCATATACCTGCAACGTTACAATTCCTTATTTGGTCAACACAATTCTGTGTGTCATGGTTCCGGCTTCGGATGTTACATGTAACATGTAAACTCCGTCGGACAATTCCCCGAGTGAGATTTCACTATCAGCCTTTCCTCCTATTAAAACCATTGATTGAGAACGCACCCGCCTGCCCTGTAAATCGTAAACATCAAATTGCACATTTCCGGAAACAGATGCATTAATACTCACGTTAATCCGATCGTTTGTCGGATTGGGCTTCACTTCCATTTCACCCCAAACAACCCTTTCAATTCCAATATTCTCAATTACTATCGTGAAAGTAGTATCATCACTTCCGCACTCATTGGTTACCGAATATTTCACCGTATAAGTTCCATGAACATCGTATTTATGAAATTCATTTTTTGACGTACTGGTTTTCCCGTCTCCGAAATCCCACGAATAGGTTTTTCCTCCTGTTGAATTATTTGTAAACGTCACATTCTTTTGATTTACCGAAGAAATAATACTTGCCCTTGGAAGCGGATTTACGTCTATAACTACAGAGTCTTCTGCCGCACATCCTGTAGTATTTGCAACCGCAACTTTATATGTGGTTTTTACTTTCGGACTTGCCGTTATCTGTTGCGTTTTTTCACCGGTATTCCAAGAATAATCCACCTGATCGGCAGTCAAAACTTTAACTGGAATGGAAGTCCCTTCACAAATGGTTGTGTCTTCTCTGAGCGCAATCACCGGAATATTGGCAACCGTTACAAATACACTGTCTGATAAATAACAGCCATTTGTTCCGGTACCTTTTACATAATAGTTCTTAGAAATAATGGGGAACAGATTGTAATCTGCCGTTTTGGGTCCTCCGGTCCATTCATAACTATTCGCGCCGGTAGCATGCAACGTAACTTTTTGTCCGAAACAAATTGCCGTATCATTTGAAGCTTTTATCGGTGGCCCGGGAGTAATGGTAACTGAAACCGTATCGTTCGCCGTACATCCATATCCGTCGGTTACGGTCACGATATATTTTGTGTCTTTCGTGGGTTTCGGCGTGTAAGTTTGGGTCGCCGGGCCGTTCAGCCATTGATACGATTTTCCACCTCCGGCAACCAACGGAACGGGTTGCGCCTCACAAACGGTTGTGTCGTTGTTAACTACCGGAATCGGCACACTCACATTCACCTTTACATTATATGTTTTCGAACATCCGTTTGACGAATCCACTTCGAGTGTGTACGTTTTACTCACGGCGGGATTAACTGTGTAGCTGGTGTTCAATGGTCCGCCCACATAGTGATATGCATTGGTTGTATAGGCTTTTAAAACCACCATTTCCTTCGGACAAATAGTTGTATCGTTGGATCTGCCGGCAGACGGATTATTTTCAATTTTTATTTTTTTACTTACGGTAGTTGAATATCCGCATTTATTGGTTCCTTTTAATGTTAAATTGAAAGATGTATCGGCTGCAAATTGTGTATTAATCTGATTGTTGGATTTAACAATTCCGGTTGGGCCCCACAAATAGGTATCGGCACCGGAACCTTTCGCTAATGTGAGTATCTGTTGGCAAACAGTATCGGCTGATGCAATGGAAGTTTTAGGATATTCAACTCCTTTTAAATTTAATCTAATAAGAAAACAAACCGGGAAATTGGTCTGATCAAGGGCAACAAACGCTACATTATTATAATAAAATGCGGCACCTGAGGTATAGCAATTTGGAGAAAAACCCAACCTCATCGTATTCGCGGAATACTGTTGAAGTGCAACATAATAAGTGCCTGCTGCTAAAATGGGTTCACAACTAAATTTAGCTGTCCTCCAATTTCTACCCGAAATAGTAATTACAGCTTGAGAGGTATAAATAACACTCTGAGGAATTCCACCACTTACACTATAAATAATAATTTTTACAGAATCACCTGCAGCCGGATTGTCTTGAAGAAATGAAACAGACGACAATGTATCCTTTTGCCTCAACTCGAACAATTGTCCACAATTTAAAGTTCCTGTTGTACTAAATCCAAGCCCACCTGAAGTAAGTCCTTTATCTCTTGCCAAAATTCCATCCGAAGTAGCCAATCTATATTCAATCGTATTGTTAGAAGGATCACCATCTTTTTCGTTTTGTGCGAGCGTAACAATTACAGTTGAATCTGCCAATGATGACGGAGTAAACCGCGAAGTAAAAATTGCTGAATCAACAGCATCTTTCGCTACAGAACCTACTGTAATACTATCCGCACTTCCGGAAAATTGATATTTAACTTTTACTCCGGTTAAATCTTTATTTCCCTTATTTATTAAATAACTGCTAATTCCATAAGATCCCATGTGTTTTAATGGAACCATTGAATATTCCGAAGAATCGGGAATAACCGACGTGAGTATCCCGTCGTAATCCAATGGATTGTATGTATCAACTTTTACAGCATCGATAGCACAATCCCCATTATAAAAACCGCCACTGATATATCGGAAACGAATTTGATTTTTTGACCCGTTAAAATCTTTTAATCCGACTTTGGCAATTTTCCAGGACGTACCCTGACTTCCGCTTAAAGTCCAGACATCATTTTTCCAATTTGAACCATCGTATACATCAATATGCAGACTGCCCTCATCTGATCCGAACATGTGGTATGCAAACGATAACTGATAATAGGTCGCCTTTGCAGAAAAATCAAAACAGGGGCTAATCAGGTTGCAGGTAACATTGGAACAAACATACCCTGATGTGTTATATCCGGTTTCAACCAAAAAATACTTCCCTGAGGTAGTTCCGGGATCGTAGTCGGTTCCGGTTCCTAGCCCGGAAGTGAGAGCTGTGGCGCCCGGACCGGTTCCTAATGTAGGTGTTCCGGCAGTATCAATCCGCCATTCCCCACCGTCGTACTGATCCTGAGACCAACCTTCTGATGTGTCTCCCAAAACAGCAACTTCACAACTAACATTTGCCTGAATGCTATCAAAATTTTCAAAATCCTGATAGTACGGAAACTTAGAAATACATTGAGCCTTTGACATAACAGACATACAACAGAAGCCTGTCACAGTAATGATTGAAAGAATGGATTTGAATTTCATAATGCAACACTTTTAGGAATTACACCGGTGATCGATGTGTGGCACTACGTTACAATTTTTTTACATTTTCTGCAAGCCAAACCGGCAAAGGTGACAATTGAGTTTTTAGTCGTTCTCCGATTCCAATATTCGTTTTCCTTCTTCCAAATCCCGCTTTTCCTTCTCTCCTACTTTTGGATATGAAAGATTTAAAATCCGTAACTGTTCTACAATTATGTCGCATACCGCCATTCGCATAAACCATTTATTATCGGCCGGAATTACAAACCAGGGCGCATGTTCAGCAGCCGTGTGTTTAATGGCTTCGGCGTATGCCCGCTGATACGAATTCCAGTGTTGCCGCTCTTTTAAATCTGCCAGACTGAATTTCCAGTTTTTATCTGCGGTGTTAATCCGGCTTAAAAATCTTTTCTTCTGCTCCTCGCGACTCACATTTAAAAAGAATTTTAAAATGATGGTTCCGTTTTCTGCCAGATGTTCCTCGTGATCGCGGATCGACCTGTAACGCTTTTCCCAGAATTTTTCATCAATGTCTTCTTTGGTTTCTATGCCCGGTATTCTTTGCTTTAATATTAAGGACGTGTGCACCCGGGTAACCAAAACTTCCTCGTAATACGACCGGTTAAAAATGGAAAACTTTCCGCGCTCCGGTAAACAAAGCTGCGTTCTCCATAAATAATCGTGATCCAGCTCCTGAGCATTCGGCGCTTTAAAACTGTGCACATGCCCGGCCTGCGGAAACATACCCGAAAAAACATGACTGATCGTACTGTCTTTTCCCGCCGCATCCATTGCCTGAAAAATCAGCAAAACCGCATGACTGTCGGTTGCATACATCATCCGCTGAAATTCGTACAGCAATAGCTTGTCGCGGATCAGTTTGTTTTCAGATTCCGCATCATCCATTAACCCGGCTGTATATTTTGTATCGTACTCTTCAAGCCGGAAATTCTCACCTCCGGTGACGGCAATTTTAGGATCGTATAAATAAGACATGGAGCGAAGGTAACGGGAACGGCGATTTTGAAAAGAGCGCGAGAGCATTAGAACGAAAGAGCGGGGAATTCTGAGCAATGCGAAGAATCCCACGTTCACCCCAAAAAGACAGTCATCGTGAGCGAAGCGAACGAACCCGGGAACGGGAACGGAAACAGTAACGGTAACGGTAACAGTAACGGTAACAGTAACGGTAACGGGAACGGTAACGGGAACGGCGATTTTGAAAAGAGCGGGAGAACATGAGAGCGATAGAGCGGGGAATTCTGAGTACCGCGAAGAATCCCACCTTCACCTCAAAAAGACAGTCATCGTGAGCGAAGCGAACGAACCCGGGAACGGGAACGGAAACAGTAACGGTAACGGTAACTGAAACGGTAACGCGATATTTTGGAAAAGAGCGGGAGAGCTGTATAGCGATAGAGCGGGGAATTCTGAGCAATGCGAAGAATCCCACGTTCACCCCAAAATGAGCGTCATCGTGAGTGAAGCGAACGAACCCGGGAACGGGAACGGAAACAGTAACGGTAACGGGAACTGAAACGGGAACGCGATATTTTGGAAAAGAGCGGGAGAGCGATAGAGCGGCGAATTCTGAGCACCGCGAAGAATCCCACCTTCACCCAAAAAAGACAGTCATCGTGAGCGAAGCGAACGAACCCGGGAACGGGAACGGAAACAGTAACGGTAACTGTAACAACGATTTTGAAAAGAGCGCGAGAGCATTAGAGCGATAGAGCGGGGAATTCTGAGTACTGCGAAGAATCCCACGTTCACCCCAAAAAGACAGTCATCGTGAGCGAAGCGAACGAACCCGGGAATAGTAACGGTAACTGTAACGGCGATTTTGAAAAGAGCGCGAGAGCATTAGAACGAAAGAGCGGGGAATTCTGAGCAATGCGAAGAATCCCACGTTCACCCCAAAAAGACAGTCATCGTGAGCGAAGCGAACGAACCCGGGAACGGGAACCGTAACGGTAACAGTAACGGTAACAGTAACGGTAACTGTAACGGCGATTTTGAAAAGAGCGCGAGAGCATTAGAACGATAGAGCGGGGAATTCTGAGTACTGCGAAGAATCCCACGTTCACCCAAAAAAGAGCGTCATCGTGAGTGAAGCGAACGAACACGGGAATAGTAACGGTAACTGTAACAGCGATTTTGAAAAGAGCGCGAGCGCATTAGAGCGAGAGAGCGGCGAATTTTTATTCAGGTAAGTTGGTTTTGTAAACAAAATCCCGAACCAAGAAACTTTAACAGCTTTCCTTTAATTTTACCTGTCAATTATTACTATGGTCAACTCAGCGAATACGACTGGAATGCGACCAGCTATAGGCTTCTCGATTCTTTTGCTTTTTCTATTTTTATCCGAAAATGCACTTTCTCAGACCACATCCGACTTCGTTTGCGGCTCAGCATTAATTCGAAATTCACAAATGGATTCAATGAAATACCGGGATTTTGAATCCAGAATGTATCAATTTCAGTCTAAACATATCAACGACCCGGTACCTCAACCCGATCCGGATAACCATAATCCGTTGGAGAAATCGGATGCTTCCGCAATGGTTGAAAACGAACCTTATTGTTCATTGGAGGAACCGACGTACACCATTCCGGTTGTGGTGCACGTTCTGCACAGCAGCGCAGATGGTTTGGGGTACAGCACAAATGTTTCTGATGGAATAATTCTCAATCTCATTAAAAACCTGAACGACGGATACCGGAATCGTGGATACTTCAGCGGCAGTTCATCCAATAAAAATCCCGCTGTTCAAAGTGTCGATATTCATTTCGAATTTAAACTGGCAACCTTTGATAAAAACCAAAGTAAAGAATGGTTTCAATATGGAACCGGTTCCGGTCTAAACGGAATTTGCCGGTGGCCGGCCGACAGCTTTTTAAGAATCACCAATTCGGCCAAAGATATTCAGATGAAAAACGCAGTCCGTGGTTTTTGCAAAGACGCGTTTCCGGTAACGAAATTTCTCAATATTTATATCGTGCCACAATGCGATTTTGCCGCCGGTTATGCATACATGCCCGATGCGTATGGCCAACCTTACGACGGTGTTGTCATACTTACTTCCTACACTTCATCGGCAGATCACGGTGTTACTTTAATTCATGAAGTCGGTCATTATTTTGGTTTGTATCACACTTTTGAAAACGATTGCAATATCCCAAACAACGATTGTCTGCTCGATGGAGACCGGGTTTGTGATACACCGCCTCAGGAAGTTTCTAGTTCTTCCAGAACCAGTTGTGGTAATTCCTGCATCAACGACAGCAAAGAACAAAATACTCCTTTTACCAGTGACCAACCCGACTTGTGTGAAGATTACATGGACTACTCACTTCACAGTTTGCAAAACACCTTCACCAATGGTCAGAAACAACGGATGCACGGCGCCCTGTTGGATATACGGAAGCAATTATTGAATTGGAATCATCTGCTGGATACGGGAGACTATTGTTTGGATATTTTTACCGATGCTAAAGACTACATCTTTGTTTGTGACTCGGTGGTTCAACCTCAATTCACTGTTAAAAATAACAGCTTCATCGTTGTCGACAGTTTTGAAGTTAATCTGCTCTTAAACGGAAATAAAATTTCTAATTATTTAATTTACGATTCACTTGCTCCGGGTAAGACTCAATCTTTTACGTTGCCCAATGTACCCTTAACATCCACCCTAAATTTATTAGAAATTGAATTAATAAATATTGAAAACGGAGTTAGAAATTATATCCCGCAAAATGCTGTGTGTTATAAAGTAATTGCATTAGAAAACACCAAACAAAGCTGGGTCGAAACCACAAAAGACAGCTCACTCCTCCACTGGTTTATTTTAAATCCCGACAACCGGACTGCTCTTGATTTTAATGAAAATCCGGGGTGTTCCAATGCAGATTCCACGTGCCTGTTTTTTCACAGTTTCACCAATTCCGGAACCGATAAAAATCAAAAGGAATATTTAATCAGTCCTGTTGTGGACATTAGCAATTACGAGCGAGCCAGACTGAGGTTCGATCGCGCTTACACCACTTCCTTCGACAATTACAATACAGTTTTAGATGTAAATATTTCCACCGACTGTGGACTCCATTTTCAAAATATTTATTCTAAAACTCAGGATGAATTGGCTACGGTTAAAGGTAAAAATTATAACGACTGGTCCCCGACCAATTGCAATCAATGGATGAAAGATTCGTTGGTTCTCGACTCCTTTATTCCGTATGAAAAAATAATGCTGCAATTCGTAATTCACACAGATTCATTTGTGGCAAACAAGGAAGTTAAATTTGGCAATAATTTATTTCTCGACAACATCGAAGTAGCGCTTTTTAATTGTCCGGAAATCAAGACCAACCTGTCAGATACTTCTGTCTGCGGAAACACCGTAGTTTTGGATGCGGGAAATTTCAACAAATATTATTGGAACACATCCGACTCAACACAATCCTTAAAGGTTGATTCAAGCGGCTGGTATTTTCTGAACGCCACAGGTCCTTTCAACTGCCATTATCAGGATTCTGCTCATGTGAATCTTTACCCCATCCCGGAAATTAATTTACCTTCCGATACGGTTTGTTGTTCCGGTTTTATGGATCTGTCGGGTTCCGCTTCTTTCAAAAATTATTGGAGCAACGGTGATTCAACCACCAAAATACGAATATCCAAAGCCGGCATTTATTACGATAAAGTTAAAAGTGAATTCGGTTGCGTTAATTCAGATACCGTAAATGTGCGCTTTTCGACACCTCCTGATCCTCCCGTTATTTCTAAAAATTTCAATGAACTGGAGTCGAGTAAAAAAGGAAACGGAAATCAATGGTACCGGAATGGTGTTCCCGTTTCCGGCGCCACACACGACTATATCGTTCCAAAAACAAATGGAATCTACACCGTTACTTATACAAATCCCGACGGTTGTACATCTGACACCAGCGCAGGATTTAACTATCAGGATTTATCCGCAACTGACTTAGACCGTACGTTTATCATTCGACCAAATCCCTTTGAGGAAAAATTTGAAATTATTTATCCGGGAGAAATTATTCTTTCCGTAAAATTAACAGATTATGTAGGTCGTGAAATTTCATTTAGCAGTGAAAAAGATCCAATGTCCATTACCATTAAACCGGTAGAATACAAGGGAATTTTCTTTGTTCAGATTGTAACCGAAACTGGATATTTTACGCAGAAAATGTACAAACTGAAATAGCCATATTTAGTTGATATACTTCAGGAACTAAGAGGATTTTGATAACTGAATCATACCAAAGACGGATATCTTAAACCATCGAAAACATTTAATTCCCAAAACCGTGTCTGCATCGGTATGTTAAAATTTTGTGCAATCCATTTCGCCTAAACTTCTTTGAAGTTGAATGATTTCCATACTATTGCAACACAACAATAAAACGCCACAATGCAGGATTTGCAATTCCCTATTCGATTTGTTTTTAAAATAGGAACACTCGCCAATGATTTTACGGCAACCGATGCCAACGGCCGCGTGGTCGGATATGTTCGGCAGAAGATATTCAAGCTCAAAGAAGACATTCAGATTTTTAGTGATGAAAGCAGAAGCAAGGTAAATTACACCATCAAAGCCGATCGATGGCTCGACTTCTCCGCTGCCTACAGCTTTTTCGACACCGATGGAAGTGAGTTCGGGAAGGTTGTGCGAAAAGGTTGGAGATCCATCTGGAAATCAGAATACCATTTGGTAGATGAGAATGAAAAAGTACAATACCACATCCGGGAAGAAAATGCCTGGATAAAAGTTTTAGACGGATTATTCAGCGAAATTCCCGTACTCGGTATGTTCACCGGATATGTATTTAATCCTTCTTACATGGTTACTGATCTCAATGGCAAAAACATCATCCGGCTAAAAAAACAACCTTCGTTTTGGGGGAAGGAATTTCTGTTGGAGAAAGTTGGAGAACTCGATAGCGACGACGACGATCGCGTAATGCTGGGTTTAATGATGATGATTCTTTTAGAAAGAAGACGCGGCTGAAAACACGTAAACTCAAATTCGTTTTTTATTTCATTTTATTCGCCTCTTTTATTTCGGGCTGTTCCACACAGTCTCAAAATTCGAAGAATAAAACCCTACCATCCACTGAAATTAAAGTGGAAAAGGATTCAATTGATACCTATTCTGATTGCGTTCGCGGAAGACCAGAAAGAGTTATTGATTCTACGCTTTATCCGAATTCTTCCTTTGTATTAATTAATGAAACAAATGCTATTGAATCGGTGAAATCACCAACCGGAGATTCTCTTTTTATTCACCACGGCGGTTGCGAATATTACGTCCTGAAGTATCAATATAAAACTTCGCGGTTCTCCGGAGATTCTGCTGATTGCAGATTCTGGCTTTCAAATGCGGCTTTGTTATTAATGGAATTTAATCCGGCTAATCTTTCTCCTGTTAATTTAAAAATAGCTTCCGACTCCATTAAAAAGTACCTTAATGCTCCTGGAATTAAATCATTTGATGAACCCATATATCTGAACGATTCAGAAATTATGGAAATATTTACGTTAAAACCAATACGTAAACTTTCCCGGAAATCTTATTTAGTGGAATTCGAATTTTCCATTGGTCCGTTGTGAAGATTTAATCAACAACAATCCGCGGAATCTTGGACGGTAGTCGGGTTAACAATTCATAATTCACCTGATCGCTGAAATCACTGAAAGAAGAAACCGAAATTTCCTGTTCACCCTGCCGACCGATTAAAACCACTTCGTCTCCGTTCTCCACCCCGTCGATGTGCGTTACATCAACCGACATCATATTCATATTTACCAACCCGATTACCGGTGCAAATCTGCCTTTTATTAAAACTCGTCCGTGGTTGCTGAGCGAACGGCTGTACCCAAGACTGTATCCAACGGGCACCACGGCAATTCGCGTTTCTGAATCGGTAAAATACGCATTGCCATAACCAATAAATTCTCCCCGTTTAACATATTTTGTCGTCATTACCTGCGACCTCCAACTGATAATTCTTTTTAACGGAGATTCCTGAATTTTTTTTCGGGTTAAATAATCAATTAACACCTCACGACTTGGAAAAAAACCGTATTGCAGAATACCGATTCTTGCCATATCTGCAATGGATTCGGGGTAACGGATTGCCGCAGCGGAACAGGCAGCGTGAATTCTCCCCGGATTAACACCGTTATTTTTTAGAAATTGAATTGCTTTTTTAAATATTTTTTTCTGCTGTTGAATCCGGTAATAATTGGCGATACTTTCTGCCCCGGCGAAGTGTGTACAAACTCCTTCCCAGCGTAATTCATTCGGATGCGATTTCATAAGTTCCATCACATCGGGAAGTGCTTCCATAGAAAAACCGGTGCGATTCATTCCGGTTTCAATCTCAATGTGTACGTGTGCCGGCTTGTTTATTTTTTTAGCTAATTCAATACATTTATGTAAACGCTCTTTATTAAAAACATAAAACTGAATTTCCTCCTGAATCGCCCAAACCAACTGATCATCCGTTAACATACCCATGATCAGAATCTCACTGTTAAAGCGAATTTCCGCTTTTACCATTAACGCCTCATCCGCACTAAAAACACAAAAATGCCGGATGCCTGCTTCTTCCGCCAATGGCACCAAATAGCGGATTCCGTGTCCGTATGCATTTCCTTTTACAACCAGACTTAATTCGACATCCTTTCCGATCAGTTTCCGGATAAATTGAATGTTATGCCAATACGCCGATCGACTTAATACAATGTGGCTGGCATATTTATTTTTCACGTATTGTTTGTTTTATTAATTGATAAAAAATTTCGGTGCTTACCGGAATAATTTCATCCGGAAAATCATAATCGGGATTGTGAAGTGCGGGATGATTTTTCCCTGAACCTACTCCAAACATGGCACCTTTAAATTTCTGGGTAAATAATCCGAAATCCTCTCCCCATTTAAAAGGGTACGGCCTTATTTCATTGGGAAATGAATTCTTCGTTAAAACACTTTTTAATATTTCAATGGCTTCTTCATTATTTTCATTAGCCCGAAAATGTTGTAAGGTTTCGGTTTCTAATTTTATATCGTATTTAGCACAAATCACCTTTGCGTCTTCTAATAATGATCGGGTTAATTGCTGAAGTGTATTTTCTGTCCAGGTTCGGATGGTTAAATGAATTTCTCCGTATCCGGCGGAAATTCCGTACGAATGATCTCCCATTATCTGGTACACGGGAGTAATAACCGCGAAATCTTCCGAATCCGGAACATCGTGGTGATGCTCTAAAAATTTCAGCATCATCTCGGCCATTGCCCTTCCCGGATTTATTCCGTTTTCCGGCTCTCCGGCGTGCGATGTTTTGCCTTTTAGTTTAAAAATAACACTAATAACAGATGCCGTAAAAGACCCGTTTCGCCAAACAACCTTTCCTCGTTCATACCCCGGCAAATTGTGCAGTGCAAAAACAAAATCGGATTTCCAGATAAATTTTTCATCATTCAGAACCGCCTGAGCTCCATGACCATTTTCTTCGGAAGGCTGAAACAACAACAAAACACTACCGCTCTCAACAGGTTGTTCGTGAAGTTTTTGGGCTAATGCGATTAAAATGGTGGTATGACCATCGTGGCCACAAGCGTGCATCACTCCATCGGTTTTCGATTTGTAATCCGGAGTTCCGGTTTCGTGAATCGGCAATGCATCCATATCACCGCGAATCATGATTTGCGGACCGGGCGACTTTGAGATAAATTCTGCTACGATTCCATGTCCGCCGATGTTTCGATGAATTTGAAGAGAAGGGATTTCACTTAAAATTTCAACCACTTTCGCCGAAGTGGTACTTTCCTGTTGAGACAGTTCCGGATGTTGATGAAACCAATGACGGATTTCAGATAGTGCTGAAAAGCCCCCGGTTTCCCTGGTAGTTTTCATTGGCGGGCAATTTAGAACATTGAGCTCCGGTATCAAAAAATCCGCGATCATGAATTCGTAATGGCATTGAATAAACCGCGTATAACTTGTGGTGAAAAGACTTCCGGATTCAAGCCATATTTCACTTCCCATCGTATTTTTGCCCATCTTTTTACCCATGCAAAAACCCACAGTTGAAACCGCAATCGAGCTCGGACTTCGGGCAGAAGAATACGACAAGATTGTAGAAATACTCGGACGCGAACCGAACTTCACCGAACTGAGTGTGTACTCCGTTATGTGGAGCGAACACTGCTCTTATAAAAACTCAATCGTCTGGTTGAAGAAACTTCCGAAAGAAGGGCCGATGATGCTTGCCGAAGCCGGTGAGGAAAACGCAGGATTGGTGGATATCGGAGAAGGACTTGCCTGCTGTTTTAAAATTGAATCGCACAACCATCCGTCTGCATTAGAACCATATCAGGGAGCCGCGACGGGTGTTGGCGGAATCAACCGGGATATTTTTTCCATGGGCGCCCGACCGATCGCTCAACTGAATTCTCTTCGCTTCGGCAATCTGAAAACTGCCCGCACCAAACGTTTGGTTCGAGGTGTGGTAAAAGGAATTGGTGATTACGGAAACTCATTCGGAATCCCGACCGTTGGCGGCGAAGTATATTTCGACGACTGTTACGAAACCAATATTCTGGTGAATGCCATGAGTGTTGGCATTGTTGAAGTCGGAAAAACCGTAAGTGCGGTCGCAGAAGGCGTAGGTAATCCGGTTTACATCTTCGGATCCCGAACCGGAAAAGACGGAATTCACGGAGCGGCATTCGCATCTAAAGACATTCACGAAGACAGCATGGATGATCTTCCGGCAGTTCAGGTAGGCGATCCGTTCTGGGAAAAACTGATTCTGGAAGCTTCGATGGAACTGATAGAAGCCGGTGTTGTTGTGGGAATGCAAGACATGGGTGCTGCGGGAATTACCTGTTCAACCTGTGAAATGAGCGCCAAAAGCGAGACCGGAATGCGTATCGACCTCGACAAAGTTCCGCTTCGTCAGAACGACATGGCCGACTGGGAAATCCTCTTGAGTGAATCGCAGGAACGCATGCTCGTTGTGGTTGAAAAGGGCAAAGAAGAATTAGCTGAAAAGATATTCGACAAATGGGAACTTATTTATTCCAACATTGGAGAAATCACGGATAACGGACGAGTTCAATACATCAAAGACGGTGTGGTAACGGCTGATGTTCCCGCCGAATCTCTGGTTTTGGGCGGTGGCGCTCCGGTTTATCACCGCGAATGGGAAGAACCGGCATACACCGAAAAAATCGCGGCATTTTCCATTGATGATGTAAAGCAACCCGTGAACATGGTGAAGGCGGCTAAGTTTATGGCCGGCTTACCCAACATCGCATCCAAAAAATGGGTTTACCGCCAATACGATTCCATGGTGGGAACGATCAACCAGAGTACAAACCGTCCGAGTGATGCGGCGATTGTTCAGATCCGCGGTACCGAACGCTCATTGGCCTTAACGGTTGATTGTAACAGCCGATATGTTTACTCCGATCCGGAAACCGGAACTGCTATCGCTGTGAGTGAGGCAGCAAGAAATATCGTATGCAGCGGAGGAATTCCATCCGCCGTTACCAATTGTCTGAACTTCGGAAATCCTTACGACAAAGGTGTTTACTGGCAGTTTAAGAATGCAATCATGGGGATGAAAATGGCCTGCGAGAAATTCGGAACTCCGGTAACCGGCGGTAATGTGAGTTTTTATAACCAGAGCACTGAAGATGGAAAAGCTGTTTATCCAACACCGACCATTGGCATGGTGGGATTAGTTGAGAAACAGGAACACATTACTGGTCTTGATTTCCAGAATGAAGGCGATGTGATTATTATGCTCGGTAAAGAAATCGTGGACATCGGAAGTTCACAGTATGTTTCGAAGTATCACGAAATCGAATTTTCTCCTTGTCCGTGGTTTGATTTGGATGAAGAATACAAGGTTCAGCAAACGGTTAGCCGGTTGATCCGAAAAGGATTGGTGAACAGTTGTCACGATGTTTCAGAAGGCGGTTTGTTTATTAACCTTTTGGAAAGCGCGATGGTAAACAATCTTGGATTCGATGTAAAAACCAGCCACAACGAACGAATGGATGCCTATCTTTTCGGAGAAGCACAGAGCAGAATTGTGATATCGGTATCGCCCGATAAGGTTGATCAGATTAAGGAAGAAGCGCACTCAGATAGTTTGCACTGCACTGTTTTAGGTGAGGTTTCCGGAAACCACATTTTCATTAACGACACCGATTTCGGTTCGGTAGAATCGTTCAAAGAAATCTACGACAATGCTTTGGAGAAAGCATTGAATTCGTCGGTTGAAAAATCTGCCTAAATCGATTTTAAAGATTCGACAGCCATTGCAATTGCCATGGCTGTACCGAAACTCAAAAGCGTTCCTATCAGAATATACTCTGTGAGTTTACGCTGTTTGGATTCGCGCAAATCCCCGAACCGGAATACAGATTTTGCCGCGATCAGAAAACCAACAGCTTCCCAATGTTGACCGGTGATAAAGACGAAGACCAATACCCTTTCGAGCATACCAATGTACCGACCGGCTTTGGAAAGTGACTGATCGTTCTGCCCCGGAATATTCTGAGAAAAAGGTTTTAACACCTCTCCCATTGTAATCGACATAGGTCTTGTAAGAAACAAAACTCCGATGCCGTAAGCCAGCCAGTAATCCGGAATCTTCCCGTCGATCCAGGTGTTGAGCGAATCATGCCAAAAATACCACACCACCAGAATGCTGGTAATATGCAGAATCTGATCTCCCACAAACCATTGAACCCGTGTATTCTGTTTTTGAAAAGACAGTTTCGAAAGGTCAATAAAGTAGTGGCAAACACCGATGATTAAAACCGGGATCCAGTTAAAAAACTTTACGGCGAGCAACATCAGAACGATGTGAATTCCCACGTGGTAGAACAAGTATTTCGATCTTCCTTTGGTGGCTTCCTTAACTTCAACCCAACGATAAGGCTGTAGGAAAAAGTCACCGATTATGTGGGCTAATAAAATTAAAAGTAGTGAAGTCAAGTGGTTTTAGTTAAAGTGTTTTCAGGTGTGTTTTTAGTTTTTCTCTGAACATTTGGTCAACTTCCAGAATCGTCCCGGCCTGAGAAGTAGTGTATCGCTTGCTCACCGAATTTTGTCCGATTCCCAGCTTTTTCCCCATCTCCACTTGTCTCAACTCAGGATTTTTCAGCATCACCTGCATAAACTCCGCAGACGATATCGACCATTTGTCCATGATTATTCCGGCCAGTTTCAGATAGAGGTTCATTTCCCTGTCGAAATCCGGCCATTCTGTTTTCAGTGCCAAACTAACACCTAAAGTATATAAGTTTTCAAAATTTTCTCCTGAACGCTGATAAGCAGTTCCATTCGATTCAGTGACTTTTTTAGCCGAATGAGTTTCTTCCCCAATGCCAATCGAAAGCCTTACGTCGAGCAATGAAACTCTTGTATTTACCGACTTCGGTGCCGATGATTTCACACAGGCTTTAATGTGCAAGGCGGCATTTAATGCAGTTGAAGCATCATCAATTTTTACCTGAAATGAATCTCCGCGAAAAATCTCCCAACGCTGCGGAGACTTCCCCCACAAGGCAAATAATTTTTTCAAAGGCCCCATCCAGACTTCCTGATCTGTGTATGCCCTTGAATCCGAAATATCTCCTGTGATAATTGCTATCATGTACTAATATCACCGTAAATGGTGATAATTTCAAATATCACCGTAAATGGTGATAATTCAAAATATCACCGTATATGGTGATAATCCGGAATATCGCTGTATATGGTGATATTTTCTGTCAGGAGATTTTTCATGCTTTGCTATCGATTCATTCTTAATATCGCAGTAGAACAAAAGAATTACCCCAATATGCCAATCCGAATGGTAGATGATCCCGGAAGTTCGGGAAACAAAAAAAAGAGTACCGGAGGAAAGAGTAATCCGTTAATTGCTCTCTTGCCGGCATTGATTTCCTTTCTCATAAAACGCCCGAAGCTATTGATTCCTGCCATTGTCATCATTGGAGGACTGTATTTCTTCGGAGGAAATCTACTTCCGAATCTTACGGAACAGGTGGCTGAAAATCTCCAGCTATCAACAGGTTTGGAAATGAGTCCGGAGATGTATGCCAAAAGCGAAATCTACGAACCACTTTCTGCCGGTTACAAAAACGACCTACCGGCAAAGGTTTCTTTGGAGGAATTTTGTCCGCCCCGAAAAAATCAGGGAGGCCAGGGTTCTTGTGTGGGCTGGGCCAGCGGATATGCCGCCCGATCCATTATGCAAAGTCGCGCAACCGGTAATTCTCCGGCACAATCGGCTTTCAGTCCGGCTTCACTTTACAACCAGATTTCTCTTCCGGGATGCAATGGCGCTTATATTCAAAATGCCATGGAAGTTATGCTGAATAAAGGTGTTTTGCCGTGGCGGGATTTCGGTTATGACGAGAACGACTGCACCCGAAAACCGTCGCAATCACAATTACAACAGGCGTCTCAATTTAAAACCAAAGGATTTCAACGACTATGGGAAAATCAGGGATCAACCGATATTAACGCCATCCGGCAGAACATTGCTCAGGGCGCTCCGGTGGTAATCGGTATGATGGTGGGCGGAACTTTTATGTCTTCCATGACCGGTAAAAAAGTGTGGCACCCGACCCAAAGCGATTATAATATGTATCAGTTCGGAGGTCATGCCATGTGTGTTATGGGGTACGACGACAATCTGGAAGGAGGCGCATTTCAGATCATGAACAGTTGGGGAGAAGATTGGGGAGATCGCGGATTTTGCTGGGTTCGTTACAAAGATTTTGAATTCTTCACCAAAGAAGCATACGGATTATATCCAATGGGAAATGCAACCACGGAAAAACCGGAAGCGTTAAAAATTTCATTCGGTCTGGTTGACAATGCCTCTCAAAAAAATATCAAACTGAAACACAAAACAGATCATCTCTTCACTACGGTTTCTGATGTAACCAAAGGTGATCGTTTTAAAATTGAAGTCACCAATAACATTGAATGTTACACTTATGTTTTTGGAGAAGAAACCGACGGAAGCAGTTATGTTTTATTTCCCTACACCGAAAAACACAGTCCGTATTGCGGAATTGTAGGAACGCGATTGTTTCCAAAAGATCAGTCTCTGATGGCCGATGAAGTTGGAAATGAAGATCGAATTCTCGTGGTGATCAGCAAAAAAGAACTGGATTATCAAGACATCAATTCGCGCATCAATAAAGCCTCCGGAACTTATGAGAAAAAGGCTAATTCTGTTTTAAACAAAAATGCATTAACCGTTGATTATTCCGATGGCGATGTGATCACTTTTAATTCGGATTCAAATTCGGGTGATTTGATGTATGTAATGATTGAAGTCGGGAAGAAGTAAGAAGGATTAACACCTCGCTTCTTTGCGTTTTTTGCCGATATACCCCTTATCAGCAACTTTCTTAATATAATCCGGTATCACGGGAACTTTGCAGGCAGTTCCTCCCATTTCAACCTGAACCTTTCCAATATTTTTTCCGGCATTTAGTGCTTTCTCCGTTAAATCCGGAATGTAAGATCCTACGGAAATCACAAACGCATTCATGGTATAACGCACGCGGTTCTTTGCCGAATGAATGGATTTTTCAACCCGATCCAGTAATGCCGAAAACAACTTCTTATCGATCTCTTCGTCCGGCGTGATAGAAATCCAGGACGAGAGTGTTGACCAACCGCTGGTCTGAACATTTTCTTCCGGATCATCGATCCATTTTAACCCGAGTTCCAGTGCAAAAGAACTCTCTGCGGTTACCCACGGTACTGTGTATTCACTGGTCATGTACCACGTGGATGACCGCGCCCAATTCTCGAGATCCTCCTTTGTGATTTGCTTTTCATCGGCAATAAGCCCGGCGAAATACATCGCATCTCCGTTACCCGTATTAAAAAGCTGAAGGGAGAGTTCATGGTTCTTTTTAATCTTCTTCTGGATTTTCTTCATATCCCCGACCGGAACACCAAACACGGGAACGTTTGCCCCGTGATTCTGATAGATTTTTCGGTGTGATTCCTTTCCGAAGGATTCCAGTTCCACCATTACCTCATCCAGTGTCATTGCTTTTGGTTTTTCTGCACCTGTTTTAATGTGACTCATCCTGCTTAAAAAACGTTGCGCATTGCAAAATAAAAAAAAGGCAGACTTTCGCCTGCCTTCTCTCTTGGTGTGTGATAATACGAGTGTTTTTCACCCGCTTCTTTTCTCACAAATACGACTGCATTGATTCGTGATTTTGAGAATGTCTTTAAGATAATTCTACACTTTTGTTTGAGGCAACTTGTAATTGCCCGAATTAATAAACCGGATTATTTTTAATTTTTATCAGATGCATTTATTCCACACCATTCGGAACAAAAACAGGTCTGATAATAATGGAAGGGTTGGATTGGATTCCCGGATTTTGCAGATTAGCAATGCTCATTTTAAAATGAGGCATAACACGGATTCCGATGAGGATTAATAATTTTTCAAACATGCGAGTAGTATTAATTCTCCCCGATGGCCAACACACATGCCAACCGACACATAAACAACTAAGTCGCTTATTTACAGAATTAAATTAAAAACAAAGCACGAATCAATTATCCCATATTGAGACAATTTTATACCTCTGTTATTCAAAAAGGGATTTAAATTTTTACAATCTGAACCGCAACCCGAAAAGAATTTGTCGTGGTGCCAGATACCGCGCCGGGTTATTAGGAGGTGTTCCGCTTTCCTCCGGTCCTACATATCGGGGATCTCTCCAATCAGTGGGGACATCGTCTCCCGGTTGGTACGCTCTGCCCGTTACCGGATTTATTAACTGGGCATTCTTCATATTAAATGCGTTACGAACCTCCACACTCAATGTAATGCCGTTGCCCTTCCGCTTTGTGAAATGAAGTGTCCGGTTAATTTTAATATCGGTGTTTATCCAGGGTGTTCCCCGTTCGCTCAGATATGCTGTTGTAATCGGCGTATAAAGTGGTCTTCCCAAATCATTATAACCATCGGCTGCCTGTGGTGTGTACCGGTAGCCGGATTGATAACTGTTTGAGATAAACAACTGCGTTCCCTTCAGCCAAACCGGCATCCAATGAATAGATGTATCGTAGGTTAAAGCAATTCCGGCCGTCATATTCCAGGGTCGGTCCCACGCGAGATATTGTTCGGTACTCAACGGCACTTCACCTGTTTGAGCAATCTGCAAACTGGACTCACGAGCAGAATTCGATTTACCTCTTGCTACCTGATACGTAACATTCCAGAAAAACCGCAGGTATTCGGAAACGCGGTAATTCATTGTGAATTCGGTTCCCTGAATCTTCGCATAATCCTGATTGATATACATGGTTTTGGTAACCGGCCGCCCGGTTTGATCTTTCACAATTACACTGCGGCTCACGATGTAATCAAAACGGTTGTTGTTGTAAGCCGAAATCGTTACTGCAAAGTCTTTATTGATTTGTGTTTTATACCCGACTTCATACGACACGTTCACTTCCGGATTTAAATCGGGGTTTCCGAGATTCGACAAGAACGAACGATCCTGATACTCGGGATCCAGACCGGCGTAAACAAACCTCGGATGAGGAAGCCGCATCGAATGCGAATAATTAAAGTACAGCGAGTTGTTTGAAGTTACCGGGAAACTCACATTCACTTTCGGCAGCAACCGCATTTTGTAACGAAGTCCGAATAAACCCACAGTGTGTTTCATGTAATCCTCCCGGATCTGATCGATCACCGGTGCGTTCGGATTGTTCACCGCGTCGTCGGCAAATTTCCCCGGAGCCCAGTAATTAAAGCGCATTCCGAGATTCGCAATAATGCCTTTGTACGATATTTTGTCGGATACATAAATGCCGCCGTCGTTCGGTTTAACATTCCAGATATCGTTGCTCGAACCAATTGAAATCGATGGAGTTGTAAGTGTGTCATTAATAGCGATCGGCGCGCCCACCCAGGGTTTGTAAACATCAACCCATTGGTAATGATTGAATTTTTGTTCCCAGCCCACACTAATACGGTTCACCTTGTTATCCGGATAAATATTGAGTGCAAATTTGATGGTGTACTCGCTTGCATAGTGATCGTGCCAGGTTCCGGAAATTCCGCCATTGTTAATTAATCCCGGCCCCGGCAGTACATATTGAATGTTGTCACCCGGATTAAAAACCGTAACCGGATCGGTAACAATTGAGTATTCATCAAAAATTCCGTCAACGGTTTGGGTTCTGAAAGGTCGTCCGTTCGCATCTGCCCTCAGATTCGTAAACAACCTGCCAAACGTTGCGTGCAATACTGTTTTCTTGCTGAGCGGGTGTTGAATATTAATAGCCGTGAGGTTCGACTGATGTGAATACGTTGTTGCGTTGTCAAGATTGAGACTTCTTTCGAACTGGTAACCCGGTGTGAGAATCGAAGAGAACCCCACAATCTGTAGTGTTCGTGTATTCTGATTGATGGCCAGACTGTGCTGATTCGTGATGGTGATCTTCGTTCCCGAATTCACCTTCCAGGCAATCTTTAATGTGTGAGTGAACTGGTTGTCTTCTCTCGGAGCCCAGAAAGAATCATTTTTAAAAATAGAACTGTGAAGCTGATTGGCAACCGAACCAAAATAGGTGTCGGTAAGCCGCATAGTGATATTGTTAAAAACAGTAACCTTTTTATTTGTCCCCGGAATCGCACCGGCAATGCTGAATTCCCCGATGTCGGTATTCCATTGCCACGGCGCTTTTATAAATCCCAGATGATCGCTTTGCCACATTCCGGCGATTTCAAAATGTTCGGTACCTTCTTTAATCGTAGTTGAGATTACCCCGGCAGAACCGTTGCTGTATTCCGCCCCACTTCCACCGGTATAAATTTCCATTTCGGCAATCGAACCACTACTCACTTCCAGACCAAATCCGGTACCGGCCAAAGGGTCCTGAGCGGTAATATTATCAACCACAAATTGCGTCTCGTAAACTCTCGCGCCCCGAATCTGGAGCCCGTCTGTGGTTTTGGAAACGCCTGCCTGCATAGCAACCACTTCCTTTACGTCGCGGGTGTTCATTTCCCCGATTTCTTTCTGCCCGATCACAACCTTCGAATCGGCTTCATCGAGTTTCACCAATCCTTTTTTACCCACTACTTCAACCTGAGTAAGTGTGTTATCTAATGGGTCGAGCGTAGCATTGAGCGTTGTGGTTTCTCCGGCTTTAATGCGTATTCCGGTGTATTGTCTTTCGGCAAATCCGATGTACTGAATACTCACTGTATAATCTCCGGGTTTAATGCCGGTAATGAGATAGGTTCCATCAGAATTACCGATGGTGCCGAAGTACGACCCCACTAAATGAACTGTTGCGTTGGGCAATACTTCTCCGTTGTGAGCATCCTTTACCACTCCGGTTAAAGTTCCTTTCGTCTGATCCTGTGCAGAAGCAATGAATCCCGGAAGGAAAGCGAATAGGATATGGAGTATTCTTTTCACCAGTTGAACTCCTGATTTAAAACTTTATCGAAAACCGCCTCCACCACACTCTGATCTTTATTCAGCAAATACACTTCAACACTAAAAAAAACCTGTTTGGTTTTACCGGCTGTTCTTCTTCTTGCCGCCACTACATCCGGGCCGCTCCACGCACCGTATTTCGTTAAGGTCGCCCGGTAAAGTGGTTCGGCATCCGCAGTTGGCACAAACGGATCAACACCTAAAATCAGGTTCGAAGGTCGCAGAACCGGCCAACCGGAAACCGAAGAATAAACCGCTGAATCTTTATTAATAACAGCCTGACCGCTGGTAGTTGACAGGCTGTCGACCGGAAGTGCTCCCCGAATATTTTCCGGAGTAAAGCCAGCCGGAAAACTCGTTATGATAAAAGACTTACCGCCGCCATCGGTGTAATTCTGCAGAACTTCGGATGCGAATTCCAGCAATAATCCGGATTGCCCGGTCATGGGATTTGAGAATAAAGACTGATCACAATTGAAAACCAGCTTGTCGTACAAACCGGTTAAAAGGGTAAAAGTCGGATTCCAGAATTTGGGTTGATATGCACCCTGACTTTCGGCAAAATCCACCGCATCAATCTTTCCGTATGTTTTTGATACCAGATTTTTATAAACCGAATTCACATTCGGCGGCTGACCGCTGATGAGCAATAAATCGCTGGTTTGATTTCGAACAAAAACAACATTTGATGTATCAATTTCACTCACAGTTCCTGCCTGATCCTGAACACGCAGGTAAATAGTATTTGAACCTCCGCTCACAAATCCATCGACGCTCAAGGCAGAATTCTTATCAGTATTGTAAAACAAGTCAGCCTGAGTGGAACCGGTTTTCGTAGGATCCTTCGCCCGCAAACTGATCATGATTTTGCTTCGGTCGATTTCGATCCAATTGCCGTTGTTTAGTTTTAATTCGGCTTTTGCAACTGTGTTATCTCCGTCTGGGTCGCTGAAATTCCATCGGAATGTTACCACACAAAAAGCCGTATCGGCAGGAAAACTTTTAGAGTCGAAAGAAACTTCCGGAGGCGAATTTCTCAATGGAACTTTCAGATAGGCCGGAGTCGGATCTTTCTCCGCCTTATCATCAATGGAGCGAACATAAAACTCAATATCGGCCGTGTCTTGTCCGGGATCAATACTGAATTTAAATGTGCTGTCGCGTCTTTGTGTCGGATACCAGTCCACCTGATTAGTAGAATATTCATATCCGGTAATAAAACCATCCTGATCGGTTCCGTACCAACTGAGATACACACTTGTATTGAGTCTGTTTTCTCCGGAACGATCAATTCTTTCAACAGAAATAAAGGTATCAGGAGCCTGATTCCCGACCGGTTCATCCGGCTTGCATCCGTTTATCAGAACGAGAAATGCAAGTGCGGTAAGAACTGCTGATACCTTTATCATTGTGTGGCTTAGACTGATTTGGTTTAAAGGTAAAATCAGTTTTTAACCCAACGCACAGATCCGAGAACCTGACCATTGCTGTCTTCCAATCGAAGAATATACATACCGGAATTCAAAGACTGCACATCAATCTGAGTGATTCCATTAACAGAATTGGAAGTATATCTCTTACCATCGATGCCATATATTACAGCATTTATTCCCGTAAACTGAGCAGGAACATCAACATTTAAATGATCCGTAGCAGGGTTCGGATAAATGTTCACTCCCGGAATCGCGATATTGGCAACAGAAACTTTTTGAGGATAATCGGCCGGCTCAAGCGTAACGCTCGATCCTTTGAAGTCGTCGTTGTTTCTGGGAAGAATGCTGTAGTTGCTGAATCCGTAATAGAACATTCCAACAATTGTATCGAACGACATTCCTTTGGTAACAGCAATCGCCGGAACATTCATGGCTCCGTCTGTTGATTTTAAAGCTGTGTCGCTCACGAGGGAAACCCACAAACTGCTGGCATTATTCGTATTCTGAATACCCGCCTGAATTCTTCTGGACTTTCCGTAAGATGCATTCTCATTAGTCGAAACCAGATACTCACCAAACGCGCTCAGTTTTGGATTGGAAACATAGATTTTTCCTCCGGCTTTGTTAATCAGACCCACGAGCATTCCTTCGTATTTTTCACAGTCGTGGCTGTTGTAAAAGGCAGAATCAGAAGGATCAATTGTGGTGATGGAAACCGTTTTATCATTGCCGGTTTTTACCACTTTCGTAACGTTCAACACAGTGAAACCAAAACTTTCGGCAACGGTTCCGGTAACGGTTACTTCTTCACCTCTGTACAATTTGATCAGATCAGAATTGCCCTGACATTTGATTCCTGCCCATTCGGTTTCATTCGGATCCTGAATGTAAATGCTTTCAAGATCGTATGATTTAGCACTTGCCGTAACAACTCCGGTAACTGTAACCACCTGATTGAGGAATGGTGAGGCATCACGCGTTACCGACAACACTTTCTGAACATCGGAAATCGCCAGACCGCCATTTCGAACGGTATAAAACATAAAATCCGGATCGGTTGTAGAATTCGCGGCAAACGGAGCATAGCTTGTCTGGTTGGCATCATCAGTTGAAGAGATGTAATAGCGAACCACAGTTCCTTCTGAGTTCATCGGAATTTCAGCCAAATATGTATCGGTGGTTCCGGATTTAAGCGTCATTACCACTTCCGTAAACTTGTCGTACGTATCGCTCATGTTGGCAGAGTAATAAAATTTAGCCGATTGAACGGTTCCGTCGAAATCTACAATCTTGGCAGAAATGGTAACTTTTTCATTGTCCTTCGGAACAAGCGGAGTGCGCACTATTTCGGTAATGCTCGGAGGTGTTACACCAATTTTATAATGGCTCGCATCGAACGGATCGATCTCGTATCCGCGTCCGCTTGAATTTCCTGTACAGCCGTTTTCTGAGTGAAGAATTATTCCGCGGATATAATCGAATTTGGTTCCGACAACAGGTGCTTTAAAAGAACCTTGTTTTTGCGGTGCAGATGATCGGGTTGTTGTATAACTGGATGTTTTCTGAACAAAAAACTGGTCCGACACATTCATCACATTTCCGTTCTGATCGGTAACATCGAAACTCACACGATTACCGCTAAAATTATAAATAGCGGTTACTGTGAGGTTTTGCAATTCCACAAACGAACCTTCGAATTCTTCACCGGTAGGAAGTTTATTTGTTCGGGTGTTGTCGTTAAGTTTTCCCAGGTCAACTACGATCGGTTCCGGTTTCGACATGCTTCCCAAAACCGTAATCGAAGAATTATTCAGAACATCAAATTCTGTTTCTCCGAGGTATCGGTGCACAATTCCGGTAACTTTTACGATCATCCCGGCATACAGGTTATATACGTCGTTTACGGGAAGTTGATTTCCGGAAGCATCGCTGTAAACTCCCATTACTTCAACTCCGTGAAAGTCGCCCCCCTGTCCGCCGTTTGCTGTGTCCATAATATGAACAAAAGGTCTGAATTTTCCCTGCACAGATGATGAGGGAACATCGATCAGGTTTGCATCGGCAACCACAACTCCGACAACCGTTACGGTATCATTAAAGTAAGATGAAGTGTCGTTACAACTTGCGAGGTCTTCAGGCGAAACATATTGAAGCTGCTTGATGGTAATTTCCGGATACTGGGCAAAAGCCTTCATCATAAAACCGGAAAGGAAAGTCAACATCAATAAGGTGAATACTGTCTTTTTCATTGTTCCTGGATTGTTAGGATTTGTATATTGATTTTCTGTGTTAGACATTATTTGAGAATGGCGAATTTGCCTTTGAACTGTTTTCCTGTATCCAGATCTTCAACCGTGAAGATGTAAATACCCCGTGCAATTATTTGTGACTGGGCCGATAAAAGATCCCAGGCATGCTCACCACCGCTGAAAACATTCTCTTCCGAATCTTCCGCTCCGAAGGTTTTAAACCACCGTGTGTCGGTTCCGTTATAATTTTCGTCGTGGTTGATTTCATCGATAAAATCACCCGCTGCTGTATAAACTCTGATCACACAGCGTTCGGGCAAATTAGCAAAATAGAGCTTGCGGCTTTGTTCCTGAAAGTTGCTTTTCCCCTCCCATGCAGATCCGGCGTAATACGGATTCGGGTAAACGAATGGCTCGTTGGTGGTGAGGTTTGCATTCACCGGCTTTCCGGCAAACGCTCTGAAATTATTCGAGAGAATACTCGATTCAAGCGACTCAAGATTACTGTTTTCATTCCCTCTGTCGTAAGCCGTTACCGAGATCGCGTACTGCCATCCGTTCTGAATATTCTTGATGGTGTATTTGTACCAATACTTAGTTGTGTCGCCTTCGAATTGAATCGGTTGTTTGAGCCGGATCGATTCAAAACCTGTTTCGTTCATGATGTTGTTTCCGCGAATATCCCAGTCTCCGATTCGTTTGAGATCATTCGCCAGATCCACTACTTTGGTTACATCAAAACCGAGTTGAGTCATATAAATGCGATAGCCTTCAAAATCCTTTTCAAACGTGATCGGATCGATAGAAGCTTCCGAATTGTCACTCCACAAAACATCAATTTCGTGGTCTCGCGTTACCACTTTTGTTCGCGGGATATTTGGCGGAGCAGGCAGGATGAAACGTGTGATTTCTCCATTACCGTCTGCATCTTCTCCCGGATCAAGCACCCCGTTAAAGTTCTTGTCTTCTCCGTTAAAAGCGACCTGAGACCAGTTTGCATTGTCGCGAAGTATCTGTTGTTGAAATGGATTGTTGTCGCTGTTGGGTTTTCCGTCTTCCTGTTTCGGGGCTAAAACAATCGCGTACGAAATGGTAAAAGACTCTCCGGGTTTTAAGGTTCTGAAAGGCCCCACCGAAACCAAATCCGAACGGTTTCCTGGATCGTTGAGTTGTTCTACAAAACTCTTCGCTCCGCAATTTCCGTTTTGCGAAGAATTCTGATTCCAACATGGATCCTGATTTAAACCCCGTGTGAGTTTTGTGTATCGTCCCTGTTCAGATGACGGGAGAAAGAATACCGGATTCGTGGTATTGTTGAATTCCCACGCATTATAATGTGCTTTAAAATACGACTGGATATCCGGATGATGAAAACCATCTTTGTCTTCAGCTCCCAGAAATTTCTGTCCGATATAACTTTCGGTAAATCCGACATCGCCGGCATTGTCGTAACAATACGCCATGTAAAGTGAATCGAGAAAACCGTTTCCACCTTTATTATAAAAAGCGGCTCCACCTGCACCGGCCGGGGTTACATTAATGTTGCGAACAACCGTATTCGTCCACAATCCAAAGAAAACGCTGTCGATGGTGCTGGATCCTTCATTAGTGACTTTAAAATTGAGGATCACGAAGAAATCGCTGAAGGTGTAGTTCCAGTTGTAGCTCTCCATGCGCACCTTAAGGTTCATCGGTTGCGTATGATCGGCAATCGGAATATTAGTTCCCGGAACAATGAGATTTTTATCGGAAAAAGTTGCCACAAAGTCTTCGTGAGAAACGGCTTCGGGTGTAAAAAACGGACTATCAAATAAGCTGGATCGCTCCTGAAGTTTGGAGTTCACCTCTGCGGTAAATTCAAATCCGCCCTTTCCGGTTGCATATCCGCTTGGGGCATCGTACGCAGATGTAGAAACGGCAACCAGAGAACCGTCGATTAAGCCGCCGATCCAGATTCCTCCTTCAAACAAATGTTCGATTCCGGAGCCGGCCGGGTATTCACAACTCGGATCTCCTGACCCATCGCGATAACCGGTAAATGCATTTCCGATTGTACCGACATTCGTTACGGTCATTCGAACATTGCTCGCGGAAGTAACCTTGCTGTCGAACGAGGTTTGGGCCAGCAGCGACATACTGCAAAGCATCAGTACGGAGATATTCAGAAGTGCCTTCATCCGGGTTGGCAAATATAGACAGGCATTGTTAGTCGGGCCGGCAAATCTCAGGTTAAATTAACCTTAACCGCAGCCTCTTTTTTAACAATTTGAATTCTGTTTTACACATTTATTAGTCGGTGGTAATTTCGGTAACGACACCATCTCCCCAGAGATCTTCGATTCCGTAAAATTCCCGCATATCCTTTTTAAATACGTGTGCAACCACATTAATATAGTCGACCAGAATCCAGTTTCCTTCCCGAAAACCTTCACGACTGAACGGATTTTCTCCGGTTTGTTTTTTCACCTCATCGATAACCGAATGTGCAATGGCATCGACCTGTCTGTCGCTGTCTCCATGACAGATTACCATAATATCTGTTACGGAAGCACCCAGTTTTCTGAGGTCGATGGTCGTAATGTGATGAGCCTTTTTCTCCAACATTCCCTGAACGACTATTTCGGCCAGTTTCTCAGGAGAGGCCTGTTTATTCGGCATAGATAGCTTTTGCGTTAAATTGCGCCAAAATTCGCAAAAGTTTGCTGAATCTGAAACCCGGCACACTCTTCCTTGGCCAGTACGCATTTCGGCTGGAAAAAATTAATTCGACAAACGACTATCTGAAGGATCAGGCACGGCAGTTTAACCTGCCCGAAGGAACGCTGATTATTGCCGATGAACAAGGCGCCGGCAAAGGGCAGAACGGTCGGAGTTGGTCGAGTGCTCCCGGCAAAAATCTTTTGTGTAGCTTTCTGCTGTATCCCGCCGACGTTTTACCGTATGTTTCGTTTGCTGTTTCACTCGGAGTAAGAGCAGTTGTTCAACAGCATATCCGCAACAAAGCTGTGTATGTTAAATGGCCTAATGACATTCTGATTGACGACCGGAAAATTGCCGGAATCCTGATTGAAAACATTTCAGCCGGCAAAAAATGGATGACGATTGTGGGTGTGGGTTTAAATGTAAATCAGCGACTTTGGTCTGATCCGGAAATCCGCTCCACATCGTTGAGTCTTGAAAATCAACAATCGGATTTTGTGGTGATGGACATTGCCCGGGAACTGTGTGTGTGGTTGGAAAAATATTATCTGACATTGCGCAAACCTGATGGTGTGAAACAAATACACAGGCTCTACGTAAGTCAACTGTATCGGCTGAACGAAGAGGTTCGCATTGAAGGAGACGAAATACCGTATGTTGTGAATGGTGTTACCTCCGACGGAAAACTTCAGTTAGCCGGGCTGGTAAACGGAAAAATTTTAGAACTATCGCACAACGAAAGAAAAGTGATTTGGAATTAGTAATAGACGAAGGAAACACGCTTGCAAAGGCGGCGATCTTTATTAACAACGGTATTCACAAAATACTCAGAGCCGATTCGGCCGACGAAGAACTCCGGGATATGCTTCTCGATTTTAAACCGGAACAGATCATCATCAGTTCTGTGCGGGGTGGTGATGAGAAACGCTTTACTATTTGGACAGAACTTGCCCCCACGCTTGTTTTTGATCAGTACACTCCGGTTCCGGTAATTAATAAATACAGAACACCCGAGACATTAGGGCGCGACAGAATCGCGGGAGTTATCGGAGCCCGGTTTCTGCAACCGGAAGGAAATCTTCTGGTGATCGATGCCGGAACCTGTATCACGTTTGATTTGCTAACGGATGAAAACCACTATCTCGGAGGAAGAATTAGTCCGGGCGCCGCTATGCGTTTTAAAGCACTTCATCATTTTACCGGAGCACTTCCGGAAGTGGATGGATTTAATTCCGAAACGCTTTTCGGTAACGACACACTCAGCAGCATTGCCAGTGGTGTGATGAATGGTTATCGTGATGAAGTGAATGCGGCCATTGATGAATTCTCACTTCAGTTTTCCCCTTTATTTATAGGCCTTTGCGGCGGAGAAGCGCGCTATTTGGTCAATCATATCAAAAAAGAGATATTCGCGAACCAAAATCTGGTACTGCTAGGATTACACAAGATCCTGAAATTCAATGAGAAAGTATAATACTGCGTTAACATTCGCCGGGATACTTTTGTGCCTTTCTTCCGTTTTGAAGGCGCAGTCGAATCTCAACTATCCTTACAGTATCAGTGGTGTTGGCTTGATTCAATCCGACAATTTTCACAATCAGCGATTGATGGGCGGACTCAATACAGCCGTTGACAGTTCGGGATCGTTCTCGTTTTACAATCCGGCCTCGCTCAGCAATGTCGCCTTTACCGATCTTGAGTTCGGGATTCGCGGTGAAAGCGTAGACCAGAAAAGTCTGTCGACCCGAAACGCTTTCAATACCGGTTCATTTCAATACGTCGGGCTTGCGCTTCCGATAAATCAAAAGAGAGAAATTGCTGTTGCTGTTGGGTTGCAACCATATTCTGCGATGAATTATACAATCCAGAATGAGGGCACGGAAGACAGTGTTGATGTGTTCAAGAATTTTGTTGGGAAAGGCGGAATAAATCAGTTCCGGTTTGCCATCGGCGGCAGAATTTATAAAGGTTGGTCGGCCGGTGTTACCGTAGCGGCCCTTTTTGGAAATGCCCGGCATCAGGGTGATAAATTGTATCCGAGCAACAAGGATTTATTTAGCTTTCGAAACGTGCAGAATGACTACTACAGCGGAGTTTACAGCCGTTTCGGTGTGCAGTATAATGGCCGGATAGGAAAGAACTACAATCATACATTCGGCATAACTTACGCACTTCCGTCTCATGTAACGGTGACCTCAGATCAAACCGTGAGAACCTACAACAGCGACGGAAATTTTTACGTAGACAGCGTGATCAGCAGAACAAACGGCAAATCGAGCTTAACTCTTCCCAGCGGATTTTCGGTTGGTTACAGTTTCAGTCGCAATGAGCGCTGGCTGATCGGATTGCAATACTCAATGGATAAATGGTCGGAATTCACCGATCTTCACAACCGTTCCGGATATTTTGATCAAACCGGAATGTCGTTCGGTGGTTACTATCAGATCATGAGTTACACCGACTGGCTGAACAAAAACCGAAAAGATCGCAAATTGAATTACTTCAAGGTGATTCGCTTTTACGGTGGTGTTAACTACAATCAACTTTATATGAATTCCTTCACCCAGCAGGTCACAGAGACTGGCATCAGTTTTGGCCTCGGCCTACCGGTGGTGCGTTCTGCCAGATTGGATAAAAATCAGATTACATGGATTTCAAAAATCAACGTCGGAGTAGAATATGTTCAGAGAGGAACAACTTCGAACGGACTGATCCAGGAAAATCTGATCCGACTGAACGTGGGAACGAATTTTAACGACAAGTGGTTTACCAAAAGAAAGTACCAGTAATTAATTAATCGAAACAGAAAACAAAAGAGCTATGAACCAGTTAAAATCAATTCTTTCACTCCTTGTAATTTGGGTGATTGCCGGTACCGCCTCAGGGCAAAACAACTGCGCAGGCAAATTTGGCAGCGACAGCGTAACCGAGATGAAGAACATTTCGATGTTCAACCAATATCTACAGGCACGCGATTATGTTAATGCCTATCCTTATTGGGAATATCTTTTCAGATCAATTCCCTGCTATTCAAAACACATTACGTATTACGGACCAACGATCGTGAAGTATCAGATGCAGTATCTCCGCAAGAACAATCCTGATCTTTATGAACAAAGAAAAGAAGGTCTTATCGATACAGTTCTACTTACGTATCGAATGCGAATCAAATTCTGGGGCGATTATTCTAATGTAATCGGTACTCTGGCAGGCGACTACGCAAACCTGAAACCCGCTGAAAGAAAGCAAGCCCTTCAACTTTTTGATTCTTGTGTTATGCTCAACGGAAATAAGGTGGACGATAAAATTCCATACAACTATATGGACGCCGCAATCGATGAATATAAAAAGGATCGTTACTCTCTCGACTCACTTTACATTTTGTATTTCCAGTTACAGGAAATTGTGGATTACAACCTTCAGAACAATACTAAAAATCGAAACGACTGGGTACAAACCGATACCATTCTCGCAAAACAGATGAAGCGATATCTCACTTGCGATAAAATTATAGAATACTTTAAACCCAAGACAGACGCAAACCCAACTCCCGAATTGCTGTCTAAAGTTTCCAAACTTTTAACTGACGCCGGTTGTGAGAAAGAAGAATACTTCAATGAGATCGCGGTTAAAAATTATAATCTTTCTCCCACACCGGAAGCAGCGATTGCCATTGCCCGAAGCTATCACAGCAAAGGCAATTTATCAAAAGCCAAAGAATACTATTTGAAAGGTGTGGAAGGTATTGCCGACCCGATGGACAAAGCAGATACCTACTTCATTATCGCCAATTTCACATTCAGCGATGGTGATTGCAGCGGTGCCAGAAAGTATGCAGAGAAAGCGCTTGAAGCTAATCCGAACCACGGAAAAGCTCACTTGATCATTGCTCAATGCTACGCCAATTATTTATCTTCATGCGATGCAGATAACATCAATGGCCGAAGCGTATTCTGGGTTGCTGTTGACCGCGCGGTTAAAGCAAAATCTGTTGACCCTTCGGTTGCCGACAAAGCCAACGAAATGATCAGCAAATATTCTGCTCAATACCCAACGACTGAGGAGGCATTTCTGAAAGGCTTTTCAAATCCCGAAGGAAGTGCGTACACCGTTCCTTGCCTCGGAATTTCTACCACCGTTAGGTATAAAAAATAATTAAACCAGAGTTCATGCTCTTTAATACAAGGCTGACAAGATTTTCTTTACTGATCTTGTCAGCCTTTTTTTTATTGTCGGTTTCCTGCCGGAAAGTGAGTAAAAAACAGATTGAAAAATTCCGAAAGGAAACGGAAGACCTGTCGGTGGAGCGCGCGAGTAATGTAAAGATTCGATATACCGATTCGGCAATTTTAAAAGCCACCATCTCCACTCCTAAAATGATTCGCTATCCGAACATCAAAGATCCCTACACCGAAATGCCGAAAGGTCTGGAAGCCCGTTTTTACGATGAGAACGGTTTGGAAGACAGTCACCTTTCTTCGCAATACGGCATTAATTACGAAAAGCGAAAACTCATTAAACTCACCGACAGCGTTCGGGTCACCAATAAAAAAGGAGAAAGACTCGAAAGCGAAGAATTATACTGGGATCAGAATAAAAAAACCATTTATACCAATAAGTTTGTGCGAATTCTTCGCGAGAACGATACAATCAGAGGTGATGGTTTTGAATCAAACGAAACCTTTTCGAAATACAAAATCACCCGACCAACCGGAGAATTCAAGGTAAAAGAAGAAATTTCGGAAGATGAATCTCAGAAGAATAATTGAAATCGTTTGGTTAGCTATCGCTGCATTCGCCGCAGTGGAAGGATATGTGAGCTATCAGAAAGAAGGGTTTGGAAACAACACCCTATTAATGACTGTGGTCTTTGTTGTCGCCATTGCCATGTACACTTTGCGCCGCCGGCAGCGGATGAGAATGAACAAATAATTCTCTGTTCTTAAAAACCACCCGGGCAATTGCAGCTTTTCTTTGGTTTTTTACCGGAGTGCATCCCGCCCTTTCTGCCACCACAAGATGTAAATAACATACTCACCGCGAGGATGCCGATTAATAATGGAACAAGTCGTCTTGTTGTGTATTGTTTCTTCATCGCCATCTGCAAAAATAATCGGGAACTGTTAGCTTTGCCCTCGATCACAACGCGGCAACCGCGGCATTAGTTTATGACAAAATACTTAATGATCTTTTTGAAAGGTTTGGCTATGGGTGCGGCGGATGTTGTTCCCGGTGTATCAGGTGGAACCATCGCTTTTATTACCGGAATTTATGACCAGTTGCTCTCGTCGATTAATGCCGTTAACTGGAAAACATTTCAAATCCTGAGAAAGGGAGGAATTAAAGCCGCCTGGAAAGAAATTAACGGAAACTTTCTGGTTGCTCTGTTTTTCGGAATCGCCATCAGCCTTATTACACTTTCACGATTGTTCAAACTCCTGCTCGCCGATTATCCTCACCTTTTATGGGCTTTTTTCTTCGGATTGATTTTAGGCAGTATCTACCTCGTACAGAAAATGGTGAAGTCGTGGAATGTGATGAATGTTCTCGCATTATTGATCGGAACAGGCATCAGTTATTGGTTAACGGTAATTCGTCCGGGGGAAGCCAGCAGTGAATATTGGTTCATTTTTATCTCCGGAGCCATTGCTATTTGTGCCATGATTTTACCCGGGATTTCCGGATCTTTTATTTTATTACTGATGGGTGTTTATGCCGGTTTTCTCGACGCGCTCAGCACACTCGACATTGTATTTCTCGGTGTTTTCGGAGCAGGTGCTATTATCGGATTGTTGAGTTTTAGCCGGGTTTTAAAGTGGACTCTCACCAATTATTACGAAATGACCATTTCGCTTTTACTCGGATTTTTGGTGGGTTCGTTAAATAAAATATGGCCTTGGAAAAAAACACTTGAATTTCGAACTAATTCCCACGGTATGCGGGTTCCGTTTATTCAGGAAAATGTTTCTCCAACGCTTTACGAAAACCCGCAAATGGGAGCAGTGTTCGCACTTACTTTGGCCGGGCTGATTATAATTGTTGTTCTCAGCCGTTTTAATCCGGATGAAAAGCAAGCCGCCTGATGCGAATCTTCGGACTCATCGGCTATCCTCTCTCCCATTCCTTTTCACCGGCGTATTTTAATCAAAAGTTTTCGAAACTCGGAGTCGATGCAGAATACCATTTATTCCCTTTAAAAAATATTAACGAACTCGACGATTTAATAAAATCAAATTCCTTTTTACTCGGACTCAATGTCACGATCCCTTATAAAGAATCGGTAATCCCGAAACTTAATTTTATTTCGGCAGAAGCCCGTGAAGTTGGTGCTGTAAATACCATTCTTATTTATCAGAATAAACTGGCCGGATTTAATACAGATGTTATTGGTTTTTATAAATCACTCATTAGTCTTAAAACTAAATTTAAACACGCTTTGGTTCTCGGCACGGGCGGTTCGTCGAAAGCCATTCAATTTGTATTAAATAAAAAAGGAATTTCGTTTAGTCTTGTTTCCCGAAAAGAAGGTGAAGGAAGAATAACGTATGCCGAATTGAATCGGGCGATCATGCACTCTGTCGATCTCATTATTAATTGTACGCCGGTCGGGATGCATCCGAACAATGATGGACTTCCCATGTTACCTTATAAATACCTTCATCACGGCCAGACCTTGATTGACCTCATATATAACCCCAGAGTAACCGGATTTTTAAAAGCCGGACTCAACAAAAATTGCCGCGTTCTAAACGGTTGGGAAATGCTTAAATCACAAGCCGAAGAATCCTGGAAAATCTGGAATAATTCTCCCGAACTATATTTTAAAACTAATAAAATACAATCTGATGTTACTTGAATTTGAATGGAGCACCATCCATCTGCAGTGGTGGTCATGGACTTTGCTGATCATTTTCATAATAGCCACACGAGACATCTTCTTTAACCGGAAACATGCCATCAGCCACAACTATCCGGTTGTGGGTCACCTGCGGTATCTTTTAGAAAAAATTGGCCCCGAACTAAGGCAGTACATCGTTGCCAACAATCGGGAAGAACTTCCTTTCAACCGATCAGACCGCGCCTGGATTTACACGAGTTCGAAGCTGCTCAATAATTATCAGGGCTTTGGAACCGACCAGGATATTCACGCTGCGGGATATCATTTTATTAAACCCAGTGTTTTTCCTTTTCGGATGGATGAAGATCACCCGAACATGATTGATAAGAGTTTTCTGCCCTGTGCAAAGGTGATCGGCTTGCACAACAACCGTCGAAGACCTTACCGGCCACAATCAATCATCAATATTTCGGCAATGAGTTTTGGCTCTCTTTCGGCAAAAGCGATTGAGTCTCTGAATATGGGAGCCAAAAAAAGCAATTGTTATCACAACACCGGTGAGGGCGGACTTTCTCCCTATCACAGTTACGGAGCTGATGTAATTTTTCAATTCGGAACGGGATACTTCGGGGTGCGCGATGAAAACGGAAATCTGTCATTAGACAAACTCGAAAAATTAGTTGAGAACAATCCATTTGTAAGAGCGATTGAAATAAAACTTTCGCAAGGTGCCAAGCCCGGCAAAGGAGGTGTTCTTCCCGCTGCAAAAATTACGAAGGAAATTGCCGGAATTCGTCACGTACCGTTGGGTAAAGACGTCGTTTCCCCTTCATTTCACAAAGCTTTTAACGGCATTGATGAATTGTTGGATCTCATTGAAGAAATTGCCGAAAGAACCGGTTTGCCCGTTGGAATTAAATCGGCTGTCGGCAGATTAGAAACTTGGGAATATCTCGCCGAAAAAATGTTGCAACGAGGTTCGGGCCCCGACTTTATTACCATCGACGGAGGTGAAGGCGGAACCGGGGCTGCGCCATTGTCTTTTGCCAATCACGTTTCACTTCCTTTCTTTTATGCCTTTTCTTCGGTTTATAAAGTTTTTCAGGAGAAGGGACTTTGCAAGCGAATCGTATGGATTGCCTCCGGCAGATTAGGCTTGCCGGCTCAAGCAGTTAAGGCCATGGCGATGGGTGCAGATCTCATTAATGTTGCGCGGGAAGCCATGATGAGTATTGGTTGTATTCAGGCACAAAGCTGCCACACAAACCGCTGTCCGGCCGGTGTTGCCACACAGAATAAGTGGCTGCAAAGCGGAATCAGCGTTCCGTTGAAATCAGATCGGTTTGCACATTATGCCGAATCGTTCCGCAAAGAACTCATAGAACTCACTATGGCTACCGGACACGAGCATCCGTGCGAATTCTCCATGACCGATGTGGAAATTAGTATGGGTGACAGTAATTACACAACAACTCTCCGCGACTGTTTTGGCTACGATAAAGAAAAAGTACACTTCGTAAATACCCAGGCTCTAAAAGACTGTGAGCATCTTGGCGGACATATTCATTGGAGAAATCCGGTGCATGCGTAACGTGTGATTCTTATTTTTGAGATGGCTTGTAAGAATTGAATTATGGAAGATAATACCCGACAACTCCTCTCCCGTGGCAGATGGCGAACTCGTTACTGGCCTTTTGCTTTTTTTATTTTAACCGGCGGACTATGGATTTATCTTGCAATCGATGGCAGAATAACCGCCTCACTTTCCTTGATTCTAATCGGGGTATCGCTGGTTCTCACTTTTTTCTGGATGCTGTACGCAATTGGAAACTGGAAAATGTATGCGATCGAAATTGCCGATCAGCCCAAAATATTAATGGATCAGGCGAGAGACAGTTTTTTAAAACCGAATTTGTTGGAATTACTTTCCTTCATCGGTCCCGGAAAACGGAAATACTTTAACGAGAAATTTAAAACCCGAAGTGAAGAAGTTCACGCACAAAATCTTCGCGATGGCCGGAGCCGTTTTTATGAAGACGATGTTATAAAACTGCATCAGAACACTTCTTCTGTTCTTCGGTTGATCACTTTTGAATTGTTGGTGATGTTCGGAATTGCCGCTTTTATGTTTTATCAGGAAGAACTGAGCATCCGCCTTATTTGTGTTGCACTGCTAATTCTCGGTATTATCGGTTTGTATTATACCATTAAAGTGCTCCGCAAGAAATTGCAAACGGTTTTGGAAATCTCCAAACGCGGCATTCGCATCCATTCCTCTTTTTATTCCTGGAGTGATATGAGTGAGCTGGATATTCGCAAAGGTGAAATGCTCCGTTTCGATACGTTCGCCTCACCGAGAAAAGAATTCGATCTTCGCCATCTTTCACAACCTCTCGAACACATACGTTCCTCTATTCTTTTCTTTTCTGATTTAGCCGCACAAAAGAAAGCCGGCAAATCGTCCTGATATCCGTACAACTGTACACCGCCTTTGGTCAGGATAACCCACAAACAGAATCGTCTAAGACGCAATTTCTGCGTATTCACTCATTTTTAAACTAAAGGCATAGTTTCTGAAATTACAGGAGAGAATTTAAGGTTGGCTATCACTCAAAGAATAATAACCTACACTAACCTGCATTCATATTCATTCAATTAGGGTCTGAAGGGGCGGTCAAGTTGGCCGCCTTTTCTATTTCATCCTTTTTTGTGTGATAAACTTTGAGGGCAACAATAGCCGCCATAAAGCCGTACATCGGAACCGCAATTTTGTCGAACTCACTGTAATTATTTAAAAAACCATGAGCGAGATAGGTTATTAATCCCAATAAAACGGCAAGTCCGAGCAACCTCGCCTCAACAGAAGTTGCATGATAATATACCTCGAAGCCCTGACCGATTATTACAAAAACCAATACGAGAAAAAGCAGCCCGCCGATGAGTCCTGATTCCGCAAAAGGTCTCAGATATTCGCTGTGAACATTTCCGAGATCTCCGGCATTTGTTGAGATGATAGTCATTTCACTCGACAATTGATACGGGCCGTATTCAAACGTGTACGTCCCCGGCCCGAAACCAAAAACCGGTTTGTCTAAAAACATTCTGTAAGCACTGCTCCAACGATTGAGTCGTTCGAGGTTCGAAGGATCTGTACTTACATTCGAAAACGATTGCAGGTGTTCTTCAATGTCGTCGTCGCTATCCTGCTTATTTCTCGACAATTCAATTAAAATGGTGTTTTGAAATAAAAGAAGAATCGCAATTGCGGAAATACCAACTCCTATTATAGTTCGGTATTTAACCCGGAAAAGCAAAAGAACCATTACTCCGATTGCTACAACTAAACTAAGCCAGGATGCTCTTGTAAAGGAAAAGATTACCCCAACGGTAATAATCACAAAAAGGATGATTGCCATCCCGATCCAAAACCAATTCATCTTTGCCCGTTTTCCGAACAACGCAAAAACCATCATCACCGGAATTACAAATGAAATGGCAGCAGCATACATTCCGTGATCGGGTAAAAATGGCCGCATTGCCGTGTATGCATACAATCGGGTAAATCCTTCTGCCGCGTGATTTTTCAAAGTGTATAAAACGAGAAATGAAGTGGCAATCGAAAACGCCCAGAGAAATATTCTTATTCGTTTCAGGTCTTTAAAGAAGTGAGCCAATACAATCAGAAATATGAACACATACCAAATATGTGAAAGCGTATATTTTGCACTGATCAAAGGGCGAACACTTGTGCAGGATGTAATAATTAACCAGACAACATTTAAAAGAACCAATAAAACAATCGGGTTCTTTAGTAATTTGATCTGAAGCGATTTGCCTGACATAATTTTAAAAGCAAATCCTAAAAATAAAAAAACAATAAGCGGTTCCGTTGGCAAACTCATTCCCACACCGCCACCAATATCTTTAACTGGTATAGAAAGCGGAGTGCAGAATGCCAGAAAATAAATGAGTTTATCGGTGTGATAAAAAATAAAATAAATAAATACCGGCACCAACGGCAAAAGAGCCGAAAAATAAAATTCGTAAGCGAAACAAATCAGGTTTAATAAGGTGTACGCTACACCTATTGTATAAAACCATTTAAGTTTCACTCCGGAGATCATATCACTTCTGCTCCGGCTCAACGATTTTCTTTTTTTGCTCGAGAATTAAAAGTACGAGCCCGCCCATCAGAAATGCGGCAATCATTGCAAAGGCGATTATCAGTTTGCGCTGTGGAGTTGCTTTTTGTTCTGCAGGCGTAGCATTGGTTAGAATAAATTTCTGAGGAATGGTTTTGTCCACATCGACCTTTGCCTTTTTATAGCGCTTTCTTAACATCGAAAGTTCTTCGAGTTCCAAAAGAAGGGTTTCGTAAAGATTGGTGTATTCACTTCCGTATTTAGCGAGAGTATCCTGCTCAGACTCGAGTTCACGAATAGCGTTCGGGTTATGTCCGCTGGCTTTTGCCGCATATAAACTTTCTGAAATGGACTGAGCCTGTTTCTCGATATCAATAATTCCTTTTTTACCGAGTTCCTGAAGTCCGGTTTTTAACTGCCATACTTCCGCTTCTTTGTTTTTGTATTCTTCTTCCACGATTGCGAAAGCTTCCTGCGCCACCTGATGCTGAATTTCCGTTTTCACCGAATCGTAAATTGCGGCAATTCCGTTTGCGATGTCCGCCGCCATCTTCGGATCTTCATCTAACACCTTGATCGAAATTGAAAGATATCGCGTTCTCTCGTAACTGATGTTTTTCTCCATCTTCCTCGCGAGTTTTGTGTACGGAAATTTCCCGTTCGGATTGATGTGATAATGTTGCATCAGATTGAAGTTGCGGATAATGCGCTGTGTTACCTTATCAGACTGCAACACCTGCAAGGCATTTTCTGCTTCCTCTTCTTCCCCGAAAGCAAGAACATCGGCCTCACGCTTGTTGAGGTCGGTGAACATCGCATTACCGATGGAGTTAATTGTAGTTGGATAAAAGATTACCTCCGATTCATATCGCGGTGTAATCATGAATGATCCAACTGCGGCTATAACTCCGGCTGCGAGAGTGATAATAATGAGGTGTTTTCGCCACCGATACAGAAATCGGGTGATGTCGAGAAAAGTAAAATCAATAAAGTTTTCTTCCGTTTTCATAAAAACGTGTTACTAAAAAAGTTGGCAAAAATAGGGTTAAAAGTCTGAAGGTTCTTGGGTTTTACGACTACTCATTTGCTTCAGCATCCGGATGTTGATCAACCCGCTGGCTACGACAACCAATAAGGCGACCGCCAATCCGAACGCAATATGAACGAGGGTGTTTTTGAAAAATTGCCCGCTCAAAAAATATATCAATGCAAAGGCTGAAAGCGCTGCTAATGCTGTCTTCACGTCACTAAAACCAAAGCTCTGACCGACTTCCTTTCTCCATCCGTTCACACATCCCAAAGCAAAAAATGATTGGGTAATGAGTGTTGCCAATGCCGCTCCGTCAGTACTCATAGAAGGGATCAGAATTGCATTTAACAAAACATTCAGCCCGACACTGATCATCGCCAGAATGTTGAGATATCGCATTTTCCCAAGTGCTGTGAGAAAGGTGCCGACAATAAAAATGGTACAGGAACTCACAAAGCTGAACATCAAAAAAGTGAACGTAACCGGTGCAATTGAATTCACCTTATCCGGATACATAAGAGTGAGAATTTCTCCCGGATGGGCCGCAATTAACAGCGCAAAAATGGTTGCCGGAACAATTAAAATCCGTGCAGAAATTCCAATGAGTTTTCGTGTAACCGTAGCATTCTCCGATTCTCTGGAAAACATTGGCAACAACATTCCCGACAGCAAAGCGGCAACCATACTACCTGCGTCTAACAATCGATAACCCATCGCGTAAACATCAGCTGCTTCATCGCCTTTCATATATTGAATCATCACCGCATCCACACGTGTATAGAGTGCCATTAGTGCCGCAAGAATTGCATACGGAGCAGACTTCCGGAAAAGATTTTTAAGACCCGGGAAATGTACCTTCCATTGAACCGGTCCGAGTACGATGCGGTTTAAAGTAAGACTTACAAACAATGTCGCGAGACTGCCGATCACCTGAATCATCGCAAAATTCCAGATGTTGAGATAGTGCCGCATCGAATCTACAGTAAGCCAGGTTCCAACAACAATCACCACAATTAACCGGTCGATTACCGCCAGAACCGCATCCATTTTAAAGCGGTGACTCGCCGATAAATTGCTCCGGAAATACGCATTAAACGAACTGATAATCTGAAAAGCTGCGAGTGGAATCAGCAACTGAATCTGATTTTCGGAATATCCGAGAAACCACGCACCAATCATTAGTGCCGTGAGAAACAGAACGGTAGTGATAAGTTTGGTTACGATATAACCAACAAAATTCTCCCGGTAATAATTGATGTCTTTTGCAACCGATCGCGAATTGAGATTATTAAAACCCAGATCGAGCAGAATGATGAATAAAATCGTAAAACTCAGAACTCCGAAATAACTTCCGTAATCCCGTTCGGGTAGTGAATTCTGAACCGCTCTGTCTATAAGAAGAATCCAGGCAGCTTTAACAGAAATGTTTAGTCCCTGAACAAAAAGTACATCGGCAAAAAACTTCTGCCGCTTCATCAGGCGCCCTGAACCTTGGAACTTTTTCGCATTTGTTCTTCAACAAAAGATCGGTCTGAAATCTGATCCTCCCATCCATTGGCAATAATATTCTGAACAAAACGAGTATTCTCTGCTCCTTTTTCCTTCGCGACAGAATAATCCATATTGGTGAAGGTCACCATTTCGTATTGCGATTTAAAAAGATCGGGATAAAGTTCACACAATTCGTGTTCGATGTGTTTGAAATGCAGAAAGTCTTCATCTCCTACCAAATCCCGCATTTCAATAAAATTCTGAAGTGCAAGATCTGCAATCGCATCGGCATTCGGTTTCCGTAAAACTTCATACTCACGAAATGCTCCGTCGAGATCAGGCCAGTGTTTTTCAATGCATTCGTCCATTACCACGCAATCTTCGAAAGCGCAATTCATTCCCTGACCGTAAAAAGGAACTACGGCATGACATGCGTCTCCCAGCAAAACCGCTTTATCGGCTACCCACGGAAAGCAACGAACTGTAACCAAAGCTCCGGTTGGATTCTCAAAAAAATCTTCTTCCAAGGTTGGCATCATCGGAACGGCATCCGCAAAATGGGTTAAAAAGAATTCCCTGACTTTTTCTTTGGTATCGAGTTCTTCAAAACCGGAGTGCGGAAAAAATAATGTGCAGGTAAAAGACTTATCCGGATTCGGAAGTGCAATCATCATATACGACCCGCGAGGCCAGATATGAAGACAATTGGCATCCATGGCAAAATTGCCGTCGGCCGTTGCAGGAATGGTCAGTTCTTTATATCCGTGTTCGAGATAATCCTGCGAATAATTGAGTCTGGCCGATTTCATCATACGCAACCGAACCGCCGAAAAAGCTCCGTCTCCGCCGATGATATAATCCGAATCAACCGTTACTTTATTTCCGTTTTCATCTTTAAAAGTGGCAATTGCATTTTTAAGATCCACATCCAAACAACGGTGATTAAAGTGGAGATGAACATCGGGGTTTTCATCCGCCAATTCAAGCAATTGAATATTTAATCCACCACGGGAAACCGAATTGATGTGCTGACCTTCCACGCCATACGGTTGATACGCCAGATCTCCGGATTCGCTGTGCATCATACGGCCATTCATCGGAATAGCTTTTTCTAAAATCCGGTCTTTCAAACCAACCTTTTCTAATGCTTTAAGTCCGCGAACAGACAACGCGAGATTAATCGATCTGCCCGCGCTAATATCGGCACGACGCATATCGGGCCGGCTTTCGTACACGTGTACCTCAAAACCTCTTTTCGCAAAGTAGACTGCCATTAACGAACCTGCCAGTCCGCCACCAACTACCGTGATTTTCAGTTTGCTCATTCAGATTGTTTTAAAATGATGGATGCAAACTTAAATCATTGTTCAAAGACAGAAGCTTTGCGTGTTGATTTATGTCTCGCTTAAAATTGACACATTTCAATTCATTCATAATTCCGTATTAATCGTATTCTCAGGCACTCGATTCATCGCTCACGAGATGAGTTGGTTACGAATTCAGATTTATTGCGATTATTGCCGACAAGAATTCTCCGCTTGAACAGAAGAGTTATCGCCTTCCTTCTCATTTCTGTAATGGTATTGCCGTCGTTGGTAATTGCCGGTTTTCTGGAAATTAAAAAATTCGGGCATCGCGAAAAGATTGAACAAAAGATAAAAGAGAATTTGCCCATCGGTGAATTGGTGAGAATCGAATTAACACCTTCGGAAATAACTGCCGCCGGTTTTGAAATTAATTCCAAAGAGTTTCGCTACGATGGTCATTTGTACGATGTGGTGAAAAAAGAAATTGGTAAAAACAGAATTACATTTTATTGCATTAATGACGAAGAAGAAGCCCGCATCGAAGAGCAACTGAATTCTGTACTTTTCGATATAGACGAGGAAGACGAAGAAAGCGAATCCGAGAACGATCTTCCTTCTTTTCTGAAACTGGTATTTGTGCAAAACAGAAATGCAAACAATCCAATTATTAATTTTAAAAATAAACCGGGTTTGTTTAATTCACTAAAATTGGAAGCGCAGGAATTTTCGCCCCCTTCCCCACCACCACAGTTCTTCTGATTTAATTTTAAAAGTCATGAGTTCTTCCGGAGCTCAATGCTGGTTTATTCAATCCCAAATCATTGGGTATTTTTTTCATTCATTAAAATTAGATCATGTTAAAACTTTTAAAAGTCACTATTATACTAAACCTGTTAACCACATTTTCGTATGCTCAAACCGTTACCGTTGTTGACGGAGAAACCGGGTTGCCGGTGGAAATGACTGCCGTTACCACACCAGGAACAAATCCTATTTTATTTACTAATTCAAACGGCCAGGTTGATCTTTCATCGGTAGCAGAAAATGATTCCATTACCTTTAGTTGTCTGGGATATCAATCTTTCACATCCGTTAAATCGGTTCTGGCTAAATCCAATAATCAGGTTGCGTTGATGTACTCTCGGCTTGGATTAAATGAAGTAGTAATTTCTGCAAACCGCTGGAATCAGCAATCTACCTCGATCCCTTCTCATATTATTTCCATCAGTAAAAAAGATATGTATCTGATGAACCCGCAAACCGCTGCCGATTTATTGGGAATTTCCGGCAAAGTTTTTATTCAGAAAAGTCAGCAGGGCGGTGGAAGTCCGATGATTCGTGGATTTGCGACCAACCGGCTTTTGTACTCAGTTGACGGTGTTCGGATGAATACTGCCATTTTCAGAGGTGGTAATATTCAGAACGTAATTAATCTCGATCCGTTTGCAATCCAAAATACGGAAGTAGTTTTTGGCCCCGGTTCGGTAATTTACGGAAGCGATGCGATTGGTGGTGTTATGAGTTTTCAGACATTAACTCCTGAATTTTCATTGAGTGATCAACCGCTTATTACAGGTTCTGCAACCACCCGATATTCCTCGGCCAACAGTGAGAAAACCGAGCATTTCGACATCCGGATCGGGTGGAAAAAATGGGCCATCGCAACGAGCATCAGTTCCTGGGATTTTGACCACTTGCGACAAGGTAGTAACGGGCCGGATGATTATTTGAAATCACGATATGTTCAGCATCAGGATTCGGTTGATGTCACCATTTCTCAGGACGATATTTTATTACAAATTCCTTCTGCGTACAGCCAAATAAATCTGATGCAGAAAATTCGTTTTAGTCCGAACAAAAATTGGGATTTTCAATACGGTTTTCACTTCTCAGAAACCTCTTCCTATGGCCGTTACGACCGGCACAACCGGGTTCGCAACGGAATGCCCCGATATGCCGAGTGGGATTACGGACCACAGAAATGGATGATGCATCATTTGCGAATTGTGCATTCGGCAAAGAGTATTTTATATGATGAACTTTCTATTAATCTCGCCCAGCAACTATTTGAAGAAAGCCGAGTCGACCGCTCTCTCAACCGAACAGAGCGAAACACTCAAACCGAAGAAGTTTCTGCCTTTTCTATTAATGTGGATTTAAAAAAATCAACCGGAAAAAGAAATCAAGTTTTTTATGGAGCAGAATACGTTACTAATGATGTTACTTCCACCGGAATGTTGACCGACATCAGCACAAACATTAGTACAAACGGGCCGTCGCGTTATCCTCAATCGGTTTGGAATTCAATAGGTATTTATGTTAATGATGAATTTACTTTAAATAAAAAAGTGGTCTTAAATTCAGGTCTGCGATTTAATCAATACACATTGGACGCAGACTTTGATACTACGTTTTATCCTTTCCCTTTTACGAATGCCAATATTAATAATTCAGCCATAACCGGAAGTTTGGGAGCGGTGATTCGTCCGGCTAAAGATCTGGTAATTTCTGTTAATCTCGGAACGGCATTCCGTTCACCGAATGTAGATGATCTCGGAAAGGTTTTCGATTCGGAACCCGGAGCCGTGACTGTTCCCAATCCTGACCTGAAAGCTGAATATGCGACGAATGCAGATCTCGGAATTGCAAAGGTTTTTGGCAACAGAATTAAAGTAGATGTAACCGGATATTACACCATTTTACAAAATGCCTTGGTTCGCAGAAATTATACACTTAACGGACTCGACAGCATTCTTTATCAGGGAGAAATGAGTCGGGTTCAGGCCATTCAAAATGCGGCAAAAGCAACGGTTTACGGAGTTCAAATCGGATTGGAAATTAAACTCGGATACGGATTCTGGTTGTCGTCAGATCTTAATTATCAAAAAGGGGAAGAAGAACTGGATGATGAGTCAACGAGCGCATCCCGACATGCCGCTCCAACATTTGGTTTAACTAAAATCGGATACCGTAACCACGGATTAGAACTTATTATTTATTCAGCTTATCAGGCAGAAAAAAGCTTCGACAATCTTCCACAAGAAGAACAATCGAAAGATGAAATTTACGCGAAAGATGGTAACGGTAAAAATTATTCACCTGCCTGGCAAACGTATAATTTCAAAGCAGTTTATCAATTTACTAAACATTTCAGTGTTTCCGGTGGAATTGAAAACATTACCGATCAGCGCTATCGCCCGTACAGCAGCGGAATTTCAGCAGCGGGCAGAAATGTGGTTTTTTCGGTAAAAGCTAATTTTTAACCGGAAGAATTTAAACCTTTTAGAATTTCCGTAGGGACTATGGATTAATCGTCTCTGCGGAAATTATATTAGAATAAATGCTTCTCCTTTTGGATACATCAAGATTGTAAATCGGTTTGGGGATAATCGTACAATCACTTTTCTTCTTACTTTTTTCTTGATAAAAAAGTAAGCAAAAAATCAAGTCGGAAAGAAAGCTGCCCAAGCGCCCTTTATCATTTGTTGAAAATCTGGGAAAGAGGTGTCAAGCACTTTCCCGATTTTCTACCAAATGACAAATTCCCGCCGGGTCTATCCCGCCTTTCCGACGGCCCACCCACGCGTTCCTATTCTTGTTTTAGGATCCGCTTCGCACAATGCATTTTGTTCTTTTTTATACTCAAATGGAAGTGATCCACAAGTTGGAATAATTAACCGGAGAAAGATATTAAAATAAATACGGATCCAATTCATGGATATCATGCAGAAAATGAATTTTCGGAAATTTACTTTCATCAATTTGTCCGGGAGAAACCGCCACATATATTTTACAATTTTTAATGTGAGTCGATAGCTGATTTAAATACAAATCCATTTGATCAGAATCGTTCTTGCGGATCATGGAAATCAAGAGGTTTTTGGCTTTGGTAAATTCTACAGAGGGAAGAATATTTACAAACGGCACATCGGGACCGAGATAAATACTTCGGTGACCGGAATTACGAATAAGAAAGTGCCCGAGCAATAAACCGAGTTCGTGGTATTCTCCATGTGGTAAAGCCAGCAACCATGAATCGGGATCGTTTTTTACCGGATGTCTTCCGTCGGCTGCCGTAAAAAGTTTTTGTTTGATGAGTGAAGTAATAAAGTGTTCGTGCGCCGGAAGAATCTGATCGCAGCACCACATCACTCCCACTTTTTTGAGAAAAGGATAAATAATTTCAACGAAGGTGTCTTTCAGACCAAATCGCAAAACACAACTTGAAAATAGTTTTTCAAACATTTCCTCATCCATGTCGCTCATGCTCTTTACAAACTGATCGATATACAGAAGGGAGGATTCGGAAGCTGTTGCCGCCTGCATCGCAATTTCGGTTTTGTTCTCAAGCTCACGAGCATTCAGGCAGGCGATATGCGATATCTTCATTCCCTTGTCGAGCAGGGTTGTTACATTGATGAGTTTCCGCAACTGCACATCGTTGTATTTGCGGATGTTTGTCCCTGTTCTATGAGGTTCCAACAAATTATAGCGCTTTTCCCACATACGTATGGTGTGTGGTTTTATGCCGGATATGGCTGCCAGTTCTTTTATTGAAAAATACCTTTCCATTTGAGAAAAGCTGTCGGAATTTTAAAGTTCAACAACAAAACTACGATTCGGTTTGCTTCTCCACACCGGCTTTAGTTGTTCATAAATACCGGAGGCTTTATTTTCGAGCGATGAAATTGTCCTTCAGAAAACTTTCGGCTATTGCCCTTATATCGTTGAGTTTTTCTTCCCCGGCTCAGCAATTCGACCATTATCTTCATGATGCAGACGCAACACCGCGCGACCATCAGTTAGATGTATCACACATGTTGGTGAATGTAAGTTTCGAGCCGCTTGCCGGTATTGTCAACGGAACGGTTACACACACTTTTAAACCCATTCGTCAAACAGTGGATACCGTGTTCTGGGATGCACCTTCCATTACCATTAAAGAGGTGAAACTTCAGGTTGACGGAAAAGAAGCTGAAGTAACTTTTAAAACCAACGACGACGGAGTTATTACTTATTTTAAGAAACCGCTGAACTGGAATCAGGAGTGCAAACTCACTTTTAATTACACCGCCAAACCAAAGAAAGGTATCTACTTTATCGGATGGAATGTAAAAGTTACAGATACACGTAATCAAACACGCCATCAGATATGGACACAAGGTCAGGGAATTGATAACCGCCACTGGATTCCGATGTACGACAACATGAACGATAAGTTCATTACCGAAACCATTATCACTTTTGATAAAGCGTATAATGTTCTTTCAAACGGCGACCTCGTTGAAAAAACAGAGAAAAACGATCTCGCTACCTGGCATTATAAAATGCGTCATCCGCATGCCGGGTATTTATTAATGATTGCCATTGATCAATTCGGAATTAAAAAAACCACTACTTCCCGCGGGACTCCGGTCGAATTCTGGTACTATCCGGAACATCCGGAAAAAGTCGAACCTACTTCGATTTACACAGAAAAAATGATTGAATTTCTTGAGGACGAAACTGGCTTTCCATATCCATGGGGAAAATACAGTCAGGTAATGGTGCAGGACTTTATTTACGGTGCAATGGAAAATACTTCGGCAACTATTTTCGGTGACTTTTTTAATGTGGATGAATACTCCTTCAACGACCGCAACTACATTGGAGTTAATTGCCATGAATTAACACATCAATGGTTTGGCGATCTGGTTACGGCAAGAAGTGGCGCCGGTACATGGCTTCAGGAAAGTTTTGCAACGTATTATGCCAAACTCTTTATGAAACAGTTGTACGGCGATGATGAATATCGCTGGAATATGAGAGGAGAAGTGAAATCGGCACTCGCAGCATCAGAAAAAGATCTGTACCCGATCGTTCATACACATGCCGGAACCGCAAGAGTTTACCCGAAAGGCAGTTCTGTTTTGCACATGCTCAGATATGTTCTCGGCGATGAAGAATTTAAAAGAGTTATTAAATATTATCTCGAAAAGCACGCCTATGGAAATGTTGAAACCAATGATTTAAAACAGGCGATCGAAGATGTTTTGGGACGTCCGATGGATTGGTTTTTTGATGAGTGGCTCTACCGTGGCGGAGAACCTCACTTTAAAATAAACCACGCTATTAATGGCAATCGGTTAACGATGACTGTTCTGCAAACCCAGTTGATGGATCTCACAATTCATCCTTTCAAGATGCCCGTAAACATTGGCATTTATTTCACCGACGGAACCAAACAGGAAAAAATGGTATGGATTGATGAAGAGAAAGAAGTTATCGCATTCGACATTCCGTCCGGAAAAACTCTTTCCTACACACTTTTCGATGTTAACAGCGAAATCATTAAATCGGTTGATTACGAAAAACCATTAGATATGCTTCTGCGTCAGTTTCAATCTGCCGAACACATGATCGATCGGTACGATGCATTAATGGCGATGGAGAAAACGGAAATTTCCAAAAAGCGGGAGGCATTGCTTAAAGCATTAAAAACTGAGAAGTTCTACGGTCTGCGGGGCGAAATTGTGAAGCAACTCACGAATGATAAAGATGCTGCAGATGCATTGGTGAAGATTTTAAAGAATGATGATGTGAGAGTGCGCCGGATTTTACTGAACAACACCGACGACGTTGCGATGTATAAATACGTATTCGTTTCGGCCCTCGAAGACAAATCGTATCAGAATATTGAAGTGGCGCTGTCAAAACTAATTGAACAAGACGGAGCGAATGCGAACCGGTATCTTCAAATGACTTCGGGAATTACGGGACTCAATCATAACGTAAGAATAACATGGCTCGGTTACAAGATCCTTCAGCTTCGGAAAGATTCATCCTCATTAATGCGGGATAAAAACAGTTCATACTACACTTACATGAACGAACTTACGCTGTATACATCCGGCACTTATGAGTTCAGAACCCGCATAAACGCTATGAACGCCGTAAAGAAATTTAATTTCCTGAGTGCTCCGGCAATTGAAAATATGTTCGATGCATGTCTCAGTAAAAACGGAAGACTTGCGGCTCCGGCCAAGGATATTTTGCTTTGGTATAAAGATCAATATGAGTTGGCGGTGGCGATTCAGAAAGTATTTGAAAGTCTCAACTATACCGAGGATCAGAAGAAGACTTTGCGCGACATGGGAGTCGTGAGGTAATTGAACTAAAAATCCTACTTTCGCGCTCGAAAATTCAAGCTTAATATGTCATATTTCTTTACATCAGAATCGGTTTCAGAAGGGCATCCCGACAAGGTTGCAGATCAGATTTCTGATGCATTGATTGATCACTTTCTTGCATTCGACCCGCAATCCAAAGTTGCCTGTGAAACATTGGTTACAACAGGTCAGGTTGTACTTGCCGGAGAGGTGAAGTCTAAAACGTATCTCGACGTTCAGAAAATCGCCCGTGATGTAATTAATCAGATCGGGTATACCAAGAGTGAATACATGTTCGAAGGCAATTCGTGCGGAGTGTTTTCAGCGATTCACGAACAAAGTGCAGACATCAACCGTGGCGTTGACCGCGAGGATAAAATGCAGCAGGGTGCCGGTGATCAGGGAATGATGTTCGGATACGCAACCCGCGAAACCGAAAACTACATGCCTCTCCCACTCGATCTGTCGCACATGTTGCTTCGGGAACTGGCTGTTATGCGAAGAGAAGGTAATGAAATTCCTTATCTACGCCCGGATTCAAAATCTCAGGTAACCATTGAATACGACGACGACAACAAGCCCCGTCGAATTGAAGCGATCGTAATTTCAACTCAGCATGATGAGTTCGATACGGATGAACGAATGATGGAGAAGATTCGTCACGACATGATTCACATTCTTATTCCCCGTGTTAAATCTCAATTGAGTGCGGAAATTCAGGCGTTGTTCGGAAATGATATCAAATACCATATTAACCCGACCGGAAAATTTGTAATCGGAGGCCCGCATGGGGATACCGGTTTAACAGGCAGGAAAATCATTGTTGACACATACGGGGGAAAAGGTGCACACGGAGGTGGTGCATTTTCGGGTAAAGATCCGAGCAAGGTAGACCGTTCTGCTGCATACGCAACCCGTCATATTGCAAAAAACATGGTTGCCTCCGGTTTGTGCGATGAGGTTTTGGTTCAGGTTTCTTATGCAATCGGAGTCGTGGAGCCAATGGCACTTTTCGTTGACACATACGGAACTGCTCATGTAGATATGTCTGATGGCGAGATCGCTAAAAGAATTAAAGACATTTTTGACATGAGACCGGCGGCAATCGAAGAGCGGCTGAATCTGAGAACTCCTATTTATCTCGAAACTGCTGCATACGGGCACATGGGACGTGCATGCGAAAAAGTGAAAAAGGTTTATTACAGCCCCGACGGTGAATCGGTAGAATTGGAGGTAGAACTATTTCCCTGGGAAAAACTCGATTATGTCGATAAAATCAAATCGGCATTTCAACTATAATTGTATTAGCCAATAACTTAATCAAACTACAGAACTATGTGCGGAATTGTTGCCTACACAGGCGAACATCAGGTTTACGAATTTCTGATTAAAGGTCTTAAAAGACTGGAATACAGAGGTTACGACAGTGCCGGTATTGCCATTTTAAATGGTGATCTGAAAATTTTCAAGCAAAAAGGAAAAGTATCTGATCTCGAAGAGTTGACTCACAACGCCGATATCAGCGGAACTTCCGGTATCGGTCACACACGCTGGGCTACTCACGGTGAACCCAATCAGGTGAATGCGCATCCGCACATTTCACAAAGCGGGGACATTGCTGTTATTCACAACGGAATTATTGAGAACTATGCAACCCTGAAAGACCTGCTGATCAGTCGTGGTCACACTTTTAATTCGGATACAGACACCGAAGTGCTCACTCACCTGATTGAAGAAATTCAGAATCACGAAAAGGTTGATTTGTTCGAGGCGGTAAGACTTGCATTAAACGAAGTAGTAGGAGCATACGCTATTGTAATTCTCAGTAAACATCACCCGAAAACCCTGATCGGAGCCAGAAAAGGAAGTCCGTTGGTTGTAGGTGTTGGTGAACAAAACGGAGAATACTACATGGCCAGTGACGCCACACCAATTGTTGAATATACGCGGGATGTAATCTATCTCAACGACAATGAAATTGCGCTCGTTAGCCCGGAAGGACTAAAGATCAAATCGTTGGAAAATGTTGAAAAAACCCCTTATATACACAAACTGGAACTCACGCTGGACGCCATCGAAAAAGGTGGATACGATCACTTCATGCTGAAGGAAATCTACGAACAGCCAAAGAGTATTTACGACAGCATGCGCGGAAGATTCTCCACTCAGGATCTTACGTTTGCCATGAGAAGCCTTCGTGAATACGAATCCAAAATAAAAAATCTTGAAAGAGTAATCATTGTAGGTTGTGGAACTTCATGGCATGCGGGATTGGTGGGAGAATATCTCATTGAAGAGTTTGCCCGACTTCCGGTTGAAGTTGAGTACGCGTCGGAATTCCGTTACCGAAATCCGGTAATTACCGAAGATGATCTTGTAATCGCGATATCTCAATCCGGTGAAACTGCCGACACTCTGGCTGCACTTGAAATGGCGAAAGAAAAAGGCGCAACCGTTTACGGCATTTGCAACGTGGTAGGTTCTTCCATTCCGAGAATGACGCATGCCGGAGCATACACTCATGCCGGTCCTGAAATAGGAGTTGCTTCAACCAAAGCCTTTACAGCTCAGGTTACCGTTTTAACCTTACTGGCACTTGGTATTGCTAATATCCGGGGACGTCTTAGCAAACAACAACTCAGTACCATGTTTGCGGAACTGGAAGCCATTCCGGAAAAAGTTCATCATCTTCTCGAATCGTGTGCCGATGATGTGGTGCGTATTTCAGCTCAGTACAAAGACTCCAACAACTTCCTGTATCTCGGAAGAGGATATAATTTCCCGGTTGCTCTTGAGGGTGCATTAAAACTAAAAGAGATCTCTTACATCCACGCTGAGGGTTATCCGGCAGCCGAAATGAAGCACGGACCGATTGCCCTGATCGACGAGAATATGCCGGTGGTGGTTATTGCGACCAACAGTGCTTATTACGAGAAAGTTCTTAGTAACATTCAGGAAGTGAAAGCCCGTAAAGGAATTATTATCGCCATTGTAACACAGGGAGATCAGAAGGTAAAAGCGATCGCGGATCACTGCATCGAAATACCGGAAACAGAAGAATCTTTAGTGCCGTTGTTAGCGACTATTCCACTGCAATTGTTATCATATCACATCGCGGTAATGAGAGGTTGCAATGTGGATCAGCCAAGAAATCTTGCCAAATCGGTTACGGTAGAATAATTGGTTCAAACCGCAACAGAACCGGAAAGTTCCTTCAGTTCTTCCATCAAAGCGGGCGAAAGTCTGTTTTGAGCGGATGTTAAAATCCGATCCGACAACTGACGTACGAAACGAATGCGATGTTTGTCTGACTGGCCGCTCAGCAATGTAGATTTCGACATCATAGCATTTAACCAGGCTCTGTATTCGGTTATTAAGGAAAGATGCGAACATCTGAACGCATTAAAACTATTAAAACCAATGGCGAGTGAATCTCCGTGAGGATGTTCAACTAACACCGTGTTGTTGTCGATTATGAGTTCGCAATTCCAGAGAGCATAGGTCGCTGTTGCAGAATTTTTATACCCTGCTCTTGCTTCCTCAGCTACATTGAATACGAGTTGAATCATATCGTTATACGTTGCCAGCAAAACGCGGTCGTCGGCAAAGTATCCGCAATCGGCGTAATACTCAATTTGCTTTAATGTACCGTTCACAGTTTGCTCATTCCAGATTTCTTCAGATGCACCATTCGAGTAGTCGGCTGCGATCTGTGCGCAGACCTCCAGAATTTCCGATTGAATTTTATCCGGATGAAAATAGGAATTCTGCATTTCACTGATTCCTAAAATAGAGCGTTGCCAGTAAAATAATTTAAAGGCACCGAGGTGATGCTGACCCAGTAATCTAAAGAAAGGTATGTCGGCAGCCAGACAAATCAGCTTTGTTTGACTTTCCTTAAGAAAGTATCGCAGTTCATCGCGCACATTAATAAGGTGTTCAGATAAATCGTTGGCAGAAGAGAACAAAGAGCGGAAACGAATACTGATCTCATCTCCAGGTTGTTCAAGATGATCGATTGAAATCCCGAATTCTCTTCTCAACAGAAGTACTTCTTCTAATAAGAAAGATGTTTGACCTCGCAAACGGCGGTAAGCGCTTTCCTGTGAAACACCCAGAATATCGGCAAGAGTTCGGGCGACATTTGTTCCGGGAGGCATATTTTCTTCAAGCGCCCGGGAGAGTTTATTCAACCAATCATTTTTCATAATCTCAGTATTGTCGGGAATTCACAGGCAAGATAGAGCATAGTGGAATGGAAGAGGAAGGCTTTATGGCATTTTTTGCCAAACGCCTTGCAGACCGTTGTATTTTTTGTCAAACTAATTTCCGGATTACTCAGTATGTGACTTGGCCGAGGACTAAAATCATGTGTGCTTTGTGATCACCAATCTAAACCAAACACATGAAACGCCGGAAGCCCTGCCATCCGATACATTCAACAAACGAGGTTCAAAATGAGCAACGTGAATATCGGATGGCAAGGTTAACGGAAGATCAAAACAACCAAACCAAATGAAAGCGAACAGATACAACCACCGCTGGAAACACAGTCATGATGTTGCACTGGTAAATGAACGATCCGCTATTTATCATCTCAGCATCGAAAAGGAAGAAGACAGCCTCTCGATTTTACACTTTGCCACAGATGATTTTAAGGGCAAGTACACCACTAACCATTTTTAACCTTTTGAAAACTAAACCGTGAAAAATTTAGTAAACTATTTCTTGTTGTTATTAGCAGTTGTTGGCTTTCAAAACTGCAAAGATGAGGGTCCGGTTGTCGATACCGGACCCAGTTTGCCACCAATTACCACAGAAGGTAAAAACACTTTCGGTTGTCTGGTAAATGGTGAGTTGTTTATTGGGACCCGGGGATGCGAGTCTTCTTTCTTCCCGATTAGCAATAGTTATTCGCACTACAAGGATTCTGTATTTGACCTGCTTGCAGACGATTGCTCGAAGAGATGGCAAATTGAATTAGGAACAATTTATTATGGAATAAAAACTCAGCTACCACTTTACAACCCAAATGCTGATGATTATGGAGACATTACCCAATTTGTGGACAATAAATATTTAGGTGGGAAAACCTATTGGATTTTTTCCGACAGCTCCAGTGAGTTAAAAATCCTTAGAGATGACGATAGCATCATTTCTGGAACGTTCAAATTCGATGCAGTTAATTATGAAACAAATGACACCATTCATATTACCCATGGAAGATTTGATGTAATGAAAAAGAACGGACCATAAAATTCTGAGAACGCCATTGTCCCTACCGGTTCTATGCATTGATGAGTACTTACGCTTACCAATAATTTAGAACCATAAAATGAAAACTACCAAACTGGCCATATTCATGGTCGTTTCAATGTTGGGCATTTCTCAAGGAGTCATTGCCCAGAACACACCTCAGGAAGGTCAAACTATGCCGACTTTTCGCGATCTGTTTGATCAGAACTTCATTTACAATCCTGTGGTCGTTCCTACCGGTTACCTGTACAACCGGGTTTACGGAGTCTCCCATCTCGAAGCGGTACAAATCTGCGACACCGTTACGACCGATCAGATTTATCAGTCGTGGTGGGACATGGACAACTGCCGCTTAGTTCCGGGTTCCGATCAGTTTGGCATCGCCAAATCAACAGCCCAATTATGCGAGTTGAGAAATGAACTTCCCGTTATCGGCACCGATTTCTTCGGTGCTAAAATCGACACAATGGGCTATCTCGACGGACGGATTTTTCTCGAGGACAGCATTTATCATGTTACACCCGGAACACTTCCGTACACAACATTTAATGCTGGTATTGCCGGAATTTCGGTTCACAACCTCAGAAGTGAAACCGATTACAAGGTCTTTCTGAGCGATGATCTTTTTGTTAGCAACACCGGTTCAAACATCGTTTCCGCTAACTTAACCCTGAATAACCAGCAATATCATTTGGTTTGGGGCGACACCATTACCTTTCGGTTTGATGAAACCGGCATGTACAACCTCGACATCAACCTGGTACTGTCTGATCAGAATGTGATCTGCAGCAAACAGGTTTTAAAAGTAAGCCTGGGAAAAATGGATCAGGGATCCAATTGTTCGGATGGGGAATTTTTACTGGTTGAGTCTGATATTCCCTTCAAAGGAATGTCTGAAGAACATGCCACAACAAGTATTGCCGATGCACACATTTTCTGGCATACCACGCTAGGGAATGAATGTAAAATTATGAAGCCAGTGATTATTGTTGATGGGTTTGACCCCATGGATGTGAGAAATTTCAATGATATTAAGGATGTTGTTGACTATGGCGGAAACGACAATTTGATCCGAGATCTTCAAGATCGGGGTTACGATGTAATCATACTCAATTTCCCGATTCTCGGCAGCGAAGCCATCTTCCACAAGAGTGAGGTAAAACAATTTAAAAGTGACGGAACCTTTGATCGATTTATCAGTCTTCCCGGAAGAGACGGCGGTGCAGACTACATTCAGCGAAATGCCTTCCTCACCGTTAAACTTATTCAGATGATGAATCAGAAACTCCAGGAAAACGGGAGTGATGAACAACTCGTTGTAGTGGGTCCGAGCATGGGAGGTCTGATAACCCGATATGCTCTTGCCTTCATGGAAAAACAGCAGTCTCTGGGAGAACCCAATATGAATCACAATACACGGTTGTGGCTGAGTTTTGATGCCCCGCACAATGGCGCAAACATTCCTTTCAACACACAAACCTTTATTGATTTTGCAGGATATTTCACCGGAGACCAATCCGTGGTTGATAAGTTTGAGCAACGCCTGAGATCCTTTGCCGCCCGCCAGATGCTTATTGGAAGCTACGATGCTTTTTGGTCTGAAAAAACATTTGATTCCCGTGCGCATCATTCTTCATTTTATGAAGAGCTTGAAAACAATGGTTTAACCAACAGCGAGGGATGGCCTCAAAACGTTCGAAAAGTTTCGGTATTGAATGGCAACTTGTCCGGCATCGAAGATTTTACAGCTTCATCAAAAGACATCAGCATTAAAATGACAAATAATTCCGCTGATCTGGCACATTTCAACTTAAGCTACGATCCGGAATCAGGATTTCTGGGAAATATCGTAGACGTGATGTACAAGGAAAAAAAGTTCCTGAATTTCAACAGTTCAATGTTGGAAATGAGTCTTTTGGATGATGAATTTAAAATCAAACAACACATTTATGGAAACGGTACTGTTATAACCACCAATTTACAGGTGACTCATCACAACCGATTTCTTAAGGGAGATCCTGACCTGATCCAAGGTGCTCACTACCCGAATGTGAGTGAAATCAGCGACCAGATAATTGAAAAGTTAAACAATGCGAACAAGGATAATAACACCAATTATCCGATCCAAAAAAACGCCGAGGGATCCGACTTTACTTTCATCCCAAGCTTCAGCGCATTAGGCTTGCTTGACCCCGAAGTATTCTGGAATAAATCTGTTAACGGAGAGAACTTCGTTTGCACCAACAAGACACATTTCGACAATTACTATGTACCCGAAACCAACCAATATCACTTACAAGTGACCACAGACAACGCAGCATGGATACTTCAGGAAATTGACCGGGGATTGCCGGGTTGCGGGAAAACCTGTATTGAAAAAGACAACTGGACTCCCATGATTTGTGCGGGAAGTCAATCCACATTGCAACTGAAGAACCTCCCGACAAGCAACTCCTGCAACTATATCTGGGAACCTTCTGAAATTTTCCAGATCATATCCGGACAGGGAAGTTCAAATCTTACGATCAAAGCAATCGCAAGTGAGGGGGATCAAACTATCTTCCCGGTACACCTTACTATTGCGTCTTCCTGTGCCGCCGACCAAACCATCGATGGAGAAATTGAAATACCAAACACGGTTTTAAATATCTCCGGAGAAGACCATATCTGCGATGTTGATCAGGAATACACTGCCAACACAATGACCGAGACCTGGAACTTTTCCTGGTATTTCAGCGATGCTTCCGGAACATATTTCAGCAGCCCTTATTCAGATTTACAAACTCCGTCTTCCATATCGCCGGATAACTCTGTAGTTCAATTTGGCGGTACCCGCGTTGGAAATTACACGCTATATGCAGAAAGTAATAATATGTGCGGTCAGGTGATGACCGGATCAAAGAACATTACCATCGTACCCGCTTCCGAATGCGATCAGCACAAACGAATTGATTTTAATGAAGCGGCTGATCTTGTCGTTCGTCCGAATCCGGCAAGTGCCTGGTGGACCGTTTACCCGACAGACTTCAGCAACCCGATCGTTTCGTATCAATTAATTAATGCTACCGGGGAGGTAGTAGGAGAATCAATGCTAACAGACGGGAATACCATTATTGAAATTAAAGCCAGCGATCTGCCGCATGGAGTATATGTATTGAGATGTGTAACCCAAAACGGTGAGATCATTTTCAAACGACTTATTCAACAATCCATTCCGCAGTAAACTGAACCAATAAACCAAACTATCACGGAAAAAAAGTGGCGGCCGCGGTCGCCACTTTTTTTATGGCTAAAAACAAAAAATCCCGACGAAACCGCCGGGATTTTTAAGGTGTGGTGTGGGGCGGAATCGAACCGCCGACACAAGGATTTTCAGTCCTTTGCTCTACCAACTGAGCTACCGCACCGTCGTGTATGTCTCAAGCATTCAACTCTGTCGAACGTTTGAGGGCTGCAAAATTAACCGAGATTTTTATTACAACAAGACAAATTTTAATTGCCTCCATCAGTGCCAAAACGATTGGTCGTGAAACGGTTCTCTTCGGCATATCGCGGGTCGGGAATGTAAGGTTCCTTGGTCATCCGTTCCACCTCAATACTGAAGAAGCCGAACTCCTCCACAACCTTTCCCGTAATGCGGTAGATGCCTCCTCCCCGAAACGGAAAGCGCGCTGCCACCGGAGGAAAATGAACCGTATCAAACACCTGCCCCTCACGATCGAGGAAGGTTCCGAAGTGCATCCTGTCTCCCTTTATTGTTGCCGTATTTTTCGCCGTTACCAGATAACCCAGAATCGTAATCCGCTGGTGAAGATTAGGCCCCAGAACGGAAGCCGTTGTGAGAAAACTGTCGTCGCGATATTCCAGCATCCGAAAAGGATCTCCCAACGGAAAACCCAGAATCTCGATCTGATCAAAAATATCTTCGAGTTCGGTTGATGGCAAACCCGGCATCACAAACTCCGTGGGCTTTGGCTTAAACAATCCCTGCTGTTTCACCTTTTTCGATGTGCGATTTATATACAGATGCGCATGCCACAACAACTCTCTTTTATTAACACCGGTAAACCGGAAAGCACCGACTCTGATCAGCTTATCCATCTGCTCAATGCCTGCCGGTACCCGATCCATAAAGTCGTTAAGTCCTGTATAGTCACCAAAACATTCCCGGCTTTCGGTGAGATAATTCATCGTTGTAATCTCGAGGTCTTTTATGTAATGAAGCCCCAGAAATATTTCGCGCCCCTTAATTACCGTAAGCTTTTCACTCCGGTTTACACAGGGCGCGTGGATGATTCCTCCCTGCATCCGGGCTTCGTGAATGTAGATTTCGGGTCGATAAAACCCGCCTCCGTTGTTGAGCACGGCCACCATAAATTCGAGCGGATAATGAACCTTCAGATATAAACTCTGATAACTCTCTACCGCATAACTCGCCGAATGACCTTTGGCAAATGCATACCCGGCAAAACTCTCGATCTGCCGCCATACATCCGCAGCCAACTCATGCGAATACCCTTTGCCGAGACAATTATCGAAATACTTTTCCCGCACCTTCATGAACTCTTCCCGCGAACGATACTTCCCGCTCATCCCGCGCCGCAAAACATCCGCCTCTCCCAGACTCAGCCCGGCAAAATGATGCGCCACCTTGATCACGTCTTCCTGATAAACCATTACACCATACGTATCCGGCATAATGTCAACCATCACCGGATGCGCATCTTTCATCCTTTCCGGATTCTTATGCCGCAGAATGTACTCGCGCATCATCCCGCTCTGAGCCACACCCGGACGAATAATCGAACTCGCCGCCACCAAACCGAGGTAATTGTCTACTTCCAGCTTCCTGAGCAACATGCGCATTGCCGGAGACTCCACATAAAAGCACCCCATACACTTTGCCTCACTGATTGCCTGATTAATCGCCGGATCTTTCTTCAGTGGCTGGGTGTCGTGAATGTCAACGATGTCTTCGTTCGGGCGGTTTTGCCGAACCACCGTCAACGCTTCTTTAATCTTTGCCAATCCGCGCTGCGCCAGAATATCAAATTTGTAAAGTCCTACATCTTCGGCAATCAGCATGTCGAACTGGGTGGTGGGATAACCTTTTGGCGGAAGATCGGTCGCCGAAAAATATTGCAACGGCTTATCCGCGATCAGAATTCCGCTGGCATGAACACTTAACAGATTCGGCATTCCCTGAATGAGGTGGCCGTATTGAAGAACCAGTTTGCTGAGATGGTCGAGACCGTTTGTACTAAAGCGTCCCTCGCTGATCCGGTCGATTTCGTGCGGAGGCAAGCCGAACACTTTTCCCAATTCACGCACAACCGCTCTTTGTTTAAAGGTATTGTACGTCGCGAGCAATGCCGTGTGCTCGAACCGCTCGAAAATATACCGGGTAACATCGTCGCGGTCGCGCCACGAAAAGTCGATGTCGAAGTCGGGCGGATTAATCCGGTACAGATTAATAAAGCGTTCGAAATACAAATCCAGATCAATGGGATCCACATCGGTAATCTTTAGCAGATAGGCCACAATGCTGTTTGCCCCACTGCCCCGGCCCACATAGAAATAATTGTTTTTCTGCGCATACCGGATGATGTCCCAATTGATCAGGAAGTACGAAACGAAACCCATTTTCCGGATTACGTCGAGTTCCATTTCCAGGCGTTTTAAAATTGCTTCACCGGGTTGTGCGCCATAGCGGTATGGCAATCCTTCGCCACAAAGCTGAGCCAGCAGTTCAACATCCGAAGCATCCTCTCCGGTGTAGGTTTTCAGGTTCTGAGGTATTCGTTTTTCGGAAAAATCAAACCGTATTTCACACTGATCGAGCAGGTCGTGCGTCCTCCGGATTACGTCGGGGAAGTCTTCAAAAACCTTTTCCAGAACCGATGGCGGGTGAAACAGATCTTCCGCCGAAGCCTGCTCACTCTCCGGAAGTTTGCTGAGCAGCGTATTATTGTCGATCGACCGCAACAACCGATGCGCATTGAAGTCTCGTTTATGGCGGAACGTCGCCGGTTGCATCACCACCATTTTATCCCGGGAATAACGGTTTTCGAAACCCACCCGAAGAATGTCGCGAACCGATATGCCGATGTATTCATTTGCACGAAGCACCACGAAGGGCTTGTCTTTTAACAACGCATACGGATAAATCACAACGGCATTTTCAAACGTCGGCGGTGATTCGGGAATCTCCAGTTTGTTGTGACTGTAATACGTAAGGTAGCAGTTGATCTCCTCAAAACCGCTGTTATTTTTAGCCAATGCCACATACAATTGCCGGGCGCCAAGCCGGAAATCAATACCGACGACCGGCCTCACTCCGAACTTTTCCGAGAGCCGTATAAAGTTGAGACACGCACTCGTATTATTAATATCGGTAAGCGCCAGTGTTTTTATACCCCACTCAGACGCCTGCTCGAGAAGCGTCTTTTCGGAGTACGCCCCGTAACGAAGACTATAATATGTATGGCAATTTATATACATGCAGCGATCAGCTCTTTCTGTGGGCTAAAATCAATGGCGGCTCTCCGTTAAACGGATTGGTAAATCGTCCGATAGTTTTGGCTCCCATAGTCGATGCCCGGTAAAGACTTCTTTCCCCGAACCGGTTGCGGATCACATCCATCGCCTGATAAAGTTTCAGCCGCTCAATCGTGTCGTCGAATAAATCGATCTGGTAATTTCCCTGAACCAATCCGGCATACCGAACTCCGACCAGCCGCACGAGTAACCTTCTGTTATAAAGCTTTTCAAACAGATCGAGAATTACGGGCACCAGAACGTGATCTGCCGAAGTGTACGGAATTTTCAGTTGCCGGCTGTATGTGCTAAAATCGGAGTAACGCAACTTCACACTCACTACCGATGTAAGCCGCTCGCCCCGCCGGAGCTGAAACGCCAGATTTTCTGCCATCGCCGAAACAATCGTACGGAGCTTTATCACGTCGATCGTGTCTTTATCAAAGGTTCGTTCGGTAGAAATCGACTTGCGCTCTGAATACGGAATCACCTGACGGTTGTCGATGCCATTCGCTTTATACCACAGCCCGACACCGTTTTTCCCGAACGCACTTTCCATCATTTCCACCGGCATATCCTGAATGGTCTTCACCACCTTTACGCCCATATTGCGGAGTTGCTGGTACGTTTTATCGCCTACCATCGGGATTTTTTTAATGGAAAGCGGACTCAGGAAATTCTTCTCTTCCCCGAAATCGATCCGGAGTTGATTGTTGGGCTTTGCCTCTCCGGTAGCCACCTTCGACACGGTTTTATTTACCGAAAGTCCGAACGACAAAGGCAGTCCTGTTTCCCGGATAATCGACTTCCTCAGCTCCGTTGCAAACTGATAGCAACCGAAGAATTTGTCCATGCCCGTGAGATCCGCATAAAACTCATCGATACTCGCCTTCTCGAAAACCGGCACCTGATCTTTAATAATCTCGGTAACCATATCGGAATAACGACTGTACGTTCCGGCTTCTCCGCGAACCACGGTGGCTTCCGGACAAAGTTGCCGCGCCATTTTCATCGGCATACCGGAATGCACACCAAACGATCTTGCCTCGTAACTGCACGACGCCACAACACCACGGTCGCTCGTTCCGCCCAAAAGGATCGGCTTGCCATTTAACCGGCTGTCGATCAGCCTTTCAACCGACACATAAAAGGTGTCGAGATCCATGTGTAGAATAGACTTTTCCACTTTACGCTTTCATTCGGACAATTATATTGTCAACATTTCGGTAATAATATAGCCTGCTTTACATTCGTATGCAAATGGAACTGACTATTTCTTCATCCCGGATGCGATTTCCCGAGAACATGAAGTTTCTGCGAATCCGCCGGAACATGTCTCAGCAGGAACTCGCCGGCCAGTTGGATCTGAGCCGTTCGAAACTCAACAGTTATGAGCGCGGTGTTCAGCCGCCGTTTCAGACGCTTATATATATAGCCGACTTTTTCAATGTATCGATAGATGCGATGATCCGCTACGACCTCAGTAAGCTGAGTGAATATCAGTTGTCGCAGATGGAGAAGGGTTTCGACATCGACATTACCGGCCAGAAGTTGCGGTTGCTCACGATTTCGGTCGACAAGGAAGACAACGAACACATCGAAATGGTTCCGGCAAAGGCGCAGGCGGGATATACCACAGGCTATTCGGATCCCGAATTCATCTTATCGCTACCGAGGTTTAACCTGCCTTTTTTGGCAAAAGGAAAAACATACCGGTGTTTTCAGATTAAAGGAGAGAGCATGTTGCCGATTCGCGAGGGAAGCTGGATAACCGCGAGCTATGTTCAGAACTGGCAGGATATCAAAGACGGCAAATCGTACATCATCGTAACCCTCGACGACGGTATCGTCTTTAAGGTGGTGTACAATCAATTAAAGGAAAATCAAAAGTTGCTACTGGTTTCCACCAATCCGGTTTTTAAACCGTATGAATTACCGATTCGCCAAATTGTTGAAGTATGGGAAATGGAAAGCTTTATCGGTTTTAATGAAAGCTGAGTTGAAAACATATATTGTTTTACCCCCATAACAGATGAATTATTGGTAACCACAATTTGTCTCAGGTATCACTTGCCCGCAATTTACTTCTGTAAATATGACGGCGGGTACTCGAAGTTGTTTTATATCCTCCAAACCCCAAAAAGATTGGCTTCGCTATAAATGGCTTCAATTCCATTTCGGCTAACACGCGGGCCGCATAATTATACTACAATGTCAATTGAATGTGATTTACATCTCTTACCCGAATAAATAATTCGGAGATATACTAATTTTAGCCAACCTAATTGTCGTAACACCATGAAAGCCCTGTTCAATTTTCCCAAGGGCAGTTTTCTGCCTTTTCTATTTTTTTTAAATTCAATTCCCGTTACTGCCCAGTCGGATAATATTGAGATAAGAGAATTCCCCTTTTTCACAGAACGGATTTTATTGGACACTCAGTTCACATATACTTATAACAACAACAGCTATTACGCAGGGACGAGTTATAAAAAAATAAATACTGTGTTTATCCAATGCTTTAATAAAAACAACAGCGTAATTTCAAGTCTTAATATTACGGCTAACGATCTTTCAAAATTTCAATTCAATACTAACAATGCTTCGGTTTATCTTGAAGGTTCGGTTTTGAGAAAAAAAGATTCCATTTATTTCGTTATGCGTGGAGGCGAGTTGATGAATGGGAATGAGGTCTCAAGATTATTTCTTGTCGTGATGTATCAAATGAAAATTGTGAGAATACACGAACTCCCGAAATCCTATTCTTCTCATTGTACATCGGTTTTAAGTTTTGATGAATCCATCAACTTGATCATATCAATAAATGAGAATAAAGAAACCTCAGTTTATTCATTTAACGACACTTCGGTTCTCCTAAACTTCACAACATCTGTTAAGTTTCTATACCCTAATTTTACTGCCATTCCCCAGGATAGCTCCCTGTTGATCAGTTCAAGAGACGAGAACCTTCGTTTATTTAAATATAATTTGGCAGGGGATCTTATGTGGGAGTGCAACCTCAAAGAAATTAAATACGCCAGTGTTCATATTATTGATAAAGAGCGTCTGATAGTCACTTCCTTTGAGAATTACGAATTCCTGATTTTTACCATTTCCACCGAAAACGGCTCCGTAATTAGAAAAGAAGATATTTCATCCAAAATATTAGCATATATAAACCGGTCTGATGTAACTAAAATGTTCTTGGTTCGAAGGGTTGAAAGTTCAATTCCTGACCGGATCTTACTCGAATGCCGGACTGCGGAACAAATGCCTTTTTATGTTGAATTAGACAATAATCTCAACCTGATAAGGTGCCGAAATCTTTCAACTCAATGCGAATCTTTTCGATGGAGTGTTTATTCCTCCTACCAATCCGACCGACTGAATGACGGGTCTGTTCTGTCTCTGGTAAATGTTCGGGATAGCACGAATAAATATAAGTGGTTAATTATAAAAACAAATTCCGACTTATGTCTTACCGAAGATTGTGAAGAAGAGGGTTGCACCGATCTGGCTGCGTTAAATTTCAATCCAAATGCGAATGTCTCCACAGCCACTTGCGTTTATAACCGTTGTCCGGAAAATTTCTTCCACCTTGAACTCAGTTCTCCCACTACTTTCCTCTTCAATCCCAACAATTTTGGATTTCAAACAGCGAATGATATTATTACAATCACCGGCGCAAATGACCATGTGATTTATTTGAACGATACTTTTAAAAATCTGTGCAGGATTACCACTCTGTCTATCACACCACAACTTTCTTTTAGTGGATTTTACACTTCCCTTTGCCTGCCATTATCCAATCAATGCTATCATGTTCAATTCTCAAATCCGAATTACTTCGCATTAAACAGCAGACCGGTTTTCAGATCCCGAATCAATTATTTAAAAACAGTTGAAATGACCGTTAGTAGTGATATTTCAATCGACTCCAACGGTATTCATTCAGGTTCCTGTTTCCAATCAGCAGGCTGGAAAAATGGAATTCATGTTTTTCCCAATCCATTTGTCAATGAAATTTTTGTTCACCGACTTGTTCAGCCAACGGTTCAAGCGTCGCTATATATTTATAATGACAAAGGACAGATTTTGTTTATGCACGATTTAACGAATACCGTGGAATACCGGATCGACACGCACTTTCTTGAACCCGGGATTTATTTTGGAAAAATAATATCACAACACATTCATGAAAACAATGCGTCGTTTCGAATCGTAAAATTATCTCAGTGAAAGCTGAGTACTGCCAGCACCACAATCGTTAATGAAGTGAGCAGCGTAAATCTGCCGAGCATCTGAATCTTCGGCATGTACTTTTCAGCTTCACCTTTTGCGGCTTTCTTGCCGAAGGAAGAGAGTATTCCCAACAACCCTCCGAGTACAACAAACAAAATCAGTTTCGCGATAAATGTCGGATAATTACCCAGATTGCTCCAGAGTGGGGTTGCCAGATACCCGCCTGACAGCAGCAGAAACACCAAACCGAAATTCCCCATTTTGCTCAACGCCATCGCCTTGAGCATAAATTTCCGGCCTTCTTCCTTTTCCATTTTAGAACTCGCGATTCCCAAAAACAAAAAGCCGATACTGGTACCCAAACCCATCGCCAAACCGATGAAGTGAAGGATTAACATTGCGTCTCTCATTGTGTTGATTATTGTGGTAAGTGCCGCAAGTTATGCAATTCGGCTTACTAAGAAATTATTGCTTAAAATTCTTCTGTCTGAATCACTTCCGGTTTGCAACCACATGCAAAACCGTTTGCCCAACCGCCTTTAATGTGTACTTGTCAATTGCGTCCATATTATCGGTATGGCGATGCCAGTGTGCGGGAAATCCGTTTTCGGTTGTGAGGTCGTAGTGAATAATATCGATACTTGGAATTTCGGCCAATGTGTTCATATATACGTGATCGTCGGTAATCATTCCTCCGTTTATATTTAAAAAGAAAGAACCATAACCTAATCGCTGACCGGTCTTCCACACATCCAACGTGAGATTATGATTGTACCGCACCGAGTGCGCTTCCAATCCGAATGTCGCGCCCTTCGCTCCAACCATGTCGAGCAGAATTCCCCAATTCGCTTTGTAATTATGTTCCTTCACCCAACGTCCCCAGAACTGCGAACCGAGACACCAGGAATCCGGAGCACCATGTCGATCTCCCGCATCTTCCTGATCAAAAAAGATAATATCGATGCCTCTCGCCGGATGCATTTCGTGCAACTGCCGGGCGATTTCCAAAAGAATTCCAACCCCACTCGCACCATCGTTTGCGCCATCCGCCGGAGTTGTAGGCTGATCAGGATCTTCATCTGCCTGCGGACGGGTATCCCAGTGTGCCGCGAGAACAATCCTGTCTTTTGAAGCCGGATTAAACGAACCGATAATGTTGTTAATAATTGCTATCTTCTGGCTGTGCATGCGGATGTCACCGGAATTAATAAATGCCGTATCACAATATCCTTTTAACTTTTCTAAAAGAAATTCACGGGTCTTCGCGTGTGCAATAGTTCCGGGAACTCTCGGACCAAACTCCACCTGTTTCGCAACAAAATAATAAGCCGAATCTTCATTGAATTCTACGACTGTTTCATTCGTCTTTTCCGGTTCTTTTCCTTTTCCGTGATCGTCTCCGGTGGTTCCGTTTTCATTTGGCTTACATCCCGAAAACGATGCTATTGCCAAACCTGCACAAATAAGTATTACCCGACTTTTTCGCATATTTTATTTCCGACTAAACGTGGTTCCTTCTTTTCCGTCTTTTATTTCAAAACCCAATTCATTGAGTTTATCTCTGATCTCATCTGAAGTTGCATAATCCTTTCGCGCTTTGGCTTCGTTTCGCAATTGAAGAATAAAATCCATCAATCCGTCCACTTCTCCCGAATCGTTTTCTTCCTCTGTTGTGAGCCCGAGCACATCGGTAATAAATGTTTTAAAAGCTGAGGTAAATGCAGCCAAATCGCTTTCGGTAAGCGTTTCTCCCTGATCTTTCATTAAATTAATCAGGCGAACTCCTTCAAACAACTGAGCAATGGCAATCGGTGAATTGAAGTCATCGTTCATCGCCGCATACAATTCTTCCTTCCAGTCTTCAACAGTAAAAAAGGAAGTGTTTCCGGATTTCAAACCATCCAGATCCTTGACCGCCGTCATCAGTCTTCTGAAACCTTTTTCCGCAGCCTGCAATGCTTCATTATTAAAATCGAGTGTGCTGCGATAATGCGCCTGAAGCATAAAAAACCGGATCGTCATCGGACTGTAGGCTTGTGTTAAGAGCGGATGATTTCCGGTAATCATTTCTTTCGGCGTAACTCCGGTGCCTTCACTCTTGGCCATTTTCCGGCCGTTGAATGTGAGCATATTCGTATGAAGCCAGTACTTGGCAGGGGCGCATCCGTACCCTGCTTCGTTTTGCGCAATTTCACATTCGTGATGCGGAAACTTTAAATCCATACCGCCGCCGTGAATGTCGAAAGTGGTTCCGAGATATTTGGTACTCATCACCGAACACTCGAGGTGCCACCCCGGAAATCCGAGACTCCACGGCGCATTCCATTTCATAATGTGTTGCGGTTCTGCTTTTTTCCAGATGGCAAAATCTGCAGGATGTTTCTTGTCGTCTTGTCCGTCGAGATCGCGTGTGTTCACCAAAAGCTCGTCGATGTTTCGTCCCGACAACTCTCCGTAATTGTGATCCGCGCTGTACTTCAGCACATCGAAATACACCGATCCGTTCGATTCATACGCAAGCCCTTTATCCAAAATGGTTTGAATGAGTTCGATCTGCTCGATAAGGTGAGCCGTTGCAGTTGGCTCGATGCTCGGAGGAAGTGTGTTAAAAAGCATCATGGTTTTATGAAAATCCACGGTGTAGCGTTGAACCACTTCCATCGGTTCAATATTTTCGAGTCGCGCTTTTTTGGAAATTTTATCTTCTTCGTTGTCGTCGAGAAGGTGACCCACATCGGTGATGTTTCGGACGTACCGCACCTTATAACCCAGATGAAGAAGGTAACGGTAAATGAGATCGAACGAGGTAAAGGTTCGCACATTACCGATATGCACTTCGCTGTAAACGGTAGGTCCACACACGTACAACCCAACAAATGGCGGGTTGATCGGTTGGAATTCCTCGGTTTTTCGGGCGAGGGTGTTGTAGACCTTTAGTGCAGTTTTCATGTCGGCAAAAATACAGGAATGACCAACATTGAACCGGAGTACAGTGAGATGTTCCATCGTAAAAATGACAGAATCCGTTATCTTTCGATGGTTTTCTAATTCCTATTGCTGATGAAGAAATTCTCCTTTTTATTTTTTGTTTTAATTGTATTGAGCATTTCCAATCTGAAAGCACAAAATCCCAGGTTCGGAATTGAATATAATTATTATCCGGCCGGACACATGATCGGTATTCAATCGGAATGGATAAATAAAAATCATTCGGCTTTTAATGCACGAATTGCTGCCAACATCGCACGCCGAAAAGATTTTAGCGGATTAAACGATGATGAACGCGGCTGGGGTCCGGGACTCAGCATCGGTTATCGTTATTACAAAAAAGCGCTCTGCACACAAGGCTGGTTCGCCGGATTACGCACCGATCTTTGGAATCTGAGCATCGACTGGAAAGACTCAACCCAAAAGCCGAATTATGGAAATACCAAAATTTTAGTGTTGCAACCCACCATTGAAATTGGTTATAATTTATATGTAAATAACGGATGGATTTTTAGTTTGTCGATGGCCAATGGCAGAGAAATCAATATTAAAACAAAAGGCGATGCGGTGGGACAAGGTTGGATTACGCTGGGGCAGTTGCGAATAATTCGTTACATAAATCAATAATCCGAATTATCTGAGCCTCTTAATTTTTAGAGTTGAAAAAACCTTTATTCGGCTAAGACTAATGAGGTTGAAAAAATACTGACGAGTCAATTCCCTTTCCGTTGCAGTTTCAATTGTAACGATTCAATTAAAAACTTTTGCTTTTGATGTGACTTAATACAAACAATGCTTACCGGAAGTTAAAAGTAATTTCGGCTGTTTACTATCCACTATTCAACCAAATACAGATGAAGCATTTATTTGCATCTGGGCTTTTTCTTTTATTTTCTTTAAATGCTTTATGCCAGAAGCAGGCAGCCGTTTGGTATTTTGGCAACTCCGCAGGATTGGATTTTAACTGCTCGCCTCCAAGAGTAATTCGGGCTGCAAAATATTTTGGCACCATCGAAGCTTCTGCCACCATTTGCGACACATCCGGAAATATTTTGTTTTATACATTCGGGGATTCGGTGTGGAACCGGAAACACGAAACCATGCCGAACGGTTATGGGCTCGGACAAAAAAGTTTCCCGATACCCGGTTCAAGTTCGCAGGGAGCGATTATTATTCCGGTACCAAAAAGTAATTCTCTGTTCTATGTTTTCACAACCGACAATGCAGAAAACCGGTTGAAAAATGGTTTCCGGTATTCCATTGTGGACATGACAAAAGATGCAGGCTTGGGGGATGTCACCACAAAAGCTCAACTGCTCATCGATTCGGTTTGCGAAAAACTTACCGCAACATTTCATACAAACGGTGAAGATATCTGGGTTGTAACACATCAATACCGAACCGACGCTTTTTACGCGTATCTCGTCACCCAGAATGGATTGGATCCCAATCCGGTTATTTCGCACACCGGACAGATTATGTATGAAACCAAACCATCGATTTATCCGGAAAGCATGGCCAGAGGGCAATTGAAATTTTCACCGGACGGGAAAAAACTTATCATGCTCACATATTCTGATCACCACATTTATCCGCGCAAACCGGAAATGTTCAGTTTTGATGCTTCGACTGGAAAAGTGACTTCTGACTTTGAAATTGATGATAAAGATTCTGTTGGATATTACGGTGCTTCCTTTTCTCCTAATAATAAAATTCTTTATTTAACAAGCGGCTGGCACGGGAAGTACGTTCATCAGTTTGATCTCACAAATGTGGTCGATTCAAAATCTTTCCTCGATTCAAGAACTGTGGTTCATGAATATACCGAGTTAAGCAATCCGCCTTTTAATGCTGGAATATCCTTAGGGCCGGATGGTAAAATTTATCTTTCGAGCAATAAAACCTGGGTAGATGTAATTGAAAATCCGAATGTGGTAGGAGCCGGTTGTAATTTTAAGGAAAAGGCAATTATTCTAAAAAACTGTGAAGGAATTACCTTTTCCAATTACAGCATGCCGAACTTTATTCAGAGTTATTTTACCAAGTCATTTACCGGAAGAAACTGCGATAGTCTTGGAGCCGGTTTCACTTTTCACGACAGTTGTTTGAACCATCTGGTTTCCTTCACTTCTTCATCGGTCTGGCCTGAAAATATTAATTACCAGAAATGGAATTTTAATGATTTAACTTCTGGAGATTCAAACACGAGTGAAGAATTAAATCCAAAACATTTATTTCATAAAACCGGAACGTATTACGTAAAATTATTTGTTACGCAGAACGGACCTTCAGACACCTGTTATACCGATAGTATTACACTTCCGGTTCAAATAGTTGAGTGCGCGGAAGACACCATTATTCCGGTAACTCCCGACACACTTTCCTATTTTTATGTCCCGACTGCTTTTAGTCCGAACGATGACGAGCACAATCCGGTTTTTAGAATTACCGGTAATGAGATCAAACAAATTCACATGCGTATTTACAACATGTGGGGAGAAAAGATTCTGGATGAAAAATCTATAAATCCGGAATGGGATGGTAATTATTTACACGCTCAATGTCCGGCAGGTGTGTATGTGGTTCTCTTGGAAATTGTTTTTTCTAATGGAGAATCACGGAGCTATACCGGCAACTTAAGGCTTATTCGCTAAGTCGTTCGTTAGAAAAAATATTCCCGAAATAAATGTTTCCCGAATGAGAAACATTTACTTTTGTAAAGACAAGAACCAAATGGCATGGAAGAATACAAATTTCGAGTTGAGTTTTTGGAAGATGCGAAGCAATTCCTTGACGCGCTCGACGAAAAAGCAAGGGTTAAAATCTATTATAATATATGGAAAGCAAGAATCACAGACGACAAGGAACTTTTCAAGAAACTTCAGAACGAAATTTGGGAATTTAGAACAATGTATAGCAAAATACATTACCGGTTATTTGCTTTTTGGGACAAGACAGATGAACAAGATACCTTAGTGATTTCAACACACGGTCTGATAAAAAAAACTGGAAAAACTCCAAAAGGAGAAATAGAAAAAGCAGAAAGACTCATGGTACAATACTTTAACGAAAAAGGCAGGAAAAAATGAAAACATACAGCTTAGAAGAAATGACCGATAAACATATCGGCAAAAAAGGAACTAAAAAGCGTGACGAGTTTGAGAATGAACTCCGACTTGATCTGCTGGGATATGCCATAAAACAAGCCAGGAAAGAACGTCATTTAACACAAGAACAACTTGGCAAACTTGTCGGTGTAAAAAAAGCACAAATCTCTAAAATTGAAAACAGTACAACAGATGCACGGTTCTCAACCATCATGAAAGTTTTTGAGGTTTTAGGGGCAAGGGTAAAATTTAATGTAGAACTGAACGACAAGAAAATGGTGTACTGAAAAAAATGCAAAACGCACAATTTTGAAAAGCGTAATGCGGGCTGAACATAAAAATTCGAGCCTTTCCGCTAATACTGAGGTCGCGGTTGCTTTATATTAAATAGTTCAGAAACCCGCAAAACGCTAATACCTGTCCGATCCTTCTATTCTAAAGCGACATCCTTATCCCGAACTGTCCGCCCGCATTGGTAAATGCACGTGACCCATTTTCCGTTCCCAATTGAACATTAAGTCCCGGACGACCTTCCACAAAAAGGTGGGTATTATGTAAAAGCCCGGCTCCGTTGCCGATTCTAAAATCGACACCCAAAGGAATGTACGCTGTAAGTGCAAAAAAGTTTTTTAGATTATATGTTTCCGAGGCAATCTCTTTTGAATTAAAAAAAACCCAGATATTGGAACCATAAACATCATTTCCGGAAATATCGATCCGATCGTTTTCCCAACGATCAATCGATAATCGGTTTCTCAGAGATGATCCTGCTCGCAGTCCCCCACCGGCAAACCATGACCAACGTTTAACTCCGTTGCTTCTGAAAATATAAGAGACGTCGAGTTGCAGAATTTCTGATGCATGATTGAAGTCGATGTTTTGTCCGTGAACCGAATCTATGTAAAACATTGAATTGGTTCGATCAGAATGCAAAGTATCTAATCGGTATTTATCCGATACGGTGAGTAATCCCTGCGAGTAACTGTATTGCTGATTTACACCGATCCGTAATTCGCGGGAAGGTCGGTTGCCGGACTTGATCGGGATTCCGGCCAGAATCGAAAAGTTTACTGCGCCTCCGGGAAGGTTATCTTCCATGTGAAACTCTGAAAGATCTTGTTTGAGAATAGACGATTGCGGAACGATGCTCCGGTAATCGTCGAGGGTGTAGTTATAACCCAGAAAGAAAGATCCGCCCGATGAAACATATACATTTCGGATCGGGAAGCTCTTCTCCTGAGCGGAAGCATGAAAAACAGAAATTGAAATTAAGCCAACAACAAAAAGGGTTTTGTTCATTCTTTACTAATTTGAATGGGTAACGTATTTCCGGGTTTTGTATTCCTGAAATAATGTAGCAAGTTAGAATTAAGAATGAATTTAAATCGAAAAGCCAAAATCGAAAATCGAATTACACCCAGACGATCATGATCATTTATTTCACGCAGAGACGCAGAGCCATCTTCTTATTGAATAATTTCGCGGAAGAGCAAACTATAGGTTCTTAAGACATTTGGCTGGAGGCCGGAGTTTTCCTTAAGTTGTTTGCGGATTTATTTTTAACATCGAGCGGTGGAGCGTCATCAAAAATCGAAAAGCCAAAATCGAAAATCGAATTACTCCCATACGATCATGATCATTGGTTTCACGCAGAGACGCAGAGTCATTCGAAGATTGAGACATCCGGAAAAATGAATAAACGGATTCTTAATTGATTTGGCTGGAGACGCGGAGTTGTCATTGAATAGTTGGCATTTCCATATGTTAACCTGTAGCTTTTGCGTGAAATTCGAAAAGCGAACCTT
>WGNA01000024.1 GCA_016124755.1 Bacteroidota bacterium | reverse complement strand
CCCGTAAATTTCGACTTATCCTAAGTGCAAATAGGCTTTGGTCAGTAGGATGACACTTCACGGTGGAGATTTAGGGTTGTGAAAAAGATGATGGGTTAACTCGTATTGGGCTTTACATAAATCCAACAACCAAAATGTTTTGTTTTTTCCTTAGCACAAGATCCGGAATAAATTAAAGATTGTATCAGAGAATATATAAGATCCCGGAACGGTGTCCGGGATGACGCTCCGTGGTGAACATTCTTCAATTTATGCTGACAAAGCCTTCCATTAATCTCTTCTTATCCGTTGTTCAAATTGGCTTTCGTCAGTAATTCCCCAATTTATGCTGACAATGCCTGTCTATATTTTAATTTTTTCCGGTTACATTTTGGCTTTCGTCAGTAATTCACCATTTCTCCAATTCACCAATTCCCCAATTCCCCAATTCTTTTAATTCTTTTAATTCACTTAATTTTTTAATTAATTGTTTCATGGGTTCTTTCGCTTCGCTCAAGATGACGATTTTCTTTCTGTAAATAGGGGATTCTTCGTTTTACTCAGAATCGAAATTCTCCAATTCACCAATTCACCAATTCCCCAATTCTAACATCTCCCCCATCCTTCGTCTTCACTTCAAGCCAATACACACCCGATTTCAAAACGCTTAAATCCAGCAGACAGGAAGTTCCGGTACGTACAAATGGCAACCGGATTTTTTGTCCGAGTGAATTGATCACACGTATTTCCAGAACCGAAATATTTCCCGGAATCTGCAACGTAACAAATCCGGAATTAGCAGGATTCGGATATATTTTAAATCCATTAATCCGACTATTCTCAACGCCCGCTTTGGTTAAGATTTCGGAAGACGTATAATGATACAATCGCTGTACATACGCAGTAGTAACCTCGTTGCTCACCCAGATATTCACGGAATCCTGATACGCCAATCCCTCGGTTTGCCAATCGCTGAATTCGCCGATTACATATTTCTTTTTCTTTCCCGAACAAAAATGGTCGCCGGTAAAATCCGATAAAATCCAAATAAACGAATAGGTATGACCATTTGCATAACCGAGCAGCGCGATCTGCTTTCCATCAGGTGAAACATCGGAAGCTGTAATCAGACCTTTGCAATCGAACGAATCAATTAATTCAGCAGAATAAGTACCCGGTGTTTTAGGAATCCGGTACAACCGCGTTTTGTTATCACCGTGGTCTTTGGTAAAAACATAAAGGTGATCCTGATAAGCCACCATGGCTTCGCAATTAAAATTGGAAACCGAGCTCGGACTAAAATTCTTCTGATCCGGGTATGAAAAATTGATCGCTTCGGCACTGATATTCTGTGTAGCCTGAGTCCCGATTTTTGATTTTAAAATGCGCAGTATTTTGAGATCCTTTCGCACACCGTCGTTGTTGCCAACGTCTCCGATATAAATATACATCGAATCATCGGCGATATCTTCCCAGTCGGTGTTGGAATAATTGGTAATATTAACAGTTTGCAGAATCGCTCCGGTCGACGTATCCAATCGATAAATGGATGCCGCATTTTTACTGTCGTTCATGGTCCAGATGCCGGTCTCTGTCCACACAAGTCCCGAAGTTTCATCCACTTTGTCACTGAGATCCACTTTTGAAATGGCTGGAATAAATTCAGTATCCGTTTGTGGATTTATCGTTTGCGACTTCAATCCATTAAAACTTATAACAGCCGCTAAAAACAGAAACGTTTTTTTCATGTGATTAAAATTATTGCTTTTTGAAAGGCGTCCAAAGTTCTTCAATTTCAAAAACAGATGGATTTGTTGTGTTCACTTTTATCCGAACCGAATGCATGTCGTGTTCACCAAAAACCTGAAGACGGGTAAAATTGAGAAGAACTTTTTCTCCTTCCGAAAAAAGGGGTTTGTCTACCACAAAACGATGAGAATCGCCATGTATCAACAAAACAGGTTTTCCAAACTGAATCGTCATCCTTTTAAATTCAGCTATCAGTTGTTCAAAACCCTCCATGTCTTTATCGCCCGTAAACATATCGGCGTGTAAAACAAAAACAAGTCCGAGGCTTTGGTTCTTCTCAGCTTGTTTTACTGCATAATGTATCCAGGCCGTATCTGCTTTAAAACGGTTTTTAAATTCGGTATTTGTGTCGCCGTCGTGAATAATTAAATGATTGTTGGATCCCACGATGTGCAATGTCACGAATGAAATTTTTCCATAATTCCAGAAGGCGTTTTCAACGTAATCTTTGTAGATAGAAAAATCACTCTGACGTTGTAGCGGCATTTTGTTTTTACCCATACTAAATGAATCCGTAAAAAATATTTCCCGCAATTTGGAAAGCCTTTCATCGGGGTCGTAAGCACCCGCTTTGGATTTATGGCAATCGGTCCATTCGTTGTCACCGGGTGTGTAAATCAAAGGTTTTTCAAATTTTGAGAATCTCCGGTAGATGTCGGTAAAGGCCGAATCGGAGCACAGGGTCGAACTCGATTTGATGTCTCCCACAAACAGATTAAATGCCTGATTTTGCGCATTAATAAAATGGGTAAACGTATCGAATCGGGCAAAATCTTCCGGCAAAAAATATGGCATATCTCCAAAGGCAACAAAGGAGAAATTGGAATTCTGTGCCGGTGCATTTGATTTGGCCGGAGTTGATTTCTGAGCGCAAAGAATTTGGTAAGAGAACAGAATTATTACTCCGGATAGTACTGAATGAATTTTCATCTGCAATTAAAATTATAAGAGTAATTTTCTAAGTCAAATAAATATTCGGGCATATAAAAACAGGCAGGAATAACCTGCCTGTTAAATACTAAATAGCTCACATGAATCAGAAGTAATTCCATCAAGGGATTATTCCTTAATGGGTTTATTGCCTCTGATTATTGGTGTTGATTTCCGCTTCCGTCGGTTGGGAAAGCACCAAGATCCATGTTTGGAGGTGTAACTGTGGCTTTCAGATAAGAATTTGAAACCGGAGCAGTTGCATCAATCGGAGTAAAAGCCGTATAACCGGCACCAATAGCTGGTGAATTGGAATTCAGGTGGAAATCGTAATCACCCTGAAAATTGTACAAGCTGATAACTCCGGTAACCGGCAATGGGAAATTTTTGAATTGCGGATTGTTTTTTCCAACCAATGAAGGCGCATCGTACACCTGACCCAATTTGTAACTATTCGGATATCCCGGATAGAAAGAAGCCGGATTTGGAATATCGTGATCGGTTGGGTGTGTGATGTGCGTAGGAGGATAAAATGCATTAACAACGGTAATGGTATCTCCGTAGCTCAGGTTGTATCCGTAGTGACAGTTGTTGGTATCTGCAGCCGGATTTTCAAGAATTCGGAGACCGGTTTTACAATTCACAAAAATGTTGTTATACGCATTTCCTCTGGCACCCTGTTCGTAATTTACGTTCGCACCACGATCCGGGTCAACACTTCTCCAACCACCGGAAATATAGGTGTTGTTATACATGTTGATGGTTGTCTGCACACTTCCGTAAGTTCCTTTATTAGACGCTTTGGTTCCTCCTTTAGCGGTTCCGATAATGAGGTTGTACGCCATATCACCGGTTGTTGAATTTTTAACATTAAAACAGTCACCGTCGTTGTACGCGAGTTTCTCAACCGTATTTCTCATAATGTGGATTTTACCGCCGTTAACACGACAAACGTCTGTTGTAGTTCCGTAAATCCAGGAGTCTTCAAGAATTAAAAATCCATCCGGGTTTTGGAACAGGATACAAAACAAATCATCACCTGATTTATATCCGGCCGGTGGGTTGTCGGTACTGGCAGTTCCACCAGCGAAATCGAGGTGGGTCCATTTGATGTCGATTAATGTTGTGGTTGCCTCACACTGGATTCCACCCCACATTTTACCGGATGGCATAAGCCCCGGATCGGTGTTTGGATCCTGAAGTGATTTTAATTTGTACTTAGAAGGATTGTTAAACGCATCAACGCCTGTAATCCAGTTCGGGTGATCTTTAGTACCCAAAGAAACAAAGGCTCCTTTAACAATTAATTGTGCATTAGGAGACAACGAAAGCAATTTAACACCACTTTGCATTACCAGTGTATCGCCTGCATTTACGATAACCTGATCCTTGAAATAATACGTTTTACCGGATTCCATTGTTCCTTTAACACTACCTGAAAGAGTGTCGCTGGAAATGGTCTGACCGGATTGAAACTGAGGTTCAGAAATTACTGCCTGATCCTCGGTCTTTTTACACGAGCTGAAACACATTGCTACTATAGCAAGTGAACTCAATACATAATAGAACTTTTTCATTACAACTTAATAATTGGAAAAAACATGTGGCTACATCTTATATCGCAATCCGATCACTACGTTTTGCCCGTAGGTCTCTTTTTGCACGGTTATTCTATCCGGATTTTTCTGCTCGGTTAAAGCGAAATTTCCGGTCCGATAAATATTCTTATGATAAATTTCCACGACAATGGGTGTGTTCAGAATATTGTTGAGTTTGGCGTACGCAACAAATCGTTTTCTGAATTTTTTCTCAACTGAAAAATCGAGCTGGTAGGTCGCTCTTTGCCAGTAATCTAAATCCTTGTAAGGTGAAACGAAGGTGATTTTTTTACCGGTGTACACCAATGCAAGTTGGGCTTCCAATCCGTTATCTTGATTTTTATAAATAATAGATAGGTTACCAACATGTGGCGACTGTCCCTGCAACGAACGGGTTTGCGTTGTCTGAACCGCAACGAAATTTGTGTCGTAATACAATTTAGCAGTGGTAATAGACGAATGCGTATAGGTATAATTCCCCTGAAACCCGATTTTACCGTAATACTTGGTTACCGATAATTCGAATCCGTAATTGGTTGCCGTACCAAAATTATTCGGCTGAAGACTCGCACTGGAAGTCCCGGTAAACAAAACCGCCGTTTCAATCGGATTATTAATCTTTTTATAAAACGCTCCCATCAATACCTGATCGAGCAGATTCTGGAACCACTCATACCGCATATCGAAATTATTGGAAGTGGTATGTTGCAGTTTAGGATTACCGCTTAAACTAAAATTATCACCGTTCACAGTAAACGGTACGTATTCGAAAAAGCCGGGACGATTGAGTGCTGAATAATAAGAAAACCGGAGATTCTGATGTCCGTTAATTGCGTATTTAATATTCACGCTGGGCAGCACATCCTGATACGGAACGGTTCCATACGCACCATACGAAATTTTAGGATCCTGAACTGTTTTCCAGCCTTGTTCTGTGTTTTCCACCCGAACACCACCGAGAATTTCGATTTTACTAAAAAGAATAATTTTAGCCTGTATATAATAAGCGAGAATCTTTTCGGTAGCGGTGTAAGTGAGCGGATTTACCCGATTTCCCTGTGCCGCGGAAGTTCCGTTAAAATGAAATTTATCCGGTGTTAAATTTCCATCGTATGGAATCGGCTGACCTGTTGATGAATTATTGGGTATTAAATTCCAGTTGTTGTAAACATTGTCCCGGAATTTATCGCGGTACAAACCACCGGCAGAAATCGTCACATCCTGATGCATAATTTTCCGGTGATATTTTAAATTGAGATAACCCGCCCAATCGCGATCTGAGTTTCGCGTCCAGATGCGGTAAAAAGGAATATTTAAAACCTGTGGCGTTGCAACATGATTTCCTTCGATATCGTAACCTACGACCTGAACCGTTTGATATTCCGACCAATCCGGTGTTTGTGCACTGGCTTTCGAATAAACACCTGACCAATTAACTTGAAAAGATTTGGTGAATTTGTGATTCCCCTGCAAGGTCACATTCCCGATGCGTTGATTCTGAATTCTTGACCTGTGCAGAATATAGGTATTTCCGGTGCCGGTTCCGGATCTTCCAATGGTAAGACTCGTATCAATTGTATACCGGTTTTGCGCTTCATCCAATTCCATCAACAATCCGTAAAGACTAATCTTATGATTGTCTTTAATGTTATAATCGATTTTGGTGTGAATTCCGGTTCGTGTTTGCTGTGTGTTGTATGTTCGGGTGAATATTCCATCGAACGTTGGAATGTTTCCCGGTTGCGGCTGATTCTCGGGACGAAACCAAATACTGTTCGAACCTCTGAATAAATTCTGATAGCTTGCAGCCACCACAACTCCAAGTTTTTTATTTTTTAAAAAGCGGTCGCCAAACGAAAAACCCAAAACCGTATTCATTGGAAAATTTCGTTTTTGATAATCGAAATTTTTATACGTGAAATCATACGGAGTAGCGACGTAATCAGGTCCGTTAATATCAACCGGCGACTGAAAATTCACTACACTTTTATCAAAATTCTCGTACCCTCTCGAAGTAAGCAATGTATTAAATCCGGTACCGACGTTTAGATTAATCGTTCGTTTGGTCGGTGCATTTTTCATCACCAAATTCATAGCGCCGCCAATTGCATCCCCTTCCATTTCCGGTGTTAAAGTTTTCATCACTTCCAATCGTTCGAGCAGATCAGCCGGAAACATGTCCATCGGTACGTAACGGAATTTATTGTCGGGACTCGGAATTTTAATCCCGTTAACCAAAGTGTAATTATACCGCTGATCCATTCCGCGTATAATCGCATACCGCGCATCTCCGGTACTGGTGCGTTCTATGGAAATACCGGGAACCCTTTGCAGAACGCCGGCGGTTGTAAGATCCGGAAGCAACTCGATGGTTTTTGCCGGCATTACATTAATGATGTTCTCCGCTTCTTTTTCTGATTTGCGGGCACTCCGCTCCGACTCCTTGTCTATTTTTCCGTAGATCACCAATTCATCAAGAAGTTCGGTATTCGGTTTCAGTGATGCCTCGACTGTCACCTTCGAATCGGCCGAAGTAACGGAAACACTTTTAGTAAATGTTTCGTAACCGAGATAGGAAATTTTGAGCGTATAGGTTCCCACCGGAACATCTTTAATGGTATATGAACCATCGAATCCCGACGAAGTGAAGAAAGAAGTTTTGTCGAGATGAATTTCGGCTGCAATCAGTTGTTCTTTGGTATCTGCACTTTTAACGTGACCCTGTATGGTTGCTCCGTAAACGATCGAATTATAGATTCCGAGAGTCAGGAGCAGAATGAGAATTCTGTATCGCACTTCCGTAATTTGCTGCGAATTAAACTGGCTAATTCAAAAAGAAGATGCGCGTTTCTTTGCCTTAACTTAAAGTTAATATCATGACATTTTTAATAATGTTGCACTAACATTTTAAGGAACTTTAATTTAACATTGGAATCAGAAAATTGCAGATTTTTTCAGATCAGAAATCAATTCGATTGGGTTTTATCCTATCATATCACTGATAACTATATTTGAGCCGAAACCAGAACCTCATGAAAAAATTTATTCTCCATTATTGTTTGATATCTATTACTATTTTCATTTCGGGATGTGCCGGTAATCATCGTGTTGTTTCGAATGGCTTGTTTCAAAAAAGGAAATACAACCGTGGATTTTTCGTGAATCTGCCATCGTTACATTCCCGGAAATCCAGAAAGGTTTGCGGATATCAGCTTCAGCAAGATCCATCTCTGTTTCATATAGATTCATCTGCATTTGTTACGGAAACGTACAAAACCCAACTGGAGACTATTCCCGCTTTCGACAATGCATCTGAGGTGCAGGGATATTCTTATAAAGTCAGGACTACTAAAAATCCGACTTGTGTCGATGCTCATTTTGATATTCTAAAAGCCAAAAAACAGAAATTGACCAAACTCCATCCGACATCCATTTCGGCGAAACAAAAATCATCCGAAGTGAATCGGGTGATTCATCAAAAGAAAAGTATCAAAACAAAAAGCCGATTGCCCTGGCTATGGCTCACAGTTGGAGTTGGAATTCTGGTGCTGGCAATTGGTTTTATCGTCGTTGCCATTTCCAGTGGCGGTGTCGATGAATTGGTGACCGGTTTTAGTTCAATCAATGGTTTGTTGTTGCTGGCTCTGGGAATCTGGACCATCATTTGGTCGCTCAAAGGTCCGGACCCAGCTCCGGTTGGTTCCCGAAGTAATATGAATTGGTGGCAATCCACCCTGGTCTCCGGAATCATTTTTTTGCTTCTGGTTCTTTGCATTATCGTTTGGACAGCGGTAGGTTGGGTCTAGGTGATAAGTACGAAGTACGATCGACGATTTTTGATCGGTAGATAATTCGATTTTCCTTTGATTATCCGCAGAAGCTTTTGCCATAGCAATTGCGAAGGCGGATCGCTTTTCGCTTTTTAATATGCGATTTCAGATCAACGATTTTTGATCGAATTTAAACTTACGTTTTGGGAAGTAAATCGGGGTAACACGATTCTGCGACTCAAGATTTATTTCGAAATAAGAATGGGATTTTTATGGTTTCAATCAATGCGGTTCAGAATATTTTTCGCACTGCGTCTCTGCGTGAAAATCTAACTGCAAAGTCACGCAATTTGAAAGTACGATCTCAGATCGACGATTTTCGATGGGAAGTTACTTCGATTTTCAACTTTTCGCTTTTCGCATTTTTAAAATACGATCTCAGATCGACGATTTTTGATCGGATTTAAACTTACGTTTTGGGAAGTAAATCGTGGTAACACGACTCTGCGACTCAATAGAATTCGCGAGTTAAGTGTGAACAATCAGTCCTGACGCAATGAATAGGTTCAGAATTCATTTTTACTGCGTCTCTGCGTGATATAAATGTAAGATCTCAGATCGACGATATTTGATCGGAAGGCAATTCGATTTTCAATTTTCAATTTTCGATTTTCGATTTTCGATTTTCGATTTTTAATATTAAAACATTTGTCCGAAAAAATATTCTCCCCGAAATCCGGTTACTGGCCGAACCTCAGTGTTAAGCATTCGGGTTTGAACCAAATTAATAGCATTTCCAAAAGTTCGTTTGAGCATAAAATCGAAGTGAACGCCGTATTCAACAGAAGAACCTTTAAATGTGGTAATTGTTGAGGTTTTGCTGTTGCTTTCAACCTTACGCAATGTCTGAACAAAGGTAAAGCGGGCACCGGCGGTGTAATATGGCCTGTCGTCAAGACTTTGGTGAAGCGTTCGTGCAGGAAGCACCGTGAGAGCCATTTTTAATGCAGAATTTTGTCTTCCGTTGTTGGTTCGTTCGTATCGCAAATGCAAGCCGGTTCCAATAAAATTTTTAGAAACTGAAGAAGGCCGGTAGGCGCCGGCAACCGCCGTCATATTTTTGAATTGATACATGTCGAGCAATGGAAATCGTATTTCCCCCTGCATATCTATAAAGGCCTTTGCGAAATGATGATAATTATAACCGATGCCCAACCACGGTTTTCCCTGCCAGACCAAGGTGATGTATCCGGTGTGATGATTTATTGGCTGATAACCTGCAAAACTCTGTGCACTGCTTGTTGAAACTACTCCGAAAAATAGTACGATGAAACTAATCAGGGTTTTCATGATTTTCCGGTTTTAGTTTTTTTAGACTGCACTTTTTTCTCCGGTGTTTTCGCCTGTTGTTTTTCGGCCCATTGAAACCTCAGACTTAACACGTGCATATTGTCAAGCCGCCGGAACGAAGTATTATGAGGTGGCTGTTTTAGCGCCGCATAATCGATATACAATTTACCGGGAATTTTACCCCCCGTTTTTTCATTTAACGGAATAATAAGACCCATTCCAATTGTTAAATCATTAACTTTAGAAAGGTTTGTGCTAATTCCTTCGTCGTTAACGGTTAGGGATCTTAATCCCATTCTAAAACAGAAAGCTGATGCGAAAATGCACTCGGCTCCCAAACTGTTTTGAGTGAGATAATTATTATTTAATACATCCTGATGCTGCACTGTAACGTTGATATCAGCGGAAATCGGCTCTGTTTTCGGTAAATGGATCTGATGCCCGGAAAACCAGGACAATCCGGCACGAAATACTTCCGGAAATTCACTCACTGCTTTTCTTCGGTTGGGATCCATGTACGTGAGAGACACTTTCGTAATATTGGTAACCGATGCCGCAAACTGAAGTCTTTGCTTTTTTTCTTTATTTAATGGCAGAACATAGAGAGCGCCCAGATCGTGCTGAAAAACTGTGCCGGCCGGGATATTATTAAAGAGCTTCCAATAAAAATAATTGACATTAATACCTACATGCAAATTTTTGATAGGTTGATAGGCAAATGTGACGGCGGCATTGTTGGTTGTAGGACGATCGATATCCCAGTCGGTTCCGTTTATGTCAACCACGAAATGCGTTGCCCCGACATTAAATTGATGAAAGGTTGCAGCCAACACCATTTTAGGATTAATCCTCTTTGCAAAACCGGCAAATGTGTAGCGGGCATTTGTGAGAAGATAATAAGGACGTGAACGGGAAATATACGCTTCCTGATTTTTGATAAGCGATATACCCGCGGGATTCTGATACATAGAATATACACCACCGCCAATGGCCACATCGGCGTATCCCATAGCTTCGGTCTTTGCGCAATTCTGATTTCCAAAGAAATACTCATTTTGAAAATGCTCGTAGTACTGGGCGTTTGCGAGTGCTGACAAAAGCATCAAACTGCCGGAGAATAGAACTTTGGGCTTTCTAAAAATCGGTTTCATTTAATAGTGGTTTGATCAAAAATAAAAAGATTTGTCGGATTTGGGATTTATGATAAGATTATTCCACAAATATGTAATCCTGAGTTGAAACTATATACGATCTCAGATCGACGATATTCGGTCGGATTTATACATACGTTTTGGGAAGTAAATCGTGGTAACACGACTCAGCGCCTCAAAAAATTCACGAGTTAAGAATGACTAATCATTTTGGATAATTAAATGGTTGGAGGTTATCTTACTGCGCCTCTGTGTGATAAACCCACCTTCGCCGTTGCTATATCAAAATAAAAAAAGCGAATTTCCCTATTCGCTTCGGCGGGTGAAAGTAAGAACTCAGATAGTCGATTGTTGATCGGAAGGTACTTCGATTTTCAATTTTTGCTTTTCTCATTTTGTAAGTATCCCCAAAATTTGGCGCAACCGGAAACCATAAATCATACGTGGAGTATAGACTTCATGCACGACACCCTGATCAACGGCCGGAAAGTTCGAATCCTGAATATACTGGACGACTACAACCGGGAAGCACTGGCGGTAAACGCAGGCTACTCACAATCCGGGAACACACTGGTTTTGGCACTG
>WGNA01000016.1 GCA_016124755.1 Bacteroidota bacterium | reverse complement strand
TAACGTTCTGCGGCTTGGCGTAGTGGCGGATTATTACCACAAATTTTCATACGAAGCACACACTTCAAATATAGCAAAAATGTTTCTACGAAGAACGTCACCCGCCATTACGCCAAACCGCTGTTAGCGGTAGTGGTTTTTCTTGTCCATTATGTACGTTGGTGTGCAGTCATTCCCCCCATTACTTTCTCCATAATTTTAATTTTCCCCCATCTTGGAACTGTCCTTAATGAATAAACCAAAAATTTTGTCAATAGTCCTGGTAAAACAGTTGTCTTTCGTCCTAATGCTTTTAAAATGGGAACTCCTACTTGTTGAGGTGTCAGCGACATAGACATTTTCATATTAGCTCTTTGGCTAAAACCACTTTCAACTGGTCCCGGTGCTGCTGCTAAAATATCTACGCCTTGTGGTTTTAATTCTACGGCTATTGCTTCAGCTAATGTTTGCACATAGGCTTTTGTTGCAGCATAGTTTGCCGAATATGGTGTTCCTTGAAATGCAACCATTGAACTCATTAAAATTATTCCGCCCCGTTTTTGTTGCACAAATTGTTGGCTATAATAATGGGTCAATGAAAGTAGTGCTTCGCAATTAACTTTTAGCATATTGATTTCTGAATGCAAGGAACTGTCAATAAAATTGCCTGAAGTTCCATAACCTGCTGAAACAATTAAAAGTCCAATATTCAAACCCTGTGTTGCTTCAATAATTTTATCTATTCCCTCCGTTTCAGAAACATCAGAAGCTACAATTTTAATTTCAATAATCGAGTTTGCTTTTAGTTGCTTTTCAACTTCCTGCAATTTGTCTAAATGTCTTGAATTGATTACAAGATTTAATCCTGCTGATGCTAATTGTATTGCTAATTCAAGTCCAATACCTGATGATGCACCTGTTACAATTGCCCATTCTCCATATTTGGTTTTGAGCCTTGTCTTTTCCGTATTTGATAATTTCATTTTGTTAGGTTTTAGTTGTTCTCTGATTTTCTTTTCAATTCGGCAAGCCATTCATCGTGTAGCTTTTTTAGTTTTTTGCCTTGAAATGTTTTTTCAAAGAAAGTAAGCCAACCGTTTTGAGATTCATCTGTTATTACTTTGCAGCCTTTGTCAGTTGGAATAATTAGCCAAACGTGATAACCTTGAATACTTTTCTTTTTTGACTCCCAAGCTAAAAGTCTGTTTGGTTCAAACTGTTTGATGGTTGATTGAAATTTTAAACCCATTGTTTCCCAGTTGAAAACAGAATTGGAATTCAAAAGGGTGTCAGTAGGATTTGAAAAGGAAATATTTTTTGCTCCTTTGTACCACGACTGCCATTTTAAAGCGTCAATTAAAAAGCCCCAAACTACTTCTGGTTTTGCATTAATTTCTTTTTCATTGTGAACATAGAATTTGCTTTTTGAAGGTTCGTAAGGTGTTGGAAAAGCAATTTTTTCATTACTGTTTTGCTGTGCAAATACAGATAAAGAAATGGCGAAAAGAGCCAAAGTGAAAGTGAATTTTATCATTACAATTTCTTTTAAATTATAATGCAAAAGTCGGTAGCTTATGAAGTTCTAAACGATAACAAATGTTTATAGTTTTTCAATTTCGGCTTTTTTTAGTCTGCTCAAATGGACTGGTGTAATACCCAAATAGGAAGCTATCATATGTTGAGGGACTCGGTTATGAATATTTTGAAAAACGTCTGTAATGCTGTCGTAACGTTGTTTTGGCGTTCTTGCATACATATTTTTAATTCTGTCGTCTTGGTAAATAAAGTAAAACTCTGCAATAAGTCGCCCCATTTTTTGTCCTTCTTTTAAGTTTTTGTAACCCCATTCAATTGCAGAACGTGGCAAAACAATCACTTGGGTTTCTTCAACTGTTTGTAAGGTATAAAGTGAAGGTTGCTTTTGTATAAAGTTGGAATAGTCTGCTATGAACTGATTTTCAAGAGCAAAATGTATGGTATGTTCTGTTCCTTCGTTGTCTGTTATTAAAACTCTTATTAATCCTTTATTGATAAAAAATATTTCGTTCGGTATGGCGTTTGGTCGGCTTACTGTTTCTTGTCGCTTAAATGTTTTGGTAATGACTTGGCTAAGGAAGTCGTTTAGTTCGTCTTCTGTAACGTTAATCATCTGTTTCATTACCTGTTTAATTTGCTCCATTTATTTTGTCAATATTGTTGGTCTGTTGGGGTCGGTCGCACCATTACCGCTAACTATCTTGTAGCCCATTGTTTGTAAGCCATAAATGTACAAATCCAGGAGATAAACCAAGGTTCGGTTGAGTTTATATTTTCGATTTCGGTGGAGACATGTCGTCGAACGGATTCCGGATCTTCATCAAACTCTTCGTGCTCACATGCGTATAAATCTCCGTCGTGCGACTGCTCTTGTGCCCCAACAATTCCTGAATAAACCGCAAATCGGTTCCGTTCTCCAACAAATGCGTCGCGAAACTGTGCCGAAGCCAATGCAAACTCACCGGCTTGCGAATTCCCGCCCGATCCAAAGCCGTCCGTAAAACCATTTCCAAACTCGTCGTGCTGTATCGATTGCCCTCCTTCTGTCCTTCAAACAACCAGTATTTCGGACGATACGCCACAAAATACGTCCGCAACAAATCCAGAATATTCCGGCTCAACGGAACAATCCGGTCTTTTTTACCCTTCGCTTCATGAATACTTACCACCATCCGGTTCGAATCAATGTCCGAAATCTTCAGATTTGTTAACTCGCTTCTCCGCAAACCGCAACTGTAAATTAAACTCAGCATGGTGCGGTGCTTTAAATTCGGAAGCGAAAACAAAATCAACTGAACCTCTTCAACGCTTAAAACATTGGGTAATTTTTTTTCGCGTTTCGGACGATGAATTAACTCAACATCCAGCCGCGTAAAATTCGCAACTTTCGAATACAACTTTATCGCGCTCACAACCTGATTCTGATATGTAGATGAATAGTTATTAGCTAAAATATATTCATTATTAAACTGGATTAAATCATCCGAATTTAAAAGTGTAAAATCCTTATCCGGAAAAAATTCTAAAAACTTTCGCATCGCCCCCACATAGGTTGAAATCGTGTTGGCACTATAGCGTTTCGATTTTAGCCATTTCTCCAACCGCACACATTCAATAGTGACGCGTTCGTCGTTTTCCGACAAATTTCCGAAGATCTTCCGCAGCAACGAACGACTCCGGTCAGTGGGTTTTACAAGCCAGCAATTGTGCGTCCTGCTCCACCGGGAACCGGAAATCGCCTTAACCTGCGCCACCAATGCAGTGTCATACGGGAATCGAATCGCCCACCATTCCGCATCCTTGTGCGAAACCGGCTCAATTATTACAGATTTCATGTATAGTTTGGTCCCGCAAATCTATCACAATTCAATCCCGCTCTTTCAAACCAATGCTGCGTTTAGTTTTTTAAGCATTTAAACCACCCCCAAGTTCCATTTATACTGACAAAGCCGACTAGAGTTATATTAAGTAAGTACCATCTTCTTGGCATTCATCAGTAGAATGATTTTCTTCGGTAAATTCTCCAATTCCCCATTTATGCTGACAATGCCAAACCTCTTTGCAAGTTGTTATGCGGAATTTTCAAAGGCATTCGTCAGTAATTCTCGAATTCCCCATTTCCCCAATTCTTAATTCTCTTAATTCCTTTCATTACTTAATTCCCCATGGGGTTCTTTCGCTTCGCTCAAGAGGACGCTATTTCTGGAAGTGCAGCCGGGATTCTTCGTTGCACTCAGAGTTTTATATAATACTTCTATTGCATAAGATCCTGAAACAAATTCAATTTATGCTGACAATGCCGACCTGAATCATATTAAGTAAGTATCATCTTCCTGGCATTCGTCATTATTTCTATTCTTCTTCATCATCAACATCTTCCCATCTTGTGCGATCTTCATTCACTTTATCCTGAGAAAGTCCTCGCCAATATAAAAATGCGCCTGTTGAAATGGCTCCGCCCCAAATCGAAATATGAGTATTTATTTCAAATAATACCGAAACAATCGAAACAACGATTCCTAAAACAATTAAACCAACACCAATATTTTTGTTTGCTGTTGAATTGTGTGAATGCCCCAAGCTATTTACCGAATCATCGCCGACTGCTGCAAGATTTCGTTTGTGCAAACGTTCATCTTCGACTTCGTCTAATTCAAACTCAGGGCAATCACCCGTAAAATCAGCGGGAGCGTTGGTCAAAGAGCAGATTAGTCCGTGTGTGCGATCGAATTTTCGTAGCCTGCAAACTCTGCAGTATTCCAGTTGTTCTTCACGTGTCATGTATAATAATTAAGCGTACGACAGGATCCTTGCTTCTGGTTAGCTAAAATACGAACTTTACTCATTCAGAGGAGATGGTGGAATTAAAGTTATACGTTTCTCCGCTTCATTACACGAACTTTTGAGTCACTTCCATTTTAGTTTTAAAAGAACAAAATGAATTGTGCGAAGCGGATCCTAAAACAAGAATAGGATCGCTTGGGCAGCTTTCTTTCCGACTTGATTTTTTGCTAACTTTTTTATCAAGAAAAAGGGAGAAGAAAAAGATTGAAATAGATCCCAACCAAATTTACAATCTTGGTGGATCCAAACGGAGAAGCATCAATTTTTAATCGGTTAATTCAAATACATTCATCATTAGCATGACCTCGGTCTGTGAATTCTCGTCATCCCCATTTATGCTGACAATGCCGTACCTTGTTACCTATTGTTAATCTTCATTTTTCAAGGCATTCGTCAGTAATTCCCCAATTCTTAATTCTCTTAATTCCTTTCATTTCTTAATTCCCCTTGGGGTTCTTTCGCTTCGCTCAAGATGACGCTATTTCTGGAGGTGAAGTCGGGATTCTTCGTTTCACTCAGAATTTTTATAATACTTCTTTGCATAAGATCCTGAAACAAATTCAATTTATGCTGACAATGCCAAACCTCTTTGCAAGTTGTTATACGGAATTTTCAATGGCATTCGTCAGTAATTCTCCAATTCCCCAATTCTCGTATTCCCCATTTATACTGACAATGCTGACCTGAATCATATTAAGTAAGTATCATCTTCCCAGCTTTCGTCAGTAATTCTTAATTAATTTAATTCCCTTAATTCTTAATTACCTTCAGGGTCTGTCCTTGTGCCTGCAAAAAATACATTCCGGCCGATAGCCCACTCAGATCAAGAGTTTGAATATTTTCTCCGTATCCCGAATAAGAATTCGTATAAACACATTTTCCGTTGATGTCGGTTACCTTTACTTCCACATCGCTGCCTTCGCTGAAATATTTAATTTTAATAATTCCGTTTGTCGGATTCGGGAAAACAGTGAAATCCTTTAATAAGGACAAATCATTGGTTCCCGAGGTTATCAGATTTTCAGCAATTACAATTTCACCCTGACTCAGATTCTCAAACGTTCCGCATAAAGTCGTTTCTTTTCGAACCGCGCGAACCATATAATAATAGGTTCCGTTACCAACCGAATTGTGTGTGTAACTGGTGCCTTTTATCGGATTGGCATTCGCGATATAATAGGTTCCGTGTTTGGATGTGGCGAAATATACATTGTATCCGTCAACGGCATCTGCAGAGGCTGTCCAGGTGAGATCAACCTTCATCATATTCGATTGAACCGAAGCTTTTACATCTGTTGGCGGAGCAAACATGTGCATGCGCAATGTTGGGTCACCCATCAGCGCGATATGAATATTATTTCCAAAATTCGCCGCCACATAATTGTTCACATTATTCTGAACCATTTTAGTGCAGTAACCAATCGTTTGATCCATACCCATCGGATGAACATGCCACCACGGACGGCCCGCCCATGCATTGGTTAATCCGCCGTTTTCACAAGCAAGCGGCGCCCGTAAAAAAGCATTGTTATTATCCCAGTCACCAAAAAAACTTCCGAATAAAAAATTAAAAATAGCCGCGCCCTGTTTGGCAACAAAATCATTCGTGTTTCCGATTCCTCCAGCAGATGTAAAAGAACCCGGACCAGTGCCATAAGCCCAGATAAAAGTGCTGTCGGCGAGGGTTTTTAAATAATCGGCTTCGATCATATTATCGCGACCCACCATCATCGGGAAATTGCGGTAACCATTTCCGCCGAACGCCTCTGTGCTCGGACTAAAATTCTCGTCTATTAAAGCACGTGTATAGGGTGTCATTTCCTTATACCGGTATGCATGACTTTTCTGAATATATTGTTTTAATAATTCGAATTCCGATTTATTAAATGCCGGCATATTCGCCAGATCTACCCGGCCGATCTGATATTTAACCGTGTCGGGAAGTTCTATTTCATCAAATTTTCCATCACCGATATCATTCTTATTCCATGCTCTTCCGGCCCCGTAAAAAACAGTGTCGTTGTCGGTCCAGGTACCATTCGGAATGGCGTAATAAACATCGGCCGCCCAGGCACCGCAATGATCACCAACTCCTGCAGTGTGTCCGTCGGGGGGATATTTCCAGTACGAATCCGCGCAATATCTTCCGGAATACGGAACCGCTACATTACCGAAAATATACAATGTGGTGAGGTCGGTGTATAATTCCGCATTCTGATTAATCATTTCCTTAACCGATTGATGCTTCATCGAGTCGTGAACCACCAGATCCACCACGCGATATCCGTCACCGCTCAGATCGTTTCGCAGAACTTCCAGATCCATTCCCAAACTGTCCATCGCACTTTGAGCAATAATTAATAAAACAGTTCCCCGGTTGTGTTGAGCCGCCAGATTTATTCCGGCATTTAAATATCCGAAACCCTGAAATCCGCTGTTGCCTTGTTTGTAAACAAAGTATTCGTAACTCTTTCCGGCTACAACCGAATTATCGGTAAACGAAAGATCTTTATCACTCGATTTAGAAAAGGTTTTAACCACATTCGACCAGCCATTATCGCCTAATTCACGCCGGTAAACAGTGTGTGCGGTTGCCAGTGCATCGTTTTCAAAATGAACGGTAATCGAAGCCGGACTCGAACTTACATCAGCCCAAATCAACACCGAATAATTTCTCGATGTCTGTGCTTTTAATCCAATTACACATGCCGCTAAAACAAAAAAAGAGAGTAGTATTCTTTTAGTCATTTAAGTATTCTTTGGTGTTAAAATTTTTCTAAATGCCGGCGCAAAATCACCCCGTCGTTCTGATCAAAAATAGTAAGGATATACATTCCCGGTTTCCAGTCACCGGTTTTAATGCGTTCTGAATTGTGGAAATCTCCCGAAATTTCTTTTCCGGTAATATCGGTTATCACCCATTTTAAAGCCGAATTTTCTTTAGATTGAATCGCAATCTGATCGTTAAAAGGATTCGGATAAATCTCAATCAGGGCAGATTTTATTTCTTCCATTCCAACTTGCCCCACACTCAGATATTCCGTTTTAACTGTTGTGTCGGAAGCGCCTCCGCCGGATGCAATTAACCGAACCGAATAAAAACCGGCCTTATTAATTACGATTCTCGGATCGGCGGAAGATGATGAAGTGCCGTTCACAAAAATTTCATTCCCCGAAGGAAGTACAGTCCACGAATAAATTTGAGAATTAGAAGAACTCTGATTTACCAAACGGATTACCTCTCCGGTTTGAACCACCGGATTTTCTGCATAAAAATCTGCCACTACCGGATCACTCGGACCAATCTGCCGGAAGTTGTCGCGATACCGGATTTCGGTGGGAGTGAAGTTGCCCGCGATTTCGTTTCCGGCAATCTCCAAAACCGGAATACGCTCGGATGTAGCCAGCCATTTATATTCAGTGCGAATAGTTGTTGTTCCGAAATTAATTCCGGCCATACTCACCGAAATAGAATCGTTTGAAACAATTACCGACTTTATCCGGATGCACGGAATGTCGTTACCATACGGCGTTGATATTTTTCCCCAACCATCAACTACCGAATAACGTGTCCCGGTTCGGGTGAAAGTACCCACCGTGAGGGTCGCTAATTTTATCGGAACACTTACGTCGAAAGTAGTCGTGTCTTTATTTCCAAATTTTAATGGGAATACATATATCTCATCCGGATCGCTGTGTTTTCCGGCTTGCGGTAAAGGAAAACTGCCGAATTGAAATCCGATTCCCACCTGAGTAAATGATGCCGCTGAATTCCGGAAAAACGTGTACACATTTTTGAGTTGAAACTGACTGGTACCTGCCGTGTCCAAAACTTTTTGCCCGATCGCGGAAAAACCGAAATTCAGAATATACGGTGTTTCATAACTGGCAACATATTCATCAATGCCCTGCGAAACCGGTGAAAGTTCCGTGAAATCCCAAACCTGATTGGTGCCGGTCTGATCCAATTCATTCGACCCGATACTCGTCGCAACGGAGTACCGGATTGTGTCGCCCGACTTAGGCATGTTGCTGCTCGATATCGTGATTTGCGAAAATCCGAGCGGGCTGGAAAGCAATGAAAATGCAAGAACTACGAGGCTTTGGGGAACAAACTGACTTATTTGACGCATCGGTTTAGATTTGTACGATTCTCACGAAATTAAACCCATTATGCCAATTCTTTTCTCATCGCAGAATCAGGTGTTCAGCTTCTTCCGGAAATCGGTTGCAGGAACACTTTTTTTCTTAACGGCTCTACAGCTTTTTGCGCAGGATCCGTTTGCGAATGTGGATGTGACCCATTACCGGATTGTGCTCGACATGACGAATAAATCCGGGAAGTATGTCGAAGGATTTACGGAGATTACTTTTAAACTAAATGCTGCTTCCGATTCGGTGATGTTTTATCTGGAAGGATTAACGGTTACCCAGATTTCGGAAAATGGAAATGCACTTTCGTATGCGCACAACGGAAAGGAATTGCAAATCGGTTTTGGATCGAAAAAGGCTGCCGGTGCCGAAATTACATGCCGCATTGATTACAATGGCAAACCTATTAAAGATGCGTCGTGGGGCGGATTTTATTACTCGGGAGATTATGCCTACAACCTTGGTGTGGCATTCACATCCGACCCGCATAATTACGGAAGAGTGTGGTTTCCGTGCGCCGACAATTTCACCGATCACGCAACCTATGAATTTGAAATTACTACACTTCCTGACGATCGGGCGATGTGTAACGGCGAATTAATTTCTTCCGAAAAAAATGTTGATGGAAATACAGTTTGGAAGTGGAAAATGGAAACGCCGATAACAACGTATCTGGCATCGGTTGCAGTTGCGCCGTACACGGTAAATCACTTCGAACACAAAAATATCCCGGTTGATTTGTGCGCAGTTGCACAGGATTCATTAAATATGGCTAAGTCGTTTGTGCATTTGCCGGACGCGATTGATGGATTTTTAGAACATTACGGAAATTATAATTTTAATCGTGTCGGATATTGCGTGGTTCCGTTTAACGGTGGAGCCATGGAACACGCGACCAATATTGCCTATCCGCTTTTTGCAGTTGACGGAAGTTTAGACGAAGAAACGCTGTATGCACACGAATTGTCGCATCATTGGTGGGGCGATGCAGTAACCTGTAAAACCGCTTCGGATATGTGGATTAACGAAGGTTGGGCAGCATTTTCCGAAAGTTTATTTATGGAATATGTTTACGGAAAGGAGCGGTATAAAGAATATGCAGCCGATAATCATTTTAATGTTTTGCATTACGCTCACCTTTTCGATGGTGATACGCTTCCGGTTGCAGGTGTTGATCACAAACACACTTACGGACAACACGTGTATTACAAAGGTGCGGACATGATTCACACTTTGCGTGGTGTAATGGGCGACTCTTCTTTTTTTCTGGCGGCCTCCACTTTTGTTCAGTCTAATGTCGGGAAGAATGTAACGACAGATGATGTTCAAAATCACTTTCAGGCATATACATCTTTAAATCTTACGGAGTTTTTTAATGCATTTATTCGCCAGCCAGGATTTGTTGCATTTGATTTTATTGAATGGAATGTAAACGCAGATGGAAATCAATTTAAAAATAATGTTCGGATTCGTCGCAGATTGCGGTTCGCTCCGAATCCGTTTAATGGAGTTCCTTTAGAAATAACGGCAGTTTCCGACAAGTTTGAAAAATTTACAACTACTGTTTTAATTAACGAAGATGATGCGTGGTTTTCGGTTAATACGCCTTTCAAACCAGTTTGCTGGTTGATCGATCTGGAGGAAAAAATTTCCGACGCCATGACCGACAAGGCAATAACCATCAGCGATACCGGAAATTACGATTTCGGAACCGCCCGCATGAAAGTGCATGTCGGTAAAATAAAAGATTCAGCATTCGTTCGAATTGAACATTATTGGGTGGGAGCGGATGCGTATTTTAATGCGAAAGGAAATCCGGTTTTATCACGCGAACGATACTGGAATGTAACCGGAGTTTGGCCGGAAAGCTTTGAAGCATCTGCTGTAATAGAATATAATGGAAGAAATTCCGGATCAGCCTATAAAGACGGATATTTTGATATCGACCTCATCCGGATTCGCGAAGATTCATTAGTTCTAATGTATCGTCCGAATGCAGCCGCCGACTGGGAAATAGATATGTTTAACACATTTGAAATTAATTCTCCGTTCGACAAACGCGGAACTATTTATATCAATAAACTGCGAAAAGGAGAATATGTATTGGCGATCCGCGATCAATCAATATTAGGAATAAAGGAAATCACCAAAAGTGATTCGTATTTAAAAATTTACCCAAACCCATCGTCGGGTGAAGTGAATTTTGAATGTACGAAAGCGGCGAATGCAACTTTGGAAATCACAAATTCTTCCGGACAAAAAATGTATTCTGCTGTTGTGAAAAACAACAACGACACTGTTCAGGTTTCCACCACCGGCTGGGCTCCCGGCTTTTATTACGCAGGTTTGGTAATTAACGGCAGAATGTACGAACCCAAACTTTTTGTAATTAAGAATTAAAATAATTAATAAAATAAAAAAAATGAGGAATCCCCGGTGAACCCGGAAGCTGTCCGTAGCGTCCCCGCTATGGACCAAAATGAAAAATCGAAAATTGGATTGCGGTAGAATTTGGTAAGAACGAAAGTTCGCTTAACGATTGTAACAGTTATGCTTAGAGATTTGAGTGGCGTGGCGAAAATGAAGTAAAACAGCACTCATCCATCTGCGCTAAAGCTACGTCGGATCGTTTGCGTTTTTTATCCTGTCCGCGAACACGACAAATATTGGAGCGGAAAGCATGTTGAAAGCACCATTTTAAAAGTACAAATGCAGAAGTACGATTTTATAACCATCACGGATAAAATTTTGGCACGTAAGAGGTAGCAAGTGTATTTACTCGAAGCCCTCAGAATTAGAAAGTGCCAAAAACCTGACCGGCTTCGGTATAGAAGTGCTAGCTGGTGTAGATGCCTTAATAATGTTGACCTTTTTCAATAATAATTCTTCTTAGTTGACTTCTTCTTTTTTGCCCCGGTACATTAAAAAAGATCAAACATAGGATGACGTGTCCTTTCTGGGTTTTCAAGGGATTCTTCGCCATACTCAGAATCGAAATTCTCCATTTTACGTATTCCCCCATTCCCCATTTATGCTGACAATGTCGAACCTCAATGTTCCCCACAAACCAATAAACTAAAAGGCATTCGTCAGTAATTCCAAATTCTATTACCTCATAACTTGAATCATCAACTCCTCATGCGCCCTTTCGCCATTGAGATCGATGTATTCTATCGTTACGAGATACATGCCTGAAAGAACATATTCACCCAGATATTTTCCGTCCCAGCCTTCCTGCGGATTTTCGGTTTCAAAAACCTTAATTCCCCACCGGTCGTAAACCGACATGTTGTACTTTTTTAAATAACTCAGTCCATACGGTTTGAAGATTTCATTTAACCCATCTCCGTTGGGTGTGAAGCCATTGGGAACATAAAAAGTATTAATGGGTGAAATGAAAATAATCCGGTTAATGCTGTCTTCACATCCATCTTTATTTTCTACTTTTAATATAATAACGTAGCTGCCGGAATCCGGAAAAGTTACCAATGGATTCTGATCCGTACTTAGAGCAATTCCGCTGAAATTCCAATTCCACAAAACTGCCGTGTCGGTTAAATCCTGAAACTGAACGTCTGTTGCTGTTCCGGCGGAAGACAACCGCTGAAAACTAAAATCGGCTTTAGGTTTGGGGAGAATGGTTACACCGTTTTTAGCGACTATCGAATCTTTGCAATTGTGGTCGCTCGCAACCACCAGAGTAATTTCAAAACTTCCAGGTTTGGTGAAAATATGCGTCGGATCGTTCAAGCCCGATGTGTCGCCGTCTCCGAATTTCCAGAACGATTGTTTGATGCTTCCGGAGGCAATCGAACTGGTATTTGTAAAAGTAATTATTGCCCCCTCACATCCGGTATTTACGGTAAATCCGGCCAATGGATTCGGATAAATATCAATGCTTTTTTGTAGCGTATCGTCGCAACCGGTTGACGAATGAACAACCAATTGAATATTAAAAGTTCCGGCATTCCCATATTTCTGCGGAGCGGGATTTTGTTGAACAGAAGTGCCGCCATCACCAAAATCCCATTCATATCCGGTAATGCTTCCGGATGTTACTGAACTGGTGTTAGCAATTGAAATAGAATTCCCTTTTAAACAGGCAGACAACGGAGTTAAACTAAAATCAGCGACTGGTGCTTCGTGAACTTTAATTAATTTAACCATCGTGTCGCGGCAGCCAAGATTCGAAACCACAATCAATTGTACGGTGTAATTTCCCGTATCTGCAAAGGTTTTATTGAGAACATCTTTCTGACTTGAATTACTTCCATCACTGAATTTCCAGTCATTGGTATTTATACTCCCGGAGGTGATAAATGACGAATTATTAAAATCGTATAAATTGGATTTGCCGCAACTATCGTATGCTGTATAATTCCAAACAGCAACAGGAGTGGGAGAGACCTGGATATTCCGGATTAATGTATCGGAGCACAATGTTGAATTCGTAATTAATGTAATATCAAAACTTCCGTCAACCGAATAATGATGTGATGCGTCTGTTGTTGTGTCTGTATTGCTATCTCCCCATTTCCATAAATACTTTAAATTTCCGTTGCTGATGGTTGAAATATTCTTTACAACAAATTCATTTTCTTTTAAACATTGTGGCGTGCTGTTTAGCGTAAAACCCGCCACCGGACTCTCGTTCACCCGTATGTTTTTGGAAATGGAATCGCTGCAAAAGGAGGTTGAGGTAATTAAAGTTACAATAAAATTTCCGGTGTCACTGTAACTGTAAAATGGGCCGGTTAAATTGGATTCGGCGCCGTCTCCGAAAGTCCATTTATTCGAATAAGTCGAAGTTGTAATAAACGAAGTATTTCCGAAACCAAATCGGTTATTAATAAAACACTGAACGGTATCATCCGGAATAAAACCCGCTCTGGGTTTGGGTTTGGTGGTGATCTGAACAGGATTGGTCTGTGATGTACATCCGTTTAAATTAACTTCCGAATAATACGATCCGGAGTCTGATAAAAAGACTGGAAAGCGATTAAGTGTTGCATTGGTTTGCCCGGGCAACGCGCTTCCGTTTTTATACCATTGATGTGTTACGGTTGTCGGAAAACCATTATCTGATAAAATTAAAGAATCCCGCTCACACATGATTGCACCGCCTTTAGCATAAGATAGATTCGCTTTCGGATTGGGTTTTACATACACAATAGAATCGATCCGTTTGCTGACCAGACTATCGTTCAAAACTAAAATTGCATAATACCAACCCGTGTCGGGAAGTGTGAAAGTAATCGGACCGGCCGAATCACTTTTGTAGGTTAATAATCCATCCTGACTCACATACCATCTTCTTTTATAAATGCTCCCTTCACTCGAATCGGTGAGAATTATTTTTCCGTTTTGGCAGATTTCATTTGTATCAATTCCGAAATTAGCAATGGGAATTCTCGGTTCGATTACCACACCGAAATCTTCTGTTTGTCCGTAATGCATCGTGTCGCACGAATTTGCTTTTACCGTATCGTAATCGCTCATAACGCGCATTCTCAATAAAGTATTCGTAACAGGATTTATCGGAATCCGTATCGAATCCTGATGCGTTGTTTTTCCTTTTGGTGTATTAAAAACCATTTCTCCCGCATCATTTAAATTCCCATTGTTGTTAAAATCAATAAATACCTTAACGTATTCATTATAACTGACGCCGGTGGTGATTGTCGTCCAATATGCGGTGTCGGTTCGCAGCGTAACAATTTCGCGACAGGCCCGATCCACATAGCCGCCTTCAACATTCGGCCCGACAGATGTGTTGTGCAGATCGGCAATGTCGACTCCGTAAATTCCTATTCCATACGCTCCGATGGTTTTCGTAAAACCGGTACAAACCGGAGATTTAATCGGATCGAAAACTTCAATTACATCGACCTTTTCAAACGAATCAACCCCCATACAGTTGGCTGCCCAGAATTTTACGGTGTATTTTCCTTTTTGATTGAATTGAACTACCGGATTCTGACTCGTGCTGTCGGTTCCATATAAATACGTAACCGAATTCGGTGTGATTTCCCAACTCCATTTTGTTGGAATATTAAGCGAAGTATCGGTAAAGGAAACCGACTGATTCAGACAAATAGAATTCATATCCTCCGTAAATCCGGCAACCGGAGTTTTCTGATCTTCATCGTATAAAGGAGAGCGCCAGTTTCCTCTTCCGTATGTGCCGCAAACAACGTGGCTTTTATCCCGACCGGATGGAGAATAATAAATTTCAATGTCGCGAACTCTCGTATTCACCGGCATGTTGTTGTTATACCAAATCCAATTGCTCATGGTGGTGTCTTTATAAAAAACACCCATGTACGTTCCGAGATAAAGCCCGCCTCTCGAACTGCTCGAATCGTAAACTGCACACAACATCGGAATGTTTGGAAGTCCGGATGAGATGTCGGTCCAGTTGTTACCGCCATCATCGCTCTGATAAATTTTATTCGAAATGCAGATCCAAACCCGGTTTTTGAATGAGCGGTGTGTCTCAAGCCAGTTGATGGTTCCGGATGCGGGAAGGGATGATGTTAAATCTGTCCAGCTAACCGAACCTACATTCGCATCAACGCTTTTAAAGAGCTTGTTATCGGCCCGGGCCATGTACAAAAGGTTGTCATCAACCGAAGAATTTTCCAAAACGGTAATGTTCTGACTATTGCTTCCTCCCAGATTATCGGAAATTTTAGTCCACGTAACAGAGCTTGCAGAAGCCGCCTTAACATTGGTGGTTCGCCACACATTTTTAAATCCGGAGAACATGGTATTGGCATCGCCTTCTCTTAAAATAAAAGGCGTAATCCAGCCGCCGCTTTCATTAATTCCGTTCGATCCGTTTTTGCCGATCGTTCCGTTGTAACCGTAATTTTTATACCGGCGGATATCACCGTAATACAAATCTGAATAAGCCCAGGCATCATCTGTCGGGTCGATCAGGCAATCCATTCCGTCGCCTCCCATTACGGTTGTCCACTTTCCGTTGAGATACATTCCAGCACCATTGTCCTGATAACCGTTTATCAGAAAATCTTTGTTATTGGCACTTTGTCCGATGCGATAAATCTGAGCGATTCCGATTCCTTCACTAATGTCTGTCCACGATTTTCCGCGATCGGTTGTGAAATAAATTCCGCCGTCGTTTCCGGTAAAAAGATGATTTGTCCCCGGTTGATATTCCAAAACATGGTTATCTGCATGAATTGCCGGAGCGCCACCGCTACCAACCCAATGCGCATTGATCTTCCAGGTTTTTCCGCTATCGGTCGATTGAAAAATATTAACCCCTGCCGAATACACAATGGAACCGTCATCCGGGTCTGCGGCGATGTCGAGATCGTACCAGGCTTGCCCACCTGTTCCGGATCCGAGGTGCGAATAATCCATGATGTTTGGCGTATCGCTCATCAGTTTGAAATTCACTCCGCGATCATGCGAAAGGTACAATCCGGCAAAGGTGCTGCTGTTGGTTGCTAACAAATACACGAGATTGGAATCTGCAGGAGTGGTGGCAACTACCAATCGTTGCTTTCCCGTAGGCAAAGTCGACATCAGCTTGGTCCAGGTGATTCCGTTGTCGGTGGATCGGTAATATTCCGCGGTGGAATAGGTCGTGGCGAAAACGTAATTTGAATTCACCGCGTCAAAAACGATCTCTTTGAAATTATCGGAAACATATCTCGTCCAGGAAGATCCGCCATTTGCCGTGCGATAAATTCCGCTACTCGTTGCTGCTAAAAGAATCTGAGGATTTTTAGGATCAATGATTAAACGACCCACGATCACATTCCCCATTCCGCTGTTAACCAGAAACCAGGTGATACCGCCGTCTATACTTTTTAACACGCCTCTTCCATAAGAATCGCTGTTGTCGCGATCACCGGTTCCGAGATAAATCGTATCGGGATGTTGCGGATCAATGGCGATGGATGAGATACCGAGTGTGATAAAAGTATCGGTGTTTGTGTCCCAGGTTTTACCTCCGTCGTTCGAAATCCAAAGTCCGCCCGCCGGGGTGCCCACATAAATTTTAAGAGAATCGGTCGGGTGAAAGGCGATGGCGTTCACACGTCCTAATCCGTTTGGCTGACCGGTTCCGTTAACCGGTAAAACTCTCGGACCGATTTCAACCCAGTTGCCCGATGTGAGACATGGTGCATTCACGGGTGCAGCCGGAATACCCGGGTAGCCGATTCCGTACGAATACCGGCTTCTGCGATTCAGATATTTTTCAACTTCGGCTTCGAGAGTTCCGGGAGCCGGAATATTTCCATTCGAATCGATGATTTCACGGGTGGTGTATTCCCATCTTTTAAAAGGCTTGTAACCGCTTCCTTTAGTGATCGCGCGGTTTTGCCAGTAAAGTTCAAAGGCTCTTTGGGTCTTATAAAAATTAACAGATGGATCGGCCATCATATCAATCCAATACGGATATTGACTCGTATCGGGAGCAGATCCGGTTTGTGCTTTAGAATAAAAACGACACAAAAAAATCAGTAATAAAAATAGGTAGTAACGGTGCATGGTAACGACAACCTGTTCGTACAAAAATATAGTGAAACAGGTAATTGAAAGATACCAGTAATTTGGTTGACGTAGCATTCCCAAAAGCATTTCTAAAAAATTTTCATCTAAAAAATCCAATTGGCAATTCGCGCCGTAAGTATGGGTGAAGTCGGAAACTCGCCGCGGAAGTTTTCTCTTCAATCAACACGAAACGATAAACAAGGAAAAATGAAAACAATGAGACATATAGCGAGATTGAGCTGCCTTTTGATGTTGTTCTGTACGACATCAAAACTAACGGCAGCCCACATGGGAGACCAACTGATGATAACGGCCTGGTTAAACGGACAACAGGAAGTTCCTGCTGTTACAACGAATGCCGAAGGCGTGGCTGCTTTCACCCTGAACAGTTCCTGGGATACTTTATTCTACAACATTGCGACAAAAGGAATGTCGGGGCCCATTACCGGAATACACGTGCATACCGGTAAAATGGGAGTGAACGGATCCGTGCTCCACAATCTTAGTGACAACATTCACGGGAATGTGGTGCGCGGTTTCATCACCGGATCGGCATTAACACCTTCAGTTCTCAATTCTTATATGATGGGTGATTTGTATGTAAATGCCCACACAACTGCAAATCCCAACGGGGAGATTCGCGGACAAATCATGCTCGAAACCGACTGGGGTTTTCGGGCAAGTCTTGATACTATGCAGGAAATCATGCCGGTTACGAAAAACGCCTGGGGTCTTGGAAATTTCAATATCTCACACGACGGAAAAACGCTGGAAGTTCGCGTAATCTGCGACCAACTCAGTGGCTCAATAACCGGAGCCCATTTGCATTGGGGTAAAATGGGAAAAGACGGCGGTGTTGCTGTGAACCTGAGTTCTATGATTTCAGGATCTGCCATCATTGGAAGCGTAGATATTTCTGGCGTAACCGGCTTAATCGACAGCCTTTTAGCAGGTTCCATTTATGTTAATGTACATACTACCGCCAATGCAGCGGGAGAAATCCGCGGTCAGCTTTGGCTCGACAAACGACTGGCTTTCGATTCGTGGCTGAATACAGATCAGGAAACCACCAATCCAACTGGTGGAGGATGGGGTGCTGCCTGGATTTCACTTAATCCTTCACTCGATACTTTGTGGTACGATGTTCAGGCAACCGGAATGACCGGAGCGATTACCGGTGCACACATTCACGACGGTGCAGAAGGAACCGATGGAAATGTTTTAGTGAGTCTTACCGAAAATATCAATGGAAACAGAATTTCAGGAATGGTAACCGGTTCGGTTATTACTTCTACATTGGTTCAAAAACTCTTAATGGGAGAGACGTATATTAATCTTCATACCTCTGCAAATGCCGGAGGAGAAATCCGCGGGCAGGTATATCGTCTTGCCCGGGAGGGTTATAATTTTAATCTCGATTCTCGTCAGGAAGTACCGGTAGATTTTTCTCTTGCCATGGGAAGTGGTATGGTTTCTATTGATCGCGACATGACCAATGCGCATTTTATGATGGTGGTTGACGGACTTTCCGGTTCGGCAACGGCGGCACATTTTCACAAAGCCTCACCCGGAAGTAACGGCGGTGTGGTTTTTAATCTGTCGTCATTCTTTTCTCTATCGGCTAAAGGAGATGCGGCACACGGATATTGGAAATCTACCGATGCAACTCCTTTTACAGAAGCGAATGCGATGCAATTCTGGATGGACAGCATTTATGTGAACATTCATACTTTAATAAAACCCACCGGTGAAGTTCGGGGAAATGTTATGCGCGGAGTTCACATGGCTGATATGGTTATGGAAAACGGTATGCGCCCGGCAGATCCGATGTTTAAAGGGAAAATCATCTTTACCGCAAAACTCTCCGGAAAAGAAGAGGTTCCGGAGGTTTCGACTACTGCCAACGGTGTTGCCGGTCTTGCCCTGAATGAAACCATGGATACAATTTGGGTAGTTGCTACTGTAAATGGTTTATCGGGTCCGGTAACCGGAGTTCATATTCATGAAGGAAAGCCGGGCGAAAACGGATCCGTGGTTCACGATCTTGTTCCGATGCTAATGGGAAATCAGGTGAAAGGATACGTTACCGATTTTAATCTTCATAAATTTATTACCGGTCAGTACTACATTAATGTGCATACATCCGCGAATGCCGGAGGAGAAATCCGCGGACAAATCTGGATGGATGGTTACCGTTCTTTTATGTGTGATCTCAAAGGTTCGAATGAAGTTCCATCGGTAACAACAGGTGCTATGGGATTTGGAGTTGTTAACCTTTCTCCCAATAATAAGAAGCTTGAAATTCAATTGGTAACAAACGGTCTCAGCGGAAAAATAACCGGTGCCCATATTCATAAAGCAGCTTCCGGAATGAATGGAAATGTGGTTGAAAATCTTACACCGTACATCATGGGTAACAGCATCGTTGCTGATGTAGATCCCACTGCTTATCTCGATGATCTGATGAATGGCATGCTGTATATTAACGTGCATACCGAGTTGAATGCCGGAGGAGAAATCCGGGGACAGCTAAATATGGTTAACGGTTTTGTTCTCGATGCCTGGATGAACGGGGCTCAGGAAGAACCGGCTGTGATGGCTCCCGGAAAAGGAGTTGCCGCATTATGGTTTAATCCGACCTGGGACACGTTGATGTACATGGTTCAGGTAGATGAGATTTCAGGCCCATTAACCGGAGCTCACATTCACAACGGAATGATCGGTGAGAATGGCGGAGTGGATATTAGTTTAACTGATAACATTATGGGTAACCGCATCTGGGGAATGGCTACAGGAAGCACTTTAACCAATGATGTGATCTGGCGATTGCTGAATGGTATGTCGTATATCAATGTTCACACAACGGCTTTTGCAGGCGGTGAAATCAGGGGTCAGGTTTTCAGAACGGCATCAGATGGATATGTTTTCGATATGTGCGGCATGCAGGAAAATCCGCAGGTGAGCGGAATGCGATACGGAAGCGGAATTGTTTCGGTGGACAGATGGAATCAATGGGCGCATGTAATGTTCTCTTCAACAAACCTGACCGGCACTGTTTCCGCGGCACACATTCACGAAGGAATGCGGGGAGCAAATGGCAATGTTCTGGTTGATCTTTCATCCGGACTGAGCAACAATGGAAGTTTCCTGTATGCAACAATTGATGCGAATACCGCGATGAAAATCAAAGAAGGAAAGACTTATATAAATGCTCATACTGCTATGAATGCCGGCGGCGAAGTGCGGGGTCAGATCGATTACATGTGGGGTTGTCCGGAGGTATCTGTTTCGGTTCCCTCAATCGATGGTGAAATGGAGATGAAGATTTATCCGAATCCGGCCGGTGAATTTCTTGTTGTTGAAGGCAGTGCATTAAACCCTGAAAGCCAAATCGTTCTTACCGACCTGGTCGGTAACCAACTGACATCAGCCATGCCTGTAGGCGATCAGGCGCAACTGAACCTGTCTGGACTTCCGGCCGGTGTTTATCTTTTGAGTGTTACGACTGAAAATGGTATCTACACCCGGAAGATCGTGAAAAACTAAAGCATTTTCTGTTCACAAGATCATCGATCGGAACCAGACAGGGCCGGTTGGTTTAATGTATTTCCCTTTTAGTTTTTGATAGCGGGTGGCCGATTGGCCGCCCGTTGTCGTTTGGAGAGAACTGTAACGGTAACGGAAACTGTAACTGTAACGGGATTTTGATAAAGCAGGAGAGCGATAGAGCGAGAGAGCAGGTTGCCTTTAAATTCTGAGCGCAGCGAAGCAACCTAATTCTGTAACAGTAACTGTAACTGTAACGGGATTTAGGAAGATCAGGAGAGCAGGAGAGGGAAAGAGCGCTTGCATTGAAATTCTGAGCGCAGTGAAGCAACCTAATTCTGTAACAGTAACAGTAACGGTATTTTGAAAGAGCGGTACAACGAGAGAGCGGGAGAGAGTACGCTGTATTGAAACTTTGAGCTAGTGAAAAATTCAACGCTTTTCCCGCTCTTTCTGGAGGTTGCGGTTGCAATACCATCAACTGGGATTGATGTCGCTAATTAATTAGATGCTTCGCTGCACTCAGCATGACGTTCATTGATAAAAATTAAATTGAGATTCTTCGCTTCGCTCAGAATTTATATTTTCGACTTACCATGAAAAAGTTTAAAGGAGGATATGTATATATTCTCACAAGCAAGAATCGAAAAGTGCTGTACACCGGGGTTACAGCATCTTTATTGAGAAGAGTGTCCGAGCACAAAAATCATTTTAACCCAAATTCCTTTACAGCTAAATATGAAATAGGAATTCTACTTTATTACGAATGGTTCGATACGATTGATGAAGCGATAGCCAGAGAAAAGTTTATTAAAGGTAAGGTCAGAAATTATAAATTAGAATTGATCAATCAATTCAATCCAAATTGGGATGATCTTTTTGATCAGTGCAAAGTTTTACGCTTGCATTGAAATTCTGAGCGCAGCGAAGAATCTCTAATTCCACCATCGGAGTCCTCGTCATGCCGAGCGAAGGGAAGCAACCGAATTCTGCAACGGTAACTGTAACAGTAACGGGATTTAGAAAGAGCGGGAGAGCGGGAGAGCGAGAGAGCGTTTGCATTGAAATTCTGAGCGCAGCGAAGAATCCCTAATTCCACCATCGAAGTCCCCGTCATGCTGAGCGAAGGGAAGCAACCAAATTCTGCAACGGTAACTGTAACTGTAACTGTAACAGTAACGGGTCTTTGAAAGAGCGTGAGAGCGAGAGAACGTATTCCTTAAAATTCTGAGCGAAGCGAAGAATCCCTGTACTACCATCGGAGTCCTCGTCATGCTGAGCGAAGCGAAGCAACCGCATCCTGTAACAGTAACAGTAACAGTAACGGTAACAGTAACGGTAACAGTAACGGTAACAGAACTTTTAAAGAGCATGAGAGCTTTAGAGCGAGAGTGTGCTTGCATTCAAATTCTGAGCACAGCGAAGAATCCAACGCTCTTCCCGCTCTATTGCTCTTCTGCTCTTAATGGAGTTACCGTTACAGTTACAGTTACAGTTACCTTTCCTGTTACCGTTACCGTTTCCGCTCCCGTTACGGTTCCCGTTACCGTTTCAGTTACTTTTGACCATGCAATCGACCACAACCATCAATCCTGCCACCGGAGAAAGTATTAAGGAATATCAATATGCAAATTCAGATCAGATTCAATCCGTTCTGCGAAAAGCGCACGATGCCTATCTAGTCTGGCGAACCACACGGCAACACGATCGGTGCGATTTGTTAATCAATCTTTCGGAGGCTCTCATCAGCAAGAAAAAATCGCTGGCAAATCTGGTTGCGACAGAGATGGGAAAACCTTTGAACGAAGGAGTTGCAGAAATAGAAAAATGCGCCTGGCTCTGCCGGTATTACGCCCAACATGCAGAGGAATTTTTATCCGACGAGTGGGTGGATACCGAAAATAAGATGGCTATAATTACGCATCAGCCCATTGGTTCGGTACTGGCGATCATGCCCTGGAATTATCCTTTCTGGCAGGTGTTCCGGTGTGCGGTTCCGGCTCTTGTTGCAGGTAATTCGGTTATTCTGAAACATGCTCCCAATGTTTTTGGTTGCGCTGAAATGATTGAAAAACTCTTTCGCGAATCGGGTTTTGAAAATCATGAATTTCAACAATTGCGAATTCGAATTGAAGATATGGAAGAGGTAATTTCAAGTCCGGTGATTCAGGCTATTACGCTAACGGGAAGTAGTCGCGCTGGGAAATCAGTCGCACAATTGGCCGGGAAATATCTTAAGAAATGTGTTTTTGAATTAGGTGGCAGCGATGCTTATTTAGTTCTAAAGGATGCAGATTCGGAAGTAGCTGTTAATGCATGTGCCACAAGCCGGTTGCTCAACAACGGACAAAGTTGTATTTCGGCAAAACGTTTTATAGTTCATAAGGATTCAGCAAATGCTTTTCTAAAAGGATTGAGAAATAATTTTGAATCGAGAACTTTTGGAGATCCAACGGAACTAGGAACTCGTTTAGGTCCAATGGCGCGGGAAGATTTGCGAAATAATATCCATCGTCAGGTTCAGGAAAGTATTGCTGCGGGAGCGGATTGTATCATGGGTGGGGAAATTCCATCGGGTGTAGGGTATTTTTATCCGCCCACCATTTTAACCGGAGTAAAACCGGGGATGCCTGCTTTCGATGAAGAAATGTTCGGACCTGTTGCATCCGTAATCATTGCCAATTCTGATGAGGAAGCGATTCTATTAGCCAATCAGTCACAATACGGATTGGGCGGAGCAGTCTTTAGCCGGGATGAGAAAAAGGCTTTGCATATTGCGATGTTCGAAATGCAATCCGGATCCTGTGCCGTGAATACGCTCGTTCGATCTGATCCGAGATTACCGTTTGGCGGTGTGAAAGAAAGCGGCTTCGGACGGGAACTCAGTAAGGCCGGGTTACTTGAATTTGTAAATGTGAAGACCGTGATTGTTGGGGAGTGAGGTTAATTCAGCTCCAAATCCAACTCTTCATATTCATACCGTTCATTCGCCTCCGGAACATTGCCCACAGCATCCTTTCCTCTTAATCGCCGAACCGGCCAGGCTTCCAGTTCGCTTTGTGGAAACGGTTGCATCATATCGGTGAGAAAAGCCGAATCGGTATCGTCGCGCCACGGTCGTAGCCAGTCGTCCGCATTTTCGTCGTGCAGAATTACCGGCATCCGCGGTTCGGGTAATTTGGGATTGTTGTGAATTTTTGCCATCATCGGATTGGCTTCTGTTGTAACAATCGAATAAGAACTGATTACTTCTCCGGATTCTTTATCGATCCATTCACTCCAAAGTGTTGCGAAAATCATGGGCTCTCCGTCTTTTCTCCGGATGAAGAAAGGATATTTATTTCCGTTTAGTTCATGGTGCTCGAAAAATCCGCTCACATACAACAAGCCTCTTTTATTTCGGGCTGAATGGCGGAAAGATGCCTTCTCAAATATGGTTTCTCCACGGGCATTCAGCGTTTGATTTTCCATTCTCTTCCGGTCCTCATTGCCTTTAACCCAGGAAGGAATTAGTCCCCATTGACAGAGTTTTGGCCAATACGGATCCTGTTGCGTGTAAATCGGTAGGAGCGGATGAGCGAAACCCGAAACATGGTAATAATCTTCCTGAACATACGGCTCCAATTGTTGCAGCAATTCCTGAATCCGTTGTTCATCGTTGCTGAATCTCGCCCGTTTGAGCATCGCTTCAAGCTTGGTTTTTATGTCGTAACACATAAGACAAATTAAATCACTCCTGAACAAATCGGTGGAAGCTTTTGCCCACAGCGCTTTTCGTTGTGCCGGCTTTGAAATGAGATGCTGCCATGATTATCCACTTGCAGAATCCTTGTAAATCCTGCATTTTTGGTGCATGTCAGCTTATGACCTTATAATCGCCGGATCACTGGCACTTATCCTGTCTTACTTCTTCTCGGAACTGAGCCGCAAGACCAATATTCCTTCGGTTCTGCTGCTCATACTTACCGGCATAATGGTAGGGCGTTACAAGCAAATCGACAGCTCAAACCTCCAGCAGGTGCTTGAAGTACTGGGTGTGGTTGGGTTGATAATGATTGTGCTCGAAGGTGCTTTGGATCTGGAACTAACAAAGGAAAAACTTCCGCTCATTAAAAAATCAAGCGGGATGGCTTTGGTGGTTCTGATTGCGAGTGTGCTCATTATCGGACTCTCCATCAGCTTTGCTTTTCGTATGGATGTCTGGATTTCCTTCTTATACGCAACACCATTATCGGTTATCAGCAGTGCGATTGTAATTCCAAGTGTTGAAAACCTGAAAGGTGACAAGAAGGAATTTCTGGTTTATGAAAGTTGCATATCCGACATACTCGGTATCATGCTTTTTTATTTGTTAATCGGTCTGCTCGAAAACGACAATAAAACTCAGGAACTTTTTGCCTTCAGTTGGAAACTCATTCTCACAATTGTTGTTTCCGTTTTTACTTCTTTCGGATTAATTATTCTTTTTAAGTACATCCGGTCAAAAGTTAAAATATTCCTGTTTCTGGCTATACTCATCGTTTTGTATGCGATTGAAAAGCAGCTTCATTTAAGTCCGCTCATTCTTATTTTGTTGTTTGGTTTAATGTTAAAAAACAACCAGTTGGTTTTTAAGAACCGCTGGGCCAGATTAGTGAGTAGAATGGAATTAAAACTGATGGAGCGAAACTTTCATATTATTACAAGGGAGACTTCATTCGTTCTCAGAACTTTCTTTTTTATCGTTTTCGGACTATCTATGATACTGGAATCACTCCTCGATATTCGCGCATTGTTACTTAGTATTTCTGTTGTTCTGATTCTTTTCGCCCTAAGGTGGATTGGCCTTCGGTTGTTTCAAAAAGATTATATGCAACCGGCGTTGTACATTGCGCCAAGAGGTTTAATTACCGTGCTGCTTTATTATTCTATTCCTTCGCAGTTTAAAGATGCATCTTTCCCGGAAAGTGTAATTTTATATGTTGTATTAATCACCAGTTTAGTGATGACTTTCGGACTGATTTCGTACCGAAAAGATCCTACTCCGAAAAAGCTTCGGTTCGCCGGATTGTTTTCGGGGGTGACGGAAACAGGAACTGAAACGGAAACGGTAACGGTAACAGTAACAGAAACGGAAAACGATACAGAAGATTCACAAGAGAAAAAAGAGAACTGAAATACATAATTTTCATATCAATCATTTTGATTTCAGCTACTATGCGAGCTGACAATGGGAATGGTGGTGATTTTGTTTTAAATTGTACGGATGAGAATTGTGTATTAATCAATGAAGACATTCAGGAAACGCACATCAATTATAGTCTGCCGGGGAATTCGGAAGAAGATGAAGATGAAGACGATGAGCAGGATGATGTTCTTTTAATAAATTCTGAAATCAGCAATTGCAATGAATTAGTCTTGCAATTTTTTAATTTAATTCACAAGACAGAATTAATCCGGTTTCCGGAAAAGGAAAAGCACCCGCCCGAATGGATATGATCTATTGAATTTTATTAATCTTCAAATCTTTTGGTTTGATGTTTTATTCTTTTTAAATCTCAATTCAATTTATCATGTTTAAAAATTTCAGGGATGATTTTCCTGCCAGCATAGTCGTATTTTTTGTTGCTCTTCCGCTTTGTCTTGGAATTGCGCTGGCCAGTGGAGCCCAACCTTTTGCCGGATTAATTGCCGGAATTATCGGTGGTGTTTTAGTCGGTGCGCTTAGCGGTTCAAGGCTGGGCGTGAGTGGTCCGGCTGCCGGATTAATTGCCGTTGTTGCTCCTGCAATCCAGGATTTTAATTACGAAGGATTTTTGGTGGCGGTGGTTTTAGCCGGTATTCTTCAAATCGTATTTGGTTTGTTGAAAGCCGGTGTAATTGGATATTATTTCCCGGGAGCTGTAATCAAAGGAATGCTCGCCGGCATTGGTGTCGTTATCTTTATTAAAGAACTTCCACATGCCGTCGGACTCGATTCAGAATACGAAGGAAACCTTTCGTTTTTTCAAAAAGACGGTGAAAATTCATTAACAGAGTTATTCCGGATATTTGATTATCTGAGTCCGTCTGCGGTAGTAATTGCATTAATAGCGTTGCTTATTTTATTTATTTGGGACAAATATTTATCTAAAAAACATCGTATTTTTCAATTGATTTCCGGGCCCATGATAGCCGTAGTGGCGGGAATTATTTTCGAACTGGTTACCCGAGAGAATTATCCGGAGTTTGCACTTTCCACGGATCATTTGGTGAAAGTGCCTGTGGCGTCTGATGCGAAAGAATTTGCCTCCTTTTTCACTTTTCCGGATTGGGGTGTTTTAGCACATTACAAAATTTACGTGACAGCAATCACCATTGCCATTGTTGCAAGTCTGGAAACATTATTATGTGTTGAGGCTACAGATAAAATGGATTCCGAAAAAAGAGTTACTCCAACAAACCGGGAATTGTTGGCACAAGGTGCAGGTAATGTTCTCAGCGGACTAATTGGCGGAATTCCGGTTACACAGGTAATTGTACGCAGCACGGCCAATATGCAAAGTGGAGCCAAAACCAAATTATCCGCTATTTTCCATGGCTTGTTATTGCTTTTGTTTGTGATTCTTATTCCGGATTTACTCAATCTTATTCCGAGAGCAGTTTTGGCGGCAATTCTGTTGAGGATTGGTTACAAACTGGCAAATCCGAAAAACTTCCGTGTAATGTACCTTCAGGGCAGAGGTCAGTTTATCCCGTTCATTGTAACCATTGCCGGTATTATGTTTACGGATTTGCTGTATGGAATTGCGCTCGGATTAGGAGTCGGAACGGTTATGCTTATGGCCAACAGCTTCCAGAATTCCTATTTCATACACGAAGAATCGGGAGAATCGGAAGGTGATCTTCGAATGCGGCTTCCGGAACAAGTGAGTTTTATAAATAAAGGTGCTATACAGAATCGGTTGAATCAGATACCGGAAGGAAGCCACTTGATAATTGATCTCACTAAAACTCTGTACATGGATAAAGATGTTCAGGAAGTGATAGATGATTTTCGGGGTGTGAGCAAAAGCCGGAATATAGAAGTGACGATTCTTCATCGTGAATTCTGACTTATTTCATATTCTACTTAAATTGCCGGTCTGAATCAGGACGAACTCATATCTAGGCTTCAGAGCGGGGATTCGGAAGTAATGCGGGATATATATACGCACTACGGAAAAGCTTTGCTCGGCGTAGCCATGTCATTAGTGAATGATGAAGACAGAGCGCTGGATGTTTTGCAGGAATCTTTAGTAAACATCTGGAAAAACGGAAGTTCGTACGATTCTTCAAAGGGTAGACTTTATACCTGGATGCTGAACATTGTTCGCAACAAAGCAATTGATTCAATCCGGTCAAGTGACAGAAGGGAGAAAATCCAAACGCCTGTGGAAGACGTATCTGTTCATGAAAGCGGTTATGAGTTCAACACCGACACTATCGGCTTGCATTCGCAACTGGCTAAACTGGATCCGGAAAAGAGAAAACTAATTGAACTTTCTTACATTCAGGGATACAGTCATAGTGAAATTGCAGAACAACTCGCCCTTCCTCTCGGTACCGTGAAGACGAGAATACGGTCGGCTATTTTAGAACTAAAACAGATTTTTATCTGATGGACGTAAAGGCATATATCGAAAGTGGAATTCTGGAGGAGTACATCCTCGGAACGGTTTCCGAACAGGAATTCCGGGAAGTTCGGTGTTTGTCTTCGATCTATCCGGAAATTCAACAGGAAATCGAAGCAATCGAAGCGAGATTGATTCAATACAGTGAGGCATCAGCTCCTTCCAGAGAGTTGGATCTGGAAGAGTTGATGAAGAAAGTAGAGGGAGCGGAAACGGAAACGCGAACAGAAACTGTAACTGTAACAGAAACAGTAACTGAAGCGGAAACCGAGGTGCATGCTGTGGGGGATGGTGTGAAAGAGGAAAAATCAGGCGAGCAGAAAACTAAAGTAATTGATATCACAACGCGCTGGTGGCAAGCTGCCGCTGTAATAATCTTTTTGATAAATCTGCTTCTGTTGTGGAGAGGAATGCAGGCAAACCGGGACCGGGAAGAATTAATTTCCAAAGTTGAAAATCTCGGAAATGTAATTGTGGAACTGGAATCAAATTCTGCTGAACAACAAAATCTGTCCGGCTTGATACGCGATGAAAATGTTCGGAAAATCGCATTAAAAAGTACCGATTCAACCATTGGCCGTTTTGCGGGAATTTATTGGAATACGAAAGAGCACAGTGTTTACCTCGATCCGGGAACTTTACCGACACCACCAGATGGTAAACAATATCAGCTCTGGATTTTGAAAGATGGAAAACCAATTGATATGGGCGTTTTGCCGGTGGACGCTTCCGGAATTGTTCAAATGAAAGATGCCGAATCAGCAGATGCATTCGCAATAACGCTCGAAGATTTTGGCGGAAAACCTCAACCGAATCTGGAAGAATTGAAAGTGATGGGCAGGGTTTGATGGATTTCTTCTAAAACTCTCAACTACTTTCGGTTTAACAAGCGTTCCGTTTTAATTTTAATTCGGTCGGTGAAAAATTACCTGAATATTTATGGATTTGAGAAATGCGATGGTAGTTTTCGGGTGCGCGCGCAGGTAGAAGGGCTTAAGCCCTTTCTCAGGGCAATGGGTTTTTTCAGAAAATACGGTAGGTGCTATAATTCTTCCTTTGCCAAGTATGCATGTTTTTCAACTCTTGAGCTTTCAGATAAGAAATTCAATCACTTTATATGACTCAAAATCCGGCGTTCGATGTAATTTTTAGAACGTATGATCCGAAATGACACGGTGAGCATAATACATTTGAGATGGGTTTGTAACTTTATTGCACACGAGCGCGCGTAGAAGGGCTTAAGCCCTTTCTCATTGCCATTGCGTAAACCAATCCTCTTTCCCTTCCTTCACCCCAACCCCTCATTCCCCGAATCCATTTATACCAGAAACTACGGGGTTTTCGCCGACAAATGTTAACCGATGTTATACACTCCAAGCCGTCGAAAATATTTGATTCCCAAAACTTAATCGGCTTCGGTATAATTGAAATTTATTCCTTCAAATCTTTCTATCTTCCGCTTTGTTTTAAAAACTATGCAATCAAAAGAAACCATTCAATCGCAACTCAACGATCTATGGATCGAAGTCGAAAATGCTTTACTAAACGTGAGCGACACCGCAGCGAATACACAATCTGTAGAAGGTGTTTGGTCACCGGCACAGGAACTCCGGCACATGAATCTGTCGGCCGAACCTGTTGCCAAAGCGCTGTTTGCATCCGCCGACCAATTATTTAATCCGGAAATTCCAACGCGTAACGGTTTGGAATATGATGAATTGAATGAAAAATACTGGAGCGTAATTAACAGCCAACAGGTAAATGCCCCGGCTCGTTTTCGTGCCGATGGGGAATCATTTACATTATCAGTTTTACTGGAAGACTGGAACCGGATTGGTGCTATGTTTCAGAAAGGAATTCCGAATTGGAATGAAGAAGATCTTGACAAAATTCAACTTCGTCATCCGGTACTGGACTACCTTACCTTTCGCGAAATGCTCATGTTTACCCATATTCACTCATCACATCATTTTCGTCGGATTCGCGAAAAACTGCAGCGATTAACTGCCTTTTGATGGTGCTAGCACATTTCGGTTGATTTGAAACTTTTACAGCAGCCGGATTCAAAAAGGCTACAACAACCATTTATTCGGATACTTTTAAGTTCCGATCCACTCGCAATTTTGTCCTGTTAAATTTATACATATCAAATGAAAATAGTCTTAACAGGATCACTGGGAAATGTAAGCCGACCGCTGGCATCAGAATTAATTGCAAATGGGCATCAGGTGAAAATTATCAGCCGCAATCCCGACAGGCAGGAGGAAATAGAAGCATTGGGGGCAGAGGCAGCAATTGGTGAAATGGAGGATCTGCAATTTTTGATTTCATCATTCCGGGAAGCAGATTGTGTGTATTTGATGGAGGCAGTTGGAAATGATGCTATGTTTAATGTGAACTTCGATATTATTAACGCATACTCTCGTATCGCAGAAAATTACCGCCAGGCTGTTCTCGAATCCGGAATTAAAAAAGTAGTTCATCTCAGCAGTGTTGGCGCTCATACGACCGAAGGCAACGGGGTACTTTCAATGCATTTTTATGCTGAACAAATTTTGAATAAGCTGCCGGGTGATGTTACAATAACATTTATGAGACCGGTGGGCTTTTTTAGTAATTTATTCCGTTCAATGAAATCTATTAAGGAGCAGGGTGTAATCATTTCGAATTACGGAGGAAATCAAAAAGAACCCTGGGTTTCTGCCCTCGATATTGCTGCTGCGATAGTGAAGGAGATGGAATCTGAATTTGCCGGAAGAAAAATCAGATATGTTGCCAGTGAGGAAGTTTCTCCCGATCAAATCGCCGAAACAATTGGTATGGCAATCGGACAAACAGATTTGAAATGGTTGGTGATTCCGGATGAAGCACTACTTCAAGGAATGATTTCGATGGGAATGAACCGACAAATCGCTCAGGGTTTTGTTGATATGCAGGCAGCACAGGGATCGGGTGAATTGTATCAGGATTATTATTTAAATAAACCCGAATTAGGAAATACCAAATTAACCGATTTTGCGAAAGAGTTTGCCCGTAGATATAATTCATAAATTGTAGAGATGGCACAAAAAGAAATCATAAAAGTAAAATCCATCAGTGAATTTCACCGGGTAAAAGGTTTGCCGGCTCCCGCACATCCTCTTATCAGTATTATAGATTATGGAGCGATTTCATGTGCTCCAAAAATTGAAGCGAAGAACTGGGTATTTGATTTCTACCAGATCTCTGTTAAAAGAGGTATTAACGCAAAACTGAAATATGGTCAGCAACAATACGATTTTGATGAAGGTGTGATGTTTTTTATTGCACCCAATCAGGTTTTTGGCATTGAACCGCAATCCGGTAACACCGCAGAACGGTCCGGCTGGATGTTGTTAATTCATCCCGACTTTTTATGGAATTCGTCTCTTTTGGAAAAATTAAAAAGGTTCGAATTTTTTAATTATTCTGTTAATGAAGCTTTGTTTTTATCCGTTAATGAGGAAGATGTTCTCAATGCGCTGATTGAAAATATTCGGGCGGAATACCAATCGAAAATTGACGAATTCAGTCAGAATATTATTATTTCTCAAATTGAAACTTTACTCAATTATTCGGATCGGTTTTATCACAGGCAGTTTATCACACGAAAAATCAGCAATCATCAAATTCTGAACGCGATGGAGAAACTGCTCAACAACTATTTTGATAGTGAAGATCTGATGGTTAACGGACTCCCAACCGTGCATTATATTGCTGATCGGCTTAACATATCGCCAGGTTATCTCAGCAGTTTACTGAAAATGTTTACCGGTGAGAGTGCACAATATCATATTCACGAAATTCTGATCCGTAAAGCCAAAGAAAAACTGTCAACTACACGACTTTCAGTGAGTGAAATTGCATTTGATCTTGGTTTTGTGCACCCCCAATCTTTTAGCAAACTCTTTAAATCAAAAACAAATCTTTCGCCTTTGGAATTCAGGCAAACCTTCAATTAATTTACTGACCGCATTTTTATTGTGCTAAATTTAAATATTGAAAAAGCAAGTTGTCATTCTTGGCGCAGGTCCGGCAGGATTATCGGCAGCTTATGCTTTATTAAAAAATAATGTACCCGTTACGATAATTGAAAGGGAAAATGTTGCCGGCGGATTGATGCGGTCGGTAAAGCACTCCGGGTTTTCAGTTGATTTTGGATACAAACATTTGTACCTGAGAATTCCGGAAGTCGCGGCACTTTGGTGTGAACTTTTGGGTTCAGACTTTATCCGGTATATTCCAAGAACGGGCATTCTTTATCAGGGGAAGATTATTGAAAAAGACAAAATTTTCAGGGGGCTGCTGCGTGGTATGTCTTTTAGTCTGTTAACTCAGGCAACTTTTCGTTTGGTTTCGGATATTATTTATTATCGCCATCATGCGATTAGTACGTTGGAAGATTACGCCAGATCACGTCGTGGCGCATTATTCACGGAGATCTTTACGCAAGCTTTCGACGAACGGTTTAAAGGTCGGAAATGGAGTGATCTGCCTGCTCCTGAAATACAAACCGGAAATGTTTTTCCTGATTTTTTTCAGGATGCGGCGAAGTCAACTTTTATTCAACCCGAATGGTTTCATCCGGCCGGAGGAAGCGGACAAATCGTTGAGCGGCTTGAAGAAGAAATCCGTATAAGAGGGGGAAATATCATGTTTAATACGAACATAACGAACCTTCAAACCTCAGGTCAGAAAATCGCAGCCGTTGATTTTTTGTGTGATGGTAAAACGAATAAGTTGCAGATTGATCACGTAATTTCCGGAATCCCAATCCGATCGCTTGCCAAACTATTAAAAATACCCGTGGAAGCTACCATGCAAAATCTTTCCTTTCGGCGCGGAGTGATTCTCGTATATCTCTTTTTCAATAAACCGGTTGATTTTCCGCATTCCAGTATTCAGGTAGCAGATAAAAATCTGAGAATAGGCCGGATTACCAATTACGGGGCTATTAACCATCAAATGGTTCCGGAAGGTAAATCCTGTTTGTGTATCGAATATTTTACTTTACAAAATGACGATCTGTATCACTTTAGCGATAAACAATTATGCGATTTAACCTTAGTCGAATGTGAGAAAAACAAACTGTTTCAGCGAATTTCAATTGATGATTATTTAGTTTTTAGAAATAGAAATTCAGATCCGGCTGCAAGTTGGGAAGACTATATTACCGAAGAATCCAAAATGGAATTATTCAGGAACATTTCAACATTTTCAAATTTGTATCAAACCAACCGAACCGGCACAGATCGCTCAACCTATGCCGGTCTCATGGCGGCGGAATCTGTTTTAAACAACAATCGTTTTGGGTTCGATATAAAAGCCCGTCCGGATGTTCCGGCTCCGAGGATCTGATCATACCGGTGGCTAATTCTGCGAATTAATCGGTGGTTCTTTCATTGAAAATCACTACCATTTTGTAATTTTGGTTGGAAGCAGCGTTCTTCCTAACTTATATGACGTGCATCTTTAAGTCGCATCGAGCTACTATTTCAACACTTTTTATTTCGGTGTTTTTGATCTTTTCATGCAAAAAAACCGAGTATCAGAGTTTTGGAAATAATGATGCAAAAAGTCCGCACCGAGTTCCCACTATCAAGGTTGAAAATTACGTAAACCGGCTGTTCATCGACCTTGTAGGGCGTTCGGCATTGGAAACGGAGTTGAAAACGGAAACCGATATTCTGATAGAAAACTATCTGAGTGAGGACTCAAGATTAGCACTCATTAAAAAATTGCAACTCGACACGCTCGAACGCATCGGAGACTCGAGTTACTTCATTGCGTATCATCAGCGACTTTACGACATTATGAAGTCGAGAATGTGCGAAGGCGCCCCCGACGAAGAATTTCTCAAATATGTTTATCAGGCCGAATTTGCACTAAAGGAAGCCCGACTTCTAGGTGATTCGATTCTGGTTTTTGAAATGCTGGAAATCATGAAGAGAAATCAACAGGTGGTCGACGGAAAGTTTGAATTGAGGAAAGGGGAAATCACCATAAATGAATTGTTCGCAAGGTTGATGGACAATAGTGTTTATGACAATATCAACATGAACACTTTCAATTTTGTAAATGCGTCATTCGATGATTTGTTCGGCAGATTCCCAACCAAATCGGAATTCGATATTGCCTACGATATAATCGGGAGAAACGAAGTGGGAAGTCTTTTGGGCGGATTTGCTTCCAACAAGCAAGAGTACTGCAGACTTCTCGCAACATCGGATGAATTTTATGAAGGCCTCATACGTTGGGCTTATAAAACACTTTTGGGTCGTGATGCAACCTCTCAGGAAGTAGTAAACCATTTTTCCAAACTAATCAGTCATAAGGATTTTAAGATTTTACAACAGGAAATTTTAGTGACGGATGAATATGCGGATTTTTAATTCAGGGATAATCCTGATTGCAGTTGCAGCGATTTTTTCTTCCTGCAGAAAGGATGTAATTGCGGATTTTAAGGTTAATCAGGAAACGGTTCTGGACCCGAGTCTCGAAAAGGATCGGGACAAAACCAACAAACAGGCGATTTCTATTTTATATACTTCGCTATTTCAAAAAGCAATTTCTTCCAACAACCTTTTTCAAACCGAAAATGTAATCGAATCCTTTGGCGATAAAGCACTGATTAATGAAGTGATCGTGAGTAATTACATGAACTCACCGGATGTCGTTTTGCCTTCCGATTCTTTTATGCGTGCCAATCCGGATCAGTTTATTAAGGATACATACAAATTGTTTTATGTGAGGATTCCTTCTGAATTGGAAATTTCATTTTTCAGGGAATACATCGCGGCCAATCCGAATGTTACGGTTGAGTTGGTTTACACCGCTTTTGCCTCATCAGACGAATACCAGTTTTATTGAGCTATGAAGAGGAGAGAATTTGTTAAAAAGGCAACTATGGCTGGAATCGCTTCCACAGCTTTCCCGTACATTTTGCCATCCGGAAGACTTTTCGCAAGAACCACCGCCGAATTAGCCGATCATGTTGTGTATGTACTTTTTGCCGGAGGTGTTCGCCAGCAGGAAGCCGTCTTAAAGCGGTATCTGGCCGATAGCCAGGGCGTGGACGTCGAAGGAAATATCCTGATCAATATGTTAAACGGATCGGAACCTGAACGAAAGATCGTTTACGGAACCACACCGGCCGGTGAGCCCGACGGAAGTCAGCCGATTCCGAAAATATTATCACAGACACTGCAAAATCAGGGTTTGTTGTTTCCTGAAATTAAAGCGCAAAATGGCGGTCACTATGGCGGACTCACTTCCTTATTAACCGGAAATCCATCAACAGCTCAGGGTTTAAAAGTTCGTCCGGTTGTTCCTACAATCTTTGAATATCTCAGACGTCATCGCGGATTTAAAGCATCAGATGTGTGGTTTGTTGGCAGTGGAATCGGGAATTCATTTCCATTGCTGAACTCGAGCGACCATCCGCAATACGGAACCGAATTCGGGGCCAATTTTGTCGCGCCTTCGGTAACTTTCGGCGCACAGGGAACCAACGTACTGAGCAACGCCAAAATTTATCATCCGCAGGAAGAACTCGAACCTATCCGGAAAATGCGGGCCTTTCTCAATAACTCATTTAGAATAAAAGCCGGTGAAATAGACGGAATACGCAACGACGAATCGGAAAAGGAAAAAATCAAAACCTTTATCCGGCAAACTTTTGAGAAACAAATGTCAACGGGTTTGTATCACCCGCCGGTTTTCGATTCACACGATTTGCAAACGGTTGCTTATGCGGCCGAAGTTCTGCAGTATTTTAAACCCAAATTGCTCGTGTTGAATCTGGGAGATGTGGATGGATGCCATGCTAATTTTACCGGATACCTCAGAAGTTTACACCGGGCTGATCACGCGGTAGGTTGGCTTTGGAATTTTATTCAGACTCAAATTCCGGAAATGGCGAATCGCACCATTATGATGATTACACCGGAATGTGGCCGGAATGAAAATCCGAATCCGATTCGCGACGAAAACGACTGGGTGGCTTTTGATCACAGCGGAGATGAAAATACAACGCGGATTTTTTCGATGATGGTCGGGCCCAACGTTCCTTCGAACCTGATTGTCGGTAGCGAAACAAATCGAATTGGCCGGGCAACGGATAACGTTCTCACAATCGCTGAAATCTTCGGAATTAAAGAGGCTGTTAAAGGCGCGGGTCTTATGGATACACAGGCAACATCATTATTCGACCGGATATGAAAAAAGGATTATTCTATCTGATAATGGTGAGTTTGGTCGCTTGTTCAACTTCGGATCCGGAAGTTGAAAATCCGTACGATAATCAAAAGGATTTGCCGGCCGATGCCATTGTGAATCCAGAGGATGAAGATGTGGATCCGACAACCATTCAGGGTTTACACAAATTGATTTTCGCCCCGACCTGCGCGAACTCCGGATGTCACGACGGAAATTTTGAACCGGATTTCAGAACGATTGAAAGTTCATACAACACTTTGGTTAATCAGCCTCTTATTAAAAACGATGCGGTAAATCCATTAACTGCGCGGGTAACGCCGGGAAATGCAGAAACCAGTATGCTCATCAGGCGACTCACTATTGATCTGAACGGCAATTCGGGAATTATGCCACTGGTGGTGGAACCGGGAAGCGATTGGTATCAGAAAAAGGATGAATACATCAGTTATATCAAAGAATGGATCAATAAGGGCGCGTTAAATCAGGAAGGAAAAGCGCCGACTTCCGGTAATTTTCCGGTTCAACTCATGGGTGTTCATGCCCGCATTGACGGATCGGATGCAAATCGGGCGAATGGTTACGAACCTCTTTTAATTCCTGCGGGAAGTAAAAATGTTGAGATCTGGGTTTCGTTTCAGGACGATTCGCTCGACGCATCTGCACTTACACATGCCACTATCAATTTTAGTAAAGATGCAAACAACTTTAATCCTTCAAAAGAATCGGATCTTCAATATCAGTCAAGTCCGTTAACAGCTCCGGGTTTTGGTGCAACGTCACAGGTGGAATACCATTTTAAAGCGGATTTCAAAATGTCGTCTTTTCAAAAAAATGATGTGATCTGGTTGCGGTTTACCATTTCGGATGGCGTGAATGATTCTGAAATTCCCAATGATCAATCACTTTTTTTAGTTAAAAAATATTCAGCAATTCGGGTATTATGAAGTTGCGGATCGGATATATCGCCTGGATCTGTTTCGTGATTTCTTCGTGTTCCGAAACTACTTTGGTAAAACCGAAATCAGGGCCGCCCGCTATTCGGTTTGTTAGTATTGAACCTAAAGTTGTGACGGAGTTTAAAGACTCAATTATTATTAATATTCATTACGAAGATTCCGATGGAGATTTAGGAACAGATGATCCGGACCTCGAACAATTAACGGTTCAGGATCTCAGACTTCAGACCGCAGACGGTTATCACGTGGGGCTGCTCGCACCTCCGGATACCAAATTGTCGATTGAAGGCGACCTGAAGATCTATCTCAAAAACACCTTTTTGCTGGGGACGGCGGATGAAGAATCCACCGCATTTGAAATAACGCTCACCGATCGGGCGGGTAATAAAAGCAACCCCGCAGTTACCGATCAGATTAAAATAATCCGGGAATAAAAATTCGCATGTATCGCCTTGTTGTCGTCGGTTGTTTGATCGTATCCTGTTGGATTAAAAGTGCCGCGCAGAACGATTATTACATGAGCAACAGCACAACCTACGATTGTAAAGGCAATTTTTACGACAGCGATAACGGAATTAAATTCGGTGACTATGCCCACAACGAAGATCTCATTTTCCGCATTTGTGTGAAGAATGCGGAGAAGATCACTCTGGTATTTCAGAATTTCTGCACCGAAAAGCTGGAAGACTATCTCATCATTTACGACGGAGGCGATACCACTGCAAAAAAACTCAGCGGAAAAATAAGCGGGACAAAAAATCCGGGTACTTTCACCAGTTCAGATTCATGCTTAACTATTTATTTTCACAGCGACGCCAGTGTTGCATGTGATGGATGGAAAGCACACTGGACCACCAAAGTTAAACCGCTCCCGGATCCGGGTTTTAAATCCCCGGCAGTGGCTCATTGCGAAGATGGAAAGGTGGGAGTGAGGTTCGATCAGAAGTTTGGTTGTGATTCTTTGTCTCCTTCAAATTTTTCAATTACCGGAAAAGTGAATCCGAATATTACCAAAGTAACTCCGGTGAATTGCGTGAACGGTGAAACCGATAGCTTTCAATTAACTCTATCAACACCACTGAACAGAAGCGGGGTTTACACGATTTCTTTTGACGGAGTTAAATATGATGAATGCGATTCTGCCTGGATGCTGCATGCCGATACAACCTTTGCAATTACCGATTGTCCGATCTATGTCGAACTATTCGCAGACCCCGATACTATTTGTCTGGGAAGCTGCACGCAGATAATTGCCGATGTTTCGGGCGGTGATTCGCTGAAATATGTTTTTAACTGGACACCCAATATTTCCGGAACTTACGGCCCCAACTCGTTTTGTCCGAAGAAATCCGGTTGGTTGCAATTATCAGTCAGTGACGGAAGTGAACAAGGAAGCGACTCAATCTGGATTGAAGTGGTGGATCCGCCTGCGGCGAGAAGTGATACCTCCGTTTGCCAATCTGCAAATCCGTTCAAACTAACGGCAACTCCATCCGGTGGTTACTGGACGGGTCGGGGAATAACCGATTCAGATTCCGGGTTGTACGATCCGTATTTGGCGGGTGCAGGAAAAGACACTGCCCGATATTGGTTTGCCGGCTGTAGCGATGATGTGATAATTAGTGTGAAAGCAATTGATGCCGGAAAGCCTAATGCCGCCTGTCCGGGAACAGCTTCTTTTGCCTTAACCAATTACACTCCGGTTGGTGGAACATGGTCGGGAGCCCATGTTCAGAGCAATGGGGTTTTTAATCCGGTAGATACAGGATCCTTTATTTTAACATACAGTTGGAATGGTTGTACCGACACCAAAACAGTAAATGTTTATCCGATTGAAACCGACGACTTTGATACAACTTGTCAATCAACACCCGAGCTTCAGCTTTCATTCTCTCCGGTTGGCGGGAACTGGGCCGGAGTGGGTTTTACGGATTATTCCAATGGCTTATTCTACCCTCCGAGAGCAGGTGCGGGAAACAAAACGCTTATTTATTCCGTGAACGGATGCAAAGACACAACGCAGGTTTTAGTAGTGAGTATTAATGCCCGGGGAAATCAGATTGCCTGCCCCGACGCACCTCCTTTTAATTTATTGCCGGGAATTCCTGCCGGTGGTGTCTGGAAAGGAACCGGTGTAACCGACAGTATCAACGGTATTTACGATGCCTCTTTTATTTACGCACTAAAGCGAACCTGGTTCAACGATACACTTACGTATTCGGTTAATGGATGTGTGGCGAATAAAATCATGTATATACGACAAACCGTTGTGCCGGTCGACTCATTAAAGTTTTGCATTGAACACGATTCGATTTTACTCGATTATAATTCAACATTAAGAAGTCCGTCGGGAGGAGTTTGGACAGGAAACGGCGTTCAGAATTCGTGGTTTAATCCCGTGATTGCAGGTCATGGATTTCACATTCTTTATTATGATGCCTATGGATGTCGCGATAGTTTGGTTGCGCAGATTTTTCCGGCGGTTGTTATACAAACCGATACAACCGTTTGCGTAACGGATAATCCTTTTATACTAAAGAATGATGCTACCGGAGGCACCTGGGCGGGCAAGGGAACCGATAACCTTTCGGGTAATTTCAATCCGTTTGCGGCAGGAATCGGTTTTCATAAAATATTTCATAACTCGGTGAATGGCTGTCTTGATTCATTGGTGATAGAAGTGCAGGCAAGACCCGTTGTTTCGATTAGTCGTTTTGACCCGTTTTATTGTTTTAAAGATTCATTATATCTCGTTCAGGGAACCCCTTCTCCCGGAACGCTTACCGGAATAGCCTTAACCGATAGTTTCTTCAATCCGGCAACTGCGGGAACCGGAAAACATCAACTTCGTTATCAGTTTGGAACCCCGACTTGCTGGTCGGCCGATAGTGTAATAGTGGAAGTAGGAGATACGCTTTTCGGAAAAATTGATATTGATGACGATTCGCTTTGCGACGGAGAATATGCCATTTTAACGGCAACGGCAATTCGCGGACTCGGGAGCAATTATGCTTATTCGTGGAGTACGGATCCGTCAACTTCAAGGTCGCTCATTCAACAGCCGTCATCTTCTGCCTGGGTTCACGCAGTTTTTAGCGACGGATGTTCGGATGTTTTTAAAGACAGCGTATTTATTAATGTATTCCCAAAGGTTGAATTTACAGCGAAATCAAGTCCGGTGCAATGTTACGGAACCACGGGAACAGCCGAAGTCTGGTCGAAGTTTGAGGATCCTTTCTCAGTAACCTGGTTCACTACGCCGTTTCGATACACAAATCAGATATCGGTACCGGTTTCCAATACCTATCGTTTCCGGATTAAAAATCTGAATACCGGTTGCTCCGCTGATTCCAGTGTTACGGTTCTCTCGTATCCGAGAATTAAAGCGCATTTTATTACGAATCCTCCCGAGGGAAGATGCCTCAACCCGTTCAATCCTACTCTCTACGTAATCAATTTTACAGAAGGTGCAGTTGATGGTATCTGGGATTTTGGTGATGGTAATACTGAAGTATATCAACAAGCTATTAATCCGGTTCACGTGTACCGACACGATACCTCGTGGTTTCGGATTGCCCTCAGGGTGTCTAATGAAGGCGGGTGTGTCGATTCGTTTTTCAGTGAAGTTTGTCTTGACGATTCGGTCTTTCTGATGATACCCTCTGCGTTTTCGCCCGGGACCGATGGCATTAACGACGGCTTTTCTGTAAGAACAGCGGGTATTGACGACTTTGAAATAATTATTTTTGATCGGTGGGGAGAGCAGGTTTTCAGGAGTAACGACGTTGATTTCCGGTGGGACGGCAGATATCTGAACCGTGATCTTCCTATCGGAACCTACGGATATCTGGTTTCGTTCAAGGGAAAACATACCATTCGGAAACAGCAATACGGGACACTTCTTTTAATGCGATGAGGCAGAAGAAAACATTCCGTTTTTTACACAGCTTTTTTTTGGAGGATGCGTTGAAAATATCAAACTTAAAATTACTTTTGCAGCCCTTTTTAAGGAAAACAAAGCTTTACAGACGTGGATACACTTTCGTATAAAACCCGGTCACTCAACAAATCAACTGTTGATAAAAAGTGGTATGTGGTTGATGCTGAGGGAAAAACTCTCGGACGATTTGCTTCAGAGATCGCCAAGATCATTCGTGGCAAAAACAAACCGGATTTCACTCCTCATGTTGATGGTGGTGACAATGTGATTGTCATCAATGCCGAAAAAATTGTTTTGAACGGAGACAAGATGGACAACAAGCACTATGTGCGTCATACAACTTATCCGGGTGGACAAAGAATTCTGGCAGCAAAAGAAATGCTGGCGAAGAAGCCTGAAGCATTAGTTGAAAAAGCCGTGAAAGGAATGCTTCCGAAAAACAGACTTGGCCGAAAGATCTTCCACAACCTGTTTGTTTACACCGGCAACGAGCATCCGCATGTTGCACAGAAACCGGAGAAACTCGATATCTAAGGATTGGAAATTATGGAAACCGTTAATACATCAGGTAGAAGAAAGACAGCCGTTGCAAGAGTTTATATGACTCCGGGCAAAGGTGAAATCACCGTAAACAAGAAGGATTACAAATCCTACTTCCCTACCGAATCACAACAGTTTAAAGTTCATCAGCCGCTTGAGCTTTGTAACCTCAGCGGACAGTACGATATTAAAGCTAATCTTTCCGGTGGTGGTTCTACCGGTCAGGTTGAAGCTTTGCGACTTGCGATTGCAAAGGCGATCGTGGATATTGATCCGGAACACAAATCAGCTCTTCGTGCAGAAGGACTGATGACCCGCGATAACCGGATGGTTGAGCGTAAGAAACCAGGTCAGAAAAAAGCGAGAAAGAAATTCCAATTCAGTAAACGTTAATCTCAGAATATGTCTGAAATCACCACCAAAGACCTGCTCGAAGCAGGAGTGCACTTCGGTCACCTTACCCGCAAGTGGAATCCAAAGATGGCACCGTTCATCTTCATGGAGCAAAGTGGAATTCACATCATTGATTTGAACAAGAGCCTTGCAAAGCTTAACGAAGCTAAGGCTGCCGTTCAAAATATTGCCCGATCCGGAAGAAAGGTAATGTTCGTTGCTACTAAAAAGCAAGCGAAAGCTATCGTTCAAAACGAATCAACCCGGGTTAACATGCCTTTCGTAACAGAGCGTTGGTTAGGTGGAATGCTCACCAACTTTGCAACGGTTCGAAAGTCTATCAAGAAAATGCAGTCGATCGATAAAATGGCGACCGACGGTACATATCAGCACCTCAACAAAAAAGAACGATTGATGAAGGATCGCGAAAAAGCGAAACTTTCAAGACTTCTCGGTGGTATCGAAGATCTGAATCGTCTTCCGGCTGCCTTGTTTATTGTTGACGTTCGACGTGAACACATCGCAGTTGCTGAAGCGCAGAAACTGAACATTCCGATCTTCGGAATCGTTGATACGAACTCTAATCCTAATCTGGTTGACTTCCCGATTCCGGGCAACGATGACGCTTCTGCTTCAATCGAAATTCTGACCAGAGAATTTGCGAACGCCATCGCTGAAGGTTTGGCTGAAAGAAAAGAGGCTAAAGAAGCCGCTAAAAAAGATGCTGAACCACAAGAAGTAGCCGAAAGCTGAGAAACGCTTTCCCGCCCAACGTCTAATTTTTTAATAATAAAACCATGGCAATTACCGCAGCAGCAGTAAATGAACTGCGACAAATGACAGGTGCCGGTATGATGGACTGCAAAAAAGCTTTGCAGGAAACCAATGGCGATTTCGAAGCCGCTATCGACTACCTGAGAAAGAAAGGACAAAAAATTTCAGCTAACAGAGCTGATCGCGATGCAACCGAAGGGGCAGTTATCGCGAAAGCAAACAGCGAACAAACTTATGGAGTTGTTGTTCGTCTGAGCTGTGAAACCGATTTCGTTGCCAAGAATGATGACTTCGTTGCTCTTGCAAATGAAATCGCCGACATCGCTCTGGCTAACAAACCTGCAAGTCTTGAAGATCTGAAAGCTCTGAACATCGGAAATATCACCATCGCTGAGAAAATGCTCGAAGAGATGGCCAAGATCGGTGAAAAGATCGACGTTAGTAAATTCGCTTCAATCGAAGGAGAAGCAGTTGTTAACTACATCCACGCAGGAAACCGCATCGGTGTTTTGGTTGCACTCAACCACCCGGCTAATAACAACATTGTGGAAGCCGGAAAGGATGTCGCTATGCAGATCGCTGCGATGAATCCGGTTTCGGTAGATGAGTCGGATGTACCGGAAGACATCAAACAGAGAGAATTTGAAATAGGTCTCGAGCAGGCCAGAGCGGAAGGAAAACCAGAGCAGATGCTTGAAAAAATCGCTCAGGGTAAACTTCAGAAGTTCTATAAAGAAAGTACACTCAATCATCAGGCATTTGTGAAGGACTCTTCCAAGACTGTTGCTCAGATGTTGAACGATACTGAGAAAGGACTGAAAGTTACAGGCTTTACGAGAATTGCTCTTGGATAAGCCAGCTTAAATACATTGAAAGGGGAAACATTGTTTCCCCTTTTTTTTTGCTTTTTAAAAGGAAAACAGAATTTTGTCACGCCACCTTATACATCATGCGCTTTAAAAGAATCCTTCTCAAACTCAGCGGAGAATCTCTGCTCGGAAATCAGTCGTACGGTATTGATCCCACAGTTTTAGCCCAATACGCCACAGAAATTAAACAGGTCGTAGATCTGGGAGTTGAAGTGGCTATTGTAATCGGAGGAGGTAACATCTTCCGGGGCGTTCAGGGTGTTGAAGGCGGAATGGACGATCGCGCTCAGGCCGATTACATGGGAATGCTGGCTACCGTTATCAATGCAATGGCTCTTCAGGGCGCATTAGAAAAACACGGAATTTATACCCGTTTGCTCAGCGCTATTAAAATGGAACAAATCGCAGAACCATTTATTCGCCGGCGTGCCATCCGTCACCTTGAAAAAGGTCGGGTTGTAATTTTCGGAGCCGGAACCGGAAACCCGTATTTTACCACAGACACCGCAGCTTCTCTTCGCGCCGTAGAAATAGAAGCCGACGTTTTGTTAAAGGGAACCCGCGTCGACGGAGTGTATACGGCCGATCCGGAAAAAGACTCCAGCGCTACCCGGTTCGACAATATTTCCTTTACGGATGTAATTCAACGAAATCTGAAAGTGATGGACATGACGGCTTTTACCTTGTGTCAGGAAAACAAACTTCCGATTATCGTTTTCGATATGAATAAAGAAAACAACCTTTTGGATCTCGTAAGGGGTGAGCAGGTCGGAACTCTTGTAAGCTGATTGTAAATCTAATTTCAGCAGTCCGGTTCGCATAATACGATCTCTGATTCTGCGTAATTTCCGGCGTGAAATGCACCTTAAAGTGCAGGCCCGTATTACCGTATACTTTCCTGCAAAAGCCACAACTCCTTTTAACAGCAATCCTCCTGATTTGCTTTTCCGGCAATCTCAGATCTCAGACAAATCATACCGTTTCCGGTTTTGTTAAAGAGACCGGAAGTCTTGAACTTCTACTCGGTGTTTACGTGTTTTCGGAAGATGGCAAACACGGGACGCTAACCAACAATTATGGTTTTTATTCGATATCGCTTCCCGAAGGGGAACACGAAATATTCTTTGCGTATATCGGTTACGAGCAACACTCAGAGAAATTAAATCTAACCGAAGACAAACGCCTCGACATTACACTCACTCCGGAAACCGACATTCTGAAGGAGGCGGTTGTAAAAGCCGGTAACAAACAGGATGAAAGCGAGAAAATTCAAATGAGTACGATTGATATTCCTATTCGGCAGATCAAGGAAATTCCGGCCATTTTTGGGGAAAAGGACGTGTTGAAAGTTCTTCAACTCATGCCCGGTGTTCAAAGCGGTTCGGAAGGACAAAGCGGAATTTATGTTCGAGGTGGCGGCCCCGATCAAAACCTGATTGTACTCGATGGTGCTACCGTTTATAATGCCCAACATCTTTTTGGCTTTTTCTCACTTTTTAACGGGGACGCTCTTCGGAGTGTCGAGTTAATTAAAGGTGGGTTTCCGGCACGTTACGGAGGAAGACTTTCTTCAGTTATCGATATGAATATGAAGGATGGCAACAAGGATCATATAACCGGTGAAGTCGGGTTGGGAGCCATTTCTTCACGCGGTGTTCTCGAAGGTCCGTTTGCAAAAGGAAAAGGTTCTTTTATTATTTCCGGACGTCGTACTTATATCGATGCCTTGATTCAACCATTTGTTTTTGCCAGCACGAAAGGATCTTCTGCCGGATATTATTTTTATGATTTAAATGCCAAGCTCAATTACGAACTTTCCGAAAACGACAGAATTTATTTAAGTGGTTATTTCGGTCAGGATAAGTTTTATGTGAACGAAACCCAAACGAGCTTATTTGTAAGTGACAAATGGAAAAGCAAAACGAATTTCGGTTGGGGAAATGCCACCGCAACTCTTCGCTGGAATCATGTTGTGAATTCGAAATTATTTCTGAATACATCCCTCATATTTAGTCGGTATAATCTCGGAATCGGAGCAACACAATGGACAAACGACAAGGTTGATTTTGATATTCAGTATAATTCGGGAATCCGCGATTTTAGTTTAAAACAGGATTACGACTGGTCACTTTCCGACAATCATAAAATTCGATTCGGATTTGCCGCAACACATCATTTATTTACCCCGGATGCACTCGCGATAAAAGGAGAATTTATTGATGAAAAAATTGATCGGGCTACTCATTACAAAACCGTTGAAACCGGATTATATGCCGAAGACGAATTTCGTGTTGGAACCAAATTGCGCGGTATGGCCGGGATGCGCTTTAGTTCATTTCACGTGAAAGGACGCAATTATTTCCGACCCGAACCCAGAGTTTCACTCAATTACAGTATTAAAAAAGGATTGTCGGCAAAGGCTTCGTATGCTTTTATGAATCAATATATTCATTTGCTGAGCAATAGTGGTGTTGGCTTGCCGACCGATTTGTGGGTGCCAGCCACCAACCGAATTCCGCCACAGCAATCTCAGCAGGTTGCGGCTGGTTTGGCGAAGGATATTCCGGCATATCGCTTCTTTATTACGCTCGAAGGGTATTACAAAGTGATGAACAATATTATTGGTTATAAAGAGGGCGCTTCATTTTTAAGTATTCAGGGAGATAATCCCGGTGCTGAACAAATTACATGGGAAGATAATGTTACCACCGGCGACGGTAGAAGTTGCGGAACCGAATTGCTTTTGCAACGAAAAGAAGGAAGACTCACCGGTTGGATCGGATATACCTTATCGTGGACTACCATGCAGTTTGATGAATTAAATAACGGAAAACGATTTTATGCCCGTTACGACCGGCGGCATGATGTTTCGGTAGTTGCTCAGTATAAATGGAGACCGAATATTAATATTTCCGCAACCTGGGTTTACGGTACCGGAAACGCGATTACACTTCCGTTAAGCGAATTTTTTATTCCAAATATTCCCACTGGTAATGCTTTTATTGATCAGTACTGGAGTTCTGGCAGAGAATATTCAGATCGAAACGGATTTAGAATGAAACCGTACCATCGGGCCGATGTGGGAATCCGGTTTGAAAAAGAACTGAAACGAACTTACCGAACATTTGAAGTGAGCGTTTACAATCTGTACAATCGGCATAATCCGTTTTTTTATTACACAGGTCAGGTACCGTTATCGGATGGTTCCGGTTATAAAAATGTGTTGAAGCAAATCAGCATTTTTCCGGTTTTGCCATCCATTTCTTGGACTTATAAATTCAAATAATCGTGAGAAATACTTCAATAAAATTATGGTCGCTTTTGTTAATCGGATTAACAGGTTGCGAATCTCTGGTGGAGGAAATTGATGTTCCTAAAATTGAACCCAAGCCCGCGCTTTACGTTTTTTGGGATAATTTAAACGGACTCGCTCAGGGCCACGCAACGCTGAGCAATCCGATTTTTAGCGATAAAGTGGTTAACGGATTCGATACCATTTCGGATGGTATGTTCATTTTTATTTCGGGAACAAAACGGGATACATTTTATCATTTACAGAATCAATATCTCGGAACTGTGGGTTCTCTTGTAGAAAATAATAACTATACTGTTGAATTTAACTCAACCAAATATCATGCTTCGGCAACCGAAAAGTGCCCCAGAAAACCAACCGGAATTGAGGTTCGATATGATTCAATTGTGAGTCAGTTCGACAAGCAACTCAATTTTTATATTTCGTGGAACGACAATGCCGACGCAGAAGAATATTATGTTATAGATATTTATAAAATAAATAGCGGGGGAGAATATTTTCTGGATTATGGATATACCGATGATAAATTAGCAAAAGGCGGAAGATGCCAGAAAAGCCTCACGGTTTATGATTATTACGACGATCCGTTTGATAAGGGTCAATACAGAATTGTAGTAAGCTCGGTGAATAAAACATATTATAAATACCGCTCGATGTTGTACAATTACGATCCGGATTTCCCCTTTAGCGAACCGTCTCCGCTTCCGGGTAATTTCGACAATGCCCTGGGATTTTTTGCCATTTTAGTGGGCGATGAGGTTTATGTAGAGTAGGAAATTTTATAATAGCAACAGCGTTGATTATTGCCTTGTGTGTTTGGATAAAATTTATTCAGGCCCTTCCAATAATTCTCAATCTGAAAATAATGAAACCCAAACCAATTGAGAATCCACTTACAGCAGGAATGATCAGAAGTGCGGAGAAATTTTGATTCCACAAAAGACTGATAAATACCAGAACAGAGCCGAAAATATAAATGCCACTTACGGCGATTGCTATCAAATCAGCCCAATAGAGTTTCTTCAAAACGCCGTATCCACAGATAAGTGAAGCCGGACCGGTTAAGATAACATCAGCGGCCGGAATTAATAATTTTATGAGTTCTGTTTGGTTCAATAACGGGCCATCTCCCCATGTGTAAAGACCACCGAGAATTGCAAATATTCCGGTTAGAATAAATAATATTCCGAAAAGTTTAATCAAAATTTATTAAATTCAACTCCGGCCTGAACGGTTTGCTTCATTTCAACGGTTCAGTCTTGGCGGTTGTTTAAATACAGCTTATACATTATTAGGTGTATTTTACTCCAATTTGCTCTTCAGTTTTATTATATTCTTTGTCTCAAATCCACCATGTATCTTCTCAACATAATATTCTATAAGTTCTTTTGCTTTATCCTTTTCTTGATTTTCAAGGTATGCTTCAATTAGTATTTCATAATCAGCTGGAACTTTGTGCTCGCTATCATTCGCTCGAATAGCATAATCCAAAGCATTCTTTGATTCCCCAAGAGACAACAGCAATTTTGCCATTGATCTAATTGGTGCGGTCTCATAACATCTATAGTTAGTTACATTTTTTTCATGATGATCAAAATATTCATTAAGGACTACTTTAGCCATTTCACGGTCTTTAGCTTTTATAAAAAGCTCGGCGCACTCAGACCAACTATTTGGAGACACACCCATTCCTGGCATACCTTCTGGATTGGATTTTAAATCCATGTATAAAATCTGTGCGGCAGCATCTTCTTTCCCAAGTTCTGCCAACGTTTTGGAATACCAATCCTTTCCACCTGGATAATTCGGATTAATTTCGATTAGCTTGGTAAAGTCGGAAGCAGCTAATTGAAGTTTATCTTGATTAAGATAGACCATGGCTCTTTCAAAATAGACCCTATCGTAATTCGAATCAATTGAAATGATTTTATCGCAAACTTTGAGTGCTTCATCATACTTTTCTGAATCCGCCAGATCGATTACACTAAGAATTAATTGATCTGGAATCTCATTTTTCTTTTTTTTAAATAGTCCAAACATCTTTTTTTTATTACACCTAACGGAAAGGTTGCAATTTATAAAAAAGCTGTTCTCCCGCTTAAACCCATGTGTGCAGAATAGAAGTAATCTTTTCTCACCCAGACAAAACCGGTTACCCATCCGAATCCCAGATAAAATTGTCCTATGTTATACCTTCCGATCATTGAACAATCTGCCCAATATGCGTTCAATGTTTTTCGGTGACTAAGATTTTTGTGAGGGTAATAATTAATACCTTCTCCGATAACTGTTTCAAAACTGATGTTAATTCTTCTTCGATTAACCAGACAGAAGTTGTTTCCACCTTCAACTCCATAAATAATGTATTCTGCTCCACTGCCTGAATCGTCATAAACAGAAGGAAATGTTCGGTTCGTTGAAAACACAAAACCCGGTTTCGCAAATTCCCGGTAATACCGGCATTTGCATTTTACATCTTCGTCTTGCCCAAACACTTTATAAAATGGAGCAAAAAGAAGAATGATCGTGCAAATGCGAAGATGCATTCGAAATGAAACTACCGGATCAGGGTTATCGTTCCCGAATACGTGTAGGTCTCACCATTCCAACTGGTTACTTCGAGATAGAAAGCATATACATCTTGCTGACAAGCCACCTTTTTATACGTGCCATCCCAACGCTCTTCTTTGTTGGTGGTTTCAAAAAGATGTTCTCCCCATCGGTTAAAAACGATCAGATGATAGTCTTTTACCGCATCGTTTACTACCGCCCGGAAACCGTTGTTCTCTCCGGGACCGCCGCCATCCGGAGAAAAGGCATTCGGGATATAAACCAGCAAATCGGGACCGATAATTACCGGATACGAAACTTCATCTTCACATCCCTGGTTGGTTCTGATTTTTAAAGTCACCAGATAGGTTCCGGTATCGGATGGATAGAAAAAGACCGGACTAACTTGAGTCGACGTATCATCGCTTCGGGTTAAATCCCCAAAGTCCCAATTATTCTCCTCGATAACAGCACCGAGTACATTGTTCACTGTCGAATTATTTGTGAACCGGAATCTCGGAAGTGCAGCCGTTGTCGAATTGTTCGGGTCCGGGGTGAAAGCGGCTACCGGAATCGGATACACATCCACATCGGTAGTAAGCGTTGAATCACAACCGAAAACGGAAGTGAGTTTTAAGGTTGCCGTATTTTTTCCGTCGGTCGTATACTGATGACTCGGGTTCTGAACATTATCAGATCCGCCGTCGGTGTATGTCCATTCGTAAGTGCTCGTGGTTGGATCCACCTGATTTAAAATCGTAGTGGTTATGCTGGCAGTATGCGGATTACAACCATCCGGATCGTCAACAACCAACGTCGCTCTCGGTTTTGGGTGAACGGTTACCGTGTACAAATCATCGGTAAACGGACATGCATTTCCAGGATTTGTCTGAACATAAAGACTTCTCGTTTCTGTGGAATCCGGGCTGGTATTAAATGTATAATTCACCTTGGCACTTTGCGGATTGTCGACACTTGACCCCGGATTTAAAGGAACCCAGGTAATCGAAGAAGTGTTGCTGAATTCGGCAGTTATTGGTAGTGTCATACCTCCAGCTTCCCGGCAAATTGCGGTGTCGGCATTCAGAATATCGAGTTGAGGACGCGCTTCAATATTCACCTGAACCGAATCCTGCCCGCGGCAACCTTTTATAGAAACAAAGTCGTATTCTATGTAGAAAGGTGTTCCGGTTGGTGCGTTCTGCGGATTAAATGAATTTGCCGACATTACTCCTGAATACGGCGAAGACCAGGTTCCTCCGGCAGGGTTTCCGGTTAAAGCTATGGCACTCTGTGTTTCGCAGAAAAGGTACGGCTCATTAGAATTTACCACCTGAAGAGGAGTCTCAATAATTTGTGGTTTCGGAAGCGGATTAATGGTGAGTGTGGTATCTCTCCAGGTCGGACAACCGGACCGGTCGTGATAATACCGCATGTAATATGTGTATGAAGTCGGGTAGCCCGGCTCCGCTGTTCCCAAGGTATTTAATGTATCTTCCTGAAGTGCACCTTTATTCAGCGCCTTGTTGAGATCGCTTGCTTTGTGATACGTGCCGGGTAACGTGTCGTAAGCATACCAGTATCCGTCGTCGGGAGAAACTTTACTCAGTTCTTTCAGATACGCTTCACCGTGATCCCAACACAATTCGGGGAAGCCGGAGAAAGTGATTTTCGGAACCTTGGTGATGGCAATTGTTGCAGTGTCTCGGTTGTAACAACCAAACTGGCTTCGGTACACAAATTCAACAACAATTGTGTCGGCGATCTTAGAACCTAAAGGTATCGTTTGCTCATCGATGTGCAGTTCAAAATCCTGCGGAACACCGGGGCCGCCACCGTTTTTATCGACAATAATTTTTGATGCATTATACGTCTTACAATCGATACAATTCCATTGCTGAATACCCAGACTCGGGTTTCCGGGAAGTTTAATAATGTTGTCTGATTTAACATTTACTACTTTTTTATCCTGACAGAAATAGCCGTTTCTCAACTCAACCTGTGGCAACGGATTTACTTTAATCTGAAAGGAATCGTTTTTAACGCAACCGGTTGATGGATTGGTAAAAGTATAAGTTAAGTAATGGGTTGATGAAACGGTAGCGCAAGCTTTGGATGTTTCGAAAATGTATCCGCTGGTAACGTATCCCGGATTTTTCTTGCACGACCAAACACCTCCTTTTGCATTTGCATCTTCCAATAACCGGAGATTTATTACACCGGCATCGCAACACACTTCCATGTTGGAAGGCATTTTAACTGTGGGTAGAGGATTTACGGTAACTACTGCCGTATCTGCATTTGAGCATGTTGTTGTATCCTCGGAAATAATTAGATTGAGCCGGAACTTGGTTGTAGTTTGAATTTTATAACTAATGGAATCTGCGTTGGAAAGAAACTTCGCAGGAGTGCCGGTTATGTCGTACCATTCGTATTTTCCTTTTTGGTATTTCTTGTTAATTGTGTCGAGACCACCTGCTTTCTGAACAAACAGATCGTTCCAGCATCTTACCAGATCTTTTCCGGCATTGGCAATCACGGTGTCGTTTACATTCAGGTACATTGTATCCGTTCCGAAACATCCTAAACTGTCGGTAACTCGAACTACATATTCACCTTCGAGATTGGCGGTGTAAATAGTATCGGTACTAACAGAAGTGCTGTTCAGCGACCAATTATAATAAAGTGTATCACCCTGTTGAATTCCTACATTAGACGTATCCCGCGGATCATCCCAGAATGCAAATTCATCGTACGGAATCAGGTGAACGGTATCACCCGCACAAATACGCCTGTCTGGCCCGACCTTTACAACTGGATTCGGCCGCAGGAAAACGGTTACGCTGTCCCAGGCGGTACAACCACTTTTGTCTTTTATCTGAACATAAAAGGAAGAATCCGTTACGGTTGATGGTAGCGATATGCTTCTTTGTTTTGCAATGGATCCATCGTCCCATAAATAATTGATCGGAGTGATACCGTTGATGATTACCGGATCAAAAGTGAGACTGGTTCCGGCGCACACAAACGTATCCGGGCCGAGGGCTAGATCTATTTCTAACAGCGGCGGAACCACCAGCGTATCGTAATAATCATTCGGGCAATTCGGCTGATTGTTGATGGTGTGTTGAATCACGTATTTGCCACCGGTTCTGAACTGAATAGTATCTGACTGCTTTGAACTGATGAATGACCCGGTACTCTTGAAGTAAGCGACCTTTCTGTCGAAAATAATTTTTCCCGTCGTGTCTTTAATCTGCCACGTGTATTTCGGCGGATTTTTGAAATTGGCAGTGGGAGTACTGGTAACAGTATATTTTCCGCATTCGAGTGTGTCGTAATCCCTTTCGGTTTCGGCAATCGGTTTTACGGTAATCGAAAATGCACGTGTTGCACTTGCGGCAAGCGGACAGGCATCATCGTTTACAGTTGCCGTAAAAGTGTATGGAAGACTGCTCGCAGATCCAACCGGAGGAGTCCAGCAGAATTCTCCGGTTTTTAATCGTGCAGTGGTGTCGACGATCTTAAAAGTTGCACCCGGAATACCCCGGTTCCATCGAAGTTGCACAGTATCCGGCGGGGGAGAGGAGGCCGGTGGAGGAGGAACCTTAACCTTGTCGTCGGTTGTTACATTAAAACAAAGCGTTTGTCCCTCACAGGTCGAATAATTAAATTTAGAATTGGTAATGGATGGTGGATTATTATCCGGACACGTCATTACAATGAACTGCATGTCACGACGGGTTGCACCGATCCTCACATATTTTCCCGTGGTATCTTTTCGCCACTCGACCATTTCAATAACGACGACCGCTATTTCCGAACATTTGGTCGGGGTGAAAATTATATCTCCGGTTTGCGGGTCGAGATAAATTCCGATCGGTGGATTTGCACTCGGATTGTTAAAAGGAAATTTCAATCCGGACGGCCAATATGCGGAAATCGGGTTGGTAGGTGTGGATGTTCCGCCATACGAACATTGTTGATTTAATCCACGATATGCCGGAGCAAATGAATACGAAATGGAATCGTAATCTACAAAGTCAACTGCACCGTTGTTGAACACATAAGGTTGGTTACAACAAAGAATCGCAACCGGATCATTGGTTAATGTCGGAGAGGTATTGCATTTGGCGTTACAAGCATTGATTTCACAGGAAGTGAAAAATGATTGTTGTTGCTGACCGGTTGTGATAAGCGCGCTTCGCACATACAAAGTTGCGGTGATCTCAAATTTGCAGCATCCTTTTTTCATGGCCGCTCTGAGATCGAGTGTGCCTTCAAAAACATGCTTTTCAATTCCGTACGGGAAAGATCCGTTACACGGCTGAGCACATCTGCTTTTAACTGCTTTACAGGTTTTAGTAATATCAATAATGGAAGTTCTTTTCATGGTCAAAGTGGCAACCTGAGCACCGGTAGCAGAGCACACAACCGACAGGGAAGTCGGTGCGGTGGAACTTGAATTACAGTTTTCTGAAGTACCGCATTTGGGCGATTGTCCCAAAACATAACAACCGTTACAGTCGCGGTAGAAGTTGTATGTTACCTCGTAAACACTGTCGTTCGTTGAGGAGCACTTGTAGGTGAAATCCGAGCCGATGATGTGGTCGGCAAATACAGATTGACTTCCGAATGTCATCAACACCAGAGTTATCAGCCCTGATATTTGAGGTCTGATGCATCCGAAAGCGGTGTTAATTTTTTTTAGTCGCATGAAAATGTGTTGGCTTGTCTCCGGGGTTAAGACTTATATTCCCTCCTGTCCGTTGCATGTCTTTTCCGCAAAAGCGAGTCAAATTTAAGAAATTTAACGGGGTATAAAAAGATTGGAAATGCGCAGAAATGTTGAGTCGAAGCACAGTTGTAATGATTAAAACTAAGATTGTGTTCCGGAGCGCAAAGTGAAATTTGGTTTGGGGAAATCCGCATGAGCTATTTCTGTTTTTCAGGGAATGAGTGTGAATTCACATTCTCATCATAATTGAAATAAAGCGCATAGATTTGCCCATATTATCAGGCATTGGCAAAGAGAACCGACAAACTTTCGAAACAAATTCAGCGCGATCTCGGAGAGATAATCGATGCGGCTGCAGCCCAGTTACTCGAAGGAGTGATGGTGACGATTATGGAAGTTCGTGTAACGCCCGATCTCGGTTTGGCTAAAGTTTATGTGAGCATCTTCAATACCGACGACAAAGAACGGGAACTGGAAATCCTGAAATCAAATCTCCCACAGATACGACATTACCTTGCCGGAAAACTTCGCGGACAGGTGCGGAAAATTCCGGAAATTGCCATCGAGCTCGACGAACGTATCGACCGGGCACAACATATTGAGGAATTACTCAACAAAATCAAAAAACCGGATCAGAATTCCTGATACATGGCGTCGTTTCCTTTCTTCATAGCCAGGAGATATCTCTTTTCAAAAAAGAATACGAATGCCATTAATATAATTTCCGGAATAGCCGTTTCCGTTTTCGCCATCGGTACAGCGGTGATGATAATTATTCTTTCGTTTCTCAACGGACTCGAAGGACTTGTTCGGGAATTGAACGATTCGTTTGATCCGGAATTGAAAATTACGGCATCAGTCGGGAAAACTTTTTATCCCGATAGTCTCATTACCGAATTAAAAAAAATTGACGGTATTAAAACTATATCCGCGACTCTTGAAGACAATGTCGTGGTGCGTTACGGAGAGGCGCAGGAAATAGCCCGGGTGAAAGGTGTCGACGAACATTTTTTTGACCTGAATCGAATGGATACGATTCTCGTAGACGGAAGTTTAATTCTCGAATTACCCGACGGTAAACCGGGAGCGATTTTCGGTGGTGTGATTTCCAATAATCTCAATATTTCAACGAATTATCCCCAGTATGCGGCAACGCTCTATATGCCGGTTAAAGGAACGACGTATAATTCGTTAAATCCGGATGCATCGTTAATGATGGAATATGTGGTTCCTACCGGAATAATTATGCTGACCGAAGAGGAAGACCGTGATGTAATTGTGGTATCACTAAAAACCGCTCAGGAATTACTTCAGACCGGAAAGGAAGTCGGTGCCGTGGAATTAGCTGTAAAACCCGGATATAAAGTAAAAAGCGTACAGGAGGAAATCCGGAAGATGACGAAAGACAAATTCCTGATACGGAATCGCGACGAAATGAATGAATCGGCATACCGGGTTTTTAAAACTGAGAAATGGGCAACCTTTGCCATACTCACGCTGGTGCTTATGATTGCTGCTTTTAATGTGATCGGAGCACTCACAATGCTGGTGCTCGAAAAATCATCCGACATATACATAATTGCCGGAATGGGTGCCGATAAATTCACCATTCGAAGGATATTTCTGATGGAAGGACTTTTAATAACCGCTCTTGGAATAATAATCGGCGGATTAATCGGAATCGCTTTCGTAATGCTGCAACAAAGAGTGGGAATTGTGCCGATTGAAGGAAGTTTTGTAGAGTATTTTCCGATAGATTTACGGTGGGGAGATGTTGTGGCGGTTACGGTTATAATTTTTGTTTTAGGGCAAATTGCTTCTTTATATCCGTCTTGGAAAGCAACGGAAAAATTAAATTCTAAACCGGGAGAAATTTAGTTTTATGAAATACCTGATTGCAGGATTGGGAAATATCGGAGATAAATACGCACATACTCGACACAATGTCGGGTTTGATTGTTTGGATTACATCGCTTCGAAATACGATTTTAAATTTGAAAATGATCGTTTTGGCGAATTGGGAAATTCCAAATTCAGAGGACGCAATCTGTATTTTTTAAAACCAGACACCTTTATGAATCTCAGCGGTAATGCAATCGGCTTCTGGATGCGAAAACTGGATATTCCGCTGAACCACCTCATCGTAATTACGGATGATCTCAATCTGCCGTTCGGGAAAATCCGGATGAAACCAAAAGGTAGTCATGGCGGGCACAACGGCTTGCGAAATATCGAATCGGTTTTGAACAGTCAGCAATATCCGCGGATTCGGGTTGGCATCGGTTCCGATTTTAAAACCGGTGAGCAGGTAGATTTTGTTTTGAGCAAATGGCTTCCGGATGAGGAGGAAATTCTTCAGAATCTCTATGAAAAAATCCGACTCGGAATTGAAGAAACCGTTTTTCGGGGAATCGGCATGGCGATGAATTCGCTTAATGCGAATTACTGACGAATGACTTTGAAAATTCCGTATAACATCTTATTGATTGAATGGCATTGTCAGTATAAATTGGGGAATTACTGACGAATGCCTTGATAATTGAAGATTAACAATAGGTAACAAGGTACGGCATTGTCAGCATAAATTGGGGAATTGGTGAATGCGAGAATTACTGACGAATGCCTTTGAAAATCCCGTATAACAAAGAATTAATGGGTATGGCTCTGTCAGGATAAATTGAACTCCTTTCAGGATCTTGTGCTATAAAAGTTAATAATAATTCTGAGTGCAACGAAGAATCCCGGCTGCACAACCAAAAATAGCGTCATCTTGAGCGAAGCGAAAGAACACTTAGAGAATTAAGAAATGAAAGGAATTAAGAGAATTAAGAATTGGGGAATTACTGACGAATGCCTTGATAAATGAAGATTAACAATAGGTAACAAGGTACGGCATTGTCAGCATAAATTGGGGAATACGAGAAATATACTACGGAGGTTATCTCGAGAAGCGAAAGAACCCCGAGAGAATTAAAAAATGAAAAGAATGAAAAGAAATGAAAAGAATGAAAAGAATGAAAAGAAATGAAAGATTGGGGGGACTAACTTATTTCGATTTTCCTTTTTTCGCTTTTCGCTTTAAAAAAAAAAGGACCAGGTGAAGCACTTCCCTGATCCTTTGCAATGAAAATCGGGTATCCTATTTTCCCGCGTTTTTATATATTTATTGTTCTATTTTAACAATAGGGCAGTTAACATTTGCAACACCCATGGCGATAATGTTGGCGGCTTTTGCGGTCATAAGATCTTTCACCATATTGAAGTCTTTATTATCGTATGGGTTTACCGACCACAGGGGCGAGTAATTCGCATCACTTGGCAGAGTTGCCACAACATTGTGGGTTTGCGATGTGCCCATTTCAGTAACAAATCCGGATGACGGTCCGCCGGTTGGTGGGTTTTCATTAAAGGTTACATAGATCGGGGAAACCGGAACTTTCCCAGATTGAGCTTCCAAATCTTTTTCCAAAAAATTAAAATAATAAACGAGCTGCTTTTTATACCAACCTTTTGTGAGTGAAGTTGCTTCACCATTAAGTCGCATAGTTGCTGATGAGCCTTTGGGTACCACGGGGCAATTCACAATTTTAGTTGTGGTTTCCATGGCATATCCCTTATTCATTATTTCATCGTAACTGGATACTTCATTCGCCGTGTAGTCAGAAGGAACCGTAACTTTTACCACCTGCCAGAAATCGTTATATCCGTTGTCCCCCGGAATCACATTAATTATATTTAATTGTCCGTCGACGGGCATCGTGGAACCGGATTTAAACAATACATAAATAGGTGCGGGAGCAGTGGGTTGAATATCAAAATTATAATATTGAACTTTCTCGCCATTGGGGCCCAGACCTTTGGTAATAAAGGGTTCACCGGCGTCAAAATCAATGGCGACATTAGCACCCGGTAGTCCGTTCATATCATCGCGTACCATCAACATTCCTGCTTTTGAGCTGAAGCGATCCACGGAAACTTCTGTGGCTTTCTCCGGATCGTTCACGGTTACCGTATCCATCGTCATATTGTCTTTGTCCTCATCATCTTTACAAGACGAAAACAGTAATGTACTAATGGCAATTGAAGTTAGTAAAATAACATTTTTCATTGTTGCGATTTTTATTATTTGATCGCATCAAAGCTGTTAATATGATATCACGAATTAATCACAAAAGGTTAAAGGATTTGTTCTGGAAAATTTGGGATAACAACTTATGAGATAATTCTCAATACCCGAATGAATATTGGAACGGGATACAAATATTTAAAATTGATATAACGGATTCTTTTCACGCTGTCATCGGCAATGTGAAATTAAATCGGGTGTACGCTCCCGGTTCACTGGAAACTTTAATATCGGTCTCGTGCAATTCAATTATTTTTCGAACAATTGCGAGTCCGAGTCCGGAACCTTTCAGCGTATTTCGATTGTGATCAATTTTGTAATAACGATCAAAAATGTGGGGAAGCTCTTCGCTGTTTATTCCCTCGCCAGAATTGGAAATTTCAATATGAACCAGTTTGTCAACAACATTGGCCATTACTTCTATGGAACCATTTTCCGGAGTGAATTTCAACGCATTGTCGAGAAGATTCTGAATCACTCTGCCGATTAAATCTAAATCGGCCAAAACCATCGGTAAGTTTTGGGGCAGATTGGTTTCCAGTTTTATATGCCTTTCTTTGGCCATAAGTTCGTACTGACGGATTGTGTCGGCTAATAACTCATTCACATAAAAAGGTGTTTTCTGTAATTTGACCTGTCTGGCTTCGAGTCGCGATAATTCAAATAAATCGGAAACCAGACCTTTTAATCGATCACTGCTTTGAAGAATAATTTTCAGATACTGTTCACTTTCCTCCGGTTTTATTGTTTCCTGTTTTAAAATCAGCGTTTCAATGTAGCCGTGAATTATGGATAACGGGCTTCTCAAGTCGTGAGAAACATTGGCAATGAGATCGCGACGCAACCTGTCGACTTCCCTGAGATCTTCAATATTGCTTAAAATAGTATCGGCCATGTGGTTTACGGTGTTTGCCAGATCTGAAAGTTCGCCCATGTTTTCAATCGGAATTTTTGCATTAAAATCACCGGTTTCAAAGCGTTTTACACTATTTTGAATTTTGCGGAGATTGCGGGTTAAAAGTGCCAGCAGAATCAGACCGAGTGAAAATGCAACCACAATTGTAATTACAAAAGACAAAGTGCTAACCTTAAAAAAATAGCTGCTGAACAAGGCTCCGGAAATATTCTCATACTGCTCGCTGGCTAACACGATATAAATGTATCCGAGAAGTTTTCCGTTTTCATTCACTTCTGTTGCCGAAAAAATCGCTTTTTGTCCGGGGTTCCTCGGGTCGTCACCGGTTATATATTTTTCACCTTTGGATTTAATGAAATTTATTACTGGTTTTATATCTACATTTTTGAGCCGGACTTTTTTATCCAAAACAACAAAAGATAAAATATGACCGGTTGGATCCAGCAGATAAACTTCAATCGACGGGTTTACTGCCATCATCGAATGCATGATGCTTCCTAAAGCCTCTTCGTTTACCTCACCATTTACAAAGGGTGAAACCTCTTCAACCATGTGTTCCGCGACGTGTGCGTTTAATCTTTGAGTGGTTTCCTGATAATATTCCCGTGCCGAATAACCGGTGATTAAAATATATGCCAATCCCAATAAAATAAGTAGGATGAGAAGTGCAAGTGATAGTCGCAAAAAAAGACTATTCCGGTAGTGAAGCAATTGTTTCATAAATCAGAGTTCATCGTTAAACCGATAACCGACACCCCAGGTTGTGAGAATATATGTCGGGTTAGAAACATCGGGTTCTATCTTAGCACGAAGTCGGTTTATATGCGAATTAACGGTGTGTTCATAGCCAGAAAATTCATAGCCCCAAATGGCGGAAAGCAGTTCGTCGCGATCGTAACTTCTACCGGGATTGTCGGCTAATAAAACGAGTAATTCAAATTCTTTTGGCGTGAGAGAAATGCGTTCGTTGTTGAGCATCACTTTTCGCTTTTCGGTGTCGATAATGAGATTCCCGAATTGAATTATTGTATTGATTCCCTGTACTGTTTGACGTTTTTCCCTGCGTAAAATTACTTTCACACGGGCGATGAATTCCCGTATGCCAAATGGTTTCGTGAGATAATCATCGGCGCCGGATTCGAGTCCGAGTACTTTGTCGAATTCTTCGGATTTTGCGGTGAGCATTAAAATCGGGGTATAAATTTCCAAAGCGCGCAGTTTTTGACAGATTTGAATTCCGTCGAGATCGGGCAACATAAGATCGAGGATGATAAGATCGAAGTTGCCGGAACGCGCTGTTTCAAAACCAGAGATCCCATTGGTTTCACGGGCTACTTCGCAATTGAGATCCTTTAAATGTATTTCAACCAGATCAATGATGTGCGGGTCGTCTTCAATAACCAGAACTTTGTTCATAAGCGCAAACTCATGGCAAATTAGGTCGGATGTATCACAAAAGAATCACGGTGGCGTCAGGAGCGGAGAATTGAAAAATGAAAAGAATTAAGAATTAAGAATTGGGGAATTGGAGAATACGAGAATTGCTGACGAATGCCATAGGCGTGAAGATTAAATAATATAATTGAAATCGGCATTGTCAGTATAAATTGAACTTATTTCAGGATCTTATGCAATAGAAAACCATTAAAATTCTGAGAGCAACGAAGAATCCCGGCCACACAACCAAAAATAGCGTCATCTTGAGCGATGCGAAAGAACCCAATAGGGAATGATGAAATGAAAGGAATTAAGAGAATTAAGAATTACTGACGAATGCTGGGAAGATGATACTTACTTAATATGATTCAGGTCGGCATTGTCAGTATAAATGGGGAATACGAGAATTAAGAATTGGGGAATTACTGACGAATGCCTTGATAAATGAAGATTAACAATAGGTAACAAGGTTCGGCATTGTCAGCATAAATTGGGGAATACGAGAATTACTGACGAATGCTTTTGAAAATTCCGTATAACATCTTATTGATAACGGCATTGTCAGCATAAATGGGGAATGCCAAAAAAAATCGATTTTCCTTTTTTCGTTTTTCAAAAAGTTTCAATTCATCCAATATTTTTACTAAAACAAAGGCTGTTTTCCATGCCGGCATATTGCCCGTAATTCGGAATTTGAACATAACCCGATTTTCGATAAAGCTGAACTGCTTCTTTTTGCATCAAACCGGTTTCGAGAACACATTTTTCGTAACCGAGTTCTTTAGCCCAGATTTCCAGTTGGTTTAAAACTGATGAGGCAAGACCCGACCTTCGGAATTCCGGACTTGTAAACATGCGCTTAATCTCCACCGATTTATCATCAAAAGCTTTAAACGCGCCGCATGCCGCAGTCTTACCGTCGCGATAAGCAACAACTACAAACGGGATATTTTCGATGTGGTTGTATTGGTCGTAAAAGCCGTGCAGATCTCCGTCAACTATTTTGAGATAGGCATCCAGTTCCCGAACGAGAGTTATGAATTCCGGGTGGGAAGAATCTGTGCGTAGAAGTGTGGAAGAGATCATTGTGGATTTGTGAAGTTCGGGCAAAGTTCAGAAACTAAGTTTTAATTTGAGGTTGTGAATGAAATCTGATGAAGAATAAATTACATCACATTATTATACTGGCAGCACTCTCCGGTTGCTCACAAACTCAGGATGAAGGCCCAAAAACATTCGAAGATTTCCTTCAGCAAAATCACATCGGCGCGTATAACCGAGTCAACGAAATTCGAATTGATAAGCAAATCACCGGGAACTGGAATGTTGATGATTCGACCTACAAATTCCTGTTTCAGCATTATGCGGTTAAACAAATTGATTCGAACGGAAATGCAATCGGAAGTTCAATACCCAAATCCGATGAACAAATCCTGACCTGCGAAAACTACCGGGACTCATTACATTTAATTACACTTTTAAAACGAGTTTACGACGATTACCAGATTTACTTTTTAGTTTATCAGGATCAGAAAAATTCGCCCAATAGAAGCTCGTTTTTCCCGGAATGGAAACTCCTCCGGCAAATAATGCTGGCAGAGCATTCGGAGCATGATTCCATGATTATTGATGTTCGCTCGAAATTGCCCGATCCCCACAAACTACAACAAATTACGATTAGCCGAAATCTGAAAACAGGGGATGTTGATTCGGTGATTACACATTTGAATATCCACTTTATTTCAGGTGCTACCGACGAAAGTCTGGGTTACGAGCGGTTCACAAACGGACGGTTAATGGATTCGTGGTCGCCGGTGCACTGATTTGGGTTTGTCTTCAGTTGAGCGAGGACTAAATAGAAAATCCAATTTATTTTTTATTCATTGAATCAACAGACCATTTGGCCGGATTATTCATAATGTATCGGGTAATATTCTGATATGATTTTGTATTTCTGATTATCCAGTCGTGGTAGTTGCGTTGCCAAACATTATGAATGTTGGTATTATTCCGCATCCATTTTGTCACCCCGATTTTAAATCCCCGTACAATTGATCCAACCGTTCCCGATGGTGAACGCGGCAGGTGCGAATTAACATTCGCCGGTTTATTGATATTACGGTTTTTGGTGACAATCTGGTTTTTATCGGGCGGAAAATATTCCGTCCCTTCAACGGGGATTTTTTCTGTTATTTCAATTATGCCATGAATATGATTCGGCATGATTACAAATTCATGTAAAACAACGTTGGGGAAATGTTCAGGGATTTCCAACCAGCATGATTTGGCAACCATACCAGCATCGTTTAAATGAATCACACTATCTGTTACGGTGCCAAATAAACATTCACGATCCTGACAACAAAGGGTTACAAAGTACAATCCTGCCTGCGAATAGTCATAACCTTTAAGACGAATTGATTTTCGATTATGGTTTCTGAAATTCTGTGAAGTTTTCATGGTTGATTCGTGAATGGGTTAGTTTAAGACCCACAAATTACCAAATTCACATCAAACCTAAAACGGGTACAAAAGAAAAGGGGACCAACGCAAAGTCAATCCCCTGATCAAGTCGCATGTGTAGAAAAGTTCTTTAATCTACGTTATCGTGTAGAAATGAATTATTCGATTTTAACTCAGGTTTTTTTTCGGGCTCATCAATTAGTGACACTCGGGAAACACCGGACTCTGAAGAATGTGCAGTTGAATCGAGCTTAACACCTCTTCTTTTGTAGGCCGGTATGTTTTCAAATTCTTCCATACCTTCCTCGGTGTTAGCGTTTTGTCTCAACTGCCTGAGGTGAACCATACGCTGTTTCATCTCTTCTACACGCTGGTTAGCCTCCAGAATCTCCTTCTCCTCGGGCACATTAATGAAATCAAAAATACTTGCTTGTTTAGTATTCACCAAATCGGCTTTCTCATCTTTATCAACGTTGTCCACAATATTAACCGACTCAATGATGTGGTCATCTGTTTTTACCGCCCGAAACTGATTCTCTTTTTTAGCAAATCCGGTGGCGATAATCGTTACGGAAATCTTATTTCCCAACGAATGATCGTAGCACAATCCGCATTTAAGATTGGCTTCCATTCCGGCTTGCTCCTGAAAGAATTCATTGATTTCCGAATACTCATCCATTCGGGCTTCATCGGCTCCGTACGAAATATTAATGAGCAAATCACTCGCACCGTGAATCTTATTGTCGTTAAGCAATGGTGAGTTCAAAGCCATTTCAGCCGCACGCAATGCCCGGCCGTCTCCTTCGGCAAGTCCGTTACCCATTATGGCAACACCGCTGCCTTTCATTGCGGTTTTTACATCTTCGAAATCCACATTGATGCTGCCGGCAATAGTGATAATTTCCGCAATGCCTTTAGCGGCTGTAGTTAATACATTATCGGCGTATGAAAATGCCTGAGATATAGGCAGATTTCCGTACATGTCTTTAATTCGGTCGTTCGAAATAATGAGTAGGGAATCGACCGTTTCGCGCATGGCTTCAATACCTTCTTCGGCCGCTCTTCCCCGCTTCGAACCTTCAAACATGAAGGGTGTGGTAACAATTCCTACGGTGAGAATTCCCATGTCGCGGGCAGCACGCGCAATAACCGGCGCTGCTCCGGTTCCGGTTCCTCCGCCCATTCCGGCAGTTACAAAAACCATTTGAGTGTTAACACCGAGCGAATCGATAATTTCTTCGAGACTTTCCTCTGCCGCTTTTTTACCGACATCCGGATTGGATCCGGCCCCGCGACCTTCGGTTAATTCGTTTCCAATCTGAATTTTATTCGGAATCGGACTTAGTTCCAGAGCCTGATTATCCGTATTGCAGATAAAGAAATCTACTCCGGTAATGCCCTGCTCGTACATGTAATTTACGGCGTTTCCACCGCCTCCTCCAACACCAACTACCTTGATGATGGATGATCTTTCTTTAGGTAAATCGACTTTAAAATTCATGTACGCTTGCTTTAAAAATCTTTAATATCACTTTCGTCCTTCAACCAATCTTTAAATCTTCTGAAAAAATGTTCTTTCTTCTCTTCTGATATTTTCTTTTCAGGTGTGTTTTCGTTTTGATCAGTACCTTCTTCCATATCAGTCTGATCTTCCGGCTTAAAAAAATTGCCGCTTTCATTTTCCTCCGCAAGACCCATCAGCACAAGTCCCACGCTGGTTGCGTAAACCGGACTCTTCATTTCTTCCACCATTCCTTTCGAAAGATGTTCGTTCGGATAACCGATTCTGGTATCGAGACCGGTAACATATTCGGCTAACTGCGTGATGTTTTTTAATTGTGCACCCCCACCGGTAATAACCATTCCGCCGACCAATTTCTTTTCGAGTCCGCTGGCTTTTATTTCGTAATAAACCAGTTCGAGAATTTCAGCAACACGTGCATTAATGATAAGCGAAAGGTTGCGCACGGAAATCTCTTTCGGATCCCGTCCGCGCAATCCGGGAATTGAAACAATTTCGTTGTCCATCGACTGGTCGTCTAATGCCGAACCGAACCGAACCTTTAACAGTTCCGCCTGATTCTTCATCACATTACAACCTTCTTTTATGTCTTCGGTAATTACGTTTCCGCCGTATGGAATAATGGCTGTGTGCCGGATAATATTCTCATGGAAAATGGCTACATCGGTTGTTCCGCCTCCGATATCAACCAGAACAACGCCGGCTTCCATTTCGTCGTCGCTCAAAACCGAGCGGCTCGATGCGAGAGGTTCCAGAATAATTTCCTCTGCTTTTAAATTGGCTTTTTCAACGCACTTGTGAATGTTTTTCGCAGCAGAAGCCTGACCGGTAATTATGTGAAAATTTCCTTCGAGTTTAACGCCGGCCATACCGATCGGATCGGTAATTCCCGGTTCGTCGTCAACGGTATAATCCTGAGCGAGAACATGAATAATTTTATCTCCGGCATTCACCGAAAGTTTATACATGTCCTGTTCGAGTTTATCTAGATCGCCCTGCGTAATTTCAGAATCGGAGTCGTTACGGATGATCATTCCGCGGTGTTGCAGACTGCGGATGTGCGCGCCGGCAATTCCCACATACACATTGTGAATATCCAAATTCGCCATGTCGGATGCAATCTTTACCGCTTCTCCGATTGCCGCAACCGTTTTATCAATATTGGAAACAACGCCGCGTGTTACACCACCGTTTGAAGGAACTTCACCGCGACCGATAATCTGAACTTTTCCAAACTCATTATACTTCCCCGCAATCGCACAGATCTTCGTTGTTCCTATGTCTAAACCGACTACAATCTTGTCTTTCTTCATGTGTTATTTTCTACAAATTACCTGATCCCTGTACTCGAGATTTATTACTTTGAATTGTTCCCATCCACGTTCTTCAAGCTCCTTTTCATAAAAAGCTTCAAGCTTCGAAAGCTTCTCTTCAATTCGGGTCACATCGCCCAAAACAACCTGATGTCCTGCGATCTGTGTGGTGAAAACAATGTCGTTGTTGTCACTTACAAATATGTGTTCGATGAAGCCCTCCCAGAAGTCAGACTGATGCACAGCCACTGCGAGTTTGTACAGTTTACTGTTCATGGCTGGGAGAATGTTTCCCGAGGCTACCACCACATCAGCACTAAACAATGTTGATAACGGAAAGCGATCTCCGTCTTCGTCGATGTAGTAAGGATCTCCGTATTTCGGATAAATCCGGATGATGGGTTTACGTTGTTTAATATCAACCACAAAATGGTTGGTGAGATCAACATAACAATCCACACTTTTAATGAAAGGCTGTTTTTCTAAAACTTCTTCTGCCTTTCCCAACGGAAGGTCGCGAACCGGTTTTCCGTTAAAATCCAAGTGATGATTCCGGAGAAAATTTAAAATAGATTCTTCGGAAACAAACTGCTCCGTTATTTCAACATTAAATATCACTTTGGAACCCTGAACGGTTCCGTTTTTTAATTTGTGTCTTCCGGCAAACCAGGCAGCGAGAATAAGAATCAATCCCGCTAATAATATTAACCATCGAATAATGTATTTCTTCATGATTCAATGGCTTTTTTAAATTTTGGAACTAATGTATCGATATCTCCTGCTCCCAGTGTTAACAGTACTTCCGGTTCTGATTTTAATACTTCGGAAACCGCATTTTTCATTAAAACCAATTCACATGGAGATGTGATATTTTTCATCAACATCGATGAAGTAACTCCGGGAATCGGAAGTTCACGGGCCGGATAAATATCCAATAAAAAAACCCGATCGAGTGCGGAGAGACTTTCAGAAAATCCGGATGCAAAATCTTTGGTACGCGAATACAAATGCGGTTGAAAAACACCGGTGATTTTTTTATGAGGATAAAGGGCTTTAACCGAACCGATAATCGCATTTAATTCAGACGGATGATGTGCGTAATCATCGATGTAAACAATGGGTTCGCGACAGATATATTCAAATCTACGTTTAACACCGGTAAATGTTTTTAATGCAACTCGCAGAGTATGTTCATCCACTCCCACATAGGTCGCCAAAGCACAGGCTGCAACCGCATTTTCAACATTGTGCCGACCCGGAATACCCAATTCGAGATCCGTTATTACTTTGTCTTTAAAATGCAGATCAAACTGATATAAATAATTTTTAATTCTCAGATTATCCGCGTAAACATCGCCTGCCTGAATTCCATAACGCTGATGTTTAATTCCCGCTTTTCGAAAATGTCCCGCAGCATCATGTTGAATAAATAAAATACCTTCTGTTGAGACTCTACGGGCAAATTCTAAAAATGACTGGCGGATTTCCGTAACCGAACCGTAAATGTCGAGATGGTCTGCATCAATGCTGGTAATTGTGGCGGCGTATGGTGATAACTGCAAAAAGGAACGATCGAATTCATCGGCTTCAGTAACACTATATGGATTTTGATTTTCGCCAGCTGTATTAAAATAGTTGGAGCCGAGATTAGAAGAAATTCCACCCAACAAAGAAACCGATGGAATCGCAGAGGATGCCATTATATGTGCGAGTAAACAACTGGTTGTGGTTTTTCCGTGTGTTCCGGCAATAGACAAATTACGGGTTTCGCGGGTGACTTCACCCAACGCTTTTGCCCGTTTTATCATTTCGATTTCTTCGTCTTTGAAATAATTAAAAATGTGACTTGTGGTTGGAATTGCGGGAGTATAAACTACTAATAAACCTTCCTGATTTTCGGGTAAATACTCCTTTAGTTGTTCAACATCATCATTAAATAAAATAGAAATACCTTCCTTCTTTAACTGATCGGTTAATGGAGTTGCTGTTTTATCATAGCCGGAAACAGAATAGCCTGCATGGTTGAAATAACGCGCAAGAGCCGACATCCCGATTCCTCCGATTCCCAGAAAAAAGATATGTTGATACGGAGCCTTGTTCATTTCATGAGTTTCCGTATTTCGGCCACAATTAATTCAGGCGCATTCGGCAAAGCGAGTTTTAATGCGTTCGACTGCATTTCACTGAGTTTTTGTGCATCTTTTATTAATTCAATGGCTGTGTCGATAAGTTCCATTTTTGCGTGTGAATCTTTCACCAAAACAGCGGCATTTTGTTCTATCAGCGCAACTGCATTTTTGGTTTGGTGATCTTCCGCGACATTGGGTGAAGGAACCAGAATTGCGGCTTTGCCCAACGCACAGATTTCGGAAAGGGAACTGGCTCCTGCACGGGAAATTACCAAATCTGCCGCACCATAAGCTTCCCGCATTTTACGGATAAAGGTCTGTTGAACTCCCGGAACTTCGTGTTCTTCTTTATATAAAGATCCGGTTTGCCAAATGATTTGAATTCCGGCATTTTTTAATTTTTCTAATCCGCGCTTAACTGCACTGTTAATGGATCGCGCGCCAAGACTTCCACCAATTATAAGGAGTGTGGGTTTGTGAGAATCTAATCCGAAATAATGTCGTGCATCTTCTTTAGAGATAGGTGTGAGAATATCTTGCCGTATCGGATTACCAGTTAAAACAATTTTTTCTTTATCAAAAAAGCGATCCATTCCCGGCAATGCGACACAAATGGTATTTACTGATGATCCGAGCCAGCGATTGGTAATTCCCGGGAAACCATTTGGTTCTAAAATTAAGGTGGGAATTTTCATTTTGGCAGCCATAAATAATAAAGGACCGCTTGCATAACCGCCCACACCTATGGCAACTGCGGGTTTATTTTTTTTAATTATTTTTCTGGATTTAATTAAACTGTCGATAACCTTAAAAGGAAAACTCAGGTTTTTAGGTGTTAGCTTTCGATGAATTCCGGATATCCATAATCCGTGAATCCGGAAACCGGCTTCCGGAACTTTTTTCATTTCCATGCGGCCTTTAGCCCCGACAAATTCGATTTTAGATTCGGGAAATTCTTGTTTTAATGCCTGTCCGATTGCAATGGCCGGAAACACATGCCCGCCGGTTCCACCACCGGAAATGAGGAAAGACAATTTGGTATTTTTCGAATTCATGCAACAGCTGTTTTATTTTCATTAGAACGACTCACGCTGAGAATAACGCCCATCGCGAAACTGGTAAACAATAAACTGGTACCGCCCAGACTGATAAATGGAAGTGGCAGGCCTGTATTGGGAAGTATATGAACGGCTACACCCATATTCATAAATGCCTGAATTACCAATGTAAACATGAGTCCCACAGCCAGCAAAGCGCCGAATGCTTTGGGAGATTGCACAATTATTCTGACGGTTCGCCAGAGTAAAATCAAATAAAGAATTATAACACTCGAGGCACCGATTAGTCCGTATTCTTCAATTATTATGGCGAAAATGAAATCTGCATACGCCAAAGGCAAAAAATTTCTCTGTTCGCTTTTACCCGGACCCAAACCCATTAATCCACCGTGCGCAATAGCAATTTTTGCCTGTTGATTCTGAAAGGTTTCAACATCATCTTCTCCTGAAACAAATTGCACATAATTCTCGATTCGTGAACGCCAGGTTGCCACACGACCGGCTTTGAAATCGGTATTGTAAATAATTACGGCTGCGATGGAAATCACCACGGTTCCAATCGCAAAAAGGGATAAAATATATTTTAAAGGAATTCTGCCAATAAATAAAAGCAACATGCTCGTAGCAAATAACACGCAGGCGGTGGATAAATCTGCAATGCCGATGAGCAAACAAACCACAACAATTACCACTAAAACCGGTAAAAATGTTTTGCGGAAATCGTGAATAGATTCCTGCCTTTTAGATAAAAACCGCGCGATGTACATCACCAACGCTACTTTGGCGAAATCGCTCGATTGAAAGGAAATACCAATTCCGGGAACAGTCACCCAGCGAACCGCACTATTAATCTGTGTTCCGAAAAACAGCGTGTAAACCAATAAAAGCATCGCCGGATAAACCAGGTATTGCGCGGGTCTTGAATAATAATGAAAATCGACCTGATGCGCGAGCCACATTAGAAATAATCCCATTCCCAATAACCCGACGTGTTTAAAAAGATAATATTCCGTATTCCCGCCTTGCTTGGCATAAGCCAGCGTTCCGGTGGAACTGTAAACCGCCAGAATGCCCCAAAGAGATAACAGGGCAATCACGATCCAGATGATCTTGTCGCCTTTAATGTTTTCCCGAAACCAATGGAGCATTTTCATACGAGATTTTCGCGAAAATTATCAGAGGCTTCTTACCGCAACTTTAAATTGTCGTCCGCGGTCTTCGTAGTTGTCGAAAAGATCGAAACTCGCACAAGCCGGAGAGAGGAGAACTACTTCATCGCGATTGGCAAATTCATTCGCAATACGAACTGCTTCGTCTGCAGACTGTGTGTTAATTACCATATCGACGTGTTTCGCAAATGCCTGATGCAAACGGATATTGTTCTTTCCGAGGCAAACCAGAATGCGAACTTTGTCTTTCACCAACGGAACCAAAGCTTCGTATTCGTTTCCTTTATCGACACCACCGGCAATCCAGATCACCGATTTTTTCATGCTTTCCAAAGCGTACCAGGTCGAATTCACATTCGTCGCTTTTGAGTCGTTTATGTAATCGACACCTTTCACGGTTGCGACGTACTCCAGACGGTGTTCAATGTTTTTGAAATCCATCAGGCTTTCGCGGATCACTTCATTCCGGATCATAAGCGAATTGGCGATGATCGAAGCAGCCATAGAATTGTAGGTGTTGTGGCGACCACCGATTGTGAGTTGATTTAAATCCATACTAAATTTTGTTTCAGGTTTATCGAGTGTTATGTAAAAGGCTTTGTCGTCGGCCCATCCGCCGGGAGAACATTGTCGTTCGAGTGAAAAGGGGAGGAGGCGTGATGCAACCGGGTGTTGACTCAGATAATCCGCTACGGGTTCTGAATCGGGACAGTAGATGAAGCTGTCTTCTGCCGTCTGATTTTGTGTGATCCGGAATTTGGATGCGATGTAATCTTCGTACGAAGGATAGCGATCAAGATGATCCGGTGTGATGTTTAGCAGAACCGCATAATGCAGTCGGGTATTGAACATTCCGTCGAGCTGAAAACTGCTCAGTTCAATTACGTAATATTCACGATCGTTTTCCGCCACCTGACGCGCCATGCTTTTTCCGACATTACCGGCAAGTCCTGCATCCAGTCCGGCTTTGGTAAGAATGTGATGGGTTAAAAGCGTGGTGGTGGTTTTTCCGTTCGTCCCGGTAATTCCGATTAAAGTGGCTTTGGTGTGTCTGGCTGCGAATTCGATTTCTGATATCATCGGAATACCTTTATCGGAAGCGCGTTTAACTACCTCGGCGGTTGGCGGGATTCCGGGACTGATGATGACCTCATCGGCATTCAGAATCTTATCATACGAGTGTCTTCCGCTTTCAAATTCAATCGAAGCGTTACCGAGTTCCTCTTTGTATTTTTCTTTGATGTTTCCGGCATCCGATACAAAAACTTCGTCTCCCAGCTTTTTAGCCAGAATCGCAGCACCCGAACCGCTTTCTCCTGCACCTAATATGACCGTTCTCCTCGCCATTTTTTAGCGCAGCTTTATGGTGATTAAGGTGAGAATAGCGAGCATGATGCTCACGATGAGAAAGCGTACAACGATCTTTGGTTCCGAATAACCAAGCTTTTGATAGTGATGGTGAAGCGGAGACATTTTAAAAATCCGCCGGCCTTCTCCGTATTTTCTTTTAGTGTATTTGAAGTAACCAACCTGCAGCACCACACTCAGGTTTTCGGCCAAGAAAATTCCGCACAGAATCGGAATCAGCAGTTCTTTGCGAAGCATAATGGCGAAGACGGCGATAATTCCGCCCAGAGCCAGACTTCCCGTATCGCCCATGAATACCTGAGCCGGATACGAATTATACCAGAGAAAACCAACACAAGCTCCCACCAAAGCGGCGCCGAAAACCACCAGCTCTCCCTGAAACGGGATGAACATAATTTTCAGGTAGTCGGCGAAAATGGCATTACCGGAAACGAAGGCCAGCAGAGCCAGAGTTGCGCCGATAATGGCACTCGTTCCCGCAGCAAGTCCATCGATTCCGTCGGTGAGATTGGCCGCATTGCTCACCGCGATAATGATGAAGGTGACGATCAGAACATAGATGATCCACGACCATTTATGCGCTTTGTCTTTGTCTAAAAAGAACAGAATATCTGCGTAGTCGAATTCGTGATTTTTAACAAACGGAATGGTGGTGATTGTCGACTTGTTATCGACTTCGTAAATCATTTCACCATCTGATGCCGGATAGCTTTTCGTGGCAATTTCCTTTTCGTGTTGAGTGGCAACCGATTCGCGAACGAATTTTCGAACGAGCACTTCGTCGTTCATGTAAAGCGTAAATCCGACGATTAATCCTAAACCGAGCTGACCAATAACCTTGAACTTTCCGGCAAGTCCGGCTTTATCTTTTTTAAAGACTTTAATGTAGTCGTCGAGAAAACCGATGAGTCCCAGCCAAACCGTGGTTACGATCATCAGGATCACATAAATATTCCGGAGTCGAGCAAATAATAGAGTGGGAATCAGGATGGCCGCTATGATGATGAGTCCTCCCATTGTTGGCGTTCCTTTTTTTCCTTCTTCTCCTGTTAAACCAAGATTTCGGATGGTTTCCGCCACCTGAAGATTTCGGAGTTTTTCAATCAGAGTTTTACCGAAAAGCAGGCTGATTACGAGCGAAAGGATGATCGCCATACCCGCGCGGAAAGAGATGAACTCAAACACGCCGGCGCCGGGCAGGTTGAATTTTTCTTCGAGGTAACGGAACAGGTAGTACAGCATAACTCAGTTCATTTTTTTTGAGAGTTCGGAGAAAACTTTTCGGTCGTCGAAGGGGTGTCTCACGCCCTTTATTTCCTGATAGGTTTCGTGGCCTTTACCGGCAATCAGGATGATGTCGTTGGGATTAGCCATCGATATGGCAGTTTTTATAGCTTCTTCGCGATCGGTTATTTTCAGCACTTTCTTGAAGTCCTGCGCTTTAACACCGGTCATCATATCCGCCAGAATCGCTTCCGGATTTTCGTTTCTGGGATTGTCGCTGGTGAGTATTACACGGTCACTTCCCACACAAGCCACATTCGCCATCACCGGTCGTTTTTCGTGATCTCGGTTTCCTCCGCAACCCACAACTGTGAACAGCGTTTCATTTTTGCTGCGGATGGCGTTAATCGTTTCGAGCACATTGAGCAATGCATCCGGTGTATGCGCGTAATCGATCAAGGCAATCACGCCGTTGTCGTTTCGCAGATATTCGAACCGACCTGAAACCGGTTTGAGTTTCGATAATTCGGTAATGATTTCATCCTCCGGAACCCCGAGCAAAAAGGCACTTCCGTACACAGCTAACAGGTTGTAGGCGTTGAATTTTCCAACCAACTGGAACCACGCTTCCTGTCCGCCGATTTTCAACAGCATGCCCCGCAGATCGTGCTCGATAATGCGTGCCTGAAAGTCGGCTTGCGAGTGAAGTGCGTAGGTAAAACAGGAGGCTTTGCAGTTCTGGATCATCACCATTCCGTTGCGGTCGTCTTTGTTTACCAATGCAAATGCGTCGCGGTCGAGGTGATCGAAAAATGCCTTTTTGGCTTTGATATAATTCTCGAAAGTCTTGTGATAATCGAGGTGATCGTGGGTAATGTTTGTGAAAATCCCGAGCTGGAAACTGAGTCCGGTAATGCGGTGTTGGTGAATGGCATGCGAACTCACTTCCATAAAGCAGTAGTTGCATCCCTCTTCAACCATTTTGTCTAAAAGCGCATTCAGATTAATGGCATCCGGTGTTGTGTGTGTGGCGGCAATTCGGGTGTCGCCAATGATGTTTTCGACCGTACTCAGCAAACCGCATTTATTTCCGAGATTGGTGAAAAGCGAGTGGAGTAAAGTGGCAACCGTGGTTTTTCCGTTCGTGCCGGTGACGCCAACCATGGTTAATTTACGGCTCGGATGATCGTGAAATGCAGAGGCTATGTGTCCGGCAGCAATCGCACTGTCGTTGGTGATAACCGTAGATGTGCCTTCAGTAATTCCGGAAGCATCTTCACAACAAACGGCAACTGCTCCAAGATCAACCGCAGTTTTTATATACTGATGTCCGTCGGTTACAGTTCCGCGAATCGCAATGAAGAGAAAGCCGGGTTTTACCTGACGCGAATCAATGGTAATGCCGGTGATTCCGATATTTTCATCCCCCTGAACGGTGTAGGGGAACGCATTTTCTAATATGGATTTCAGGGTTTTCATCGGGGACTGAGACGTAGATAAATGACCTGACCTTTGGTGAGCGGACTACCCGGAAGAGGAGATTGCTCAACGATTTTTCCGAAACCGGTGAACCGAACTTTATATCCTTTATTTTCTAATTCGGTGAGCGCGTGACGAAGCGCGAACCCTTCGAAATCGGGCATTGAATTTTGCGGAAGCGAACGGGCATTCAGAATAACCTGATCGTGTTCGGGAGATCCGGAAACCAGATTATTGATTTCCGCATCGGGTCGTTCGTATTCTAATGAGAGGTGTTTAAGAGTCTTACGCACATCCTTCCACCGACCGGAAATCAGAGCCGGTAAAAATGTTGAATCAGACTTCGGTGGGAAGATGTGGAGTGAATTCGCCTGAACCTTACGCGCCACATTTTTAAAGACAGGTACAGCTACTGAAGCTCCGTAATATTGGCCACTCGAAGGTTTTCCAACCAAAACCATCAATGTGTATTGAGGCGCGTCGGACGGGAAATATCCAACAAAGCTGGAGTAGTACTGACCTTCCTGATATCCGGAAGCACCACCGGAAATTTTGGAGGTTCCGGTTTTTCCGGCAACCTTGAACGGAAGGTCCCGAAGATTTTTTGCGGTGCCTTCTTCAACAACGCCTTCGAGCAGATCCTTTAATAATTCAAGAGTTTCGGATTTACAGATCTTTTCGTTTAAAACAACTGGTTCAAATGTTTGCTCGGCTTTTCCAAGGTAACCTACAGATGAAATCAGATAGGGTTTCATCATCACTCCGTTATTGGCGACGGCGTTGTACAACATTGCCATGTGCATCGGTGAAGTTTTTACGGAGTAGCCAATGGAAAGTGATGGCAGAGTGGTGCCGGCCCACGCAGATTGATCCGGACGAATAATGGTGGGCTTTACCTCGCCGCGAATTCCGGTTCCGATTGGTTCGGTAAGGTGGAGTTTATCGAAATACTCAATGAACTCCCGGGGTGCATCACGATACGATGAATACGTGGTTTTTATAATTCCCACGTTCGATGATTTCTCGAAAACTTCACGATAGGTCAGGTAGTCGGGCTGACCTCTTTCGCTGTCTTTGAAAATGTCTTTACTGGTGAATTTGTACTCACCGCCATCAATGAAAACAGAGTCGTCAATATGCACCTTCCCCTTGTCGAGAGTCGCCATTGCAGAAACCAGCTTTATGGTACTTCCGGGTTCGTAGCCGGTTCCCAACGCGTGATTAAAACGTTCTCGATAACCTTCTGCCGTTTCGTTGAGATTGGCGATGGCTTTTATCTTTCCGGATTTAACTTCTAACAGAATCGCGGTTCCGAATTCGGCGCGGTGCGTTTCAAGACCTTCGGTGAGTGCTTCGCTAACAATATCCTGGAGATGAACATCGATGGTAGTGAAGATGTCTTTTCCGTTTTCCGGTCTGATTTGAATTTCGTTCTCTTCGGGGCGGTAACCTCCTGAAATTCTCCGAACGATCATTTGCCCGTCAACGCCTGAAAGATCGTTTGTGAAACTGGCTTCGATCCCGGCTCCCCGGTTGTTTTCGTTGATGTATCCGATGGTTCGGGCCATCAGGTCACCGTATGGTTTTCTTCGGATGGTGCGCTCCTCCAGAATTACTCCGCCTTTGTAACGACCGGCACGGAAAATCGGCCAGTTCAGGAGTTTTTGAGCCTGGATGAAACTCGCATTATGGCTAATGGTGAGATAGCGTCGATGGTGTTTGTATCCGTCGATAAGTAAGGTGTCGTAGCGACCGGCACTGGCATTTTTTAAATTATTGGAAAGAAGTTGTGCGAGTTGAGGTCGGTATCGCTGAAAACTGTCTTTATGGTATTGTTGAATGACTTCGAAGTCAAGACTGATTTTGTAAATCGGAACAGAGGTAGCTAAGAGGTTTCCGTCTTCAGAATAAATACTTCCCCGAATAGCAGGTACTTTACGAAGTTTGAGATAAAGGCTGTCGCTCATCTGTCGCCATTTATCTCCTTGTACAAATTGAATCCTGACAATGGAAATAACGAGACCGACTCCGAATACCGCGAGAACAACGATACTCAGAATCACACGCCATAATATGTCTTTCTTGATATTCAATTCTTCGGCTTTCCGTTTAGGTCGATGGGAGATTCGGTGAGGGCTTCTATGCCGGTGCCTTCGAGTTTTCGGGCGATATCAGACTGCTTGTTCTCACCTACGATTTCCGACTTGAGCGTGATGAACTCAGATCGCAGTTCATTGAGTTCCGATTTGATCTTTTCAGACTTTCGGTATTTGCGATCGGTTAGGTGGGAATTGTATATATAGGGTATGGTGAGAAAAGCCATGAAGGCGAGCAGACCAACGATGTTGTTGAACCGGTTGTCGGAGCCGTTCGATGATCCCGAATCTGATTCGGTTGAGCTGTTTTCTTCCTGAATGATATCTTCCTTTTCGCTCATAATTTTTCTGCAATGCGGAGTTTGGCGCTTCGGGAGCGTGGATTTCTTTCTACTTCTTCATCATCGGCCATCACTGGCTTCCGGGTCAGAATTTTTAAGGGAGCGGAGGTGTTTCCGAATGCGTCTTCTGTGGTTGTTCCTTCGGCATTACCATACACCATGAAGTTTTTGACCATACGGTCTTCGAGGCTGTGATACGACATCACCACTAATCTTCCTCCGGGAGCCAGCATTTCGGTGGCTTGTTTCAGCATGTTCTCCAAAACCGCCATCTCCTGATTTACCTCTATTCTAATGGCCTGAAATACCTGTGCTAATTCACGGTTTCGCTGTTTGGCAGGAACAAATTCATCAACCAATGATGCGAGTTCGGTGGTGGAGGTGATGGGTTTGCTGATTCGGGTGTTGGCGATGCGCGCAGCCAGTTTTCGGGCATAACGCAGTTCGCCGTATTCCTTAAAAATCTTGTAGAGGTTTTCTTCCGGGTAGTCGTTCACAACGCTGTATGCGCTCAGATCTCCCGACTGACTCATGCGCATGTCGAGATCGGCATCGAATCGGAATGAGAATCCGCGTTCTGCTTCATCGATCTGGTGGGAAGAAATCCCGAGATCCGCCAGGATGCCATCAACCTTCTGAACATCATAGTATTTCAGAAAATTTTTGAAATACTGAAAATTATGATTGATAAAAATCAGGTTTTTCTGATCCGGAACAGAGGTGAGCGCGTCCGGATCCTGATCGAATGCGTACAGTCTTCCGGAGTCCGACAGGCGTTTCAGAATTTCTTTGCTGTGACCGCCACCACCGTAGGTAACATCGACATAAATTCCATCAGGCTTTATCGCCAGCGCTTCGAGACACTCATGGAGCATCACCGGAACGTGGTATTCATTCATCGGTGTCATCTTCGTTACCCATTACTTTTTCGGCGAGGTCTGCAAAATCATCCGGATCGATATCCATGTGCTCTTCAAACACTTTCTTAGACCAGATTTCAATCTTGTTCTCGTAAGCGTAGAAGACCACTTCGGTTTCTATTTCAGCATAGGTGCAGAGCTTTTTCGGCAGGTTAATTCTCGAAGCCGAATCAATTGTGATCTCAGTAGCACCGGCATTGAACAGTCTTTTGAACTTCCGGTCTTCTCTTTTGAAATCGTTCAACTTATTGAGTTTGCTGGTTTCTGCGTCCCAGTCTTTTCGGGTATAAAGGGTAAGGCATTTGTCGAATCCGCGGTTGACAACCATGCGGTTTAACATCTCGGCCGGAATTTGACGCTTTAGTCCGGCAGGGACAATCACGCGTCCCTTGTCGTCCAGTTTGCATTCGTATTCGCCGATATAGCCAGTCATTATCCCTCAGAAAAAGATGCGTAAAATTATTTAAGATTCTCCCACTTTGCTCCACTCTCTCCCACAAAATTTTAGAAAACATGTCCACACGGCTTTTAATGCACTGAAAAACAGCGGGGTAGAAAGTGGGGTGGTTTTTGGCATTTTTCTACTTTAATGGCAGAATTGAGAAATCTTCCGCTGCTTCCGGGGAAAGGCATGCAGATAAAAAGTTAAGTTTGTGCGATGTCGAATTCGGATCTTCTGACCTGGAAAGTGGTGTATGTTTCTTCCCGACAAGAGAAGAAGGTTGCACGGGATTTAGAGAAATCGGGAATCGAAAATTATGTGCCGATTGCCCGTCAGCTCAGACAATGGAGTGATCGTAAGAAGTGGGTTGAAATCCCAATGTTCAGCGGTTATGTATTTGTAAAACCGGATTTACTGAACTACGATCGGGTACTCCAGTCTCCCGGAGTTGTTTGTTATTTAACCTTTGAAGGAAAGGCCGCGACCGTAAAGGATCGTGAAATTGAAATCATAAAAAGCATTGAATCTTCCGGATATTTTGCGGAGACTATGCATACACCTGAAGATTTTGAAGAAGGGGAGAAGGTGTTGGTGGTTGAAGGTCCGTTAAAAGGTCAAACGGTGGATCTGGTAAGAAAGAATAATGAAAATATTTTTCTGGTGGCTTTCGACACACTCGGACAAAGCATAAAAATAAATCTGCCTTTCGAAACGCTTCAGAAAATTAAGGAAGAAGTTTAATCCGAATCAATAGAGAATCTGATCCGTTGGCTGAATATGAAATTAGGGAATGCGCTACTTTTAAACTGCGAAACTTTCTCCGCAACCACAGGTTCGGGTTGCATTAGGATTAATGAAGTTGAAACCTCGCCCGTTTAATCCGTCGGAGAAATCGAGCTCTGTTCCGCACAAATACAAAAAGCTCTTCATATCACATACGATTTTAGCTCCTTCAGAAACAAATTCCTGATCGCCGGTCTTAACTTCATCATCGAAATCGAGATTATAACTCAGACCGCTGCAACCTCCACCAACTACTGATACACGGATGAAGTGCTCGGGACCGAGACCTTCTGCCGCTTTGAGTTGATCAATTTTGCTAAGTGCTGCCGGTGTTATGCTAATCATTACTGTACTTTTTATTTATGCAATTCGGCCAATCCCTGTTTGCGTCTGTAATCGTTGATCGCGGTTTTAATTGCGTCTTCGGCCAATACCGAACAGTGAATTTTTACTGGTGGAAGTGCCAGTTCTTCAACGATATCCATGTTATCGATTTGCATGGCTTCGTCAACTGTTTTTCCTTTCAACCATTCTGTGGCTAATGAGGAAGAAGCGATGGCAGAACCGCATCCAAACGTTTTGAATTTTGCGTCCTCGATTAAACCGGTTTCTTCATTCACCTGAATCTGTAATCTCATTACGTCGCCGCACTCCGGAGCTCCAACGAGACCGGTGCCAACGTTTTTTGCTTCTTTATCCAACACTCCGACATTTCTGGGATTGGAGTAGTGATCAATTACCTTATCTGAATATGCCATCTTCCTTTATGTTTAAAATTTACTGTTCAATTATTAATTAATGTTCCTGCCATTCAACTGATTTGAGATCGATGCCGTCTTTGAACATTTCCCATAACGGACTCATTTCTCTCAGTTTATTCACGGCAGTTTTTACGTGATCGATTGCAAAATCAATTTCCTCGTCGGTTGTGAATCTTCCCAATCCGAACCGAAGAGAAGAATGAGCCAGATCGTCATCAAGTCCAAGGCTCTTTAATACATAACTCGGCTCCAAAGAAGCAGAAGTACAAGCGGATCCGGATGAAACTGCGATGTCTTTAACACCCATCATCAAACCTTCGCCTTCCACAAATTTGAAGGAGATATTGGTTACGTGCGGAAGTCTGTGTTCGGGATTTCCATTCACATACGCTTCCTCCATTGTAAGAAGTTCCCGCTCCAAACGGTCGCGCATGGCTGAAAGTTTTTTGGACTCTTCGGCCATTTCGTTCATGGCAATTTCACAAGATTTTCCAAATCCGACAATGCCCGGTACATTCAAAGTTCCGCTGCGCATTCCGCGCTCATGTCCTCCGCCGTCCATTTGCGCTGTAACCTTTACTCTCGGATTTCTGCGTCGCACATATAAAGCACCGACTCCTTTAGGCCCATACATTTTATGCGCACTAAAAGACATCAGGTCGATGTGATCAGCCTCAACATCAACCGGAATTTTGCCAACTGCCTGCGTTGCATCCGTATGAAAAAGTATGTTGTTTTCTCTGGCGAGTTTTCCAATTGCCGGAATATCCTGCAACACACCGATTTCATTATTCCCATACATAATGGTAATAAGAATGGTCTCTGGAGTAATTGCTTCCCGGATCTGATCGAGGGTTATCATTCCCTGGCTGTCCGGACTTAAATACGTGACACGACCTCCGTTTTTCTCAATGTGCTTGCACGAATCGAGAACCGCTTTATGCTCGGTGGTAACGGTGATTACGTGGTTACCTTTTGCCGCATACATTTCAAAAACACCTTTAATAGCAAGGTTATCTGACTCGGTTGCGCCGGAAGTAAAGATAATTTCTTTCGGGGATGCATTAATCAATTTAGCTACACGCTCGCGGGCAATATCAACCGCTTCTTCGGCAGTCCAGCCAAATGAATGATTTCGGCTGGCAGCGTTTCCAAAACTTCTGTTGAAATATGGAAGCATTTCTTCCAACACCCTTGGGTCCATAGGTGTGGTAGCATTGTTATCCAGATAAATCGGGGTCTGAAGCATCCTATTTTTATTTAGATCAATTCTATCGTGCAAATATAACAGGGCTTTTAGATAAATGTTCATGACCTGAGTCGCACGAAACCGGATTTCTAAAAATAATCACCAATGCCAATGACGATTATCACAATTCGATTTCTGAAAATGGTTATGAGGTGTTTCGGTAGTTCCTTTCAAACCTATTTTTTTAAGAACATTCAGAATGAAAAAACCTTGAGAATATTGGTTGTCTTTGGTGACAATAGTTGCCAACAGATTTACAAATGAATAATCGGGCCTTAATCAGATCAGACATAAAAAGCCTCACAGCATTATTATATTTGGCGACCATTTACCACTGTGATCAATAAAATCGAACATCTAGGAATCGCTGTTACTTCTCTTGCAGAATCGAACAAACTGTTTGCGGATCTTTTAGGAGTTCAGCCTTATAAAGAAGAGGGCGTTGAAAGCGAATCAGTGATTACGTCTTTTTTTAAGTTGGGAGAATCGAAGGTGGAGCTGCTCGAATCGGTGGAGGGTAAAGGAGCCATTGCACAATATCTCGAAAAGCGCGGTCCCGGAATTCACCATGTCGCGTTGGATGTTACCGATATTGAATTTGAATTGAACCGGTTGCAGGGACTCGGATTTCAACTTATCCACGCTCAGCCCAAACCCGGGGCCGACGGAAAAAAAATTGCTTTCCTGCATCCAAAGACTACCAACGGAGTTCTCATTGAACTTTGTGAAGATATGAATCCCGCATGATGTCTACCCGAACAAAACAGATCCTCAGGTTTCTCTTAGGAGCTTTTGGCGTTTTTTTATTACTCTGGATTTTTTACATGGCCCGTCAGGTCTTTGCCTATTTTGCAATCAGTGTTGTAATAGCATTGATGGGAAGACCGTTGATGAAACTTCTCGATAAATTGCATTTCCGCAAAAAGCATATGCCGACCTGGCTTTCTGCCGCGATTGTGATGTTTTCCTTTCTGTTTGTAATTGTGTTGTTGATCCGCTTTTTATATCCGATTATTTCTGATCAGATCTATATAATAGCGAATCTGGATGTTCAGGGTTTGCTCTCCGGTTTCGACAAACAATTTGATTCGCTAGAACGAACACTTCAGAAACTGAATGTGAAAGATGTGAATCGCGACATGCTGATTCAACAAATTACCAGCGTGCTCGACTTCAGTCAGTTTGGAGCAATGGCGGCAGGAATATTATCCGGTTTCGGAAGTTTTTTGATCGGTTTTATGAGTGTTCTTTTTATTACGTTTTTTCTTTTAAAAGATCAGGAAATAGTAAATAATATAATTGACACAGTTACACCTGACCGCTATTTAAAAAGCGTATATAAAATAATTACAGAAACCCGTCAGTTGCTTTCGCGTTATTTTATTGGAATTGCTCTGCAGGTTTCCATTATTGCCACCATTGTAGGTGTTGGATTAACCATTGTCGGAGTTCCGAATGCTTTATTAATTGGAGTATTAGCCGGAATATTTAATATTATTCCTTATCTCGGTCCGATCATCGGTGGTGTAATGGGATTAACACTTAGTATTCTTTCCAACGCACATGCACAACTCGATGAAAGTATGATGCCGTTAATTCTGGAAGTTCTCTCCGTTTTTTGTGTGGCGCAGTTAACGGATAATTTTATTCTACAGCCGGTTATTTTTTCTAAAAGTGTAAAAGCACATCCTCTCGAAATCTTTATTGTAATAATGGTAGCCGGCATGATTATGGGCGTCGTCGGGATGATTCTCGCTGTTCCTATGTACACGTTTCTTAGAATTGTTGCCAAAGAATTTTTTCAGGGTTACAAGGTCGTTCAGGGGTTGACAAAAGACCTTTGAGGAAAAGCGAAAATCGAAAAGCGAAAATCGAAAGGTGAATATCGAAGAGCGAATAACGAAGAGCGAATAACGAAGAGCGAATATCGAAGAGCGAATATCGAAGAGCGAAGAAAGAAAGGCGAATATCGACGAGCTAAAATCTAAGGGCAAAGGCGAAGAGCGTGTGGATGTAATTAGGGTTGATTTATGAATTATATCTCCTAATGAAAATAATATCCTGCGTTTAAAGCGAAGTAATTCAATTTCATGTTTTTGCCACCGAATTCACCGAAATTGCTCAATCCCTGACTTCCGCGGATTTCGAAAAAGTACATCCGATTACCTGCGGCTTTAATATCGAGGCCGGCACCAAAGATGAGCGATTGTGACATCGCTTCCAGATCTTTCATTTCCATGTGATCGGTTCCATGGTCTTTATTATAATCAGAATCGTCGAATTCCAAGGTGTAATTACCGGTGAAATGAAAATTCAAACTCATTCCGCCATACACTTTTAATGAAAGATCGTTTTTTCCAAAATTTAATTTTAGAGCTAACGGAATTTCGCCATTCAGCAGCGAAATTTTATCGTGGAAATTATGATCGGTTTTGTTGCCCACAATATCGCTTGTAGTGAGTTTGCCATGACCTTTTGCGCCTGCGCCGGTTAACATGAAATCAGCCATGATGCCCACATTCGGGTGTAACTGATAAACCGTTGGAATTCCGATCTGCCACATAAGTCGTGACTCAGGATTCGCCATTATACTACCGTCGATAGTGCTCGTTCCCAATCCGAAACGGGTGCCGAAATAAAAGCCTTTCGGAGTTGCGGATGCACCAATAAAAAAGAGAGAAAAGAGGATGGTAAGTAGTTTTTTCATCCTCCGAAAATAGTCCTTTTAATGAAAAAGAAGAACCTATCTCAAAGAACTGTTTAGTTCCTGAATCATTTTCGCAACAGATGATTCGTATTTAAATATGGTATCGATGTTTCTGTATGGTGTGAAATACGGAAAAGGATCCTGCAACAGATTCATGTCTGAATCAAAAACCGCAATTCCCCAACTGGTGCGTGAATTAGAACCAAAGAAAAACTCACCGATTTTAGCAACGTAGAGGTTTTTTGCAGAATCGCCCTGATTTACTTTTAATAAGGAGTTTAATTCGTTCTCCTTTATTATTTTGAACGGACCAATGGTATAAAATGAATTTATAGATTGCCGAATAAAACTGTAAATTTCTTCTCGTTGTTCGTTAATTTCTTCCTGATTTTTTCCTACACTTTTATTAAGTGATTTTAAATTAGGTAATACAAAAACCATGGTTGCTCCGTTGCGAATATTTTGAATATGTTCGTTAGCAGCCAGCATAATAGAATCATTTTTAACTATTTCTTCAACCACCGAACGATTCGAACTCAAATCATTAAAACGCAACTGAAGACCGAACTGGAAATAATCAGACCGGCCGGTAATTTTGTCTTTAGAATATTTATTGCCGGTAAATTCGTAATAAGAAGCCGTAAATCGGCAACCTTTTGTAAGTTCTAAGGCGAGTCCGATTTTTAATGCAACATCAAATTTGGTTTCGTTTTTAAGTGCAATTCCTGTTAATCCGGAATTTTTTGATCCGTCCAACAAATTTTCGTATTTGCCAAAAGTGTACGAAGGGGTGAGTCCGCCGATAAAGTAAATGGATGATTTGGGATTTGCGGTGTACAAAAAATCCATTGAAAAATCCAGACTATTAATTACAAAAGTGCTGAGTGTGTTGTCGTTGAAATAACTGGTTCGTGCATAGTTCGGTGAGAATTGAACAGCAGAATGATTCCAGTGTCTTTCGAGCATAAGCCCGGCGCCGAAACCGGCTTTGTTTGTGAGCGAATCGGCCGATTTCGGTTTAACAAAACTTACATTAAAGTTGGCATTTATACCGTAATCCCAACCTTTTGTTGAATCTGTTGTTTGAGCATTTGCAAGTTGAAACACCACAACTGCGCAGATCGTCAATCCAAAACCACATCTCCTGCCTTTCATGGGCGAAAGTTACATTTTAGAAATTGGTCACAACTTTTGGTTTTGTGAATGGTAGTATATGATTTACAAAAGTTAAATGTCGAATTTAATTCCCTGGGCGAGCGGAAGGGTTTTACCAAAGTTGATGGTATTCGTTTGCCGGCGCATATAATTTTTCCATGCATCGGATCCCGATTCGCGACCGCCTCCGGTTTCCTTTTCTCCCCCAAATGCGCCTCCGATTTCCGCACCACTTGTGCCGATGTTAACATTCGCAATTCCACAATCGGAACCCGACTGACTCATGAAATATTCAGCTTCCAAAAGATCGTCTGTAAAGATTGCAGAACTCAGTCCCTGACGCACATCGTTTTGCATCGCAATCGCTTCCTGAAGTGTGCGGTATTTCATTAAATATAAAATAGGAGCAAAGGTTTCTTCCTGAACAATTCGGTAATGATTCATCGCCTCAGCAATGCACGGCTTAACGTAACAACCCGATTCGTAACCTTTCCCTTTCAGAACTTCGCCGCCATAAATCACGTGACCGCCTTCATTCTCCAACTGGCCGATTGCATCGCGGAACATTTTAACTGCGTGATGATCGATCAGCGGCCCCAAATGCACTCCATCTTCCAATGGATTTCCTATTACAAGCTGATCGTAAACCTTAAGAAGCTTTTGCTTGAATATTTCGTAAACGTCTTCGTGAATAATAACTCTGCGGGTTGAGGTGCAACGCTGTCCTGCAGTTCCGACTGCACCAAAAACAACAGCTCTGAGTGCGTTTTCCAAATTGGATTTATTGCTGATGATTAAAGCGTTGTTTCCCCCAAGTTCGAGAAGACTGCGGCCTAATCTCGCACCAACGATTTGTCCGACACGTTTGCCCATGCGAACGCTTCCGGTTGCGGAAATCAGCGGAATGCGATTGTCTTTAATCATCATTTCCCCGATCTTATGATCACCGATGATCAGATTGAAAATGCCTTCCGGTAAGTCGTTTTCAATCAGAATTTCTTTCATAATCTGCTGACAGGCGATGGCAGATAAAGGCGCTTTTTCGGATGGTTTCCAGATAACCGTATCCCCGCATACCGCAGCGATCATGGCGTTCCAACTCCAAACCGCAACAGGGAAGTTAAATGCAGAAATAATTCCGACTACACCGAGTGGCTGCCACTGTTCCATCATGCGGTGTTCGGGTCTTTCAGATTGAATTGTGAGTCCGTACAATTGGCGTGAAAGCCCTACGGCAAAGTCACAGATGTCGATCATTTCCTGAACTTCGCCCAGACCTTCCTGAAGACTTTTTCCGGTTTCCCATGATACCAAAGCTCCGAGTTCTCTTTTTCGGATTCTGAGTTTTGTGCCGAATTTCCGAACTATATCACCGCGTTTGGGTGCCGGAACATTTTTCCAGTAGTCGAATGCCTGACCGGCAACTTTAACGATGTGTTCGTATTCGGTTTGGGTGGCGAAAACCACTTTAGCGATTTCTTTTCCATTAACCGGGGAAACGATATTTCGGGTTTCGGATCCGAGAGGTGTTACCCATTGTCTTCCGGAACTGATACTTTCGTTAACCGGTAGAATGCCAAAATGGTCAAGGATTTTTTCGATTTTCACAAGAATCTTTTTCGGTTTGTTAAATCTTCCGGCTTTCTCGTCGGAGGTGGTCAAAGGTAATACAGTATTGTACTTGGTTCAAAAGAAGACTTTTGGGTAAGGGGAACACTTTGCTCACATTTGGTGTTATTTTACTACCCTTGGATTCAAGTGGTCGGGGAGTACCTAAAGAAATAGTATTGTTAATATTTCCGGAAATTCTTCGCACCTTTTACTCCGAACTTTGTTGACCCGATGCAAGCCAAAAACAGAAATTATCTTTTCCTCCTACTGATCGCTGCAGTGATCTTTACCCTTCTTGTCCTGATTCGCCATCAGGAACCTGCCGTGAGTGAAGAAACACCACCGGCAAGTGATACGCTTAAGATTCAAACCAGCCTGATTGATTCTGATACCAATATTGTAAAGAGTGAGGAGCTGACAGTAGAGTCTTTGGATACGACACTTCCGGAGTCAAGCATTGAGGATTTTCCGGAAGTTGCCGAAGAGATAACCTGGAATTTCGGTTTTCGAAAGAAGAATTATTTCCGATCGCCAATCAACCAGGAAATATTATTGTCGGGAACGTTCGGGGAATTGCGGGCTAATCATTTTCATTCAGGACTTGATGTGCGAACCGGGGGAGTGGAAGGAGCCGAGGTTTTTGCAGCGGCAGATGGATATGTTGCACGGGTTCGGGTGATGGAAAGAGGATACGGAAAGGTTTTGTACATCCAGCACGGAAATGGAACCATGACGGTTTACGGTCATCTTCAAAAGTTTGATGGAGAAATTCAGGATCAGGTTTTAAAACAGCAATACAAAAGAGAGAGTTACGAATTTGAATGGTATCCGAGTCCTGGAAGTTTGCGTGTGAAAAAAGGGCAGCGCATTGCTTTTAGCGGGAACACAGGTGGCTCGGGTGGACCACATTTGCATTTCGAAGTTCGGGACGGGAAAAACAGCGATGCGTACAATCCGCTTTTATATGGAATTTCGGTACGCGATGTTTTACCCCCTGAAATTAAAAACCTTCAGATTTACAGAATTGATGAATCGGTTCGCAGTAAAACGGGGACCTTTCCCTGGCTTCCGGTATTGCAATCGGGTGCAATTGAAGTTGGCCCGGGAACCTATGGAATCGGTGCATACATGGTAGATTATTTTACCGATAAGCTAAACAAACTCGGAGTGAATTACGTGGTAGTAACAGCCAATGGAAGAATTATTCATCGCCAGAATATTGAGCATTATGCATTCGACGATGGGCGGATGACGAATCAATATATTAACTTTTATTATTTCATGAATCACGGTGTGCCGTATGCGAAATTGTTTAAAGACAAGGGTAACACACTCCCGATTTTTGAGAAGGAAGGAAAAATAACGGTTCGGGATGGTGATTCGGTTCGCATTGTAATTAAGGCAAGAGATATGGCCGGTCATGAAGACAAAGCTGAACTCAGTTTGATTTGCCATAAAAATGCTCCGGATCGATTTCAGTCTGTCGGGGAATACGGAGGGAAACTCTGTCGTAGTAATCAGGTAAACACATTAGTAAGTGAACATGCGCGGGTAACCATTCCGGCAAATTCGATGTATAATGATTTTTATTTAACGATTAAAGAACAAGAGGGAAAAGAAGATCTGGCTTCACCGCTTGTTCGGGTGCACGATGTTACGGTTCCGCTTCATCATCGGATTAATGTTTCCATTGAGCCCAGAGATCAGTATAAAAGTTTGATCTCCAAATTAGTATTAATGGAATATGATGCCCAGTCGAGAAATAGTTCTTCGAGAGATGCTGCCGTTACCGGTGGAAGAGTTGCCGGTGATGTTAAGAATTTCGGAATTTATTATCTGGCATTGGATACTATACCACCAAAACTGGATCTTCACGCAGCAGGCAGAACTTTGGTTGCCAGAGTTACCGATGCTAAAAGCGATATAAAATATTACCGGGGAACTTTGGATGGTAAGTGGATTCTTTTTGAATACGAATACAAACGAAATCAATTAAAAGCTGTTATTCCGGATGACTTTAAACCGGGAACTTACACGTTGAAACTGGTGGTTCGCGATCAGGTGGGCAATGAAACGGCGAAGACAATGCAGGTTTCCATTTAATTTTTAAAGCCTAATTGAAATGACAGTAAAGAAAAAGGGTGTCAAAATCCCGAAATTTTCAACCGTTGATCAAAACGAAAATCCGGTTACTTCAGAAGATCTCATCGGACAAAAAACAGTAATCTATTTTTATCCGAAGGATAATACACCAACTTGTACAGAGGAAGCGTGCAATCTCCGGGATAATTATCATCGGTTTTTATCGGAAGGTTATAAGGTTTACGGTGTTAGTCCGGATTCGGCAAAAAAGCATCAGAACTTTATTAAAAAATTCGATTTGCCATTTGATCTTTTGGTAGATACCGATCTTAAACTTGCAAAAGCATTCGGCGTTTGGGGAGAGAAGATGTTGTACGGCAGAAAATACATGGGAATTCTGCGAACCACATTTGTAATTAATGAAAAGGGAAAAATTGCTGAGGTGATTGAGAAGGTGAAAGCCAAAGAACATTCCGAGCAGATATTGCCACAAATCCCAAAAGCGCATTGATAGAACTACGTCTCTGAATTAAAATCTATCAATTATGGATAGATTTTTAGTCCGTTAAAATTCATGTGGTATTGATTACTCCCCTGTGAATTTTGCGTTCAGAGGTGTTGTGCGAGATACCCGGTGTATTCACTTATAAACCAAAAATATTTCTGCGATGGACATGAGAAAATTAAATGGCAGTAATTTAAATTCGGAAAAATACGGGGCTATGGCCACCCTTCCCCGGATGAAAGTTCGCTGGTTTAAGCCTTACACGCAAAAATCCGGACTGGTTTAAACATTTATTTTTTTGAACGATATGAGTCGGAATAAAACACCAACTGGTTTTTGAATAGTGATCTTGGAAAAGTATTAAATGCCTCTCTGAATGGGTGCACCAAGATTGTAAATTTGTTTGGGGATCGATTTATAATCTCATTTCTCACTTTTTCTCGATAAAAAAGTAAGCAAAAAATCAAGTCGGAAAGAAAGCTGCCCAAGCTCCCTTTATCATTTGTTGAAAATCTGGGGAAAGAAGTGACAAGCACTTTCCCGATTTTCTACTAAATGACAAATTCCTGCCGGGGCTATCCCGCCTTTCCGACGTCCCACCCACGCGATCCTATTCTTGTTTTAGGATCAGCTTTGCACGATTCATTTTGTAATTTTAATACAAACCACAAGTTGGTGCAGTTATGCAGAGAAACATTTAATGTTAAGCAATACCAATATTAAACAGGAATTTGTGCGACAAATCGACAATTGTATTTTTTGAACCACATGGAATGTGGATTTCTGAAACCTTATGCATTTCAGTAGAATTGATAGTGCTGTTTCTGCCGGGCAATAGCCACCCCTCCCCGGATGAAAGTTCGCAGATTAATTGGTTCGGAACAAATAAACCCGCCGAATTAAATGCTTAATATTGGATGGAAAAGGCTGGGGTAAGAACCACCCCTCCCCGGATGAAAGATACTCGATTAATTGGTTTAGTGCATACAAACAATTAACAATAAGCGCTTAATATTGGATGGAAAAAGCTGGGGCAATAGCCGCCCCTCCCCGGATGAAAGTTCGCAATCTTTTTATTGACCTGCAAAAATTCGGTTGTATTTAAATACTTATTTCAAATTGATTTGATGGAAAGAAAATGTTGGGCTTTTTTCACACAGAGGCGCAGAAGAAGATGAATGCCGAATTTAAATGTTCCGGTTGTTACAGATTCGTTCTTTGTGATGATGATGAGTACGCAGAGATGTCAGGCTTACGTGCGATATCTCCCGAAGGAATTATTGAGTTGAATGAAACCTTATAGCGGCCGGGCAATAGCCGCCCCTCCCCGGATGAAAGTTCGCAATTCTATCAATACGTCGCAATTCACCTGGTTGTTATAAGTACTTATTTCCCAAGACACCGAGGGTTTTTAAGTCTACGTATTTAGCACCGGAACAACTTTGGTTATTTATTCAATCAACTCTATTGATAATGAAAACTGATTTGAATGCAATAAATTAATAAAATATAAAAAGCATTTTACACTTTTTAATCCTTCAGGAATTCACATCCATTAAGGCAATAGTGATTCACATGAAAAGCCAGAAAAAGGTGGGCTGCATAAAAAATTAATCTACCCAATCAGCGATGAACATATTGGTATCATGACCGCCACCATTATTCCGGTTTGAAGAAAATATCAGTTTTTTACCATCGTAAGAGAACATCGGGAATGCATTAAAAATGCTTTCTGTTGTTATTTGTTCGAGTCCGGAGCCATCTTCATTAATCATATACAAGTTGAAATCATATCCTTTTTCAGATGCATGATTACTGCTGAAAATGATCTTGTTTCCAGATGGATGATAATACGGTGCCCAGTTCGCTTTACCGAGTTTGGTAACTTGTCGAAGGTCACTGCCATCAACATTACATACATAAATTTCCATGTCGGTTGGAGCGACTAACCCTTTAGCCAGATAGTCTTTGTATGTCTTAATCTCTTCCGGAGTTTTCGGACGCGATGAACGGAATACTAATTTACTTCCATCCGGTGAAAAGAATGCCCCGCCATCATAGCCCAACTGATTCGTGATCTGTTTAACATCACTTCCATCAATATTCATGGTGTACAATTCGAGATCACCGGAGCGGGTAGAAGTGAAAACAATTTTATCACCTTTGGGTGAAACCGTTGCTTCTGCATCGTAACCGGGTTGATTGGTAAGTTGTTTAATGATGTTACCGTTAAGGTCTGCCAAAAAGATGTCGTATCCAGCGTAAACCGGCCACAAATAAGGATCACCGTGTTTATGTTCGGGAACCGGCGGGCAGTTTGTGTCGGCTAAATGGGTTGATGCATACAGAATGTGTTTGCCATCGTGCATAAAGAAACTGCAGGTAGTTCGGCCTTTTCCAGTGCTGATCATTTTAGGAGTGAACGTGTCGCCCTCAGCATCAGCTAAATTCATCATAAAGATCTGATCACAGCCTACATTCCATTTGGCGTAATCGCTTTGAAATACGACCGAGGAATTATCAAAACTGAAATATGCCTCGGCATTGTTTCCGCCAAAGGTAAGCTGATGTACATTTTTTAAATGCTTTTCATTGGCTCCTGCCAAATCTGGTAATTCTTTTTTTGCAACTTCCTGTTCTGTTGCTTCCGCTGTCTTTTGTGCGGGTTTATTGCAGGCTGTAATTGCAACTATAATGGTAGGTATAAGTAGGGATCTCATTTGTTAAAAATTTGCCGCAAATATAGGTTTAGGAAACAGGCAATACGATTCGGAATCATGATAAACATCTCGAATTAGTATGATGAATGCACCCATCTGAAAGCTTACAGATTTCGAATTGAAAACCGGAAATAGGATTCTTCCCGGTGCGGTTTGTCGAATTCTTCAAATTGAATCAGGTAATAAAACAGATTGTCGTACCGAACCACGAAGTTGTTATGTGGCAATATTTCATAACCACCGTTTGATTTATCCCAGGTGTACCATCTGGCTCCGATAGTATTCAGTGATTCGTGGTATAAAAGATCCTGTGCGTCAAAGAAATCCAGATCGTTGAACCGGTCGGAGGTGTCGATTGCAACAGAATGTTTGTATGGGTTAATGAGAACACCGTCGACTAATACCGTTTTATTCCTTATCGAATCAGCCCGGGTATAAATATTTGAGAAGCGGGAAGTATCGCTTATTAAAGTGAATAAAATATCCCAGTCCTGTTTTGGTGGTTCCAGTTTTAATAATTGGCCTTTTTGTTCCAACGAAACATATATGTAATTAAAGCTGTCGTTTTTCGGAATATTAAGATGATAATATTCATCGCCATCAACATTCGCAAAAGTTATTTGATATGCATTGTTTTCGAAACCTTCAATGCGCATCTTCTTCATTTGAAACGGAAGATTGAACAAATCAAAACCCCGGTTTATGATGTATACGTCACCGAAAGATTGAGGATTGTCGTATGTGAAATCGCCCCACATACCGAAACATCCGGAATTGTCGAGACCGGAAGGATGGTCGTACTGCCAGTCGTAATATTTGTATTCGTTTGGAAATTTGAGATCGATCTCTTTTGAGTGTGTGTTGTAAACCCCCATTTTTTTGGTTGAGTTTACCAGAATTTTAAAATCGCCTTCTTTACAACTAAAAGCGAGATCCCAGTCGTAAATGCTGTTGGACGCCACTTCCTTGCGGTCGCGCAAACTATAATAAACCTGTCCTTCTTCACTTCGATCTGTTTCAATTTCTTCACTAAACGTTTTCGGTTCGGGCAGTCCGATTTCATTCGAGAAACATCCGGATAAAACCGGCAACAACATCAATATGTAAATCAGTCTTCTCAAATTTTTAGCGCAATTGCCATCCAGCCCCGACGGCCGTAATCGATCGACAAAGGTATTTTACTGTTGATTTCCTGATCACTCAGCCGGTCAATTGGAAGAAATTTTCCTGCAACGTTGGTAACATTTGTGATGTTTTTAATTCCGAAACGGAACTCCATTTTTCCTTTTAATGCCTTTGCTCTCAAAGAAAAATCCATCAACCAGAAACCTTCCTGATTAAAATCTTCCAGATCGTCGCTCAACGTATTTTTTCGGGTTTCGCTCCTTTTAGTACTGTGTCGCATGGCATACATAAGCGATAATTGATCCCCCGGAATCCGCACAATTACTCTTCCTGCAAACTCCTGAAAGAAGTAGTAGTTTCCGATTTCTTCGGGATATTGATTCACTCCGTTATTGGCCAGACTAATGCGCGTGTCAACGATTTTTCCCCTTGAATTAAGTGTTAGCAACTGACCGGTAAACTTCGCCTGTTTGGTATTCACAAATTGATAAACCTGATCGGTTTCATTAACCTGTAAGAGCTGAATGGCATTTTGCGTATTCATCCAGAACATGCTGGTGGTAAAGAAAACCGATTGTGACCCGATTTTTAAAGTGGAATTAAAAAGCTGGTATGTTTCCGATTGCAGCGAAAGATTTCCTTTAATGTTAATCGCCGGATTTTCATACGTATAAAACAACTCATTAAAAGTTGGCGAACGATAGCCTTTTGAGTATTGTGCGATGAATTGAGCATCGGGGCTCATCACGTATCTGAGCTGGCCATTATAAATAAAAGGTGTGCTGAACTTGTTGCTATGCGTGTATCTCGCACCGGCCTTTAACCACAATTGGTCACTGGCTTTATACGTAAGATCTCCCAACATGGAGAGTGTGGTGATGCTGGTCTTTATCGCATATAAAACACTGCGTTCGAGATCCCGTTGGTGACTAAATTCCATACCGGCTTCATAATCGAATTTTCTTCCCGGATCTGTTCTCGATAATTTTAGCTGAGAGAAATATTCGTCGTATTTCAACCGGTCGTAAGGTTGAATATCAGGGTCGGGTTGTGTGCGACCTTCTTTGTTTCGGATCTTAATCTGTTTATCGTTGAAAAGTGCGTACCGGCTGTAACTGTGAGAAAAATCAACATAGTGATACTTGCTCATTCTGCCTCGTATTCCCGCTTGTACTAAGGTTTGATTTGTATATTGATCGTTGTCGTACACCCGGAGCGTATTGGGCAACGGGTATCCCTTGTTGATCACTTTTGTGTTGATGTTCGTTGCGTTCACATAAGCCGTAACATCCTGCATTAGCATGTATTGATAAGAGGCGTCTAATGTGTATTGACGATAGGGTTTCCACTGCATCACCCGATTACTGTCTGTTCCCTGATATCCGTTAAAGAAGTACCGTCCGCCGGAAATCATAAACCGGTGTCTGCCAAAATTCAGATAGTTTTTAAACCGCACATTGTACTCATCTTTACCACTAAAATTGAAATCAGCCACGAGTGTATTGTAACTCTCCTTTCTCCATTTGGTGATGATATTAACCACAACCTGATTGGCATGTGTTCCGTACAAAACCGAATTGTTTCCGTACATGATCTCAATTTTTTCGATGTCATAAACAGGCCAACGAGAAAGGTCGATTTTGTCAATAGAGGATTGCCAAACGGGTAAACTATTCAGGAGAATTTTAACATTCTTCCGGCCATTGGCAATAAAGTCAAGACTATATCCATCCACTCCTGTGTATACCGGCAACAGATTGATCTTGTACTTCAGAACATCGTTTAGACTTTGCGCATTCAATAAAGAAATTTCTTCATTAGTGATAATGTCAACGACATAGAAAGATTCAGACACGGGTACCGAGTGTACCTGTCCGGTTGATGTTTGTGTGTAAGCGACAGAATCCTGTGCATTCACAGAAATCTGAAACATCGCCAGACACAAAAAGAAAAGGGTAACTTTTAGAGTGCGCAAGTACGAATTTCCTGCACAAATGTAATCGTAACCACCATTGAGAATATGAGCCCGCTGTTAAACAATTGTCAGGCTCCCGACACCGGAATATCCTGAATCCGGCTTCTTTGCCGAAACTTCACAATGCTGAACACAAGCGCAAATTGAAGTCCGATCACTGCAGCCATTGCACCTGCGATCGAACCATTCAGCCACACTGCTGTGTAATAGCCGAGAATAGAAGCACTGATTCCAAAACCAATGGCGTACATTATCATTTGTTTAAAGGATCGGGTAATGAGAAAAGCTGTTGCCGGTGGACCCGAAATAAATGCAATCACCAAAACGGCACCGACCGATTCAAAACTTACAACGGTTGTGAGCGATACACTTGCCATCAGATAATATTGCCAGAAGACGATATTGATGCCAAGTGCAGCGGCAAAGGATTCGTCAAATGTGGTTAATACTAATTTTCGAAAGCCAATAATTACAGCCGTTACAATAATGATAGCGGTTGAAAACAGAATCCAGAATTGTCTGGGCCCGATGGATTGATTTCCCCAATAAATAAGGTCGATGGGCACGTAGGCAATTTCGCCGTACAACACACATTCCTGATCAAGATCCACATTCGTCCCGAATGCAGAAATGAGAATAATACCGATTGCAAAAAGAAATGTATAGGAAATGCCGATGCTCGCGTCGTTTTGAAGTTTTACTTTTTTGCTAAAGAACTGAATGAGTGCCGTAACAACTAATCCACTAACAGCAGCGCCAACCAGAATCGGAAATGATGCCCGGCTGTTACTTATGAAATAAGCGATTACGATTCCGGGCAGAACTGCGTGAGAAATGGCATCGCCGATCATTGCCATTTTGCGCATGATGAGAAAACTTCCGAGTATGGCTGTGTTTAATGCGACCAGAGACGCGGTTGTTATGATCCAGAAATCATTCATAATTGATCGTAAGGAATTTCTTTTTCATGCGGATCGAGGAGCGGGAAGTTCAGTTCTTCTTCGAGTTCTTTTTCAATTTCAGGAGTAATCACATGTTCGATTCCTTCAGCGTCGTCGTGAACATGATCGGGCTGAAGATTCATGAAACGGGAAATGTACAATTCCCATAATCTGTGTTTCCGTACAATCGCCCGTGATTCGCGACGACCTTCCGCTGTTACCCGAAAACCCAGTGAAGAATTTCCTTCAATTAGGTGATCATTTTTTAAAACCGACAATCCTTTTGATAATATTTTAACGGGAGTATCCGATGCCACCGATAATTCTTCAAGGGAATAATATTTCTCTGGTGTTCCTTGCAAACTCAGCGGGTAGAAAATCTTGATCGTGTTTTCTTTCAGAATTTTACGGTTGTTGGATCGCCTGAGAAGGAGCGACTTTAACAAACCGGTTTTCGATCCGGTTAGTGCGCTTATAAATGCAATGAGTGAAACCACAACAACGATCCAGGGTCCGGTGGGCATTCCCTGATATGTGTAAGAAATTGCACTTCCGAATACCCCGCTAAACGCACTAAAAACTACCGCGAGAATGGTAAGAACGCGGATGTTGTTTGTCCAGAATCTTGCCGCAGCAGATGGTGTAATCAACAAGGCAGACATCAGCACAACGCCAACTGCCTGAACACCCATAGCAACTGTAATTACTGTTGTGATGGAGAGAATTAATTTTAACCATTCGACGGGAAAACCTATGGCTCTTGCATATCCTTCATCAAACGAAATCAGCGTATAACCGCGGAACAAAATAGCGGTCGAAATAATGATGATGATTCCGGCTCCGGCAAACAACCAGACGTCGGTCATGTTCATTGCCGAAGCTCGCCCAAAAATAAATTGGTCGAGACCGCTTTGTGATGCATTTCCAGAGTGCTGAATGTGCGTGAGTAATAAAACTCCGGTTCCGAAAAACACACTTAAAATCAATGCGATTGCGGTGTCGTTTTTTATTTTGCTGTTGCGGGTTATATAATCAACAAGGTAGGTCGAAATCCAACCGGTAATGGTTGCTCCGATGATCAGATAAATCAGATTTTTCTGTTTGCCAAGAATAAAGGCCAGTGCAATCCCCGGTAAAACGGAATGAGAAATTACATCACCAATTAATGAACGTTTCCGAAGAAGAGTGAATGTTCCCACCAGACCAGAAATTCCGCATAGAACTAAGCTTCCCCAGAAAACCACTTTTACGTTGGGTTCTGAGAAAGATAAAAACGACAGGATTTCTTTGAGGAAATTCATCATTTGTGGCGCATTGGGAAAGATTTTTCCTGCAACAAGTTCGCAACCTTGCTCAAAGTTGTGAGTGTTCCACCATACGTGTCGGTTAAAACCTGTTCGTTAAAAACTTCTTCTGCGGGTCCGCTTGCCACCAGACGAGTATTCATCATTACAAGCCACTCAAAATAATGCTGCGCAGTATGCAAATCGTGGTGAACAACTACCAGTGTTTTGCCTTCGTCGCGAAGACTTTTCAGCAGATTAATAATGGCTTCTTCCGTTGAAGCATCTACTCCTACAAAGGGTTCATCCATTAAATACAAATCGGCACGTTGCGCAATAGCCCGTGCCAGAAATACCCGTTGTTGCTGGCCACCGCTGAGTTGCGAAATCTGTCGGTTGGCGAAAGGTGCCATTTTTACTTTTTCTAGACTGTCTTTAATAATGTGCTTGTCTTCTTCAGTGAGTCTTTTCAGTAAACCCAGTTTTGCAAAACGACCCATTGCCACCACATCATAAACACTTGCCGGGAAATCCCAATCGACCGATTGTCTTTGGGGAACATAAGAAACGCGGTCCCGCACTTCGTCTAAGGGTTTATTAAAGATTTTAGAATAGCCAATATTGGGTTCTGTAATTCCCATAATTGCTTTAAGCAAGGTGGATTTTCCGGATCCGTTTGGGCCCATAATACCGATAATTTTTCCTTTTGGTAAAAGGAAGTCGATGTTCCAGATCGCCGGCTTTTTATTGTAGATTACGGTTAAGTCGTGCGTTTCGATCGAGCTGTCTTGGGCTTCCATTATTTTAGTCCTTTCACAATTGTTCTAACATTAAACTCCACCATTCCGAGATAGGTTCCTTCAGCAGTTCCGTTTGCTCCGAGTGCATCAGAGAACAACTCGCCTCCAACTTTTACATCCCAGCCTTTTGCATTACATCCGTCGATAACGGATCGAAGTGCTTTCTGTGGAACCGAATTCTCAACAAAAACAGATTTAACTTTATTCGTGATAATGTAATTCACCATATCGGTCACGTCTTTTAATCCGGATTCAGAGAGTGTTGAAATTCCCTGTAAACCACGAACCGTAAAACCGAATCGTCTGCCAAAATATTCAAAAGCATCGTGCGACGTGATTAGTATTCGTTTCTGCGTATCAAGTTCTGCGATTAGCTGCTCACATGCTGTTTGAACACTATCGATCTGGTGAAGATAGTTACGGGTACAGCTGTCTACCTCCGTGGCAATTTCCGGGAATTTTGATTGAATTTCTCCCGATATATACTGCACGCCTTCACGCCAGATTTTCATATCAAACCAAATGTGCGGATCGTAAACATTTGCATCCGAATTAATAGTACGAACAAACTTTTTGTCGATTCCGTCTGAAACTGCAACTACTGTTTTTCCGTGACTCAGTTTCTCTAAAACCTCAGACATTTTGCCTTCAAGATGGAGTCCGTTGTAAATTACCATATTGGCCTCCTGTAATAGTTGAACATCGCCTTGAGATGCTTTGTAAAGATGCGGATCGACACCGGCCCCCATAATGGAGATCACATTCACTTTGTCCCCGGTAATATTCCGCACAACATCGGCAATTATGCTGGTAGTGGCTGTAATGGTTGGTTTTTGCGATTCCCGATTTTCAGGGCTTGAACATCCAGGAATTACCAGCAATGCCGTAAATATGGAAACCGATGTTTTCAAATTCATGCAACAAAAATACAATTGTTTGAATAGTCTAACAATATTCTTTTTGCGTCGTTTTTGTCCGTTTAAAAAAGAACAAAAAAAAACAGCCGACTCCCGTCGGCTGCCTTAGATGTCGTAAAACCAATTAATCTTCGTCGTAAGAAAACTTATTGACTAAATAATAGATTAACTGATAAACGGGTTGAGGGTTGCAATAGTTTAGCGTTAGTGTCAGTCGAGTGTCAGAAAAATTAATCTATTTGCGATTTCGAACAATAACCGGATTTTGATCGAAATCGAACGTAAGGAATCTCAATAGTTTTCATTTACCTGACTGACTTTTAAAACATCTGACTTTACTTCGCCACATGCGCTTTCGTCTTGCCGTACTTCTGCTATGTGTTTTTCTGATTTCAAAAGCACAGGATTCGACAGTTGTAGCAACTGTGCAGGATTCTGTGGTTGAAGAATTGGATTCTGTTGAGTTGCGCTATGGTGTTAAAATGTACGCAACACTGGAAGAATTGGCAGACTCCGTTTTTGAAAAGCTAAAGACAAAAAAGTTCGATGATCTGCTGCCGTTTATTGCGACGGCAAATATGTTAAGTGAAGAATTCGATTCACTTGACATGGGCTATTTGCAGAGATTATCTGTTATCAAAGCACAGTATATGGTGAATTCACTTCGAAAGGATCATCTTAAAATGCTAAGGTATGCGAAGAAATTCCATTTAAATTTCCGGGAAATGTACCTCATAGGTCATCGATATCGGGAAAGGGAAAAAGATGGTCATATCTATGGAGAAATTACCTATGAATGTGAAAGTGGCAGGCATAAATTCTACATAACTTTTTTCGCACTAAAGTTAGTAGATCATTGGTTTTTGGCTGATGATTTAAAGGCGGAAGAGATTATAGATCCAATGAAATCACGTGGAAGGTAGGGTCTTTTTGTACACGTAATATTTTCCGCTTTTCAGAACAACAATGTAATCTCCCGTATCGAAAATCTGATCGTGCACGGGTTGCACATTTTGCTCATGACTTGTTTCCGGTTTTGATGCTGTTTGGTTGAAAAGATTCTGCATTAATCCATATTGCAGAAGTATCAGAGATGCAAAAAGTACAATTGCGACAAATGCTATCTTCTTCATGGGGGTAACGTTTTCAGAAGGTCAACGGCCGAAATTAACAGATTGTTGTAACCTTGCAAATCACAGAACTGTAAGAACCTTGAAGGTACATTTAATCTCGATTGGAGGTGCTGTAATGCACAATCTGGCTATGGAATTAAAGCGACTCGGACATGAAGTTTCCGGTAGCGATGATGAAATTTTTGAACCTTCCAAAAGCAGACTTGCATCGGTTGGTTTGCTTCCGGAACCAATGGGCTGGAATGCAGATTGGATTACACCGGAACTGGATGTTGTGATACTCGGAATGCATGCCCGTCCCGACAATCCGGAGTTATTAAAGGCGCAGCAACTCGGGTTAGAAATACAGTCCTTTCCCGAATTTGTGGCCAACCATTCAATGGATAAAACTAGAGTTGTTGTAGCCGGAAGTCATGGTAAAACTACTACCACAGCAATGGTAATGCACATTCTCGGAAAGCAGAAAATCGAATTTGATTATTTGGTTGGCAGCAAACTGGATGGTTTTGAACTGATGGTGAAACTGACCAATGCTCCGATCATCATTATCGAAGGAGACGAGTATCTCAGTTCACCCATTGACCGCAGACCGAAATTTATCTGGTATAAACCGCATGTTGCCGTTATAACCGGAATTGCATGGGATCATATTAATGTGTTTCCAACCTTTGAGAATTATGTTGAACAATTCCGTAATTTTATTGATACCATCGAAGACAAAGGCTCTCTGTTCTGGTTTGGCGACGATGAAGTTCTAAAGGAGTTGTGTGCTAAAAATCCGAAAATAAAATCGGATCAATATGGTCTTCCGGAATTCCGGCAGGAAGGAAGCAAGTCAATCGTAAAATACAACGACACGAATTTTCCGATGCAGGTTTTCGGGAATCACAATCTGGCGAACATGCAGGCGGCCGTTTTAATTGCGAAAGAGCTTGGGGTTGATGAAATGGATTCGTGGCAGAGTCTTACTACCTTTTCCGGAACTTCACGTAGGCTCGAAAAAATTAGAGATGATAAACAGTTGGTGATTTACAGGGATTTCGCCCATTCTCCATCGAAGGTAAAGGCTACTGTTGAGGCAGTTCGACAGGCACATGAAAATCAAAAAGTGGTTGCAGTACTGGAACTTCACACCTTTAGCAGTTTACAGAAAAACTTTCTTCCTCACTATCGGGACACGATGAAAAAGTGCGACAATGCAATTGTGTGTTGTGATCCGCATGTATTTGAAATGAAGAAGATGGAAGTTATTAATCCGGATGAAATAGAAGATGCTTTCGGAAATGTTGAAGTGGTTTCGGATCTAAAAACTCTACCGGAAATTATTAAAAAGCACAACCCGGAAGTTCTGCTGCTAATGAGTTCGGGCAATTTTGGCGGGATCGACTGGCTTTCGGAAATGCACTGAGCATGAAAGCGGAGTTCACTTAGTTGTGTACCCCTAACACCTGTTCAGAATATTTTAGCAGTTATTTATTCTGACGTATTTCGTACCTGCTTACTATTTCGGTCTTGTAATTTCGTGCTATGCTCAAATGTAGATCGGCTTTCATTTTTTTATTGATGCTCGTTTCCGGAATCGCGCAGGCGAAATTGAAAACTCCGACCCTTAAAGGTCCGGCAAACGGAAGTACCGATTTTGAAACCAGCTATTTTGTTTATTGTGATAAAGAATTAGGCACAACTCATTATTCAATTGAATACGCAACCAATTCTTCATTCACCAACAGCAATTTCGACACAGGAAGATTGTCTTCCGGTCTGGTTTTCTTTTTCCTGAATAAATTAAAGTTAGCGACCACATATTACTGGCGTGTAAAGTCATATTCCGCAACAGATTCTTCAGACTGGTCAGCAAGCTGGAGTTTTACAACCGTTACCAAACTTAAACTTAGCAATCCACCCGATGGAGGAACTGCGGGCTCATGGGTATATGTCGGCTGGTATCGGTGTGCCGATTACGACACATTTGAATATCAGATAGACACTGCATGGTCTTTTAGTTCAGCCGGTGCCAGAAGTTTTTTAGTTACAGATACTTTTCATGAAGGATATATGGAATACCAGCCGGATTTTTTACGGTTCGGAAAAACGTATCATGTTCGGTTTCGGGGATTAAATGGAGCCGGTTCTTCCGACTGGTTAGATACATCCACTTTCAGCACATTCGACTCTTTGCAGATTCAGAATCTTATTAGCGGACAGCAAATTCCTAATATCTGGCTTTCGATGCAATGGAGCAGTATGAGTTATTATGCTTTTCAATTGCAAATCGATACAGTTCAAAGTTTTGATTCACCGGCACTCCGGGATACAACCGGGCCGAAAGCTTACAGCTCAGACACCCTGTTTCGGGAGTTAATGTTCGACACCCGATATTATTTGCGGCTTCGTTGCGTGTCGGAATACGATACTTCTCAGTGGACTTACCGAACATTTTATACGCGTGGACTCACGACGACAGTTCCCGGTGCGCCTAGCAATGCCAATCCTTCTTGTGATGTTACAATTAGCACATCTCTAAAAGGAATCAAAGGATACATTTTTGAAATCGACACAACCGATCAGTTTAATTCATTTCGATATAAGCAGTTTAATACTAATTCGAATTCAATTCATCTGGATACACTTCAATTCGGGACGTATTATTACGCTCGTGTAAAACCCTATCATTCGCGAGATACCGGCGACTGGAGTAAAGTCAAAGCATTTTATACCATTTATTATCCAAGTATTTATTATCCATTTTCGACTACCACTCCCATTAATGTTACCGATAGTTTAACCTGGGGAATTTTTACGGGTATAGATGGATTTCAGTTTCAACTTTCCGAATCACCCGATTACAAAAAAACGGATTTACTCATCGATTCGATTTTTCCGCCCAACGTGGGAGTTATTAAAGGATTATTATTAAAATTTAATCACACCTATTACCGAAGGGTGCGAGCCTGGCATGCTGCGGATACCAGTGATTGGTCTCTGGTTAGTCGTCAGCAATTTATTACGGTTGATAAACCAACTCCCTTAAAACCCTACAACAGTGACTTCCTCGGAACCGGTGCTCATACTTGGCTTTCCTGGCAATTGATGAAAGGTGTGAGCCGATATGAAGTTTGGGTTGATACTTCTGCTAATTTTAATTCACCTGAATTTTCTAAACATATAGTTCAGAACGACAGCCTCGAAATGTGGCAATTGTATTTCGGTGCAATTTATAAATGGAAGGTACGGGGAATAACCGATGTTGATACTTCACAATGGAGCGATTCCTGGGTTTTTAAAATATTAAATCCCGTACGGTTAAACTGGCCTAATAATAATTCTACCGGAATTACATTGGTGTCACTCGACTGGAATTCGATTGACGGTACAACGGGTTATATTGTAGAACTCGACACTTCGCCGAATCTCACGAATCCCCGGGTTTTTACCGATACCGTTAAAAATTCATTTTTCCATTACATGCTGGATGATGACTCCATATCTTTTGATACCAAATATTATTGGCGCGTAAAAAATTATCACGAACGCGATACATCCGATTGGAGTCTGATCTGGAATTTTCGAACCCGAGCACGACAGTCTCCGGAATTGATTTATCCTGCGAATGAAAGTGCCAATATTCCTCCCGGATTTGATTTTCAATGGAAGGCATATAGCGGGGCGTCCTCGTATGTAGTTCAATATTCATCAACTCCTGATTTTGCATCGACCAAACAAATCACCACTTCATCAACAAAAACCGGAGTTGCTTTGAGTGTAAATTCAACCTATTTCTGGAGAGTTGGAATGAAAAACAGCGATGGTAATTTTATTGGTGACTGGACGGAAGTTTATTCCTTTAAAACCACAAGTGTTTTGGATATTCCCGTTTTAAAAAGTCCGGCAAATGGCTTCACTAATGCGGGTGTAAATTTGAATCTTCAGTGGGAAGGAATGTACAAAGCGGGTTATGAAATTCAACTGGGAACCGACAGTACTTTCGCCTCTCCGGATACGAAAACATCAACCACAAATTCAAAAACCTATACAAACCTTGCAGGTAGAACTAAATATTTCTGGCGCGTGCGAAATACATTCGACGGCGGCAAGAGCGACTGGAGTGATGTATGGAGTTTTACCACCGGAAGAAGTTCATCAATTGAAGACTTTCAATTAACTGAGATACGCTTGTATCCGCAACCGGCAAATAACCAACTGACGGTAATTATCCCCGCCAATTTATCTGACGGAAAACTTAGTCTGTACAGTGCGGACGGTAGAAAATTGCAGGAGTTAAGTCCGGCAACCGGTAAAACATTGCTGGTTGTCGGTGAACTCGGCAATGGTTTTTATTGGGTTCATTACGAAATTAACGGAATGGTTTTCCGGCAGAAATGTTTGATTTTACATTAAATGCTTCTCCGTTTGAATACACCAAGATTGTAAATTGGTTTGGGGATCGATATGCGATCTCTTTTCTTCTCACTTATTTCTTGATAAAAAAGTAAGCAAAAAATCAAGTCGGAAAGAAAGCTGCCCAAGCTCCCTTTATCATTTGTTGAAAATCTGGGGAAAGAAGTGTCAAGCACTTTCCCCGATTTTCTAACAAATGACAAATTCCCGCCGGGTCTATCCCGCCTTTCCGACGGCCCACCCACGCGTTCCTATTCTTGTTTTAGGATCCGCTTCGCACCATTCATTTTGTGCCTTTAAGACTTACCATTAGTTGGTGCAATCAGGCGGAGAAAAATTTTATATTAAACAATTTTTTATTACACCAAATTTAGAAACTTATTTATTGGTTAATAGCTTCTAATATATTCCGTTTCGGCTGAATATTAATTCTTCTTCAACAAGCCCATGATCCAGAAAATCATCGTGATGGTTAACAATGCATAACCAATGGAAGGGAATAACGACGTGTATGTGATTTCTTCCCCGAGAAAAATTTTAAATCCCGCGATGGCAAAAGGGATGGTTGCCACAAAGCCGGTTATACGTGGAATTATCGGCAACTCCTTGGGCAAACTTATGAGTAATAAAGCAGGAACATACAACAGCATTCCCGCACCAAAAGATGCCATGCCCTGATACATGCCGCCGGCGGCCCCGGCCGTCATTACAGATTCACCAACCGCGAAAATCAAATATCCTGCAGCGACCAGATCGTTCCCCGAACGAAAATATTTAAAAGTAAGAACTGAGAGTGCCACCACAAGAGAAAGAGAGCTGATTTCAAAAACAGCAACCTGAAGTAACGGTTCCTGAAAAATCATTCCTGCGATTCCGAGTAATGCGCCAAGAAAAAGTGACCCGGCGGCAAGACGGTCGTTTGCTTTTTGTTGTGTATTAATCATAGCGGGCGAAAGATAAAGATCATTCGTTAAACCGGTGTAACTACATTGGGGGTTCATGCCGGGAAATTCAAAAGTCTTTTGGCAACGTAAACACTTAATTTCCGGAGGCAATTTGTAAGTTGTTGATCAAATGCTGAACTTTCCTCCGGGGAGGGGTGGCTATTGCCCGGGGGTATTCTAGACTTTTCAAAACGATTCAAAAATTTATTGCGTGAGAATGGGGCGGGATTTTTTATGAACCCATAATTCGGCATTTTATTCACACGCAAAATTTTTCGACTCTAATCAATTGTTGCGTGTACTACATCGCAATTGCATTTTTTAGCGAATGAGGAAAGATGTATCAATTCCTTTTCAGGAAATCACAAATCTCATTGGAAAAATATGTGTTTAATCTCATGCCGATTTTTGCCGCTTTGCCATAAAATGCTGAACTTTCCTCCGGGGAGGGGTGGCTATAGCCCGGAGGAATCAAGACCGTTCAAATTAATTCAAAAATTCGAAGAGATAGATTGAAATGGATGTTCTATCGCTCAAATAATGTAGCTCTTTAAGTTACGTGAATTCACGTGCCGGTTTTAGTACCTCAGACAACATCGTTTGTTTTTTCTGCGGTTCAGCCTTCTGTGGGTTTTGGAACTATCCGAAATTTCTGACTTTAAACCATATGCTTTCGGGGGAGTACGGGCCGCGATAGAAGCGGTTACAAAGCAGCCGGAATGCAAAGGTTATTGCGGCAGGAAAACGGCGACCGATGGAAGCCCGTTTTACCGCCAGCAATAATTTGCATCCCGGTTGTTTGTTTGAGCGAATAGCGCGAATTGCCCGCCGGAAAATAAAAGAAACAAAAAAGATAGTGATGACTGAAGTTAACCAAAGGTATTTATACAAAGCCGGTGAAAACATTTGATTCCGGATTCATATCGGCTTCGGTATTACAAAAATCAAATTGTTTTTCTTCGAAATTTGCAGCCGGTATTTTATTTACAATGGAAACAAAATCAGAGAAAATCGGACTTGCATTAGGCGGAGGAGTTGTATATGGTTCGGCCCATATCGGTGTTTTACGGGCGCTTGAAGAACGCGATATTAAAGTGGATCATGTTTCGGGTACCAGCATCGGGGCGTTGGTTGGTGCCTTGTATGTGTTCGGTCTCACATGGCAGCAAATACGGGCAATTGCGTTGGAATTGAAGTGGTTGAACATCGCGACTGTGCGAATTTCGAAATACGGATTATTGTCGAATCACAAAATAAAGAATCTCGTAATGGATCATATTGGTGACGTAAATTTTGAAGATGCCCCGATTCCGCTTTCGGTGGTTGCCACCAATATTGAAAATGGGAAAAAGGTAATTATTGAATCGGGAAAAGTGGCCGATGCCGTGCTGGCGAGTACCTGCATTCCCGGTGTTTTCGCGCCGTATTTACACAATAAAAAAATGTTGGTCGACGGCGGTTTGGTCGAGAACGTTCCCATTTCTCCGCTAAGGAAAGCCGGAGCGGATTCGGTAATTGCCGTTGATTTAAATGGTTCTTTGGGAATTGAAAAACCTTCTTCGATTGTTGATGTATTAATGAACAGTTTTGAACTAATGCTCAATTCGGCTTCGTCGATTCATGCCCGTGATGCGGATGTACTGATAAGTCCGGATTTGTCGCCTTTTAGTCGTACTGATCTCGACAGGGTGGAAGAGATGATTGAAGTCGGTTATTTGTCGGCAATCAAAGAACTTGACAACCTGAATTCGCCACGGTTAATAATACCTGCCGTACACTGATAAAACCTTTCTTTACAATACTGTAATTCTGCAACTGCCATTTTTTTAATCGTTGATATTCGAAGTATGCAATTAAGGAAAATCTATTTTTTAGTTCTATTTCTGTGTGTTTCATTGTTTGCTTTTCCGAAATCTAAAAACAAAAAAGAATATCACGATTACGATACAATAATGGTGTTGAATGATTCTTTGGCAATGACGTTAGAATCACCATACGAATTTGTTTTTCTAAATGCGGCACCGAAAAATACACTGGATTCAATTGTTGAGACGATACTGTTTGCCCAGAAGGACAGTCTGAGTTGCGTGAAATTGGTGGATGAATTGGGTGCGCTACAAACGCCGGAATCATATTGTCTGCTTTACACCGCTTGTTGCCGGCCTTACATTGTTGACGACTTAAACTTATATACACAATTTGTTGCCATTGTAACTTTTTATAACGGGTATTCGGTTTTAAATAAATATTATTTGAATAATAAAATTTCGGAAGCAACAGACTCACGGGAATTTGCAGAGGCTGTGATGCAGGAATGTCGCAAAAAGGAGCCGTCGTGTGAAATTATGAGAAATACACTTACGCTCGAAGAGGCTTTGATTCTTGCGATGTCGGAATTGAATGTTTCTAAAACGGATAAGAAGATTAAGCGAATAATCAGAAAGCACTGCAAGATTCATAAACATGGGAAGGATACTTCATTTTATCATGCCTTAAATAATATATTGCTTGATGTTCAGAAACTCGATAATGTGTTGGACACATATTACGATTACTGCACCATTAAAATAGCAATATATCCCGGTACAACTACGCTCGGGGTGATGATTGAGACAGAGAAATTTGCAGTAGAGAAATGCTATGCTATTCAGATGGGGAAATTGCGCAACTACAAATTATTTGGGAAACCAATCGGATTTATCAAGCGTGCAGGTAGTCTTCAAAAACTCATTTTAAAATCGGAATATTATGCTCCCGGTTTTATTCAACAGCAGCGGGAATTGTGTGATAAGATGCACGGATAAATTTTTGTTTTTGTTAGCGGTAGATCAGCCAAAGGGTTTTGTTAATTCGCAGAATGAAATCTTCTCAATTGTTGCTTCTATTAATTCTGATGGCGTTAACACCGGTTGCCTGTTCACGAAAAGACGGTGCTCAAAACACCGAACAGAAACCATTCGGGAAAAATGCCATTGTTACCCGACAAACACTTAAAACGGTTTGGGTGAAACTACAGGATTTTCCGGATTCCGTTGGCAATTGCATAAAGTCAAGTCTGGTTGATCACTGGAGTGATCCGCACATGATATTACATGAAGATCCTGCGATAGTCCGAAATTCGGTTCCGGGCGATGTTTGTGAATTTGAATTATTTCCAACCGATGAGGTTTCTGTTACGGATAATATTGGGCAATTACATATTCGTTGGTATGAGGCTCCAACTAAAGATCAATTGCCGGAATTTTCTATTGAGCGTTACGAACATCGTGACGGAAAGTGGATCCGTACCGGAAATATGGGGCGTTTTCCTATTGCCCGTTTTAACAATTCGGGAAAAGATATTTGTAAAAGAATTTCCCGAATTGCGGTAATTGCCTGTTACAAATAAATCCGGATCCTTTTGTTTTACACATAATTCGACTCGAGTAGAAACGGTTTTGGCAAAATTTGCCAATCTGAAAAGTCATAGTTCAAATTCCGACAATCAAATATTTGCTGAGGATTGAGTTCCTCAAATGCCGCCATTAATTCGGAAAATTGGCCGTATAGTTTTGCTGCGAACAAAATTTCTGATATGAAGAAATCACCAATCATCGCATTAATTCTGATTTTCATTTGCAGCCAATTTTCTCTGGCAGAGCAACCGAGGCTGGCTGTTGTTTCGGCGGATGTGCATTATTCCCCCTTGGCCAAACAGAACATTCCGGAACTTATCCGTATTCAACTGGTTCCTTTTAACCGGTATAAAATTGTGGATCGTTATGAAATTGCGGATGTACTGCAAGCCAATCGCATTAAACCGGATTCATGCTTTAGTGAGTCTTGTCTGATCTACACCGGGCAGAAACTGAAAGTCGACAAAGTATTAACCGCAAGTATCGACCAGATGGGAGATGTGCTGTATTGCAGGCTCAGACTAATAGATGTCGGTAAATCGGAACTGGAAAAGGAAGTTGTTCGAGAATTTATTTGTCTTCCGGAAAAAATCGGAACCATGATTACCATTTTATTAAATGATTTATTTGGTGAATTAAATGATGAAGTTCTTGTGCGGAGTCTGAGTAATAAAAATACGTATGAGAATGCAGTGAACAATCCGGATTACGGAGTTTTGAGTCTCACGGGACCCCGGATGGGATATTCTTTTTTAACCCGTAAAACAGCTCAGATTATAAAGGCAGATAAAACTTCCGGAGGCTTTGATCGAATTCCGGCTTTTTTTCAATTCGGATATCAATTCGAACAGGAATATCTGAACGAAGGGAAATTTCAGGCGCTTTTTGAATTTATTCCCCAGGTTCTCGGTCTTGATCAACAATTATTTATTCCAAGCTTTTCGATCTTAAACGGACTTAGAAATAATTCCAATGGATTTGAATTCGCTATTGGTCCGACCATTAACGCGGTAAAGGAATCGCGTTTCTATAAGTTTAAAACCGGAGGTGACGGAGAATGGCATTATTTATCATCCGGAACGGTTACTACCGAGAATATGGATTTTGATTATCGCCTAGACAGCAGGGGAGACATTCGTCTCAAATCGTATGTGGTAATTGCCGCCGGAATGAGTTTGCGTTCGGGCAAATTAAATATACCGATTAATCTTTTTGTGGTTCCTTCCAAAGATCCCCGTTTCGGCTTTTCATTCGGTTTTAACGCAAGAGGCGGCGGCGGTCAGAAAATGAATTAACGGATCAGTCTTGTTATTTGTGAAAGTTATTTCGCTTTTAAATCAATTAATCGGAAAGCAACATTGAAACTGTAAATGGCACTAAATGCAGGATGTATTATGTAGGGGTAAGGTATGCCTTAATCCCACATAGTTAATGTAAGACTTATTTCAAGTGTACAATTAGCATCTGAAACAGATGTTTAGAATTCGTTTGCAAACAGACACTCTATTTATCTGCTTCTTTTCATTTTAGCTTTTTTAAGATCGTGACTATTGACTAATTTTATCCAATCCGAAATATGGGGATGCTCACAATGGAATAATATGAAAATAGCGGTAATTATATTTCTTATAAGTTTGAGTTGCCTGTTAGATCTCTCCTCTTGTTCTACTGGACCTCACTCTTATCCTGAAAGGAATATTGATTCAATTAGCAAATCGTATTGCATGTATGGTCTCGGTGATTTGTGGGTATATCAATTAAAAGATAGTTCTACAGTCGATTCCATTGTTGTAACTAAAATAACTCATGACCATGTGGTTGGACCAGAGTATGACTCACACAAATTGGATGTCGAGTATTATCAAATGCTTTGCGAATCTCTAAATCAATTGAATACCGGACTTGCGGGTCATTTTGAAATAAGCCCGTGTATTGAATGTAATAATTCATTCATGACAACAGTAACCTTTTACACTCCATGTTCTTTTCCAATATGGGTTTTTTTAGGTACAGATAAAATAGGTTATAATATAGAAGAATTTGGAGTTGTAGCCGATTCAAGTATTGAATTAATTAGCAACGAAGATTCATTATTTGTCGGAGGGAAGTGGTATAAGGATGTAAAAGTGTTCAGAAATTATGATTTATTCTCTGGTTGTACTTCAACTGAAATAGTTTGGGCTAAAGGTATAGGCAGAATTCGTATAAAAACTGTGGATGGCGAGGAGTGGGAGTTAAAATCGTATGTTCCAAAATTTCGGTAATAAATTATGCAGTAGGGGTAAGGCATGCCTTACCCCTACTGCATGAATACCACACAATCCCAAATTTATCCAGACTATTTTTATATCATTCATGGATAGATTTTTAGCATGTAAGATTTCTCCGAGGTAAATGTTGGCGCAACAAAAGAGCATGGGATCCCAAGGCGGGTGATCAATACCATTTGAATTATAAAGTGACCAAAACCTGTTCACCTTCGGCATAGTCTTGCCAAATTTATGTTTAATGAATTTCTAAACGTCTTCCTGTTAAAACTCAAAAATCTCTGGCTCTTCGTTCTACGCTCTTTGCTCTTTATGCTCTGCTCTCCGTCCTTTGCTCTTCGCTCTATTTCCTCCCCAACTTAAAAACCGACGGATTAAATGCTTTTGACGCAAGAACAATTTTATCACCGATCTGTAATCCGCTCACTTCCTCTTCCTGTGCAACTACCTGAACGATATTAGAATCGATTCGAACCGTGAGCACATATACAATTTCTTCTTTTTGAATTTTAAGAACTTCGCCGGTAAAACTGAATTTTCCGCTGATGTTGTGATTAATAAAAACCTCTTCCGGAGTTCCCTGAGATTTAATTTTTCCATTATTCAGTTCGATTACGCGATCGGCAAGTTTCATTATTTCACCCACGTCGTGACTTACCATTACGGTCGTTAAATTATAGGTTCGGTGAACTTCCTGCAAATAATCCTGAAGCTTTCTGCGCATGTTGGTATCTAATGCGGAAAGGGGTTCATCCAACAAAAGTATTTCGGGTTCTCTTACCAGCGCACGGGCCAGAGCCACTCTTTGTTTCTGCCCGCCGGAAAGTTTGTGTGGCTTTCGGTCTGTTAAATCCCCGAGCTCAACCATCTCAATTAATTCGTGAATTCTTTTGTCTGATTTGCCTTTTGGAAGCGCGAATTCAAGATTTTGTTTTACAGTTAAATGTGGGAATAATGCATAATCCTGAGAAACAAAACCAACATTTCGATTTTGAGGTGGTAACCAGATTTTTAGTTTTTTGCTATACCAGTTGTTTCCCCAGACAATGATTCGGCCTTTATCGGGTTTCATCAGTCCGGCCAACATTCGCAATGTGGAAGTTTTTCCCGAACCGGAAGGGCCATGAATCGCAACAAACTGCCCTCGTTCAATATAAAAATGCAAACTGATCCGCATCTTGCCATCCGGTCCCTGAAGTTTTTTTCGAACGTCGAATACGATCATTTCCAGAATTTCTTTAGATAATTTCCATTTACTAAATATACCGTGAGTAAAATGGCAAATGTGAATGAGAAAAGGATGAAGGAATACATTTTTGCATCGTGGTAATTCATCGCTTCCACCTGATCAAAAATGGCGATAGAAGCAACTCTGGTTTTACCCGGAATATTCCCGCCGATCATCAACACCACCCCGAATTCCCCGACTGTGTGCGCAAAGGATAAAACCATTCCGGTTAAAATAGAAGACCGGATATTTGGCAATTGTATTTTAAACAAGGTTTCGCGTTTTGATTTTCCCAATAAATACGATGCCTCCGAAATAGAATCGGGTAAGGAATTCAATCCGGATAATATCGGATTTACCATAAAAGGCAAACTGTAAATCACCGAAGCTAATACCAAGCCCGTAAAAGAAAATACGAGTTTGATGCCGATTAATTTGTCGATCCACATGCCGAATTCGTTGTTCGGACTAAAAGCAATCAGGAAAAAGAAACCCAGTACAGTTGGCGGTAAAACAAGTGGCATGCTGATCAGTGTCTCCAAAAATGGTTTTAATCGTGATCGCATGTGCATCATCAGATATGAAACCGGAATAGCAACAATCAACAGAATAAGTGTTGTTGCAAAGGCTAATTCAAGTGTGAGTATAAGTGGCTTCCATTCCATCAGCGCGACAACATTATTTCGTTTAATTCGACCATAGCCATTACTTCTTTCCCGACTTTCAGATTTAATAAGCGTACTGCCTCAGATGTTATAACCGCAGATAAAATTCCGTCGGCTGTTTTTATTTTTAAACGACTTAATAATTCTCCGTAAGCCAGATCTTCGATTGATCCCGGAATTCGGTTTAGAATACTTACAGCAGAATTGGTTTCTGTGCTGATCACCACTTCGGTTTCTTTGAATATCGCTGTGATGGAATTTCCGTTCAGGAGATAATCCGCACTTTCGGGTGTTTCCATAATAATAGATCGTATAATAGTTCCGGATGGAAGTTTTATGGAAACAATGGAAAAACTTCCGCTGGAATGAATGTCTGTTATTTTACCTGTTAATTTATTCACTGCTTTGATAACCATAATTACTCAGGATTGCGCGTGCCTGAGGTGAAAAGAGAAAGTCATAAAATTTTTGAGCGTTTTCTGCCTGAGCATTTTTTCTGTCTATCAAAATCACACCTTGTCGAATCGGAGAATACGTTTCTTCTTTTAATTCGATCCAGTTTCCTTTGTTTTTCATTTCCGGTGAAAGCACGACAGACTTTGCGGTAAATCCGACTTCTGCCGATCTTGTGAACACAAACTGACTTGTCTGCGAAATACTTTCCCCGATCACCAACTTTTTTGAAAGAGTTGAATCATACCGATAATAATTCAGGACCTCCATCGATGCCCGACCATACGGAGCGGTTTCAGGATTGGCAATGGCAATGTGATTAATCATCGGCTGATTTAACGAATCCGGTGAAAGATGAAGACCCGGAATGGTTGTCCATAAAACTAATTTCCCAAGTGCGTACACCTCCGGAGAATTTTTAGATACCCCTTCCCTAGAAAGAGTTTCGGGATACTGCATATCGGCCGATACAAATACGTCGTACGGAGCTCCTTCCCGAATCTGGGCTGTTAAATTTCCGGACGAACCGACAACGATTTCACAGGAAATTCCACTTTGCGCAGTAAAGGATTTTACCAATTCGCCCATTGCGTAACGCATATTGGCAGAAGTCGCAATCATGAGCAGAGTCTGATCGTCTTTCGCGCACGACGAAACCAATATGGAACACAAGAACACGGCAAACGGAAAAATACCTTTCCCCTTGAATTTCGCTAAGATACTCAATCGCTAATCACTCAAATACGCTGCGAAAATATACAACTCACCGAAGTGAGTTGTATCAGGTGTATTAAGTCAACGTAACTATTTGTTTCTGAAAATCAAAAATCGGGGCAATGAAGTACCCGGTACTTTTTGTTCATCGTGCCGAGATTTAACCGGTAGTCTCCATCCATTTCAAGAGTATAAATGATTTCCTTAATTGCGGATTCACCGGGTTTGAGGTTTAAAATCCAGGTGATTTCACCGTTTTCAGCATCCACATTTCCACCGGAAGTTTTTACTAATTCCACGGAAGCCAATTTGGTTTGGGAAACCGGTACTTGTTCGGCAAACTGAAATTGAACCGGAAAGGAGTTATTGTTCTTAACCTCGATTCGGTAAGCATACGTCATCAATCTCTTTTTACCGGTTAAAGTTTGTTTGAAATATTTCTGATCTGCAATTTCGGATCGTTTCATAAATACTTTATTGTCGCGACCCACTGCGAGCATCAGCGTATCGGTATAATCACTGAATCGCAATACAGATTTTCCAACATCATTGCCATTGTACGTAATGTTCGCCACTCCGTCGATAAACCCCATCGTATCCCAGCCGGTAATTTCTGCAACGAGATACACATCCTGATCAATAGACGGATATCCGAAGAAATAATACCGGGCAGGAAGTTCTGTGTTGAGAATCGGGAAGATGAAAAGAGAACTGTTTGATTTAATTGAATAACGCCCTTTTAACGTGCGCTTTTCCAAAAATGCCGGAACCCGAATCTCATGATACGCAATGCCTTCCAACCGAGATACGGTTTGATTTTCCGGGTTATATCCGGATGATGTACTAATAGGTCTTCCCCGGTCATAATTTCCGGTGAGCGTCCACGGACCGTTTGGTTTAGGCAATTGTGCCGGCATTTCCAACGGGAAAGACGACGACAAATGAATGATTACATCGTTCCAGTCTTCACCTGTCTGGCTCATGGCTTTGGCTAAATATTTAACGGAAATGTTTTTATCGGACGAGGAATTAACATTGATTTCGTAACCAGGACTCCAGCCAATTCCGCCACACACGTATTCGAGATGCATGGGCTTGGTTAATTTGGATTCAACCGAAATTAAAATTTTCAGAATCGCGGCGTCATCGTTATTTAAGGAAATGGATTCTAATTTTTTTGCTTCGTTTAAGGTCGAATCTGCATTCCGGAGTTGTTTCCGGAGTTTGAGAATTTCAGAGGAAAAGAATGATGACATCTGAGAAAGCTCTGTTACATCTTTAATAAAACTGTCGTCTTTGAATTTTGATTCGATTAGTGCGATTTGTCGGGTAATAATTTCCTTTCGGTCGATAAGCTGTTGCATTTCCTCCCCGGATAATTTGCGGAGCAGGGTTTTGTTCAGAATCGTGACTTCCCGGTTCGTGATTTTTAAAGAATTCAAAACCGTTTGCGAAGAAATATTGCGAATGGTGATTTCGTGAACTCCGGCTTCGGGATTGGTAACCGCATTTCGGCTTACCAACGCTCCCGAATGATAAAGGGTTACACTTTCCACTTTGGTCTCGAATGGTTTGTTTTCGGTTTGAGCGATTAAAGTGGAAGAAATAGAAATAACAATGCTTAAAGTAAAATGTAATTTCCGGATGACTTTTTTCATTTTTTCTCTTTAACTATTGGGCTAAGATACCCGAATAAGGCACAACGCGGCTTCATTCCGATTTTGGTGATAACATTAACACATCTCTTTCATAAACACAATAAAGAGCATCTCTCAGGAAATATTCATATCCAAAAAGAAACTGATAAATCCGATTGTTAAGAGCGTCATCTTTGGCCAGTTTTTCGGTGTAATAACGAAAACGATCGGGAGAGATATCTCCGGCATTATCATAAGCATCGACATAATCAATTGACGCGCTGTCGATACAAGAATGGTGCAGACAGGGACGAAGGGCTTTCAGAATATTCCGGGAAGTAAACATAAATTGAAATGCCGGTTTGTTCTTTAGAATTTGGTATTCTTCAGAAGCAATATGGATAAGTCCGGCATCCACATATTTCTTCCAGAGAAGGTAAAGTTGGTTGAAATTCAGTGATTCATACATCGATATCGAATCTCCGGATTGCAAATGTTCGGCATATTTTCTCATTCGTCCGGGAACATCCGGAATTTCGGGATACGCTTTCTCAAGTGTAATCAGAAACAGGTTGTGAAGTTCTGTTACCAATGCAGCTTGTTCTGTGGTTAAATGGGATGTAAAACAATCGAAACAATCTTCAGAACTTTTCTGACAGCCGGAGAAAACAATCGAAAATAAAATAAAGACGAACAGGTGTTTCATTAGAGATTGTTTTGACTAACGAATATACCGGAGTGGAGTAGAAAATTAATTATACGCGTTTTTTAAATTTCTTTTATTCCAAAACCACAAACTGTGAATGGCCATTCCGGTATAAATAATCAACACATAAATATGGATAAAGCCCAGTGAAATCAATGAATAATGGGATTCAGGTTCAACCATTATACGATTCGTTGCAGAAAGCGGGGGATACACTGTCCATCCGCCTGAAGGCGAAAATTCCGGGTTGTTGAAGTTGAACAAATTTTGAACAGGTGTTAACCAAACGAGATGATTTAAAGGCTGAAGCGTTATTAAGATGTGGACTGTGAATGCAATTATTATAGTTAGACTGGTACATTGAAGAATTAATGAGAACAAACGTCCGAAACCAAAAATAATCCTCAGAAAAATAACAGGAACCGACAGCAACAAAAACAGCGTCATGAAAATAACTAGCCAATTAATAATGATATACGTGTCATGCAGAGATAGCTCTAAATCTTTAGGCCAAAAACCATTAAATCCGCTCAATAATCCGCATATCAGATAGCTGGCAAGCACCAATGCCAACAACCAAATCGATTCGATGATTAATTTGCGTCTCAATTATTTAATATTCTAAAATGATTTCCGAATTGGCAGTTTTGTTTTTACGTCTTTCCATCCAAATTTTTTTCAAAGCCTGCTGAGTTTCAAAAGAATTTAAACCTAATGAATCCCTTCTTAAATTAATTTCGGAAAGACTTGAAGTGTCAGGATCAAAATGCCAGACATTATAGTAATTATCAGCTTTCCCGTATCTCGACATGAAATCGTTTAATCCGCCATATTGAAATGCGGGAAGATTACCCTTTACAATTTCATTTAACAGCAGGGAATCAATGTTTTTTCCTTTGCGGCTGTAATAGTGAATCAACATAATATATGTGCGGCTTTCCCTGTAAAACGGGCCGTAGAACAGTGCGTCCTTCAGTAGTTTTGAAGAATCGTTTTTATCTTCCGGAATACCAATCAACCGCTCTCCCGGGTAACCATACTTATTAATAATTTGTTCTAAAATCAGGAACTGCTTTCTGGAATTTCTCCTCCATCGCACATAATGCCAGGTGTATCGAAGCGGTATGAAGCCGTTGTTCACTTTGTCGGTTCGCTTTTGATCAATCGCCAAAAGACTATCGATGGTTTTGGCTAATTTCTGATTTATAGAAGCTTTGTACTGTTCCTGCAAATTCTCATAATTGTTAATAACCAAACGACAATTTGTATAATTAAAAACCTCTTGAGTAATTTCATTCTTTTGAATTGCCCAAAGAGGTATGCCGCGTAAAATGGTTTCCTGAAGCCAATTCGCGGCTTTTACAGAATCTTTTAGATCACACGAAATTTGCAGTGCTTTAAAACAATGGTGAGAGAAAATGAAATCGTATTCCAAATAAATCGTATCGAATCGCAACGATGCTTTTTCGATATTACCGGCTAAAACATCTTCATCAATTCTATTCACAATGCGATTATACCGGATATAATCCTGCGCCAAAACAGGTTGGATGCTAATTAACAGTACAAACGTTAGCAGAACATTCAGAAGACTTCGTTGAAACACAAAGCGAAATTAATGCACTTCATTTTAGCTGAGATCATCATAAAACCGGATTCGGTGAGTTTAGTCTTTTGATGAGAAAATTTACTGCCATTCTGATCGCCCTCACATACATTACCTGTAGTTGGCAAACCGATAAATGTGCACTGGATAATTATGCCGGAAATGCTTTGGATGATTTTACAAATGTTTCCGCAAAGCGAATCATCGACTCGCTAAAACTAAAGCCGAAAAATGTTCGAATTGTAATCGATAAGTCGGCTTACCGGCTCATGTTGATGCACGACTCGCTTGTGATAAAGTCGTATCCGGTAGTATTCGGGTTTAATCCGCGCGATGATAAATTGCGGCAGGGCGACGGTTGCACCCCGGAAGGAACATTTCACTTGCAGGCACTATATCCTCATGAAAAATGGTCGAAGTTTTTATGGTTTAATTACCCGAACACCGAATCGTGGAAGAAACATAACGAAGCGGTTAAAAATGGAAGCATTCCGTCTGATGCGGAAATTGGGGGGGAGCTGGGAATACATGGTGTACCCAACGGCGCCGATTGGGCAATCGACAAGAAAAAGAACTGGACACTCGGCTGTATCTCTATGAAAAATTCAGATGTAAATGACGTGTATTCGGTTGCATTCGTGGGGATGACGATTAGCATACGGAAGTGATGCGTCGAGATTTAAATGGAAAGTATAGACGAATCTGATTAATATGACTTACTTATCATCTTTGTTCAATCAAGATATGTTTAGCCGAACTAAATATTCTGATATTAATTAGTCTTAGGTTAATTTTCCTCAAATAGTTTTTGAAGTTCGTCCTCTAATTGTTTTTTATCGGGCAGATAAAGTTGGTACTTACTAATGAATAATTGATTACTAATGCTCTGTGTTGCATACTCCACCAGAATTTGATCTTTGGATGCGCCTAAAACAATTCCTATGGGTTCGTTATCTCCATCGGTGTTTATCTCTTTCTTAAAGTAGTTAAGGTACAGATTCATTTGTCCGACGTCTTGATGCGTTACCTCTCCTCTTTTAAGATCTATTAGAACAAAACACTTTAAGATGCGGTGATAGAATACGAGATCCACAAAGAAATGTTTTCCGCTAATGGAGATCCTGTACTGTCGTTTCTCGAAAGTGAAACCTTTGCCCAGTTCTAATAAAAAATTCTGAAGGTTTGATATAAGCTTCTGTTCTAATTCATTTTCGAGGTATTGATAGTTGTCGGGAATATTTAAAAATTCCAGTACATACGGGTCTTTTAAAATATCATCAGCTGTGTGAATTTCTTGACCGTTTTGAGAAAGTTTTAATGCCGTTTTTTTATCCTTACTTAATGCTAATCTATGAAATAACATGCTCTTTATCTGACGTTTGAGCTCTCTCACACTCCATTGTTCTCGGATACATTGATTGATATAGAAATTGATTTCCAGTTCATTATCTGAGCGTAAGATCTCAACATAATGACTCCAACTTAAAACGTTAGACAGTGTCTCACTTTTTGGGAAAGTGAGATAAATCTTTCTCATATACAGGAGGTTTGCTCTGCTAAAGCCTTTGCCATAATGGTATGTAAGATCCCTAGAAAGTTGGTCAAAAAGAAAACTTCCGTATTCTGATTTTTCATTGCCCCCTTGTTCAAATTCAACAATGTGTCTGCCTATTAACCAATACGTATGGACTAAAATGCTGTTTACAGATTGTGCGGCATTTTCTCGCCCTTTTTGCAGCAATCCACCTATTTGATCAATCAGGTACGTGTATTTGGAATTATCGATTTTCACACAATTAATATCTGTTCAAAGTTATTTAAATTAGATTTTTACGATACATATTTAATCCTTCCGAAAGGTACATTACTGATAATTGAAAATTCACAATTCTGAAAAAAGTGAATAACTCCAACCATTAATATAAGGCAATCCTTATCATATATTACAATGAACGAGCTCTTCTTAGTTCGATGTTGCTTTCAAAAAGCACTCATTTAATGATAAAGAACTTCTGCTAAATAAGATTGATAACTGAAAATTATGTAGCGGAATTTAAAATCCTATTTCTTAATAATCTCTTTTCCAAACTTATCCATTTCGGTTCCGCACGATTCACAGGTATATCCACCCCATAAAGCCTGTCGAAGATTTTTCGGTCGTCGCACTCGGGGTTGTTCTTTCCCGCATTTCGGACACATTACAACCTTTAGATTTAAACCCCATTTCGAATTTTGTTCAGACATGATTGTCGCTTTTGAGCAAAGAAAAGGAATTGGCCGAGGAAATAGCAATTGAAGTTGTGACGGTAACAGTAACAGTAGCTGTAACCGTAACGGTAACGGTGCGATTGAAAAGAGCGGAGAGACAGAGAGCGAAAGAGCGCATTAAACTGAAGCTAATAAAATTCTGAGCTCCGCGAAGAATCCCCTTTTGTCCCTAGGAACGATCGTCATGATGAGCGAAGCGAATGAACCCATGAACGGGAACGGAAGCATTAACGGTAACAGTGCAATTGAAAAGAGCGGAAGAGCGGAGATCAGTGTGCTCTTCAAATTTTGAGTAAAGTGAGGCATATTTTTTTGGTCAGACTGCCTTGCTCATTTTGATGAATTTCGTTTGATAATGAAAAGCGATTCTTCCATCCCCTCTAGGAGTTTAAAGCGTTCTATGCTCTACGCTCTTTCCCTCTAAGTTCTTTCTACGCTTCCGTTACAGTTTTGTTACCGTCGTGAGAATCGAACGAGCTTCTGGTTGTAACTGTTTACGGTGAGATTGCCTTGCTCATTTTGATGAATTTTGGTTGATGATGAAAAGCGATTCTTCCATTCCCTCGGAGCTTAAAGCATTCTTCGCTCTTTTCTCTTCGCTCTAAATTCTGCGCTCTTTCGCCCTCTGCTCTTCCTGCGCTTCCGCAACAGTTACCGTACCGTTACCGTTTCAGTTCCTGTTACCTTTCCCGTTCCCGTTTCACGCATGAACCAATTCTTCGTGGCGGTGTAGCTTTTTAGTAATAAAGCTCAGGTCTGGGAAAAGTTGTTTTTTATTGATGAACAGAACCGGAACAATGTAGAAATAACCCAAACTGAATCGGGCATTTAATTCAAATTGAACCGATGTGCCTCCATTGTTATCGGTGAGTTTCATTATCCAGTTTGCATCATCAAACATGTCGGATCGTTCGAGATGAATCGCAACCTGATTTTCGGGATCGTACTCCGTAATCAGATACGAAAGCCGGTATTCACCTTCTCTCCCGGGCATCGGATGAGATATGGTGTCGAACGTATACCCAACACCCACCGGAATGCTTGAAGTTGGAATCACCGATTGAACCGTTCGATCAGCTTTAGCCAGAAAATCCGGATCTTTTAAAATTTCCCATACTTCAGATTTCGGAAGATTTACCAGAATTTCTTTTTGAATCGTGATTCGTTTGTTTGCAAGAGAGAGCAACAAACCCAAAACAACAAAAGCCGCAAGGACAAAAAACACAGTTTGAATCATAGTAGTAAGTAGTAGTCGGATTCAAATGTAAACAAGAAAGTTGAAAAATGGAAGTCGAAGGGCTTTCTGAAATTTCTTGCGATGATCATCAAAAACTACTGTAGTGATTTCGCTTTGTTTACGACATCCTTAAATTCAGACTTAAAACCATGCGGGTCTGACAAATTCACTTCTTTCAGCCAGGAAATAATGTTGTCATAACTGCTGCTTCCTGAATATTCTGAATTTCTTAGTAGCATAGAAAACGATGCAACAGACGCCGTAAATTTCATGAAATCGGAGGCATCTGAAAAGTTGTTTTCCTGATCGGTTACTTCTAAATACAAAGGCTGGCTAACCTCTGAATCCGGATTTTTGTAACGGAAATTTATCAGTAATGTCGGTGCCGATTTATAATTAACATTTTTAACCGGCACGATTTCATACAGAGCTGTGATGTTCTGATTAGCCCCGATTTCACCGGCATCAGCACTGTCATTTTCAAAATCCTGATTTTTTAAGATTCGGTTTTCGTAACCTATCAGTCGATAAGACTTTACCAAACTTGCATTAAAGGTGATTTGTACTTTAACATCTTTGGCCACCGTAAAAAACTTACTCTTTTCGTAAATGAAAACTTTTTTCATTTGTTCCGCATCATCGATATATTCATAGGTTCCGTTACCGTGATCCGCAATACTCTCCATGGATGCATCATTTAAATTTCCTCTGCCCACTCCTAAAACAGAAAGAAATATTCCTTTAAGTCTTTGTTTTTCAATTAAGTTAATAAGATCATCAAGCCTGGAGATTCCCACATTGAAATCACCGTCGGTTCCAAGAATGATACGGTTGTTGCCACCTTTGATAAAATTATTGGAAGCAATTTCATAAGCTGTATTAATTCCTTCTGATCCGGCAGTCCCTCCGCCGGCTACAAGTCCGGAAATAGCCTCAGTTATTTTTTGTTTTTGGTCACCGGGAGTTGATTCTAATAATACTTTGGAAGCGCCTGCGTACGTCACGATGGCTATTCGGTCTTGTGATTTGAGTGTATTTGCAAATTCAATAAATCCCGATTTTAAAAGTTCCAGTTTGTCTGATGAAGACATTGAGCCGGAAATGTCAATCAGAAAAACAAAATTGGAGGCTGGTAATTCTGAATCAGAGATCGGCTTTCCCTTGATCCCGATTCTGATAAGTTTGTGATCCGTATTCCAAGGACATGAAGCAACTTCGCCATTTAATGAAATAGGATGCTGAGTTTCGTTATACGGGTAATCCAGATTAAAATAATTGATTAACTCCTCTGTTCTTACCGCATCTTTTGGAGGCAGGGTATTTTCATCCATTATAAATCGACGCACATTGGCATAGGAGGCGCCGTCTGCATCCACCGAAAAGGTGGTTGTAGGTTCTGTGGTTACATCAATAAAAGAATTCTCTACAAATGACTTATACTGATCTCCTGATTGTACGTAGAGGTCAGTTCTGTGGTCCGAACTAATGTCATAGCTTTCTAATTCATCCGATTCTCTGCAAGACGAAAGCATAAATATAGCTGATGTTAAAAGTAAAAGACTTTGGAGTCTGTTAGTAATGAAGTGGCTTTGTAAATTCATGGCGGGATGATTCTTTTCAAGCTTTTGTTTATTACGATTTTGTTTAAATCAGAAGGATGTTCGTACCGCAACTCATCATCTACAATCATTTATTGGGGATAGTTGCTTATCACTTTGTGAAAATATCTGCAACATATTAAGTGAATGTTAAGGGTCATCTAATTGAAGCCCAATTTCAATGGTTTTGTTATAGGTTAAGATGTTAACATGTCAGAAAAATATTAACCCCGACTTTTCTCTCTTTCCTCTATAACGCTTATTGCATCTTCGATCATAAATCGCAATGCATTATCTCTCGTTTTCTTATGGGCTTCTCTCAATACCGGAATTGATTTTAATGTACCGACCGTTGCCAGAGGGCTGCAGATTCCGTGTTGTTTGTGCCGGTCTGAAGTTTTAAATTCACCTAATAAGAAATCCTCAATTTCGGGATCAATCGAATTCGACAAAGCTTTTATGGCTGCGTATATCTCATCAGATGTTCCAAGTTGAATCAGGTTTTTTATTGGTGTTATGTTGTACCCCGAATCCTTTTTTACATCTTCAAGTCTTGTTAAGATGGAAACCCGGATCTTTTCATCTTTGGTCTTATCTACAATATCAATCAGAAAATTGAACAGATCCCGGTCTTGAGTATTTGCACAAATATTTGCCAGACAACAAAAGATTTCATCGTGGTAATCACCGAACTTTTCATTTTTAAGCATACCCAGCAACTCCTTTTTATCATCTTCTGAATGCAGAGAATCTGATTGCTGATATGCGTGCCACGAAATTCTGTCTTCGCTGGAATACCGTTGTGTGATTTCCCTTTGTTCTAATATTAATCCGGAATAAACTTCATTGTTCTTCATCTGGGTTACAAGAAATTCCATACCGTTATTTTTTAAATCTGAAATGAGATCCTGTTTCTCAATTTCTAATTTGTCTTCAAGCGTTTGCTCCGGAATGGGTTGTTCTACTGTTTTACGTTTGAATAGGTTGAACATTATTTTGAAATTAGAATTACGAACTATTCCTTATTTAATATGATAACCTGATTTTTTAATTTACGAACATCAATCATTGAATCATTAACCGTAATTTCTTTACGTGTGTTGATATAATCTTTACAGCAATCGGTGGTTTTTTCGCCGTCGATAAGCAAATTGCTAAAATGAAATGTATTGTTTGCAACTTTCAGCAGATAATCGGTTTCGTCTATTTCTTTGATTTGGTCAAATAAATTCTGTTGTATCGAAAAGCGGTGTACAACTATCGCACTGCCGGAACACATTAACTGATCGTAACTTTGTTTCGTTGAATCCCAGTAAAAGGTGTGTGAATCCAATTCTTGCAGGGTTCCTTTTCTCAATTGATAAAGTGTAAATGAGTCGAGCTCACTCACAGAAAATCCCTTTATGTCATCGTCCATGTTAAATTGAAAAATTATAGCGTCTGAACACATCGAGGGGCCAATACATTCATCGCAGCACGACATTCGGGTGAACAGAAAGATTACAGCAATTGCCAAAACAGGAAATTTAGCAATTGGTGAAAAATTGGTTTTTACTTTCATGTTTTATTCTTTTCGTAATATAATTACCGGGTTGTCCATTTTTAATACATCAAATGGTTCTTCGTCAACCGTTATTTTTTTTGTATCGTTTTGATAACATCGACAGGTAAGACTGCCTTTTCTCACTCCGTTCACCTCCAGATCGTGCAGATAATAAATTCGGATTTCCGGTACTTTTATTAAATAATCGCAATCCTGTAGATCTTTTTTAGGTGAAAATATTTCGTCGAACAGGGAGAAATTGCCTGGCGAATTGTCAAATGCACAAATGCCCGAAATGCCGTAACTTTTAAAAGAGTCGCTCCATACGAAAATCAGGGAATCTCTCGGAATAACTTCACCTTTGTTTAACATATACAGCACAAAGGAATCGATTTCAGACCTCTTAAAACCGCCATTCGCCGAATCCAGATCAAATGCGAAATTTATCGTGTTTTCGCACTCCACGAAACGGGAACAATCGCAAGTACATCCGATGAAGAACATTGGAGAAATGAGAAAAATGAACACCGTTAACCGGATGATTTGTTTCATGATTACAGCGTTAAAATTAGCAAAAAAACCCTTTCTATGTGCTACGGGTGTTAAAATACCTCCTTTGTTTAGCAGCCATATTATTCGAACTTTTATCGTACCCACTTCGTAATTAAATTTGCCTGATGATCATCATAACAGGAGCGGCAGGTTTTATCGGGAGTTGTCTCGCAAGCGATTTCAATAAAAAAGGAAGATCGGATCTCATATTGGTCGACGATTTTTCGAAACCCGGAAAAGAAGAGAATTGGAAAAATTTAAAGTGTATCGCACGGATCGACCGGAATGATTTTTTAAAACAATTGGATCAATATTCTCCGGAAGCAATATTTCACCTCGGTGCTCGAACCGATACCACAGAATTTGATCAACGGATTTTTGATCTGCTAAATGTGCAATACACCACTTCTCTTTGGAATTTTGCCACCCAAAACCAAATACCATTTATTTATGCATCCTCTGCCGCAACTTACGGAAACGGAGATCAGGGATTTGACGATGACCCTTCGAAAATTTCAACCCTGCTTCCAATGAACCCATACGGACAGAGCAAGCATCAGTTTGATTTGTGGGCAATGGAACAGAACGAAACTCCCCCGCATTGGATCGGTCTTAAATTCTTTAACGTTTTTGGCCCGAATGAATATCACAAAGGCAGAATGGCTTCCGTGGTTTTTCATACTTTTAATCAGATTCGGGAAACCGGCGAAATGAAATTATTTGAATCACACCGTCCGGAGTTTAAAAATGGCGAACAAAGCCGCGATTTTATTTATGTGAAAGATGTTGTGGATGTAATGCATTTCTGGCATAAACACGGGAAGGATTCAGGAATTTACAACCTCGGCACAGGAGCCGCCAGAAGTTTTAATGATTTGGCTTCAGCCGTTTTTAAAGCTATGGATCTCGAGCCGAAAATTAGTTACAAACCCACACCGGAAGATATCCGGGATACATATCAGTATTATACACAGGCGGAAATGAGCCGCACCTTGTCGGCTGGGTATTCGGGTACTTTTACCACACTGGAAGACGCGGTAAATGACTACGTCAAAAATTATCTTTTAACCGGAAAGTACTTTTGAATACGAAAGGTGCAATCCGATGGTATTGGGTCGCTATGTCGGCGTCTTTAATATTATTTATAATTTCTCATTTTTTAGGAAATACCGACGAGGAAGATCTCCGGAGATCCCAGACTCGACAGGCAAACGAGGCGGCTGCGGAAATGCTTGATCTGGTGGATGAAGGAGAAAAAGCTATGAGCACTACCGACACATTTATCGGGTCTGATAAATTGCCGCAATGGTGGCGGATGTTTCATTATTTGGGAGAAACCGTCGATCGCTGGACGCACAACGAGTGGATTCCCGACAGCGCCATGCTCGCAATCGACGGAGTTCAGTTTGTTTCACATCAGGGCGGCTGGGATATTCTGATCAACGATCGCAAAAAACATCTCGCTATTTCTCATGCACTGATCCGATATCCGCAGGGAAGTTTTGAATACCGGAATTATATTCATCCGCTTCAATCCGAAAATTTTGAATTGGTTCATAAAGTTGAGCCCCATCAACTCTGGAAAGATGTTTACATCAGTTTTTATGGAAATTCGGAAGATAAAACTGCCTCTGCCTGGCTGCATATCTGCGGTTTGTTATTCGCATTAATTGCCTTTGGAATTGCTTTTTTCTTTTGGAAAAACGGAACCTGGATTACCGTGGTATTTGTTTTATTAATTCGCATCGGAACCTTCAATGGATGGATTCATGCGGGACTCAGCAGTTTGTTTATTTTTAATCCGACCATCTTCGCTAGTATCCGCGGACTTCCTTCTCTCGGTGATCTGGGATTGCATATTTTCTGTGCTCTCATTATTGCGTACACCATTCATGCACTGTATCATCCGGAAGATGTTAAAGATAAAAGATTAGAGCATGCCCTATTATTTTTAGCCGGTTTAATTTTGTTTTTCGGGGCTGATCTCATCCGATCGGTAATTGTAAGTTTGGTAAAACATTCCAACATCTCGTTCGATGTTACGAATCTTTCGACCCTTACTCTTTACACGGCTGTAGCCACTTTTTTTATATTCGTTTTAGTGTGGTTGTATTTTACAATCATTCGGTCTTTTATTAGTACAGATAAATTTTCAAGAACCCAAATATTCATTTTTGCCGGTGCGGCGGGCGTGTTCTTTATGTTTCAGATTCTGGATGCACGCAGAAGTATCAGCGGTCTTCTGCCATCTTTAATTTTTGCAATTCTGATCCTGTTTCTTTTACAATGGAAGAGGAATAAAGCATTATATCAGTACATTTCATTTTTACTGCTGATATCACTTTTTTATTCACAAACGGTATTTCAAACCCAGCGTGAAAGGGAGGTTGAATATCTCAATCATTACGCTGCAAAACTTATTTCCAATAAAGATCTTGAGGCGGAATATATTTTTAAAAACATGGAGAATTCACTGGTCGCAGAATTTTTGCAACCCGAGGATTTTGCAGCGTTTGCCAACCGGAAAGATCAGTTTGAACGCCGGCTGAGAAGATTGTATTTCGGAGGTTATCTCGATCGGTATAATTTGCTGGTGATTAGTTTTGATTCGGTTGGGAATAATATTAATTCCAGTACCCGGTACAGTTACGAAGACTTGAATTATTTGTATAATTTTCAGGCATTTCCCACCATGTCGAATCACTTCTATCAGGTGAAAAGCACCGAAATATTCAATGGATATTTAGCCAAATTTGAAAATTGTGATTTACACGGACATTACGGAAATATCTTTATTCTGCTCGAACCTAAATTTATTCAGAGTTCATATGAATATCCTCAATTGGCACAAAAGCGTCCGGAGCAAAAGGTAATTGATCTCGAAAATTATTCGTACGCGATTTATAACCGCAATCGTCTGATGCATCAAAAGGGAAGTTATTCGTACGATCTGCTTCTCGATTCGGCGAAACTCATGAATGAAGAACCCTTTGGCCGCCAGAAGAAATTCGAACATTTCATAAGCCGGCAGGATGAAACTTCTGTAGTTGTGTTGAGTCACCCGAATACTCACCGGTTGGCTATTATTTCGACATTCAGTTTTTCTCTGGTATTTTTTGCATTGTGTTGGTTGGCACTTTCCGCAATCTGGTGGCTGTTCATTTATCTTACCGAGCGATATCTGAGAAGAAATGCGAATTCGGTTGCCTATCAGAATTTTCGCTACAGTCGCCTGCAACGCTTGTCAAGACTGGGAATTGAGCAAATATTTCTGAGCACCCGTATTCGTTTTGCCATGGTCGGATTGGTTCTCGTGGGGTTGTTGATTTCGCTTTATGTGACCATCGAATTTATCAGAATTAATGATCAGAGAAGATCGGAGCGGGAGCTGATGTATAAAATCCGGGAGGTGGCAAATCAAATTCAGAATGAGGTGGATATGCCTTCCAAATTAAAGGATTCGGAAGCACGACAACTCATTGTAAATGAAATCGGAGATGTGTTTAAGGTAGAAGCCAATATTTTTGATCCGAAGGGATATTTATTGGCTTCGAGTGTGCAGGAATTATACGATAAACACATTATGGCGCCGGTGATGGATCCGGTGGCGTTGGATAAATTATCCGAGAAGCGAAGTTCGCAGATTATTCAGAATGAACACCTGAGAAATGTACAATTTACGTCGGCATATATTCCTTTGTTAAATGAAAACCGGCAGGTAATTGCGTATCTTAATCTTCCGTATTTTTCGCAACAAAATGAACTGGATCATGAGATTTCGTCATTCACGGTTACGTTCGTGAATTTATATTTATTTCTGATGTTGCTGGCTTTTGTTTTAGCCTTTATTGTTTCGCAACGAATTTCGAAACCGCTGCAGATTATCCGGGAAAAAATGTCGCAAACCGGACTCGGAACTTCGAATGAAATGATTGAGTGGAAGCGCAACGACGAAATCGGAAAGCTGGTTCAGCAGTACAACAAAATGGTGGTGCAGTTAGAAGAGTCCGCATTAAAACTCAGTGCCTCAGAGAGGGAAGGAGCGTGGAAAGAAATGGCGCGGCAGGTGGCTCACGAAATTAAAAATCCACTCACACCGATGAAACTGAACATCCAGCATTTACAACGAGCGTGGGCTGATAACAGCGATAAACTGGAAGTGACATTTAAAAGAGTAACGGCGGTTCTTATTGAGCAGATCGAAGGTCTTTCACATCTGGCGAGTGAGTTTTCGAGTTTTGCCAATATGCCGGTGGATAATTTTGAAATTTGCGATTTAACGGAAATTCTTACCAACAATATTATATTATTTGAAAAGACGGATAATGTATTTTTCAGCTACGATCCGAATATGCCGAATGTAGAAGTTTACGCCGATAAAAATCATTTAAAACGCATTTTTACCAATGTGATTAAAAATGCCATACAGGCGATGGAAGAAGACCAGAAAGGCAAGATTGAAATCCGGATGGAATTGCAGGAAAAGGTTGTAACCATTCACATTAAAGACAATGGAAAAGGCATTCCGGAAGAAGCGAGAAGCAAGATATTTGTTCCGAATTTCAGCACGAAAACCTCGGGAATGGGACTTGGTTTAGCTATGACCAAAAAGATGATGGAAGCCTGCGGAGGCGACATTTGGTTCGATACCCGCGTTGGTTCCGGAACAGAGTTTCATTTGCGGTTTCCGGTTCACGCAGAATAAAAAAATAACCGAACCCTTGTCGATTGTTCGCAACCAGATTTTGGGAGTTTAAAAGGTGGATCATGCTTCCTTTATTCCAACAATGCCGAGCTGTAATACTTTTCTTCAACAGTCACTTTACCGGTATTCGTCAGTATAGTGACTTCTGTGGCTAATTCTCGTATTCCCCATTTCACCAATTTATGCTGACAATACCGAACCTTGTTACCTGTTGTTAATCTTATTTATTAAGACATTCGTCAGTAATTCCCCAATTTCTTACTTCCCTTAATTTATGCTGACAATGCCTTTCATTAATGTCTCTCTATTCCTCAATATACTCAAGCATTCGTCGGTAATTCTTTTCATTTTTTCATTTTTTAATTAAAAAAGTGTTCCTTCACTTTGTTCAGGATGACGCTTTCTCTGTGGTCGTGAGAGATTCTTCGTTTAGCTCAGAATTGATCACTCTCCGTGCTCCGCTCTATCGCTCTTCCGTTCCAAGATGGTTCCCGTTCCCGTATACCGGAATGTGACAAGAGATCCCGGAACGTTGTCCGGGATGACGCTCCGTGGTGAAATTCCCCAATTTCTTAATTCCCTTAATTTATTTCATTTTTTAATTAAAAAAGTGTTCCTTCACTTTGTTCAGGATGACGCTTTCTCTGTGGTCGTGGGAGATTCTTCGTTTACTCAGAATTTATTTTGAGCAACCCAACCAGAATTCTGAGCACAGCGAAGAATCTCTTCTTTACACAACTCCTTAACCGTCATGCTGAAGGAAGTGAAGCATCTGTTTCTCACTTGGTATCTACAAAATACCAGGTAACCAATTAAAAGACCGAAGTCCTTTCATAGCGTAAGATCCTGAAGCAAGTTCAATTTATGCTGATAATGCGGCAACGGAATAGTTGATTCAGAAAAACTAACCAATGGTATTCTTTAGTACGATGACCTCCGTGGTTAGTTCTCGTATTCCCCATTTCACCAATTCCCCAATTTATGCTGACAATGCCGAACCTTGTTACCTGTTGTTAATCTTCATTTATCAAGGCATTCGTCAGTAATTCCCCAATTTCTTAATTCCTTAATTTATTTCATTCTTTAATTAAAAAAGGGTTCCTTCATTTTGTTCAGGATGACGCTTTCTCTGTGGTCGTGAGAGATTCTTCGTTTAGCTCAGAATTGATCGCTCTCCGTACTCCGCTCTATCGCTCTTCTGTTCCAAGATGGTTCCCGTTCCCGTATACCGCAATGTAGAATTAGACCTTAAACTGCGTTAGGGACAGGATCGGAAATGAGAGCCGTGTTGCCGGTAGTTTTGCCAGCGACAAAAAGCGACTGAAAGAAGCTCTTTTGTGCGAAAGCAAAACAACGGTTACACAAACGAATTGTAGGGATGGCCCGCATAACGCCCCTTAAGTATTAATTGAATGAAAGGAATTTCTGGGATGTGGCAAGAGATCCCGGAACGTTGAATGGTAGTTCATACTGACAACTCTTTTCAAATGTTCATTTCTATTCGATAGATTTTAGAGTTCGTCAGTAGGATGACGCTCCGTGGTGAAATTCCCAAATTTATGCTGACAATACCGAACCTCGTTACCTATAATTAAACTATATTTATTAAGGCATTCGCCAGTTGACCAACTTTGCGTCTCAAATCAAAAGCAGGATAAGACCACAAAAAATAATTCTTTCCCAAATAATCTTGAGTTCTGAAAATATTTGCGTCTCTGCGTGAAAAAAAAGTTGCTGCTTTCTCCCAAGGAATCCGATCCTTAAGCAAGTTCAATTTATGCGTACAGTGCCTTCCGGTATTTTTCTTAGTCCCCGGTATAATCAGGCATGCGTTAGTCATTCTCCAATTATCCTCTATATTTGGTTCCCTGATAATCACCAAAGCAAAATGAAATTTAGAAATTCAATTCTTCCGTCGTTGTTAATCTTAACCTTGTTGGTAAACGTTTTTGTAGTTCAATCGTGCAAAGACGATACAGCCGATCCCGGTCCGATGGACACATTAGTGAAAATCAATACTTCGTTTGGCGACATGATTTGCTACATGTATAAAGGCACGCCAAGACACAGAGCAAATTTTCATAAGCTTGCCCAGGAAGGATTTTATGATTCAACCGAATTCCACAGAGTCGTTAAAAATTTTGTAATTCAGGGAGGAGATCCTTTGAGTAAAGATAATAACCGAACCAACGACGGACAAGGTGGTCCCGGTTACACAATTCCTGCGGAGATAGATACCCCGAGATATACGCATATTCTGGGAGCGATTGGTGCGGCACGAACTTCTGATCAGGTGAATCCCGAACGCGCATCTAGCGGTTCTCAATTCTACATTGTTGTTTCGGAAGAAGGATGTAAAAACCTCAATGGAGCCTATACTGTTTTTGGCCGTGTGCTGAAAGGTCAGGATGTGGTGAACACGATAGTTTCTCAACCGGCGTCACTCTCTAATCGGCCGGATACGCGCATACCCATGTTTATGAGTTTAATGGTGTTGCCGGTTCGTCAGATTAAAAGCGATTATGGATTTGATGTGGAATAACACAGAATATAGCGGTGATCATTTCTCTTCGTTAAATCAAAACATGAATTGTGATATAACGGAATATGAACGTTAAACACTTTCTGAAAATCTATTCAACCCGAATGGAAATGCAGGAAGCGGGAATCACGAATCCGTGTGAAGAAATTAAAAAGTTTACACGCAATTTTGTTGAAATTCTCGGCAAAATTCGGTTGGAAGAACATGTGATTATTAAAGAGAATTCATTTTGGGATGATAAGGAAAATCGGTTAATTGAGATTCCCTTTGATATGGAGAAAGTGAGAAATTGGTTTCCACCTAAGTGTGTTTTAAGGGATTTTAATTCAGAGCCGTTTTATCTGGAGCAATCCACAGATGAAGAAAGGCGGTTTGTGGCTTATTTTAATCACATAGAGAATATTAAAAATTTCCTTTTATATTATAAAGAATACGTTGGAAAATCCACTGATTAAAATTCGGGAACTAGATGATCCCGGAAATCCAGTTGAATTTGATGGCCAGCTAACGAAGGATAATTTGATAGCCGCTTTGGATAAATATGCTGAATTCATTTTCCACGATGGTTATCATGAATTAATGATTCGAAGACCGGATACTGAAGAATATATTGCCTTTGAAGTGCACGGTCTTATTTTTCTTTATACACATTATAAATACACCAAAATATTCGAGAGTTTTGGATTGAAGTATCAGGCAGATCAGAAGTTAATCTATCAATACAATCATATTCATTACCGACCAGCCAAAGCCCGGGTTGATCTTATAAACCTGATAAAAGAATTTTGAAATCTTTATATAGGTAAGTCCGCCTCTGGATATGAGTTTCAAATTGGTACTAATTATTTGATTTATGCACAATATGTTGGATCGTCTGTTTGCTCTAATTGCTTTTATACCTATCGTGAATAAATCCTTGGCAAAGGAGAGTTCTCCGAGGTATATACTCGAAGCAGTCGAAAACATTGAATGACCCATGACCTGTTCGGCTTCGTATTGGAGAAATGGAAATCAAAAAACATCATACTTTTAAGGTTTTATGTATTAACCTTTCTATTACTTAAAACATGATTTTAACGTTGAACAAACAAGTTGTTTCCGATTCCTGAATATTTTCGTTCTATAGTCTTTCCCACGACTTATCTTATATTCGGGGTTAATCTCGTAGTAAATGAGCATGCAGACCATAGAAGCCTACGTACAATCTTTTGACTGTTTCCTAAAAAAATAACCAGAATGACGAAATCTAAATATTTTCAAATTGCATTTCTGTTATGGTGTTCAGCGTGTTTATCAATCTCTTTACATGCACAAAATATCGATTCTCTATGGAATATATGGCAAGATAACACTAAGCCAGACACTACACGACTGAATGCAGTTCAAAGATTTATCTGGGATGGCTATCTATATTCTAAGCCGGATTCTGCCTTTTACTTCGCACAGTTACAGTATGACTTTGCGAATAGTAAGTCTCTAAAGTATGACATGTGTGCTGCACGGAATACACAAGGTATTTCTCATATAATCAGAGGGAATTTTCCCGAAGCTTTGAAGTATCTTAAGAAGTGTTTAGCACTTAATGAAGAACTTGGTGATGAATTAGGATTGGCTACTACACTGAATAATATTGCGATTGTTTATAGTCAGCAAGGTAATGACTTAAAAGCTTTGGAGTATCATCAAAAAAGTCTCGTTCTTAAAGAAAAGCAGAATGATGAAAGAGGTGTTGCTCAGAGCTACACCAGTATAGGTGTTATACATCAGAATTATGGCAATTACTCCAAAGCATTGGATTACCTAAAAAAGGGCTTATCCATTTTTGAAGAGTTGGGATATGACCCAGGAATCACCAAATCATTTCAAAATCTCGGGAATCAATATTTTTACCTTAAAAATTACCACAAAGCTCTGGAGTATTATAAGAAATGCCTGAAATTAAACAAGGAGCTGGGCGATGCAAACGGAGTCGCCATATCGTTGCAGAGTATGGCATCCGTATTTGAAGCTGAAGAAAATATGTCAGAAGCCTTGGAATATTATCAAAAATCTTTGGAGATAAACAAAGAACTGGGTAGCGAACAGGGAATTGCGGGATTATTGACAAATATTGGGTCTATTTTTTTACAACTTGGTCAAACCCGGAAAGCTTTAGAATATTGTAGGCAAGGGTATGGCATTGCCGAAAATATTCAATCATTAAAAATAAAAAAGCAGGCTTGTTATTGTCTTTACGATTCGTATAAGAACATGGGAAATGGTAACGATGCATTGACCTATTTAGAACAAATACAGGAAATCGATGATAGTTTGCAGAAGGATGAAACTAATCAAGAGCTTCAGAGGATGGAGTTTGCCAAACAAATGCTTGAGGACAGTCTGGCAACAGCAGAGAGAGAAAGATTGGTTAAAGAAGCACATGAAGATGAATTACAAAAGAGAAATCAAATCAGAAATTGGGCTTTGACAGGTGGATTGTTTGCCCTTTTGCTTGCAGGAGGTTTCTATAGTCGCTGGCGCTTTGTGAGAAAATCTCGGGACATGATTTCAAAAGAAAAAGAAAGATCAGAAAATCTTTTACTTAATATTCTGCCTGCTGAAATCGCCGAAGAACTGAAGGAAAAGGGACGTGCCGAAGCGCGTGATTTCGAAATGGTATCCATTCTTTTTACAGACTTTAAAGGGTTTACCGCTGCAAGTGAGAAGCTCAGTGCTCAGGATTTGGTGTCCGAGATCAATACATGTTTTGAAGCGTTCGATGGGATTATTGAAAAATTTGGAATTGAAAAGATTAAAACTATCGGCGATTCATACATGGCTGCAGGCGGGCTGCCAGTGCCTTCAGATGATTCGGTTAAAAATACTATACTGGCCGCACTGGAAATGCAGGAATATATCTCTAATCGCAAAATACAATTAACTACCATCGAAAAAACCGGTTTTGATATGCGAATCGGAATTCATACAGGCCCCGTTGTGGCCGGAATCGTAGGTGTTAAAAAATTTCAATACGATATTTGGGGAGATACGGTAAACACCGCCAGTCGTATGGAAAGTTCGGGACAGGTTGGAAAAGTAAATATCAGTCAGACAACTTACGAAATCCTCAAAGACGATGCACAATTTACGTTTGAAAGTCGTGGCAAAATAACCGCTAAAGGCAAGGGTGAGATTGAAATGTATTTTGTAAACAAGGTTTAAAGTATTCGTTGCACCATGATAGAAGTAGTTAAGGTTTGGTTTACAGAACATCCCTCTTTGTCGGTTATCATAAAAGCCTTCACATGGATTGTATTAATTCTGTTGGTTATTACATGGATAAAACTAATTCTGAAGAAACGGCTTCCGGATAATTCTATTCGGTATAAATCTCAAAAAGGAGTTCAAACCGTTGGATACATTTTAGTAATCTTTATTGCGGTGACTTATTTTACAGGGAATATTAAAGATTTAGGCTTAACCATTGGTTTTCTAACTGCCGGTATCACCATTACGTTACAGGAAATAATATTAAGTGTAGCCGGTTCTTTTTATATATTTCTGGCGAGGGTTTACAAGCCCGGAGATCGTATAGAAATAAACGGAATTAAAGGTGATGTTATCGATATCGACAGCGTGTACACTACCATGATGGAAATCGGAGAATGGGTTTCGAGTGATAATTACAGTGGCCGTATTGTAAAACTGAGCAACGCATTTGTATTTAAAGGTCCGGTTTATAATTATTCTCAGGATTTTCCATTTGTGTGGGATGAGTTTAATGTACCGGTGAAATATGGTTCGGATGTCGATCTCACCCGCGAAATTGTAATGTCGGTCGCGCAGGAATATTTAACGGAATACATCAAGGAATCGGTCTCAGATTGGAAACATGTCGTCGAGAAATATTACATCGAAGATGCACAGGTAGAGCCTGGATTAGCCATTACCATGACGGACAATTGGATGCAATTTAATCTGCGATATATTGTGGATTATAAAAAGAGAAGGTACACTAAAAATTTGCTTCAGGAGGCAATTGTAAAACGAATTCAACAAACGCAAGGAAAGGTTTTGCTGGCCACGGCGACATTTGAAATTGTGGGCTTTCCTGCAATTACGATTAAAGATGAGAGAACCACTGGGAAATAAAATTATAGAATTCGTTCAAGGGTAATTACGAAATATCTTTTAGTAATTATACCCTTGCGAACTCCTGCGTGCCTGGAAACAATCCGTGAAGGGTATATGCCATTTTGAAATGCAAATTTTTCGCAAAAACATGTAGCTTTCGGGTTCCGGACTTTTCTTTTATTAATATTGAATATGCAGAGCCTGAAATATGATATGAAACTCAAATGGATTTCAGTTCTGTTAAATGTTCTTTGTATGACCGGAAGTTACAGCTACGGTCAAATCGTGTATGTTCCAACACCATTGCGTTCAACATTTTTTGAAAATAAAGGCGATGCAGAAACAGCGATAACTCCATTGATGCGCAAAACCTGGAAGAATGATATTTCCGGTGCCCACGGAGCGGTTGCATTTTCAAATCATTTTGCCTTTTCTACGACCGTTTATTGGAATTTGAAGGGCGCACATTCTCAGGTTAGTCAAAAGTGGGATCAATTTGGTTTGCCGATTTGGTACATAAAAAGAACCACTACCCAAAAGGATCTGGATGCCTCAATTGGTTATTTTCAGTCGTCACCCAAAGGGAGTAAAAAGAGAGTTTATGAAATTTATGCAGGATTTGGCCATTCTCATCAAATCGTGAACTCGAGAAAGGAATACTTTCAATCCAGAAGCACAGTACTCACTACAAATACATTTTCGTATGATAGGTATTATATTCAGCAAGCCTGGGGCAGAAATGGAGAGGTTGCAGATTTAGGGTTCGTTCTTCGATCAACATTACTGGTGTATAAAGATTCAAAATCGGATATTCTTCTTGAACCTTGTTACACAACCAGAATAGGTTACAAGAGCATTAAATTTATGTTTCAGATTTCATGTGTACTTCATACAAACAACTCGACTTATAGTTATCGAAAACTTCCTCTGTATGGTGGATTTGATATTTATTATATGCTGAATAACCATTCGTGGAATTTTGGAAAAAGAAAGAACGTTGTGATTTTATGAACGTATGAGCCATTCAAATTCTCATTTGATCTTATTCACCTTTATCTGCTATTCTATTTTCAATAGTAGCTGTCGCACAAGAACCGATGTTAATCCGGAAATTGAGCAATTCATTTTCGGGTTTTCGCAATCTCCCTCAACCCAAATCAACGCTGTTCTATTTCCATTGCCGGTAATTCAGGGCAAAGACACAACATACACGAACCAGACAGATTGGGAATATGTGGATTATTGTTTTGGTTGTGAATTCAGCCCGATTTTGTTTGCCGGTGATTCCATCGACAACAGAAAACAATTCTATATACAGAATCAGCAAGACGAATTTCTGGTTTCGGTGTATCTGATTCCCGAAAATATTCGCAAGACATTCTATTTTGCTAAAGAATCTTCAGAGTGGTTTCTCACTAAAATTGAAATCCCGGAGTTCCGGTCAACTAATTCAGAATCGATTTTTGATTTTCTGAAAAAGTTCTCCTCCGATTCTTCCTTTATTGAGGGACGGATTGCAGATGGAGCAATGTACTGCAGTCAAGAAGATCTGGGAGAGGACATACAAGAACACTTACTCACGTTGAATGAATTAAAAAATAATGAATACATTTTCCGACGAATTTATATTCATGAAGTTAATCCGATAGAAAATCAAATGGTACTTTATGTACAGGGTGAAGGAACGGGTTATCATTTGGAGTATTATTTTAAAAGAGAAAACGGAGAGTGGTTTGTAAACAAGCTGGTTAATTTTGGAGTATAATACCCTGTAGGTTGAATGCGCTTTAACAGAAATCCATATTCTTTAATCCATTTCCATTTCTAGACCTTCAAATGCATTGTGAGGTTTGATTAACCTTGTTGAAATGCAACTGAAAAAATTTCTGACTACAACCTTAGTGTTAATTGCAAGCAGGGTGTTCGACATTTACACCACGTATTTGTTCATCCCGGATCTGAAAGGAGAAACGAATCCTTTGGTTTCGGCATTCCACCTGGGTTGGACAGGCACATTGATCGTGCAGGCAGTAGTACTGGTATTGTTGATTTATTGTTTGTATTACTATTCCTTCAAACAAATAGAAGTTCCGGATTTTGGTGAAACCACCTCTTTACAAGATTTTATTTCTCTTTTTCATTTTGGGAAATCCGGTGAATTAAAAAAGTTGTTTTATACATTTCCTAAAAACAAAGAATCGCTGCTGTACTCAACAGGAGGCATCGTGCCTCAGGGATTAGTTGTGTTCAGTTTGCTCGTAGGTACTTCGACCACTTTTTTGATTGTTAATCCCGTTTACCGAAACATCTATCACGCGTATGATATTCCGGTGCTACTTTATACATTCAGCGCATTAATTATGTATGCATTCGCAGTAAAATTCTACAAAGCTGAAATGAAATCCCGAATGAGAGAGGCATCCGTATAAACAATTATTTCTCTTTCCTGCGTTACCCTTTCAATCACCTAATTTAATTTCTTTAGATTCCGCTTATCATTTTAACGGTTTTAATCCGGAAACAGATTCTAGGCATATTGATGTAAAAACACTGTTGTTCGGCATTTGGCTAAGAGAAATTTTCAATTACAACCGATATGTACTCCTTTATCAGAATTACAAAACCTTTCTTTATTATTCTAAAAGTAAAAATGTGTTTGAACAGGAAATGCTTGAGACAATAGCCGATAAAAAACTCGACGATTACAACAGAATATTAATTGCTCATCGGTACTTACGATTATTTTGCAGTGAGTATGATTCGTACACATTTTATGAGAAAATATCAGAATATTTTGAACATTTAAAATCGGTTTCTTCTGATTTGCCGCTAATACAGATAGAAATATATAATCGGATTAGCCATTGATCTTTGTGTGAATCGTGAATAATTCTATCCGTAATTAATCATCGGTGGTCAAAATTCAGGAATCTGAAAGACGGTTATCTGTTTCTGTTATATTTGATTGATAAAAATCCTGAAATATGTCTGCCCGGTATTTTTGGTTATTAGCTGCCATCTGTGTGATCGGAACAGCAAATCTTTGGTCCAAAACCGGTGTTAACAGCCGCGAACTGTATCAAAACTATATCGAAGAAAAGAATGCTTCCCAAAAGGAAAAGTTGCTGGATGATGCCTTTAACACGATTAAGAATGAACCGGAAGAAAAGTTCAGAATTCTCAAAAACCTGTGCTACCTGGCACTTAATTCCGGAGCGTATGAAGATGCCTCAAGTCTTATTGACAGACATATTAAGGAAAGTCTAATCCATAAAGATACATTCAATCTTTGCAGGGCACACAGCAATCAGGGAGTTTTAAATGATTATCGGGGCAATTATACTCCGGCATTAAAATGTTTGTTCAAAGCACTTCGGTTGGCAGAGGCTATTCACAACGAAAAACTGATGTCGGATATTTATTCTAACATAGGTATTGTTTACGACAACACCCACGATAGCAAAAAAGCACTGGAATATTATCACAAAGATTTGGCGCTGATCGAGCATTCGGATGATACCATGGGCATTTCCGGAGTATTGCATAATCTCTCCGGTCAATACTGTACGCTACAGTTGTACGATTCTGCCATGAATTATGTTAAACGGGCATATCATCTGAATCGGTTAATCAAAAATTTCGAATGGCAATGTCTCAATTTGCAGTTAATCGGCAATATTTATCAAAACACAAACCAGTTGGATTCTGCAGAAATATTTTATCTTCAATCCGCCGCATTATCCGATTCGATAGGTGAGAAATATGCATTATTAATTTCTGATCTGGCATTGGGTCAACTCTATATTGAACAGGGAAAATACGACAAGGCACAGGCTTTTCTTAACAAAGCCAACGAATTGGCAATCGAAGCGGAAGCATTGGATTATCTGAAGGAAATTGAAGAAACGTATAGCAGACTGTATGAAAAGGTGGGTCGATTTGCAGATGCCTTTCAACACTATAAATTATATATTAAATACCGCGATTCGATCTATAATGAAGAAAACAGCAAAGCACAACTTGAAACCCGCATTCAATATGAGTTTGATAAAAAGGAGGCAATAGCCCAGGCAGAACAACATGAAAAGGATCTCCTGGCTGAGAAGGAACTGCAACGACAACGACTGATCCGGAATGTTTCCTTATCGGGTGCTTGTGTTTTGATGTTGTTTTTGTTGGTAGTGGTTTTACAACGCAATCGAATTAAAAAGGGTAAAAAGAGAAGTGATGAATTGTTACTGAATATTCTTCCTGAAGAAGTAGCCGATGAGCTTAAAAAAAATGGGAATTCCGATGCGAAATTGTTTGATGAGGTTACCGTACTCTTTACCGATTTTAAGAATTTTACTCAATGGAGCGAAACGCTTTCTCCGGCTGAATTGGTGAATATTATCAATGAATTTTTTACAGCCTTCGACCGAATAATAGACGAATACAAAATAGAAAAGATCAAAACGATCGGAGACGCATACATGGCTGCTGGTGGATTACCAACCAAAAATAAAACACATGCTTATGATGTGGTTAAAGCTGCCCTCGATTTACGGGATTTTATTAAACTAAAAAGAGAGGAAGGTGCTCAACAGGGAAAAATGATTCCGGAAATACGAATTGGAATTCACACCGGTCCGGTTGTCGCCGGAATTGTAGGATTGAAAAAATTCCAATACGACATCTGGGGTGATACGGTAAATACGGCGAGTCGCATGGAAAGTAGCAGTGAAGCGGGCAAAATCAATATTTCGGCATCAACGTATCAAATCGTTAAGAACCGTTTTGTTTGCGAAAACCGCGGGAAACTTGAAGTGAAAGGCAAGGGCCTGATTGATATGTATTTTGTGGTTGGTGTGCTTCCGGAAAACGAATGATTTGAAAAGCGAAAAACCAAAATCGAAAAACGAACATTTAAAGATAATGGGTTAAACCGTTAATTTCATTTATCCGATTCTTTATTTCGCAATGTTTCTCCGCTTCATTACACAAACTTGTGGATCACTTTTTCACTGGATTTTCAACAAATGAGAAAAGGCGCTTGACCAGATTTATTACCAATTTAGAGTGTAGGTGTATCCAAACAGAGATGCATTAAAACCTCATTCGAAAAAATCCAGATTATCGCTTTGAATAAAATCCGGGTGCAACAGCAAAGCTTCTTTTATAAGGTTGGTATCGTTAACAGTCCAGAATTGAATTTTTAATCCTTTTTTTCGCAGCAGCTTCATGTGATCGGTTGTGAGTTTATTACCACCGGAATAATCGTAACTAATTCCAGTGTATCCGGCTTCCAGACAACGTTGCAGTGCGCGATCAAAATCACCGAAAGACGCGAGATAACATTCGATTCCATTGGATTTAGCCTGAATGCGATTCAAAAAAGTGGCGGTTTCCGATTCAACCATCACCCGACTCTGAAGATTAAATTTTTCGGTTAATTCAATAATGTGGTCGGCTATGAGATTCAGCATTCCAATAATATCAGAAATGGTTGCTGCGCAGGGAGTCCAGGCTTTTACATCAAGATTAATAACAGACGAATCAGAATTGGAAGCCATAAATGAAAATATCTCTTCTAAAGTTGAAAGATGTTCATCACTTCCACGACAAATTGCCATTTCCCGAATATCCTGATCCCGGGTTTCCGGAAAACAGATTTCTGTTCAGTTGCAATCAATTTTTACATTATGCGAAAGCCAGATCGTTTGATCCTTGCTAATCTGAATGTCGACTTCATATCCGTCTGTGATGGTTGACGAATGCCGGATGGCCAGAATTGTATTTTCCGGAAAGTCCGGATTTCGGAATCCCGCACCCCGATGAGCCAGAATTTTAGTCTCCGGCATTTCAATAGGTTTGTCCGGGTAATAATTAATTTTATCGCATCCGAAAACGAACGCACTTATCGAAAAAATAAGGAGTCGTAATTTTTTATTCACTGCTCACTAAAACGTAAAAACAAATCCGAAATCCGGTTGCCATTCTTTTGGCCAACCCACATTTGTAAATCCTTTTCTTTTATACCATAAAACCGAATTATACGCAGCGCCGGCAAAGACTTTCACTTTTTTCAATGAGCCGTTTTCCGATAATTTCATCACCAATTGCGGACTAATTGTTTGAACGTACCACTGATAATTTACGTCACGTCGGCTCCAGGTTATTGTATTTAGCCTGAGTGCGATCGGATGTTTACGTATTGATAAGATTTTTTCTTTTCTGCGTATGCTCATTTCCATTCCCAATGTAATGGCGATCGATTTGGAACGAAACTTCGGATCAGTGTTTAATCCGGTGCTAAAATAAAGCAGGCTGTGTTTCGTGAGATTTGATTGCACCCCGACAAAAAATCCTTCATAATATCCATAACCGGCAATCGGCCTGTAAACCGACAATATGCTTTTCGCTTCAGCAATTCCCGAAACGGTGCTAAATGCAATTACAATCAGCAGCCTATTTTTCAATCCGGTAAAATTCAATTACGAAAGTTCCGGAATTACGGTATTAGTGCCAATTTTATTTTTCGGCTATTCTAAATCTCAGGTTATTTTCTTCCCCCCGGAATAAATAACTCAAAGCCCCATTCCCGAACTCGCTACGGTTACCGTTCCCGTTACGGTTACCGTTCCCGTTTCTGCTACCGTTCCCGTTCCCGCGTTGTTTTGTTCTGCTCAACATGACGGAATTCGCCTTTGAGACAGGAGATTCTTCGCTGCACTCAGAATTGAAATTACCCGATTGCTCTTCGCTCTCTCGCTCTTTTCAAAGTTCCCGTTACTGTTACCGTTTCTGCTACCGTTCCCGTTCCCGCGTTGTTTCGCTCTGCTCAACATGACGGAATTCGCCTTTGAGACAGGAGATTCTTCGCTGCGCTCAGAATTGAAATTACCCGATTGCTCTTCGCTCTCTCGCTCTTTTCAAAGTTCCCGTTACTGTTACCGCTACCGTTACAATTACCTGTTGTTTCGCTTTGCTCAACATGACGGAATTCGCCTTTGAGACCGGGGATTCTTCGCTGCACTCAGAATT
>WGNA01000038.1 GCA_016124755.1 Bacteroidota bacterium | reverse complement strand
GCCAACGAAAAACAGAAGCACCGAACGGAATTAATCGGCCACCTTATATATTCCGGTGCGAAGGCGGATTATCTGTTATTTACGAGCAGAATGTTTCCCAGCGGACTACAATCTTCACCGCCAACGAAAAACAGAAGCACCTAACGGAATTAATCGGCCACCTTATGCATTGCGGTGCGAAGGCGGATTATCAGTTATTTAAGAGCAGAATGTTACCCAGCGGGCTGTTTAACATTATTGTAATTGAAAAAAGAGTCGGTAGCGGGGACGCTACCGACAGGTTCGGTTGATGTTTCGGTTACTGTTACTGCTACGGTTACCGTTTCCCGGGTTGGTTCGCTTCGCTCACCATGACGATCGTTTCTTTTGGGTAAAAGGGATTCTTCGCGTGCTCAGAATTTCAATTCCTCAATTTATGCTGACAAAGCCTTCCGTTAATTTTTTCCTATTCATGGTAAAATCCTGCTTTCGTCAGTATTTCTTTCATTTCTTAATTCGGCAATTGGGTCAGTAGCGGGGACGCTACCGACAGGTTCGGTTGATGTTACTGCTACTGTTACCGTTTCCGTTACCATTCACGGGTTGGTTCGCTTCGCTCACCATGACGATTGTTTCTTTTGGGTAAAAAGGATTCTTCGCATGCTCAGAATTTCAATTTCCCAATTTATGCCGACAAAGCCTTCCGTTAATTTTTTCCTATCCAATGTACAATCAGGCTTTCGTCCGTATTTCTTTCATTTTTTAATTCGGGATTCGATTTGTTGTTGCAAAACCATTAAAACACAGATTCCAAATAAATTACCAATGGCGGATTTTGACAATGAGAAAGGGCTTAAGCCCTTCTACCTGCGCACGCGTATGTGCAAAATACAAATCATGGTCAACATCAATATCAGATTAAAAACAGAATTGATTATTCGCGCTGAATAATTTGTTTAGAGATGTTGATGGATGAATTTCAACTTCAAGGAAACGGAATTAATACGAGGTCAAGAATATTGGTTAACGTTGGAATTTGTAGTAGGGGTAAGGCACGCCTTACCCCTACTACAAATTCATCCTTTTAATTTCCCAATTTCTCCAAATATTCATCACCGAAATCGGTGCGGAGTTCAATCCACATCGGCAGGTGATCCGACATTTTATAGGTCCGCCAGGTTGAAAATTTGTGACTTGGTTTTAATCCGTTTACCGATTCGCCTTCCGATCTGTAAACCTGCTCATCCGAGTCGGTAAAAATGTGTTCGTAATAATCGAAAATGTTCGCACCTACAATGTCGAGTTTCGAATATGTATTGTGATTTGAAGGCTTCCAAAAGGCGATCTGATCATAATGTTTATCGCGCTCTACATTAGACCCGGGAATAGATTTTAAGGCATCCGGAATTTCAAAACCGTTTGATTCCAAAGCCTGCATGGTGGGATGACCAGCACCCAGAATGTTAAAATCACCCAAAACTCCCAGAAAGGATTCTTTATCATTTGAAAATTCACTTTTAGCCTTTGCTGCAAGTGATTCTGTGAGTATCTGAATTTCAGACTCCCGTTGTTTGAGCTTGTTCACATTGGTTTCATCACCATAATAAATGTGAACCGTACACAGATTTAATTTTAGCCAGCCCGATTGAAAGGAAATTATAAAAGGTGTACGCGCGAACTGTCGTAATGAATCATCGAACGTATTTTCCGGAAATCGAAGTCCGAAAGTTTTTCCGGAAACTGTTCCGGTTGGGATGGTAACTTTGGCTTTGCCTGCTGACGGACGAATTATTTCAGTACCTTTTTTTAAAACGAGATGACTACCATCGGGTAATTGCAAATTCGAATTTGCCGGTAACCGAATTTCCAGATCTTCTCTCAGAACAACTTTAGAACTTTTAGTTTCCGTTGCTGCATCATACACTCCGGAAAGATCCATTCCGGACGGAAGAGTAATTTCCGAACCGTTTTCCAGTTTAATTCGTTCACCAAAAGAAGCTCTTATTTTTCCGCCTTCTTTCAGAGTAAGTTCACCGGCAATATTCCGGAAAAAGACTTTACTCCGGTTAAAAAGAAAAACCATTCGCTCGCCATTTCCCGCGTCCCCGTCAGTAACATCTGTTGCAACAAAATCCCATTGCGGTCCGAGGTAATATTTGAGTGAATTAAATTCCTTCATATCTCCCCGAACTTCCTGAAGAGCGACAATATCAAAATGTGAAATTATTTCGGATATATAATATAATTCTTCATATGATCTTCCGCCATAGGATGTGCCTCCAAATTCACGAATATTCCATGTTGCTATTTTAACAGTTGACCCGTTAACTGCATGATGTTGTGAATTCCTGAAATGCTCCGGAAGCTTTTCTCTTAATTTTTTAAGATTGGTAATTACCCGGGTTTTTTTAATCTTGTCTTTTGCATTGTCACCGGGCTGTTTCTGAAGTTTTGTATAGAATGGCATAGGAAAAGATTGGTTGATCAAATATAGGGATTGATTTAAATGAGTGGATAAAATTCACTATTTCATAATGTTCAACCAGTAGCAAAGCATAAAATATGACCGTCGGGATCTGCAACATATCCGGCAGAATCTCCCCAGTCGCGCTGTTGAAAAGGACTAACAGGAATTGCTCCGGCAGAAATTGCCCTTTGAAAATACGATTCCGGATTTTCCAATTTTAAATACAATTCACATCTTGGAATTCCGTTGCCAGAAGCCGGATCCGGAGTGGTAGTTCCCAATATTTTACGAATTCCACTTTCCGGCATCAATCCGAGTTTTACATTTTCGGATAAAGTGAATTCGGTCATGCCAGGAACATCAAGAGTTGGTTTGATATTCATGACTCTGATGTAAAAGTCTCTGCTTTTTTTCTGATCTTTCACATACAGGATAAATTCCGATTTCATGATATTAAATATCTAAAAAATAAATCCGGTTATGTTCAAAATCCGGGTCTCGGATTTCGGTTTGGAGGTTGAATCCGTTTCGTTTCAGCAAATTAATTGATGCGTTATTTTGAACATGTGTGTATGCTGAAATGCGTTTTAAAAATAATACTTCTTTGGCATAATGAATAACGGTTTTCAGCGCTTCTGACATAATTCCTTTCTGGTAAAAATCTGGTTTGAGGTCGTATCCGACTTCGGCTGTTTTTCGGTCTGCTGAAAAATTCCAAAGGCAAATGGTGCCGATAAGTTCTTTATTTCCGGTAAGTGTTATCGCCCAATTGAAAATCTTACCTTCATCTATATGGTTGTTTATTCGCTCAATCCAGCGATCGGCATCGCCAATGTTTTCGGCCTGAGTGCGGGCAATAAATTGATTTACCACGTCATCCGACCGAAGAAAATAGATTTCCTTTCGATCGGCATAGCTGATTCTTCGCAATCTCAATCGTTCAGAAATAAGGATCGGAAACTGCGGCATTAACATGGGTGTAAATTAGAGAATTGGGGTGAGTGTGGAGATATAAGAATTAAAAAAATGTTGTTAACTTGGTTGGATGCTAACCTGGCGAATAATTGTAATGGCATTTCTGCTTTTAGTGATCGGTTGTAATTCCCAAGAAGCTGAAAAAAACACGGGTAAATCAGATGAAATTCCTTTAACCGGTGTTTGGGGAGCGGTCGATTATTTCGATTCGATTTTGTGTAACAAAGCAATAAGTAGATACACTGGCGGAAGTCATGAAATTGCTGTGTTGATGGATTTTAGTGCGAAGGATTCTGTTTTGCTGTGGGGCAGCATTTATTGTGATTATTTCCCTGTGAGGATTGATGAAGATACCCTTGCCAATTTCAAAATAAATAATATCAGTGTTACTCATGGAACTTGGAGAGTTCTTAAAAAAGACACATTGATTGAATTAATTGACCCGAAAGGTAATAAAACGACTTATCGGAGAAGAGATGATTTGAAATTCCTGATTAGAAATATTAACGTGAACGTTCCATCCGGTGAGAATATTAGTAAATACTTCTCGTCAAACTTAATTTCCGGCTCTTATTTAAATCCGGAGAATAACCAAACAGTAATATTCGGTACAGATGAAAGTCTGAGCGGTTTTATGAATTTTTCGAAGTTTAGCGTGGTTTCTCATTTTAATACTTTTCATCCAGCGGGTGATGAGGATCTGATCTGTTTCTTTGAAGATCTCGAATCATACACTTGTGGCTGGGAATTCCATTCTGATACATTAAAACTTTACCCGATGGTCTACGAAATTGAGATGCATGAAGGAAAGGAATATGTAACGGATAACATAACACGAAGCGGTGAGTGTATCATTTTAATCAAAAAGAAGAATGATATTTAGTTATAGAATTCCACCGTTTAACGACCAAAAATATAATTCAAATGAAAATTTGACCAACACTCAAATTGTTCAAATCATCACCGAATTTCCTGTTGAAGAATATGATCTCGAAAACGAAGAAGATAATGCATTTCCGTTTATTTTGAATAAAGGTTCATCACAATTAGAACTTGATTACCGGGAAGGCCATCTACATTTTGAATACGAAGACGATCTGGGAAGATCTTCATTTGAAATGTGTGTAGAGCAAGATATTGTTCAGAAATTCGGAAGACAGATCTGGGATCCGATTCAAATTCACGGGCCGAATGAAACGATCAACATAGAAATTCTTGAAAAAGTTATTCAATGGTTTGAGGAAGGTACGATCAGAGACAATATCGAATTTCAGGACGAGCAATTTTTTCTACCGGCTTCCGGATCAATAGAACGTTATAGTTATGATTCAATAGATGCAATTTTGGCGTTGTTGCGTGTTTTTATTTATCCTTTGTTTAATGTCCTTTTTATTTACGGACAAGTTAAGCGCCATCAGTTTGGAGAAAATCAGATGTTGATCTGGGTTGTCACCGCTTTTATTTCAATTGTATGGATCCCCCGATTTTTGGTTTATCTCAAATGTATACGATTGAATAAAGGTTCCGTCTTAACCTTCGATCCTTCTACCTCACAAATAATATTTGAGAATTCGAAGCAAAGTGTAATTATGAAACTAACTGAAATTGAATCAGCATTAGTAATCAGTGAGTATAGATCACTTCTTACCCATCCTGAAGTTTTGGTGTTAAAAGCTACCGAACCATCTCGCACAATTTATATCACGGATTTTATTGCCAAACCTTCTGTATTAATGGAGAATTTGGAGGTACACAAAAGCTTTAATCCGAAATGTGAAATAAAAGAATTGAACTGGATGTTACCGGGTAGTTTTTAATTCAACCCAAAATATTCTTGCCGAAATATAAATGATGAATGGTTTCACCTTTATATTCTCCAACATCCGGTAAATACGCCCATTGCTCAAATTCCTTTTTAGTAAGAAACTGCACACTGGCTTGGTTTGTATGCATCAAAATGGCAATAATCGTTTTAAATCCCATTTTCGAAGCCTGATCTAATAAAGAGTCAACCAGTTTTGAGCCGATACCTTTATGTAAATGTTTTTCTTCTACGTAATACGTTATTTCTGCACTTTTCAGAAAAGCCCTTTTGCCAGGACGATAGGGTGCCAGATAAGCATATCCGATTACTTCATTATTGTGTTCCATTACCAAAAAAGGATAGTTATTCGCTTTAAGATTTTGAAACCAACTTTCTTTTTGATCGGCCGTAAAAGGGGTGAGATCACCAGTAACCCCGCCTTTTAATATGGATTGATTGTAAATCGAAACAACAAAAGGCAGATCCTGAATTACAGCATTTCGGATAATCATCTGGCGAATTACGGAAATATACTTTTTAATTTTAACTAATTACTTGGCATAAAATAAATTATCTGGAGCTATAAGTATGTTGTACTGGATGTTGATTGTCATCTTTCTCCTCAGTAGTATTTGAACCTTTATATTGTGTATTAACTTGATTAGAATTGTGCTTCCTGTTTCAAGAATTGCCGCTATGAAGTTCGATAAATTAATATTCCTCTTCGCATTTGCCATTTCAGTGAAGGTGTGTAATGCCCAGTCATTTTGGGAAAATCAACACAAGATTGTTGCATCCGACCGGGAGTTTGATGAATTGTTCGGATATTCTGTTTCGATGGGTGAGGGTTATGCGATTGTGTCATCACCTTACGAGGAAGACGATACAGCCGGGAATAATTTTATGGCGGAATCCGGGGCTGCCTACATCTACGAACGAAATAGTGATGGCAGCTGGACGGAAATGCAGAAAATACAGGCATCTGACCGGGACACCGGAGATCAGTTCGGCATTTCCTGCGCGATTGAAGACGAATGGGCAGTGGTTGGAGCCTATTACGACGAAGATGATTTGGTCGGAGCAAACAAAATTTTCAGATCCGGTTCGGCTTATGTTTTTCATCGGGACGAGAAAGGAAGATGGAGGCAAACACAAAAGTTAGTGGCCAACATCCGCGTGAACCAGGCATTATTCGGGAACTCAGTATCGATCCATGGGAATTACATGGTAATTGGTGCAACTAACGATAACAGGGATCAGAACGGAGAAAACCCGGTGTCGTCTTCGGGAGCTGCTTTTGTTTTTAAATTAAATACCGCGACCAATAAATGGGAACAGGTTGTAAAACTGCTTCCGTTTACACGAAGTTTCTATGAGCAATTCGGTTGTTCGGTTTCCATTAATAATAACAGAATAATTGTAGGTGCCTATCGCGACGGAACATCACAAAGTAATTCGGAGATGGGTGCCGCCTATATTTTTGAAAAGAATATAGACGACGATTGGATGCCGATTCAGAAGCTTACACCGGCACAGCGGATTCCCAAAGACCGTTTCGGGTGGTCGGTAGATATTCAGGGTGATATTGCCGTAATCGGAGCTCCGCAACACAATACGCAATCCAGTTTTCTAACGGATGAAGCAGGAGCAGCCTACATTTTCGAATACAATAAATCAAAAACCGAATGGCAGGAAAAAGTTCTCTTGTATGCGCAGGATGGCGCTCAGTACGATAATTTTGGTTTGTCGGTAGCCGTGAGTTTTTCGTATGTGTTAATAGGAGCACATCGAAACGATCACTCGAAAGGGGCGCTGTATGCATACAACAGAAGTAAGTCCGGTATCTGGGCAGGTGTGGAGAAAATAGAAATTCAAAAAGCGAATGTTGGAGACCACGTTGGTAAGTCAGTTGATATCCGGAATGGCAAAATAATTACCGGCGCACATGGTCATGATTTTGATTTAAATGATCAGGATAATCTGGAAGGAGCAGGGGCAGCTTTTATTCTGGAACCATCGCAGCCATTATGGATTAATGAGGTTAATAATGAAAAAATTAAATGTTATCCCAATCCTGCAAATGGTTTTGTTTTTATTGATATACCAAATGAAACCGGTGATTTTCGATATGAAATGGTAGATGTTACCGGCAGAATCATTTCAGAAAATAGATTAACCTCCTCTTTAAATCGCATTGAATTACAGGAATCCGGGATATTTTGGATTTTTATTTATCATAATGAAAAGCGGTTATCCGGGTTCGTTTTAATTTCTAATTAATGCTAAAAATAAATCAAATGCATTCCATACAGAAAGTTATATTTATATTGACTTTGGTGTTAATTAAATTCGGTGTTTTTGCTCAGTCAAATGAATTAATTGGTATCACGCCGGGAGGAGGAGATTATGCAAGAGGGGCGATTTTCAGAACCGATTCTGTTGGTAATTTTAAAGCCTATGCGCATTCTTTTTTCAATTTTCAGGGCACCAAGCCAAGAGGACGATTATTACAGGCGTCAAACGGAAAATATTACGGAGTTACATTAACCGGAGGTAATAACGGAAAGGGTGTTTTATATGAATACGATCCGGATTCCATAAAATACCGTGTGTTGATTCAGTTTGGCGATCAAGAAACAGGTTTAAATCCGATGGGATCACCGGTAGAATTTGGCTCCGGCGTTTTATTCGGAACCACCAATCTGGGTGGCGATTATGGAAAGGGAACCATTTATAAATACACCCTTTCAACGAATTCTTACGAAAAGATTCATGATTTTAACGGGACCGACGGAGCCAATCCCGAAGCTTCTTTTCTGGTTGCTTCAAACGATACGTTATACGGATTAACAACCAAAGGGGGTTCAAAAGGAACAGGTGCATTATATACTCTTGAGCCGGTTTCGGGTTCGGTGAATAAGGTTGCGGATTTCGTTTTAGCAACTACTGGTCAGTCTCCTGTTGGTGAATTATTGGAAGCCGGAAACGGATTATTTTATGGTGTTACCGGAAGCAGTTCCTCCGGCAATGGAGTGTTGTTTTCATTCGATAAATCCAATAATAAAATTCTGATATGTTTTGAAATGGATGGTTCCAACACCGGCAAATTGCCGAAGGGAGGATTAATTGAAGCACCCAACGGATTAATTTACGGCACAACAGCAATTGGTGGTAAAAAAAATTATGGGATAATTTTCGAATACAACCCAACTACAAATATCTGCATCCAAAAATATTCATTTAATAATTCGGATATGGGCCGGCAGCCGAACGGTAAACTGTGTTTGGCTAAAGACGGAGTCCTGTATGGAGTTACTTATACCGGAGGGATTAATGATTATCGGGGAATTATTTACCGGTATGAACCCGGTACAGACAGTATAACCAAGCTTTGGGATTTTGATAATTCCTGGTCGGGTGATCAGCCGTTGTACGGATTAATTCAGGGAAGCGACAATCGTCTGTATGGTGTTACGTCACAGGGTGGAGCACGACTTGCCGGGACCTTGTTTTCATTTGACATTGATTCCTCTAAATATCAAAGACAATTTTATTTTGATGGCAGCATTTACGGAACCGAACCTAAAGGAACTGCCTTTGCCGCATCCAACGAAATTTTGTACGGAGTTACGGAAGGTGGGGGAGAATATGGTACCGGTGTTATTTATGAATTTAACTTAACAAATAGCCAGTTTCGTAAATTATACGATATTAATTCAGATTCGGTTGGACGTGCATTTACTGCAGGAGTTATGCAGGCATCCAACGGGAAGTTATACGGATTGGCAAATTACGGAGGGCCGTTAAATCTGGGAACTTTTGTTGAATTTGATTTAAATACAGGAATTCTGAATAAAATTTATGATTTCGACGGCGGGGCATTGGGAGCAAAACCTGATTTTGTTTTACCGATTGAAATTCCTGGAGGAAAATTATTGTTTACCACAACGGAAGGCGGATCAACTTCAAATGGTGTTTTAATCGAGTATAATTTAACAACAGGGAACCTTAAGGCGGTTTTTAATTTTAACGGCATTGGAGCAGGTGCATCTCCAGCGGGCAATCTGTTTCTTTATAATGATTCAAAGGTTTACGGAATTACGGAGAAAGGAGGCTCGAGTGATATGGGTACGTTGTTCGAGTATGATTTGAAAAAGGGAACGGTCGGAACCATCTACACTTTTAATAATAAAAGCGACGGAAGATTTCCGCTAGCAGGTGGAATTGTGGCCAGTAACGGAAATTTTTACGGCACAACAAATCTGGGTGGAACGTATGATAATGGTGTACTCTATGAATTTAATTTGTCGTCAAGGGTTTATACTAAAAGAGGAGATTTCAGGGAAACGTATACCGGGAAATACCATTATTGTCAGCCGCTGGAAACCACGAACGGGCGCATTTACGGGATGACATACGATGGAGGGAAAAACAGCGATGGAGTCTTATATGAATATATTCCCGGAACGAAGGTAATTACGAATAAATTGGATTTTGATCGGGATGGATCAGGTGCTTCGCCACAAGGAAATTTAATTGAAATAAATGGTTGTATCAATCCGAAGGTAATTCAGGATGGAAACACGCTTACTTCCAGAAAGGTTAATGTTATCTATCGCTGGTTGAATTGTGATAATAATTATGAGGTTTTGGAAGGTGAAAATGATATGAGTTTTAGGCCAGATAAAGATGGAAATTATGCGTTGGAAGTAACCTTCCGGAATTGCTCCGATACCTCCGAATGCTTATTTCTTCAGCCTTCCGGTATTGCCCAAACCACTGTTTCAAGGATCAGTGTATTTCCCAATCCGGCGGGAGATTTTATTCGGATTTCAGAAAGCATTTCCGGTAGTTATGAGATTTATTCCGTTCACGGAGTTTTGTTGCAATCGGGCAAGTTGGAAGGCGACAAAATAGATATTGGTAATTTGAATAGCGGAACAACTTTTTTACTTCGTATTAAAATGGATTATACGTTGTAGAATTTTATAATCTTTAAAATTTGAGATCCGGTGTAAATGTTCATTGGAGACCGAGAACGATTTTTAGCTTTTCAATCCAAATCGGGTCGACAATTTAAAACTTACCATACTTTTGTTCATCAGCTGGTTCAGATAGAAACAAAAAAAGCCTCCGGTTTCCCGGAGGCTTTTTCGTTATCGTTAGAAATGTTAGTTCCGATTAGTTGTTTGAAATCGTGTAAAGGATTGTCAAAGTAGTTGCCTGATCGAAGTCGAGGTTTGCGTAGCTACCGGCAGTCGGATCGAGTTCGAGTGAGTAGTACAGGTTGTGACCGTTTTTGGCACCGTCACCTGTGT
>WGNA01000035.1 GCA_016124755.1 Bacteroidota bacterium | reverse complement strand
GATTAATTCCGTTCGGTGCTTCTGTTTTTCGTTGGCGGTGAAGATTGTAGTCCGCTGGGAAACATTCTGCTCGTAAATAACAGATAATCCGCCTTCGCACCGGAATATATAAGGTGGCCGATTAATTCCGTTCGGTGCTTCGGCGGATGATAAACAAAACTGCCCGGCAAACGGCCGGGCAGCAACACATGAAAACTAAAAACTAAAAAAAGATTTTGATTCTAAAAGCTGTCCGGCCTGACCTTTTGAACCAGACCGGCAGCCTTTCTATCGGATGTTGTTGAATGAATTGATTTGTTATTTCAAAGTGATGATGCAGCTTGTGAGGTAATTACCTCCGTTGTACAACTCCACTCTGTATTGTCCGGCTTTCAGTTTCTTCTCCGGAGTGTAAGTGAGCTCTATTTCTTTCATCACTTCGGTCGGCTGAACTCCGTCAACGCTTGCGTATGTTTCCGGGATGTCGTCGGTGATAGTCATTGACATGCCTTTGCTGGTTTTGTCGATGATTTGACCGTCCGGAGTTTTAATCTTGAAACCGGCATTGGCCGCTACATACGATGGCACTTTGAAACGGGTTTCGATCTTGTTCACTTTTTTGGCTTTTACGGTGATCTTTTCGTTTTTGCCTTTGTAGGCAACCAGATTAAACTGATCGGCATTTATTCCCTGAATCATCGCCAGATCGTCGTTGAGTCTTTTGTTCGTTGCGTTAAGCGATGCGATTTCTTTTCTCAAATCCGCGTTGTCGCCTTCCATTTCCTTCAATCGTTTTTTGGCTTCTGCCAATTCGTTACTCAATGTATTTTTCTGTTTGATCAAATCTTCGATCTCTTTTTTGAGTGATTTGATTTTAGATGCACCGGTATTAACCGTGGTGTTTTTACGCGAAGCGTTAATGGCTTTTTGTTTTTCCAAAGCTTCGGTAAGCTGGGCGCGGTCACCTTTGATGTGAAGAAGATCTTCCTGCATCATGGCGATTTCTTTTTCTAACTTTAATTTCTCAGAAAGCAATTCTTCGGTTTTCAGTTTCTCATCGTTGAGAGAAGACATAAGTCCGCGGTTTGATTTCTTGTACATGGTTGCCGTTCCCAGAATAGCCGCGATTAATAATACGGTGAAGGTGATGGCAACAGTTCTCGGGTTTTTGACAAGTGATTTCATAGTTGAAATAATGAATGGGTTAAAATATTTATTTGTTAAATGTTAATGTCTTTTGTCCTTGTTTGACGATTCAAAACTGCACCCGTGTTCTGAAGACGGAATGAGAAAGAGATTAAAAAAGGATTAAAATCCGTAAATCGGTAACAGTAACAGTAACTGTAACAGTAACCAAAACATCAACCATACTGTCGGTAGCGTCTCCGCTACCGACCCAATTCCCTGAATGAAAAAAATTAAGAGTGTTCGGTAGCTGGAAATTCTAAGCATGCGAAGAATCCCATTTGACCAAAAGAAAAAACGTCATGGTGAGCGAAGCGAATCAACCGGGAAAGTCGTAACCGCGACAGTAACGGAAACAGTAACTGTAACAGTAACCAAAACCGAAACATCAACCATACTGTCGGTAGCGTCCCCGCTACCGACCCAATTCCCGAATTAAAAAATGAAAGAAATTACTGACGAAAGCCGGATTGAACGATCAATAAGAAAAAATTAAGAGTGTTCGGTAGCTGGAAATTCTGAGCAAGCGAAGAATCTCATTTGCCCAAAAGAAAGGAACGTCATGGTGAGCGAAGCGAACCAACCCGGGAGTGGTAACCGCGACAGTAACGGAAACAGTAACTGTAACAGTTACCAAAACCGAAACATCAACCATACTGTCGGTAGCGTCCCCGTTACCGACCCAATTCCCGAATTAAAAAATGAAAGAAATTACTGACGAAAGCCTGATTGTACATTGAATAAAAAAATTAACAGAAGGTTTGTCAGCATAAATTAGGGAATCGAAATTCTGAGCATGTGAAGAATCCCATTTGACCAAAAGAAAAAACGTCATGGTGAGCGAAGCGAATCAACCTGGAAAGTCGTAACGGCAACAGTAACGGCAACAGTAACCAAAACCGAAACATCAACCATACTGTCGGTAGCGTCCCCGCTACCGACCCAATTCCCGAATTAAAAAATGAAAGAAATTACTGACGAAAGCCGGATTGTACATTGAATAAAAAAAATTAACAGAAGGCTTTGTCAGCATAAATTAGGGAATCGAAATTCTGAGCACGCGAAGAATCCCATTTGACCAAAAGAAAAAACGTCATGGTGAGCGAAGCGAATCAACCCGGGAGTGGTAACAGTAACAGTAACAGTAACGAAATCAAGGTTACCGTTACCGTTACCGTTACAGTTTCAGTTTCCGTAACCGTTTCATCCTTCTTTTCGCAGCAGAACAAAAGCACCACTGGTAATGAATTTCCCCTCAGGTGGTTTGTTGTTTAAAAGCACTGCGGAAAAGTCATCATCCTTATCGGTGAGTTCGAATTTTACCCTTTTGAAATGCAGATTGTTTTTGGTGCTGTCGATTAATTTCAGTCCATAATAATTGCCGTCGATGTCAACCACTGCATCGTTGGGAAGCGATTGCCGTTCTCGGTTGCTGGTCTGTATTTCCGCATCAACATATTGTCCGGTCGCAAAATGACTTCCGTCGGTAACTGCATCAAGATGACAATGAATGTGTGCGGTTCGGGTCTCCGGATCAATAGAATTTCCAATCTGATGAACCGTCGCTTTATACTTCTTCTGAGGATGATGTGGCAGCGTGAAAATTACTTTTTGTCCTTCCCGAATATTGGGCAAATCCTTTTCAAAAATTTGTAATTCCACATGTAGGTGATCAGTATTAATTATAGATAACGCAACATCCGAAGACGACAAATGCGAACCTCTGAAAATATGAATATCCGAAATTCTTCCGTCAATCGGTGCTTTTACCGGTATGCCGGAAGAAATGCTCTCTGCTGTAATTTCATCTGGCTGAATTCCGAGCATTTCTAATTTTTTACGCAACGACTTGTATTTAACTTCATTCATTTTAAAAGCGGATTCTGCTTTTTGAAAATTCTCATCTGAGGTAGCGTTATCGGCTTTTAGTTTGGTTTGTCGATCTAATTGAACCCGCGCGAGCGAGTAATCCACCCGAACCGTTAAATAATCTCTTTGTAAATCCACATATTCCGGATTTTCTAAAGTAAATAATACCTGACCTTTCTTTACTTTTTGTCCGGCAATTATTTTAACAGATTGAACAAAACCCGGAAACATTACACTCACATCGGCGCGATTAGAAGGAGGGACATCGAGTTTTCCGGTTGCATTAATAATTCCGGGAAAATTGTGCTCCGATGCGGAAGTCCATTTAATTCCGGAAGCTTCAACCTCTTTCGGAGTCAGAAAAACTTCACTTTCAGAAGCAACTTCCAACGCATCCGGTTCCTGTAAAGTGCTGTTGTTTTTACAACCTGTTACCGGCATTAAAGCAAATGCAGAAATAACAATATAATAAAATCTCAATCTCATGGGTGAAGTAAGAAATTAGCTTCCAGCACGGTGAAATTAAAAGCCAGAAGGTTTTGATAATATGTAATCGTGATTTGTCGGGCCTGATCAACATGCATAGCAAAAGTTGCATAATCAATTGATCCGTTCGAATAATTTGAAGTAGCGTGTTTTTCAATCTGTCGGGCAAGCTCTTTCCCCGAATCGTTGTATTGTTCCAGATTTGCCAGATACGAATCCGCTTGTGATGTTAATTGCTGATACCGGTAAACCAATTGTATCTGAAAATCTTCTTTTTCCTGTTCGGCGATCAACTCGTTGGTTTTAGCCGCAGAAATTCTGGAACCTGTGCCGGTGTGCAATAACGGAATCTGGAGTCCGACCGTAATACCATTATAAATTTTATTGTTGGGTGCCTGATTGGTTCCCTGAAAAGCCTGCAACTGTATGTCGGGCAACAGGTTTGTTTTTTCGTTTTTAGTTTGTAACGCGGCTTTATTTATCTGCAACTGAAGGAGTTTTAATCCCGGATTTTCGGAAGTATCGAAATTATTCAGAACTAATGTTGGCAGCGAATTTTCAACGACATCAATTGTGGAATCACTTTGTATTAAATTGTTTAATAAAATGAGGGATTGTTTTAACGCCGCTTCTTCCTGAATTTTTTGCAGATGTTTTTCTTTCTGTTTGGCCTGAACACTCAGTAATTCCAATTGATCAACCGAACCCGATTCAAATTTGCTTTTAGATATTGTTATGAAATTCTGATAAAGGCTGTCCAAAAAATTAAGTTCATTTAAAATTAGTCTGTGAAAAATTACCGTATAATACGCTTTTGAAATCTCTAATTCCAAATTTTGAGTAGTGGCATCGAGACGAGCTTCGGCTGATTGAATTTCATTGTCGAAAATATCGCGACGAACACCATACGCGACCGGCAGCCGAAACTGTTGTTCAATTCCCCAAACCGCAATCGCTCTTCCGTTTTCAGCAATATTATTTTGATCGTAATTATAATATACACCGGTTTTATCAAGATTCACAGAAGTTCCGCTAAGTGCCGATTGCTGTTCAATTCGTAATTCAGCCGATTGAACGGATCGATTATTTGTCTTCGCCATTTCAATTGCCTTTTTTAACGTAACCGGAATTTGTGCATTCACATTAGAATTCATTAAAACAAAACCGATAAATGCTAAAAAGTAGAGGGCGGCAGGTCGTTTTTTCATGTTCGTAAACCGTTTGTCGGTGAATGAATAAAGGGCTGGTAAAACGAACAAGGTAAGCAATGTTGAGGAAATGAGTCCGCCGATAACAACGGTGGCCAGCGGTCTTTGCACTTCCGCACCGGCCGAAGTGGACAACGCCATCGGCAGAAAACCCAGAGCAGCAGCCGATGCTGTGAGTAAAACCGGACGAAGACGATTTCGGGTTGCCAGAATAATTCTCTCCCGAAAATTCCCGGTATCTGTTTGATTGAGTGAACGGAATTCTTCGATAAGTACAATTCCGTTCAGAACGGCAATCCCGAAAAGAGCGATAAATCCGATACCCGCTGAAATGCTAAAAGGCATTCCGCGAATTGTCAGCAAAAGGATTCCGCCAATAGCGGCAAGCGGAATTGCCGAATAAATAAGCAAGGCTTCCCGTAACGAATTAAACGCTAGAAATAACAAAACGAAAATGAGTAACAACGCAATTGGAACCGCGATCATCAAACGGTTTCTGGCGGTTCTGAGATTCTCGAACTGACCGCCGTATTCAACCGAATATCCGGAAGGCAATTCAATTTGTGCATCAATTTTAGTCTGAATGTCTTTTACAACCGATTCCAGATCGCGGTTACGAACATTCACTCCGACCACAATTCTTCGTCGCGTATTATCCCGTGAAATTTTCGCTGGCCCTTTTGTTTCCAAAATTTCCGCCACTTCACTTAACGGAATCTGAGTTCCGTTTGCCAATTGAATATGCGTTTTCCGGAGATCCGAAATGGAGGTTCTATTTCCTTCTGAAAACCGCACAACCAAATCGAACGACTTTTCTCCTTCGTACACTTTGCCCGCCGATAAACCTCCAAAACCGGCTGTGATAATTCGGTTTAGTTCGTCCATTTCCAATCCGTAAACTGCCATTTGCCGGCGATCGAAACGAACGCTCATTTGCGGAAGTCCGGTTACTTTCTCAACCGAAATATCCGAAGCACCTTCAACATCTTCTATTATTCTGCTAATCTCCCGGGCTTTGTTATTAAGAACATTCAAATCTTCCCCAAAAATTTTAATTGCCACATCTGCGCGAACGCCTGTAATCAGTTCATTAAAGCGCATTTCAATTGGTTGGGTAAATTCGTAGTCGATACCGGAAATCACCGACAGTCTGGATTTAAAGGAATCTGCCAAGGCGTCTTTTGTTTCGGCCGTTTCCCAATATTTTCTGGGTCTAAGCTGAATAATGATATCACTTTCCTCCATCGACATCGGGTCGGTCGGAATTTCCGCAGCACCAATTCGACTCACCACCTCTTCAACCTCGGGAAATTCCAGAAGTATCTTTTCCATTTTCGTGGTGTATTCAATGGTTTTGGAAAGCGAGGTTCCGGTTGGTATTACCGGTTGAATTACGAAATCGCCTTCATCGAGTGTCGGCACGAATTCTCCACCCATCCGGCTAAAAATAAATCCGGAAATAACGAGCAGAAAAAACGCAGCCATTATTACCGTTTTTCTCCGGTCTAAAACCCATTCGAGTGCGGGTGTGTACCAGTTGGATAACCGGGTTATGAATTTTTCGGAACGCGACGGACCTTCTTTTTTTACGGGTTTTAATAACAAAGAGGCCATTACAGGAATCCAGGTAAAGCACAAGATCATTGCACCAATCAGAGCAAAACAAAACACCAGTGCCATGGGTCGGAACATCTTTCCTTCCACATTAACTAACGACAAAACCGGAATAAAAACAATCATGATAATGAGCTGCCCGAAAACTGCCGGGTGCATCATTTTCGAAGTGCTCTTTTCAACTAATGCTGTTACTTTTTCAAAACGGGTATTTCGCGTTAGTGATAATAAATGCTGTTGATCTTTTTGCAGACTAAAGGCAATAAATTCAATAATAATTACGGCTCCGTCGATGATTATTCCGAAATCGATGGCGCCCAGACTTAAAAGGTTTGCATCGATATTAAAAATGAACATCAGCGAGAGGGTGAAGAGCAGACTCAACGGAATAACCGATGCTACAATGAGGCCGCTCCGCCAGTTGCCCAACAACAGAATCACTACAAAAATCACGATCAGGCAGCCGAGAATCAGGTTTTCGGCAATGGTGAAAGTGGTTCTTGAAATCAAAGAACTTCGCTCCACGATGGGTTTAATAGAAATTCCCGGTGGCAGATTTTCCTGAATGGTTCGGATTCTTGCTTTTACATCGGCGATCACCTGACCGGAATTTGCATCCTTCAGCATCATAACCTGTCCCATCACTTTTTCCCCTTCTCCGTTACCGGTAATCGCTCCAAAACGGTTGGCACTTCCAAATCCGATTTCGGCAATATCTCTGAGCAAAACCGGTGAACCAGATCGTTTATCAACCAGCACTAATCCGATGTCTTCCGTATTTTTTATCAGTCCTTCTCCACGAATAAACCAGGCCTGCTCCGATTTTTCAATGTAGCTTCCTCCCGAAATCCGGTTATTCATTTGCAGAGCGCGAAACACCTGATCGACGGTAATATTGAGTGATCGCAGTCGCGCCGGATCCAAAGCCACTTCGTATTGTTTGAGTTCGCCACCCCAGGTATTTACTTCCACAACACCGCGAATTCCGCTGAGTTGTCTCCGGATGGTCCAGTCCTGAAGTGTTCTTAAATCAGACAGGGAATATTTGTTTTTGTATTCCGGATCCACATTTAAAACATACTGATAAATTTCACCGAGCCCGGTGGTAATTGGGCCCATAAAAGGCTGACCAAAGTCCTGAGGTATTTCTTTTTCGGCAGCCTTAATTTTTTCGGCAATAAGTTGTCGGGGTAAATAAGTTCCGAGGTCGTCTTCAAAAACGATCGTGACTACCGATAAACCGAATTTCGAAACCGAACGGATTTCTTTTACTCCGGGGAGGTTGGCCATTTCCAGTTCGACTGGATAGGTTAGAAATTTCTCGACATCTTCGGTTGCCAGATTTCGGGAAGTGGTAATTACCTGAACCTGATTATTTGTGATATCGGGAACGGCATTAATCGGAACCTGAGTTAAAGCATAAATTCCAAATCCTGAAAGAATGGAAATAAAGAGGAGCACCAGAATTTTATTCCTCAGCGAAAATCGTATGACGTTATCAATCATAATGCGCTGCGAAGGTGTCGCCCGGCATCTGAACCTCGCCTTAAATGATTCTTAAAATTTGCTTAATGTGGGATACACCTCATCACAACCGCTGATGATTCTGAAGATTTGTTGGTTGGTTGATGCCTTTTGGAATGGTTGATCTTTATTTCAATCTTATTTTTTGTATCAATTGAGTCAGGTTTGGCCTGACTCAATTGATATGTGATGTAATTTTTTGAATGATTATTTGTAGTATTGTGGTCAGGTTCAAGCTGATTTATGTGCTATGGAAAATAAGTTTATATCCACCCGATCCAATGCGGTTTTAAGTTATTTCCATAAGAGAGATCAGGATTGCTTTACCTATTCTGAGGCGCATGGAGCAATCCCGGATTCAAGTGAAGGTGCATTAAAGGAGCTCCTCAGTGATATGGTGAGAAGAGGTCTTTTAATGCGAATTAGAAAAGGGGTGTATTACATTATTCCCTATGAACAGAATGCAGATTCTTACATGCCTGATTGGCACTTATTAGCGGAACATTTAGCCAGAGGAATCAAACATTACATTGGATATTATTCTGCGTTGCAAATACATAATCTTATTACCCAACCATCACTTAAAGAACAAATTGTTGTGGCTAAACAAGTTCGTCCTTCGGTTCTTAGAGTTAGGGATGTGGAATTTCAATTTATATTTCACAACGAAAATCATTTTTTTGGTTTTAAGAAAATGTGGATCGATAGCTTTAATCAGGTTTATTGCTCAGATCAGGAAAAGACGTTCATTGATTGTTTGTTCAGACCTGACTATGCCGGTGGAATCGTTGAGATTTCAAAAGCTATTTATATGGCTCAAGACAAAATTAAATTTGATAATCTTCTAGAATACTGCCGGAAATTTAATTCTCAGGCTGTGATCAAACGATTGGGTTTTATTCTTGAGATGCTCGAAATTAATACGGGAATAACAGAAGAACTACAAAAAGCTAAGACTGCCTCATACGTAGTTCTTGATACGGAACTCCCCAGGTATGGCAAAATGATTAGTCGCTGGGGTATTCTTCAAAATCTTGAAACCGAGACTATTAAATCTGCCATCTTTACATGATTAAACCCGGAGAAATTCAACGGAAAGCCAGAGAAGTTGGTGTAAGAGATCAACAAATTGAAAAAGACTATATTCTGTCATGGATACTACAGGGAATTGCTCTTAACAAACAACTTTACAATAGCTTAATTTTTAAAGGCGGTACAGTTCTTAAAAAGGTGTATTTCGAAGATTACCGATTTTCTGAAGATCTTGATTTTACCTATTTGAATGATGAAAATCTAAATGAAACTATACTGAGTTGGTTTAATGATGTTTTTGACTTTGTAGGTGAAAATGCTAATATTCCCTTAAAAATAATCGACCATAACGAACATGCCGATGGAAGTATTAATTTCTACATCAGCTATGTGGGACCGTTAGGAGGATTCGGGGCCAATAAGAAAATTAAAGTTGATATTTCAAGAACTGAAAAATTAGTCTTCAGACCAATCTTCAAAAGTGTAATTCTTAGTTTTTCGGATTTAACGGAACATCAGCTCTTGTGCTATTCTCTTGAAGAAATACTTATAGAAAAGTTGAGATCCGTGATGCAAAGAATGCAAGCACGAGATTTCTATGATATATGGTATTTATTGGAGTTTTGCGAAATGAATGTGGATTTTTATAAAGATGAATTCCACCGTAAATGTGTGATAAAAGAGCTAAATGCCGCAGACTTTCTTAATAAATTGCATCAGCGAATACCCCAATATAAAGCGAGGTGGAATTCTTCGTTATCGGATCAAATACAGGTATTGCCTGAATTTGATGAAGTGGAACGACAGGTTATGAGAAATTTGAGAAATGTTGATTTCAAATAAGGTACTTGGATTCTACCTTTCATCTAATTATTAATGTTTTACAAATTCAATCTCCACCTCGGTGCCCACATCCGGTTTGCTTTTAATTTTAATTTCGGCGCCAATCGCATCTGCAGATTTTCGGGCGATGGAAAGTCCGAGCCCGCTGCCTTTAATGCTTTTTGATTCTGTAGAATTCGAACGGAAAAAAGGATTAAAAATATTGCGCATATCTTCTTCCGAAATGCCAATTCCTTCGTCTGTTATTTCACAAATTCCGTTATTGTTTTTAGTATAACACTGAACCCGGATTTCTCCGCTGTTTCTGCTGTATTTAATGGCGTTTTCGAAGATATTTTCCAGAATTAGATTTCCGTGATGAACCGGAATTTCAAAATCTTCCGTTAATTGGATTTTAATTTTTAATTTTTTTTCATTTATAAGTCCGTCGTATTTATTCAACAAAGAACGAATCGCAGTTTCTACATTTTGTTTTTCATCCGAATTGGAGCCGGTAACACTTTCGGAACGTGCAGATGCAAGAAGCTGGTCAACCATTTTTGAAAGCGATTCGATTTCTTTTAAACAAAAACGGATTTCATTTTCATATTCCTCAGTTTTACGGGGTTTCCGGATTAATACTTCCAGATTTCCCTGAATCACGGACAACGGCGTTCTCAACTGGTGAGAAGCATCGGAAGTAAATTGTTGTTCCCGTTCAAAAGCATCGTTCATACGGTTTAGTAATGCGTTAAATGCAGTTGCCAAAGCGTATAATTCATCCTGGTTATTCGGGAGAGGGATTCGTTCTTTCAGATTTTTGCGACTAATATTTCCCACCGATCTCGTGATGTTTTTCAGGGGTTGAATACTCCTTCCGGCTAAAAACTGTGAAATAATAAAAAGACAGAACAGAATAATCGGGTAGGATAGGAGCAAAACATTTTTCAACCGCCGGATAACCGTCATACTACCCTCGATGGAAATAGCGGCAATGATGTGACCAACGGTTTTGCCTTTAAGTATAATCGGTAATTGAACCTGTCGGAGATAACGGTCGTTGAGTCGGGCATTGTAATGAATCCAGTGCTGGTCAGTCGGATTAAATTGCAGTGTTTGTTCTTTAAGATTCGGGGATTTGTCCATCAGAGTCCCGTTTGAATCTATAATTTGAATAAACACCGGATTTGATTCAGCTTCCCTATGTTCGCGTTCTTCCCATTCGTCTTTGTTATTAAATCGGATTGCGTTGTTCTCAAAAACAATTTCCGATACATGTCTTTGTGCATCTTTGGCCAGATCGCTGTCGAGATTTTCGTAAACAATTCCACGAACAATAAAAAAAACAGTTGTAAAGACGATGGCTATTACGACAGCCGTTGCCGTTAAATATTGAAAAGCGATCCGGTTTTTAAAACTTATATTCATATTTCCTGATCGATCATGTAACCCACACCCCGCACTGTTTTAATGATATCTTCAGACGCTAAATCCAATTTTTTTCGCAGAGCGTTTATATACACATCGATTACACCGGTATTGTAATCAAATTGGTGATTCCAGATACTTTCGATAATACGGGTACGTCTGCAAACTTTTCCTTTGTTGCGCATCAAATATTCGAGTAATGCAAATTCCTTTTGGGTTAAATTAATTTCATCACCATTTGAAAATACTTTATGTGCGTCAACATCCATTTCAATTTTTCCGGCGGATAATTTTGAGTGGTTCGAAGAAACGGATCGCAACTGCACGCGGATACGTTCTAAAATTTCCTCAAAATGAAAGGGTTTTTTTACATAGTCATTCGCCCCGGCTTGCAATCCGAATACTACTTCGTCTGTGGTGTCTTTCGCCGTAAGAAAAATCACGGGAGTATGGGAATCCTTAGTTCTCAACTGTCGGCAAATCTCAACACCACTGATTCCGGGTAGCATCCAGTCGAGTAGAATAAGGTCGTATTCTCCGGAAAGAGCACAATCCAACCCGGTGCGGCCATTCTCTGCTATATCCACGGCGTACGATTCCTCTTCCAGACCTTGTTTCAGAAAGCGGGCAATTCCGGGTTCATCTTCTACGACAAGAATTCGCATGGTTCAAAGATGCGCGATAACAAATAAAGATTGGGATAGAGAATTCTTAAGAAGAGCTTAAGAAAGGGGAACGGAAACAGTCACGGTAACTGTAACGGTAACTGTAACTGTAACTGTAACGGAAACAGAAACAGAAACAGAAAGCGATAAGAGCGGGAGAGTGGATTTGGATTTAGGTGGAAATGCAATATCCGAGAAACAGAAGAACGTATATTTCCTGATTACCCAGTTATCATTTGGGTGGTAGGGGCAAGACATGCCTTGCCCGATGAGGAAACAGTAACAGTAACAGTAACAGTAACAGTAACAGAAACGGTAACAGAAATAGTGAACGTTAGAGCAATTAAAGCGGGAGAACGGAATTCACCGAACGAGCGACAATTTATCAATCAGCAAAATATTTGCAGCGTTTGGTCAATTATGATCTAATGCCGAAAAGCTTGGAGGAAGTCTGAATTAATTTTCGGGTGCGTGCAGGCGAAGAAGGGCTTAAGCCCTTTATCATGTCACGTAAATCAAAAATGCCGTCTTGCCCGATACGAACCAACCCCAGAATTTGAAATACCAATCGAATCGCTTACCTATTTCAGAAAAACAAAATAATCTCTTCCGTTGTGGTGCCAGGTAACTTCCTGATCTTTTGCTTCCGAACACATGCCGTCTGCGGTTTGAAAGCACTGATTCCAATTGCCTTCCGCGTTTTCGTGAAAATGCATTTCATTGATGTGCACGACGAGAAGGAATTTTTCATCCGGTAACCTATACAACCTCGATGACGAAATCGGAGCAGATCGAACATCACTTATTGTTTCTAACTCATTTCCAAAAGTTTTGAATTCGAAATTTTGGTATCGCCTGCCGTAACACTGTATTACGTCGAGCTGGTTCACAGTGTCGTTGTAAACATAAATTGTATCCAAACGACGGTTTTTAATTGTGTCCCGATAAATATTGATTTCCTGATGCCTGAGAAATCGAAGAGGAGATTCTTCGTGCTCCCCGCCAGAACTGTAACCGAGGAGAGTGACCCACTTTAAATTCAGATTTTTTGCTTTTAAATGTTGAAGACCTATTTCGTAAAATGAATCAATCAAATGAGAGATTTCGTCTTGAGAAGTCCATTCATCTTTTCCTTCGAATTTTTCATGATCAGAATAAATGAATTCGGAATCCTGCACCTGCATTTGAGCATCCAACCGGAATAAATAACAATTGTAAACTATGGGTTTTCCCCACGATGTGCGCCCCGCGGTAATGGCAACATTCCAGAGACTTTCACCCTCCATTGCCAGCGGATAAAATCTTTCCATTCCGCCGGCCATACAGGCAATGCTCTGGTTAGAAACAAATAGAAAAAACAACATTGCCGGAATCAGTTTTAACGAAATGCTTTTCATGATTTTTGGATTAAATCCTCAAGTGTATTTTCTCAATTCAAATTAAAGTTTAGTTTTGTTATCACCAAACACAACCTCATGAAAAAACTCATTTCATTATTCTACGTATTTGTACTTTTTGTCACTTCGCAAGCTTCTCCCGACACTTCCCGGTTTTTGAAAACTTGTCAGTACCTCGGGCCTCAGTTTGTGCGGCATTCTTTTGAAAAAGATAATTCTACCTTCCTTCCTCTGGGATTGCGATATCAGATTTATTCCGGCATTACAGGAAGATTGGGTATGCGCACCGGACTTGGAATTTGTTACGATCAATGGAAGTCTACCGCAACCCGCACCGATATTATGCTCCCGGGTTCACTCCCTCCCGGCAGTGGTAATATTCAGGATCTCATGATTGATTATTCGAGTGAGCTCACCTTGGCCTTTTACAGAAAAAAAGACTACGAACTTAGTCAGTTTACGGGTTTGGGAGTACGGGCCATAAAGTCGTGGATGTATCAACGGGAAATGGAAACCTTGTCGAAACAGTTTGTGAAAAACCAACAAGTGATTGCAGGAGTGAATGCCGGAATTATGTTTCGGAATTTGAGACCGGAGGGTTGGTACTATTTATCAATTTCGAAAACGTTGTTCCTCCCGTTTTATATGAAATCTTCTTCGATCGATTTTACTGCCGGATTTACTTTCTGAAAATCACATTTTCTAAAGCATATTTTCCTCCGCCTCTGAAAAGTATACTGCCGTAAATCAACAGGTACATCAACGCCATCTCCTTGGTTTTAAAGGGATCCTCACTATGTGTGATAAATGCCGCAACTACCATGGTTATTACCAAAGGAATCACAGATAACCGAGTGAACAATCCGAATGCGAGCAGAATGGAACAAAAGAATTCGGAAAATACTGCAAGTGCTAAGGAAGCGGTTGGGCCCAAACCAATCGGATCGGCGAACTGAATATCTCCGCCGGCCATTAGTTTTTCTAATTTAGGTATTCCGTGCGTAATCATAAATGCGGCAATACTTATTCGTAAAACAAGCAACCATGCATCTTCATATTTCAAAAATCCATCGAGTCTGAATTGTTTTTTCATGGCCGGAAATTACGATTTGGTTCGGGTTAATAAATCCACGCGTGGTAATTCATCAGTAAGTTTTTGGAATTGCAAATCAACCCGTTGCGATTTATCCGGATGTGATTTCGAGATAATGATTTAATTTCAGTCAGCCCAAAACATTAATATATGAAGAAATTATATGCAGTTGGAATAGCATTAATTGGATTTCTTAATTCAAATGCTCAGCGCGACGAATGGTATGCACTCACTACCGGAACAACCGTTTACGCAACGTGTCAGGATGAAAACGGGAATGTTCATGTCGGCACTAACGACGGATATTGCCTGTTCGACAAAGACTTTGTTGTTCAGAAACAGGATAACATTTTTAATTCGGAATTAGAGGACGGGAAGATCACGGCACTTTGTGAGTCTTCCGGAAATGTATGGATGGTTGGAAATTACATCAACATTTATAAAAAGTCGGGAACCTCGTATAACCAGATTACGTATAACCCGGATAACCCGATAAGCACAATCTACCGGATTTGGGTGAATTCGTCCGGAAATGCGTTGGTCGGCGGCGGGTACAACGACTCATTGGTTCACATTCAGAACGGCGCTAAATGGGATGCAATTCGAGTAAAAGGCGCTACTGATTTTGTGGAGGGAAATGGCAAATGGTATTTTAGTACATACGATTCGGGAGTTGTTATAATCAACCCGACCGATATGGGCAGAACGAGTATCAACCGCAATAATTCTCAACTGTTCGCCAATCTGATTTACGACCTCGAATTTGATAAAACAACCGGAAGTATTTTTTGTGCTACCGATGCCGGGATTTACGAAATCAATCCGGATAATTCCATTGCATCCTACAACAATTTTAATTACGGAAGTCTGCAAACCGTGCATAAAATGGGTGATACGATTCTCGCGTCTACGAGGGGATTCGGACTTTGTATCGTAGATCTTAAGACCAATACCTGGACGCAATTTCCGGGGAGTTCATTATTTGCCAATTACATGTCGGATGTGTATGCAATGGGTGTCGGGAAATTTATGCTTTCCGGTTTTTCCAAAGTTGCCGAATTTGTTGCCGCTGCGGATTCTTACACTCCTTTAGCCTGCAACAACAAAGGACTTCCGATTGGTGCCCCGAGAAGTTTTGAATTTAGATCGGTTAATAATAAACATGAGTTGTTTCTGGCTTACCCGGGAGATGGAATCCGGATTTGTACCGATTTGACTTCCTCCGAATCGCAGATTTCGCTCACTCAGGAAAATTCAAAATTAGGTTCCGATAATGTTAATGACATGGATGTGGACCCAGCTGGAAATGTCTGGGTGGCGACAGATAATAATGCCGTTTTGATTGATTTGAATAATCAGGTAGAAAAGGTTGATCAGACAAAATTCGACGGACTTATTAAAGATCCGAAAGTGAAATTAATTGCTGCCGGAGGAACGAAAGACAACGTTCAGGTTGCGGCTGTAACCGGAACCAACGGAATTCTGAGTCTGGTTTGCGGAGCCCATACCGATCCCCAAACGATCACTTCTTCCGAACTCACCAACATTGGGAATATTACAGAAGTTGAGGTTTCGGAAACGAAGGAACGATATCTGGCATTAGGAACGGATAAGGGAGAATTGGTGAAGATTAATATTGTGTTAAAGGCTGGTGATAACACTTTCAGTTCTCCACAGTTGTTCAATGTTGGTGGCGACAATGCCATTGTTGACGACATTACGCCCATCGCCAATCAATATTATGAATACGGAGAAATTGTAAAAGTGCAGACTCAGGAAGGATTTACCCGAAAAACGGAGATTGTTACAACAAGCGAATCGAACCCATTTACAGTTAGTAATAAACTCCGCGCTTTTTATGATGAAAACTACAGTGAGCCGGATAACATTGAAACCGCAATTCGAAATCAGCGGGTTTTTAAAAATGATCGGTTTTTATATAATTCTATGATTAATTATATCCCAAAAGATTCGGTTCCCCTTAAAATATTGGATGCAGGAGATTCAACATTTCAGGAAACATTGAGAATTACCAATTTAAATTTTAAACCGGGTTCGGTGTACAAAGTGGGTGTATTTGATTTAAATATAGACTCGACATTAATCGTTATTCGTACCGGAAACGGAGTTATTTACCGGTATTATCCCAGATCAACGGAGGGTATTTTTGATGTTGCCAACAAAAGATCAATCATTCTTTATCCGAATCCTTCCACCGGTGAGTTTTTATTTCAATCACAAGAAAAAGGAATCGTGCGGATTTTTGATTTAACGGGAAATGAATTAATAAATCAGGGAGTAGAACAAGGCGAAAATGCAATTAATTGTACCGGATTTTCGAATGGGTTGTATGTGGTGAGAGTTGAGACGGAGCGTGGAATTTCATCGGGGAGAATTCAGGTTTTACATTGATGGATCATCTTCATTTCAAAAAAAGACACGCAGAAATTGAGATCTTAAGATTTTTTTTGTTTTAACTCATTCCGGGACTCAGCAATCATTTTAGCCGGATCGATTTTAGAGTATTTTGAAATCCCGGAATCTTGCAGAATTGAGCGCAACTGTTCTGCATCCGCGGAAGCTAAATCTTCAAGATTGCGATATTGATGTTGTCGCAGAACCCGGGCAATCTTCTTGTTCACTCCCGGTAATTTCATCAGGTCTGCCAGTTCATTTGAATGCGAACCAAGGTCATAATCTCTCCCGAATGCATCGAGTTTTACAGCGAAATAATTGGAAAGTTTTCGCACCATTTCCTGACTTAATTTTCTTCTGTAATTCAATACGTCCGATAAAATCTGACGGGAACAACTAATCTTTCGGGAAAGCTCAGCGGCTGTGAGATCATTTATTTCCATGAAGAATTTCAGCAGTTCAACCGGATTCTGATCAGCTTGAGATTGGTTTAATTGTCTCCGATCATAATCCTCTATCAAAACTTCCAAAACACTGATGAGTTTCTCATCTCCGTTTTGTTGAATTAATCTTTCGTGTTCATTGCAATAATCGGAGTATTGCTTACTATTTTTTATTCTTGAGAGATCTGTTGTTTTCATTTTAAAACATATTAATCAGACATGGGTTAATTCCGTCATATTCTTGATGACTTCCGGCAAATCGAACATATAAAACGACGGCATGTTTGCAGAATTTATATCCGCAGATCATTCTGTATTTATTGCCGCCAATATTGAACCCACTTTATACATTGGAACTTCGTAGCGAGAGTGCAAGGCCCGAAACCACGCGGCATTGAACGAATTAAGCATAGCACCGCTATGGTGAATGAGAAAAATGCCGTTCATTCACGTGGTGATGGGGTTTGTGCTCTTAGTAGATTTTCTAATGTATAATGTGGGTTGAATACGACCCGGTTGAAATGGGTTTCTTTACATTTAATAATATCAGCCGAATTGAAGGAACGAATTATGTCGGAAGGAATTTGCCAATCACAATAACTTAATGCCACATAAAATCTGTTAAACGCATTGAACATCACTTCGTCGTTATTACAAACGGTAATCACGTTTGCCCACTTAAACAGTTTGATTTGCATCAAACGAAGTTACGAATAGTACGCAATACGCGTACTATTTTTAGATATTTTATGGGATTGACTTTGATGTACGGCAAACAGATTCCATATTTATTCTCTCCCCCGCATTCCTATCTTCGCAGCAAAGCCCGATGCGTGACTGATATTCTGCTGATAACTCCCCCGTTTGTTCAACTCAATACTCCGTATCCGGCTACCGCGTATTTAAAGGGATTTCTCAATACCCAATCAATTTCTGCGTCTCAGCTTGACCTAGGAATCGAGGTTTTGCGTACCGTTTTTTGCCGGAAAGGTCTGCAGGAACTATTCGAATTTGCCGCCTCCTTTGAAGACTGTTTCGAATCGGATGTTTACCGGAAAAAGGAATTTTATCTGAACACAGTTGACGAGGTAATAAAGTTTTTGCGCGGTGTAAATCCGGGTTTGGCGCGAACTATTAACACCGGAAATTATCTGCCGGAAGGGAGAAGGTTTCAGGAAACAGATTATCTCGACTGGTCGTTCGGATCTATGGGCTTTACCGACCGGGCACGACATCTGGCAACCCTTTATTTCGAAGACTTGTGCGATTTCATTACAACGTTTATCGATGAGGATTTTGGGGTGAGCCGATATGCCGAATCCATTGCCATGAGTGCATATCAGTTCGATGATTTGTTCGAGCGGATTAATGGTCCGGTTACCTTTATCGAAGAAATGATGTTGCGGAGTCTTCAACACCAATTGGAAGCACAAAATCCCCAATTGGTGTGTTTCACAATTCCGTTTCCCGGCAACGTTCTCAGTGCTTTTAAATGCGCACATTTTATTAAATCGAACTGGCCGAAAACTGCGGTTGCTTTTGGTGGCGGTTATCCAAATACCGAATTGCGGGAATTAAAAGACGAACGCGTTTTTGCATTTACCGATTTCGTTTCTTTGGATGATGGCGAACTCCCTTTAGAACTGATCTGGAAACATATTCAGTCTGGCGAGTCAAATGATAAAGCGGTTTTAAAACGTACTTTTCATCTGTCTCAGGGAAAGGTATTTTATAACAATTTGAGTCTTCTACCGGATTACAAACAGAAGGATCTGGGAACGCCCGATTATTCGGATTTTGATCTCAGCCGCTACATTTCCGTAATTGAAATGGCGAACCCGATGCACAGTTTGTGGAACGACGGTCGCTGGCTCAAACTCACCATGGCACACGGATGTTATTGGGGAAAATGCACGTTCTGCGACATCTCGCTCGACTACATCGGCAACTACGAACCGCTCACCGCAAAACTGCTGGTTGATCGCATGGAGGAAATGATTCACCAGACCGGAGAAACCGGATTTCATTTCGTTGACGAAGCTGCTCCTCCGGCTCTGATGCGGGAACTGGCATTGGAAATTATCCGGCGCGGATTAACCGTTCAGTGGTGGACGAATATCCGGTTTGAAAAAAGCTTTACGAATGACTTATGCCGCTTGCTAAGTGCATCCGGATGTATCGCTGTTTCGGGCGGACTCGAAGTCGCATCGAACCGGCTTTTGGAATTGATTGATAAAGGTGTAACTGTAGAACAAGTCGCTCTTGCCGCGCATAATTTCACGCAAAACGGAATGTTAGTGCACGCGTATCTGATGTACGGCTATGCTTCACAAACGGTGGAAGAAACAGTTGATAGTCTGGAAATGGTGCGACAACTTTTTGAATCCGGCGTATTGCAGTCAGCCTATTGGCATCAGTTTTCCATGACGGCACATAGTCCGGTTGGGAAGGATCCTGAACGTTTTGGTGTGGTTTCGCATATTCCGGATTCACGGTTTGCGCTGAACGATCTTCCGTTTAGCGACGCAACCGGCATTGATCACGAACGCTTTTCAGACGGACTAAAATCTTCGCTTTATAATTTTATGTACGGCGTGGGTTTCGATAAACCGCTGCAGGATTGGTTTGATTTTGAAATTCCGGAAACAACTATTTCTCCGGATTTTATTTCGAATGTTTTGGAAGAAGGTAAAAGCCGCAAAGCAAAATCCAGCGACAAATTGATTTGGCTTGGCAGCGATCCGGAAACCTTTGTGAACGAAGACGGAGATGCTGCGTTGGTCTTACACAACATCCGGGAGAGCATTGAAATATCTTTACCACATTCCATCGGTCACTGGTTGCATTCCTGGTTGTTAAAACTAAAACCGACTCACGAAGTAGTTCACACTTTTGCCGCCTTTAAAAAAGATTACGAATTGCAATTTCTTCACTTTGATCTTTTCTGGGAATCGGAGGAAATGGAAGTGGTTCGGGAAATAGGGCTGAACCACCTTTAGGGAATGAAAAGAATGAAAGGAATGAAAAGAATTACTAATTGGAGAATTACTGACGAATGCCTTTTTTCATCTGGTTTTACCAATTTCTTTAAGGTACGGCATTGTCAGCATAAATTGGGGAATACGTGAATTGGAGAATTGGAGAATGCGACACCCACGGGACCTGTCGGTAGCGTCCCCGCTACCGATTAAATTTATAATTGGGGAATTACTGACGAATGCATTTGTTAATGCAGGGTGTCAACATAATGAAGGGTTGGCATTGTCAGCATACTGACGAATGCCAAAAATGTAACCGGAAAAAATTAAAATAAAGACAGGCATTATCAGCATAAATGGGGAATTGGGGAATACGTGAATTGGAGAATTGGAGAATGCGACACCCACGGGACCTGTCGGTAGCGTCCCCGCTACCGATTAAATTTATAAATGGGGAATGTGTGAATATGTGAATTGGAGAATTACTGACGAATGCCTTTTTTCATCTGGTTTTACGAATTTCTTTACGGTACGGCATTGTCAGCATAAATTGGGGAATTGGAGAATTCGAGAATGCAACACCCACGGGGACTGTCGGTAGCGTCCCCGCTACCGATTAAATTAATAATTGGTGAATTACTGACGAATGCCTTTTTTCATCTGGTTTTACCAATTTCTTTACGGTACGGCATTGTCAGCATAAATGGGGAATGTGTGAATATGTGAATATGTGAATTGGAGAATTGGAGAATTGGAGAATGCAACACCCATGGAACTGTCGGTAGCGTCCCCGCTACCGATGTTTGGTCTAGCGTAGGGGTGCGGCGGACGGTCCGCCTGCGCTAAAGCTTTCTCTTACGCCGAAGCTTCAGCGTAGGAGCACGGCGGACGAGGGCTTAACGATTGAAGCGGTTATGTTGGGCGATGTGAACGGTTAGGTGGCAACGTTGAAAAACAGCGACCAAAGGAAGATCGTTTTGAAACGATTGCAACCCCGTAAACACGACCAATATTTCAGCGGAAAGCGTGTTAAAAGCCACAATAAAATTTATTAAAAGGTTCGAGAATTTATTTCATTAAAACAAACCAATATTTTAATCTTCGGATTCGAAATAATCAAATTCATCACACGAATCAACCGCAAACGGATGCTGAATAATACAACGGCTCACCGGTTTTTGATGTCCGTTTGTGATGTCTTCTACCATGGTTGACATTGCATCAAAAAATTCGGAAACATCCACTGTATCATCACCATTTATATCATAAAAAGAACAACCATCCTTGAGCACTTTTTTGAGCGAAAAGGTAAAAGCGCCATTGTTCCATTTTTTGCTTTCGAAAGCGTATTCCATTCCGCCGGCCGCTGCCAGCACATTCAATCCCGAATTGGCAGAAAGGTCGCCGTAAATACTGCGCATCTGATTAAAATCAATACGTTCACCGGCATTAACAACCGCCGTTGACCGACCTCCACGGGAACCTTCTGAATTCTGTGTTGAATCAAATCCGAAATCCCGGTTTTTGAGATCGGCATCCACGAGTCCGGTGTGACAAGCATCCAGCAGCATAATCTTTTTTCGGCTGCCACACATCTCCAAAATCGTCTCAAGTTCTGCGTATGGAATGCCGCCATTTGCCGGATTGTTGAAATCCATATTGTGCGAACCGAGGTACAATTGATAACGATCGTCGAGCAATCCGTGCCCCGAAAAATAAACGAAAACCGGATCGTCGGGACGGGCGGAAGAAAGGTGTTCCCGCATTTTTGTAAGTGTATTTTCGTTCACATCCCGATCGAAAGCTGTAAATATTTTCAGATCATAACTACCTCCGAATTTATCATGAACCGACTGAATGAAATCCGAACCGTCTTTAGTTGCATAGGCGAGATTGTAGGTTGAATCTGCATATTTACCGACACTCAAAACCACGGCATACAATCGCTTTCTTTTAAAATTTTGCGGTTGATAATACTGATAAAAAATATTTCTTCCGGATTCTCTTCCCGTTGAATCGGTAACATAATATTCGATGCGGTTTACAAATTCACTTAAAGGTAAATCCACATTTATTTCTGTGTTATTCCCGGAGGCAGAAATTCCGTTTAATCCGTTAAAAGGAACGTCGTTTACTAAAATGTGTAAGGCTGAAAAATTAGCCGGATTTGAATGTATTTTAAATTGCAGGTGTGCAATAGAATCCGGGCTGAGCAGATCCGGATCATTCGTGAGTTCCGCCCAGAAATCCGGTGAGTAAACACTTTCAACCGTGCGGATATGTGCATTATTCGCCAATCTTTTTTCATATAATCGCTTATACCATTTGATGGAAACTGTTGCGTCTTTTCCGATCAGTTCGAGCAATTTATCGTAGCGGTTATTTTCCAATTCAAAAAGAGAAGCATTATACGATTTCACACCGATGGTGAAATTCAAAAAATTAATTGCTTTCCCGGAACCTGAGTAATAACCATCCGGGTTCATCAGCAAAATTTCATCTTCCGCCAAATACATTTTAGCAACAGTTTGAAGCGAATTTTTATTCATAAACTGAATACCACCGGAGGAAGACGAAGAAATGATAAATTGATCGGTAAAAGTCACATCCAGAATATCCTGATAATGTCCGGTTTGCAGCCATTCTTCCGTTTTGTTCTTCCGGTTGAAAACCTTTGCCAATCCTGCCATTCCTTTTTCCGGGAAGAGGATAATACGGTCGTTGTCGAGTGATAAAATTCCGGTTACATACGGCGAATAATCTATTTTAAATTTATTCTTTACCGAACCATCATACATCGAAAAATATATCAGATTTCCGTCTCGGGTATAGGCAGTTACTTCACCGTTTTCGGCAACAGCCATCGCCTGATAGCTAAATTCGTTACCTGCAATTGATCTGCCGGCTGAAGTTAATTTCAGGTTTGCTTTGTTTAATGTGAAAATTCGGTAAGATGTTCTGATTACCACATCCGAATTATAAAAAACAAATTCATAAATACTTCCGGGATTTTCAACCAGGTTGTTGATGTTTTCCCGGTTTAATTCACGCAAATCGTTCGTTGCATATTTTTCAACAAAAGCCTGCGTTTTTCCGGATGTATTTTCTTCAGATCCTACCCAAAGCCGAGTCCCGTCGTTGCTAAGTTTGATGGTTCTGATTTTCCCTTTCCCGGACCAATCGGATTGAATGTTTTTTCCCGTGAAATCAAAAATGAACAGTTCACCGGTTGTGCAAAGTGTGGCTATTACCGGGGCATTATTGGCTCCCGACATCAACCGGAATCTTTCTTTATACGAAATTCGGTGCAATATTTTTATGCTGAGATTACTTCGGTCGAATCGAAAAAGAGTAGTTGAATCCTTATCGGATGTGCCGGGTGTGGCAAAGACTAAAAATCTGCCATTATCACAAGTGGTAATTTTATTGGCGCGGAACTGAAACGTTTCCGGTGAGATGCTACCCAGAATCTGGTATTTATCTTTATTAAAAAGGAAAAAGGAAGGCGAAAAACCGCCGGCCGTAATAATGGTTCCTTTATCTTCATTAATAAATGCGTCGCTGTAACGGGAGTTTAGCAAAGAAGAAATGGTTTTTTGCTTTTCGATATCTACTATTAATGAATTGGATTTTCCGGCCTGAATAAAAAGCAATTTTCCATCAGCCGAAAAACGCATGTTGGTTCCAAGAGGAATATCCGATGTGTTTAAGGCAATTTCTTTGGTTTTGGCGAATGTTTTGGTTGAATGAAATTGAACACCTTTTTGCGTTAAGATGGCGATGGTTCGGGCTTTTTTGTCGAAGGTGAGAGAAATAAATGCGGAGCTCAATGTTATGGATTCTCCCCAGATCTGATGATACGTATCGTACATTAAAAGGCTAAATCCGTTTCGTATCGCAACCCAACCGGAATGACCGATGGGATGAATCCGATTTTTGATCAGAAGTCCGGCTTCGGTTCCGGTCATTTTTTTAGAAGGATATTCTCCGTCCATATATTTTTTGGGAATTCTGAAGCGATTGGTCAGTTTACCGGATTCCGGATTCAGAATCGCGGTTTCGCATACTCCATAAATCAGAAGTTGATCCGGCGCACCTTCTAATTGCATGATTTCAAAACCTGCCGGATGAATTTCATCGGGTATCGGCCAATTGTAGAGCATGCTGTCGCCGACGAGATCCCAAATGGCAACGGAGTAATTTTCTTTAGAAAAGGAAGCGAGATATTCTTTCTCCCGGATTTGCATAAAACGGAGAGTTCCGCCTTTCATAAACAAACTGCTGTATCCGCTGAACCTTCTGAAGATCTTCATGGAAGCGACGTCCCAGACCAGAATATTGTCGTCGTTACCAAAAGTGGCCAGCAGCGTTTCCGAATGATTTAGGCAGGCATTAACGATCTCTCCCTGATGACCGGTTTGCGGAATCAGAACCGGTTTCGCAGCGCGGGCTATTGAACTCCCGATCCCGATAAAAAAGAAAGCAAAAATGAGTCTGTACAAAATTTATAGTGGCTTTTGAATTATAACAATTGCGGCAAATTACAATTTCATATTAAACGAGGGTGTGAGGTAAATTGTCAATCTGTATTCGATATTCTTCTCAACAGTAATCTCTACTTGACTGTGTCGGGAAATGTCGGAGTATTCTCGGTGATGTTTGGTTCCTACGATTCATAGGTTTCTGCGGTACTTGAAAAGTGTTCATCAATACAGCGTCTGACAAATATTCTTTGACTGTTTCTTTAGCAGTTGTAGGATTATTCCTTACGACAATTTGATATAATGACTTTTAACCCACTTTATTCATTAGAAAATCCCTGCCTGCCGGCAGGTGGGTACTGCGAGCGCAAACCCCATCACCACATGAATGAACGTCATTTTTCTCACACACCATAGCGATTCTATGCTTCTTTCGCTCAATGCCGCGTGGTTTCGGGTTTTGTGCTCTCGCTACGAAGTTCCAATGCATAAAGTGGGTTTAATGTCGCATCACCTCACCACGGAAATCGTTCCGGTCTGATGCACAATTTCCCCTTCGGCGGTAATGAGCGTTATCTGATACATAAATACACCGGACTGCTTTTCATCCGGAAGCCAAGCGCCGTTTTTTTCGGAATAAACTTCCTCGCCCCAACGGTTGTATATTTTGAGTTTATACAAATCAACTCCGTAAATAACCGGATTAAAAACATCGTTCAATCCGTCGTGGTTCGGAGAAATGGCATTCGGAATAAAAATAACCGGTTTGTATTTTAAACAGATGATATTACTGAAAGACGAAAACGTTTTATTCGTCGCTTTTATTAAATAACACCGTTCCAATGCCTGCGACGAAAGAAGGTCTTCGTCT
>WGNA01000015.1 GCA_016124755.1 Bacteroidota bacterium | reverse complement strand
GTAACAGTAACGGAAACGGAAACAGTAACCGTAACAGTAACCTTGACTTGAAAAAGAGCGGGAGAGCGGTAGAGCGGAGAGCGGTGTATTCTGAGCAAAGCGAAGAATCCCGGTGCCAACCAAAAACTACGTCATCGTGAGCGAAGCGAACGAACCCGGGAGCGGGAACTGTAACAGTAACGGAAACTGTAACGGTAACCGTAACCTTGATTTGAAAAAGAGCGGGAGAGCTTTAGAGCGACAGAGCGGGGAATTCTGAACGAAGAGAAGAATCCCTGTGCCAACCAAAAAGTACGTCATCGTGAGCGAAGCAAACGAACCCGGGAGCGGGAACTGTAACAGTAACGGAAACGGGAACTGTAACGGTAACCGTAACCTTGATTTGAAAAAGAGCGGGTGAGCTTTAGAGCGAAAGAGCGGGGAATTCTGAGCAAAGCGAAGAATCCCTGTGCCAACCAAAAACTACGTCATCGTGAGCGAAGCGAACGAACCCGGGAGCAGGAACTGTAACAGTAACGGAAACGGGAACCGTAACAGTAACCGTAACCTTGACTTGAAAAAGAGCGGGAGAGCATAAGAGCGACAGAGCGGGGAAATCTGAGCAAAGCGAAGAATCCCTGTGCCAACCAAAAACTACGTCATCGTGAGCGAAGCGAACGAACCCGGGAGCGGGAACTGTAACAGTAACGGAAACAGTAACCGTCTCCCTTCCCCATATTGCTCTGTGTTCTTGTGCTCTTTCGCTCTTCTGTTCTTCTGTTCTAATGCCCTTCCACTCTGTGCTCTTCCGCTCCTCAAAAGAGACTAACTCTCAGACGATAAGCGCAACTCCTTGCTGATTTCGATTTTATTTCCTTTTCAAAACCGCATGTTCCCTTATTTTCGAATCCATGAATGCCTCATTCGCCGGTCTGTCAAGGATTGGGATTCAACCCAGCGACGACGATAACACCATCCTGCGCAAACAATTTCTGGTGTACCAGGGAGCATCGATGAGTATCGGCGGATTGTTGTGGGGAATTCTCTTAGTTGTCTTTCATTATCCGGTTCCGTCGATTGTACCATTCGGCTACATGGTAATTACAATTTTCAATTTCTATTTTTTTGATAAACTGAAGAATTTCAAAACTTCGAGAAATATTCAGACCGCGGTTAGTCTCTTACTGCCTTTCTTGTTGCAATGGTTTCTCGGTGGTTTCAAAGAATCTGGCGGGGTGATGTTGTGGTCGATACTTGCTCTCATTTCTTCCGCTACTTATCAGGATCGAAAATCATCCATTGTACTGTTTATTTCATTCGTTGTGCTCACGTTGTTCTCGCTGTTGTACGACGATTATTTCGATAAGAATTTTAATATGGGAGTGCCGGAAGGGGTTTCTCTTATTTTTCTGGTGGTTAATATTCTGTGTGTTGCCTGTATCGTTTTCGCGCTGATGCTGTATTTCGCCATGATGAACTTTACGAACCTTCAAAAACTTCGTCAGAGTTATTCCAAATTAATTAATTCCGAAAAATTAGCAGCACTCGGACAAATTTCCGCCGGTGTTGCTCATGAAATAAATACTCCCCTTGGTGCCATAAGAAGCTCGGTGGAAGAATCAACTCACGGTTTCAGGGAATTCATGAATGTATTTCCCATTCTCATTAAATCACTCACTCCGAAAGAAACCGAACTTTTTATGGATCTGCTTTCGGAAGTGGAACCTCAGATGGAATTTTTATCTACCCGGGAGGAAAGAGAGAAACGCAAGAAAATTTCTTCTGAACTCGATAACCTCGATGTTAAAAATTCGCGATTTATTGCCGAAAGATTAGTGAAAGTCGGCATTTATGAAATCACGCCCAAATTGGCGGAAATGGCTGCGAGCCCGAATTTCGAAGCGGTGATAACAGCACTTTATAATGTGTTAAATCAACAACAAAATAATTCTACCATTACCATCGCCGTGGAAAAAGCTTCGCGAATTGTAATGGCATTAAAAAGTTATCTGCATACGAGTCAGGCCGATAAATCGGAACTCATCGACATTGCTAAAAACATTGATGTAGTTTTAACCATTTACAACAACCGTTTGAAGCAGGGCACCAATGTGGTAAAAGAGTATGAGCCGGTTTCTTTGGTGATGGGGCATCCCGATCAGCTCAATCAGGTGTGGACCAACCTGATCATAAATGCATTGCAGGCGATGAATAACAAGGGAATGCTCAAAATCGGAATTCGGGAGAAAGACAATCTTGTGGAAATTAGTATAACCGATACAGGAGGAGGTATTCCGGATGATATTAAAAATAAAATATTCGATCCGTTTTTCACCACCAAAATTTCCGGTGAAGGTACCGGTCTCGGACTCGATATTATCAAGCGGATATTGGACGATCACAACGCCAGCATTACCTTTAGCTCTGAAGTTGGGAAAGGAACGACCTTTATAGTAAAATTACCCGTGCCCGTAAAAAATGAATAAGATGGAACAAGCACTTTACATCATCTGTGTCGACGATGAGAAAATTGTTCTCGACAGTTTAAATTCTCAATTAACCCGAAACTTCGGAAGCACCTATAATTATGAGTTTGCGGAATCGGCGGAAGAAGCATTAGAAGTAATAGATGATCTGATGAACCACGACAATGAAATCATTTTTGTGATTATTTCAGACTGGTTGATGCCGGGAATGAAGGGTGACGAATTGCTCGAAAAAGCCCGACAACGGGTGAGCGGGGTAAAGACTATTTTATTAACCGGTCATGTCGAAAATTCATTGTTGCGGGAAATTGAATCGAAAACCAACGGAAAAATCAGAACTATTTTTAAACCCTGGAGTGAAAAAAAACTGATGGATTTAATTGTTGAATAATGACGGATAATCCGGTAATACTTTGTGTTGACGACGAACGGGAAATTCTGATCGGATTGCAATCTCAATTGTACCGGGCGTTTGGCACCGACTGTTCCGTTGAGATGGCTGAAAGTGCCGAAGAAGCTCTTGAGTTGATTGACGAAATGATTCCGGATGAAGCCATCTTAATGGTATTGATTTCCGATCAGCTAATGCCGGGCATGAAAGGTCACGAGTTGTTGATAAAGGTTCACGAAAAATGTCCGAACACACTCAAAATATTACTTACCGGACAAGCGAATATTAATGCTATTTCTGAGGCGGTGAACAAGGCCAATTTGTACCGCTACATGGAAAAACCCTGGGATGGTCAGGATTTAATTCTCACCGTTCGGGAGGCAATGAAAAGTTACCGGCAGGACGATGAAATTAAAAAACAGAATCGCCTGTTGGAAATGCAGAACGCCCAACTCGAACAACGGGTTGAAGAACGCACTCATGAACTCGAAGCAGAACAGCAAAAAAGTGAAGCGATGCTGCTGAATATTCTGCCGGAAGAAATCGCCAATGAACTAAAAGAAACCGGTGAAGCAAAGCCTAAAAATTATAAAATGGCAACCTTGCTGTTCACCGATTTCAGCGGATTTACCGCATTGGCCGGAAAAATTACACCGGGAGAAGTGGTGAAAACGCTTAATGAATGTTTTACGGCATTTGATGAAATTGTAGAACGCAACAATCTGGAGAAAATAAAAACCATTGGTGATGCGTACATGGCGGCTGCGGGAATTCCGGTTGCCAATGAAACCAATGCTATTGACGCAGTAAAAGCAGCTCTGGAAATTCACGAATGGGTGAATGTCTGGAACACCAAAAGAAGGTCTGAAGGAAAAGAGTTGTGGGAATTGAGAATCGGCATTCACACAGGAGAACTTGTAGCGGGTGTAATCGGCAAAAAGAAATTCGCATACGATGTGTGGGGCGATGCCGTGAACATTGCTGCGCGGATGGAATCTGCCGGAGAAGTAGGTAAGGTTAACATCTCTCACGACACATATCTAAAGGTAAAAGATCTGTACGATTGTGAGACCCGGGGTTTTATTCCGGTAAAAGGCAAAGGTGAAATCGAAATGTTTTTTGTGGTTAAAGCTAAATAATGCGCAACCCCTCGGAATTTTAATTCTCCTCAAAATCCTTTAACTTCCGGCATCAAACATTTTTAGTAAAACAAACCAGATGCATCCTTCCTATTTATACAGTTTCATTAAACGGCATAAACACGCTGTGATCGCAACGGTTGATGACAACAGCCATCCTGAAGCAGCGCTTGTCGGAATCGCAGTTACCTCTAAACTCGAAATCATTTTTGATACCGAATCAGATACCCGGAAATATGAAAACCTTCTTGACAATCCGCATATCGCCATGGTAATTGGCTGGGAAGGAGAAGAAACCATTCAGTTTGAAGGTATCGCATCGATTCACGAACCACAATCTGAAGACGACGAATTGTTGCAGACCTATTTTGAAGTTTTTCCAGATGGAAGGGCCAGAAGAGACAGTTGGGATAAGCTGGTTTATTTCCATGTGATTCCGAATTGGATTCGCTACTCAGATTTCGGATCGGGACAGGTTGAAGAATTTAATTTTTAGAGTATTTCTTCAGATTAATCGATATTCCCTCATTTCATTTTCACTAAATAAATCGATTTGGTAATTTTCGAAATGCCGATTTTCAATCGTTTACCGCTCCTGCTGATTTTAATTTTGCTTTCCTCAATGCCGGCAGTTCTGAACGCCAAAACCGGAAATTTCCGATACGTTTATCGTTCCGATGATTCGAGTCGCAATTGTTATTTGTTGTATGTCCCTGTAACGGATTCAATTCACGGAATGGTTGTCAGGGATTTTTCAAGTCTGCCGGATACTTCAAATACTTTTTATTCTGCCTTTCATATAAAATGCGCGGAAAAAGGATACGCAACACTTATCACCTGTACCTCGAACTATTATCCGGATTTGTTTCTCAATTATAATGATCCTCAACTTTTAGATTCCATGGTAGAAGAAGTGATGGATGAATATCGAATTCCCAAAAACAAAATTTTTGTCGGGGGAATTTCCGCCAGTGGCAGCAGGGCTCTTAGATATGCGGAATATGTCAATCGCGGACTCTCCGTCTTTAACCGAAAGCTTGCCGGAGTATTTGTGGTTGATTCTCCCTTGGATGTTGAAAGATTTTATGGTTCTGCTATGGGAATTTTAAAACGAAATAATCCGATCGGCATGAACGAGGAAGCTGCTTTGGTTACCGAGGTTTTTACCAATAAACTAAACGGATCGCCAGATGAACAACTCAAAGCTTATCAGAATGCGTCGGTATTCTCAGCAACGGATTCCACCGGCGGTTCTGCGAAATATTTAGTACATCAAAATCTGATTATTTTCCACGAACCCGATATGGATTGGTGGAACAACGAACGGGATGCCGGGTATTACGACATCAATTCTTACGATATCGACGGTATGGAAAAATTCTTAATTAAAAATGGAAATACCCGAATTACCATCATTAAAACTTCCGGAAAAGGATTTAATAAAAAAGGGGAACGAAATTGTCATTCGTGGTCTATCGTCGATGAAGAATTATTGTTGAACTGGATATTGAACTCGGAGTGATTGCAGTTACGTTCAATTCTTATATTCGTTAATAATCTTATGAACCACACAACTTTGCATGTCCGTTCCGGGAATCCGCATCAGATTCTGATTATGTCGTCTGCTTTAAGCGTGGGTTTGCAGATTTTCAGAATGTGGCACACCGACACACGGTATTTTTTCTTTCTGAACTGGAATTTATTTCTGGCTTTTATTCCGTGGGCATGTACATTTCTGTTGATGCAGCTTCCGAATGCTAAACGACGTAAACTGCTATTGCCCGTGAGTTCGCTTTGGCTTGCCTTTTTCCCGAATGCACCTTACATTTTAACGGATTTGTATCACTTACGAAACGCGGGAACTATGCCGGTTTGGTTTGATATGATTTTGATTCTCAGTTACGGTTGGTCGGGTTTGTTATTCGGCTTTTTAAGTCTCCGTGAATTGGAGAAAATGTGGTGTGCGCATTTCAGCGAACGGAAGATTAAATGGGTAATTGTTATTACTTTTTTCATCACCGCATTTGGTATTTATATCGGGCGGTTTCTGCGATGGAATAGTTGGGATATTATTTCTAATCCGGTTCCATTGATGAGGGATATTACAGATCGATTTGTTCATCCGTTCCAACATCCGAGAACCTGGGGTGTTACGATTTCGATGGGACTTTTTTTGAATCTGGTCTGGAAATCTTTAAAGGAATTAAATAGTTGAAGGAGAATTTCTGAGGAGAGTTGTTGCGGAAACGTTCCAACTTTTGTCTTTAACTGTTTGGTTTTTTATTTAACCGCAGAGGAACGCAGTTTTTATTTACGATATTAGATCGACGATATTTGATCGGAGGTTGTGATTAATTCGAGGTACAGATAATTTCTTCGATTATGATTTTTTATTTAACCGCAAAGTCACGCAGTTTTGAAGTACGATGTCTGATCGACGATATTTGATCGGAGGTTGTGATTAAATCGAGGTGCTTACAATATCTGCGATTATAATTTTTTATATAACCGCAGAGGCACGCAGTTTTTATTTACGATATTAGATCGACGATATTTGATCGGAGGTTGAGGTTAATTCGAGGTGCTTACAATATCTGCGATTATAATTTTTTATTTAACCGCAGAGGCACGCAGTTTTAAGTACGATATCAGATCGACAATATTTGATCGGAGGTTGTGATTAAATCGAGGCTGGGTCAATTTAATTGATTATTTATTTAACCGAAGAGTCTCGCAGTTTTTAAGTACGATGTAAGATCGACTATGTTTGATCGGTGGAAGTGATTAATTTAAGACTACTTCGATTTCTTCGATCTTGGTTTTTGGATTTTTATCCGCCATGCTCTTTCGCTGTGCTCCTTCGCAGAAGCTACGGCGCAAGTGAAAGCTACGGCGTAAAAGAAAGCGATTGCGAAGGTGGATTCGTTTTTAAATGTGGGTTTGTTCGCTCGGCTCACAAAGACGGGGCTTTGTGTGATGTTAGTGATTCTTCGCGAAGCTCAGAATTTCTTATTGTCTAGTACATTTTGCAGCAATCCTGGGATTGACTATGGAACGAAATATTATCCTCTGCCGAGAACTGCGTTAGGGACAGGAACGGAAATGAGGGAAGTGTTGCCGGTAGTTTTACCGCCGGAAAAAAGCGACCGTTGGAAGCTCTTTTGACGGTATGTAAAACAACGGAAAGACAACCGAATTGGAGGGATGGCCCGCATAACGCCCACGGAGTAATTAAAAATTAATGAATTAAAAAAATGAAATGTTTAATTATTCATAAATCTTTTTTGGAATAACTTTTTCCGGTATCGATCGGTGATGGCGGAAACGGGCCAGATAGCAGCATAGCCCAACGGAGCAAAATTAACGGCACGTTCACCGGCTAGAGCGATGAGAATCGGGACGAAACCTACCAGCGCAATAAATAAATTATTAATTGTCTGCGTGTTGGTGGCGAATTGCTCTTTATCCGTGAGTTCGAGCTGAGAGGCACACTTTGCGGCATGACGGTACATTAGTGCAAAAAGAATAAAGATTACGATAAATCCGGCGTTGTACAGAATATATAAATTACGGGTTTGTTCGTAAAGAAATTCACCACGAACCGAAAACATAAATTTCAACGGATACACAAAAAACAAACAGGTAAAGAGTAAAAATCCGTTTAACACGACGATTCGCACATCGGCTAATCCGAACCTGCGGAAAAATAAATTTTGCGTGAACCAGATCACCAGCAAAATGGCAAAACAGATTCCGAATGAACCAAAGTGTCTGAGACTTTCGATGAGAGCATCGTAATTTTTCGGAACTTCCAAAGAGACAATAATCAGTGTGAAGGAAAGTGCGAAAACCGCGTCACTCAGGGCTTCAATTCGGTTGATGTCTTTTCCGCGCCATCGAATTGCATCATGGTTTTGATTAATTAGTTTATCAGTTTTGGATCGGAACATACGCTGTTTGTGAACAACAAATATGTGTATCTTTTGCGGACTTTATTCGTACTACCCAATATGAAAGAAGAGCCTCTTTATAGATCAAAATTGCCATGGATTGGATATGCAATTTTAAGTGTCGCCGGATTGGGATTTATTTGTCTTTCCGCATATCTCGGACAGAATTCTTTACAAGATGAATATTACGACGGAGCGATGATGTTTATGGCAATCTTTTTTTGTATAGCAGGTTTAGCTATGCTTATCGGCCTCTCCTTTCTCAGGCGCATAGTGGTTTTCAGCGACCGGATAGAAGAACAAAACCAGAAAGGTGATGTAAAAAAAGTAACGATGCGTTCGGAATTTACTTCGTGGGTATTGCTCTCTCAATTGCCTATTCCGAAAGAAAGGATTCGGTTCGAAGAGCTGATTTTATTTAAAGGAAAAAAGAAGTACCGGCTTGCTGCTTTATATATTAATGAATTTGAAAATATTGTTTCTGTATTAACTGAAAAACTACCGAACAATAAAGACTATATCGAGAACTATAGCTCCCGATTTAAAAAAGGAAATAATCTCGGTATTTTGATTTTGGGAATTATGGTTTTGTCGATGGGAATGATCAGTGGATTCCGAAAAACGGATGATACTCAACCGTCGGATTTGGTAATGGTTAAAGGCACTCTGAAGGATAGCATGGAAGTGGATTATATAAAGCGAAACACTTCGTTATTGCTGCATCTTCACGAATATCCGGATTTTGTATTCCGGTTATCCGGTGCCCAAAAGCTTCCGATGCATCCGGAAAAAATCGCTGCAAAATTTGAAAATGGGGATTCGGTGTTTGTTCGAATTAGGAAGGATGATTTTCTAAAAAAGATTTCCAGAGAAAAGAAACTGTCTTTTTCAGACAAGCATTTCAATTATAAGTTTATTGACATCTATGGTTTGCGAAATTCCAACTCGGAATATATCCGTTACGATGATTTGAATATTGTAATTACCTCTAAAGAAAATACATATCTCGGAGTTGCATTCATCATAGTAGGATTTGTTTTGGTTGTTTTTGGAGGTGTGAGAATGTTGATGTAGAAGACATTTAAAATCGATCGAAAATATTTTCAAACCTTTTCAAAATTGCTATCGTCAGGATATCGAGGCCTCACCTAAAACCATATCCTAATGAAAGCGAAAATCTTAACAATCCTATTGTTGCTAACAACCGGATGGTTGTCGGCACAAAACCTCAAGAAAGAAGTCGTTTATTTCGATTACGACAAGTCAGAACTAACCTCAAAATCGGTGGATCAATTGGATCAACTGGCTACGGAAATACGACATCACGACATTGTTCGTATCACCATTACCGGCCACACAGACAGCGACGGAAGCAACCGTTACAACGACGGTTTATCGCGACGTAGGGCCGACGAAGTGAAGTTGTTTCTGGCGGCAAAAGGCATCGATACTTCAAAGGTTTCTCTGATGTTTTACGGAGAGCAAAAGCCTGTTGCTTCCAATGAAATTCCAACTGAAAAATACAGGAATCGCCGGGTTGAAATTATTGTTGAATACCAAACACAAAATCCGGAAGAACTAACTCCTAAATATCGTTTTATTGAAGTAGTTTCAAACCGCGATACTTCGATTGTATTAAATAAAAAAGGAACCACCCTGCACATTCCCTCAGATGCCTTTGAATATGAAGACGGGTCACCGGTTTATGGTCGCGTAAACCTGCGATACAAAGAATATCGCAATTCGGCAGATATGGCCTTTTCACAAATTCCGATGTTTTATTACAGCAACGGAATGCAATATGCTTTTAACAGTTCCGGAATGTTTGAATTATACGGAATGTATAAAGACCAACCGGTAAAGATTGCCCGGGGTAAAACGTTAAAAATAGATTATGCACTGGCAAAACAAAATCCGGATATTGCCTTTTACCGTTTGAATGACGACCGTAAAAACTGGAATCGCATTCAGGAAATTGAAAAACTTGCGAACGAAGATTTCCCTATTGTGATGGAAGGAATCAAGCCGATGTTTGCCCATTCAACCAAAGCACAACGACGATGGTTGATTCACATCGGCAAATTCAAAATGTTCAGGTTAAAAGATAAAACAATTGCACCAGGGGAAAGAATTGTAGGTTGGGAAAGAAAGGAAATCGAAGTTTCTAATAAGCAAACGGGTTCACTGCTTGCATCCGGCATGAATGCGGGCCACACATATCCGGATATTGTACGCGGACTTAATGTTGGAAGTTTCGGAGTGTACAACTGTGATCAGGCATACAGAATTCCCAATCAGGTTGCGATAAGACCCAATTTTACAGATGAAAAAGGAAATCCGATAAATAACGGACATGTACTGTCGATGATGGATTTAAATTACAACGGGGCCTTTAGTTATGATCCGGTGAATTTTAGTTGTGATGCAAAAGGAAAGATTGCACTGGCTCTTTTTACGAATGACGGAGAATTATTTATTATGAGTCCGGATGAGTTTTCGAAAATGAATATTACATCCGGCGGCGAATACACCTTTACCATGAAAAACATGACCGACCGGATAACCAGTTCAGATGATCTTGCGGATTATCTGGGAATCAAACTTTGAGTGATGTACGATTGACGCTTTTAGTCGGGGATCCGGTTGAGAGATCGGGTCCCTGTTTTTAAGTTCAATTTCTTAAATTTTTGTTACGTTTAATTTTCAATGGATCATGAAAAATTGTATTCCCAAACTTTCCGTTCTCTTGCTTCAAATGACCATCTCAATTTTCGGTTTTGCATCAGAAAACCACCGCATTTATTCCGATAGTTTTGCATTTCTCACGGATGATCATTATGGTGTTGTTACAATTAACGACACCGTATTTTATCAAAACGGATCGATAAAGGAAACAGGGAAAACACCTTTGCTTTATGATTCTGCAAAAAGCGGATTGAAGGTCGGTTTGTGGGTCGAATATTATCCAACCGGAGAAATTAAATCGAAGGGCAATTACGATATCAGTAAAATGGAACATAAATCCGAATACTGTTACAAAGTTGGCCATTGGTACTACTTTTACCAAAACGGTAATATAAAGGCGGAAGGACGGTATAAAAATGTAGTTATCAAATCCGTTTTGAAACACCGCATAATGTCTTCGTATATTCAATCACGGACAGACAAATCCTGGACGTTTCGAAGTGAAAAAGGTAAGCGATTATCGTCTAATAAATCGTTGAAAAAGGAGTTGAATGTGCTCAAACCACATTTTACAAATGGTGTTGTGTAATAGAATTTATCTGTATAATCCAGATTTTTTTAATGATCCATCGGGCAATTGAGAGTTTGGTTTGCGTACTCACCCAATCACCTATTTTGAATAAAAGTGAAATAATATTTAATGCGTCTCCGTTTGGATACACCAGGATTGTAAATTGGTTTGAGGATCGATGTACCATCTTTTTTCTTCTCACTTTTTTCTTGATAAAAAAGTAAGCAAAAAATCAAGTCGGAAAGAAAGCTGCCCTAGCGCCCTTCATCATTTGTTGAAAATCTGGGAAAGAAGTGTCAAGCACTTTCCCGATTTTCTACCAAATGACAAATTCCCGCCGGGGCTATCCCGCCTTTCCGACAGCCCACCCACGCGTTCCTATTGTTGTTTTAGGATCCGCTTTGCACAATGCATGTTGTTCTTTTTAATACCAAAATTGAAGTGATCCGGAGGTTGGTGTAATTATACGGACAAACATTTAATATTATGTAACTTACCGCATCTATTTCAAAACCCGGGTTTGTCTTGAAGAGATCCATACAATACAGTTTTTACATCTTGTCGATAATCTTCAGTATCGGCTTTTTCATTCCTCAGAACATACGTATGCCCGTTGAAGATGCAACAAAAAAGGACTATCATCCGAAATCATTTTGGTTTTATCCTTGGGGACGTTCGGGTGTTCACAAAGGCGTTGACATATTTGCTAAAAAAGGAACACCGGTTTTTTCTGCAGTTCCCGGCTTAGTGATAAGTACAGGCAATTTATCAATGGGGGGTAATTATGTTTTGGTATTGGGCCCGAAGTGGAGATTGCATTATTACGCTCATCTCGATTCTATAAAAACCAGAACCCTTAAACCTGTTAATCGGAATTCACAAATTGGATCGGTCGGTAACACCGGAAACGCTGCCGGTAAACCCGCCCATCTGCATTATTCCATATTTACCGTGTTCCCATATCCGTGGCGCGCTGACTCTACCCCACAAGGTTGGAAGAAAATGTTCTTTCTTAATCCAATAGAAGCGATTGAACATAAATAAAATATCTTTACACAACTTCAAATGATCAATGTGCGGGTATTAAGCATAAAATCAGGATTGCTATTATTTTTTGTATTACAATACTTGAATAGCAATGCGGGTAATGACTCAACTGTTTGTAAGAACTTTATTAATTTTCAATTTGGCGGACAAACGATTGTTTCATGGCATTATGAAAGGAATCTGCTTACGAGTCGGTATTATTCTCTGAATGCAAATTTGGGTTTTGGATTTAATGAATACGCGAGGGACATGATACCGGATGACCGACCGATATACTGCACCCACTTCGGGCTTGTTTCTCTTATTGGTGAGGTTGGTTCTTATATAGAAATAGGGCTTAATCCCGGCAGGTATATGTACAAATCCATTCGGTTTACAAACTTGAACGGATGGTTCGGTTTTCGGTTTGCGGCTGAAGATAAGAGCGTGTTTTTATCCATCGGATACACGCCAAGACTTATCTACCCGAAAGTGGACCCGACAGATAAATACTTCAACATACCAATAGGCCTCAAAGCCGCAGCCGGATTTTAGCCGATTTGAATATTTTTTTGACATATTATTTTATACCGAAACCCGATATCGATTGCAAAGGTTTTAGGCTCCCGACAAACATGAGATGGCTTATAGCTATATTATTTTTCTGGTTTAATCTGATTTCATTTAGTCAGACAAAGAATAAAAATATTCATGTTTCGAAGCAAACAAAAGAAATAGTTCAGAAAATGCAAATGGACAATCAGGTGTTGGGGAATGAATTAGATTTTGGGGCAATAGAACCACAACAACATGCGCTATTCGGCGAACTAAGATCCGTTGCAACTGAAAAGGAATTAATTAAACTAACGGATCATAAAAATCCATCTGTGCGATGTTATGCCTTTTGGGCTTTGTGCGACATCTACAAGGTGGATATTCTTCCTATTTTAATTAAGCATATTCACGATACAGCAAAAGTGTATGTTCAATTTGGTTGTATCGGCAACTTATGGAGTGTCGGAGATTTTTTTATTCATCATGCGACTTCCGATTCCACTCATCCTTCCATACTGGATTCGACACAGCTTGCAACATTGGATAGTTTTCTCCTTGTAATACCGAATAAACTTCGTTCAAGGTTCATAGCCATTCAGCGGATTGTTCCTGACAACGAATTGTATAACTTATTAAAATCCATGGTTACGAAAGAGCATAATGGTGAAGCTCTTGTTGCATTGGCTAAGTTTCAAAAAGAGGAGGATATTTTAATTATTCAACAATTTCTGCGTGAAGGAAAATACCAAAATCTCGATAATGCAATCAAGTACAAAGCGATTTGTGAATTTCCTCATCCCGACTTTTTCCCTCTTTTAAAACGCGACTTAACACTACCCCGGAACCATGTATTTATTGATTCTGAATACCGAGAGCTATACCACGCGATTGCAAGTTACCGAAACATTGAAGCCCGGGAACTACTGAAATACGCATACAAACAAATTAAGGATTCAAACCTGGGAATTGATTGTGTTGATTTCCTTTTCAGTGCAATGGAGAAGTATTACGACCCAGTGTACAACAACTTATTTTGGGAACTTTGGATAGTAGAAAATAAAATCAATTTTACTGTTTTCAGGTATCTAACTGAATCCGATTCCGCCAAAGCCACTGTTCAAGCAGCTGAAACCATTAATAATAATTTTTCCGAATTTATTAAATCTCAAAGTTTATTCACAGAGATGTTGGAATTGGTGTTCTCCCGAGATTCAGCAATTGCTTTGGATATAATCTCGTCGAAAATAGAAGTCGCCAATAATTATCAATTTCGTATTCTAAACCCGATACTGATTGATCTTCAACATAGCACATTGATTAATCCTTTGTTTGAAAGGCTCGAATATGAATACGACCCTACTATTTATTTACAGATTGTTCAGGTACTTATATCCTACAAAGATGTAAACATTAATCAACGTATACTTGAAACCCAAAAAACAAATTTCAACTTAACCCGTGATTCAGGCGGTAAAAAATTAGATGAGTTGTTGACAGAAAATAATATCAGATAAATTTGGATAAAAAATACAAGAAACAAAACTTTTTTTGTTTGATTAAAGCGTCAATGCAATAACAATATTCGAATATACTCACTAATTTTATGCGCACATTATTCATAATTTCAGTTTTAATATCTATAGCCTGCAAGTCTGCATTGTACGGACCTGAATTCCCAGTTTCTGACCTCACACCGTATGATTATGTGGTGATTGCCTCTATCGACACCGCCATTCACCATAGTACAGGACACAGGGGTTTGAAAACTTTTAATGCAACGATTGTCAGATCTTTAAAAGGGGAATTAACAACCAACAGCAAAATAAAAGGAAAGGCAACAATTGAACAACCACACGCCGTTTGCCCGATTGGATTACAACAACATCAAGAATATCTTTTGTTACTTTCAAAAGAATCAGATTCTGTTAGCCTGAGCCGCTTTAGTTTTCCGGTAAAAAAAGGATATGTTTATTACGACGATTATATCCGTCAGCTTGAGTACAAACTCATTCAAAAAAAGAATTGAACAAACAGATCATGACTTTACCACAATCTTTAGCACAACGCATTCGTGACGTATATTTGAACGGGAAGTGGATTGCCAATACCAATTACATCGATCAACTCATGCAAATTCATTGGCAACAGGCCCTAACCAGATTTAACAACCTGAATTCCATTGCCATGCTTGCGTACCATGTCAATTACTACCTGAAAGGTTTGTCAGAGGCCTTTGTTACAGGAGAATTATTGATCCGTGATAAAAACAGTTACGATTTACCGGAAATTGAATCGGAAAATGATTGGCAAAATTTAATTAATGAATTAAAAGTGAATGCAGAGAAATTCGCTGGTTTGGTGGAATTAATTCCGGAAGAAAGGCTTATTCAGAAATTTATAGATGAAAAATATGGCAGTTGGTTAAGAAATATTGAAGGTGTTATTGAACACAGTTATTACCATCTCGGTCAAATTTCCTTACTTAGAAAGCTATCATCGTGAATCATTCATTCAAACCAAAAAATTATAACTCAGTTTCGCCTTATCTCATGGTAACAGATGTGAAAAGGCTAATCGATATGCTGGAAAAAACATTTAACGCAGAACCGTTGCGAATGTATGAGCGCCCTGATGGAACGATATTGCACGCGGAAGTTCGTATCGACGATTCGGTAATAATGATGTCGGAAGGGAATGCCGGTTATGACCCGTATTCATTGTGGTTGCATATTTATGTTCCGGATGTTGATGCCGTTTATCAAAAAGCTTTAGATGTTGGATTCGAAGGTCTTTTAGCTCCGGTTGTAAAAGAGGGAGATCCCGATAAACGGGGGAATCTCAAAGATTTTTCCGGTAATTTCTGGTCTGTTTCCACACAGGTTGAATCCGAAGATTGACATACAAACAATTCCGGTTACGAAGGGAGTTAGATTGGAGAACTTATTTAAAAGTCTCGCCATTGGCTTGGTAATCGGCATTATTTTTTTACTATTTCTTCCAAGCCAAAATACTTTTCTGATCGCGATTTGCCTCATCCTGATTTCGGTTTATTTTATCATACCGCCTGTATATTACTACCTAATAAATAAGAATCTTGTTTATCAATTTAAAACCGATTTTGAAGAAGTAAGTCTGCATTACACCCGATACGGCAGTCAATGTGAATTCAATTGCTCTCTTCATGATTTAGAAATTCAGACTACCCGAAGTTGGAGGATGGCCATTACTTTTAATCATGTAAGTTTAAAATTGCGTAGCGGACAGGAAAGATTTCTGATCTCGACACTTTATGGTTGGACATATAAAGACATGCTTCTGGTTTTCGATGCGGTTCAAAAAGAAAAATTGAAACCAGAACAAAAACACCTTTTGTATGTATTAAGAAAGCGTAATGATAAAGAAAGTAAAGGATAATAAAATTTTGATATCCGATATATGTAGTATTTGAGAGTGTGTTCTGGCATTTTAAATTATTTCCATTGGAAAAGTAAACATTTAAAAACCGCGAAATGGAAGATGTTATTGAGATAAATACCGATCTTTCATCTGGGGAGGGGCGGCTTTAGCCCCGACTTTTTCAAACTAATTTTAAGCATTTATTACGGCGCATCTCCTTGTTGCGAATCAAAGAATCGAGTAACTTTCATCCGGGGAGGGGTGGCTTTAGCCCGCAGTCAAGAAAAATCATTTTCAGCTTTCATACTACAAACTCACGAAACCAAATCGCTGCACCAACGAATCATCTTTGAGCGAATTCCCTTTTAACCGGTTACATTCCTCGTTCACCTGATCGGCTCCTCTTACGAATATATCAGAACCTATTTCCGACAGCCCCGAGGATTTATCCTGTGATTCTATTTTACCTTTATGCTTTTCGTTTTTAAAAACGAATAAAGTATCATGTACAATTTGCATTTCCGGAGGTGAAGTTTTTTGAACCATATAGACGGTATCATGAATTAATTTAGGAGGAACTTTTAATCCGCCTACCGACATTAAATCATTGTTCGAATTTTTTATATTCCTAAAAACAAATCCGCATAGCAAAAGGAATAAAATTACCGCAGCAGCCTGCCAAAACCGGAGGGGACGAATTGAACTGTGCTTGCCATGTTTTTTATCAAATTCTGCCAGCAATTCAGATTTTATAGCATCCATTCCCTTTGCAGTTAACGGAGTACGATCCTTTTCCAACAATTGATTCACATGTTGCATTTCCGTAAACTCCTCTTCCGACAAATGCATTAAAACAAATGACTTCTCTAGCGGTGTTAAAGTTTTGAACTCTCCTTTTAACAGCAGATCAAATAATTTTTCGTGATCTGTATTTTCTTTCATGATTCAATATGTTTAAACGGCACACTAATCTTTTTAATTAAATGGAATAGCCCTGATTTTACAGAGCCTTCCGGAATATTCATAATTTCAGCTATCTCCCGAATAGTAAGATCCTGTTCAAATCTCAACCGGAATAATTCCTTCTCCTTTTCGGATTTGTCTGAAATAAATTGTCTGATTTTTTCGGATATCATTTTTGCATCCAGTTGATTTGAAATATGCATAGAATCCGGCAAATTCATAAAATGTTGGTCTAATAAGCGCTGACGATTTTCCTCATCCCTCAAAATATTCTTACAACGGTTTGCTGTAACAGAATAAATCCAGGTGGAGAATTTTCGCGATAGATCAAACCGATCCGACTCCTGAATTAATTTCATAAAAACTTCCTGAACCACATCTTCAGCCGACTTTTCATTTTTTAAAAATCCGTTTGCATACCAACTAAGTTTTGGAAAGTATCGGTTATATAATTCCTCAAAGGCGTTACGATTCCCTCCCGCCATTTTCGAAACCAGACTTTCGTCCGATTCTTCCCGTACATCAATCTTTTTTCGGAACACTATTCAATGTGTTTGAGCACGTCCTTTTCCGATTCGGTTCCTTTGCTCACAGCGATCAGCAATTCTTTTATCCAGAGCTTCTTGGTAAGATCACCGCACAAGGAATAATGATCATAAAGCTTAATCATGGGAACGATATAATTCTGATTTATCACCGGAACGAGTCCTTCTGAAATATCGTTGTACAAAGGAAAACGGATATAATCAAGCGTAAACATTTGCTCAAAGTTCTTCTTCAAAACCGCTCGTTCATCTATTGGTTCCTCTGAATATTTATAGGCAAGTCCGGTGAGGTATAATTTATCCTCAATGTGTTTTACCATATCGTCGTACCACATTGATGTGAGTGCCATATAAACCGGAGCTTTCTTTTTATTTTTCGCTAACAACTGTACGAAATTGTGATAAAATGTCTGGGAAGATTTCGGATCATCTCTGTCTGCTTCCAGATTTATTTCGGTTTTAGGTATTCCCAGTTCTTTAAAGAGTTTTTCCCGGTAACTGTCCATAAGAATCAGGCTTAAATTAATAACTGTTACGTCGCGCCTGAAACCCTTCGACTGAACTGCGAAAGCCGGGTATGTATCATTATCTCCGGATGTAATTAAAATCGCATTGGTTTCGAGTCCCGCCAAAACATTTCGATTGTAATACATCATACCGGGCGACATTAATCCGGCTTTCATTTTTTGAGCACAACCTTCATCACGTTGTTGAAGATCCCGGTTTATTTCTCCCAGATTAATGATGAAGTCGATGTGTTCGGTGCGATCTTTTCCAAGTGCAAATGCCTTTTCGAGATAGGAATAATAGCTCATGTCGAAACCGTGATTCATCCACATACAAAGATTGTATTCGTACGATTCCGGAACCGCTTTTCCCATGTCGCTCACCAATTTTTCCATCTGATCATTTTTCTCTTTCTGTGATCTTTTGTCGGATGTGTCAGTGCGGATTGTATTTCGTGTTGCGTAATAAAGGTTGTACCAGGCCAATCCGTTTTTCGGGTTTTTATCGATTTCAAATTGCCATGCCGTGATTTGTTCTTTGTAAAACTTGAGTGGCTTTTTCACTAATGCGAAACTGTACACGGTTTCGGGTTTCTGAGATCTCGCACTAATTCCAATTGTAACCAGCGCAATGAGTAGGATAAGTCTGTTCATGAGTAACCTTAATATTAATTTTTTCATTCGTAATTGATCCTTTTACACGTGGGAAGAAGGAATGGTTCAAAGTGGAAACAGTAACTGTAGCAGTAACGGTAACAAACCGGGAGCATCATCCAGAACTTGTTTCAAGATCTCTAGAACGGGTAGAGGAAGCAGAAGAGCGGAGAGCGATAGAGCACAGGGAGAAAGAACTTTAAAATTCTGAGCATAGCGAAGAATCCCTTAAAACCACAGGAACCCGTCATGTTGAGCGAAGCGAAACAACCCGAAGTTGCAGTTCATCAGACATACAGAACGTCATGGGCTGCCTGATTTTCTCATGGTCACTTTTGAGTTCAAAGGAGGTAACGGTAACAGTAACTTTAGCAGTAACGGTAACAAACCTGGAACATCATCCAGAACTTGTTTCAAGATCTTATGAACGGGAAGCAGAAGAGCGGAGAGCGATAGAGCACAGAGCTTTAAAATTCTGAGCATAGCGAAGAATCCCTTAAAACCACAAGAAACACGTCATGTTGAGCGAAGCGAAACAACCCGAAGTTGCAGTTCATCAGACATACAGAACGTCATGGGCTGCCTGATATTCGAAAGGTTACTTTTCGGTTAAAAGGAGGTAACAGAAACAGAAACGGAAACAGTAACTGTAGCAGTAACGGTAACAAACCAGGAGCATCATACAGAACTTGTTTCAGGATCTTATGAACAGGAAGAGGAAGCAGAAGAGCGAAGAGCGGTAGAGCACAGAGCTTTAAAATTCTGAGCATAGCGAAGAATCCCTTAAAACCACAGGAAACCCGTCATGTTAAGCGAAGCGAAACAACCCGAAGGTTTCGATTTGAATTCTGTAACGTCATAAACCGGAATTCATATCACCAAAGATTTGGTGATCGTGTGGATTTACGGATGTAGGTAGGGGTAAGGCATGTCTTACCCCTACCTACATCCGTAAATCCCCCAACACCTCTTTCACCTTTATCCAACCAAATAAACCGGATGATCCGCAACAAAGTCACATCCGTTACGCTCCAAAATATTTTTTAATCATTTGTTTAAAATACTTGTTTCAATCAAATGACTTGCTATTACTTTGCAGCCGAAAAGATGAACAAGCCACACAAAGACATCGACACTTCAACGGAAGAGAAAATCAAAAAAGCCGCGAGAATAGTATTTCACCGAAAGGGATTCGCCGGCGCCAGAACCCGCGATATCGCAGAGGAAGCCGGCATTAACCTCGCTCTGCTTAACTACTATTTCCGCAGTAAGGAAAAGCTATTCGACATCATCATGCTCGAATCTCTAAAGGGATTCATGCAATCCATGACATCCGTATTTCACAATCCGGACACAACCATTTTTGAAAAGGTTGATGTAATGGCCAACCGCTATATAGACCTGCTGAAAGAAGAACCCGAAATTCCACTCTTTATCATGAGTGAAATGCGTCACCACCCGGAAAAACTCATCGCGGAAATGAAACCCAGACAATTCCTGATGGGTTCTGCTTTTGAACAGCAATTCAAAGCAGCCGTAAAAACCGGGGAAATAAAGAATGTAAAAATGATTCATTTCATCATGAACCTGCTTGGGATGCTGGTTTTTCCATTTATCGCCACACCTATGTTACGCTCCATGACTGAAATGAATGATGAGAGCTGGAATTCAGTTCTGGAAGAGCGCAAAAAACTCATTCCTCAATGGATAAAACTCATGTTCGAAAACCACTGAAATTCTGATATGTCAACCCAAATGAATACGAAACAATGATTCCAGGATTCCGAATAATACGGGCTGCACAGCTCCTGATTTTATTGCTGATTTCCCCCGGTGTTTTCGCATCGAAAATCAACCTCGACAGTTGTTACAAACTCGCAGAGAAAAATTACCCGCAGGTAAAACAATTCTCGCTCATCGAAAAGGCAAAGGAATATTCTTTAGAAAATGCTTCGCGGGGATATCTGCCAAAACTCAACATTGTCGGGCAGGCAACGTATCAATCTGCCGTAACTTCCATTCCGATTTCACTTCCGAATGTTGAAATCCCGACACTTAGTAAAGATCAGTATAAAATCTACGGCGAAATCACCCAGCCGTTAACTGATCTCATTACGCGCAACGATCAGTTTAAACTTATCGAGCAAAATGCAGAAGCAGAAAAACAACAGATTGAAGTGGAATTGCAAAAAATCCGGGAACGTATTAATCAGTTGTACTTTGGAATTCTGGCAATCGACGCACAGATCCGGAGAACCGATTTAATCAAATCCGATTTAAAAATTACAACCGATAAAATAAAAGCCGGAATCGAGAATGGTGTAGCAACGCAAAAGAGTCTGGATCTGCTGAATTCTGAAATTTTAAATGTTGATCAAAAAGTAGTGGAACTAAAAGCATCGCGTAAAGCCTTTACTCAGATGTTATCGCTTTTTACCGGTACCCAAATCGATGAAAATTCGGAACTCGAAATACCGGCAGTAACTTCATTAGCGCAGGAAATTAAAAGACCTGAACTCAAATTATTCGACATCCGTAACCAAAGCTTCGATCTCCAGAACCGGTTGATTACCGCCAAAAATCTTCCGAGATTTAGTTTGTTTGTTCAAACCGGTTATGGTCGTCCGACTCTGAATTTATTAAACAATAATTTCTCCGGCTACTACATCGGCGGGTTGCGAATGAACTGGAATATATCCGGATTTTATACTTCATCAAATGAGCGAAACCTCATCGATATAAACCGCAGTATTTTGAGTATTCAGCGGGAGACATTTTTATTTAATACGAATGTGGTTTTAGAACAACAAAACGAAGAAGTAGAAAAACTGAAGGAACTTCTGAAAACGGACAAAGAACTAATTGTACTTCGGGAAAACATCCGCAAAACAGCGTCTGAAGAATTGGCTAATGGCATCATTACCGCCAACGATTATATCGCCTTTTTAAACGCAGAAAATCAGGCGAAACAAAATTTGTCACTGCACGAAATACAATTGCTTTTAGCTCAATATAACTACAATACAACCTCTGGAAATTGAATAAAATGAATCGCATATTAATTTTTATTTCATCCGCTGCCGTACTAATATCATCCTGCAGAAAAGACAAAACTTTCGATGCATCCGGTGTATTTGAAGCGGAGGAAACCATTATATCATCGGAGGCAAGTGGTAAAATTTTATCGTTGCAACTCGATGAAGGAATGAAACTCAAAGCCGGAAATGTAATTGGCTTTGTAGACAGCACCCAATTGTATCTTAAAAAGTTGCAATTGGAAGCACAATTAAAAGCCGTTCTCGGTCGTCGTCCGGACATTAACACTCAATTAGCCGCTTTTAAAGAACAATTGGCCACGCTGGAAACGGAGAAAATCCGGGTGCAAAATCTCGTGAATGCCAAAGCCGCTACCACCAAACAACTCGACGATATTAACGCACAGATTGAAGTTTTGAAAAAGCAGATTGATGCACAAAGTTCTTCGCTTCATTTGTCGAGCGAGAGTGTAACCAATGAGAGTCGCCCGGTTGAATTGCAGATTCGCCAATTAGAAGATCAATTAGCAAAATGTCGCATTATTAATCCGGTTAACGGAAGTGTTTTAACCCAATATGTGCGCGAACAGGAAGTTGTTTTCCCGGGTAAACCGCTCTATAAAATTGCTGATTTATCTAATATCACATTGCGCACTTTTATTTCTGCAGATCAATTACCGAACATCAAATTAAATCAGAAAGTAAAAGTATTTACAGACGACGGGAAAGGCGGATATCACGAAGACAGTGGCATTGTTACCTGGATTGCTGATCAGGCGGAGTTTACACCGAAAACAGTTCAGACGAAAGACGAACGGGCAAACATGGTTTATGCCGTTAAGATTCAGGTGAAAAACGACGGCACTTATAAAATCGGAATGTACGGCGCCATTAATTTAAAATAATGACAGACGTAGTTCTGGATCACATTACCAAAACCTATGAAAAGGGCAGCGTTGTCGCCGTTGACGACGTTTCCTTTTCGGTTGAAAAAGGTGAATTATTCGGATTAATCGGACCGGATGGAGCAGGGAAATCGAGTATTTTCCGAATGCTCACAACTTTATTAAAACCGGATTCGGGTTTTGCCACGGTGAATGGAAGTGACACAGTGAAAGATTATCGGGATATCCGAAAAAAAGTTGGTTATATGCCGGGTAGATTTTCGCTGTATCAGGATCTCACCGTTGAAGAAAATCTCACCTTTTTCGCCACCGTTTTTAACACAACAATTCACGAAAATTACGATCTCATAAAAGATATTTACGTTCAGCTCGAACCTTTTAAAGATCGTCGTGCCGGTAAATTATCGGGCGGAATGAAACAAAAACTCGCCCTGTGTTGCGCGCTGATTCATCGTCCGACCGTACTCTTTTTAGACGAGCCTACCACGGGTGTTGACGCGGTTTCCCGAAAAGAATTCTGGGAAATGTTAAAAAGACTCAAGACACACGGAATTACGATTTTGGTTTCAACGCCATATATGGATGAGGCGACATTATGTGAACGAATTGCATTAATTCAGGGAGGAAAAATTCTGTCAATCGACACACCGGAAGAAATTATCCGGAGATTTCCCAAACCTCTTTATTCCGTTCGCTGTAATGAAATGAGCCGTCTGTTGAAAGAACTCCGGTCGTTCGCCGAAATTGAAAGTTGCAACGGATTCGGGGATTATCACCACATCACTTTTCATAACGAAGCTGAAATTGAGAAGTTAAAAGACAGACTCATAAAAGCCGGTTATTCCGAAGTTGAAATTAGAATAGAAGAACCCACGGTGGAAGATTGTTTTATCCGTTTAATGAAATCCCTCGATAATGGAGAATGAAGTTGTAATAAAGACGGAAAATCTCACCAAGGCATTCGGAGATTTTATTGCTGCAAATGCCATCACCTTTGATGTATATAAAGGGGAAATATTCGGATTTCTGGGCGCCAACGGAGCGGGAAAAACCACAGCGATGCGCATGCTTTGTGGTTTGTCTACCCCAACTTCAGGAAAAGCGAACATTGCCGGTTTCGACATCTGGACACAAACTGAAGAAATTAAAAAACACATCGGTTATATGAGTCAGAAATTCTCTTTGTACGAGGATCTGACTGTTCGCGAGAACATTCGTTTTTTTGGCGGAATTTATGGATTGAAGGGAAAGGAAATCCGCCAGAAAGGTGATGCGATAATTAAAAAACTCGGACTCGAAAACGAGGCTAAAAAACTCGTTAAATCATTACCACTTGGCTGGAAACAAAAATTAGCCTTTTCCATTGCAATTTTTCACGAACCCAAAATTGTATTTCTCGACGAACCAACCGGAGGAGTTGATCCGGTTACGCGAAGACAATTCTGGGATTTGATTTATGAAGCTTCCGAAAGAGGGATTACCGTTTTTGTTACCACTCACTACATGGATGAGGCCGAATACTGCAACCGCATATCCATGATGGTTGACGGCGTAATAAAAGCGTTGGATTCACCAAAAAAGCTAAAAGAAAATTACGGAGTGGAAACGATGGATGAAGTCTTTTACGAATTAGCCAGAGGCGCACAACGAAAGGCAGATTGAAATGAAACAGTTTATTGCATTTTTCACTAAAGAGTTTCTGCACGTCTTCCGCGACCGGAAGACTTTGCTCCTCCTCTTTGGACTCCCGGTTGTTCAGATTGTGCTTTTCGGATTTGCGCTATCGAATGAAATCAAAAATTCCAAAATCGTAATTTTTGATTATGCCAAAGATGCCACTTCCCGAAAAATTATTGAGAAATTGGAAGTCAGTAAAAGTTTTGAAATTGAAAAAAACATAACGCGGGTTGAAGATATTGATAAATCTTTTCGTGCTGAAAATATAAAACTGGCTATTGTTTTCCCGGCAAATTTTGGAGAAGATCTGGTTCATTTAAAAAATGCTTCCGTTCAGATCATTGCCGATGCCTCTGACCCCAATACCGCAAATACGCTCACTTCCTACGCGACTAACGTGATTATGAGTTACCAGAAGGAAATGATGCAAACCCGCAATATTCCGTACAGCATTAATACCGAAATGCGGATGTTATACAACCCCGAATTAAAAGGCACAACGAATTTTGTTCCGGGAGTAATGGCGCTTGTAATGTTGCTGATTTGTGTGTTAATGACTTCCGTTTCCATTGTCCGCGAAAAAGAAAACGGGACGATGGAAGTACTGCTGGTTTCCCCGTTTAATCCGTTTCTCGTCGTTATTTCCAAAGCCATCCCCTATCTTATTCTTTCACTATTTAATCTGATCGTAATTCTCGTGCTCAGCGTGTATTTATTAGACATGCCGATCAACGGAAATATTTTTCTGCTCTTTGCAGAAAGTGCATTATTAATACTGGCAGCTCTTTCCCTTGGCTTGCTCATTTCTACACTAACTAACTCTCAACAAGAAGCTATGCTATTCTCACTAATGGGAATGTTACTGCCAACTATGATGCTCACCGGATTCATGTTTCCTCTTGAAAATATGCCGGTTCCACTGCAGGTAATTTCAAATATCGTTCCGTCTAAATGGTATTATATTATTGTAAAATCCATTATGATTAAAGGGTTGGGATTTTCGGCAATCTGGAAAGAAACATTAATACTGGCTGGAATGACGGCGTTGCTTTTAACGATATCCATCCGAAAATTTAACATACGACTCGAATGAAAACCTTACGATTTTTATTGCAAAAAGAGTTTCGGCAAATTTTTCGGAACAAGACCATTTTACGAATGATTATCGCATTGCCGGTAATTCAGCTGATGGTATTACCACTCGCCGCCGATTTTGAAATAAAGAACATAAACATCGCAGTTGTAGATCACGATCATTCTGCTTTATCGCGGTCACTTCGCGAAAAAATTGTAGCATCAGGTTATTTCCGATTAACGGTTTTTGGCGATTCATACCCCGACGCATTTAAAGCAATGGAGCGGAATAAGGCGGATATTATTCTCGAAATTCCGAACGACTTTGAAAAAGATCTTGCGCGTGATGGCGGGCAGGATTTATTTTTAGCCATGAATGCAATTAACGGAACCAAGGCCTCTGTTGGCGGTTCGTATTTGGGGAGAATAATTGCAGACTTCAATCAGCAATACCGAAAAAATCTGATGATTCAATCAAATTCGGAAAGCAGTTCCATTATTAGTATTAATCCGATCAACTGGTACAATCTGTTTTTAAATTATAAAATATTTATGGTCCCGGGAATTTTGGTCGTGATGGTTACAATGATCGGAGCCTATATGTGCGCATTAAATATTGTAAAAGAAAAAGAAGTCGGAACCATTGAACAGATAAATGTGACACCGATTAAAAAGCATCATTTTATTCTGGGAAAACTCATTCCGTTTTGGGTGATTGGCATGTTTGTTTTTACCATCGGATTATTTCTGGTTGCCCGCATTGTTTACGGAATTGTTCCATTGGGAAGCATCGGACTATTATATGCATTTCTCGCACTTTATCTGGTAGCGGTTCTGGGAATCGGACTCATCATTTCCACCTATTCCAACACGCAGCAACAAGCCATGTCACTTGCTTTTTTCTTTATGATGATTTTTTTATTGATGAGCGGATTATTTACTTCCATTGACAGTATGCCGGAATGGGCAAAATGGATTGCCCGATTAAATCCGGTCACCTATTTTATTGAAGTAATGCGGATGGTGGTAATGAAAGGAAGTGAATTTAAAGATATAAAAATGCATTTCGCCGTTACCGCGGTTTTCGCTGTTGTTTTTAATGCATGGGCAATTTTGAATTATCGTAAAACATCTTGAGCTTTTTGTAATTGTTTGGCTAATTTGGCGGATATTAAATAGAAAATGGCTTCACCCAAAATAACCAACCGGCTCAGTTCTGCGTTCCCGCCACCACTCGTTGTCTTCGGGTATATATTTTTAGCGGGTGGATTATATCTTTTATTGAGCGGTTATTTAATTGCCGGTTTAATAATTATGCTGATCGGCGGAATAACCGGATTTACATTTAACGGAGTTCAGATTAATCCGGATAAAAAAGTCTTTCGGGAATATTCTTCGTATTTCGGAATTAAGATCGGTAGTTGGAGAGATTTTTCGGAATATCCGTTTATCACGGTGATGATTCTTCGGGAATCTTACACCATCCGAACCAGAACACTTTTAGAATCGAAAGTGACAGAAGAAGGGTATAAGGTGGTTTTATTAAACCATACACACCAGAAAAAACTAACAATTGCCAAAGTAAAGGGGAAGGAAATAGCTCTCGAAATGGCGAATGATCTGGCTTCCAAACTTCCGGTTGAATATGCCGATTATAATCCGCCGATAAGCGCTCAGACGAGAGCCCGGAGAAGGTGAGTGGAGTTGGATGAAAAAATTCTGAGTTGAATTCTTTGATAATGAGAAAGGGCTTAAGCCCTTCTACCTGCGCGCGTACACGTCTAAAGTTAATGCCGAGATAATTTAAATTTCTCACATTTTTTCAATTTTTGATCAACCGCTCCGGAATTATTTTAAGCGTTAATTTATCAAATCTTCCCAAAAGGTTCGACATAAATTCTGATTCCAACCTATGCAAGACATTGTAATTGAAATCCAATAATAGGCCACCGAGAATTTAGCAACGCAGGTTAGATGAGAAAGGGCTTAAGCCCTTCTACCTGTGTGTGTGCGCGGGCGCGTACTCATCGACCCGCAACTCCCCCATCCTCATTTTCCCGAATCATACTCCCAAGTCCAAATTCATCCTTTTAATATTAAATGCTTCACCCTGTCGAAACACGAAGATTGTAAATTGGTTTGGGGTCTATTTTCAATCTCTTTTCTTCTCACTTTTTTCTTGATAAAAAAATAAGCAAAAAATCAAGTCGGAAAGAAAGCTGCCCAAGCTCCCTTTCTCATTTGTTGAAAATCTGGGAAAGAAATGTCAAGCACTTTCCCGATTTTCTACCAAATGATAAATTCCCGCCGGGGCTATCCCGCCTTTCCGACCGCCCACCCACGCGTTCCTATTCATGTTTTAGGATCGGCTTCCCACAATTCATTTTGTTCTTTTAATACCAAAATGTAAGCGATCCACAAATTGGCGTAATTAAGCGGAGAAACTTTTCATTTTAAACACTTATCTCCACCGCAACCCCATTTTCGAATCCATCCTCCGCTTATCTTTGAGCAACCACAAAACAATTTGAAATTACCGATGAGCGCAGATCATTCCATTACCCACATTCGACCGAGATTCCGGTTCACTGTGCCTTTTGAAAAACCGAACGTAATTACCCGGATTGATGATCTCATGAAAAACGGTCATCATCAGGTTGTCGGAAAAATAGTAGACAACCAGATTATTCTCGACATCCCGGAAAAAATCCGCCATTACTGGTCTCCGCAACTCAACTTTCGGGTGGAACAGGATTACGACAACCCGGAACATTCTGTGGTGCGCGGTTTAATTGGACCGCGACCCGGTGTGTGGACTATGTTTATGTTCATTTATTTTTCAATCGGAGTTTCCGGTTTTATTTTGTCGGTGTATGGAATCAGTCACTGGATGCTGGGTGAACACAATATTTGGGTTTACGCACTTCCGGTTGCGGCTCTGATCATGGCAACCGCATACAAAGCCGGCAAATACGGCGAAAGTCTGGGCGCCGATCAGATCGAAATATTGAAACAATTTGTGCGCGATGCACTTAACATGAAGAAAAGTTAAATGAGAAATATTTTTGGAATTCTGTTCCTGACCACCGTACTCGCAACTTATTTATTCACGGGTTGTAAATCCGACAAGAAGTCTGATCACGAAGAAGTGCCAAACACTATCGAATCGGATTCGGGTATCGACGAGTCTATTGAAGTTCAAAAAGACAAAGATGGAAACATTCTTTTAAGAGCCGAACACATCAACGACACGAATAACGTGTACAACAAAATGGTGTTCAGCTATATCCGCAAAACTACAGATCCACTCATTGCATCATCACGGGATAAAGAAAGTCTTGAATGGATCTTTGACCGGCGCGAAATTCGAAAAGGACACACCATGCTTATATATCATATTGGCCATGATGTAGCCGATGCATCTGGCAAGAATCCGAGATACGCAACTGATGGTTGGGTGTACATCGACAGCAATACTAATCAGATTTACCAGTACGATCTCCCCAATGATTCGCTGATTCTCTGGAAGAATAATTCCGGTAAATAATGCTGACTGAAAGTAATCCACTCGACCAACACCTGATGAACACCAAAGCGGTTAAAAAGTACGAACCACAAACAGTATTGATTCTTGCTTTCTGTGGCATCTTCACCGGAATGCTCTTTTATATTGATGAAGGTTACAACGATTTCAGATGGATGTTGTCGGCAGGAAACTGGATCGCATTCGCCGGCTATATCACGATACTTTTCACTTTATCCATTTTAACCGATCTTATCATTTACCGATTTTTCCGAATTGAAAAACGCGCTTTGTGGAGTGCTTTTATCGGATGCATTCTCGGCACCATCAGCATAATGATTTTTTATGCTAAAGTGATTGCCTGACGTAAAAACCGAATTATAGGGAATAGCCTAATGTTAACTGCAGGACACCAGTTTGAAATCCTCTTACATAGATTCTGTTGATTTGAACCGATGTTTTTCTTTTTTCAACGCGCTCTATTAAATTAATTTAAAGCAACGAGCATTTGACAGATGCACTTTTACGCCTCACAGGAACTGGCTTTTCAATACACCATCAGAAAAATGTGTTTACACGCCTTAACAAACCTGCATCAATTGTTCTCTTTTATTTGCCAATATTTGTCAAGACTATATTTTTATAATGGCTACACAACCCGGAGACAAAATAAGAGAGCTTAGAACAAAGCAAAACCTGCTTTTAAGACAGGTTACTTCGAAACTTGATGTTGACACTTCTATCATTAGCAAAATGGATAGAGGTGAAAGACCAATCAAGAAAGAGCAAATTGCAATCTTGGCTGACATTCTCAAAGTTGAAAAAGAAGAACTTCATACCCTTTGGTTGGCCGACCAAGTTAAGGATGTAATTAAGGACGAGCCATTAGCTGACAAAGCACTCAAATCAGTATCTAAGAAAATTAAAGAGGTGAAATAGATGGCGTCAAACTTTTTTACAAACCAAGGCGAAAATACGCTCTATAAAAAATTTGTGGGTGTGTTTGAACATATGCAAAATATAGAATACTTCAAATCAGTAATTGGCTATTTCCGTGCATCTGGTTATTTCGCAATAAGCAAACATTTTCCCGAAAATTTAAAAGTAAAAATCATAGCCGGTATTAATGTTGACCCTTTCATTGCTTTAGCCCAAAAACGAGGACTTTTATTTAACCTAAACGCCAAAGACACCAAGGAATCATTCATTGAATCAATTCAGCAAGACATCATAAATGCTAATTATGGAAAAGACATTGAGGCTGGCATAATTCAGTTAATCGGAGACATTGCAGACACACGAATTGAAATCAGAGCACACCATTCAAAAAAACTACACTCAAAATTCTATATTTTTCTTTCACCACACTTTAACGAACACAATCCCAACGGAATGGTAATAATGGGTTCATCTAATCTTTCAGCACAAGGCTTAGGATTAGAAGACGTTGAGCACAATTACGAAATGAATGTTGAACTTAGAGATTACGAAAACGTAAAATTTGCCAATTCTGAATTTGAAAAACTTTGGGAACAAAGCACTCCAATACTTCCAGTTGATGCACCTGCATTGATTAAGAAAACATATTTAGACGCTACCCCTACTCCATTTGAATTGTATGTAAAATTCCTGATAGAATTTTTTGGAAAGAATATAGAATACGACCCTGATAGCATTAGCGATATTCCTCTAAAGAAATTTAAAAAACTAAGCTATCAGATTGATGCAGTAAACCAGGGTTATGAATTGCTTTTAAAACACAACGGTTTCTTTTTGGCTGATGTGGTAGGAACTGGAAAAACTGTTATGGCTGCTTTGTTGGCTAAGAAATTTATCATCAACAATGGGCCGAAAACAAAAATCCTCATTGTTTATCCCCCAACACTTGAAAAGAACTGGAAAAGCACTTTCAAAGAGTTTAGAATTGACGAAAAATGTCATTTCATTGCCAATGGTAGTTTGAGTAAAATTGTTGAAAGCGACCACAACTATGCCGACAAAGAACGCTATGATTTAATTCTGGTTGATGAAGCACACAAATTCAGAAATCACAGAAGTCAACAGTTTGAGAACTTACAAGTAATCTGCAAATCTGGACGTGAAAACATTGGTGGAATAGAAGGTTATGAGAAAAAGGTAGTGCTGATTTCAGCTACTCCTTTAAACAACAAGCCCGAAGATATTTATTATCTCATTTCACTGTTTCAGGATATTAGAAACAGCAACTTGGGCGAACCCAATTTGCAAAAGTATTTCTATCCGCACATTATCCGATACAAAACACTTATTCAACAAACTCCGCTTGACTTACAAGCCATACAAGAAATTTTCAACGACATCAGAGACAAAGTTGTAAAGGATATTACCATTCGTAGAACCCGAACCGACTTAAAGAAAAATGAACGCTATGCAAAAGACTTGCAAGAGCAAGGCATCATTTTTCCGAAAGTGGCTGACCCGTTTGCCAATGAATATGAATTACCGCACGAATTAGCGACTCTATTCCTTGATACTGCAAACAGTATCATTGACAAAAACAAGATTGACTTTTTCCGTTATCAGGCAATTGCTTACCTAACAGACGAAGCGAACAACGGTCTTTACCAAAGTGCACAGACAATTTCCCGTTCGTTAGCTTTCATTATGCAAACGCAATTAATTAAGCGATTGGAAAGTAGCTTTTATGCTTTCAAAAAATCATTGGGCAAAATCACAACTTCCACAAAGCAAATGATTGACATGTATGAAAGAGACAGTGTTTTCATTGCTCCCGATTTAGACATTTCAGACTTGCTGAATAAAGGCTTCACGGATGAAGAAATTGAAATCGAGATTCTGAAAATTGACGATGAAAAGCCAAAGAACAAAAAGTTCAAACAAACCGATTTTAAAGCAGGATTCGTTGAAGGTTTGCGCAGAGATTATGAAAATTTACAGGCTTTAAATGAAAGATGGAAAGCCATTGAGGAACACAACGACCCAAAATGGAATGTGTTTATAAAGTTGCTTCAAAACGAATATTTCAACAAAGACAAAAACGAGTTAGGTAAATTAGTAATCTTCACCGAATCGGCGGACACGTTAAATTACCTGACTTCAAGACTAAAAAAAGAAACTTTATACAAGGTTCTTAGCATTACATCCGACAACAGAAATAAAGAGTTTGAAACTATCCGTGAAAACTTTGATGCCAACTACGAAGGAACTTTTAGGAATGATTACGACATCATTCTTACAACCGATGTATTAGCAGAAGGTATTAACTTGCACAGAGCCAATGTAATTGTAAATTATGATACGCCCTGGAATCCAACAAGACTGATTCAACGTCTAGGGCGTATCAATCGAATTGGAACTAAAGCCCAATTCATCTACAATTACAACTTCTACCCTTCCGAACACGGAGATAACCGAATTAACCTTCGCCAAAAATCTTTGGTAAAGCTTCAAAGTAGCCACAGCACTTTTGGTGAGGACAACAAGATTTACACGCTGGAAGAGATTATTGACCAGTTCAGAATGTTTGAAGAAAAGGAAGAAGATAAAGACCTGAGAACAGAATATTTAGAATGGTTGCGTAAATACCGTGAGCAAAACGAAGAACACTTTAATGCCATCAGAAAAATGCCTTTAAAAGTTCGTTGCATTCGCAAAGCAACAGAAAAAGAAAGCAGTATTGCATTTGTAAAAAATGGTGACCACAAAAACATTTATCTACATTCAGATGGAAAATCATTTTCGATTCCGTTTGAAAAAGCCGTAAAGATTTTTGAAGCACCAAAAATGGAAGAAGGCATTTTGTCTGTTCCCGATTTGCATTACAAACACATCAACAACATTTTAGAGCAGTTTGAAAGAGACATTACAACTCCTGAAATGATTGGCGGTAATGAAGACAAATTAGATGTTAGGTCAAACAAAGCATTAAACGATTTGAATAACTGGTTGGCAAACAACATACTTTCATCGCCAGAAGCAATTGAAGCAGGAACAAATCTGCTGCCTTTGCTTAAATACGGCACATATTCCAATCTAACGAACGAAGTATATAAATTGAGAAATGAAACAAACCCAATCAAATTGGAAATGGAGTTAATAAAGCTTTCACGGAAATATACATCCAAAATAAAGCGAGAAGCAAAAAAGGATTTAGAGCCGTTGCAGCCAAAAATCATTATTTCCGAAACCTTTGTTTCCTAGACGACTTGCAAAATGACAATAACAGAAATAAGACAAATACTCGAAAGTCCTTACGATAGAAAAGTGTGGAAAGGCTTTTTACAAACACAGTTTACAAATAATAAGCTTAATGCAGAAGACCGTCTCATTTCTTTATCTAACAAAACATTGAGCAAACAATGTTTGAGCCTGGGTAACTACGAAATAAATGAATATACCAAAATAGGAATCTTTGAAATTGAACTGAATGAGAAAGTAAACATCACACGCAACCGTGTTTCATTGCGCAACTTGATTAAAGACCTTACCAAACAAGTTGCTGGTGCAATGGTAGTTTTTGTTCAAGGCGATAAATGGCGTTTTAGCTACATCAGCAAACGCAAAATAAAGAACAAAGACACAAATGAAATACAAGACAAAGAAACTGCACCCAAACGATACACTTACTTGTTTGGTAAAGGTGAAAAAGCATTAACGGCAGCCATCCGATTTGACAAACTTATTCAGAAACAGAGGGAAAACATCTTTCAATACCTTTCTTTAGACGACTTTGAAGAAGCATTCTCGGTTGAGAAACTAAGTAAAGAATTCTTTAAGAACTACAAAAACACTTACGATGATTTTGTTCAGTTTCTTACTGGTAAACGATATGGTAAGAAGGGAAACAAATATGTTGAACAAGTCATTCACGAACCCGACTGGCAATTAACAGCCCTTTTTATTAAAGACGAAAAACAAGCCCGTGATTTTTGCAAACGAATGATGGGGCGCATTGTGTTTTTATACTTCATTCAAAAGAAAGGCTGGTTGGCAGTGGCACAAGGCAAAAAGTGGGGCGAAGGCAATCCTGACTATTTGTATAACTTATTTAAAAAATCAAAACACAAAGACGATTTCTATTTTCAGGAGCTCGTTCCTCTATTCTTTAAAACGCTGAATAATCCTGATTCAGAAAAGAGTTCACACAAATTACGGTTTCCATACCTGAATGGAGGTTTGTTTGACGATAGCCAGGACAGTAAATACAACAAACTCCATTTGCCAGAACATATTTTTCAAAACCTGTTTGAGACATTCAACAATTACAACTTCACCATTTACGAAGATGCACCGGACGAACATACAGTAGCCGTTGACCCAGAAATGCTCGGACACATTTTTGAAAATTTGTTGGAAGACAATAAAGATAAAGGAGCATTTTATACCCCAAAGGAGATTGTGCATTATATGTGCAAGGAGAGTTTGAAAGCCTATCTATACGCTTACGATGAAAAAAACTTTGCAAACAATGAATTAACAAAGCGAAGTATTGACAAAATCATTCAGCAGCAAGAACTGAACAGTGAGGAAAAGCAATTTGCCGAAAAAAATGCCTTTAAAATTATTGACGCCTTTGAGCAAGTAAAAATTTGCGACCCTGCCATTGGTTCAGGAGCTTTTCCTATGGGTTTGTTACAAGAGATTTTCAATGCTCAAATCTACTTGCAAGAACTAAAGGGTTTCAAAAAAGGAGTTTCTGATGCCGATATTAAAAAGCACATCATTGAAGAGAGCATTTACGGAGTAGATATAGATGCAGGTGCCGTTGACATTGCACGTTTGCGTTTTTGGTTGAGTTTAGTTGTAGATGAAAATGAGCCACAACCCTTGCCTAACCTTGATTTCAAAATCATTTGTGCCAATACCCTAATACCTACTAGTTATGATAAATTTTTAGATTTAGCTGAAAAAACTCAAACACCAACTCTATTAAGAATGGATGGTGAGATTCAAAAACTTCAGTCTATTAGAGACGATTATTTTATAGTTAAGAATAGAGACGATAAAAATGAACTTCAGGGAAAGTTTGAAAATACAAAAGCCTATATACTGTCAGAATTTAAATCCCTTAGGAATACATACAATTTGGGTGATTTTATTGATAAAATTGGTGAGTGGCATCCATTTAATTTTGAAGCATTACCTTGTTCTTGGTTTGACACTTGGTGGATGTTTGGTGTTAAAGATGGTTTTGATATTGTTATTGGCAATCCACCTTATGTGCAACTTCAAAAAGATGGAGGAAAATTAGCAAAGCTATATCAACCACACAAGTATGACACTTTTGAGAGAACAGGCGATATTTATTCACTATTTTACGAAAGAGGTGTTCAGCTATTAAATGACAAAGGCATACTTTGCTACATAACTTCCAACAAATGGATGAGGGCAAATTATGGAGCAAGCACTCGAAAATTCTTTGCCGAAAAAACGCATCCCCTTTTGCTCATTGACTTTGGTAATGTGCAGGTTTTCGATACGGCTACTGTTGATACAAATATTTTAATATTACAAAACAAACCAAAAGCTAATAAGCACGAAAGTAAAGAAGCCCTTGCCGTCCGAATAAATAATGACTTCAATATTGAAGACCAAAGTCTACAAGAATATGTGATAAGCAACGGCTATACTCTTTCATCATTAAATCACAACGCTTGGGTTGTTGGCGAAAAAGACACATATAACATTAAGGAAATTGTCGAGCAACAAGGCATCCCGCTTAATGATTGGAATATTCAAATCAATTACGGTGTTAAAACTGGCTTTAATGATGCTTTTATTATACCCAATGACGTAAAGCAAAAGATAATACTTGATGACCCCAATAGCGAAAAGATTCTTAAAAAAGTATTAAGAGGTAAAGACATATCTGCGTGGTATCCTGATTATGCAGGATATTGGCTGATTTCAACATTTCCAAGTATCACTGTTGATATAGACAAGTATCAGGGTATAAAAAACCATTTATTGTCATTTGGTAAAAATCGATTAGAACAAGATGGTAATGGTAGAAAGAAAACAGGTAATAAATGGTTTGAGACTCAAGACCAAATTTCGTATTGGGAGAATTTCGAATCCCAAAAAATCATTTACCCAAACATGACTAAATATTTGCCATTTGTATATGACGAAGGTGATAATTTCTATTCGAATGATAAATCATTCATACTAAGTGGGAAAAACTTAAAATATCTAACTTGTTTTTTCAACTCTAAACTGTTCAAGTATTGTTTCTCAGATAATTTTCCTGAATTACAAGGCGGAACAAGAGAGCTAAGAAAAGTATTCTTTGATAAAATACCTGTTAAACAAATCACTGATGAACAAGAAATTCCATTTGCCAAAATGGTTGACTACTTGGTGGCATTAAAAAAAGAAAATTCGCAAGAGAGCACCGACCAGTTGATGTTTATCTACTTCGAGCAACTTGCAAATGCGTTGGTATTTGAGTTGTATTTCAAAGATGAATTTCAAAAAATGAATCTTGAAATTGCAAAATTCATTTCAGTGTTGCCAGATTTAGATGGGAAAGAAAAGGCACTTCACAATCTTCGCAAGATTTACATTACAATCAACCAAGACAATCATAAAGTAAAGCAATCGCTGTTCAGCATGTTGTCTATTCCACAAATAGAATTAATAATGAACAGCGTTGAAATATGAAACGTATTACTGCCGTAGAGTTTGTAAACTACAAAGCTTTTTATGAAAGTGGAGAGGAAAACAAAGTTGTTATTCCTCAGGGAAAGAGCGTTTTGTTTTATGGAGAAAACGGAAGTGGGAAATCAAGCATTTATGAAGGCTTAAAGCAATTTTTCAGTAGCTCAGATGCATCAAGCAATACTGTCCCTTCCAGACATATTAAAGTTTCAAAAACGCGTATTGAAAATGAAGGTCAACCAAATCAAGCAGAAGTATTAAACGAGGTAGCGGTCAAAGTAACTTTCAGTGATGGCACCACTGACGAAACAAAAACTTTTGGAATACCGTCTTCTAATACAACGGGGACTACCTACATTTCTAGAGCAAATCTGTTAAATACTTTCTTTTCATATCGTGAGTTGCTGAGAACTTATTTGATGGATAACCCACGGGATAGAGAAGAATTTAGGTTGAAGTTTGCGCAACTACTTATAGAGGTGCTTTTATCAAAGCAACGAAATTCAGTAACACAACTACCATTTCAGAAATCATGGGGTAACCTATTTATTCCCAGAGTTTGGTACAAGGAAGAAAATCTTAGCAGATTTACTAAAGGTTTAGAACAACAAATAAATAGAATCAATTTATTGCTTCCATCCTTATTGGAAATATTTGAAAAAGGATTTAATGTTAGTCTTATTCTAACACGAAGTGAAATAGTCTATCATGAATCAAAGAAAGTTAATCGGTTGGGTAAATACCCAATATGCGAAATAGATTTGGATGTTACACTTTTTGGAGAAAATATTGAAAATGATGAAGAAAATCATCTTACCGTTTTAAATGAAGCTCGTTTATCTTCATTAGCCATTTCAATTTATCTTGCTTCTTTGATAAATACACCGCAAGATAATTTTGAATTTAAAATCCTGTTTCTGGATGATATTTTTATTGGCCTAGACATGAGTAATAGGCTTCCTCTGTTAGAAATACTCAAGAACTTCAAGAAGCCAATAATTGAACAATATGTTGATGGTGAAAATCCAATCGCTGAAAGAATTCAGGAAATAGATGGCATTAATCAAACTGAACCAAATCCATTCTTTCGTGACTATCAAATCTTTATTTCAACTTACGATAGATACTGGTTTAGCGTGGCAAAGAACTGGTTAGAATCTAAATCAGCAGGTAAATGGCACTATTTTGAAATGTTTGCAAATAAAAAGGATGGATTAAGTTTCAATACACCATTGGTTTATACATCACTAAATTACCTGCAAAAAGCAAATTACCATTATTCAAAACACGACTATCCATCATGTGCAAACCATTTAAGAAAAGCGTTAGAAGAAAGACTAAAATTATTACTCCCGGCTAATGAGCATTATACAGAATATCCAGATAATGAAACAGGTGTTGCAGAACTCAAAAAAATCAAAACACTTAATCAGTATTTGGAAAAGTTTATAAGCTATTGTGAAAAGAATGGTATTGATGCAAGTGAACTAGTTGAATTAAAAAATTTAAAGGATTGGTATTTCAATCCATTTTCACATGATAATATCGGAACACCAATCTTTAAAAGAGAACTTGACTTAGCAAAGGCACTTGTAGAAAAAATTGATAAGTTTCAATTTGCTATTTTACTCGAAGCAGGGACTAGATTATATTTCAATTTTGATAATGGTGCAGGACAAACAAGAAACTACAAAATTGAATTACATGAAAATTTACGTTGGATAAAATCACATCAAGGCAACATTCTGACAAATCCAATCATTAAGTGTTATGAATGGACTAAAAACACTGTCACCGAACACCCTAATTGGGGAGACGATAGGTTGTTTCACTTCTATAACAATAAATGGAGAGGGCTGCTTAAACAAGAAGGGATTCCTGATTTTCCAATGGAAGCATTTTGGAGTGAAATTTATCAAGTTTCTAACAATGAGCCATTAGCTAATATTCTTACCCTTTTATGAGCAGCTCAATCTTAGATATAATTGACAAGTATCTCACTGGAATTACCACAGACGAATTTCATAGATACAAATCTTGGGATAACTGCTTTCAGGCATATAGCGTTTCAAGACAATCAGAAATTCAGGTTTTAGAACTGGCTTTCTATTTAGCAAGTTGGGGGATGTATAGAGGTTCAAGCGGTTTGCTTCAAAAAAATCATCTCATTCACAAAGGAGCGGTTGACATTCTTTTTTCAAAGTCAAGTCAAACATTGAAATGCAACGAAACGACTGAAATAGTAATGGAAAATGTCAAAGTCATACTATCAGTAAAAGATGAATTGGCGAAACATTACAGTAAAATTTATTTCACCAAAGGAGCAGACAAGCCAAAACCCATTTCACCAACAGACACACTTTTAAGTAAAATAATGCTTGGCACTTTAGGCTGTGTTCCTGCTTATGACAGGTATTTTATAGACGGCTTAAAAGAAAAGAAAATGGGGCATACAGGTTTTAATGAAGCATCACTAAAAGAACTTTTCAAGTTTATTGAGAACAACAAGACTGAAATTGACCAAGCTCAAGAACTTGTTAAGAAAAATACCCAAAGACATTATCCACAAATGAAAATATTGGATATGTATTTCTGGCAAATCGGTTACGACAAAGAATTAAAGAAGAAAAAACAGAAAAAAGGTAAATGATTTTAGGAATAGAAAATACAACTTCGGAAAATTTGAAATCAAATTGCCGAATCCAAAGCAGGGAAAGATTTTTTAAAAATCTTTCGACCTTTCACAAAAAAACGCCACACTCACCGTATAAAACTACGGATAGAAACCAGGAATTCACCATCGGTTATGCTATGTGGAGTGCTTTTATCGGATGCATTCTCGGCACCATCAGCATTATGATTTTTTATGCTAAAGTGATTGCCTGACGTAAAAACCGAGCTGATTGTAAATTAAAATTATGTTTGAATCGCAACTCAGACTCCGGATCGATTGGAGTGAGCAGGACCTTTACGGACACATCAACAACGTTTCGTATTTCAAATACATTCAGGCATCGAGGGTAAATCTTTGGGAGCAAACCGGACTTTCAAATCTTTTAGAAACAGATAATATCGGACCGATGCTGGCCAGTACTTCCTGCCAGTTCCGAAAAGCACTTTTTTATCCCGGTGAAGTAATTATTGAAGCGAAAGTGAAATCCATCGGGAACACAAGTTTTATAATTGATCACCTGTTGAAAAACAGCAAAGGTGAAATCGCTGCTGAAGCTCAGGATGTTATTGTGATGTATGATTTTACCTCAGAACAAAAGATTTCAATTCCGGTAGAGTTGAAGGCAATCCTTTCCTCATAACCTCGAATTAACTTAGTCACAATCTTAACTTAACGGCTTCCGTTGCTGATCCGGCGTACTTCGCGGGAAAGTTCGGAATGAAATTCCCATCAACTTTTCTTCTTGTTCTTGTAGCACTGATTTCCGGATGTTCCGGGAACAAGCATTCCATTAAAATTAAAGGCTCCGATACAGAGGTAAATCTGGCGGTTCAATTAGCGGAGGCTTTTCACCCGACTCATAAAGGAATTTTCGTTTCGATCAGTGGAGGCGGTTCGGGTCTTGGTATCGCGTCACTATTGAACGGAACGGCGGATATTGCCAACTCTTCGCGGTCTCTCAATTCTAAAGAACGGGAGATGTTTCGCGACAACGATATGGACATCGACTCCTTTGTATTTGCCCAGGATGCGATTGCCTTTGTGGTTTCCGAATCCCTTTTAATCGATACACTTACAACCGATTTACTCGCTCAGATTCTAAGTGGCGAACTCATATCCTGGTCTTCCATCTCGAACCTCGACCAACCGGTAAATATTTACGGAAGACAAAGCAATTCGGGAACACACGCTTTTATCAAACACAAATTAGGAATTGAATTTAGTCCGCACGCCAAACAGATGAATGGCAACGCACAAATTTTAGAAGCCATAAAAGTAGATCCATCCGGAATCGGATACGTGGGAGCCGGATATGTGCAGAACGGTTCGATGGAAGGTATTAAAGTTTTATGGATAAAAGCCGGTTCAAACGGAATTGCTATTTCTCCTTTTGATCAGGAAAGAATTGCTCGCGGAGAATATTATTTCCAACGACCGCTTTTTCAGTATTTCCGAAAAAAGGATCGCGAACGAATTTCTTCCTTTTTAGAATTCGAAAAAACGGATAAAGGCGTAGGTCTTATCAAATCATCAGGCTATTATCCTGCTCATTATGAGAGATAGTAACATCAGACGTCGTGAACGGATCGACACTTTTTTCAAGTATCTCTTCGAGGTAACCGGTTATGTTACCATCGCTTTGTTGGGAGGAATTTTCTTCATGCTCGTTTACAACAGCGTCTCCTTTTTTGCAGAAATTAGTCCGGTTGATTTTTTTACCGGAAACCAATGGGAACCCGAAAGCAGTGAGGGAAAATACAGTATCGTTCCATTGGTAATCAGCACGGGATTGGTTGCCCTGGGTTCGATGATAATCGCTGTACCGCTCGGAATTTTGTGTGCCGTTTATCTCGCCGAATTGGCTCCAACCAGAGTTCGCAATATTCTAAAACCTGCCATTGAAATGCTCGCCGCGATTCCTTCGGTGGCAATTGGCTTTCTCGGAATCGTACTCGTTGGCCCCGGAATCGCAAAATTGTTCGGAATTCAGAATGGGCTCAACGCACTGAATGGCTCTGTTTTGTTAGCAGTGATGGCGCTCCCCACCATTATCACAATTTGTGAAGATGCAATTAATGCCGTTCCTAAAACCTATAAAGAAGCTTCATTAGCATTAGGCGCCGACACGTGGAAAACGCTTTTTAAAGTAATTGTTCCGGCAGCCGCACCGGGAATTATTGCAGCCGTAATGCTCGGACTTGGTCGCGCTTTAGGAGAAACCATGACGGTGTTGATGGCAACGGGTAACGCCTCGGCAATTCCCTGCGGATTTCTGGATTCGGTGCGAACCATCACCGCAACTATCGCTATTGAAATGGGTGAAGTTCCCTACAAAACCACACATTATTTTGCTCTGTTTGCCATTGCCGCTGTGTTGTTCATCATCACCCTCGTGATCAATCTGATCGGAGAATATTTCGCCAACCGAAGAAGACGATTTCACGCATGAAAAAGATCCGGCATATTCTCAACTGGACCGCAACGGTAGGAAGCGCGGTTGTCGTTTGCCTGTTTCTCGGCATTATTCTGATCGATATTTTTTCTCAGGGTTGGTCGTCTGTTACCTGGCATTTTGTGGTGGATTTCCCGAGAAACGGAATGACCGAGGGTGGCATTATTCCGGCGGTAATCGGAACCGTTCTCTTAACACTGATCACAACCGTTTTCGCTGTTCCGTTCGGCATTGCCTGTGCTGTTTACCTCAACGAATACGCACCCTCGAATTGGGTTACAGGTTTGATCCGTGCTTCCATCCGCAACCTTGCCGGCATTCCTTCCATCATTTATGGTTTGTTCGGATTAGCCCTTTTTGTTCAGACATTAAATCTAGGTACCTCCGTATTATCTGCCGGATTAACACTCGGTTTGTTATCGCTTCCATACATCATTACAACCACAGAAGAGGCATTAAAAACAATTCCGAATTCGATGCGGGAAGCTACACTTGCGCTCGGATGTACTCAATTTGAAACTATTCGGGATGTTGTTGTTCCCAAAGCACTTCCCGGTATTTTAACGGGTGTTATTCTAACGCTTTCCAGAGCCGCCGGGGAAACCGCACCCATCTTGTTCACCGGTGCGGCATTTTATATAAACGGACTAACGATGTCGGTGAATCAGGAGTTTATGGCACTGCCGTATCACCTGTATATGCTTTCCACACAACACACGTCGATTGAGCAGGTTCGTCCACTTGCGTATGGCACTGCCGTCGTTTTGATATCACTCGTCTTTATTCTGAATCTGGTCGCCTTTTACGTGCGATATAAAAACCGCGAAAAAGCCTGAATATGGAAAACCACGCAAAACTTGCCGCACATGATATGAATTTGTTTTTCGGCGAAAAGCAGATTTTGAAAAACATCAATATTGATTTTCCGGAGAAGGAAGTTACTTCTTTGATCGGTCCTTCCGGGTGTGGCAAATCGACCTTGCTCCGTTCGTTCAACCGGATGCACGACTTAACACCGGAAGCTAAAATTCAGGGGAAGTTAACCATCGACGATCAGGATATTTATCATCCTTCACAGCCTTTAACTCAATTGAGAAAGCGAATCGGAATGGTGTTTCAAAAACCGAATCCGCTTCCCAAAAGCATTTTCGATAATCTGGCCTACGCATTAAAAATTCACAAATACCCGAAATCAGAAATGGAGGATTTGGTGGAAAATGCACTGAAAGAAAGTTATCTGTGGGATGAGGTTAAAGATGATTTAAAGAAACCCGCGACCAAACTTTCGGGCGGACAACAACAGCGATTGTGCATTGCCAGAACGGTTATTTTAAGGCCGGAGGTAATTCTGATGGACGAACCCTGTTCCGCACTCGACCCGATCAGCACGCACAAAATAGAAGATTTGATTTTGAAACTGCGAAGCGATTACACCATTGTAATTGTAACGCACAACATGCAACAGGCACAACGAATTTCAGATAAAGTTGCTTTTATGTATCTGGGTGAACTCATCGAATACGACACCACCGATGTAATTTTTAATAATGCAAAGAAAGAACTCACCCGCAATTATATCAGCGGTCATTTCGGTTGACATTTTCAGAAAATAGCTTCGTATTAAATTTCAATGGACATGAAGTCATTTTGGCGAAGCGTTGTTTTGTACATCATTATTTCTTACGGATTTACGTGGATTTTCATTTTCACTGCACTAAAATTATATGGAGACAATTCGATGGCTATTAACTTCCTTCATGCTTTTGGAGCATTGGGTCCTGCTATCGGTGCTGTTGTGGTCTCCCGAATATCTCGTGATCCGATTTCAGGCGAGAGAATCCGGCTGACTAAAATTCCGAATCTGTTTATCTGGGTGGTGTTGAGTCCGTTAATTCTTTTTGCTTTGGGTGTATTTATCTCTGCAATTTCAAAAGGTGAGTGGCCGGATTTCAATAAATATATTTCGGGAATCACAACAGACAATCGGACTTTTTTTATCTGGTTTCTTCCGTTAATTACATACGCAGTATTTGAGGAAATCGGATGGCGGGGATATTTACTTCCACATTTGCAATCAAGGTTTACTGCATTAAAATCAACCTTTATTCTTATTCCGATCTGGGCTATCTGGCATTTCCCCTTTTTCTTTTATAGGTTTGATTTTTCACTTGGAATTTCCATCGGTTTCTTTTTCGGTTTATCTGTCGGAGCCCTTATTCTTACTGCCATTTTTAATAATAGCAGAGGTTCCGTTCTTTGGTGTATGGCATTTCATTTTTTAAATAATCTCTGCTCCGACATGGACAAAGAATTTATTGCTGCGGTGTTAAGTGTGGGTTTTGTCTTTATTGCAGTGGCATTGGTGTGGAAGAAGAAAGTCTAGGGGGTTATCATATTTTAATTTCTGTTGTTTCGTAACCTAATACAGTTCACTTCGTATTTGAAGTATAATGAGCTTTTTCGTTTCATCCATAAACACTGTTCTGAAAGAAAATACCCGCATACGCAACTATCGCCGGGGGCAGGTTTATGAAATTCGGAAGAGATATTTAAAGGATCTCAACAAACCATCGCTCAAAGACAAAAAAAGAACAACAGAAGAAAAACGACGAATCTGGGAACAAATAAAAAAGGATGTAAAACGAGAACGGACAATAACCTTTTGGTCATGGTTCGTGTCGGGAATAATCACTTTAATAATTATGTATTACCTGATTTCAATACTGGGAATCATCGGAGATAAATTTCCCGGCTGAATATATCAACGAAATTCTTAAACCGGATTGATTTCGATTTACTGTCGGATTAAAATTATTTTTGAACAGACAGCAAACGGTAATGAAATCCAAATACACACTTTTCTGGTTTCTCTTTTTAATTTCCTGTATTGCTCTTTGGATTGTAATGTATATTCTACCAAGGCACACTTCACCCGGATATTGTATTGTTTGCAACACCACCAGCGAACTCGGCGCTCAACACACCAAAAATGCATGGATCATGAATCTGGTTTTTGCCGCACTGGGAATCTCTGCGGTTTTATCCGGATCGTATCTTCTGAAACAAAAAGACAAACTCAGTTTTGGTTTATTAGCGGGTTTCGGATTATCACTGATTGGAGTTGCCATCTTTCATCACAAACCGGTTGACCCCGATGTGGAATATCTGAAATGGATGGATGATCTCCACAGCATTTTTGCTACTACAACCGGAATATTCTTCACCTCATTTGCATTGATTTCCGTGCTTAAAACAAAGCAAATTCTCTTTAAAATTCTCGCATGTCTGGCTTTTCTCATTTCCATTATTGCTTCCGTATTAATGGCCAATGCCGGAAAACATTTCATTATCGACGTACCCAATTACAGTGGAATTTACCAGCGAGTCATGTTCTTCTGTACTTTTGGGTGGATGTTGATTCATTTTTTATTCAACCGATTAATTCATATTCCTTCAGAGTAATTGTGAAAAAAACGGTTTTTCTTATAATGCTGATGGCAACCTTTTCCTTAACAAAAGGGGTGAATCCGGAAAAGCTTTATCTCAAAAACAACAAAAGTGATTTACACTCCACAGATTTTAATCCGGCGGAGGAAATTCGGATTGTAGGATTTGGGGCTGTACACGGAAGTGCAAAAACAGAAATCACCGAAATCAAACTTTTAAAAGATCTCATCAAACACAACCGACTCAAATACTACTTCCCGGAAACCGATTTTTCAACCGCGTATTTTTTCAATGAGTATATCTCATCCGGTGACACGAATTTACTGAAGTCGTTGATCTATGAATACGGCGAACGAATTCCGCAGGAACGCACGATTGAAGTGTATGAAAAATGGAAAACGTTGAGGGTACTGTTTCGGAAAAACCACATTCAGGTGATCGGAATCGATAAACCCGCTTCCTACAAATTCAGCGTTCTACATCTCGTGCGATTGTTACATCCTGATCAAACAAACCATTATCTCGATTCGCTTAACCAGCTTACAAATACATCTGAAAACTGGTCGGCCTTCGGGAATTCTTCGCTCCAGAAAATGTTGAAGCGCTTTGTTGCCTACGTCGAAAATAATAAAACAGTGTACAACGAACTGGTTTCCGATACCGGAGCATTTTATCACATACTGAGGAACATTAAATCCACTTTCAGCTATTCAAGTCGGGAGGCAGAAATGCTGAATAACTACCGTGAAATTTCCCCGACTTTAGAACATAAAAACAAAATACAATTCTTCCGGATGGGAGTATTTCACATTTTGAAAAACCGGATAAACGGCGGTTCTCCTTTGTTTCACAGAATCGCTCAAAACGAATTGTACAAAACGAATCAGATTTTAACCATTCAGGGATTTTTGGCAAACAGCCGGGTTTTGTGGGATGTAAGAAAAGATGAGAACGGGAAGTTTTTGAAATACACGACCAAAGGCAGATTCGGCATTTCGGATCATTTTTTAGAACACTTTAAGGGCATAAAATATCTGAAACGAAACACACTTTCGGATCTCACCTTATTTCATCTCACCCAAACCGGATCACCGTTTATTATGAATCACAACGGCCATCTGATAAAAATTAAAAGACTGCTTCGACCGTCACTGTGGAAGCCCGAAAACAAAATGGCAACTGCCCATTATTTTGATGTCGCGATATTGATCAGAGACTCGGAAGCATCCCGACCGTTGGAGATTTTGAATTAGATATTGGCGCAATTTTGATCTAAAGAGTATCCCCTTCAAAAATTCTCTTCCAACCTTTTTTAAAATCTAATCGTGTATGTGTTAACTTATCGGCAATTTGAAACTGCCACAACCATTACCCAAACACAACAGCACAATTATGAAAAAACTTTTCGCAATCGCTATTGCAGCTTTATTCGTTATTTCTTGTCAAAAAGATTCTAAAACATCAAACTCAGAATCCACATCTTCAACCCAAAAAGCATCCAGACAAGAAATCACTCCTCCGCTTCCCGACATTAAACCGAACCTCTACAGTTTTGCTGTAAATGCCTTGGAAGAATCGGTTTTGGAAACGCCAACCGGCTCGCGAATTATAATTCCGGCAAATGCTTTTGTGAGTGAAAGTGGAGAAAAAATAACCGGAGAAGTTAAAATTGAATTTCAGGAATTTCACGACGCAACCGATGTAATTCTCAGCGGAATTCCTATGAACATTAATGCAGAAAACGGAGAAATGGCCTCACTCGAAACCGCCGGTATGTTTAAAATCGACGGAAAAGCCGGAGACCAAAAAGTAAAGATTGCCGACAATAAAGAAATCGAAATTCAGCTCGCCTCTTTTAAGGAAGGAAACGATTTCAATTTTTATGCATTTGATGAAACAGCCGGAAACTGGATTGAAAAAGGCCGCACCGACCCAATGCCGAATCCGGTTAAAAAAGAAGCACTCGAATTTCTTGGTCCCGACCCGATTAAACCGGTTGCCATTCAAAAAGCAAAAAGCACCGATCAGGTTTTTGAATTGTCGGTTAACAAAGAAGAAAATCCGGAATTTGCCGATCTCGATAATGTGCTTTGGAAAACAGCCGACAATTCTGCAATTCCGGAAGCGGCCATGCAGGGAGACATCCGAAATCCTCGGCTCACCTGCGTTGATGCAGATCGGTCAGTTTACCATCTCAGCGGCTATAATTCTCAAAAAAATAGTTTTTCTGTTGACGTAACTCCCGTTCTGTTTGGAAGCAATTATGAGAAAGCGAATAAAAATTTCAGCTCCAAAATGACTACCTATTTGTCAAAAGTGAAATCGCGTGAAGATGAAAAAAAGCGAATTGATATGATGGCGGATCTATCCAGATCTTTTGTGATTTCCGGACTTGGTGTTTACAACTTCGATCGCATTTATCATCTGAAAAGAAAGGTCTCTTTTAAATCCGCAGTATTTTTCATTCCCCTCTTAAAAAAGGTATTTAACAAAGCGTATCTCCTTGAAAGAAAAAACAAAGGCGCCATTCCGTACACATCTAATTCAGGTTGGAATTTCATGTTTGACCCCAAAGAAGACAACGTACTTATTTCATTAGACAGCGACGGCCATTTATATGAATTTACAACATCTGATTTTGAGAACGGCGATTGGGATTCGGTTGATCCCGAAAAAGAATTCTCCTTTAGTATGCGAAATACCGATGTGGTGATTTCCAGTTCAGCAGATTTGCGACATTATATTGAATCACTTTAATTTTTTGAAAGAACATGAGATGGATCTCCACCGTCATCTTTTTTCTTTCTCTTAATTCGGTTTTTGCCCAATCCAGATTCAATCTCTTACCCGCCGATAAAGATGGGAAATGGGGTTATATTAATTCAGAAGGTGTGTGGAAGATAAATCCGAAGTTTGATTTATGCCTTCCGTTTAATTCTTCTCCATACACCTGGGCTTCAAACGGAACCGGAAGTTTTCTCATCGACACGCTAGGAAATGTTGTCGCTCCGCTTCAGTTTAATGAAGTAGCCGATTTACAAAACGATATTATCATTTACCGGAAAGAAGGTTTCTACGGCTGGTACAACATTGCTCAGAAATCGACGATCGACGCGGTGTACGACGCAGTGTCATTCTCCCCGGATCCGGAAATCCTGATCATTAAGGATTCACTTTTCGGAATGGCAGATGTAAACAATGTGATAATTGTTCCCACTCTTTATCATGGCATCAAACAAGTCGGGAAATACTTCGAAGCCTGCAAATCCGGGAATTGCGTCGTTTATTCCAGAACCGGAGAATTGATTATTAAAACCCGGCATGTTGAATATGATATCGGGTCTGAAATCATTTTTGCTAAACAAAAAGATGGCATTCAAACGGATCTGTATGCACCGAATGGCGACTCATTAACCTCCGTTAGAATGCAATATTCCAATTATCTTGGAAGAGGATTTTACAGCATACACAACCATGATTCAGTTACGATCTACGATGCAGGAAGCCGTCGCATAATTTATGAATCAAAAGGCACGATTCAACCATCAGGAACCGATTGGTTTTTAGTCGGACACGACAGCACATTCGGTATCTTCTCCACGATTAAAAAGCGTTTTATCATTCCGATTGAATTTTCAGCGATACGCTTGCTGGAAGATTCAAGCCGGTTTGTTGCCGTACTAAATCAATCCGGTTACGCGATTTTTAATACCGATGGAAAACGGATCACAAATAATGAATTCGACTGGGCGCGACCCGAATATTCCTGGGGTTCCATACCGGTCCGAAAAAATGGATTTTGGGGTTTAATCGATTCTAACGGAAAACAGCTTTTGCCCTGCCGGTATAATGATATAACATCCGGAGACGACCGGGTTGTTAAAGCCCGCACCGATTCTACAGCCATTTTATACGAATTCAATTCAACCCTTACCATTACAGATTCGCTCGTTTTTTCAAATGTAAGTTCTATTGCGCTTACCGGAGTTATCGGCTCTTCCGAAATGGTTTCAAACGGTGGCGCATCACCGATTCGCAGAACTTCGATAAACAATGTTACACCCAACGAACTTTGGTTTCGCGACAGCAAAAAGAAGTGGGGACTTAAAGACTCGAGCGGACGAACCATTATTCAACCGGTTTTTGATGAACTGGAAAAAGTTGCCGGAACCGAATATGTAATCGGGAAAGTAAATGTTCGAAGAGACATTATGTACGGAGACGTCGACGCTCATTTCTACGGCGTTTACGCATTAATAGACGAAGTGCGTTTTCGAACTTTAATTCAACCCAAAGCACTTTACATCGACGTTAAAAATATTCGGGATGCCGACATGCCTTCCATCCGTGTTTTGTTTACGAATGGATTCTTTGCCACAGTTAACAAATCGAACGGAATGGTAAAATGGTATGGCAGCAAGTACATAACACCTTATTCGGGAGGTTACGCGGCAGTATTTGTCGGTGAACGAATGACTTCACTACCCGAAGAAAAAAACGAATACGTAAGTAAGAATCCGTATTACCGGAAATGCGTGGTTATTAGTCCTACAGAACTCACTTCACAGCTAAAGGCGCAATGTTCCCGGTACGGAAAATCAGCCCGGGGCTATACAATTTTCGGAGATGGTTATTGGGCATTCATTGATATTAATGGCAACTTTATTAAAACCCGGGAAGAATTTAAACACCTTCGAATTGCAGAGCTCGGTGATATCAGAAACAATTCAATGATCATTCGCACGCTGGACTCTACTTATGGAGTGTGGTCGTTTAAAGATAATTTTCTGATTCCTCCGGTTTATAAAAAAATAGTTTACCTGCCGCATACCAATTATAAACTCTACAAGGTCACATCTTCTCAGTCTTTATTCGGATTTGCCTCTCTAAACGGAAAGATGATTTGTTCTCCGATGTTTGAGGAAACACAAACTTTTAAAAACGGAAGAGCCTGGGCTGTAATTAACAATCATCTGGTAATGGTTGATCAGCAAGGAAAAGTAATGGTGGCAGATTCCGGTTTGCAGACCGATGATAATTATCGGTTGCGTTACGCTGTGCCGTATTCAGATGGAATTGCTGCCGTTCGTTTGGGCCGTGGATATGCGATGATCGATTCGAACTACAAACAATTGGGTAAAACCCTTTACAGAAAGCTGGATGTGTTTAGCGATGGTCTGATACCCGTTCGACCCATGGGTGAGAAATACTACGGTTATATGGATTCAGACGGAGCTATTGTTATTTCACCGATTTACGCACGGGTTCAACCATTCAGTAACGGATATGCATTAGTTCGTCCTCAGGGTAAAAACTCCCGGTACGGTTACATTACAACCAACGGACGAGTCATTTCAAAATTTATGTATTCACGGGGTGAGCCTTTTAATAAAGAAGGGTTTGCTGAAGTTCGGAAAGGCTCTTCTCGCGGTATTTTAAATACGCAGGGCAAACATGTTGTTCCGGTTAAATTTCAAAAAATCTGGTTTGGTGAAGATCGCTTCGTAGCCCGAAAAAGCCGCTCTGTTTTTATTTACGACCGGATGGGAGAAAAAGTAAAAAAAATTAAAGGACATGTGAGTCAGGGCTTTTTAAACGGGGTGCTAATTGTAAGCCGCAATGGAAAACACTATTTGTACAACACACAGGGACTTCCGGTTAACAAGATCGAATTTTCGCACATCGAACCCTTTGAAAACGATCTTACTGTGAGTTATAATAAGAATACAACCTACGTATTAAATAAAAACTGCGACACCTTAAATTCATTTGCGGGCAAACCTCTGTCGGGGTTCCGGAATGGCTTTGTTTTAATGCGAACCACATCCGGAGTAGAGTTTTTAAACGAAAAAGGTCAGAATCTTTTTAATGCCACTTTTCAGTTTGCCGAACCTTTCGAAAACGGTTTCGCATTAGTTCAGATTAATAATCAATTCGGCATTATCGACACGAACGGATTTATGGTTATTCCGCCATTTTTCGACTGGATTTCAAAGCCCGCCGAGAATATTTGTACGGTTTCTAATCATACATTAAACGGTGTTGCAGATTCAACCGGGAGATTTATCGTACCTCCGGAATGTCAGGATATTTATTTTGAAAGCAGCCAGAAAGTCTTCCGCTACAGAAGGAATAACCACATGGGATATTTTCGTACGGATGGCACCTTGATTAAGGTTGCGGAATAGAATAATCCGGCAAGCCGAAAATAAATTTTGTACAACTTTTCGCAGTTTGAATTGTTGGATGAAAAAATCCGGTCTATGTATCAATTGGTGCAATCTCAAAAATTCTCCTGTTCATCCGAAGACATGTGGAATTTTATTTCGACACCTCTGAATCTGAATAAAATCACTCCGTCGTACATGAAGTTTAAAATCCTCAATGCTCCGCTTCCTGAAAAAATGTACGAAGGCATGATGATACATTATACGGTGAGACCTGTATTGGGAATCCCGGTTCAATGGGCTACCGAAATCACACACATTAAGGAAGGTGAATATTTCGTAGACGAACAGAGAATCGGGCCGTTTGCTTTATGGCATCACGAACATCACCTAAAACCAATTACGGGTGGTTTTGAAATGACGGATATTGTGAGTTACAAACCGCCATTTGGTTTCATTGGAAGGATTGCAAACTTCCTTTTTGTTAAAAGACAACTCAACACTATTTTCAATTATCGTTATGAAATGCTGCATAAGTTGTTCAATGAAAACCCTCAGGTTTAAGCCCCGGTTAAGAGTTTTTTAACAACATCTGCAATTGCTTTTCCATCTGCCTGTCCTTTTAATTGAGAATTCGCAGTTCCCATAACCTTGCCCATTGCAGCCATTCCGCTCGCACCCATTTCATTAATTATATTTCGAACAGCCGCCTCCAATTCATCAGAAGATAATTGCTTTGGAAGAAAAGATTCGATTATTGACAGTTCCTCTTCTTCTTTTTGAGCCAGGTCATTTCGGTTTTGATCAGAAAAGATTTGAATGGAATCTCTTCGTTGTTTTGCCATTCTCGCCAATGCAGATATCTCATCCGATTCCGAAATTTCGCCTGCACCTTCTTTAGTTTTAAGCAAAAGCAACTCGGCTTTAATTGCTCTGAGTCCGCGTTTGGCCGCTTCGTCTTTGTTCTTCATGGCCTCAGTAAGTGCCTTGTTTATTTTCTCTGTTAAACTCATAACCACATTTTTGATCGGGTCAAAAGTATAAAACAAAGCCTTTCCGTAATTATCCGAACGTCGTTTGGATTTCGGGAATCAAAAAACATTCGACATCGTAGATAATCACAAAAATTATATCGCCAGGGAGTTTGACGTGATATGAAATTCTGTAAAAAGAATGATTAGAACCACAATTTGTTCAGGGTATTACCTGCCCGCAACTTAATTATGCCAAATGCGCTGATGTGTAACGAAGTCGCTTTTAATGCCGTAAACCGCATACCTTACCGGCTTTGATTTAAAAGACTTTTATTCGGATACCATTCATAATTTTTAATGTTACTATTCATCAATCCGCACCAGCCAACTTGTTTATTTTGGTTTTTAGGTTTGAGATTTTTAATCTGAACCGGGGGTTACAAAGTCAGATTCTTATACTTTTTATCATTTATTTTTCAAGCAAGAACTGAAAGCTGTCTTAGCGGATCGAAAATAAAGAACGCATTTAATAAAATTCTTAAATCCATACACAGCAAGGGATACAGACAACCAGGTCTTGATAGTTTTTTAAAATTGACTGGTAATTTTAGTGGGTAGCGTTAAGTATAAAACACAACAAAGAGGGTTATCAACATTAATTGTCTTGAATATTTGTTTTTTGATAATAACTTTGCCCACTCAACAAAATCGATTTTTTAAAAGCAAATGGCTAAAATTAAAATTTCAGAATCAGAAGCATCGGAAATGCGAAGATTCTATGGAGAAGAACTTGAAAAAGCTGTGAAGCGACTTCAACACATCAAAGAAGTACTTGCACAACTTGGTGATGACAGTTCTACTTCAATCGACATTAAAATTAAAACAGTATCGACAGGTGCTCCTGCTGAAACTTCTGCTTCTTCCAGTGCCAAAACCACATCTGCTCCTGCTGCAAAAACAAGAGGTTCTAAAAAAAGACCGGGAAGAAAATCCTTATGGGAAACGCTTATTGTTAACAGACTTCAGGAAGTTAATAAACCACTCACGTATGATGAGTTGACAGATGAAATTCTTTCTTTTTCAAAACTTCCGGCTTCTAAAAGAACGAGCACTAAACAAGCAGTTATGAACGTAGTTTTTCGTTTGAGAACGAGAGATAAAAAACTCGATACTTTCTCAATCGGACAACGTGAAAAATATCTTGCACTTACATCCTGGTTTGCGAAACCCGGCAGCATTAAACCAGAATATGCAGCCAAAATTGATGCAGCTCCTGCCGCTACACCGGCCAAAACTGCTACTCCAGCTGCGGCTCCAAAAAGAAGAGGTAGAAAACCCGGAAGCAAAAATGTTAAATCTGCTGCTGCTCCTGCTGCTACTACGGCAACTGCTCCTAAAAAACGCGGCAGAAAACCCGGTAGTAAAAATGTTAAAACTGCGGCTTCTGCACCGGCAACTACAACTGCTGCTGCTCCTAAAAAACGTGGCAGAAAACCCGGAAGCAAAAATGTAAAAACAGCTGCAACCGCAACAGTAAAAGCAACGACGGCTGCTCCTAAGAAAAGAGGTAGAAAGCCAGGTAGCAAAAATGTTAAAACTGCTGCTACTGCAAAAACAACGGCTGCTGCTCCTAAAAAAAGAGGCAGAAAGCCAGGCAGTAAAAATGTAAAAACTACTGCTGCCGCTGCTCCTGCTGCAACTCCGGCAACACCAGCAGCCAAGCCAGTTCGCAGAGCCGGCCGACCAAAGAAAACGGCCACAGCTAAACCGGTTGTCGCTAAAAAGGCAACCGCTAAAAAAGCAACCAAAACAGTTAAAAAAGTAAAAACAACTGCTGCGGTTCCTTCAGCTCCTCAGAACTCAAACAACAATTCATCAGAATCAAAGAGCTAATCAGCCCGTTGTTCAATAATTTAGATTTGAAAGTCCGCCCTGTGAGGCGGACTTTTTTTTTGCCATTTGTCACCCAAAATTTCATTTTACCATGATAATCCGAAACAGTTGAATGCAACAGACAAACCGATATTTGCCGCCCAACTGAAAAACTTTGACAGCATCTGCCACTCCTTCTTCTTTTCGTGATTATTGGAAACTAATTATTTCCTCCCTGAATGGGGAAGAACACGATTATACTGCGATCAATCTAAAAGTTGCTGTTATTCTTTTAGCAATTCCCATGATGCTTGAATTGTGTCTCGAATCTGTTTTTGCTCTGGTTGATATATATTTTGTAAATAAACTCGGTGTTCACGCTGTTTCAGTTGTTGGTTTAACCGAGTCTGTAATTACAATAGTCTATTCTATTGGAATAGGATTGAGTTCGGCTGCAACGGCTATCGTTTCACGCCGGGTCGGAGAAAAACAATTGGACAAAGCAGCCGCTGCCGGTGTACAGGCTATTATTATCGGCGTAGTTGTTTCTATCGTTTTGGGCATACCGGGACTTATTTTTTCTGAAACGGTTTTAACATGGATGGGAGCAGAACCCGAAGCAATAAAAAGTTGCTCATCGTACACCAAATGGATTTTTGCGGGGAATTGTACCGTTATTTTATTGTTTCTGATAAACGGCATTTTTCGCGGTGCAGGAAATCCAGCAATCGCAATGAAAAGTCTCTGGATCGGAAATTTATTTAACATCATCCTCGACCCGCTGTTCATTTTTGGTTTTGCATTTATACCGGCAATGGGAATTAAAGGTGCCGCAATTGCCACCGTTACCGGAAGATCTATTGGTGTACTTTATCAGATTTATCACCTGATGAATTCATCCGGCAAACTCAAATATTATCGCGAACAACTGATTCCGGATTTTGATGCCATTAAAAAAATTTTGGAGGTTGCATGGCCCGCAGCATTCCAATTTATTATTGCATCTGCCAGTTGGATTTTTCTCGCATCGATGGTGGCTAAATACGGAAGTTCTGCATCTGCCGGATATCAAACCGCTATCAGGCTCGTCGTATTTTTTATTCTGCCTGCATGGGGATTGAGCAATGCGGTGGCAACATTAGTCGGACAAAATCTTGGAGCAGGAATGGTTGAACGCGCCGAGAAAAGTGTTTCGCTAACAGCGAAGATCAATATTTCATTTATGGCCGGAGTTTCTGTTTTATTCCTATTTATGGCAAAAGATCTGGTCTTGTTTTTTATTCCGGAAAATGAAATTGCTCAAATCGAAGTCGCTGTATTGTCACTCAGAATCATCAGTGCCGGCTATATTTTTTACGGTGCAGGCATGGTTGTAACTCAAGCATTTAATGGCGCGGGCGACACCAAAACTCCAACGTGGATTCACTTTGCCGGTTTCTGGTTATTCCAGATTCCATTTGCATACATACTTCATCATTATACACAAATTGGAGTTGGAGGAGTAATCGTTGCCATTCCGGTCGCGGAAACACTTATGGCAATTACTTCGGTAATTGTTTTCCGAAGGGGTAAATGGAAGACGGTGCAGGTCTGACGAACCGCAGTATTTCGTATGATTCATTTACGAATTCACCATTAACAGGCATTTCGTTACTCAGGTTACCATTTGCTTTTAATTTCTGCTATTAGATTTGGGAACCGACATGATTGAGATCTTATTTAATCGGTCGTTAAAAAGCAATCATTATGATTAAAAACATGGGTTCAACAGATCGCATCGTACGGATTATCGTTGCGGTTGTAATTTCGATTCTCTATTTCACCAAAACAGTTGAAGGCACTACAGCAACGGTTCTTTTAATTGTTGGTGCCATTTTTCTGGCAACAGCATTCATGAATTTCTGTCCGCTTTATTTACCGTTTGGAATAAGCACACGCAAAAAAAAGGACTGAGCGGTATTCTTATTTTCAGATCGCGGCATGATCTGCTTGAAATTTATCTAAAACGGGATGCACCATTTTATACCAGACAGGCGGTATAAAACTAATGAGAATTGCAGCCGGGTAGCCACAAGGCAATTGTGGTGACGGATCGATATGATCCAGAATCTGATATTTTTTTCCGGTGTGATAATGATGATCCGAATGTCGGGTTAGTTCGTATAAAATAATTCGTCCGAATGTGTGATCCGAATTCCAGGAATGACGAGCAGATATTCTTTCGTATGTATTTGCCCCGGTTAATTTTCTGCTCAAACCATAATGCTCGATATAATTGATTGTCTCTAATAACAGAAATCCAATTATTCCGGCATTAATACAATAAAGAAGTGACTCGGTTCCAAAAAACAGGTATATCAATCCCAGATAAATCATTTGAAGAATCCAACCCCGTACAATCGGATTTTTAAGAGAGATAAAACCCTCATTTTTCTTTTTTGAAATTTTAAATTGGTGTTGAATTGCACTGGCAAAACAACCGGTTACCGACTGCCACCAAAAGGAAAAAACATGCTGATTTCGTTTGGCTGTCGCCGGATCCCGATGAGTTCCCACATAATTATGATGACCAATGTTATGCTCGGTTGTGAAGTGTGAATAGAAAACAGGAACCAGTATAATTTCGGCTAGCCACTTTTCATATTTACGGTTTCGGTGACCGAGTTCGTGTGCTACATTAATTCCGTTTGCACCCAGAACCACTCCAACCGAAATATTCATTACAATTTTTTCGAGCAGACTTACCTCGGGATTTCGAATTTGAAAACACATTAAAATGATGCATGTAAAAATTATCGGAACATTGAGGTAGAGCATCCAGTCGAAAATCGGATGCACTCTTTTTCGTTGTTTTTCAGATGTACTCAGGTTTATAGAATTAAGCGGAATCAATTGTTCAGCAATAGGAACAAGAAGAAAAGCATACACCGGCAACAACCAGATAAAAAATCCTTTTAATATCATTCCGGCTATGGCCAAAGCCGGCAGAGAATAGCCCATGAGATATTTCAGATCTTTAACTTGCAACACTCAAATATGCCGGATTCCCGCACCTTAAGCAAGTATTATAACTTTGTTGAGATGAAACTGTTTTCAACAACCCTTTTTGCAATTGCGATTCTTTTTTCTTCCTGTTCGAAATCAATAATTCTACAAGACACACAAGAAAATTCTCATCAAATTCCGTCATCCGAATCAAAGGGAACTGTTTTAATGTTTATCACTCCGGATTGCCCTTTATCTCACGCTTATACTTTTAATTTTAAAGAATTAGCCAATGACTTTCCAAATTATGCATATTATGCTGTCTTACCCGGAGAGCATTATAGTAAAAATGAACTCCGGCATTTTGCAGATTCCTTTCATTTCAACATTCCGATTTTACTCGATAAAAAATATGAGTTAACGCATAATTTAAAAGCTACCATCACGCCCGAATTCTTTTTATTGGATAATTCAGGGAACATTAAATATCAGGGTGCCTTTGATAATTGGGCCATAACCTTAGCACGAAAAAGAATTAAGCCCAATCGGTTTTGGTTGAAAAATGCAGTTCGGCAATTTTCGAAAGACAGCACAATTGTTATTTCCAAAACCGAAGCGGTGGGATGCGTGATTGAATAAATCGCACTGCTAAATTTGCCAACCGAATGAGTTCACCTAAAACCCAAAGATTTCTTCTGCTTTTCGGATTGTCGTTATTAATGACATCACTTGTTTTCGGCTGGGTTAGAGATTTAATTCTCGGCAAAACTCAAAATAAAAATCGCACGGAGATCACATTTGCGGAAGATGTTGCACCTATACTTTATGATCACTGCGTTCGGTGTCATCACAAAGGAGGTATCGGGCCTTTTCCACTAACAACTTATGAGGAAGTTCTCAGAAAAAAGAGAACGATCCGAAAGGCAATTGCAAACGGTATAATGCCGCCGTGGCCTGCCGATCCGGAGTACACCCACTTTGTCGGGGAGAACTACCTTACTCAGGAAGAAAAAAACAAAATCTTTAAATGGATTGACGGCGATCAGCCAAAAGGCAACATGTCGCAAATGCCGGAACTTCCCGAATTCAATCCGGTTTCTATGTTGGGGAAACCCGACAAGACCATTTATATGGATTCGATTTTTGTACCCGGGAAAAACCGCGATTTGTTTTTATCGGTAAAGGTTCCGTTCGAAATTGACCGTGACACGTTTATCAGAGCCATTGAGTTCGTAACCGGTGAGCACAACATCGTTCACCACCTAAACGGACATCTTCTCAATTACGACTTTAACCGAAAGAAGAATGTCTTTGCCGGCCGGCATGTTGTAAATGTTGAAACCGATGGATCAACATACGATACGGAAATGCTGGAAATGCAACTCACTCACGACGATGGTGATTTTCGAAATGTTCAGAAATTCGAAAGTGCTATCAACTACCTGCCTGGCGTGGAAGGAACCATGTATCCGGAGGGAATCGGCGGATTTCCGGTGAGTCGTAAGTCAACCATTTTTGTTCAGAGTCTTCACTATGCTCCCACTCAGGAAGATATGTGGGACCGTTCGCACTTTAATATTTTTTACAGCAAATCCCCTCCGGGAAGACCCACACAGGAACTTATGCTCGGAACGAACGGACTTAGTGCTATTTCACCTCCTCTTGTAATTCCACCGGATACTATAATTACCTGCACAACAAAGTACAGACTTAACTGGGATGCATCTGTTCTCACCATCAATCCGCACATGCATTTGCTCGGATCGAAATTTCTGGCGTACGGAGTTACACTACAAGGCGACACTATTCCATTAATCCGGATCAATCGCTGGGATTTCCGCTGGCAATATTTCTACACGTTTAAAAATCCGGTTCACCTGCCAAAAGGGACGCTGATTGTTGCAGAAGCGACTTTTGACAACACGTCGGAGAACCCGAATAATCCGTACGACCCACCGCAGGAAATTAAAGAGCGTTACGAAAATGAAGGGGGAAGTATGCGTACAACCGATGAAATGTTTCAGTTCATTATTACTTATCTCCCGTATAAAAAAGGGGATGAAAACATTTCACTCGGTCAATCAACCAAGCCGTTGAAATGAGATATTATTTTTTGACTAATCTGTGGTTAAGGGTGCCGGTCCATCCGATACTGAATGCAAAATAGGTTTTCGGGCAAACGAGATTACCGGCATAATCGAAATCAGAAGTCACCGCGGTTTTCAGTTCTCTCGATTTACTAAAGGAAGATCGCAATTGGAGTTCTAAAAGTGAGTAATCCGACAATTTCAAATCAATACCTGCCGAACACAAAAAGCCCATTGAAAGGGATTGATCTGAATTGTTTTGAAATCTCGGAAAAGATCCCTGATCATTCTTGAAAATAACCGAGCTCGAGCTCAATCCGTCTTTTAAAACCTGAACTCTTGCATTCACCTCCCGCGAATTCAACGGAACCTGAACAATGTTAAATCCGGTGCCGAAACGCAACAAATACAGTTTCGAAATTCTCCGGGTGTAATTGAGTTTCATGGCTCCTTCTGTGGCCGACAGTGGAATCTGGAAATTGAAATTAATGTCGTGATCAAGACTGAATTTCTGTGCATTTAATTTGCCGTTCCCCACCAGATCGTATTGAGTGCGGTTAAATCCCAATTCGATGGTAACCATTCGATCATAATCCGGAGTTTGATTGATGGCCATTTCCAATCCGAGATAAACTCCGATTCCGGCAGATCTTTGAAAGTTTATCTCACCACCGGGCTGTTTGGGCTCAAGTTCAGCCGGTTTGAACGAACGGGTAATAACGCCTGCATTAATAAAAATCGGAGCGCGTTTTTCCATGAAAATCCTCTGGGTTGTAAACGGTTCTTCCTCCTGACCGAAAGCGTTACCGGTCAACGAACAGATTAGCAGAACCAAAGAAAGAGAACCGAATAGTTTAATCATGCAATCATTACGTTACAACCACGGACTTCACTGTGGTCGAATCGTCCGAGAACTTCAAAAGTATTATCCGGAAGCATACGCCCGATATCTGAAGTTGCCACGAAAGAGCAAGTTTCGACATTCGCCAGATCGGCTACGCAGATTCCACCGCGAATATTGGGAGGCTCCATTGAAAAAGGATCATCAGCAGATCGGATAAAAACTTTCATCCACGGCGGAGTAGAAAAATATCCTCCTCCGGAACTGTAAGCCTGAGAAAAGAGTTCGGCCATTCCGTATTCCGAATGAATTTCCTGAACGCCGAAAGAGCTCATTAATTGACGGTGTAATTCTTCCCGGGTAATTTCCTTTTTACGGCCTTTCATCCCGCCTGTTTCCATAATAACCAGATTATCTCCGGAACTGAGTTGAAAACGTTCTGCAAAATCCACCAGCGCATGACTCACCCCAATTAACAGGTATTTGCCTTGAGTTCGGTTTTCCAGATTTTGAAACAACGCATCAAAATCAGAAAGATAAAAATCGTTGTCACCTGCACCCAGAATTCGAACCATTGAGATTAATGACGAATGGGGATTTTCAATATAACCCGGCAGCAGTGCGAGGATATTCCAGCTTTCCGGATCGCCATAAAATTTTTCAAACCCGCTTCTAAAAGCCAATTCATACCAATCCCGGTCGAACAAATAGTGGCGGCTTGATTTCTGTCCGGTCGTGGCACTACTGGCAAAATACAAATCGGAAACCGGTTCACCCGTTGAATTAACAATGTGGTTTTTATAAATCTCAACCGGTAAAAAAGGGATATCTTCAACCCGGTTTATTTTCTCCGGCTTTCGGGTTGTGTAACGAATAAACCTGTTATAGACCTCATTTTCCCTCGCCTGAAATTGAAAGATTTCAAGGGCAAGCTCGTTAAAGTTTTGTTTTTTTACTGAGAATATTTCCTCTTTCGAAAAAGGAACCGGCATGGCCTTCAAAATTAAACCATATCACTTCCATACCTTGCTTGCGATTGCATTGATCCTTTCCGCATGTAAAGACAACCACGAAACCGGTAGCTCAATTCCGGAAATCAGCAAACTGAGATCACAAATTATTAAAAGTGTTGCCGGGAGCGATTCACTTCTCATTTTGTCCTTCGACTATATAGACAAAGACGGAGATATCGGATTGGAAGCTTCAGACACATTTCCTCCTTTTAACAGCGGCAGTGAATTTCAATACAACCTCTTTTTAGATGTCTGGCAAGTGAGTGGCTCGAATAAAATTGCGATACACCAGCCGGGCACTTCAGATCCGGAAATCTTTTTTCAGCGAATTCCGAACATCACTCCCACCGGAAGAAACCGTGAAATTTACGGAACCATCGACATCCGGCTAGACGCATCAAAAAACTATCTTTATCCCGACACAATTGAATGCAGTATTCAGATTGCGGACCGGGCTTTACACAAAAGCAATGTTTTAGAATCGGAGCGAATCGCACTTCAACATTAACAGATCAAAGGTTCGTTTGTCTATGCTAAAAGCCACGATGAACAATGAACCATACAACCCTTTGATTTGGCCAACGGAAGAGGCCGACCTGAAAATTTAATTATGTTTGCAGCGCTTTCAACGGCCGGTGATTTGGTAATGCGTGAATTAACTTCGTCAGGTAAAATTTGATTGCTTATTGTAACACGTTGCCCAACCGTACGTAATTAAAAGCACTATGAAAAACTTCATCAAAACCACTTTCTTCCGCAACGCCATCGTTTTGATTCTTCTCGCAATGATGGGAATCGGCAAGTCAACAGCCCAGAACTTCGCCTATGTCGATACGGATTACATACTGAATCAGATACCGGAATACAAATCCGCTCAAAAGAAAATAAACGAGCTCGCCGAAACGTGGCAGAAAGAATTAGACAAGAAATACGACGACATTGATAAAATGTACAAGGCCTATAATGTTGAAAAGGTCCTCTTAAATTCTGAACAACAAAAGCAACGCGAAGCCGATATCGTAACCAAAGAAAAAGAAGCCAAAAAATACCAGCAGGATAAATTCGGATTTGAAGGCGAGTTATTTAAAAAGCGGGAAGAACTCATCAAGCCGATTCAGGATCGTGTTTATGAAGCCATTCAGAAAATTGCCAATAAAAATAAACTCGATTTCATTTTCGACAAATCCGGCGACTTAGTAATGCTGTTCAGCAACAACCGCTTTGATAAGAGCGATGAAGTTCTGGAAGAATTGGGTATCACAACTATTCGAGACAACAAAAAAACCAACGGAGACACACCTCCGTCTGACGACGATTTACCACCCGGTAACTGATTGTATAACTGATCGACAAATCCATCCACAACCCTTATAACAAAACATTCAAGATGAGATTCAAACATTCATTGATTCTTTCCATGCTGATGATTGCCTTCAGCAGTTTCAGCACAGCTCAAACGAAAATTGCCCACATCGACTTTCAAAAATTGGTGGAAGGCCTTCCGGAAGTTGACTCTATAAAAGCGAAGCTTGAAATTATGCAGGCTTCCTATGAAAAGAAACTCACCGCCATCGAAACCGAATTGAAAAACAAACAGGATTACTGGAAGATGAATCCGACAAACGATCCGGACATTCTCGAAATTCGTCAGCAGGAATATCAGGATCTGGTGAATCGATACCAGCAGATTCAACAAGAAGCACAACAGGCAATTTCCGCAAAACAAGACGAACTCATTCAGCCGGTCATCGATAAAGTGAAAGGCGTTATTCAAACAGTCGCCAAAGAAAAAGGATATACCTATGTACTCGATTCGTCGGAAGGATTGAGTGTCATTTATGGCGATCCGAACCACGATCTGATAGCCGCTGTTAAAGCCAAACTCGGCGTTAAATAATTTATGACCGGAGACACCCGACCCATTGGTGTTTTTGACTCCGGTATTGGTGGGTTGACCGTAGCCTCAGCGATCAGAAAGAGGCTTCCCGGTCAACCCATCATTTATTTTGGGGATACCGTACATCTTCCATACGGTGACAAATCGGTTCACAGCATTCGCGGCTACATTAAAGAAATCAGCAGCTTTCTGTTGGGGCAAAATTGCTCCCGGTTAGTGGTTGCCTGTAATAGTGCATCTTCGGTTTTACAAAAAGATACGGTAGTTCCCGGCTTTACCGAAGTTCTCAACGTGATTGATCCGGTGGCTGCATGTGTTGCTTCTGACCTTCATATTAAGAAGGTTGGAGTAATCGGAACCCGGAGAACTATACAAAGCCATATTTATAAAAAGAGATTACTCAAACTGCGGGAGGATCTGGAAGTAGTTGAACTGGCAACGCCTCTTCTCGCTCCCATGATCGAAGAGGGTTTTATTAAAAACTCCATCGCCGAAACAGTAATTCACACGTATCTCGATCAACTCGGGAAAATTGATGCGCTCATTTTGGGTTGCACGCATTACCCTCTCATAAAACCTCAGATCGAATCGTATTATCAAGGATCCGTTTTGCTTTTTGATGCGCCGGAATTGATCGCTGAAAATCTGGCCGGCGTTTCTGAACTGTCGCATCAAACCGTTTCCATTGGCACCAATCACTTTTATGTTTCCGACTACACACAGTCTTTTGAGGAAACTGCCAAACTCTTCTTCGGAGAAATCATTCATTTAGAAGAAAAACTTCTGTTTTAATCCGTTGGTGAGTTAAAGCTCCCACATCGTTAAAAGTCGCTTTAATAAAATCTTTTTCAGAAAGACATTCGGATTACCACTAATGTAAACCGTATGAAAAAAGCGCTAACCCTAACCGCCTTTACTCTTTTATTAATTCCAAAACTTTTTGCCCAGCGATCCGAATTGCGGGGACATGTTTATGATGAATCGAGAAATCCCGACAATGTCGCGATCATCGAATTACAGCAAGATAGTTTTACCCGCTATCTCGTTGAGACCGATCAGAACGGAGGTTTCCAGATTAAATTAATTATGGCCGGTGTTTATGTTCTAAAGGTGAGCAGTCTTAACTCCCCTGAAGTGTACCGGGAAGAAATTCACTTCACTTCGGAGCAGGTTCAGCTCCGTGATTCAATCATTCTCTCCAACGCCTATCAAATCGGAACCATCGACATTCGGCGTCCGGTCGATTCGGAGCAAAAAGAAGGAATCGGAGATGTAATTAACGTGCTTCCATCCACCAATCCGGTCGCAAGTCTTTCTTTACTTTCAGGTGCGCAGGTCGACGGAAACGGTCAGCTCAGCATTGGAAAAGGCAAATCGGGATCTACGGCTTTTCTTCGTGAAGGCAATACTCCGCAGATCGGTCCGCTTCCGATTTCGAACCTCGGTTTAGAAGGTGTTGAAGTAATCGACCGGGGAGTTTCAGCGCGGTACGGAGGATTTACCGGAGGTGCTACATTTTTCAAAACAGCCGCAATTCCGTTGGTGAATGAGCGCACGGTTCAAATCACTTCTTCGAGTTTGTTTAATGCCTACAACCACAATTTGGTTTCTACCTATTTCACTAAAGCACTGAAAACCCAATACCTGAGTGAGACCTATAAAAAATTGGTTTTAGGAGTAAGCTTGCAGGGAAGTTACAGATTTCAGTCAGATCCATTTCCGTCGCCAACCGGATACATGACCGGCACCCGGGAAGCCATTCAACAATTAAGAGAACAGCCTTTAGCCTCAAGTGAAACGGTGGGAGGATATCTGCCATCTGCATCTTTCGTAGAGACGGGTTCACTAAAAAATTCTGCTGTTCAGCCGAACGCTGCAAGACACGATGTTTCCATACAAGGAAAACTCACCTGGAACCCGACGACAAGAATTTCTCTCGATTTAATAGAAAACTACAACTACATAAACAGAAGGATTCCGCTGTTGAATAATACCCTTTTCAACTCCGACAACAATCCGGAATATACTTTTAGCGGAATCAGCACTCAGGTAAATTTCCGGCATCAGGTAAAAGCTCCATACTCAACTCTTGGTAAATTCATTGGCGATTCTTCCGATGTGATTAGTTCGATGTATTACGCAATTGAAATCTCCCATCAATACGCAAATTCAAAAACCGGAAGTGCATTTCACGGAGACGACGTTTTCTCGTATGGCTATGTCGGACAGTTTAACACCTTGAGGGTTCCGGTGTACAACTACATTAGTGACAAGCCGGTTGAAGTTACCAAAGCCGACGGATCAAAAGTCTGGGTAACCAATTACAGGGCGTTAACCGGATACCGAGACTCGCTAATTTCATTCGTTCCGGGAACACAAAATCCGGAACTGGCGAACTACACCAATTTCATGTACAGTCTACTTGGAAATCCGTCGATGCAGAATCTTGTGCAGGCCGGTGGTTTGGTAAACGGGCGGAACATCCCGCTGATTTATTCTTTGTATGCCAATCCGGGAACTGTGTATCCCAACTACAATAAATCGTATCAGGAGCGATTGGGAATTACTGCGTACGGTGAAGCATCTGTTCACCCGGGAAGAAACCGGGAAGTTCAGCACGACTTTGAATTCGGCATGTATTATCAACAGGATCGAAGCGGTTATTACAACCTGAATGCAATGGCACTGTGGCAACTCATGCCTCTTTTAGTTAACCGACAGATTACTGCTGCCGATCCGAAATCCGTTTCCGGTGTATTTGATGAAAACGGACGATTCCTCGACACCATTTATTACAACACCACCATTGATCCTAATCTGCAAACACATTTCGATAAGAGCCTGCGAGACAAACTCATTTCTTCCGGCTACGTGGATGCCAATGGAAAAACCGCTGATGAAACAACCTGGATTGACATCAACGCTCTGGCGCCATCAACTTTCTCGATGGATATGTTTTCTGCGGATGAGTTGCTGAACAACGGAAACAGTTTCGCGTCGTGGTCTGGCTTCGATCATACCGGGAATAAAGTTCGGGGCAAAAAGGGTTTTTCTTCTTTTTTGAATGATCCGCTCCATCGTCCGGTTGACGCGTACAATCCGATAATGTCTGCGGCGTGGTTACAGGATAAATTCGTTTTCAGACAACTGATCGTGCGGGCCGGATTCCGCTTCGAACGCTTCGATGCCAACCAGATGGTAATGAAAGATCCGTACAACCTGTTTCCGGTAAAAACCGTAGGTGAAGTTCAAGACCTTCACGGAAAAGAAATTCATCATCCGGATGGGATCGGTGAAAACTTCGCAGTGTACGTCGACAATGCGAACAACCCGAACAAGATCGTCGGGTATCGCGACGGCGATCAGTGGTATGATGCAAGCGGACAAAAAATTTCTGATCCGGCGCTTTTGGCGAACTCCAGCAGTTCCGGCAGGATACAGCCTTTTTTGATTGATCCCGAACATCAGGAATTAACCACGCACGCATTCACATCATATACACCCCAGAATTTAGTTCTGCCCAGAATCTCAGTTTCCTTCCCGCTTTCGACCTATCAGATGTTCTATGTGAGTTACGACAAACTTGCTCAAAACCCGGATGCTTCTTTGATTTATGCTCCATACACAGCGTATTACGGTTTGAAAAACAATACGGCGTCGCTTATTGCCAATGCGAATTTGAAAGCCAGGATCAAAACCGAATACAACATCGGTTTTAAACAAAACATCGGACAATTTGCCAGCCTGAACATTTCCGCAGCTTACGCCACAATCCGAAACGATTTCAATCAATACAGGATGCTTGATGCATATCCCTACTCGTACACCACTTATTCGAACATCGATTTTTCAGTGATCAAGCGATATTTTCTGGAATATGAATACCAATCAGGGCACATCTCCATTAATGCAAGTTATGCTTTGCAGTTCGCCGACGGAACCGGATCAAACGTAAATTCTGCCGCGTCTCTCATTCAAAGCGGTCAGCCGAATCTGAGAAGTTTCTTTCCGCTTTCGTTCGACAACCGACACACCTTAAAAGGATTTTTTGTGTACAGCTTTGGCATGGGTAAAAACTATAGCGGCCCGGTTGTAGGCGGCCGAAGAATTCTTCAGAACGCATTTTTCTCGATGACCGCACAGTCTATTTCAGGTGAACCTTATACGGCAACGGTATCTCCGGTTTCCGAAGCTCAGGCCGACAATGGAGTTGTTCAGCGGGCGCAGATCAAAGGCAACCCGAGCGGAAGCAGAATTAGTTGGAGACATAATGTTGATGTACGGTTCGAAAAGGCCTTTTCAATAAACAAACATTACAACATGTCGGTGTATGTTACTGCTTCGAACATTTTCAATTTCAAGGCAATACAATCGGTATATAGTTACACTGGCTTAGCCGACGATGACGGCTACCTCAACTCACCCCAAGGACAACAAGCAATAAGAAATCAGGTGGATTCCGAAACTTTTGTGCAGTTATACAGACTTCGTATGAACAATCCCAATAACTTTGGAGCCCCAAGAAACCTGCAACTCGGTTTGACATTCAAATGGTAAGATTATCATCATGCATTACCGTTTCTCAAATCATTGCAGACACTCGTAAAGCGAGGTTTTAAGAGCAGCACAATTAGAAATACTTTCGAATTCAGACCCAAAATGAAATCAATGTTCAACATCCTGATTGCCGACGATGTGCACGAGTCTCTCATGCACGGACTGCAAAAAGCAGGAATTGATTTCAGTTACCGGCCGGATATTTCGGCAGAAGAGATAGAAAGATCTTTCCCCGAATTCAATGCTCTGGTCGTTCGAAGTAAAATTAATCTCGACTCCAAACGCCTGAGAAGTTTAGAAGGATTAAAACTTATAGCCCGAGCCGGTGCCGGGATGGAGACTATCGACCTGAGAACCGCGGCAGATCTCGACATTGAAGTAATGAACGCAGGTTTGGGAAACCGGGATGCTGTTGGTGAACAAACTGTTGGAATGCTGCTTTCACTCACGCATAAAATTGTGAAAGGCAATCGGGAAATCGCTCAAAAAATATGGGATCGCGAAGGAAATCGCGGGCGGGAAATTGGCTCCATGACCATTGGCCTGATCGGTTTTGGGAATACAGGTTCTGCGGTTGCAGAAAAGCTCTCCGGGTTTGGCTGCCGCATTCTCGCTTATGATAAATACAAATCCGGTTTCGCCTCTCATGGGGTTATTGAAACCGATTTGCAAACCCTTTTGAATCGGGCAGATGTGATTTCGTTTCATGTGCCGCTCACGTTTGAAACCCGACATTGGATCAATGATGATTTTATCCGTTCGGTTCAGAATCCATTCACGTTGCTCAATTTATCGAGAGGCGGAATTATGGATACCAAAGCCATTTTAAGAGGATTGGATTCCGGAAAAATCACAGGCTTTGGCTCTGATGTATTAGAAAATGAAAATCTCAGCACCTATAGTGTTGATGAAAATAAAACCTTAGAAAATTTAGCTCAACGCGACAATGTTTTGCTGACTCCTCATGTAGGAGGTTGGACTATTGAGTCGTATGAGAAGATTTCCAAAGTGCTTTTGGCGGGTATTTTATACCTGTCTGGAGTTGAAAGCCCACAGAATGAACATTTTAACGATGCAGGGCTTTTTGTGGGATAATTTACTTTTTTTGCAGTTTAATAGAAAGTTAAGTAGCTTTCGCCGATATACTGACTTGTAAATAACGTATAAAAGAAGACCAATGATAAGAAAGCTTTACCTCGTAGTACTAAGCATTTGGTTATGTAGTTCCGCAGGTTTCGCCCAGTCGAATTTCGGGGAGATCCGCGGAAAGATCATAGACAGTAAAACTAAATCGCCACTCGATTATGTCGACATCATCGTAAAAAGAGACGGAATCGGAAAAGGTGGTGGATTCTCTGACGAATCAGGTAACTACAATATCAAAGCGCTGGAACCGGGTGAGTATTCTGTAACTGCCTCTTCAATCGGATATCAGGCCAGAGAGTTTACCGGTGTAATTGTTTCGGCGAACAACATCACCTATCTCAACATTGAACTTACCGCAACCGAAGAAGGTGAAGTTTTGAAAACGGCAACGGTAACAGCCTACAAAACAAGTCTTATCGAGAAAGATAAAAACCAGAAATCGTTCACAGATAAAGACCTGGTAAAACTGCCGACCAGAAGTATGGGTGCAATTGCATCAACATCTTCAGCAGCGAACCAGGACAAAAACGGTAACGTATCTTTCCTCGGGCAGCGAACTGATGCCACACGTTATTTCATCGACGGGGTAGCTGTGGTTGGAAGTGCAAACGTTCCACAGCAGGCACAGGGTCAGGTAGACATTATCCAATCTGGTATTCCGGCACAATACGGTGACTTTACCGGTGGAGCGATCAGTATTACCACCAAAGGTCCGACACGCTATGTTAGAAAGTCATTAGAATTAATTACATCTTCTCTTTTTGATCCGTATCAATACAACTATGCTCAGGGTTACCTTTCCGGACCGCTTTGGGTTAAGAATAAAGGAGGAGGGGACAAAGAATACGTAGCTCTCGGTTTCCAGCTTTCAGGTGATTTCAACTTTGCCAATGATCCATCCCCGTATTACGGCGGAGTATACGTAGTTAAGGATGATGTTCTAAACAACATCGAACAAAATCCATTGGTTGCAGATCCCAACGGAAGTGGTTTTGTGCCCAGTGCATCTTTCATCACCAAAGACGATATGGTGAAAGAAAAAGCCAGAAGAAATATGGATTACTATGCAGGATCCCTTCAGGCTAAACTCGAATTTCAGCCCAACAAAAACACCACGATTACCCTTTTCGGCAGTGGTCGTTACACCAACGGGCATAACTACAGTCAGTCTCAATACCTTCTGAATTACCGGAACAATTCTGTTTCCGAACAATATAATTATCTTACCTATATCAAGTTCACACAACGATTGAGGTCGACTGATGAAAACGACAAGGAAGGTGAAAAGAAATCTCTCATCTCAGACGCTTTCTACACAGTTCGTATCGACTATCAAACGGTAAACAGTACCTCATACGATCCGAATCACGGTTCGAACATTTTTGACTATGGCTACATTGGTCAGTTCAACCACTACAGAACTCCTTATTACACTTATTCCGATAAAGAAAAACTCTTCATTGACCAGAACGGTGATTCTGTGTTAAGAAGAGGTTACTGGGAGCTTGCCGGTTACACGGATACTCTGGTAACATTCACTCCGAGTAATAAGAACACAGCAAGAGCTAATTACACAACCAACTTCTTCAACAACGCAAGCAACCTGGACCAGAAAGTAACCAGCGACGGAGCTATTCAACTTGGTCAGGGTGTTTTGAACGGATGGACAATTCCAAACACTTACTCTTTATTCTACAACCCTGGAATGATTACATCCAATTATTCCAAATCCCAATACGAGCGATTCAGTGCTTATGCGATGGGAGAAGCCAGTTTGAATCTCAAAAACAAACATGATCTTCAGTTCGGGGTTCGCTACGAGCAAAACCTCGCCAGCGGTTACGGCTTGAATGCAAACGGACTTTGGGTGCTCATGAACCAGTTGGCAAATGGTCACCTCGCCAACCTAGACAAATATCAGAATGGCGATTACACCATTGGTGGTATTCATGCCTACGACGAAAACGGAAGATTCCTCGACACCATTTATTACAACACTAAAGTTGATTACGCCGCCCAAAAAACTTTTGACAAAAACCTCAGAGAAAAACTAATTTCTGAAGGCTACAAAGACGTTTACGGAAATCCGATTACCGAAACATCTTATATCGACATCAATTCTTTGTCACCGAGTGTTTTCTCGATGGACATGTTTAGTGCTAATGATCTCTGGAATAATGGTAACAGTTATGTTTCATACTATGGTTACGATTACAAAGGAAACCGGGTTCGAAACAGACCCAGTCTTGCCAACTTCCTGTACGATCAGCAAAACCGGTCAATCGGATCGTTTGCTCCGATTTATTCTGCAGTTTGGTTCCAGGATAAATTTGCGTTTAAAGATCTCATCTTCCGATTGGGAGTTCGTATCGAACGATACGATGCGAACCAATTCGTTCTGAAAGATCCGTATTCGTTGTTCCCGATAAAAACAGCCGGAGAAGTAACCGAAATTCAGGGAAGAACCATTCATCACCCTGCCAGCATCGGCGACGATTACGCGGTTTACGTGAACAACTCAGAATCTCCATCCGAAATTCTCGGTTACCGAAAAGACAATACCTGGTACGATGCCAACGGAAATCAGATTTCTACACCTGACCTTATCGCCAACGAAACCGGCGGACAAGTTCAGCCATTCCTCGTTGACGGACAGCATCAGGAAATTGTACGTGAGTCATTCAAAGATTACGATCCACAGGTGAACGTTCTCCCAAGGGTTTGGTTCTCTTTCCCGATCAATACAGAAGCTCAGTTTTTTGCTAACTACGATGTTCTTGCTCAGCGACCTGCAGATGGAGTGACCTTCGCTCCAATCAACCAGTACTATTATCTGCAGGCTTCTCAGTCAAGAACCATTGCAAACTCCAATATGCTTCCACGTATTCGTACCAACTACGAATTAGGATTCAAACAAAAACTTTCTGATAACTCAGCGGTAAGCATCATCGCTTCGTATGCTGAAACCCGAAACGACTTCGGACTTATCAGACTTTATCAGGCGTACCCGGTTACGTACAACACGTATTCAAACATCGACTTTTCAACTACCAAGTCTTTCCGTGTTGAATACGAGCTCAGAGGAAACGGAAGGGTTTCACTTACCGCGAACTATGCTCTCCTCTTCGCAGACGGAACCGGTTCAAACGTAAACTCACAACAGGCATTGATTCAGGCCAACCAACCGAACCTTCGTTCTCTTTACCCGCTTGACGTTGACATCCGTCACAAACTCGTTGCGATCCTCGATTATCGTTTCGAAAACGAAAGAGAATACAAAGGCCCGATCTGGTTTGGTAAAAAGATCTTCGCAAACTCCGGTGTTAACTTTATCGCAACAACCAAGTCCGGAGCACCTTATTCACGTGATGCGATCCCAACCTCAACAGCTCAGGCCGATCTTGGACGTGTTCAGCGATCATTCCTCAGCGGTAACCCTTTTGGAAGCCGTCTCCCCTGGCAGTTTAAAGTGGATATGAACGCTCAGAAATCTTTTGTGGTTCGTAAAACCGACCCGAAATCTTACCGGTCTGATCACTACGAAATCACAGTATTCCTTTGGATTCAAAACCTTCTTAATAACCGAATTATTCAAAGCGTGTATGGATATACCGGTTTGCCGAACGACGACGGTTACCTCAACTCCCCTGCAGGTCAGACCTACATTCAGGAACAGGTTAATCAGCAGTCTTTCATCGATCTGTATTCTATCAAGATGAACGATCAGACTAATTACGCAACTCCGCGTCTTGCAAGACTTGGTGTTCGTTTAACATTCTAACTAACCGACAATGAAAATGAGAAAGAGCATAATGAAAAAGACAGGAATTTTAACCCTAATCATTTCTCTGGGACTGAGTGTTTCCGCCCGGGAAAATGTACCGAATCCTTCGGCAAGCAAGTCTCCTGATAAAAACCAGTCAAGCGGAACATCAAACCGTTTGATGAAATACGCATCAGATTGTGACCCTGCCTCCGCACAAGCCGACCTCGACATCAATAACGTTCGAACGCGAATTCTAAACGGTGGTGACATGTGGTGGGATTTGTCGAATGCACGTTATGAAATTCCGAAAGTTCTTGACTTAAACTCAGTTCGTAAAAATTCCATCTTCGCCGGAGCACTCTGGATTGGTGGAGAAGACGAAGGAGTATTAAAACTTGCGGCGATGACCTATCGTCAAAGTGGTTCAGACTTTTGGCCGGGTCCACTCGACAGGGTAACATCGACCACAAATTCAAGTCGATGCGATAATTACGACGAGATTTACGAGGTAACCCGTGAAGAAATTGAAAAACACAGAAATGCTTTCGACAACGGAACTTTGGTTTCAATCGGTGCCAGTATTCAGAATTGGCCCGGCAATGGAAAGCAGGCAAATGACCCGGAATTTCTAGCTCCTTTCTTCGATGAGGATCAGAACGGACTGTACGAACCTGAGCAGGGTGATTATCCGGTACTCCAAACAGAATGTCGGGGAACACCTATCGCACGTGATAAAAACGGCCCAGACCAACAACCGGATCAAATGCTTTGGTTTGTTTATAACGACCGGGGTAACATTCACTCCGAAACTCAGGGACAAGCAATCGGTCTCGAATTGCAGACCACCGCTTTTGCCTACGCCACAAACGATGAGATCAACAACATGACCTTCTATACCACCCGAATTATCAACCGGGGTAATACCAAATTGTCTGACACATATTTCGGGCAATGGGTTGACCCGGATTTGGGTAACTACTCCGATGACTACGTGGGTTGCGACGTGGAACTGAGTCTCGGATTCTGTTATAACGGCGACGATAACGACGAAGGAATTTTGGGTTACGGATTGAACCCTCCGTCGGTTGGTGTTGACTTCTTTGAAGGCCCGAAAGCAGATACAACAATTAACGGTACCGACACAATGGTGGAACTGGGGATGAGCAAGTTCGTTTACTTTAATAACGACTTCTATCTCACCGGTAACCCACAATCACCGGTTCACTATTACAACTATTTACGCGGTCTCTGGAAAGACGGAGCTTGTATTAAATATGGTGCAGACGGACGATCCGGTTCAGAATGTGCCAACTACATGTTCCCCGGAACTTCCGACCCGGAACATCCGACCAACTGGACAGAAAAAACTGCCGGCAACACACCACAAGACAGACGATTTATTCAGTCTTCCGGTCCATTTACTTTAAAGCCCGGAGCTGTAAATAAGGTCACTGTTGGCGTTGTGTGGGCAAGAACCAGTTCCGGTGGAGCAACCGGCTCTCTTGATCTCCTGAAATCATCAAGCCGTAAAGCGCAGGAATTGTTTGACAACTGTTTCGACATCCTCGACGGTCCGGATGCTCCGCTTATCGAAGTCAGAGAATTGAGCAACCAGTTGGTTTTAATGTTCTCCGACACCAAGCGAATTGAGAGCTATGAAGAAATTACCTATACAGACGGGGTTCCGAACATCTATCACTTTCAGGGATACCGTGTTTACCAATTAGCGAATTCTACCGTTGGTACAGGCGATCTGGCCAACATTGATAAGGCTCGTGAAGTTTTCACCTGTGACCTTAAAGACAGTATTGTAAGATTAGTGAACACTCCGTTTGATGAAGTGTTGGGAGAACCTCTTCCAAAACTGATGGTGGAAGGCCCTAACACCGGACTTGTTCATTCATTATCGCTTACCGAAGATGCTTTTGCAACCGGTAACAACAAGACTTTAGTTAACAACAAGACATATTACTACATGGTAATTTCTTATGCTGCTCTTCCGGGTCACCCGACTCAGGAATACCTCGCAGGTAGAAAAATCCAACAGTTTAATGCAACTCCAAATAGTCCGGAACCACGCGACGGAGGTTTGAAACTGAACGGTAAATATGGTGACGGCCCAAAAATCGTTCGGGTTGAAGGTCGAGGAAACGGAGGCGTTGCTTTGGAACTTACCGAAGAAAGCAAAGCTGAAATCATGAAAAACGGCTACATGGATTTCCCTGAATACGAAATCGGTGCAGGTCCGGTGAATATTAAAATCGTGGATCCTTTGAAAGTTCCTCAGGGAGAATTCAAATTAGTTCTTTTGGAAAACCCGCCGACATCAAGTGTGATAGAAAGACTTAAGGGACTCAACGCCGCAAATACAACCTGGATTTTAGTTAATACATTAACGAACGATACCATCTATTCAATTTACAGTATCGATTATACAAACGAACAACTCGTTACCGAAGCAACCACCGGCGATCCGCTAAAAGATTGGGGAATTGCCATTACCATTAATCAAGTTTCACAACCCGGGGATCATGAAGATCAGACAAACGGACTCATCAGTTGGGAAGTTATCTGGCCGAACAACAGCAAACAATGGTTAACTGCCATCCCGGATATTGACAACGGAGTGTGGTACGATTGGATCCGTTCCGGAAGAAGCGGTTCCAATAAAACCAAGAAGGATTATTCGGTCGATGATTATGTGCTGAACTCCGTGTCTATCGACCAGTTTGAAATTTATGAGAAGATCTGGAATGGCAGAATAGCACCTTACCGTCTTGCGTCCAGAGATATCTATCCGGCAGATCAGAATGATCCGCCAATTGAACGACCTTTTACATTAGTTCACGGAATCGCATACAACGGCGCTCATCCGGAAAACCCGTGGCACGACTTATCGAACCTGTCGAGCGTTGACATTGTTATCACACCCGATAAATCAAAATGGTCTAAATGTTTGGTTCTGGAAATGGGTGAAAGTGAAGAATTGAACGAAGGCGGGGCTAAGAAATTTGAAATCCGAAAACACAATTCATTAAACATTGATGGTACCGAAAACTCTGCGGAACAAGGCAGAAGCTGGTTCCCGGGTTATGCGATTAATGTTGAGACCGGTCAAAGACTCAACATTATTTTGGGAGAAGATTCCTATCAGGGCGCCAACAACGGCCGGGATATGAAGTGGAATCCAACAGACGATGCCGGAACATACAGCAATTCTTACCCAGCGTTTGGAGGCCGTCATTATGTTTATATCATGGACACCGATTCATCATATAAGCCACAGTATCCAAGTGGTCCTAGATACGATGAAGGGAATTATTATTTAAACACATTGAACGATGCCGCTGCTGTTAATCAGACTAAGTACTTTTCTGATTTGAACACAAAAGTGCTAGTACACGCAATGTGGGCTATTCCTACCTTCTTGTCTTCCGGTTATAAAATGGAAGAAGATGCCAACGGAATGCCGATGCCGGTGACGGAAGTAACTTTCAAATTGCGTGTTAAAAAACCATATCAGTACTATGTAACTTCTTCAAACACCAACCGAAATAATCCGGTTTATACATTCAATACAAAAGCTGTTTACACAGAGCAAAGTGCTGAATTCGGTAAAAACTGGCTGAGTAACATTCGGGCGGTACCGAACCCTTACTTCGCATATTCACAATACGAAAACAACCCGGTTGAAAACAAGGTGAAATTCACCAACTTGCCCAAGACCTGTAAAATCAGCATTTATACAGTCGACGGAAGTTTAGTTCGAAGAATTATTAAAGACAGTGAGTCTACTGAAATCACGTGGGATCTTAAAAACAGTGCACGTGTACCGATAGCAAGCGGAACATACATTATTCACGTTGATGCCGGTGAACTCGGTGAATATGTGTTTAAATGGATGGGAATAATGCGTGAACTTGATCTCGATTCCTTCTAATCTGAAAACCTGAAGTTGATAAAAATGAAGAGAAATATATTTAAGACCAAAAAATCCATCCTCACTCTGGCATCTGTTGCCGCACTGTCTGTCGCAACTTACGCCGGTAACCCGGATCGGATTGGTCAGGCAGGAGCTACACAGTTACTCATTAATCCATGGGCACAAACCAGTGGAATGGGATGGGCTTCTGTGAGCAGTGTTCGTGGTTTGGAAGCAACTTTTGTGAACATCGGAGGTTTGGCTCATGCCCACAAAACGGAACTCGGATTCTCAAACACCAACTGGCTTGTTGGAAGCGGGATCTCAATTAACTCGTTCGGATTCGCCCAGTCTCTTGGCGGAGAAGGTGTTTTATCTCTGTCTGTAATGACTACCAATCTCGGAGACATCGATATCACCACGGTTGAACAACCAGAAGGCGGACTCGGAACTGTTTCTCCACGACTGAACAACATCGGAATTGGTTTCGCTAAAAAATTCACCACGAGTATTTCCGGTGGTGTTTTGGTACGGATTCATTCAGAAAGTATTCCCAATGCGAAATCATCGGGTATTGCTATCGACGGAGGTATTCAGTACACAGAAACCAGTAACAAAAAAGACAAACTCAAAAAGAACGACATCAAATTCGGAATCAGCATGAAAAACGTTGGCCCCGATTCCAAATACGGAGGAGACGGTTTAACCTTTAAAGCCAACAATCCGAACAATGATGTTCAGCAATCTTATTTGTGGAGAACTGCAAGCTACGGTTTGCCTACGCTCATCAATATTGGTGGTTCTTATGATTTTCGATTGGATAAAACTAAAGAGACCTATAACAACCGACTCACAACTGCATTGAACTTTACATCAAATGCATATTCCCGGAATCAGTTTACGTTCGGACTTGAATACGGTTACAAAAAGATCTTTATGCTGAGAGGCGGATATGCTTACGAAAAAGGCATCACCAACTCTAGTGAAAGAACCACCGCCTACAATGGTTTAACCGGAGGATTTTCGATTGAGCTCCCAATGGGAAAAACCAGCGATAACATTTTCGCAGTAGACTACTCATACCGTCATAGCAATCCCTTTAGCGGAACTCACGCAGTTGGGGTTCGCATACTGATTGACTGATACGGATTAAGAAATTTTTATTTTTGTGCATTGCATCACTCGACGGGGTTTCCCGGTGAGCTGATGCAATGTTGTTTTATACAGGTCTGAACATTTTAAACTATCAGACCGCCATACAAATAGATTTATTGAACAATGGCTGAATTAAATTACCTGTCGAAAGAAGGTTTCGACAATCTCAAAAAAGAAATTGAAAGATTAAAATCGGTTGAGCGACCGAGAATATCGCAACAAATAGCCGACGCCCGGGACAAAGGCGACCTTTCCGAAAATGCCGAATACGACGCGGCCAAGGAAGCACAAAGTTTAATGGAACTAAAGATTTCTCAGTTGGAGGAGTCTTTAGCAAATTCAAGGATTCTCGATTCTTCTACTCTGGATCTCAGCAAAGTCGGAATTCTGAGTAAGGTTAGACTCATGAATAAAAAGGTGAACAAGGAAGTGATTTACACCATTGTTGCCGAAAAAGAAGCCAATCTTAAGGAAGGTAAAATCTCCATTAAATCACCCATCGGCAAAGGACTAATGGGGAAAAAAGTAGGTGAAATTGTTGACGTTCAGGTCCCGGCCGGAATCGTTCCTTTTGAAATTTTAGAAATAACCGCCTGAATATGGCTTCGATTTTCAGCAAAATAATTTCCGGTGAAATTCCTTCGTATAAGGTAGCCGAAACCGAAGACTTCCTTGCATTTCTGGATGTATTCCCGCTAAAAAGAGGTCATACTCTTATTATTCCTAAAAAAGAGGTTGATTACATTTTTGATCTGGATGATGAAACACTTGCCGGTCTGCACATCTTCGCTAAAATTGTTGCAAAAGCTATTGAAAAAGCAGTCCCCTGTAAACGAATTGGTACCGCAGTAATCGGTTTGGAAGTTCCGCATACCCACATTCACCTCATCCCGATTAATAATGTTTCCGACATCAACTTCGAAAGAGAAAAACTAAAATTCTCAGATGCAGAAATGGAAGAAACTGCGGCAGCCATCCGGGCACATCTTATTTAATTCGATCCGGATTTTCCGATAAAAAAGATTTCCAGCTTCCGTAGTTCTTTTTACTCAAACCAGAATTCCCGGTGCCTCCCTGAAAGAAATGACACATCGCAGCAGCCATTCCGTCTGTTGCATCCAGATTTCCCGGAATCTCTTCAAACCTCAACAAACTCTTTAGCATTAAGGCCACTTGTTCTTTGCTGGCATTTCCATTTCCGGTAATACTTTGTTTGATGCGTTTGGGTGCGTACTCGAATATCGGAAGGTTGCGGTAAAGTGCGGAAGCCATTGCCACTCCCTGGGCTCTCCCCAGTTTTAACATCGATTGAACATTTTTTCCGTAAAAGGGTGCTTCCAATGCGACTTCATCCGGATGGTAACTGTCGATCAGGCCCAGTGTCCGCTCAAAAATTTTCTTGAGTTTTAAAGCGTGATCGTCCACTTTACCGAGCGTTATTACCCCCATGCTGATCATAGTGAACGTCTTGCCATTACAACCGAGAACTCCGTATCCCATTATATTTGTTCCCGGGTCTATACCCAGTATGATACGCTCAAAATCTTCGTCTATCGTTCGTGTCCCCACGCGATCAAAAGTAATTTCAATACTTGAATAAAGAGACCAGGGAAAATCCACAGCGGAATATGCGAATTGCCCGCTGGATCATAGCCATCGTTGCCCTGGCCTATCTTATCTACGAATTAACGGTTCACCACAATTCCGGAGAAATCATCCGGTACACCAAAAAGGTATTTTCTCAAAACCCGTGGCCGCTCATAATTGTACTTTGTCTCACACCCGTGAACTGGATGCTCGAAACATGGAAGTGGCAGTATATGCTTCGACCACTTTGCCGCATTTCTTATCTCACTACTTTAAAAGGTGTTTTGATGGGAGTATTTGTGAGTTTGTTTACGCCCAACGGTATCGGCGAATTCGTTGGAAGAATGTGGGTTGTAGAAGCCGACAAACGCGAAGCTTCTATTGGTTCATCCATCGCAGGCAACATGTCTCAACTTGCCATCACAATTACTTTTGGAGGTGCCTGCATCGTTTTTTTTTCAACCCGTTTTCTGCTTCCCGGATATCAGATTCTGATTAATGTGCTTTCCGTTTTAACAGTAATCATTGGTTTCATTCTCTATTTCCGGATGCCCGAAATCGCGAACTGGCTTTTTCGCCGGTTTTCATGGTTTAAAAAACACCAGCAGTTTGTAGATACCTTCAACTCATACGGGTTCATAGCTCTTTCTGTAGCCTACGTTTTAAGTCTCGTTCGCTACCTCGTCTTTTGCTTTCAGATGTTTGTACTTGTGCGCTTCACTGTTACTTTTGAAAGCGGAAACACACCTGAAAATCTCTTCTTTCTGATGCCGGTATATTTTTACATCCAAACACTTGTGCCGACGGTTGCTTTGGGAGAAATAGGTATTCGGGGTGCCGTTCTTACATTTTTACTCGACGGTGCGCTTAGTCCGATTCCAATTGTAATGACCACTACTCTCATCTGGCTTACAAACATTGTTTTACCGGCAGTGGTCGGATTAATTCTCTCGTTCTTCACCAATATTGACAAGAACTCCCCATGATATATGTTCTGCTGATTTCACTGCTTCTTTATGTAATTTTACTCATGAGAATGCGAGGAGCCTGGTTGAGAACACCGGCAACTCTTCCAGCGGATTATACCCATGGAGTTACCATCGTAATCGTTTTCCGAAATGAAAAAGATCATCTAGAAACCTTATTGGATGATATTGCCAATCAGGATTTCAACATGTCTGAAGTAGAAATTCTGCTGATAAACGATGATTCAACCGACAACTCGGTGAACGTAATCAAACGCTGGCAATCGAGACATTCGTTGCGAATTGAAATTATCGACCTGTATGCCCGAACGGATGCACACAAAAAAGAAGGCATCGAACTCGGACTGGCACACGCACACTACAATCACGTATTGTTAACCGATGCCGATTGCCGGCTACCCAGAAAATGGATTCGGTGCATGATCACTACTGAAAAATTCCAGTTGCGTTGCGGACCGGTGTGTTTCATCGGCGGAAAATCGCTTTGGAACCGCGCACTCGAATTGGAAATGATTAGTCTGAGTGCCATGGCGGCAAGTACGATTGCCATGCGCAAACCCATACTGTCGAACGGAGCAAATATGGCATACAGTCGCAATCTCTTTTGGGAAACCGGAGGATATCACACATTAAAAGGTGCACAGGCACCCAGTGGCGACGACATAGATTTTATGCGACAAGTAGATCGGTTTTCACATTCCAACATCCGATATGTTAAAAATGCGGATGCAATCGTAGAAACCTATATGCCGACAAGCCTTAAAGAATTCTTTCAACAACGAATTCGCTGGGCCGGAAAAACCCGCTTTGATCTGCTCACCAAAGGAGCCGACATTTCATTAATTCTCATGCTGTTTTACATGAGTCTGTTCTTCACTCCTTTCGTGCTGATCTTTAATTATTCTCCGCTTTTACTCTGGACTTGGATTGCAATCCTTTTCATTAAATTCATGTTCGACAGAATGTATTTTGCGCCGGTTCTGGATTTCTTTAACCGAAAACACCTAATGCGATTTTTAATTGTTGCTGAAATTCTGCATTTAATCTACATCGTACCCGTGGCTATTCTCAGCTTATTTTTACCCTACACCTGGAAAGGACGACGACTCGGACATGGATGAGCTATCAATTACAATTCTGCGTCTTTTAATATTTCCGGAAACATTTGACAGCATCGTTGAAGAATGTGAAATTGAATCTTCAAAACATATTATTAGTGATGTTCTCAAAAAACTGATCCACGACGAATTAGTCTCTCCGGGATTTAATGATGAAAAAGGCAATTTTAAAAGAAGCCTTGGTTACGACAGTGATGCCATGGGAGCTTATATCTATCAGATAACAGCCAAAGGAATCCGCAGACTTGAAAACAGAACTTAGTTCAGGTTGTACTCAGTACAAATCCGATCAGCACTAAAATAATTCCGGGAACAACAAGCAGAAATGCGAGAAAGGCAAAGAAGATTGAAATCAGCGAGTCGATTAGAAGTAATGCAAGCAACCCACTGAATAAGCCTGTTGCAAACAAACCCCATCCAATACTTTTCAAATTTTTTATCTGAGCATAATTGCGCTCCTTACCAATGTTTTTACCCGGAAATCGCGGGACTTCCATTCCCTTGATCACTCTGGAGATCAGATAAATTATTACGGCTAAAATTAATGTTGAGAGTACAATAAAAGCAAAGACAGAAGCTCCGGAAACAAAAACCAGCAATGCATTTAATATAATTAATGGAATCATGATCCATGTGAGGTCTGATTCGTCTTCTTCGTCTGCGGCATTCTCCCCGGGTGGTTTAGAAAACGTACTTGTTTTAATTTCCTGCGGCGTTACGGTTTTCTCTTTTAGGGATTTTAAAGTGGTTGTTGGTTTTAGTTTAAGTACTGGTTTTAAATTTAATTCTTTGGATCCTGACTTTATAAAACGGATCTGAACAGAATCCCGATTACCTGAATCAATATGCTTTTCTAAAGTGCTTAATGTTGAATCAATCTTTATCCTGGCGTTATCAGAATATTTAAGTCGGGCTTTATGATTTTCCGCGATTCCCGTTTTTTTTGACGGAGGATGTCCTCCACCTGATCTCGGAATATAACCGTATCGCAATCCGCACGACGAAAAAAACAAAAGACTCAGAAATAAAAATAAGGGTCGGAGTTTGGTTTGGCCCGGCATCAGTGTTTCACTTTCGTCTGATCAACAACCGTAAATCCCAGTCTTTTTCCTGTTGAAATTCCCGACGGATTATTGAAGTAATTTTTTTGTTCAACCGTGATCATATCGAAGAGCTTTCCGGGAGGAACATAGAGATCAAAATCGAGACAATACAGCATGCATTCTTCAATAATGGTTCGTACGTGCTCTCGGTTAATGCTGAATTTTGAAACATCGCTAAACAAAAATCCGAGCTTCCTTTTCCCTTCCGTGCAGAAGTGTCTTTCCTCATTTATAAAAATCCGGGACAATTGATATCCTTCATCTGCCAATCGGTTGTACCGGATGGAGTCACTCAGAAAATTATAAATCTGGATCATTCCGAAATACCCCATTTCCGGTTTCTTTCTCAAATAATCACTTTTGCTTACCGGATGATTCGGGGGAAAGGTAAAGACATTCGTGTGCATGATAAAGACTAATGTATCACCCGAAAACTTCATGTGAAATTCGAACGTTCCGTAATCGTTCAGCATTATTTCCACCCCATTGTCGTTGTCGCGAAACTCCGGTGCAAGTGCATCGATTATTTCACTTGCACAATCTCTCATCTCATCAAAAACTTCCAATGTGGTTCGGTAAACCGATTGTTTGAGAACCGCTTTGTGTTGAAGTCTCTTTAATATTCCGGGAATGCGATCAGACATAAGCAAAACTGTGATGAACAAAATTACCCAAAATCGGTTCTTGAGAAAGAGGAAAGTATATCTGTTAAGATGTGCGTGGGAAGTCTATTTTCCATTTTCTAAGTCGCTGATTTGGAACGTTAAAACAAAACATTCAAAAGACAGAAGCCTTCCTTTTTTTTGGATCAATAAAATCTAATTTTGCACAAATTTTTATAGCACAGTCATGTCTGAAACCGCAAAGCTTTCTCTACAGGGAAAAGAAGTTGAACTCCCTCTCATCATTGGTTCTGAAAACGAAGTTGGAATTGATATTTCCAATCTCCGGAATGATACGGGAGCGGTGACGGTAGATGTCGGCTATAAGAATACGGGGAGTACAACGAGCGCCATCACGTATCTCGATGGCGAAGCCGGAATTTTGAGACACCGTGGTTATTCTATTGAAGACCTCGCAGAAAACGCAACTTTTCTGGAAGTGGCTTATTTGCTGATCAACGGTGAACTTCCGAATTCAAAAGAATACGAAGAATGGGATTACCAGATCCGTCATCATACATTAGTGAATGAAGATATGGAAAACATCTTCAAAGCATGGCCAACCGGTTCTCACCCGATGGGTCAGCTCACAGCGATGATTTCTTCTCTTTCTTCTTTTTATCCTGAGTCGCTCAACCCGAATCCTTCTGAAGAAGAGCAGTTCAGAACCATTCGCCGGTTGATTGCCAAAATGCCGACGATTGTTGCGATGCTGCACAAGAAAAATGCAGGTCATCCGATCATCTATCCGAAAAACAAACTGGACTATGTTTCGAACTTCCTCAACATGACCTTCAAACAGGTAACAGAGGATTACGAAATCGATCCGATTTTCGTTGAGGCGATGAATAAACTTCTGATTCTTCATGCCGATCACGAGCAGAATTGTTCCGCTTCAACAGTGAGAATTGTGGGTTCCGCTCATTCTAATTTGTACGCATGTATCGCCGCAGGTATTGCCGCACTTTGGGGACCGCTTCATGGCGGAGCAAACCAGAAAGTGATTGAAATGCTCGAAGCAATTAAACAAGATGGTGGTGATGCTAAAAAATATATTGCCAAAGCAAAAGACAAAAACGATCCTTTCCGTTTGATGGGATTTGGTCACCGCGTTTACAAAAACTACGATCCCCGTGCATTGATCATCAAAAAATCGTGCGACGATATTCTGAATAAACTCGGAGTTAAAGATCCGGTTCTCGACATCGCAAAACAATTGGAAGAAACAGCTCTTGCCGATGAATACTTTATCGAAAGAAAACTCTTCCCGAATGTCGATTTCTATTCAGGAATCATTTACCGTGCGATGGGCTTCCCGGTTGAAATGTTTACCGTTTTGTTTGCGCTTGGAAGACTCCCGGGCTGGATTGCTCAGTGGAAAGAAATGCGTGATCAGGGGCAACCGATCGGGCGTCCGAGACAGATCTATACCGGTTATACAAAACGCGACTGGACTGCCAGAGCATTGAGATAATTCTCAGCCTTTCAGCTTTTGATTGTTCTGATGCCGCTGCGCATCCCGATTTGTTTTTTTCAGAAGATTTTGTTTTAAAGCTTCTTCCAGATCAATTCCGGTTTGGTTTGCCAGACAGATCAGAACAAAAAGTACATCGGCCATTTCATCCGGAAGGCTTTTCTGTAAATCCGATTCTTTCGATGATTGCTCACCATAAACCCGCGCCATTATTCTGGCCACCTCTCCCACCTCTTCCATGAGAATGGCAGTGTTGGTAAGTTCATTAAAGTATCTTACTCCTATCGTGTTAATCCAGAGATCAACCTGTTGTTGAGCTTCTTTTATTGTCATTGCAGACAAAAGTACACTACTGCCGCACATTGTATATTTGCGACCGCTTTCAGCACTTGAAAAAGAAACTAATTTATATCACCCGAAAAGAGCATTTCAACGCGGCTCACAAACTCTATAATCCGAATTGGAGCGCCGAAGAAAATGATGCCGTGTTTGGCAAATGCGCAAACAAAAACTGGCACGGACACAACTTTGATTTATACGTAACCATAAAAGGAACTCCGAACGAAGACACGGGTTTTATTATGGATTTAAAAAAACTCCGGGATGTAATTCAGGCTGAGGTAATCGAACAATTAGATCACAAAAACATAAATCTGGATGTTCCATTTATGAAGGGCAAAATGGCTTCAATTGAAAATCTTGCAGTGGGAATCTGGGAACAATTGGAACCACATATTGAAAACGGAAAGCTCCACAGCATAAGACTTTGGGAAACTCATAACAATTATGTTGAGTACTTCGGGGAAGAAAACACAGAACACTAATTTCAGGAAATGAATCAATTCACCACGAAATCCGGACACTTTACTTTTAACATCGATCAAACGGAAAACCATTATTCGATAGACGGTAAAAATGTGGAATTCGATTGCATTAAAATCAGCGACAACAGATATCATCTTTTGGTTGATAACCGGTCTTTGGAAGCCGAATTAATTTCGATTGATTACAATAAAAAAGTTGTGGATCTGATGATTGAAAACCGAAAAATTTCCATTCAGGTTGAAGATGCTTTCGACCGGCTTTTGGTAAGTATGGGAATTGACAAAGGAGCTAAACAAAAAGTGAGTGAGATTAAAGCTCCGATGCCGGGACTCGTGCTTTCAGTAGCGGTTTCAGAAGGTGATACGGTTGAGGAAGGAAGTGCATTATTAATTCTGGAAGCAATGAAAATGGAAAATGTTCTCACTTCTCCATCAGATGTTGTTATAAAAGAAATTAAAGTAAAACCCGGCGATAAGGTTGACAAAAACCAAACGCTGATTGTTTTCGAATAACCACATTTCAACTATTTACTAATCTCTAAAACCAATGAAGAAAACTGTAATTGCGGCGATTGCTTTGTGCTCGTCGATGCTGGCTTTTGGTCAGAACGAAACTGAAATTCAACAAAAAACAAAAGAACTCGATGCGGCGAAAGCACAACTCGCTGCGGCACAGGCAAAGGTGAACGAAATTCAGTCTGCCATCGAAAAACTGAAGCCGATTGTTAAATGGAAAACGGGAGGATTTTTCGCCATTAATTTCAATCAGGGAAGTTTTACCAATTGGGCTAAAGGGGGTGTGAATTCTGTTTCAGTAACCACACTCAACAACATGTTCGCGAATTATAAATTTAAGAAATGGACATGGGACAACAATCTGGATCTATCCTACGGAGTAATTAAAAATCACGGTCAGGGATTGCGGAAAAACGAAGACAAAATTGATTTCATGACCAAGGTAGGTCGTAAGGCATCCGAAAAATTTAGTTGGGCCGCATTAACCCGTTTTGAAAGTCAGTTTGCCAAAGGATATGATTTCAATACAGAAAACGTGAACCCACCGGTTATTTCCAAATTTTTAGCTCCGGCCTATTTAAAAGCATCTCTCGGTATCGATTATAAACCGAATGACAAACTTTCGATCTACCTGTCACCGGCTGCGGGCAAATGGACTTTTGTAACCGACGATTCTATCGCAGCAAAACACCTGTATATTCCGGCAACTCATAAAAATGCTAATTTCAGAGGTGAGTTCGGAGCATTGGCCTCCTTTCTTTATCAGGACAAAGAAATTTTCAAAAATGTTGGTTTAAAATCTACGCTCGAACTCTTCAACAACTTCACTGATCCGAATAAACCGAACCGAAAAAACATCGACGTCGACTGGCAGGTTTTTGTAAACATGAAGGTGAGTAAATACATTGGTGCAAACATATTTACTCATGTTCTGTATGATAACGACACCAAAATCGAATACGACCCGATTAACAAACCCGGAGTTGTCGGGCCACGACTTCAATTCAAAGAGCTATTTGGCGTTGGATTTTCCTTCAAGTTCTGAGTGAACTTTCCGGAGTCATTTCGGTTACTTTTGTTACACTCAAGAAACAAGAAAAAAGACATGAAACTTAAATCATCCTTGTGGTTGGCTATTTTGTTTGCAGCAACTTCGGTTAATGCACAAATCGATGTTCCGCAACCAAGTCCGTTGGGAAGCGTTACGCAAAAAGTCGGACTCACAGATCTCACAATTACCTATTCAAGACCCGGAGTTAAAGGCAGAGCCATCTTCGGTGAACTGGTTCCGTTTGGCGAAATGTGGCGACTCGGTGCAAATGCAAGCACTAAATTTAAAACCAGCGATGACATCAAAATTGAAGGTCATGATGTGCCTGCCGGAGAGTATGCTCTTTATGCAATTCCACAACCCGGAAGCTGGACACTCGTAATTCATAAAAACACTACCTATTGGGGAATTGGTGATAAGTACACTCCAGCTGAAGATTTGGTTCGAATTGAAATTCCAACTTCTACTTTAACCGATAAAGTGGAGAGTATGACTTTCGATATCGGAAACATTTCCAACGACAGTTGTTCTATTATTTTCACCTGGGAAAAAACCAAAGTTGTAATTGGCGTTAAAACCCGAACCGACGAACAGGTAATGGCGGAAATTGAAAAGAAAATGAAAGGTGTTACCTCGGCGACCTATTATCAGGCAGCCCGATATTATCTCGACAACGACAAGGATATGAATCAGGCGTTGATCTGGATAAATAAAGCGCTGGAAGAAAATAATATGTTCTGGGTTCATCGTCAGAAAGCGTTGATCCTTGCCAAACTCGGACGATATCAGGAAGCAATTGCATCTGCTGAAGAATCCAAAAAACTAGCAGAGCAGGAAGGCAACAAAGACTATGTTCGAATGAACGACAAATCGATTGGAGAATGGACTCCACTCGTTCCGGCTGATACCGGTAAAAAGAGCAAAAACACGAAATCGAAAAAGTAATTTGAAATTTCATTTCAAAAAAAAGTCCGGACGAACCGGACTTTTTTTTTGCTATTTATTCACCTTTAGTGTGTAACTGACCGACAGGCTTTCACCCGTTGTCGGATCGGTGTAATCAAAAGTTGTGGATTCCGAATAATTCCCGTTGTAGCGAACACGTCGGGAATCACAAAGCAGTCTCCATTTCCCCTTTTCCTTTAGATAATATTTAAAATAAATCACCTCTATTTTACTGGAATTAACGCCCTGAGTTTCCTTTACTATTTCGGCATAAAGCAAATTGCCATTACTCAATTCTCCAACTAGAAGCTTACCGGAATTACCTTTAAGTTTATTGGAATAATGTTTCCCTTCCACCTTTTTAAGACTTTCATCTTTGTATCTGGCAGAGTGAAAAGTGACATCATAATTGGGTGGTCCGGCAACTGAAATACCGGCAAAACCAATTAAAAGAAACAGAGTCGGGAAAGCGGTTTTGAGAATCCTTTGCATTTACCAAAAATAGCAAATGCAGCGATAACTGAATTCTTAACCGTTCATCGAAATGAGGAACTCGTTGTTGTCGCGTGTACCCTGCATTTGTTTGAGCATCATATTCATGGCTTCTTCCGAATTCATATCTGCGAGATAATTTCGGAGAACCCACAAACGCTGCATCACCGGTTTTTCTAATAACAAATCCTCTCTTCTTGTTGAAGAAGCGATAATGTCGATAGCCGGGAATATTCTTCGGTTCGACAATTTTCTGTCGAGTTGAAGTTCCATGTTACCGGTTCCTTTGAATTCCTCAAAGATCACCTCATCCATTTTAGAACCTGTATCGATCAAAGCAGTTGCGATAATGGTGAGCGAACCGCCATTTTCAATATTTCGGGCGGCGCCAAAGAATCGTTTTGGCTTGTGCAGGGCATTGGCATCCACACCACCAGAAAGAATTTTTCCGGAAGCCGGTTGAACCGTGTTGTATGCGCGTGCTAATCGGGTAATAGAATCTAACAGAATCACCACATCATGGCCGCATTCTGTGAGTCGTTTTGCCTTTTCAAGAACAATGTTTGCGAGTTTCACATGTTTGTCGGCCGGCTCGTCGAACGTAGATGCAACAACTTCTGCTTTAACCGAACGCGCCATATCTGTCACTTCCTCCGGACGTTCATCAATCAGCAAAATGATCATGTAAACTTCCGGGTGATTCGCCGAAATCGCATTTGCAACATCTTTCAGCAAATTGGTTTTACCGGTCTTTGGCTGCGCAACGATCAATCCCCGCTGACCTTTACCGATTGGTGTGATGAGATCGATAATTCGGGTGCTGTAATTATTTGATTTGTATTCGAGATTGAATTTCTCGTCCGGGAAAAGCGGAGTTAAATGTTCGAAAGAAACCCGGTCACGAACCTGCTCCGGTTTTCTTCCATTGATCATCTCCACATTGATTAAGGCGAAATATTTTTCACCTTCTTTCGGCGGACGGATTGTTCCCTGAACCACATCTCCGGTTTTGAGTCCGAAAGATTTAACCTGAGCCGGCGCGAGATAAACGTCATCAGGAGAAGGCTGATAGTTGTAATCGGCTGAGCGAAGGAAGCCGTATCCATCCTGAATAATTTCCAGAACTCCCTGTGTGCTAACCACACCTTCGTTTTCCAGAAAGTTTAGCAGACTGTCGCGAACTTCTTTTCGTCGCTCGCGTTCAATATCCCTCTCCGATTTCTGTCGCGGGCCATTATTATCCTGATTGTTGGAATGCTGGTGATGATGACCGCGATGATCATTATTGTTATTTCTGTTCCCGTTCCCGTTACTGTTACTGTTACTGTTACCGTTACCGTTCCTATCCCTCCTATCATTCTCCTGAACTTCCGGTTTTCTGAATACTTCGATCACCTGAGAATCGTCTTCTTCAACTTCTTCAACGGCGGGTTTCGATTCAGGTTTATTTACCGGTTTCGTGTCGGGTCTGGTCTGATTGCGGGTTTTGCGCTGTCTTTGATTCTGCGGTTTTGATTCGGCAGCAGGCTTCTCCGCCACAACCTCTTTTTCTACTTTAGGTTCCGGCTTTGAATCTTCCTTTTTATTCTTGGCAGCTTTTGGCGCAGGTGCGTCTTGCTTTTTGTTTGTATTCTTTGGTTTGGGTGTTTCCTTTTGAGGCATCACTGCCTGTTTTTCAAGAATCTTATAAATAAGTTCTTGTTTTTTCAGAGACTTTGCATTGATATCAAGCTCGGTCGCAACCTCTTTGAGCTCTGACACAAGCATGTCGTTAAGCGTAATAATATCGTACATGAAATGTTATTTAAATCGCTCGAGTTTATTCGGGAGAATTCCGGAAAAAATCGGGAGTTGAGGTCGACCGAACGGTCGATTTCGGGGGCAATGATAGCAAAAATATTTTACTGCAAAAGAATCATGCAAGAAGTTTGACGGGATTCTCAAGAAGCGCTTTCAGCGTGAGCAAAAACTCTGAACCAACTACGCCATCCACAACGCGGTGATCACAACTCAACGTCACTTTCATAACCGACGCAACTTTCATCTCTCCGTTTTCAACAACTACGGTTTCTTTCGCCGCACCAACTGCCAGAATACATGCATCCGGCGGATTAATGATGGCGGTAAACTCTTCGATTCCGTACATGCCGAGATTCGAAATTGTAAATGTATTTCCTTCCCAGTCGGATGGTTGAAGTTTCTTTTCTTTTGCCTTTGCCGAGAACACTTTCACTTCAGAACTAATCTCAGTTAACGACTTGTAGTCGGCGTGTTTTACAACCGGAACGAGCAAACCTTCTTCAACGGCCATAGCTACTCCGATGTGGATGTGCTGGTTAAACCGGATTTTATCTCCCAGCCAGGATGAATTCACTTTTGGATGTTTTCTCAAACCAATAGCAACCGCTTTTACAATAAGATCGTTCATCGAAATGCGTGTTTCCACAAATTCATTGATTTGCTTGCGTGCCTCGATCGCCTTATCCATTCTGATCTCCATAGTGAGATAAAAATGCGGAGCGGTGAATTTGCTTTCACCCAGTCGTCGAGCAATGGTTTTTCGCATCTGGCTAACCGGAACTTCGGTATACGATTCAGTTGCAGAAACCGAGGAAACTGATGCAGCTGCGGCAGGTGTAAATTCTTCAACATCGCGTTTCACAACACGACCACCTTCACCGGATCCGGACACTCTCGAAATATCAATTCCCTTTTCTTTCGCCAGCATTTTAGCCAACGGAGAGGCTTTAACCCGATTGTCGGGTGAGGCGGGAACTTCAATTTGAGATGGCGCCTGAACAGATGGAGAAACCTCATTTTTTGAGGTTTGAATTTCCGGTGCGTCTGTTGATTTTTCGGCAGCTGGTTCCGACTTTAATACACTCTGAAAGTCTTCCCCTTTTGCGCCGATTACAGCAATTATTCCATCGACAGGAACAGTTGCACCTTCATCAACATTAAGATGCAAAACGGTTCCTTTTTCGTAATTCTCGAGATCCATTGTTGCCTTGTCGGTTTCAACCTCGGCAAGAATATCACCCGGCTTTAATTCATCTCCAACCTTTACCTGCCACGATACGATTACCCCTTCTTCCATGGTATCGCTCATTTTCGGTAACTTTACTGCTACTGCCATAGTGTGTTAAAAGTCGCGGCAAAGCTAATATTTAGTTTAAATAATGTTGAAAAGAATCAACCCCTTACCTCGCACTTTGGTCATTAATGATTTCACTTTTGAATCGTTGAATTCGCAACCAACCGGCAGGATGAATCAGTACGAAAATTTTTTACGCTATGTTTTCGAGAACGGAACGGATAAAACCGACCGCACGGGAACCGGAACACGCAGCGTTTTCGGAGGGCAATTGAGATTCGATCTCAGCGAAGGTTTCCCTTTAATTACTTCTAAAAAGGTTCATCTCAAATCCATCATTTACGAACTATTGTGGTTTCTGAAAGGCGACACAAACATTCATTACCTCACCGAAAATGGTGTTCGTATCTGGAATGAATGGGCGGATGAAAACGGAAATCTCGGCCCGGTTTACGGCAAACAATGGAGAAGCTGGAGCACTGATGACGGTGGAACTGTAGATCAGATTTCGGAAGTTCTGCGATTAATTCGTGACCAGCCCGACAGCCGAAGAATTATTGTTAATGCCTGGAATGTAGGAGACCTCCCGAAGATGGCGCTAAGTCCATGTCACTGTCTATTTCAGTTTTATGTTGCCGATGGAAAACTGAGTTGTCAGTTGTACCAGAGAAGTGCCGATATGTTTTTGGGAGTGCCTTTCAACATTGCATCGTATGCACTTTTAACTTTAATGATTGCTCAGGTAAGCGGATTGGAACCCGGCGAATATGTTCACACTTTTGGTGATACGCATATTTATACAAACCATTTTGAACAGGTTCAGCTTCAGCTTTCCCGTGATCCGCGACCTTATCCGGTGATGAAACTCAACCCGGTTGTGAACGACCTTTTCGAATTCGACTACGACGATTTTGAATTGGAGAATTACAACCCACATCCTGCCATCAAAGGGATCGTTTCGGTTTAACCTAATACCCGTATTTTTCTTTCCAGTACGCCTGCATTCTTTGGCGGCTTTCCCGTTCCCGGGCATTGTCTGCCGGTTGATAAAGAACGGTTCCGGCGATTTCATCCGGTAAAAACTCCTGTTCTACAAAATGCCCCGGATAACTGTGTGCGTATTTATACCCCAAACCATAATTTAAATCTTTCATTAATCGGGTTGGAGCATTTCGCAAATGAAGCGGCACTTCCAGATTTCCGGTTCTTCGCACCAGTTCCTGAGCCTCGTTTATCGCCTGATAACCCGAATTACTCTTTGGTGAAGTTGCCAGATATATAGCAACCTGCGATAAAACAATCCGGCATTCGGGATATCCAATGGATTGTGATGCCTGAAATCCGTTTACCGCCATCACGAGTGCAGTGGGGTTTGCGTTGCCGATATCTTCGCTGGCCAGAATAATCATTCGCCGTGCTATAAAGAGCGGATCTTCTCCTCCTTCAATCATACGCGCCAGATAATAAACCGCTGCATTGGGGTCGCTTCCCCGAACCGATTTGATAAAAGCTGAAATCACATCGTAATGCTGATCGCCTGATTTATCGTAACCCAGTCGTTTCTGCTGAACCACGCGTTTCACCGCCTCATCAGTAATCACCACATCTCCGTTTAATTCAAGATTATGTACAACGAGTTCGAACGTGTTGAGCAATCGCCGGGCATCTCCACCCGAAGCAAGCAGAAGAAATGTAGTTTCGGTTAAAGCTATTTTAAGGGACTTCAACCATTCATCCTTATGAATCGCCTGATCCAGAATTTTTAATAAATCATCTGCGCCGAGTTGATTCAATACATAAACCTCGCATCTCGACAGCAAAGCGGTATTCACTTCGAAAGAAGGATTTTCGGTTGTTGCACCGATCAATGTAATGATTCCTTTTTCTACTGCTTTTAACAGGCTGTCTTGTTGCGATTTGTTGAACCGGTGAATTTCATCAATAAATAAAATGGCAGAAGGCTGGCCCATGAAAGAATGACGCTCCGCTTTTTCGATCACTTCACGCACCTGTTTCACTCCGGATTCAGTTGCACTTAAAACATAAAACGGACGATCAAGTGTGGAGGCAAACACACCTGCTAACGTTGTTTTACCAACACCCGGAGGTCCCCAGAGAATCATCGACGGAAGTAATCCCCGTTGCATCGAAATACGAAGTGGTGTGCCCTCCCCGATTATATGTTCCTGCCCGATGTATTCATCAATATTTTTTGGTCTTACCCTTTCAGCCAAAGGAATATTCGAGATCATGTTTCAAATTTAACATCGTCGATCGGTGCCTGTGAGCAGATAATGTTTTAATCTGTTTAAGAATTTTATCGGACGGTTTGATTTCTTCCCAGAATGAAATTACATTTGATCCGCTAAATTACTACTACTGTGTTACTACATTCATTTCGACGGGCAAGTCGCCTGTATTCGTTTGCGCTATTTCTGTTTATTTTCAATTCTTCTAACACGACCGCTCAACACAATACTTCGGTAACAATTCCAGAGGTTGCACTTATTTCGGTGCAAGGTGTCTCCGGGACAACGGTTTATTTTGGCCTCACCGGACCAACAGAAGCCGGACTCGGGTTTGAAGGCGGCAACCAGTTCGACAGTACACTTTGGTTAAATTATTCTTCTGTTGTCGGAACTTCCAAACCTAAAAAAGACGTGTATGTGAGTATTTCATCGGGAAATCTTCCGGGTGGATTTACATTGAGTGTGAAAGCAGCGCCCAATAACGGAAACGGGAATGGAAACGTTGGAACATCCATTGGCTGGATAACGCTTACCTCATCTGATCAGAAAATTATTGAAAACATACGCACTGGATACACCGATAAAGGAAATGGAAAGGGGCACCGGTTAATCTACCATCTGGAAATAGACAACATTGGCGATGTTGATGCGGATGATCAGGCCACTCTTCAGATTACCTATACCATTTCGGATTAAAGAATACAGAAACTGTATTTATATTTTCGCAGGCTTTTAGCGGAATGGGAAAGAAGAAAAAACTGGAAAAGTTTGCGGCGATCACGTCATACCCGAATGTATTTGAGCACGGGCAGGCACCGAAAGGAAAATGGGAAACAGCCTTTGAGAAAAAGCAACCCCTTGTTTTAGAACTGGCTTGCGGAAAAGGCGAATACACCATCGGACTTGCCGGTTTATATCCGGATCGCAATTATGTTGGAGTTGATATAAAAGGCAATCGAATCTGGAGAGGAGCAACGACGGCTCTTGAAAATGAAATGAAAAATGTTGCTTTTCTGCGTTGCCAGATTGCGCGGATCAACGATTATTTTGAACCGGGAGAAGTGAACGAAATCTGGATCACATTTCCGGATCCCCAACCACGCGAAGGGAAAGCAAAAAAGCGACTCACCCATCCGATGTTCCTCAATCGCTATTTTTCATTAGCCGGAAAACCCATTATAATAAATCTAAAAACCGACAGTGATTTGCTTTACCAATTCACGTTGGAAACCATTGCAGAATATTCAGATCTACAATTACTCATTAGCAATAATGATATTTACAATTGGGACGAGCGACCTAAAGAATTGAACATTAAAACCTTCTATGAAAACATGTGGCAGGAGAAGGGAATTAAATCTAAATATATTCGATTTCAGATTAACGCAATTGTACCCTGGAATAAAACAGCTTCTGAATCAGAAGAGACACCCCGATTACCAGAAGGCAACCAATAAGATTATACCATAAAAACTCAATTCGTATTCCGGTTAATTCCACAATTTGCTTATCAAAAAAGAATAAAATTAAAACCGTTAATTCTCCCACAAAAGCACCCCAAACAACCGGAGTTCCTTTAATGTTTTTGAAATAAAGGGCGACGAGAAATATACCGAGAACGGTTCCGTAAAAAAGGGATCCGAGAACATTTACGGCCTCGACAAGATTGTTCATGAATTGAGCAATTAAGGCAAATACAATAGCAATAATTCCCCAGATTGCTGTGTACCACCTACCGGCGGAAATGCTACTCTTACCTCCGAGCCTTTGATGAAAATCAACTAATGAAGTGGTGCCTAAAGCATTTAGTTCTGCGGCGGTGGAAGACATGGCTGCAGAAAAAATTACAGCCATTAATAACCCGATTAAACCAACGGGCCAATAATTCAAAACAAATGTGATAAAAACATAATCCGATTGTTTTTTAACTGGTGATTGATATTTGCTTTTCTCCAACAGATCTTCAATTTCCCTGTTGAGTTCAAGCTCCTTTTTATTTAATTGGTTTAATTCCGATTCAGAGGACTCATCTGACGAATTAAGTATCTCTTTTCTTGCGTTAAAAACTTCCGTTTTCGATTGTTTTAATTTTTGAAATTGATCGTTAAATTCACTTTTTTCCAAATGTTGAATCGCCAACTGATCGAAGTGAACCGGTGGTTGGTTGAACTGATAAAAGATAAAAACCAATACACCAAGAAATAATATAAATAGCTGCATGGGTATTTTTAGAACAGCATTAAAATAAAGACCGGTGCGTATTTCTTTTAATGATTTACCGGAAAGATATCGCTGCACCTGACTCTGATCTGTTCCGAAATACGAAAGCATCAAAAATGTTCCGGCAATTAGTCCCGACCAAAGGTTGTATTTCGTATCGAGTCTGAATCGTGTATCAACTACATTCAACTTATTTTGCCAGCGGGCCAATTGAAATATTTGATGCACACTGGTATCTTCTAACAGCAGCTTTAAAATCCAGATCATCGCAACAAAGAGTCCGATAAAGATCACGGCCATCTGCTGTTTATGGGTTTGAGTCACCGCCTCCGTACCTCCTGATACAGTATATAAAATCACAAGAATTCCGATAATCAGTATGTTGACGTAAAGCGGGATTCCCAGAATTTTAGACAGGATGATGGACGGGGCATAAATGGTGATACCGGCGGCAAGGCCTCGTTGAAGCAGGAACAAAAACGCAGTGAGTAAGCGTGTTTTCAGATCGAAACGGTTTTCCAGAAATTCAAAAGCAGTAACGACCTTTAACCTGTGATAAACCGGCACAAACGCGACGGCAATTATTACCATTGCGATCGGCAAGCCAAAGTAAAACTGAACGAAACCCAACCCCGACTCGTAACCCATTCCGGGGGTTGAAATAAATGTAATGGCACTTGCCTGCGTTGCCATTATAGACAGACCGATTACCCACCAGGGAGTTTGTTGATTTCCTCGTAAATAATCATCCGCACTGTTGGATCCTTTTGTCTTCCAGATACCATAAAGCGTGATTCCGGCTAATGTTAAAATCAGGACGAGCCAGTCGATCCAATGCATGGCCAAAAGTATAATAATTTGAAAGAGGTCTCATGGAAATTCAAATGCTTCTATGATCAATTTATCCTTTTTCATGCATCCGGTTAAACATCATTAAACATGAACTGCATCGCATTTCTCAAATAAATCCTGTCATTATTAAAAGTTTTTGCAAAATTTTTTCATTTCCCATTTTTAAAATATTAATTGGATTTTGAAATCATATTGGAGATTTTCTGTGGCATTTCTATCAAACCAAATAATTTTTAATTGTAACAAAAGGACTTAAAAGTATTCCCACTCCCTTCACACCCCTCTAAACATCAGTCACTTAAGATTCAAGATTGCGTCATCAAATTCTTGCATATCTCAAAACTTAGCATTTAACTTTGGGTAAACGCGAGAAAATAGGTAGCGTTTTTTTAAGCAGCACAATTCGAAATCTTCTTGTATGAAACTATCCTTCATTACCCAATGTAAGGCACGGGTATTTTGGTGCCTTTTTTTTGCCCTTGGCTTGTTCTTCAATCCGGCGAAAATCTATGCTCAGCTCAGTGGAACGTACACCATCGATCCATCCGGATCAGGCGGAACAAACTTCACATCGTTCACAGCAGCGGTATCCTCACTGAACTCAAATGGAGTAAATGGCAATGTAATTTTCAACGTTGCCGCCACGTCCTTTAGCAACAACATCACGATTTCTTCGTACACGGGAGGTTCAACGTATGATGTAGTTTTTAAAGGTGCCGGCATCTCCAGCACCACCATTACGTATTCGGGTTCCGGAACTATTATTCTGGATGGTTGCGACAGGGTTACGTTTCGCGATATGACGATTGCCGGAACAGGAGGCAGAACCGTTCAGATGGTGAATACTTCTGACCCTTCAGATAATTGTTCCTTCAGAAATTGTAAGATCACAACCAGCTCGTCAACTTCTTCAGCTTACAGTGCGATGTACTCTTACAATAACAAACCAACCAACCTTACCATCGACAGTTGTGATATTCAGGGCGGATATTATTGTGTTGAGGTTTATGGAGGAAGTTCAACGAGAAGCGTAAACTTTACTTTATCGAATAGTTCAATTACCAACTATTATTACATGGGATTGTACTTCTATTATTCCCACAATGGAAGCATCCTGAACAACTATTTCGAAGGCGGAACATCCACCGGAACCGTCTATTCATGCTATATATATTACATGGACGCTTCATCCTCAACAACTAAGGCAAGGATTAGCGGAAACATGTTCGCCAAAAATGGATCGAGGGCGCTGTATGTCGTTTCAAGTAACGGCTATAGTTCAACCTTGGGACGGAATGAAATGTATAACAATGTGATTCTGGGTGATCAGACCTACAGCACACCTTATGTGTGTTACATGTCGAGTTGCAGTAACTGGAATATTTATCACAATTCATTTGCTTCAACATACACATCTGCATCATCTACCTATGCGAGTTTGTATAATTCAGGATCATACAACGACGTAAAAAATAATGTCTTCATTTCAAGCGGAAACTACCCGATATACTTTTCCAGCTCAACAGGAAATACAATTGATTACAACAATTATTACAACTGGAGCGGAAGTACCGCACCGTATGCTGCCTCCGGAGCCGGTTCCAATTCTGTGAGTGCATCACAAGGTTGGACTACACTAAAAGATTTGTCTATCACCGATGGTTGCGTAAACGGAACCTCAGTCGGAGTTTCAACAGACATTGAAGGAAATACCAGAAATTCTCCGCCAGACATGGGTGCGTACGAAGCGGCCTCCGGAAACAATGATGCCGGGGTATTTGAAATACTGTCTCCAGTTGCACCGATTACGGCAGGTACTCAAACTGTCACCTTAGCTATAAAGAATTACGGTGGCAACAACATTTCGTCTCTTGAAGCCAATTATCAGGTTGCTTCAGCCACACCGGTTAATGAAAACCTTACTTTAACCAATCCGATCTCTCCCTGCGATGTTGACACTTTCACTTTAACAACAGGATTTACCCTTACCTCCGGTTGTGTTAATGTTAAAACATGGACCAGTTCTCCCAACAGCTCATCAGATCCGATCAGCTCAAACGACACGTTGAGTACGCAGATCGGACTCGGCAAATCCGGTACGTTCACCATCGGCGGAAGCGGTGCCGATTATGCTTCAATTGATGCAGCATTATCCGATTTGTCATGCGGAGGAGTTTCCGGACCTGTGATTTTCAAAATTGCTTCAGGAACCTACTCCGGACAGGTTAACATACCGAACATTCTTGGCACATCACCTTCCAATACAATCATCTTTAAAGGTGCGGGTATTAGTTCAACAAAACTGACCTTCAGCCAATCTTCTTCCACGGCAGACTATGCAACACTGGCTTTCGATGGCTGCTCGTATGTAGAATTCCGGGAAATGACGATTGAAGCTGCGGGATCAACTTACGGATGGTCGGTCAACTTCCGTTCGGGTCATCACAACACCATAAGCAATTGCAAAGTGATGTCAAGCTCTTCCACTACTTCATCGGTAAACAATCCGGTAGTGATTGGAGGAGTTGGTGGCACATCATATTCCGCCGGCGGACAAGTAACGGCAACCTTTATTGACAGTTGCGAAATCATTGGAGGATATTTTGGGATTGTTGCCTATGGAAGCAGCACCGCTCCACACGATTCTGTTTTCACAAATAGTTGCTCGTTCTCCGATTATTACTATTACGGCATTTATCACTATTACTGTCAGCATATTTCTTATACGAATAACCGGACAGAATACGGACGAAACACTTCCTCAGGAATCGCCTATTATCAATCATGTCCGGTATCCGGATTAACCGACGGGCCGCATTATATCACAGGAAATATTCTGAGAAACAATGGGTATATGTATCTGTATTATGCCGACAACCCATCGACGAATCACGGGCAATTCATCAATAATATCGTTACATCCAAGAGTAGTTCGTATGCCATTTACTGGTATGGAAGTTCATCCTACCCGAATCAGAATTGGGATATTTACAACAACACCATAGTTTGTGAGAACAGTGTTTCCTATGGCTTGTATATGTACTATACCAACAATTTCGATTTTAGAAATAACATCATTAATCTGAACAGTGGCGGATCGTATTGCTGGTACAATTCAACCTATGCCGCAAACGGTTCCAACAACCTTAGCGACTACAATAATTTCTACAACAACGGAGGATCGAATCTCTGTTATCAGGCTGGTACGACGGTAACTACATCAAACCTGACTTCAATGTCGGGTTATGACACGCATTCTATTTCTGCAACATCACCCTTTATTGGCTCAGGCGATTACCATTTATCAGACGCCTGCTCAAACCGCGGCACCAATGTCGGCGTAACCACGGATGTTGACGGAGATTCGCGTAATAATCCACCGTTGCTGGGTGCCGATGAAGTTCCATCCGGTGCTAATGATGTCGGACTTGTAGAAATTCTTTCACCGAACGGTGCCACAACTTCAGGAGCACAAACAGTAAAAGCGGTAATTAAAAATCTGGGAAGTAACAGCCTGGGAAGTGTGAAGATTAACTATCAGGTAGCCGGTTCATCTGTTGTTACGGAAAGTTACACTCCATCGTCTTCTGTCGCAACTTGTACAACCGATACGATTACGTTCACCACCACATTCAACTTTACCTCCGGATGTAAATCCATTCGGGTGTGGACCAGTGAACCAAATTCTTCCGCAGACGGGAATACACAAAACGATACGATGAGTTCCTCATTCGGAATCGGGTTAAGTGGAACATACACAGTAGGAGGTTCCGGTGCTGATTTCAACACCATTCAGGATGCGATTGATGTAATTAACTGCTCAGGACTTGGCGGAACAACTATCCTCCAGTTACCGGCTGATACATTCAATGCCCAATGGGTAATAAATTCCTTTAGCGGAACCAGTTCCTCAAATCGTTTGGTGATAAAAGGGATGGGTAAAGACAAGACTTTGCTCACCTACAACCAGACATCATCTTCATCTTCATACGCCACTCTCACTTTCAATGGTTGTTCGTATGTAGAATTCCGGGACATGACCATTGAAGCGAAAGGAACCAGTTACGGATGGGCAGTTAACTTCCTGTCGGGCGACTACAACAGTATAAGTAATTGCAGAATTCAATCGAGTACAACAACCACTTCTTCCAGTATTAATTCTGTGGTTGTTGGAGGAAACGGAACCAGTTATTCTACACCTACCACAACAGTAAAAGGGGCTACAGTTGATAGTTGTCTGGTTTCAGGAGGTTATTTCGGGATAGTAGGTTACGGAAGCTCCTCGTATATACAGGAAGAAATTACAGTTAAAAATTCTACGATTTCGGATTACTATTATTATGGGATCTACCAGTATTACGCGGCCAGAAATTATTTCGTAAACAACACGGTAAACTTCGGTCGCAATACTTCAAGTGCTATTGCATACTACCAGTCATGCCCGATAAGTGGTTTTGTAGACGGCCCTCACACCATTATGAATAACACATTAAACTCTATTGGTTATGTGTATTTGTATTATGCCGAAAACCCATCATCCGACCCGGGTAAATTCATTAATAACATAATTTATTCACGTAACTCCACCTATGGAATTTACTGGTACGGTAGCTCTTCTTATCCAAATACGAACTGGAAGGTTTACCACAATACCATCTATACTGAGAATTCTGTGTCGTACGGTATCTACTCGTATTACTTCAACAATTTTGATATGCGCAACAACATCTTCCACATGAATGGAGGAGCAAGTTATTGCTGGTATAACCCAACATACGGCGCAAACGGATCTAATAATATTTCGGACTACAATATTTATTACAATGCCTCCAGCAGTTCACTGGTTTATCAGGGTGGAACAACCGTGACATCATCGAATCTTAATTCACTGAGTTCATTTGACACACATTCATATAATCAGGCTTCAGGTTTTAAAAGCAGTACCGATTTCCACCTCAGCGACGCGTGTGCTCCCAAAGGTGCCTCGGTAGGCGTAACAACAGATATCGATGGCGATACGAGAAATTCTTCATCTCCACAAATTGGTGCCGATGAAGTTCCAACCGGGACCAACGATGCAGGTATTTCTGAGGTTACCTCACCGAACGGAGTGGTTTCAACCGGAACCCAGACTGTTCAGGTAAAAGTTAAAAATTTCGGAAGTGCTTCTCTGAGCACGGTTAAGGTACATTATCAGGTGGGTAGTTCATCTGTAGTTACCGAAACGTACACACCTTCCTCTTCACTCAGTACCTGCTCCGAAGGAACTTATTCCTTTAGCACGACTTTTAATCACACTCAAGGTTGCAATCAGATCCGGGTCTGGACATCCGCTCCAAACACTTCTTCAGACGATATAATTCAGAACGACACAGCATCTGCCAGTTTCGGTTTACCAATGAGCGGATCATATACGGTTGGAGGATCGGGTGCTAACTTCCCAGATTTCAAGTCTGCAGTTGATGGGCTCAATTGTGCCGGTGTTTCCGGTCCGGTGGTTATTAATATCAATCCCGGCACCTACGATGGCAACGTAGTTCTGAACAACGTATCCGGAATGTCCTCAACCAACACCGTTACGTTTAAAGCCAACTCCGGTTCATCTGCAAAACCGGTAATTCAATATTCTGCAACCGGAAGTATCGACAATTATGTTATTCGTTTCGACAATGCCTCGAATTACATTCTGGATGGTTTAAATCTGATATCGAAAGATGCCACCAACGGACGGGTAATTGAATTCATCAATTCGAACAGTGCAATAACAATTAAAAATAACCGGATTGAATCGGCACTTGCTTCAACCTCATCAAACCTGATGGCTTTGATTTTTGACAACACCGGTAACACGAATATCAGTAACAACATCACCATCGACAACAACGATCTGATCAATGGAAGTATGGCAATTTACTGTTACGGATACAGCTCTTCCGCGTTGCAATCGGGTTGGGTAATAAAGAACAATCGAATTAAGGATTATGCCTATTATGGCATGTACCTGTATTATACCGACGGTGCAATTGTAAGTGGCAACGATCTCACGACTTCTAACAGTTACACCTCTTCACCATATAATATTTACACTTACTATGGCTATAATGGTTTGACTATTACTTCCAATCGCATTCACGATATCAACGGCGGATATGGAATCTATCAATATTATAATTACGGAAGCTCTTCCGCTCCTTCACTCATAGCCAACAACTTTATTCAAATCGGAAATACATCAACCGGTTACGGTATATATTCTAATTACTCGTCTTATCAGCGATTCTACCACAATTCGGTGAACATCACCAGCACTTCCGGTTACGCAGGTTATTTCTATTATTCTTCCTCCAGTTATTCTAACAATGATGTGAAGAACAACATTTTCGTAACCAAGCAGGGATATGCGCTTTATGTTTACAATCCTTCCAATTACATCACTTCCGATTATAATGATCTTTATGCAAGTGTTTCCGGAACTTATTATTTGTACGACTCGTACAATGGAAACACTTATAACAACATTGCAGGTTTTACATCTGCAACCGGACTCGAATCTAACTCTGTAAACTTCGACCCGAAATTTTATGCATACAATGATCTGCATTGTATTACCAGCACTTTGGATTCTGCAGGTTCATACGTTTCTGTAGTAACAACAGACATTGATGGCGAAACACGCAGAAATCCTTATCCTTCAATTGGTGCAGATGAATACACTGCAATTGATGATGATGCGGGAATTTCAGCGATACTGAGTCCGTCTACTTTGTGCTCGTCGAACGAAGTAAAAGTTACCATTAAAAATACCGGAGAGGCCACACTGTATTCGGCTACAATCAACTGGTCGGTAAACGGAACAGCCCAAACGGCATATAACTTCTCCGGAAACATTGCTTCCGGTTCGAGTACAGATGTGGTTATCGGAACCTTTACCAGTTCTGCATCATCGGCAAATATTGTTGTATGGACCACCAGTCCCAACAGTGTTACAGATTTGAGAACCGGTAACGATACTTCATCAAGAATAATAAGTCCGGGTCTTGCCGGCACATTCACAGTTGGAGGAACAAGTCCGGATTACGCAACCCTTGGAGATGCGCTTCGCGATTTAGAAAATATCGGTATTTGCGGTGATGTCGCGCTGTACATACGTCAGGGAACCTACATTGGAAATTATGTTGTAAATAATATCAACGGAACAGGCCCATCCGCAATGGTTAGCATAATGCCGGATCCTTCGAATACTTCACCTGTTGTTCTGCAGCATGCAAATGTTTCGACCGCAGATAATTTTGTATTTAAATTTAATGGTTCAAGCCATATCACCCTGAAAGGATTAACCCTTCAGAATACCGGAAGTAACGTAACGTATACAAGCCTGCTTATTAATAGTGGAGGCCTTGTTGAGTACATCACAATTGATAGTTGCAAACTAATCGGTTTGTCTACCACCACTACTTCCAATTATTCTGCATTGATCCGTTTTTATACGGATGCGGTTTCAAATCACATAACCATTAAGAATAACACACTTCTCAATGGTGGTTATGGAATTTATCTGTATGGTTCTTCAGCAATGCCAAACGTTGGAAATGCCATATCCGGCAACACATTAAACGACATGTATTACATGGGGATTTACAATTATTACGGAGATTCTGTTTCCATTTCTAATAATACAATTCGTTACAATTCGGGGTATTCGACCATGTATGGTTCGTATATTTATTACTCTAAAAATGCATCCTTTACCGGTAACACCATAAACATGATTTCTCCTGCTTCTGCAGGCATTGCCACTGTCTATGGCATATTGATGAACTACTCTGATTCTGGTGTAGTTGTGCATTCAAACCGAATTAATGTCGGCGGTGGTTCATCGACCAATTACGCCATCATTATGCAGTACGATCGTGCGTCGCTTTCTTCTCCGAATTTGATTTACAACAACATGTTGGCGGTGGAAGAATCCAGATCAACACCAACCTGCAATACGCTGTATTTATATAACTCTCCGTACACAGGGGTTTACTATAACAATCTAAATAATGACGGAGGTCCGTCATTGAGCACCGGAGGAATGGCATGTTATACATACATCAGTTCCACCATTTATGAAAATGTTGATTTCCAGAATAACATCTTCCGATCGTCACCTTCAGGTTCGGTTGGTTTATACATCAACGGATCCTTCTCCAGTACCGGAATAAATGAAGATTACAATAACTTCGATGCAGATTATTTAGCCGGAACATCCAATACAGGTGTGTTCTCCGACTTAAGTTTCTATCAATCTTCAACCGGTTTTGGCGGACACTCTCACGACTTCGATCCGTATTACACCTCCACATCAGATCTTCACGCGAACAATATCGGTTTGTATATGGCCGGAACCAATCTAGGCTTAACCGACGACATCGATGGTGAAACCCGTCTTAACCCACCTTCAATCGGAGCCAATGAACTGCTGCCCGATATCAATGTGGTTTCCGTTGCTTCGGATACCCTCTGCGGGGCTGCTCATGCCGGAGCTCCCGTGATCGTTACCCTGAAAAACTCCGGCAATACCGATCAGATGAATATTGCTCTG
>WGNA01000017.1 GCA_016124755.1 Bacteroidota bacterium | reverse complement strand
ATTGGGTAAAAAAGGATTTACCTTAAAATTTCGTCCGTGGACAGTGATTCACACCGAAGAATTCCAATCAAAAGCAGAAGCATTGAACCGAGAAAAGCAACTCAAATCTGCCGGTGGTAGAAGATTTATCCGGTCGTTGATTGTGGTGGATTGATTTTGACGGGATAATCCTCCTTTAAGATCAATCTCCCTAATGCCACTATTCTATGAATATGTTTGAGAAAGTCTTATTCAGAAGTACAAAATCATTATCTCCTCCTTCAATTCCATTTGAAAAATCCTCCCCTGCCCGATACCTTTGACCACCAAGTCTCATTTCATGAATCCGGAAATTCAGGCGTACAACGAACAACAAAACAGCAGTGATAAAGAAATATGCGATGCGTTGGCAAACATTATAAGTCGGGAATTGAGTAATTCGGAAAACAAAATCTGGCATGCACACCCGGTTTGGTTTCTGAGCGAAAACCCGATTGTTGGCTACAGCAAACAGAAAAAAGGTATTCGGCTTATGTTTTGGAGCGGCGCCGATTTCGATGAAGATCAATTAAACATCCGGGGGGCCAAATTCAAGGACGCTTCAATTTTTTATAACTCTGCTTCTGAGATTAATCCGGACGACCTGAAACGCTGGATTCAAAAATCCATTGAAATTCAGTGGGACTACAAAAACATCGTGAAAAGAAAAGGGAGGTTGGAAAGGTTGCAGGCAAATTAAATAATACCGAAATCACTGTTGAGTTCAAACCAAAAAATAGCAATCCGGACCGTTTATTTCAGCATAATCGGGAATTCCTGTTTGGCACTTTGCAAAGGCATCGGTGGTATTTTGGGAAATTCGTATGCCCTGATCGCCGATGCAATTGAATCTACAACGGATATTTTTTCTTCCCTTTTGGTTTTGTTCGGACTCAAATACGCCAAGCGTCCGGCTGATGAAAACCATCCGTATGGCCATGGTAAAATTGAGCCATTGATAACCTTTGGTGTCGTGGCCATTCTTATTACTTCCGCTACCATTATTGCCTACCAAAGCATCGAAAACATAAGAACACCTCATGATGCGCCCGAAGTCTGGACACTCTTACTTTTGGGAGTTATCATTCTTTGGAAAGAGCTTTCATACCGTGTGGTGATCCAAAAAAGTAAACAAACGAAAAGTACTTCTTTAACCGCCGATGCCTGGCATCATCGGAGCGATGCCATCACTTCTTTACTCGCCTTCATCGGAATTGCCATAGCTGTTCTGATGGGAAAAGGTTATGAATCGGCAGACGATTGGGCGGCGCTATTGGCTTCCATCTTTATTCTTTACAACAGCTACCAGATTCTGAGGCCGGCTCTGGGCGAAATAATGGATGAACACTTACACGAGGATTTTTGCAATGAAGTAATCCAGGCTTCTGAGGAAGTGAACGGTGTGATCGGTATTGAAAAGTGCCTAGCACGAAAAACCGGAATGACCTACCTCGTGGATCTACATGTGATTGTTGATGGCAATGCTTCAGTATTTGAAGGACATGAAATTGCCCATCAGCTAAAAGATCATTTGTTGTCTGTATTGCCCAATCTAAGCGATGCTCTTATTCATATTGAACCGAACTTTGAGCGTATCAAATAATTTGTTTTCTCATGTTTCGCCATCAGGGAAAGACCAGAACCTATAAACACAATCTGCAACTTGCTTCTGTTTTATCATTCGTTGCGGGAATTGTAAATATCACCGGATTTTTTGCCTTTACTGAACTTACTACGAATGTTACCGGTCACTTTGCTTTATTTATTAATGGTATTGCTAATGGCGATTTATGGAAGGGTTCTGTTTATCTTTTCTATATCTTTTCCTTTCTAACGGGTTCATTTCTTTCCGGCTTTCTTATCGAAAAGTTTACAGACAACCAAAGATTAAACATATACGTTTTGCCAACCATTCTGGAATTTCTGATATTGACAACGACCGCTGTTATTAGTAATTTTCACTTATCCGAATATCCGGATGTGGCGGTTTGTGCATTATTACTGGCAATGGGTCTTCAGAATTCCTTTGTTACCAAAATATCAGACGCAGTGGTTCGTACCACACATCTTACCGGATTGTTCACCGATCTGGGTATCGATCTTTCCCAATTATTTTTTCCAAAACTCCATTCAAGCAGAGAGCACATTTTAGCTAATATAAAATTGCGTATTTATATTATTTCTTTCTTCTTCTCAGGCGGTTTGATCAGTGGTTATTTGTACAGCCAACTTCACCTCGGACTTAATACGCTGTTTCTCGGATCTATTATTCTATTGGCGAGTCTATTTTATGATGATCTCGCCTTTTCTAAAAATAACCGATAATTAAATACAAATAAGTTTCGGTCGAACAAACCTATTTTCAAAACTCACTATCTCCTACCCACCAGTAATTTTTATCATTGATTATCTGATTGGTATATCCCGAAGAAACCATGAAATCAATAATCTCATGAATCTCAATGATTTTAGTTCTGCCTTCGTTTATTTTAGTCCAAATTTCCAATGTGGTAATTTTAAGTAAAGCGTCTTGTTCATCTTTTGCAATTGGCCATTGCTTTGATATGTAATTTTGCCAATCATTGTTCTGCATGGTTTCAAACGGTTTTTCCGGATTAATGAAATGGATGTAATTATCTTCAAAAGCCCTTTATTAAATTTTATCAGAATGACTTTATGATTCTTTTACGCAAATTGACTGCAAATGATCATAAGTTTATGTGCGCCATTTCATAGGCCATCCTGAGTGTCTTCATTGTGATTTTGGGCATAATAAAGCATCCGATTTGGCGTGAATTATTGGCAATAACCGAAATGAAATAATTGAGGATTCAACTTCCCTTAAAAGAGATCACCTCAGGCAATTCAGATTTCGCAATCGAAAAATTGTGATGCTTCGGAATTTAAATCTAATCCTGCATCCGCAATCTCCATGCAGTCGGGAAATAATTATTCCAACGGTTTCCGGCATTCTTTAACCAACCCAACGGAATGTTTTTGTACGTTAGTAAAAGCCATTTATCCTTACCAACCGGAATATCAACCGTATTTTTTCTAAGAAACTCTAATGCTGTTTCTAATTCTACTTCCTGTGTTTTAAAATAAGAACTGATCAGATCAACACTCATGGCAAGATCATGTGAATACTGAAGTTTGCCGCGAATATCAGTCCCGATAGGCAAGCCGGTTCGCGTAATGTTTAGTTTCTGTTTAAGATAATGTATCGGCTCTGCGAAAGCTTCCGGAATCGCACACAATTCTTCTCCGGTTTTAATAATTGAAAAAGTGCCGCTTATTAATTTAAAAATATCCGGGTATTTAATAATTTCCGGGATATTCTTTTTGGGTAGTTTCAATTTTTTACGTTCGCCATCCGGTTTTTGTAAAACAGAAATATAAAACCCTTCGCCCGGAGTATTCATTGGATAAAAAGCATATCCGGGTCTGGTCTCCTGTATCTTAGGGTTTATATTTTTTAATTCAATATTTACGGCTCCTCCTTCCGAAATCAAACGGTTGATTTGAGCTTCGTTTTCCGCCGGATTAAAAGTACAGGTACTGTAGATCAAATATCCTCCGGGAGCGACAGAAGGCCAGATTTCGGCAATGATTTTTTGTTGCCGGAGCGAACAAAGATTCACATTGTCTTCACTCCATTCGGTTCGGGAATGCGGGTCTTTTCGAAACATTCCTTCACCAGAACACGGGGCATCAACAACAATTAAATCAAATTGAAAATCGGTCGATGCAAATTCGTGTGCTTCATTGCGGGATACCAAAACATTTGCAAATCCCCAGCGGGTTATATTTTCTCGCAAAATGGAATTCCGGGTTTTTATAACCTCATTAGAAATCAATAAACCCTTTCCATTCATAAGACTTAACAAATGGGTCGACTTACCTCCCGGTGCTGCACAAAGATCCAGAACGGTCGGATTTTCCGGCAAACTGAGCTGATTAAAAGCTTCCTCCAAAAACATGGAAGAAGATTCCTGAACATAATAAGCCCCTGCATGAAAAAGTGGATCCAAAGCGAAAACCGGTCGTTGCTCCAAAAACCTCCCCCATTTTGTCCAACTTATTTCCCGGGTGTTTTCAAACAAAGAGATTGCTTTTCGCGGATTTAAACGTACCGATATCGCAGGTTCCTCATTAAGAGAATCCAGAAAATCATCTGCTTTGGTACCGAACTGATCTCGTATTCTGTTTTTAAATCCGACTGGAAAATCAAATTGCTCAGACATCAATTGCAAAATAAAAGGCAAAATCTATTTTGACAGTCAGCCTTATTAAACCATCTGCAATCCAATTCTCCGGAAATAAAACCAAAGTGGTTCGGATTAATTCAATATTTGGGATCATTATTCTGTTTATTTGCCACCATGACGGCGATCACTCATGCGGGCTTTGTTTCAATAATCGGGAAACCCAATGCAGGTAAATCAACTTTGTTGAATGCACTATTAGGACAAAAACTCGCGATCACCAATCCGAAAGCACAAACCACCCGGCATAGAATTATCGGAATCGTAAACCACGGCAACTGCCAGATGGTATTCTCCGACACACCCGGAATAATTGACCCTGCATACAAACTTCAGCAGCAAATGATGAATGCTGTTCGCGAAAGCATGGAAGACGCAGATGTGGTTATTCTTTTGGTGGATGTAACAGATCACGAACTGAACGATCAGGTATTTGAAATGCTTCGTTTGAGTAAGGTACCGGTTGTGCTTGTGCTAAATAAAATTGATTCATCTGATGAGGAAGTCGTGAAAAATCTGATTGAACGTTTTTCGTCTGAAATGGATTTTGCGGATATCATAACCACTTCGGCGCTGTTGAAATTTAATGTGGAAGGGTTAAAAGACATACTGGCTTCCCATTGCCCCGAACATCCGGCATTTTATCCCGAAGATCAGTTAACCGACAGAACCGAAAGGTTTTTTGCAGCAGAAATTATCCGGGAAAAAATTCTGACTCATTATCAACAGGAAATCCCTTATTCAGTTGAAGTAGTAATTGATGAGTTTCGGGAAAAAAAAGAATTAGTAAAAATCTCTGCCATCATATATGTGGAGCGCGACTCTCAAAAAGTGATCATAATTGGAAAAGGCGGATTGGGCTTAAAGCGAATCGGTACGGAAGCCAGAAAAGAACTGGAACAATTTCTTGACTGCAAAGTGTATTTAGAAATTTTTGTAAAAGTCCGCGACAAATGGAGAAACGACGATCTTCAATTAAAGAGGTTCGGATACGGAGAGTAGAAATTTATCATTTAAACTTCGGACAAACAACTCTTACTCCGCCGATAGATCTTACAATGAAGAGATGATGACGGGCCAATCTGTCTCCGAAACCCCGTGCAATGGTGAGTTGAACGAACGAGTAATTATCGTTGGTAGCATTACTTCCCCGGTTTGTTCCCGGTACTGCACTTCCTGTTAAAGTTCTGTCGCTTAAAGTTGCAGCAATATCCCCATGGGATTCCCGAATCAACTCCTTATCGACATACTTACCACTCACATCATCGATGTAATCTGTAAATGTTTTTCTTAGTGAAAATTCAATTCCGATATAGGTAGAAGAAACTACGTTTACCCGATATCCAAAACCAAACGGAATTACTTTAGACCGGAGTTTATAGGGATCGTAACCCGGAACAATTCCTTCCCCTTCTGTTCCCAGCGGTTGTAAATTATACCAGAGTCCGTTGTACTCAGCCTGTGGATTAAAAAATATTAATCCGAAACCGGCAAACGTGTAAAACTCAGAACCGGTTCGACTATTAATCCGGTTTGAATTCATGTGAATGGAAAAAAATTCGACGGTGGTTGAAACTTCTGTGAGGTTGGTTCGAAACGATAAATTGCGATTGTGCCGGCTTCTGTCTTTAGAATAAGCATCATTTGCATAAAGCCGGGCGTTGAACACATCCAACCTCAGCGAAAATGCATTTGATAAATTAAGTTTTAATCCAACGGAAGTGTTGTGTCTGACACTCCGTAAGTTCAAATCACCCAATCCCCAGGAACCGGATTTCGATCCACCTCCCAAATCTCCCAAAAACATCGAACATCCCGCACCAAATTTCACCTCGTAAAGACTTTTCCGGAATGGTGATCTGGTCTGAGCTGAAAGAGAGTTCGATATCGAGAGAAAAACGAGGCAAACCAGCAGTTTTATCCACTTCGTTTCTACCATCAATTCACACAGCTACTTTGAGCACTTCAAAGGTAATACGTTGACGATCTTCAACATATTGTTAATTTCAATCAAACTGCATCTGTATGATTTTATGATACGAACGTTTTCAGCCCGGAGTCCTTGACTGCCTGAAATATTCTTGATGATTCCCTAATTTGCGATAGAATAAAAAGGACATGCAGATTACGATCGGAGGTGTTCCGGAACACTTTAATCATCCGTGGAAAATTGCCATTCAGAATAAAAGCTTCTCCAATATCGGAATTGATATTAGATGGAAATATGTGGATGGTGGAACCGGTGCGATGAATCAAATGCTTCGAAATGGAGAATTGGATCTGGCTATTGTTTTAACGGAAGGAATTGTTGCAGACATCCTCAACGGTAACCCCTCATTGATCGTTCAGAAATTTGTAAAGTCACCGTTGATCTGGGGTATTCACAGTGCGGTTAATTCTAAAGTTGATGCGGAATCGAGTCCGGCCGATCTCCGATTTGCCGTGAGCAGATTGGGAAGTGGTTCCCACATAATGGCTTCCGTTTGGGCCAAACAGAACGGGATTGATTTGCACCCGGATCAATTCATCATTACTGAAAATCTGAAAGGCTCAATTGAAGCCATGCAATCCGGGAAAGCGGATGTTCTTCTCTGGGAAAAGTTCACAACCATGCCGTATGTGAAATCGGGAGTACTGAAAAGAGTTGCCGAAACCGTAACGCCCTGGCCATGTTTTGTAATCGCCGCCCGACAGGATTTTCTTCTGAAGAATCCCGAAAGAGTCTGGAATATGCTCTGGCTCATCCGAAAAACCTGCCGCCATTTTATGCTCGATCCGGAAGCGGAAAGAATGATTTCAGAGAATTATCAGTTGTCACCCGACGAAGCCCACATCTGGTTTAATCAAACCGAATGGGAACAAGACGTTTATATTTCCAAAAAAATGCTGAGCAATGTGATCAACACTTTATACGACATTAATGTAGTGAGACGAAAATTGCCTCCGGAGGATTTATGCTGGAACCGAAGTGTGGTTTACTAAAATATTTACCTTAACAACCAAACGCTCATTAGTCTTAAAAATAAGGAATATGATGAACTGGAAAATTCTGATCTCGATACCTGTTATCCTGAGTGCTTGTAGCAGGAATAACATGTATGAAGAGGCTGCTGAGAGTGGTGCTGCCTATGATTATGTTGAAAATGCTAATGGAAATTTCGTAACCGAAGGAGATGTTAAAGTTGGTACATTTAAAAATGCCGGTTATTCAGGCGATCAGAATGCGGAACAATTACCGACTCAACAAAAACTCATTCGTACGGGCGAGCTATCGATCCGGGTGGATGATTATGCCCGGGATGTTCAGGTGGTGAAGGAAGCCATCAAAAAATTTAACGGATACATCGGAGATGAAGTTGAATCCCGTGAAGCTTATCGCCTTGGTAATTCACTTAACATCAGAATACCGGAAAAAAATTTCGACGCTTTTGTTGATGATATGGTTAAAGGTCATGGCTTTTTAAACATCGACCGGAAACAGATTCATGTTCAGGATGTAGGTGAAGAATATGCGGATTTAGAGGCCCGCATTATTGCCAAGAAAGCAGTGGAGCAACAGTATCTGGAAATTTTAAAACAAGCCAAAACAGTTCAGGATATTCTGGATGTTCGCGAAAAGCTGAGAGTGGTTCGGGAAGAAATTGAATCACACGAAGGACGCGTTCGTTACCTCGCAAATCAGATTCAGTACAGCACGATTCAATTGGAAATTTATCAGTTGCTTGAATACGGCACCATCGAAAAACCCGGCTTCTGGAATAAGGTTAAAAACTCACTTTCGAATGGTTGGCAGGGATTAGTGAATTTCATAATAGGAATAATTTCGATGTGGCCCGGCATCCTGATCGTTATCGGAATTATCTGGTTGTTCCGCCGATGGAGAAAAAGGAGAAGAGCAGCACGATCCTGATTACAGATCCATTTTTAACTGTTCTTTAATCATAGCCATACCTTCCTCGAAACAAGGCCGGCAGCGGGCTTCATATAATTCGCGTTCACCCAGTTCAACCGTTTGGTCGTTCTGAATCTTTTTAAATGTAAAAGCCGCGAGTTTTCCGCATTTCATACAGATCGCGTGAACCTTAGTAACGTATTCAGCCATGGCCATTAAATCCGGCATCGGACCAAATGGTTTTCCTTTAAAATCCATATCCAATCCTGCGACGATTACTCTTATTCTCCGTTCAGCCAGTTTAACACAAACTGCCGGCAAATCCGAATCAAAGAACTGAGCCTCGTCAATTGCCACAACTTCCTGATGTGTTATGCGGTCTAAAATATCAAGCGAAGAGGAAACCGGAATAGATTCCACACTATTTGAATCGTGTGATACGATTTCGGTTTCGTGATAGCGGGTATCAATGGAAGGTTTGAAGAGAATAACTTTTTGTCCGGCTATTTTAGATCGTTTAATTCTCCGGATTAATTCTTCGGTTTTGCCGGAAAACATGGATCCGCAGATCACCTCAATCCAGCCTTGTTCAACATGCGGTTCTGTAAACATGATATGTGGGCAAATGTAAGTCGAACTAAAACCCTGAGGTTGATAATTCTGCAATCTGAAGCTGTTCAATTCATTGCACAAGCCTTGGAAACATTGGCGGGTTACCATGTTCAAATTCTTAATTTTGGCGTTCAGTTTAATAGTTATGACAAAACAGGAAATCCACGAAAGGATTAGTGAAATTCTGAGTTTAATGGAGATCAATCACAATCGGTTGGTGCTGAATGAAAGCAGTTTTTCTTTAGATCTCGCACAAATGAGAAGTCATCTGGTTGAACTGTACACGCTTCTCGATTCACTCTCGGTTCGGCCGTTGGAACAATCATTAAAAACAGAAGTCGAAGAAAAAACTCCGGAAATCATTCACATTACAGAACCCGAAAAACCCGAACCGGAGATCAAGCCCGTTGAGCCGGATCCGTTGACGCCGGTGATGAAAAAGCCCGGCTTTGTTCCGGATATGGAAATTGCGGTTGAAAAGCCAAAACCAGAAGAAATCTATCCGGAATCAGAACCCGATCCTGTACCGGAACGACCCGTTGTTCCTGAAGTTAAGGAAGAAAAAAAGGTTGAGGAAAAGGAGATTTTTCCGGAAAAAGCTGAAGTAAAACCGGTTCCACCAACTGAACCCAAATCGGTTCCTCAAACTAACAATCCGCTTAAAAAGGAAAAGGCCGGCGACGTTTTCGAAAAACTCAGGAAACAAGGACTCGACAGCATTAAAAAAGGAATCAGTATCGGAAAACGATACGAAATTCAGAATGAACTTTTCGGAAATGATCCTTCGAAGTACAATTCAGCAATTGATCAACTCGACAACGCCGGAAATTTCGATCAGGCACAGGCGATTTTACTGGATAATCTGGCGGTTAGTAACAAATGGGATCCAGAACACCCGCTTTTGGAAGAATTAAACCTCCTGATTCAACGACGATATCTCTGATTCCCTAATTTCGGGGAATGAACCTAACTAACCGGCTGAGGAATTATCCTCTTGCCCGACCTTGTCTTTTTTTTATCGCCGGAATTCTGGCGGCAAAATATTTCGCAACAGACCTACAAATTATATGGGCAACTGCAGCTCTGTTGCTGATAGTTATTCACCTGATCTCTCATCGTTACAGGCTGAGACTTCCCGCAGGTTTTTTAACAGTTTCACTATTCTTTATAGCAGGATTCTCAAACTTTACGCTAACCAATAACAGCAGTTCAGCAACAAATCTGATTGAGAAAGATTTGGTTGTAAGAATCAGAAAACCAGGGAAAATGTCTGCAAGTTGGGTGAAGTACGAGGCAGATGTTCTAACGGGCAGATCAGAGACCATTCTGTTGTATTTAAAAAGGCAGGATCATCTTCCGATCTCAGGCGATCAGTTGTTAATTAGAGGAGATGTAACCCGTATACCGGAGTCCGGGTTTCTGTCAACTTTCGATTATAGATCATACCTGGCCGGACATAATATTTTCCGACAAGTGTATTTGAGAAGAGATCAGTGGGTGTTGGTCAGTCACCAAAAGTCAGGAAATTTCCAAAACATCCTGAACCACATTAAAAACTATGTTGATTCTGTATTGGAAACCAATATTGAAAATAAAAAGAACCTGGCAATTCTAAAATCCCTTTTAACCGGGGATAAAAGTGAACTCGATCAATCGGTAAAAGATGATTTTGCGGAAACCGGTACTATTCACGTGTTGGCGATCAGTGGCCTTCACCTTGGAATCATATTTCTGCTACTTTCCAGAATTGCTTTATTGTTTCGTTCTGTAAAAATCAGACGAATCCTCAAACCAGTTATCGTAATCACCGGTTTATGGATGTTCGCGGCACTAACCGGTTTCTCATCTTCTGTTTCCAGATCAGCACTTATGTTTTCACTCATGTCAATTGCCGAAAGTCTGAACCGCAAAAATGTTTCTCTGAACACGTTGTTTTTAAGTTGTCTCATTCTTCTAATCATAGATCCTTTCAGAATTTTTGAAGTAGGTTTTCAGTTTTCCTTTCTGGCAGTAGCAGGGATTCTGATCTTCTATAATGGAATACGTCGCTTTTTTCCGACCAAAGGATTTCTGCGTTCTTCAATATCAGATCTTTTGGCCGTTTCACTCTGCGCCCAGTTGATGTTGATGCCGTTGACTCTTCTTTATTTTCATCAGTTTCCGGTTTATTTTCTTCCTGCGAATTTGATTGTTGTACCATGTATAACAGTAGTGATGTTCAGTTCGACTGCATTGTTGCTTTTTTCATTCTCACCTTTTTTGTCTAAAGTTCTTTCTGAAATAATTAACAGCTACCTCTTCGTAACCCGGCAGTCAGTCGATTTGCTCCAACATCTCCCGTTTTCTGTGATAGACGGGATCTGGCTTAACTCTATTAATATGTTCATTCTCTCATCTCTTACACTAACAGTTTTGATCATAATAATTTCAAAGAACAGCCTGATGATTCTGTGGGTTCAAAGGTTGGCATTAGTTATTTTCAGCATCCTCCTGTTGAATGAAATTTCAAGTAAGGATCAGAATCAGATCATCCAGATATCCAGTCATCGCACGAAAAACTACTTGATTATAAAGGGTAACCAGGGTCTGCTACTAAAGTCAGATTCTGCGATTAGCGACGACCAAATCGCTCACTTGAAATCTGAATTTTATCTAAGACAACTCACCGATACTCTGGTGCCGGCTAATTCTGAAATCAACTTTCGGCATCAATTCCATAGTGATTCCGGATGGAAATGAAATGTGATCAGCAAAAATGTAGTGCATAAAAATCGCTCCGGACTTCAACGGATTCCATATTTGTACAACATTAAGCCAATTCAAAATCATTTTATTAATGTTTTGTTGTACATATTGAATCATTTTCTAATTTTGATTCGCCTCTACAAACCCTTAAACGAGGCAACAGGTATAACATATAAGTTTTTATGAGAACACACTACAACTTAAAATGGCTTTCAGGCTTTCGAAAAGGCATTGTGATGTCAATCGCACTGCTAATTACAGGCACGGTTGCAAATGCTCAGCTGAGCGGCACAGTTACCATTAATTCGGGAGCATCAACCTCGGGGACAAATTATAAGTCTTTCGCGGATCTTACTTCGGCATTGTCGAGTAAAGGAATTTCAGGCGCACTTACAGTTAATGTTGTTTCCGGCTCGGGGCCCTATAGCGAGCGGGTAACATTTGATGCAGTTTCCGGTGCCAGTGCTACTAACACCATCACCATAAAAGGAAACGGTGAGAAACTGACAAACTCTACGAATGCTTCAACGATTGAATTCAATGGCGCAGATTATTTCACCATTGACGATTTGGTGATTGAAGCTGCCGGAACCGGAACAGGAGTTCGTTGCATCCACCTTTGGAAAGGTGCGAACTACAACACCGTTAAAAACTCAGAGTTGATTATTTCCAAATACACCGGAACCTCCAATTCAACCGGTTACATCATCTTCTCTGCAAGTACCTCCGGTAATTCTGCAGGTCAACACGGTCAGCATAACACTTTTGATGGCAACAAAATGTGGAATGGGGGAACCTCTTCGTCGGTAGGACCTTACTATGGTGTTTGTGAATACGGATCATCTTCCTACTACGGAACAACCGGACACAATGTTTTCTCAAACAATTATATCAGCAATATTTACTACTACGGTTTCTACATGTACTACGCAAATGGTTATCAAATAGTTGGTAATGAGATCACAACTTGGAGAAATGGTGCCTCTTATGCTTATGTAACTTATTGCTATTACGGTAATACCACTACTGACCAAATTCGCATAAGCAACAACAAGATACACGACATCTCTGCCTCGTATTATGTTTATGTATATTCATACAGATGCCAGGGAACCGGATCGCTTCCTTTTGAAATGAGTGGCAACCAGCTCTACAACTGCTCTGCAGGCTATTATGTTTATGGTATAATGCCATACTATGCCACTAATCTGGTATGTGAAGACAATGAGATTAAGAGTAATAAAGCAGGATACTATGTTTATGGAGTTTATTCCTATTACAGCCAGAATGCAACCGTCGCCAGAAACAGCATTCATGACAACTCCGCCGATTATGGTGTTTACGGTTACTACTGCTATTACATGACAGGGGAGTTAATAAACAACGTATATTACAATAATGCTGGTGGTTATTACAACTACGCCATTCTGGGCGGATACACCCAAACGAATCTTAACGTATGTCATAACACATTCGTGCTGAACAAAGATGTTGATTATTACAACTACGGTTTGTATTTATACATGTACTACACGTTCAATGATATCAATGTTAAAAACAACATTGTGGTGATGACAGCAAATGCGCAGTATTATAATTATGTGATCTATGCATATTACCACTTCCAGGAAATGAACTTCTACAACAATGATTTCTATGTGAAGAACAGCACAACCAACTACTATTACACCAGTTCACAAAACACCACTTTGGCAGCGTTTAATAATGATGTTGGGAACAATACCAATATTGAAGTTGATCCAAATTTCAAAAATCTGGCAAACGGAGATCTTACTCCGACTAATCCTTCAATTGCCAATTACGGACAACCGGGATATGCTAAAGATGATTTCCTGCAAAAAACCCGAACTACTTGTGGTCCTGACATAGGAGCTTATGAATTCACCGTTGACCACAGCGCTTCCAATTTTACCTTTAGTGCAACCGATGAATGCGGAGGTTATTCTGAAGAAGTAACATTCGATTTCCAAAATGGGGTAAACGTTGCTCTTAAAGATGTAAAGGTTTATTATTCAATTAATGGAGGTGATCCTGTTATTGAAACCATATCTTCTGTAGCTGCGAATGGAAAAGTTACATACACTTTTGAAAGTATTCCCGAATTCCACGAACCTGGAAAAAATACGATTACTGTCGGTCTCTTGTGTGATGATAACACCACCAACAACACGATCACCAAAACAATTAACATTACTCCGGCTCCGCACAGTTTTGAACTTTCCGAAGGATCTAACTTCCCGGGTTACTATAGAATGGGAGCTTCCGGCGGAACCTTTACCAATCCTGATGTAACCGTTCCCGGAAAAGAGATCGAGTATGAAATTATGAATCCAAGCGCGTATCCGGGTTCTACATACGGATCAGATTGGGATTTAACACCAACCCTGTTCACTTCGGGCGGAAACGCGGTAACCAGCGGATTCAAATACAATTCACCTTCAGGATCTTCTTCCGGCATGATTGCTTTTGATCCTGATAAATCACTGGCTGATTCTATAGTCTTTGTAGGTTTATCTGCATACGATTATAACACCGGCTGTGACTCTCTGTTTGGTCGTTGGGTGTATATACCGGTTACTCCGGATGTCGCATGGACTGCAAGTGCCGGTTGTGATGGTGATGTAATTGCCTTTACCAATGGAACCAAACAATCTAAAGGTCTGGTTGAATACCATTGGAATTTTAACGATCCAAACACAGGCGAAGACAGTGCTTCAACAATCTCTGACCCGGTTCACCTGTTCTCTACATACGGAACATACAATGTTACCCTTGAAGCATGGAATTACGATTATCCAAAATTCGTTTATACACTTTCAAAATCGGTAGATATCTCTCCAAAACCGGAAGCCTGCTTTAAAGTTGGTAATGCCTGTGAAGGTCAGGATGTTCAATTCCTAAATTGCACAACTGCTCCGGTTGCCGGTACTATTGATTACATCTGGAACTTCGGT